>NZ_MLFR01000029.1 GCF_002095475.1 Pantoea rwandensis
AGTCACTGACGCAGCAGGTAACGTCAGCGGTTCAACCACAGCCAGTGTGATTATCGACACCACAGCACCAACCGGTCTGACAGTCGCGGCAGCCAACAACAACGGCAGCACGGCGGTGGCGATTGCCAACGGCGGTTCCACCAACGACAACACCCCAGCGCTGAGTGGTAACGCTGAGGCAGGTAGCCTGGTCATCATCCGTGAAAACGGCGTGGCGATTGGTTCGGTGACGGCTTCGGCAGGCGGGACCTGGAGCATTACGCTGGGTACGTTGGCTGACGGCGCACACACCTTTAGTGTCACGGCGACAGATGCGGCGGGTAACGTGGGAGCGGCATCCACTATTGCTTTGACCATCGATACCGGTACACCAGCGATTGCTACCGCTCTGACGGTCACTAACAACGACGTCACACCAAACGTGACGGTCGCCAACGGCGGTTCCACCAACGACAACACGCCAGTGTTGAGCGGTTCGGCGGAAGCCAACGCGATTGTGACGGTCTACGACGGCAGTACGGTGTTGGGTTCCACTACCGCCAGTGGTACGGGTGCGTGGAGCTTCCAGACCGCAGCATTGACCAACGGCAGCCATCCACTGAGCGTGACGGTGAAAGATGCTGCGGGCAACATTAGCCCAGCCTCTGGCACCTACACGGTGGTGGTGGATACCGTGGCCCCAGTGGCCTCAACGCTGGTGATCACCAACGATGTGACTAACACCGTAGTGGCTAACGGCGGTTCCACCAACGACACCACGCCAACGCTGAGCGGTACGGTCAGCGCTGCAGAGGCAGGCAGTCGTGTCAGCATTTATGACAACGGTGGGCTGTTGGGAACCGCGATTGTGCAAGCCAACGGCACCTGGACATACACCACGGTTGCTCTGCTGCAAGGCACGCATCCAATCACTGTCACCGTCACCGATATAGCGGGTAACGTCAGCGGCACCACTTCGGCTTCTGTGATTATCGACACCACCGCACCAGCGGCGTTGACCATTGCTGCCAGCAACAACAACGGCAGCACGGCAGTGGCGATTGCCAACAACGGCACCACCAACGACAGCACACCGCTGTTGAGTGGTACCGGTGAAGCGGGTGCCAAAGTCACCGTGTACGATGGCGCCGCCGTATTGGGCACCACCACCGTAGGCAGTAACGGCCAGTGGACCTTCATTACGCCAACGCTGACGAATGCGACGCATACGCTGACCGCGACGCAGACCGATGCAGCAGGCAACGTGAGTCCAAACGCTTCGGTCACGTTAACGGTCGATACCGTGGCACCAACCAACACGACGCTGGTGATCACCAATGACTCGGTGGCACCAACGGGTACGGTTGCGAATGGCGGCTCAACCCGCGATACCACGCCAGTCCTCAGCGGTGTGGCGGAACGCGGTGCTGTCGTCACTATCTACGACGGTGCAACGTTACTGGGTTCCGTGGTGGCGAGCGCCACAACCGGCGCCTGGAGCTTCACCACCGCTGTACTGATCAACGGTAGCCATCCGATTAACGTGACGGTGACAGATACTGCCGGCAACGTCAGTGGCACCACTACGGCAACGGTGATTGTTGATACCGTGGCGCCAACGGCGGCAACCGGTCTGGCGATTAACAGCGCCGGTACGACTGTCACCGGGAGTGGTGAGGTGGGTACAACGGTTACCGTCCGTGATTCGGGGGGGAATGCCATTGGTAGCGGCACAGTTGCGGCGAACGGTACTTTCTCTGTCTCGCTGACCACTGCACAGACCACGGGCGCCAACCTGTCGGTTTCTCTGACAGATAGCGCCGGTAACGTTTCACCAACGACATCGCTGGTCGGTGCCATTAACATTGTGGCGACCCCGGACGCAGCAGAGGTGGACTTCTCTACCGGTGCTGGCTCGCACGTCAATGCGAATGCCAGTGTGACCAACGCAGCCCTGCTGACCACCTCACTGTTGGGTGTGGTTAATCTGAGCGTATTGAACAGCGGCAACGCCTTCATGTTCTCAGTGGGTACCGGTGATACAAGGACGCTGACAGTACAGGCTTCGGCTGCAAGCTTGGTGGCACTGAGTACCAACTACACGTTGTATCTGTATGAGCAGGTCAACGGACAATGGGTGCAGCAGACCAACTACACCGTGGCTAACTACATCAGCATGTTCCTGTATATCGGTTCGAAAACAGGGTCGGCAGTGACCTATACCGGCCTGACCAGTGGGAACTATGCGATTGTGTTGGGCGCATCCGGTGCAATTAGTCTCGGCCTGTTACCTTCCACCACTGTCGGTACGACATCGGATGTCACATCCTATGTCGCCACCGTAGCGGCAACGGTAACCGGTAACCTGCTGACCAACGATAGCAGCTCGATTTCGCATACGGTTCCAGCAGGTACGGCGGTGACGGCGGTATCGGGTTCGGCGGTGAGCGGTACCACTAATACCACCATCAACACGACCTACGGCACCCTGGTGATCGACTCCCACGGTAACTACACCTATACGCTGAAAGCGGGTCTGGATGTGGCGACATTGCCATCAACCGACACCTTCACGTATACGGTGACTGATGCCTACGGCACAGCAACGTCTTCGACGTTAACCGTGACGCTGCACAATGGCGTGGCGACCAGCTTGGTGGCAACCAACAGTCTGTTTGCGGCCACCACGGCAGAGCATGACGCCAGCGGTAGCATTTACGCTGACTCCTCTACCACTCATACCGGAACCTTGAGTATTACTAATGAACACGGTGATACCACTACCGTGAGCAGCACCGGTTCTACTCTGATTACGGGCGACTACGGTACGTTGAGTATCGCGGCGAATGGTACTTACACCTACTCACTGACGGCGGGACTGGATGCTCAATCCATCACGCATAAAGAGGTGTTCACCTATAGCCTGGCGGGTACCAACGGCACCATCACCACCAACACGTTCACCATTGACCTGCATCCGACCATTACTGGTACCGCAGCGGCTGACTCGTTAACCAGCAGTGCCTACGACGACACCATTACCACCGGTGCTGGCGCAGACACACTTGTTTATCACTTGCTGGCGAACGCGGATGCCACAGGCGGCAACGGGCATGATACCTGGACCGACTTTAATGTTGCGCAAGGCGACAAAATTGACGTCAGTAACTTGCTAATTGGTTGGAATGATTCCACAAGTAATATTAATGATTTCGTGAAAGTGGATCATACTTCAGATGGCAATACCGTGCTCTCGATTGACCGTGATGGTACCGGTACGGCTTACAGCAGTACTCAACTGGTTACGCTGGAAGGCGTGAACGTGTCACTGGAGGAGCTGCTGCAACAACCGCACCAAAACACCACGGTCTAATTAAGGCCGGTATAGGAAGCAGGGAAGCAGTATGGGCGCAGGGATGCGCCCCTTTCTCTATTTTGACTGGTGGATTAAAGATGGATCTGATGCAATCAGGCACGACAACTCGCCGTTTTACTAAGCTCAGCGTTTTATGTGCTGGCATCGCGTTTTTTCACAGTTCTTACACCATGGCTGTCAGTGATGCGCTCACGTCGGCAGGCAGAATTACCTCAGCAGGCCTGGCGCAACAGCAGCAGGAACTGCCTTCTCTTACTGGCGAAGTCGCCGAACCGGCATTGGCTCATGTGCCGGATTCTTTAACCATCAATCAGGCCGTACAACGGGCCATCCACTGGCACCCAGACATCGCCGAGGCGGTAGGGAAAATGCTGGAGCAGGCCAACCAGGTGGATGTGGCAAAGTCGAAATACTATCCACAAATCAGTGGGGGTATGAACAACGGCTACACCAATGCTTACACCGAAAAAGGCTTCAGTCCCTCGTTTGTTCTATCGGTTTCGCAGATGCTGTATGACTTCGGTAAAGTCAGCAGTTCGGTGCGCTCCGCTGAGGCGGGCGTCGCACAGGAGCAAGCCAATGTGCTGGTCAGTATCGACACCGTGGCACATGACACCGCTTCTGCACTGGTAGAAGTACAGGGTTATCAGCAGCTGGTGAAAATCGCCCAGCAGCAGCTGGATGCGCTGAGTAAAATTGGCGATCTGGCGCGTCAGCGTAATGACGAAGGGGCTGCCTCGCTTTCCGATGCCACCCAAACCGATGCGCGTATCGAAGGTGCGCGCACCACCTTAATTCAATACCAAGCCAACCTTGATCGCTGGCGAGCCACGCTGGCGACCTATCTTGGCTGGCCGCTGGTGAAGAAAGTCAGCGATGACTTCCCGGTGAACCTGACGCGCTCCTGCGCGGTGGGGAAAGCGGATGACAAACTCAATCCCTCCGTGCTCGCCGCTTGGGCGCAAGCCAACCAGGCACAAGCCAAATTGGATAACGCCAATGCGCAGAATTTGCCGACCATTTCACTGGAGCCGCAGGTCACCCATTACCTCAACGACCACTACTCCGGCAGTGAAACCTTAGACCGCACCCAGTATCAGGCATTCGTGAAAGTCGAAATGCCGATTTATCAGGGCGGGGGGATTACCGCGGCGCGTGACGCAGCGGCCAATGCGTTGCAGGCGGCGAATGCGGCGGTGAATTCTGCGCGACTCAAAGCCCGACAACAGTTGAGCGAATCGCAGAATCAGGCACTGAGCCTGTCGCAAAGCTTGGCGATTATGGGCAGACAGCAAACGCTGGGTGAGAAAACTCAGCAGTTGTACCAAGACCAATATTTGCAACTCGGCACCCGTCCGCTGCTGGATGTGCTCAACGCCGAGCAGGAAGTGTTCCAGACCCGCTTTACGCTTCAGCAAACCATCAGTCAATTACGCTCACTGCAGCTCGATTGCTTATACAGCACCGGGAACGTGCGGTCGGCATTCGCGTTGAATAATCAGCGGATCCAGAATGTGGAGATCCAGCCATGACAGTATTGCAAATTCCTGATGCCCCCAACGGTGATAGCAATAGCGCCGCGGGTGGCAGTGTTCCGCTAAACGGCTGGGCCACGGCAATCATCCTGATTGCGACCCACTATCGCTTACCCTGCTCGCCGGGCATGATCATGGCGGCCGCAGAGTGGCAGGGCAAACAGACGCGCGATAAAGCGCTACGCCATCTGGCTCGCCAGGCGGGTTTGTCACTGCAACTGTACGATGAAAATAAGTGGGAAATCACCAGTTGGCGTCTGCCGCTGGCGGTGGAGCTAACGGATGGGCAGGTTGGGGTGATCACCAGTTTTGATGGTGATGATGAGGTACGCGTCCACTTCGCCGGTGATGAACAACCGGCCCCTGTGGCGCTGGAAACGCTGCTGCCGGAAATCCGCTTTGTCGCGGCACTGCGCCCGGTGACGGCGGCGAAAGACAGCCGCGTAGATCGCTACCTGGCGACCGTGAAGCCCAACTGGCTGATGAAGCTGGTGCTGCACGATATGCGGCCCTACATCCACGTGATGCTGGGTTCATTCCTGATCAACCTGATGGCGCTGGTCGGCATTGTGTTCTCGATGCAGGTGTATGACCGCGTGATTCCGGCGCAATCCTACCCGACGCTGTATGTGCTCTACATTGGGGTGATCATCTCCGTGGTGTTCACCTACGTGCTGCGTGTCGGGCGCGATCATGTCACCGACTTACTGGGTAAACGCGCGGACATGCGTGTCTCTGACCGGGTGTTTGGTCACGCACTGCGTCTGCGCAACAGTGCGGTTCCGCGTTCAACCGGCACCTTTATTTCACAACTGCGTGAACTGGAATCGATCCGCGAGATGGTGACCTCCACCACCGTTTCCGCGATTGTCGATATGCCGTTCTTCCTGCTGTTCCTGCTGGTGATGGCGATTATTGCGCCGCAGCTGGCGTGGATAGCACCCGTCGCCGTGATCTTGATGGTGCTGCCAGGGCTGTTTAGCCAGAAAAAACTGGCGAAGCTGGCGCAGCAGGCGATGAAAGAGTCCACTTTGCGTAACGCAGTGCTGGTAGAGAGTGTGCAGGGGCTGGAGGATATTAAGCTGATGCAGGCGGAGGACCGTTTCCTGCAACAGTGGAACAGCTACATTCGTATCACAGCGCAGTCCGGCGTTGAGATGCGTAAAGTGATGCATTCGCTGATCAGCTGGGGCGTGACGGTACAGGGCCTGGTGTATGCCAGCGTGATCGTGGTGGGTGCGCCGATGGTGATCAATGGCGATATCTCTACCGGTGCGATTGTCGCGGCCTCGCTGCTCTCCTCACGCATGATTGCGCCCATGGCCACGCTGTGCGGCGTGCTGGCTCGCTGGCAGCAAGTGAAAGCGGCAAAAGTCGGTCTGGATGCGTTGATGAACCTGCCGGTTGAAAACAGCAAAGATGAAACACGCATCCACTGTCCGGTGCTGTTTGGCCACTATCAATTCAACGATGCGATGTTCCGTTACTACAGCGACTCACTTACCGTGGCACTGCGCATCAAAAGCCTGACCATCAAACCGGGTGAACGCATTGCGGTATTAGGACGCAACGGCTCGGGTAAATCGACCCTGCTGCAAGCGATGGTGGGTGGTATGGATTTGGTCGGCGGTGAGCTTCGTCTGGATAACCTCAGTTTGCCGCACATTGATTTAGCGGATGTGCGCCGCAACGTGGGCCTGCTGACGCAAAACGCGCGTCTGTTCCACGGCACGCTGCGTGAAAACCTGACCATGGGCGCGGCGCACGCTACCGATGACGCCATTTTTGGCGCGCTAACGGTGAGCGGCGGTGCAGATTTCATCCGTCGTCTGCCGCTGGGACTGGATCATCCGATTATGGAAGGGGGCGTCGGCCTGTCGGGCGGGCAACGGCAGTCGCTATTGCTGGCGCGTATGTTACTGCGCGATCCGAACATCATCCTGTTGGATGAACCGACGGCGGCACTCGATGAACATACCGAGAAAGAGTTTATTGAGCGACTGGGTGTATGGCTGAACGGCCGCACACTGGTGGTGGCGACGCACCGTGCGGCCATTCTCGCGCTGGTGGATCGTGTGCTGGTGTTGAAGGATGGGCAACTGGTGATGGATAGCCCGAAAGAGAATGCGTTACCCGCGCCACGTGCTGGCGGTAACAATCAGCCGGAGGCGCAATCATGATGAAACAACTTCCGGGCAAGCTGCGGCTGGTCACCGCTGCTGAAGTCGACTCTTCCGACGACCTGCTGGGCGAACTGAAATCAGAGACCCACTACACCGGCGCGGTGCGTTTGATCACCATCAGTACGGTTTTGATTCTGGTGACACTGGTATGGGCATGGTTTGGCGTACTGGATGAGGTTTCTACCGGCACGGGTAAAGTCATTCCTAGCTCGCGTGACCAGGTGATCCAATCACTGGAGGGCGGCATCCTGACCGAGCTGTATGTGCATGAAGGGGATAAGGTGAAGGCCGGGCAGATTGTGGCCCGTCTTGATGCCACGCGATCTGAATCCAACGTCGGTGAAAGCGCCGCGCGCTATCGTGCCGCGCTGGCCGCTGCTTCGCGCCTGAATGCTGAGGTGAACGATCAGAAGTTAACCTTCCCGGCGGAGCTGAATAACTTCCCCGACCTGATTGCCTCTGAAACCCGGCTGTATAAGACTCGTCGCGCCCAACTGACTGATGCCACCGCGCAGTTCAATCAATCGCTGGCTTTAGCCAACCGCGAACTCGCCATTACACAGCGACTGGCAAAAACCGGCGCGGCCAGTAGTGTTGAAGTGCTGCGTTTGCAGCGCGACAAGTCGGACCTGGAACTGAAGCTGACGGATATGCGCTCGCAATACTATGTACAGGCGCGTGAGGAGTTGGCGAAAGCCAGTGCCGAAGCGGACAGCCTGGCGCAGACCATCAAGGGACGCGAAGACACCGTGACCCGTTCGACCATTCGCTCGCCGATGAACGGCATCGTGAAAAACATCAAGGTCTCCACGGTGGGCGGGGTAATTCCACCGAACGGGGAGTTGATGAACATCGTACCGTTGAACGACCGCTTGCTGATCGAAGCGCGCCTGTCACCACGCGATATTGCCTTTATCCATCCCGGCCAGCGTGCGGTGGTGAAGATCTCTGCATATGACTATGCCATTTATGGCGGCATGGACGGCGTGGTAGAGAGCATCTCGCCTGATACCATTCAGGATGAAGTGAAACCAGAGGTTTACTACTACCGCGTGTTTATCCGTACCGACAACGACTATGTGCAGAACAAGGCCGGTAAACGCTTTGCTATCAGTCCGGGTATGGTCTCGACGGTGGATATCAAAACCGGTGAGAAGACGGTGATGGATTACCTGATTAAACCGTTTAACAAAGCGAAGGAAGCGATGCGCGAACGTTAATTACCGCTGCGTTTACGCTCGTAAGCCGCTGTTTATACAATAAACAGCGGCTTTTTTTGGCCCTGGATTCGCTATAAACTTAAGTCGGGTTGATGTGTTCTGCAATATTGATGCTGAAGGTGAGCGGGTAGATACAGGGCAGAAAAGACCACTCACTGATGGTCGTTATCATATGTCTCTTTACGAGCCAAACCATCAGGAACGGGGTAAATCCTGACAATAACGCTAAGTAAAATCTTGTGTTATCGCGCTTATCGCTTCTTTTCTGGAAGCTTTTTGACATCTTTAGAAATTTTTAGCGTCATTAGGAGATTAACGCTTGAAATTTGGCTTATTCTTGCGATTAATCGCCGTAAATTAGGTGTTTAATGTCATTAAGTGCTCGGAGGTGATTAAGATTTAGTCAATCGGTTGTAGGGGTTTCAATAAGAATATACTTAAAAACCTTGTGCCTGATATTGCTGTGTGTTACATAGAGTGTCGAATTTTTATCCCTTGCTTACTTAAGATTTTTCCGTAAGCGCCGTAGTGCCAAATAATAAAAAGAGCTTACTTCACTACCCCTACAGCGGGCGCTAATGCTTGCGTTTCAACTTGTCACGCAGCGTGATAAAACCGCCGCGTAACGGGGTGGGATAGAAAAGAAAAATTAATACAATTCGTCGTTATGCTTCCAGTGCGCTGTGAGCCTGGCGACAGCATTTGCTAAACACCCCATGCAAAGGAACTGACATGACTCAGGTTGTTACTCAGGAGCAGCACAGCGGCTTAAGCAAGCCGTGTTTGACCCTCTCAGTTTCTTTAGCGTTGGCCGGACAGGGCGCAGCGTTAAGCCCCATCTTAAAACAACACGATTTTGAAACACCGAAACAGACGAAAGACGTCAGAAGTGGGGCGTGCCTTTGCTTTTGATTAACCAAATGTCTAAACGAAAACAACCAGCCTTGTACACATTTTCGGCTAAATATGAATGAGTGGGTGTGAAGGGCTTGAGTTAGAGCTCAAGAGTCAGTGCTTGGCACCCCAATAATAATTGATGACTGTTACATGTTGATGAAAGTGAAGTCTGCCGCATCCACGATGCGTACGCGTTTTTCTGCTATTTCACTGGCGGAAATCCAGAAACACCTGGCGAAAATTATCATTCTATTGCCGATGGCGCTGCTGCTGATCTACCTCGTGATCTTTAGCCAGCCGCGCTATATGAGCGAATCCAAAGTCGCGATCAAACGTTCGGACGATCTCACCAGCAGCAGCCTAAACTTTGGCCTGCTCTTAGGCGCTTCTAACCCAAGCTCAGCTGAAGATGCACTCTATTTGAAAGAGTACATTAACTCCCCGGACATGTTGGCAGCACTGGATAAGCAACTGAATTTCCATGAAGCCTTTAGCCACAGTGGCCTGGACTTTTTAAACCATCTTGGCAAAGAAGAAACAGCTGAACGCTTCCTGCAGTATTACCGCGACCGTATCAGCGTGTCTTACGACGACAAAACCGGCCTGTTGGATATCCAGACCCAAGGCTTTAGCCCCGAATTCGCACTGAAGTTTAACCACGCGGTACTGAAAGAATCTGAGCGTTTTATCAATGAGCTCTCTCACCGCATTGCACGTGATCAGCTCTCTTTTGCAGAAGAAGAAATGCAGAAAGCGCGTGCGCGCTTGAATGCCAGCAAGGCCGATCTGCTCTCTTATCAGAACAGCACCAATATGCTGGACCCAGAAGCGCAGGCACTGGCCGCCACGACCTTAATCAACACTTTGGTTGGGCAAAAAATCCAGATGGAAGCAGACCTGCGTAATTTGCTGACCTATCTGAGAGATGATGCGCCACAGGTGGTAAGCGCCCAAAACGCTATCAAGTCACTGCAGGCCCAGATCGACGACGAAAAGAGCAAAGTCACCGCACCTCAAGGTCACAAGCTGAACCGTATGGCGGTCGATTTCGAAGAAATTAAATCGAAAGTAGAGTTTGATACCGAGCTGTACAAGCTGGCGCTGACTTCGATTGAGAAAACCCGTGTGGAAGCAGCACGTAAGTTAAAAACACTGTCTGTGATCAGTTCTCCACAGCAGCCGCAGGAATCCACTTTCCCTAATTATCCATACTTGATCGCCTGTTGGTTGCTGGTGTGCTGCTTGCTGTTCGGCACCCTGAAACTGCTGCTGGCTGTTATTGAAGATCACCGGGATTAATTGAGTTCGTCATGAAATTACTGAAGTCATTATTACTGATTGCAGCCTGGCAGGCTGCGCAAGCCAGCGCGGCAGTGGATATCAATGCCGATCCTAATCTGACGGGTGCGGCTCCGCTGCCTTCGTTTTTGACCGGCCAGCAAACGCAGGTTCAGAGCAGCGATGGGTTCGACAACACGCCACCGCCAGCCACACCAGTCACTATGAGCCGCATGTTTGGTGCCCAGCTATTTAATGGCACCAGCGCCGACAGTGGCGCAACCGTTGGCTTCAACCCCGGCTACGTGCTCAATCCTGGCGACAGTATTCAGGTACGTTTGTGGGGCGCGTTCACCTTTGATGGTGCGTTACAGGTTGACCCTAAGGGCAATATCTTCCTGCCAAACGTCGGTCCTGTGCAGGTAGCGGGCGTCAGCAACAGCCAGTTAAACGCGTTGATTACTACCAAGGTAAAGCAGGTTTATCAGGCCAACGTCAGTGTCTATGCCTCACTGCTGCAAGCGCAGCCGGTTAAGGTGTATGTCACCGGTTTTGTACGCAGCCCTGGCCTCTATGGCGGCGTGACCTCCGATTCCCTGCTCAACTACCTGATTAAAGCGGGTGGCGTCGATCCCGATCGCGGCAGCTATGTGGATATCGTGATCAAACGTGGCAACCGCGTGCGTTCCAGCATCAACCTGTATGACTTCCTACTTAATGGCAAGCTGGGCCTTTCTCAGTTTGCCGATGGCGACACCATTGTGGTGGGGCCGCGTCAGCACACCTTTAGCGTGCAGGGCGATGTGTTTAACAGCTATGACTTCGAATTCCGTGACAGCAGCATTCCGGTGACTGAAGCCTTGAGCTGGGCACGTGCCAAACCTGGCGCGACCAATATCACCATTATTCGTCAGCAGGGTCTGCAGAAGCGTAGCGAATACTACCCGATCAGCTCTGCACCAGGTCGTATGTTGCAGGATGGCGATACGCTGATTGTCAGCACTGACCGCTATGCGGGCACTATTCAGGTGCGTGTTGAAGGTGCGCATTCTGGCGAACACGCGATGGTATTGCCTTACGGTTCAAGCATGCGTGCAGTGTTGGCGAAGATCCGTACCAATAGCATGTCGGAAATGAGTGCAATCCAGCTTTACCGTCCGTCTGTGGCACAGCGCCAGAAAGAGATGCTGGATCTCTCCCTGCAAAAGCTTGAAGAAGCTTCACTCTCTGCACAGTCCTCGACCAAAGAAGAAGCCAGCCTGCGTGTGCAGGAAGCACAGCTGATTAGCCGCTTTGTGGCGAAAGCGCGCACCGTGGTGCCAAAAGGCGAAGTCATTCTCAACGAGAAGAACCTCGACTCCATTCTGCTGGAAGATGGCGACGTCATTAATATTCCGCAGAAAACCTCGCTGGTGATGGTGCATGGCGAAGTGCTGTTCCCGAATGCGGTGAGCTGGGAAAAAGGCATGAGTCCGAAAGACTACATCGAGAAGTGTGGTGGCCTGACGCAGAAATCGGGTAACTCCAAGATTGTGGTGATTCGTCAGAACGGTGCCGCCGAAAATGGTGAGGACGTCGATACCCTCAACCCAGGCGATGAGCTGATGGTTCTGCCGAAGTACGAATCGAAGAACATCGAAGTGACGCGCGGTATTTCCACCATCCTCTACCAGCTGGCGGTGGGTGCGAAAGTGATTCTGTCGATCTAAGGACATTAAGACATGATTGGTATCTTCTCTTCGGGGATCTGGCGGATTCCGCATTTGGATAAGTTTCTGGAACAGCCGTGCCAGAAGCTCTCTGCACTGCGTCCGATTCCTGATGAGATAGATATTGTTGCGGTCTGGGGACATCGCCCCAGCGCCCGCAAACCGGTTGAAATGGCGCAGGCTGCAGGTAAGTCGATACTGCGCTTGGAAGACGGCTTTATCCGCTCGCTTGGCTTAGGTGTAAATGGTGCGCCGCCGCTTTCAATGGTGTTGGATGATGAAGGCATTTATTACGATGCCAGCCGACCAAGTGCTCTAGAGCGCCTCATTCACGAACGCACTGCTAATCAGGCGTTAGTGGCTGAGGCGAAGGAAGCGATCCACACCATCGTGACTGAAGATCTGTCGAAGTATAATCAGGCCCCGGCGTTTTTGGCGGGAGAAAGCCTGACCAGCAATTTAGTGCTGGTGGTAGATCAAACCTTTGGCGATATGTCAGTGACATACGGCAATGCGGCAGCAGAGGATTTTTCCGCAATGCTGGAAGCAGCCATTAAAGAAAACCCGTCTTCCACCATCTGGGTAAAAGTTCACCCGGATGTATTAGAGGGGAAAAAAGCGGGCTATTACCACCAGTTACAATCCACGCATCGCATTCACTTAATGGCAGATAACGTGAGCCCGCAGTCATTGCTGCGCCATGTCTCACGTGTTTATGTCATGACGTCACAATATGGTTTTGAAGCCTTGATGGCAGGTAAACCAGTGACCTGCTTTGGCCAGCCCTGGTATGCGGGTTGGGGGTTAACGGACGATCGCCATCAGCAGGCTGAGTCATTGCGTCAGCGCCGTGGTCACTCGACTCTGGAAGAGCTGTTTGCTGCCGCTTACCTGCGCTACAGCCGCTACATTGATCCAATAACCGGTGAAGCCGCAACGCTATTTGATGTGCTGAACTGGATGCAGTTACAGCGTCGTCATCAACAACAGCGCAGTGGGCATCTTTGGGCGCCGGGATTATCGCTGTGGAAATCCACGATTCTGAAACCCTTCTTGCATACGACGGCGAACAAATTGAGCTTCTCTCGTCGATGCCGTGCTGCGACCGCATGTGTTGTATGGGGCGTGAGAGGGGAACAGCGCTGGAAAGATAAAGCCAGAACTCGCCAACTGCCACTGTGGCGTATGGAAGATGGTTTCTTGCGGTCTTCCGGCCTCGGTTCAGATTTACTGCCGCCGCTCTCATTGGTGCTCGATAAACGCGGCATCTATTACGACGCCAGGCGCTCCAGTGATCTCGAAGTGATGATGAATCACAGCGAGTTAACCTTGGCCCAACAGCTGCGCGCAGAGAAACTGCACAAGCGCTTAGTCGAAAGTAAGCTCAGTAAATACAACTTGGGTGCCGACTTTGCTTTGCCTGCGGGATCTGAAGGTAAACGTATCTTGCTGGTACCTGGGCAAGTGGAAGATGACGCTTCTATTGAGACTGGCACACTCTCCATCAATACCAACCTGTCGTTACTGCGAACGGTGCGTGAGCGTAATCCTGATGCCTTTATCATCTATAAACCGCACCCTGATGTGTTGGTAGGAAACCGTAAAGGGAATATTCCCGAGCAGGATGTTGCCCGACTGGCAGATTATCAGGCGCTGGATGCAGATGTGATTCAATGCATCCAGATAGCAGATGAACTCCACACCATGACCTCGCTTTCAGGTTTTGAAGCGCTATTACATGGCAAGCAGGTGTATTGCTACGGCCTGCCTTTTTACGCGGGCTGGGGACTGACAAATGATGAGCATATCTGCGCACGTCGCAATCGCAAGTTGGGGCTTGCGGATGTGGTGTACCAAGCATTGATTGCTTATCCCACCTATATCCATCCATTACGGCTCACGGCGATAAGCGCAGAAGAGGCGACAGAATTACTGATTAATGCCCCGCGTGGAAAGATGTTTGTTAATAAGAAAAAAGCAAATTACTTGGTAAGGCATTACCGCAAGATGTTGATGTTTTTTAAGGTTAAATTCGGTTAGGAAAACCGACTCATAAAATAACAAAAAGAAGGTTGATGATGCACAGTAATGCTTTGAAGATGTTGCTGTCTGGGAAGAAATACCTATTGCTACAAGGGCCAATGGGACCTTTCTTTAATGATGTCGCTGAGTGGCTCGAATCGCTGGAACGCGAAGCTGTTAATGTAATATTTAACGGTGGGGATCGTTTTTACTGTCGCCAGCGTAAATATCTGCCTTATCTCAAAACCCCAAAAGAACTCCCTTCATGGCTGCGTGATACGCACAAAGAATATGAGTTCGATACGATTCTTTGCTTTGGCGACTGTCGCCCGATGCATCAAGCTGCCAAGCGCTGGGCACAAGCGAAAGGGATTCGTTTTATCGCATTTGAAGAGGGCTATTTGCGCCCACACTTCATTACGGTAGAAGAGGGCGGGGTGAATGCGTTCTCATCTCTGCCACGCGATCCTGAGTTTTATCGTCGCTTACCTGAAATGCCTGCCATGCAGGTTGAGAAACTGAAGCCTTCAGCCGGTAAGCGTATTGGGCATGCGACATGGTACTACCTTGTTGGCTGGCGTTATCGCCATGAGTTTCATGAGTATCGCCATCACAAGTCATTCTCACCATGGTACGAGGCGCAGTGTTGGGTCAGGGCATATTGGCGCAAACAGTGGTACGGCTGGCGTCAGCGCAATGTGTTATCGCATTTGCAGAACAGTCTGGATCAACGTTATTTCCTTGCCATTCTACAGGTCTATAACGACAGCCAGATACGAAACCATAGCCCGTATGAGGATGTGCGCGACTACATTAATGATGTGATCTTCTCATTTTCGAAGAAGGCACCGCGTAATGAGTTTTTGGTGATTAAGCATCATCCGATGGATCGCGGACACCGCTTATACGGTCCACTGATCAATAAACTCAGCAAGGAGTACGGTGTAAAAAACCGGGTGATTTATGTGCATGACGTACCTATGCCTGAGTTATTAACTCATGCAAAGGCTGCAATCACGATTAACAGTACGGCGGGGATTTCAGCGCTGATCCACAACAAGCCATTAAAGGTGATGGGGAACGCGCTGTACGATATGAAGGGATTGACCTACCAAGGGCATCTTAACCAGTTCTGGACGGCGGACTTTAAACCGGATATGAAGCTGTTTAAGAAGTTTCGTGAGTACCTGCTGGAAAATACACAGGTGAATGCGGTTTATTATGGAGATTACAGGAAAAAACAACCATCATCTAATCGGATTACGGTTATAACTAAAAAAGACATGATAAGGGATTGAATTAAAAAGACGATTTTATATTGTTTATTGAGATGTGATTTCTTTAGAGAGCTCTAACGGATTTAAAAAATCAGTTTTATGAAGTGGGCAACTGAAAGCATGAATGGGGCATGCAAAAATGCAATGGATAAAAAGTTCTTTTCAGTTGATAAGGGCCGTAATCTCCATGGATAGGATGGGTTATTTATTATACCCACCCAGGAAATACTCTTTTAAATGGATCTTAAAACACCTTTTGTTAATTATTTGTTATGAGATCTTCCCTTTAAGTAAACTTTTAAAAGCATTATACAAGCGCTTGTTAAATGGCATGCTTATTGGTCTCAAAGTAGGTTCTGATTCATCAGTCAAATTCCAGTATGCGGACTTTATTATTGTCGATGAATTTGGTTTGTAATAAGGTTTTACTAGGTTAAGGTGGGGCCTCTCCCAAGCAATGTTTTTTTTAACAACTCTGGCTGGCAATCCAACGGCAACACAGTTATTAGGTATCTTTTTTTTCAATATACTGCCATAACCTAAAATACTTCCGTCACCGATACTACCACCATTTAAGATAACAGCCTTGGCAGCAATCCAAACATGATTACCAATTATTATATCTTGCGTAGGATTTAATCTCCTACCAGTATCTACATCAAAGAATGGGTGTGCATCGTCAGATCTTATTTCAATATTGGATGCGAACATACAGTCGTCACCAATTTCAACTTTAGAACCTTCTGCGGTAGATATATAAGTCCACCCTGTGAATGTTACACCATCCCCTATTGTTACAATACAATCTTGTCCAACCCTTACCATACCGTTAAACGAATTATCCCCAAGAGTGCATGTGCCATTATCGCAATCAAAGGTAAATGTTGAGTTTTTTAATTTGGTGTTTTTATGTACATTTAATGTATTATTTGATCCTATGAAGGTTATTTTCATATTACTTATGATATTACCCTCGTAGTTTATAATATTATTCCTTTCATCTTTATATGACTTTAACTCTGTTAGCATCGTGCCCCCTTAGGGTGTAATTGTTTTAGATATTAAGTGATTAATGAGGCACTTAACTGAGGTATTTAAACCATCAAGTCTTATTTCCCCCACCCTTAAAAAACGTTGTGTCAATGGGTCTATTATGTATGTTAAGTAAAATCGTTTCTATATTTCGTAATTATATTTTTGAAAAAAACAGGTGCGTAAATGATGAGGTAAATGTCTAATTGGTAATGAAATTACAGTTTTTTAGTATAGGTGGAGAAAGGATTTTTACAAAAAGTGTGAGGCTCCTCAGTAGGGCAGTACCCTACTTAAGGAGCCTAGTTCTAACTCTACATTTTTATATTTCTTTTAAAGTAAGACTATTTATAGATCTAATTAGCTGTGCATTTTGCAATCGAACTACAGCATTTTTAGGCGCGGTTGTTGGGTGCAAGCGAATAATTGAGTTCCAACACAATACGACATCATCCCAATTTTCAGTTATTTGTGAAAGTTCTGAACGGAGCAGCCAGTAATTTACGTCAAATTTACCTATTTGGTCATTTACTTTGAGGATATGATAGCTTTCATCTATCATGCCTAGCATTCGGTACGAATAAGCTAATTTGTATGGTGACTCAAATTCTGAGTTCGAAAGTAACAACCAATTCTCAGCAGACTCAGCCCATTGCCCGGATTTAAAGAAGAATTCCGCAATTTCATGGCGAATTGAACTAGCAGCTTTTGATTCTTCATTCAGGCAAGATAAAGCCTCTATAAATAGATCATGGTTATTAATATGCCTTAATGAATTCAGATAAATCGTAGTAAGTTCAGGTGGAAATAAGTCAAAAAACTCATTGAGTGGACTAATCATATTAACCACAGAATTAAAATTATTTAAGCTGTGGTTAATTGAAATAGACTGAATCCACCACAAGCTATCTTTTTCTTGCTTGCTGAAGTTATTATTTAAATGTGAAATTAAATCTGCTTTTCCTTTTTATACTGCAGATAAAAAGTGTGATTATTTTTGTTATTTTTTTAATTTCAACGTTTTTATTTATGTTTTCATTGGCTGATTCAAATATGGTCTCAACTTCATCCCAAGCTCTTCTTGAAAAAGCTTCGCACAACTTCAAATAATTTTCAAACTCATTTTTTCAGTATCTTGAGGGGGGTAAAAATAAAATCGTCACCTCTATTAAAAGCACATGTAAAGTTATGATAAATAATGTCATTTTTATTTTTCTTTATTGTTTTTTTGCATTAACTTTTTCATTAAAAAAAGTTAGGCTCTCAATTGCTAAGTTTAACCTATCTTCAATATCCTCTAAGGAGGCTTTCTCGACGTGCGTTGTATTTATATCCAATGATTTTATCATTTTTAATGACTGGAACACTTTGCCATGCTGAAGCAACGCCTGAGCATAGTTTATAACATCTGAATTAGTTGCTTCATTTTTAAATGAATCGATAGAAAATAGCTTTTCCCACCGATCACAAGCGCTTGCCCAATACCCTTTTTTAGATGCAATAATTGCTCTTCTTTGTAATGCTTTTATATCAATGTGATCATCGTTAGATTGGTCTAATGCAGTAATAGCATTATAAGTGCGCTCGCAAGATTTACCATCCCGGTAAGGGAATGTGTTTTCGATTAAATTCAAAGTTTCATCAGATGGTATAGCATCATTTTCAAGCAGTTTCTCAAGAGAAACAAATACATCCTCTAAATAATTACAAACTGGGCCGAAGCCATGTTTCCTATAGTCATAGTAACCCTTAGAGTAGGTATGTGCTCCAGAAAAAACTTCTTCCTCATCAAATTGATAATATATTGTTTGTTTTCCCTGAATTGCTAATTCAAAAGCTACAGATGAGTAGTCCGTAATCAAAAGAGATGATTCACTAAATAGCTCTTGAATTCTAATTTCTGATGGCTTTTTTAATGTAATATATGAGGGGATGTCAAATTCATTAATGTAATTAATAAGGTTTGGGTGAGGGTGAAGGACGATTTTATAATTGTACTTTTCTGATAGGTGTTTTAGCTCCTGAGAGTTGAATAAATTGTTCCAATGTATAGCAAAGCTTGAATTCATGAAATCAGGATTTTTAGAACGTTCATGCCCGTTACGATTAGCTTCTCCTGCAATGCTAGCACGCCAAGTAGGCATAATTAGAATTTGTTTATTGTGCCCTGAACTATTTAATAAAGAGTCATGCCGTGGGAAACCCGTTATTTTTACTTCCTTACTGGAATACTTATAATTGCTATCATTAGAAACGATTGATTCATATTCATCATTTGATGCAGTAATAAAACAGTCAATGTTCTCTTTCTGATTCAACCAGCCTGAAAGATCATCTTTTGTCACTCCATGCTGAAGAAATATGAAGTGTCTGCCTGATAGCATTCGCGGCCCCAATAAGTTTACAACACAATAATCTACATGTGAACTTATGACTTTACTACAACTTTTTAATTTTGATAGATGCTCTTCACCCCCAAAGTTTAAAAGATTAAAGCCCTCTTTTTTTAAACGGTCCCAGTCATGTGACGTCTCATTAAGTGCAAAATAAATTTCTTGTTTTGGGTGGTGTTTACTAATATAACGATATAGGTGTTCAGCATTATCATCAGCTTGATAATCTCGATCCATCAAAATCCAAGCATCAGTTTTTTTTGCTTTGGATACATAATCAGGTATTAAGTTATCAAAGTGGCGTACAATTTGTTCACCAGTTATTCCATTGCTATACTGTTTTCCTGCAAGAGATATTGTTGTTTTAACATCTGAGATGTTTATTCTTATTTTCTCATGCCAACCAATTTTTACCCAAATTCGCTTCTCTTGAGCGAAACTACGAGATAATAAAGAGTGGTTTATTATTTTTTCGTAGCTAGGGTAAACTTCCTTTCCAGCAATTTCGATGACTTCAGATACTTCCTTATGCGTGAAATACCTTATTTGGACCATTTTTTTTATACGATCATAGCCTTCAACATATACAATTTGCATATTTGGCTCTTGGTCTTTAAATGCACCTAACATTCCTACTTTATGATAGAACCATGCACCTGCAAGATTGAATCTCATAATCACAGATTCATCAATGTATGTAAAAATCTCATCTAAGAGGGAAAGAAAACGTTCTTGCTGTTGTAAGCTCAGGAAATGTAATTTTTGCTGATTGTTTATCAACTTCTTAAAGTACCAAATAAGATGATATACAACTGTTATTTGAATGTTCTCAGGCACATTCCCTTTTTCATTTACGTATTTTTTAAGGAGATCAAGGCAACCTAATTCTAATACTTGATCATATAACCCTGGTTTTTCCCATGACTTATCTAAAGTTGAGCTTCCATCACTTCTTTTTCTATATAAATATTTTGCTGACTTTAAAAATGCTATGTTACTTTTTTGAATATGTAATAGGTAAGATGAAGCAAAGTGTGCATCTTCAAAATTTGGTTTTATATTTTCATTGAATCTTATATTGTTAGCTTCTATTTTTTCATTTTTAAATATTGCTGAATTTACCGATAGTTGAATTTCTTTCCCAAGGCTATTTACGGGGATGATCTTATCACCACCTGAAAATCTATATTTAAGGGGATGAGAGTCTTTAATTTGGTCTTTGTCTTCAAAGTAGAAAATGAAGTTGCAGGAAACCAGATCTAAATTCCCATGATTATTTTTACTAATAAACTTGTCAACTGATAAAAAATAATTTATGTCTATAAAGTCGTCAGGGTCAATAAAGGTTACCCATTCTGTTTTAACATAATCCAACCCTACATTGCGTGCTGAAGCTTGCCCACCATTTTCTTTGAGAATATATTTTATATTTCTAGGGAATTTTTTCTGCCATCTTTTTATTATTTCTGCAGAATTATCAACGGAACCATCATCTACCATAATCAAAAAATATTATTTTCAAAATCTAATCTTTGAGTGGTGATGCTTTCAAAATAATTATCAAGATAATTGCTTACATTGTATACAGCAGAAACTACAGTGTATTGATATGCACCATGATTTTTTTGGGCTTTAACTTGTCAATACTCTTGTTTCTTTTTAACATCATGTCTGAAATGAATAGTTTTGGATCTCTAATGAGTTTGCGCAATTTTTTTATGTTCATTTATTTTTCAGTCTCGTAGTAATTATCTAATTCTTTTTTAAGAGTATCTTGATAGCTTTCAATCGGAGCGTTGATGGAATTAAAGTCATTTGCGCAGAATGAATGAGGGCGATGATTATCATTTTTTGCTTTTCTTAATGCCTTGTAGAAACTATTCGCTGATCTTGATCTAATGTTAAAATAATAACAAATGTCTCTTTGGAGAATTGAATTACCCTTGTAATAACTAAACCACGGCACTAAAAATGTTGCGAGGTTTAAGTCACTATCTGTTCTGAATTTATTAACAAGAAAAGATTCAATTTCATCTTTATATAACTTCCAAACATCTAAGTAATCACTTTTACGTAATGGAACATAAGTATGAACCAATGGATTATCTGGCTTGGTATTAAATGTCTCTTCTATGAGCGCGGATGAAAGCAATGACGCTGAAAGTGTTGGAGTCAATATTCCTCTTTCGACCATTTGACTGAGGTTTTTGGAGGACACAAAAAGTGAGGCATGTCCATTATTCTTGAAAAAATGACTTGCTTCTAAAGGTCTTGCTACAAAAACGTCATCATTGAAGTAGATAAAATTCTCGGAAATTTCAGGTATATTATGTAAGAAGGCCTCGATAACATGAGAGTTGAATGTAGGTAGGAATTTGCTGGGAATGATTTCGGTATGATCAATTATTATGATTTTTTTAGATTTAAACTTTTCCAACCATGATGGTATCTGATTATCAGTAACTATAAATATATTTCTCACCCAAGGTAAAAATTTGTGAACGCTCTGAAGTGAGTAATATAATTCATCATGATTTTCAAACCTAGCGGAATCAGTAGCATATCTTCCTAATTCTTTATTTCCACTTCTTTTAAAGTGATTGTATTTATCAGTCCAAATTAAATCATCACTATTAACCCAGGTGAAGACAATATCAATTGGCGCATTGTTTTTGAATGTTCTTTCTAGTTTTTCATCATAACTGATTATTATTTGCTCCTCTTCTTGAGGGCACTTTATTTCATTTAGATGAATGGGGTATTTTTTATTGAGATAATCTTTAAAAAATAAAGATGGTGTTTTTATGAGTTTTTTTACTTTTTTTAACATGGGCATAAATTATCTCATCCATTTAGGCGGCTTGTTCAATTTTATGCTTTTCTAAAGCTTTCTCTATATCCTCAAAGTAATTGACTTCATTATCTTTCCCGATATAAATTGCACAATCACAAAATTCCTTAAGTGAGTTCAGACTGTGTGAAACCATTAGGAAGTTGGACTTTTTATTAAGACCTTTGAAATATTTGGCGCATTTTTGTTTAAAACTAGAATCGCCTACTGAGGTTACTTCATCAACTAAATAATAGTCAAACTCAAATGCCATGCTCAGGCCAAAGCCCAACCGAGATTTCATCCCTGAAGAGTAAGTTTTAATTGGCATATCAAAATATTTTCCAAGTTCGGCAAACTCTTCAACAAATGCTACTTTTTCTTTTAGTTCTTCCTGCTTGGCATATAATCGGGCGACGAACTTTACATTTTCCCGCCCTGTCAAACTACCTTGAAAGCCACCAGAAAGGCCTACAGGCCAAGAGATTGTTTTATCAGTTGTGATACTTCCGCTATCTGGGCGGTCTATTCCACCGATCATCCGAAGTAAAGTTGATTTACCAGCACCATTACGACCTATAAGCGCCACACTTTTACCACTAGGTATCTCAACATTCAGGCCTTTAAAAACATAATGGCGGCCTTGAGGCGTGCGGTATGATTTCGTTAAATTTTCTATTTTAATCATGAGGTAAGCATTGCCTCTTCGCGATTTCGATATAACGCAAGGCCAGCAAATACCGTTACTAATGTACAAATTGCGAGATAACTAAGACTCACGCCCTCACTCACATAACCCGGCATTACCGCTTCACGGCTGAGTTCGACTGCATGAACCAAAGGGTTCCATAACAAATAAGGCCAGTAATCTGTTGGAATGGAGTGCAGAGGGAACATAATGCAGGAAATAAAATAGAGAGGTTTAAGCAGTATGGGTAAAAACTTTTGAGTTTCGGCAAAGGTTCTTCCCACTACCATAAAGATTAATCCAATCCCGCAAGAGAATAGAATCAGTAAGCTCCATGTCGTCACCAGTTGCAGAAGGTTGGTCACTTCAAAGTATTCACCAGCCATCCATACAACCACCATCAGCAGAATATAAACGGCGGCATAGATCAGCGTTTCTAGCATTGCGCGGGCAATAATGGTGTCGATCGGCTTTACTGGACGGTAATTAAACAGCCCTTGGTTAGCTTCAATCGCACCTACTGAGCGGTTTGTAATATTACTGAAAATAAAGTACGGGATAATGCCGTTCAGCAGAAATACCGGGAACGAGATATCCGGCATGGTGCGGTGCATAATGAAACCAAATATGCCCAGCAGCACCAGTAAATGCGCAGATGGCTCAAGAATCGCCCAAAAATAACCCAAGCGAAACTTACCAAATCGGGTGCGTATTTCACGCAAAAACAAGGCCTTAACGGCTGCTTGTTGGACTTCAAATCCACTTCGGGCCATTTCATAAACTCATTATCATTGGGTTGAATTTTTTACACGCTACCGCCCTTGGCTCAACAGCTACCAATGCACTGGGCACATCTTGGGCGGTGTAGGGGGAGAGGTTTTAGTTATGCAGACGAGTGGGGCTGCTGAATATTTCAGCATTTGTTACGCAATTTCAGGCTGTGCGATCTGATGAATACGCTAAAGAGTTGACGCCAATATGGTCATTTAGATGATTTTAAAAGAAATTTCCATCTAACTGAGCTGCCGTTCCCTGCTTGTCTGTAAGAATTTCCCTAATTTGACGCCGTACGTTACAGACCATGTCCAAATAATCCTAAACGTTTTAGTCTATTAATATCCTTAAAATAATTAGTCGTTCCTATTAAATGAATTAATAACTTGTTAATGATATAACTAATTGAAATTGTTGATATATATTTGTTTTTGGAGTTTTGTTTTGTGAAATTTTCTGTCACTAAAATCAATTCTGCTAATGAATTGCTTTACGGAATATTTCACTAATTATTACAAATGTTGGTAGGGGAATGATGTTAAACGAGCCATTGCAGCTATCGGGAATCTCCGCAATAATCACGCTCAACAAATCCCTTCCTCGTCGGGCCTAACGACGCGGAGGGGATTTTTTTCATCTATACCTTAGTGGCTAACCGACTCACGGATCTAAAGAGGACAAGTTATGTATAACACCCTGGGCAATCAGTACGATAACTCCCTGGTTTCTAACGCCTTCGGTTTCATGCGCTTTCCGGTGAACTTCCAGCCCTATGACAGCGATGCAGAATGGGTCATCACCGGAGTACCTTTTGATGCCGCAACTTCAGGTCGTCCTGGCAGCCGTTTGGGGCCGGGTGCGATTCGTCAAATCTCCACCAACCTCGCTTGGGAAGGCTGCCGCTGGCCGTGGGATTTCGATCTGCGTCAGCGTCTGAACGTAGTGGATTGCGGTGATCTGGTTTACGCCTTCGGTGATTCACAGGACCTCTCGGACAAGCTGCAAGCTCATGCTGAGAAGCTGTTGGCAAACGGCAAACGTATGCTGACCTTCGGTGGTGACCACTATGTCACTCTTCCGCTGCTGCGCGCGCACGCCAAACACTTCGGCAAGATGGCGCTGGTACACTTTGATGCCCATACCGATACCTACTCCAACGGCCCAACCTTCGACCACGGCACCATGTTCTTCACCGCACCGAAAGAAGGTTTGATCGACCCTAACCACTCAGTGCAGATCGGTATCCGTACTGAGTTTGATAAGAGCCTTGGTTTTAATGTGTTGGATGCGGCACAGGTTAACGATCGCAGCGTGGATGACATCCTGGCTGAAGTGAAGCGCACCGTGGGCGACCTGCCGGTTTATCTGACCTTTGATATTGACTGCCTGGACCCAGCACATGCGCCGGGCACCGGTACGCCAGTGATTGGCGGCTTAACCAGTGATAAAGCCACCAAGCTGATTCGTGGTTTGCAGGGGATGAACATCGTCGGGATGGATCTGGTTGAAGTGGCACCAGGTTATGATCACGCAGACCTGACTTCATTGGCAGCGGCTACGATTGCGCTGGATATGCTGCACGTTCAGGCAGCAAACAAAGGCTAAGCCGTTGTGGGCAAGGTATGAATCTTGCCCACCTCTCAATAATCGTTGTTGATATCGTTGATAGCGGAACGCACCACGACAAAACCGGTTATAGCCAGTAAAGCGACTGTGCTGATAATGATGGTTGTTAGCATAAGTGGCTCCTCTCAGAGTATTTGAACCACGCTACATTTTATTTGTGACACAATTCTTGCTGCTCTCACGAATTCGGAATCATCCGTTTAGCCCGCACAGACTCGGCCATTATTTGTTATCCCACGCTATCGTTACATTTCTGCTTTCTCATACTCCATACCTGTTCATCTATAAGTAGTTATCGACGGTATTTCGTTGGTTTGTATCACTATGTTGCGAATTTGTGAGGTGTGTTGGGTTGGCGCCGTGCAAAGCTTGTTTAAGCGAGATAAATCCCGCCGTTACGCTACAGAAAAGGCATTAAAGCAGGGGAGTGAAGGGGAGAATAAGTGGGATGCTAAAGCAGACTGCAAAACTGATGGGGCGTTCCTTTGCCCTCGACTTCCCCGGTTCCTAGTAATCATCGTTGATGTCCTGCGAAGCGGAACGTATCACCAGATACGCGCCCAGCAGCACAACGGCGATAACAATGGCGATAATGATCAGAATGGTCAGCATATGTGTGATGCTCCTGTGACTCTCTCTGACTGCGCCTGTAATCAAAAAATCATTGTAGACCATGCCCAATTTCGCATGACCAGAGCTGCATTGCCTGGAGCATTATCACGCTTCTCATCTCAACGCTTCGACAATTGAATGGTGACAAACTGTTATCGGCTCGGTGTAGCTATACTTTGGGGCGTAGGTCATTAATCGCTTCGTTAATCACGGTTACACAATCTTCGGAGGTCAACATGGGCTTTCTGGATGAATTAGTCGGTTCGCTGGGGAACGGCAACGGTCAGGGCAATCAGTTAGGTCAGTTACAGGCGATCTGGAACTGGGTGCAGGAGCAGGGCGGTATCGAAGTGCTGCTGCAAAAGTTTCAGCAAGGGGGGCTAGGTGAAGTGCTGGGATCGTGGATCGGCACTGGCGGCAATCAGCAGGTCGGGGGCGGGGAGATTCAGAATGCTTTTGGGCAGGATGAGTTGCAATCGCTGGCGGATAAGTTAGGCACCGATGTGAACGGTGCATCTGGCACCCTGGCGGCGCTGCTGCCACAGCTGATTGATAAAATGTCGCCACAGGGGCAGTTGGATGAGCAGAGTCTGCACAACAACGAGCTGGATCTGGGTTCGATGGTCAATGATTTGTTCAAGCGGTGACGGATTGGGGCGGCCAGAAAGCCGCCCCTACAACATCTAAACCGTTATTTCCCGTCTGCCGCAATGCGATCGCGAATGTGTTGCGCGCGCGCTGCGGAATCAGGATGCGAGTCAAACATTGAACTCGTTTGGCCTTGCTGCATGTTGGCCAGCTTCTCGAAACTGGTGGCTAAGCCCAGCGGATTGATGCCGCGTTTCTTCATCAGATCGTAGGAGTAGTCATCCGCTTGGGATTCCTGCGTCTGCGAGAACTGTGCATTTACCAGCTTCTCACTCAAATCACCCAGCTGTGACTGTGAAAGTTGCCCAATCACGCCACCCACAGATGCCGCCGCCGTGCGCGCCGCCGTGGTGGCATAAGCAACCTGCATCGCTTTGCGCGTATGGCCGAGCGCCACGTGGCCCATCTCATGGCCCAGCACACCTTCTACTTCGTTGTCGGTCATCATATCCATCAAACCGCTATAAACACGGATGCAGCCATTCGCCATCGCCCACGCGTTCACATCTTTGGTCAGATAGACTTTGTAATTGGCTGGCACGCCGTTGATGTTATCGCCCAGCGCGGCCGCGATTTTGTTCAGGCGCTGCTGGTATTCACTGTTGGCGGGTGCAACCTGGTTGTCTTTATCCATTTGGGCACAAGACTGATCGCTCAGCTGTTTTACCTGTGAATCATTTAACGTATAAGCCTGATAAGCCTGCGCGCCGGATTGCAGCAGCGCATTATTGTCCATTCCTTCACAGCCGCTCAGCAGCGAAGCGATTCCCACAGCAAGTATCGTGGCGCGGATTTTCATTTAAGGGTCCTTTGCGTAACAAGGTAGAGAAAACAAACACCTGAAATTGAGATCGGTGTTCAAACGCTTTGTTTATAGCTCGCATCCTGTTCACTGGCTAGCAGACAAGCCCCGAATTGCAACCGTTTCCCCGCTATTTAGCATTTGCATACATGTACTTTTGCACCGTTTTTCATGTACATTGATGTGCGACTTTTTTCACGCTTCGCCTTATAACTGATTAATTACAATACGTTAAGCGCGGCGGAGCATTAATCCGACCTGGAGTAGAAGATGCCCTCTCGTAAAGAGCTTGCCAACGCCATTCGCGCGTTAAGTATGGATGCAGTACAGAAAGCTAAATCGGGACATCCGGGTGCCCCTATGGGCATGGCCGACATCGCTGAAGTTCTGTGGCGTGAATTCCTGAACCACAATCCGACTAACCCGCTGTGGGCAGACCGTGACCGCTTTGTGCTGTCTAACGGTCACGGCTCAATGCTGATTTACAGCCTGCTGCACCTCACCGGTTATGACCTGCCGATGAGCGAGCTGCAGAATTTCCGTCAGCTGCACTCTAAAACTCCAGGCCACCCGGAATACGGCTACACCGCAGGCGTTGAAACCACCACCGGTCCACTGGGCCAGGGTATCGCTAACGCTGTGGGCTTCGCGATTGCTGAGCGCACGCTGGCGGCACAGTTCAACCGTCCTGGCCATGACATCGTTGACCACAACACCTACGTGTTCATGGGTGACGGCTGCATGATGGAAGGTATCTCACACGAAGTGTGCTCCATCGCCGGTACCCTGAAACTGGGTAAACTGGTTGCCTTCTATGATGACAACGGCATCTCTATCGACGGTCACGTTGATGGCTGGTTCACCGACGATACCGCAGCACGTTTCGAAGCTTACGGCTGGCACGTAGTGCGCGGCGTAGACGGTCACGATGCAGACGCAATCGCAAAAGCGGTTGAAGAAGCTAAAGCCGTCTCTGACAAACCTTCACTGCTGATGTGCAAAACCATCATCGGTTTCGGTTCACCAAACAAAGCCGGTACGCATGATTCACATGGCGCACCACTGGGCGACGACGAAATCGCACTGACCCGCAAACAGCTGGGCTGGAACCACGCGCCGTTTGAAATTCCTTCAGACATCTATGCGCAGTGGGATGCCAAAGAAGCCGGCCAGGCGAAAGAGTCCGCATGGGATAAGAAGTTTGCCGCTTATGCTGCAGCACACCCAGAACTGGCTGCTGAGTTCAAACGCCGCACCAACAATGAACTGCCAGCGAACTGGGAAACCGAATCGCAGAAGTTTGTCGAGCAGCTGCAGGCTAACCCAGCGAAAATCGCCAGCCGTAAAGCGTCTCAGAATGCGATTGAAGCCTTCGGCAAAATCCTGCCGGAATACCTGGGCGGCTCCGCTGACCTGGCACCAAGCAACCTGACCATGTGGTCTGGTTCTAAGCCAATCAACGAAGATGCAGCAGGTAACTACATCCATTACGGCGTGCGCGAATTCGGTATGACCGCGATCGCTAACGGCCTGGCACTGCACGGTGGTTTCCTGCCGTACACCGCGACCTTCCTGATGTTTGTAGAATACGCACGTAACGCGGCGCGTATGGCTGCACTGATGAAGATTCGTCAGATCATGGTCTACACCCATGACTCCATCGGTCTGGGCGAAGATGGTCCAACGCACCAGCCGGTAGAGCAGATGGCAAGCCTGCGCGTAACACCAAACATGAGCCTGTGGCGTCCATGTGACCAGGTTGAATCTGCTGTGGCATGGAAATACGCGATTGAACGTGTTGACGGCCCATCAGTGCTGGTGTTCTCACGTCAGAACCTGGCGCAGCAGGATCGTACCGCAGAGCAGCTGGCGAACGTGGCGCGCGGTGGTTATGTGCTGAAAGACAGCGAAGGTACGCCAGAGCTGATCCTGATCGCCACCGGTTCAGAAGTCGAACTGGCGGTTGCCGCTTACGACCAGCTGACCAGCGAAGGCCGTAAAGTGCGCGTGGTGTCTATGCCTTCTACCGATGCCTTCGACAAGCAGGACGCGGCTTACCGTGAATCTGTACTGCCGAAAGCGGTTGCTGCACGTGTAGCTATCGAAGCGGGTATCGCAGACTACTGGTTCAAATACACCGGCCTGAACGGCGCTATCGTGGGCATGACCACCTTCGGTGAGTCTGCTCCAGCAGAGCTGCTGTTCAAAGAGTTCGGCTTCACCGTTGAGAACGTGGTGAAGACGGCGAAATCTATTCTGTAATTGGCGGTCGCCATGAATGGCGACCCTACAGTTTGGTTTCCCTTATCGTAGGGTGCGCATTTATGCGCACCTTTTTAATTTCTTATCCCTTCTCCCACCTGAAACGCTTCAATTATTCCTGCAGTAATAATTTTTACCTGCAAAATATGTGACGTAGATCCAATAATCAGCAGCGCACTTGATCGCAATCATTCCTGTTATTCCTTGCATGCTTTATTCTAGCTGAACCGTTTCAGTAGCAATCCAGTGGCATCATTTTGCAATGTTAGGTGGGCAATAATTCCCTGTACAAAACGCAGCGAAACGCTCAAGGTATTTGGCACGTTTTTTTGGGTGTTGTGGCAGGAAGTGAGATGACCATTCGTATAGCAATTAATGGTTTTGGCCGTATTGGACGCAATGTGCTGCGTGCCTTGTACGAAACCGGCCGCCGCGCTGAGATTACCGTAGTGGCGATTAACGAGCTGGCTGAAGCCACCGGTATGGCGCATTTGCTGAAGTACGATACCAGCCATGGCCGCTTTGCCTGGGATGTGCGCCAGGAGCGTGACCAGCTGTTCGTCGGCGACGACACCATACGCATTCTGCATCTGGCCGACATTGATGCACTGCCGTGGCAGGAACTGAATGTCGATATCGTGCTGGACTGCACCGGGGTATATGGCAGCCGCGCTGATGGCGAAGCCCATCTGCAAGCGGGCGCGAAGAAGGTATTGTTCTCGCATCCGGGTGGTAATGATTTGGATGCCACCGTGGTGTTTGGCGTTAACGAACAAGACCTGAAACAAACCGATCGCATAGTCTCTAACGCATCCTGTACCACCAACTGCATTATCCCGGTGATCAAGTTGCTGGATGACGCCTTCGGGATTGAGTCAGGCACCGTGACGACGATTCACTCGGCGATGCATGACCAACAGGTGATTGACGCCTATCACAGCGATCTGCGTCGTACCCGTGCCGCCAGCCAATCGATCATTCCGGTGGATACGCGTCTTGCTGCGGGCATTACCCGTATTTTTCCGAAATTTAACGACCGCTTCGAAGCCATCGCTGTCCGTGTACCCACCATCAACGTGACAGCCATTGATTTGAGCGTTTCAGTACGCGAAGCCGTGAAGGCTTGTGAGGTCAATGCCTTGCTGCAAAACGCGTCAGAAGGGGCGTTTCGTGGTATAGTTGACTATACGGAATTACCGTTAGTCTCAGTAGATTTTAACCATGATCCGCACAGTGCCATAGTCGATGGCACGCAAACGCGGGTCAGTGGTCACCACCTGATCAAGACCTTGGTTTGGTGTGACAACGAATGGGGCTTTGCTAACCGCATGATCGACACCACGTTAGCAATGGCCGCAAGCGGTTTCAGGTAAGACGCGGACTGCGTCTGGCAAAACTTATGAGAATCAACGAGAGGGTTCACCATGTCTGTAATTAAAATGACCGATCTGGATCTTGCTGGTAAGCGTGTTCTGATCCGTGCCGATCTCAACGTGCCAGTGAAAGAAGGGAAAGTGACGTCAGATGCACGTATCCGTGCTTCTCTGCCTACCATCGAAGCGGCGTTGAAACAGGGCGCGAAAGTGATGGTTACCTCTCACCTGGGTCGTCCGACCGAAGGTGAATACAACGAAGAATTCTCCCTCCTGCCTGTTGTTAACTACCTGAAAGAAAAACTGAACGGCACCACCGTTACCCTGGCGAAAGACTACCTTGAAGGCGTTGAAGTTGGCGCAGGTGAGCTGGTGGTACTGGAAAACGTTCGCTTCAACAAAGGCGAGAAGAAAGACGAAGAGACCCTGTCGAAGAAATATGCCGCACTGTGCGACGTGTTCGTGATGGATGCTTTCGGTACTGCGCACCGCGCGCAGGCATCTACCCATGGTGTTGGCAAGTTCGCGCCAATCGCTTGTGCTGGCCCGCTGCTGTCTGCTGAGCTGGAAGCGCTGGGTAAAGTGATGAGCAACCCTGAGCGTCCGCTGGTCGCCGTTGTGGGTGGTTCTAAAGTCTCTACCAAATTCGATGTACTGCAATCTCTGGTGAAAATCGCGGATACCGTGATTGTCGGCGGCGGCATCGCTAACACCTTCGTGGCTATCGACAACAACGTCGGTAAATCACTGTACGAACCAGACTTCGTTGAAGCGGCGAAAAAGCTGCGTGACGAGCACGGCATTCCGGTTCCAACCGACTCTCGCGTGGGAACGGAATTCTCTGAAACTGCCCCTTCAACCGTGAAAAAGGTTTCCGAAGTGGCGGATAACGAAGAGATTATGGACTTCGGTGACGAAACCGCACTGGCGATGGCTGCACTGTTGAAAGATGCGAAAACCATCCTGTGGAACGGTCCAGTTGGCGTGTTCGAATTCCCGAACTTCCGTAAAGGCACCGAAATTGTGGCGAACGCGATTGCAGACAGCGACGCGTTCTCTGTTGCGGGCGGCGGCGATACCTTGGCAGCGATTGACCTGTTCGGTCTCGAAGACAAGATCTCCTACATCTCTACCGGCGGTGGCGCATTCCTCGAGTTCGTGGAAGGCAAAAAACTGCCAGCGGTAGCGATGCTGGAAGAGCGCGCTAAGCAGTAATTTTTGGGGGCGGCGCTTCGGCGCCGTCTGAAGGCTTGCCCATTCTGGGCAAAAAATCGACGTCCCCTTGTGGGATGAACGGTAACGAAACAGGACACAACCATGTCTAAAATTTTTGATTTCGTAAAACCCGGCGTTGTCACTGGTGATGACGTTCAGAAAGTTTTCCAAGTAGCGAAAGAAAACAAATTCGCTCTGCCTGCAGTTAACTGCGTCGGCACGGACTCCATCAACGCGGTACTGGAAGCTGCGGCCAAAGTTAAAGCGCCGGTCATCGTTCAGTTCTCCAATGGTGGTGCTGCCTTCATCGCCGGTAAAGGTTTCAAAACCGACAAGCCACAGGGCGCGGCAATCTTCGGCGCTATCGCGGGTGCGTACCATGTGCATCTGATGGCTGAACAGTACGGCGTGCCAGTCATTCTGCACACCGACCACTGCGCTAAGAAACTGCTGCCGTGGATCGACGGTCTGCTGGATGCCGGTGAAGAGCACTTCAAGAAAACCGGTAAGCCACTGTTCTCTTCTCACATGATCGACCTGTCTGAAGAGTCACTGGAAGAAAATATCGAGATTTCAAGCAAGTATCTGGCGCGTATGGCGAAACTGGATATGACGCTGGAAATCGAACTGGGTTGCACCGGTGGTGAAGAAGATGGCGTGGACAACAGCCATATGGACGCATCTGCCCTTTACACCCAGCCAGAAGACGTTGATTACGCGTACACCGAGCTGAGCAAAATCAGCCCGCGTTTCACCATCGCGGCATCATTCGGTAACGTGCACGGCGTGTACAAGCCAGGCAACGTGAAACTGACCCCGACCATCCTGCGTGATTCTCAGGAATACGTGACTAAGAAACACAATCTGCCGCACAACGCGCTGGATTTCGTGTTCCACGGTGGTTCAGGTTCTTCTGCTGCAGAAATCGAAGAGTCAATTGGTTACGGCGTAATCAAAATGAACATCGATACCGATACCCAATGGGCAACCTGGGACGGCATCCTGCAGTACTACAAAAAGAACGAAGACTATCTGCAAGGCCAGTTGGGTAACCCAAATGGCGTGGATAGCCCGAACAAGAAATACTACGACCCACGCGTATGGCTGCGCTCTGCACAAGCTTCAATGGTTGTGCGTTTAGAGCAGGCTTTCAAAGAGCTTAACGCTGTCGACGTGCTGTAATTTTTCCTTACAGTACAAAAAAGGCCCGAAAGGGCCTTTTTTTATGCATTCGATTCGGAATAGTGAGGAAATTCAGCCCATCTTTGGCGCTTCATCCCATTTTTGTTTACCCTTGTACACGGGAGTGCCGGAGTTAATCTGGCCGTTTTTGCATTTTCCTGCGGGAAACTCAACAACAGGGCTAACAAATGGAAGACTTAAATGTCGTCGATGGCATTAACAGTGCCGGCGGCTGGCTGGTACGTAATCAGGCACTGATCCTGAGCTATGCGGTGAATATCGTTGCCGCTATCATCACCATCATCATCGGGATGTTCATTGCCCGTATCATTTCCAACGCCGTGAATCGCGTGTTACTGGCTCGTCATATTGATGCCACCGTGGCAGATTTCCTGTCAGCACTGGTTCGTTACGGCATTATTGCCTTTACCATTATTGCGGCGTTAGGGCGTGTCGGCGTACAGACCGCATCGGTGATCGCCGTGCTGGGTGCCGCCGGTTTGGCTGTGGGTCTGGCACTGCAGGGGTCGCTTTCCAACCTTGCAGCAGGTGTGCTGCTGGTTACCTTCCGTCCCTTCAAGACGGGCGAGTTCGTTGATCTTGGTGGCGTGATGGGTACGGTTCAGAACGTGCAGATCTTCTCTACCACCATGAAAAGTGCTGACGGCAAAATCGTTGTAGTACCGAACGGTAAAATCATTGCGGGTAACATCATCAACTATTCTCGTGAGCCGATTCGCCGTAATGAATTTATTATCGGTGTGGCCTACGATGCGGATGTCGATCAGGTTATCGCGCTGTTCAAAGAAGTGGTGGAAGCGGATGAGCGCGTGCTGAAAGAGATGGGCATTCAGATCGGTCTGAACGAGTTGGCCGCGTCTTCACTCAACTTTGTGGTGCGCTGCTGGAGCAAGAGCAGTGATCTGCAAAACGTCTACTGGGATCTGTTGAAGAACTTCAAGCGTACGCTGGACGCGAACGGCATCGGAATTCCTTATCCGCAGATGGACGTGCATCTGCATCAGGTGAAGAACGAGCAGCAGCCTGAGCGCGTCGAGTAATCAATACCTGGCGGTGCGCAGCTAATGCGCACCCTGGGTGATATAGATGTAGGGGGCGCATTTATGCGCCCCGTGCAAAAATGAGCACATTACTTCTCCAACTGCACCATCTATAACGGCATCATTACTTTCTCTAATACCCGATTAAATCTTTCAATTTCCGCTAATACCCGCGCGTCACTATACTGCATCGCAATACCTCGTTACTCAGGACTACCACTGTGTTATCTGTTTATTTACAAGGGCTTGCCCTTGGGGCCGCACTCATTTTGCCATTAGGCCCGCAAAATGCGTTCGTGATGAATCAGGGAATCAAACGCCACTACCATTTGATGACCGCAGGGTTATGCACGCTGAGCGATATCGTGCTGATTTGCGGCGGTATTTTTGGCGGCAGTGCGCTGCTGAATCAATCCCCGATTCTGCTGATGCTGATCACCTGGGCGGGCGTGGCGTTTCTGCTGTGGTACGGCTGGGGCGCACTGCGCAGCGCGTGGCAGGGTGATGTGGCGTTGGCGACCGAGGCAGAGCTGAAGCATGGTCGTTGGCGCATTATTGCTACCATTGTGGCGGTGACCTGGCTGAATCCCCACGTCTATCTCGATACCTTTGTGGTGCTGGGTAGCCTCGGCAGTCAGCTTCCTTCTACCGAGGCGCGTCAGTGGTTCGCATTGGGCACGGTGAGTGCTTCAATTATCTGGTTCTTTGGCTTGGCGCTGTTGGCGGCCTGGCTGTCACCACGCCTGCGCACCGTGCGTGCCCAGCGCATCATTAACTTGCTGGTGGGCGGCGTGATGTGGTTTATCGCCATTCAGCTGGCACGTCAGGGCATCGCGTCGTTCTGATGCAGATGTAAGCCGTACAGTGCGGGCAGCGCGCCCGCACTGGCCAGCAGCTCTAAACGAATCTGTCGGAAACTCCCCCCCTGCGGTATAGCGTGATGGCAGAGCGAGTGATGGTTATCTTCAACTTCAACCAGTAAATCTTCATCCAGCCACAGGCGATAATGCGTGGTGCAATGCGGCGTGACCGCTTGTGCATGCCCCATTTGCACGGTCTCCATCGCATGGTCGAAGTCATTATCGAACAACAGCGTGATGTGGCGGGCGTGCTGTACCTCATCCCATCGCCAGATAACGGTGGGCTGCGCATCTTCCGGCGCGGGTACCCAGCAGTTGGTGTGCTGTTCCGGCCGCAGTTTGCCGTTAAGCAGATAGTCGCTATGCCAGAGCTTCAGCGGCGCTTCGAGTGCGAAGGCCAGCAGAATCTGATGCGGCGCGCGGCGCGGCAACCAGAAATCAAATTCATCCACACCGTAATCGCCATCGTTCATCTGGCGGGTACGTTTGGCGACGCGTGGGTTGAGGCTGTTAAACACCATCATGATCCCTGGCAAACGCTGCTGAGTGAGGGCCACTTCAATCGCTGGATTCTCCTCAAAGGCGATAAACAGATAGCGATCGCAATCAGCCTGGTAATCAAAACTCAGACGATAACTGTCCTGACCGTTCACCCTGATGCTCTGGCTGGCAAGCAGGCAGTCGCCGCAGGTGTTGGCAGGGTTGTCGCTGGTGAGCAACGCAACCTGCAATGTCTGCGTCTGTGCAGCACGCAGTTGTACCTGAATGGCCGGTAGGCGCTCTCCTGCCTTCAGCGGCAACAGCAGGGCGCAGCGTGACTGCAAGGGTTGCCAGCCTGCATCGGCGGGCAGGGCATGAAGCTGCAAGGTACTGCTCACGGCCACCTGCGCATGGCTGACAGGATTCACCAACTGTTGACGTGGGATGTAGGCACCCTCACGCAGTAAGTGCTGCTGCAACTGTGTCACGCTCTCAGGTTGTGCTAACTGCGTGGGAGTGATCTGTTGTTGATGGCAGATTGCCGCTGCGCGTCCCACCACCTCTCCCAATACGCCGCAGGTACACATTACCCGCGCGCTACCAAAAGCAACGTGGGTTGCCGAGATCAAACGACCGGTGAGCAGCAGATTATCCAGTGACTGACTGTAAAGCGCGCGGAACGGAATGGTGTAGGTGCCTTTACTGTGAAACTGACGGCAGCCATCGTGCTCACTGTAAACGCCATCTGCAGGATGCAGATCGATTGACCAGCCGCCGTAAGCCACCGCATCGTAATGATCGCGCTGTTCGATGATGTCCTGCTGGCAGAGCAGAGTGTCGCCAAGGAAGCGGCGGCTCTCGCGTTTACCGGGGATCAATCCCACCCACTCTATGGTCAGCGTTTCAGCATCGGGGAATTCGCCGGAGTTTTTAATGTAATCCCACACCCCCCAGACGATTTTCCACAGCTCCCACTTGATGGTCTCACTTTCATGCACCGTATCGAGTCGTCCTCCCCATTCCAGCCACCACAGATCGCAGCCGTTGAGATCGGAGGTCAAACGTTTATAACGCGGAATGGCGGTGATCTCTTTGAGCGCGAAAGTGGGCGCAACAAAGCGCACTGGCTGCGAGGTCCGTTTGGTGTAGAAGTAAATCGAGTGGCCGAGTTTGTGGCCAAAATGTTCACCTGGCGCCATTTTCTCGCCGAACTCCTCAATCGATTCAGCCCCCACGCGGTGGGCCGCCCCGGCCAGATAACCCAGCACGCCATCGCCGCTGGCATCAATAAACTGGGTGGCCTGAACCTGATAGCGTGTCTGATTGATGGCGTTAAAGGCTTGAACCGCCTGCAGTCGGCGGCCAGATTTCTCAACGTCACTGACCACAGTGTTGAGCAGCAGTGTGATGCCGCGCTGGGCCTGCACGAGATCCAGCAGCACCATATCGAACAGTACTGGATTGCCTTCTTTGTTGCGCCACAGGTTCTCCTCCATGATCTCGCCCATGATGCCGCCTTCACGCGCCCAGCGATTGTTATTTCCCATGTGCGAGGTCGCACCATTGGCCCACAAACGCACTTCGCTGGAGGCATTCCCTCCTAACACTGGGCGATCCTGAATCAGCACCACCTGAAGCCCATCACGTGCGGCAGCAAGTGCAGCGCACACGCCTGCTAAGCCACCACCCGCGACCACTAAATCAGCGGTAAGTTGTTGCTGTGGAAAGTGACGCGCATTTTGCGAAGAGAAGGTCTGCATCATTTGCTTCCTGTCATGCTACAGCTAAGATTGGTGTTTTGAGCGCCAAAGGGTGATCTATGTCTTCTCAACCCAACCAAAGCCTGATTGATGGGATTCGCTGCTTGCAGTATCTGGTTTCCAGCGATAAAGCCGTGGGCTGCCGTGAACTGGCGCGACAGATGGGCATGAATAGCACACGTGTTAACCGCCTGCTGATGACCATGGCGGCGATTGGCCTGACGGTTCAGGATGAGCATCGGCGTTATTTGCCCGGCCCCGGCATTCATGCGTTGGCGGCACAGGCGATTCGGGGCTCGTCGTTGTTTGCTCAGGCATTGCCACAGCTGGAAGCGCATGCCCCGCGTGATATCGTCGTGGCATTGGGTGTGCTGTGGGAAGATCAGGTGATCTATATCTGGCACTCCGAACCCGGCGAACGTACCAGCACCAGCCAGGCACTGGCAGGATTCCGCATGTTGCCTGCCTGGCAGTCGGTGATTGGCGTATCGCTGCTGGCGGCGGAGAGTGATGAGGTGCTGCGTCCGCGTTTCAGTGATGAACAGTGGGCCCAGATTGCACCGCTGCTGGCGCGTAAGCGTGACTCGAATCACCTGATCTGGCATCGCGATGACGGCGAAGTGAGCATGGCACAGCCGATCAATAACAACCGCGCGGCGCTTGCCTTCGCCAAAATCTGGCAGACGGATGAGGCGCATTTGCAGCAGCGTTTGCAACAGCTGCAAGCGCTGGCGCAGGTGTTGATCAGCGCGCGCTGACATGATCAATTTTCCCCACTACAAACAGATAGCTACAGATCCCTATCGCAGCCAGTACCGCAATAAAGCCAAGTGCTGGGGCGAAGTTGTCGCCATCGATCAAGGCACCAATCGCAATCGGCACCACGATGGAGGAGAGGGCGCCGGTGAAGTTGAACACGCCGCCCGCAAGGCCAATCAGATGACGGGGTGCCAGCGCGGTGACAAACACCCAGGTGATGGTTGCTAGCCCGTTGCCAAAGAACGCCAGCGACATAAACAGAATAATCAGCGTGGAATCGTCAGTGTAATTAGCCCCGAGAATAAACAGGGTCAGGAACAGGCCGAGGATCACCGGTAATTTACGTGCGACGCTGGCAGACACGCCGCGCCGTATCATGCGATCCGATGCAAATCCCGCCAGTAGCACACCACAAAACGCGGCGAAGTAGGGCACCGAGGCCACATAGCCGCTTTTGATGAAATCCATATGGCGATATTCCACCAGGTAAGTGGGAAACCAGGTGAGGAAAAACCAGAAGGTGGCGGAGATCGTGAACTGACCGATATAAATGCCGACCAGCTTGCGGCTGCGGAACATCTGCACCAGATCACACCAGCGGGCTTTGGGTTGTTGTGATTGTTGACGGCTCTCGAGCAACGCTCCGTTGCTGCGCAGGTATTTCAACTCCGCATCTGATACGCCTTTGTGTTCATGTGGCTCGCGATACAGCAGAGTCCACACCAGCGCCCAAATCATGCCCGCCACGCCAGTAATGAGGAACAATCCTCGCCAGCCAAAGGCATCCTGCACGTGGAACAGCAGCGGCGTCATACAGGCGAGGCCAACGAACTGGGCGGAAGAGTAGATGCCAATCGCGCTGGCACGTTCCTGCTCGGGGAACCAGCTGGAGATGACACGATTGTTCGAAGGCATCACCGGGGCTTCAAAGGCACCGACGCCGAGCCGCAAGCCAAATAACGCGCCAAAGCTATTGGCCAGCGCATGCAGCGCGGTAATCAATGACCAGGCGAACAGCCCTACGCCATACACCAGGCGTGCACCGAGACGGTCAATCAAAAAACCGCCGGGAATCTGTAGCGCAGCGTAGATCCAGCCAAATGCGGAGAAGATCAACCCCATCTCCATTGGTGTGAAACGCAGTTCGCCGGCCATTTGCGTGGCGGCCACCGACAGATTCGTGCGATCCATGTAGTTGATGATGATGTTGATAAACACCAACCCGAGCATCAAGAATCGCGTGCGCCCAGCGCGGACGCCGACAACGGTTTGGCTAAGTGGCTGTTCTGTCATGATACAACTCTCCCAGAGGCTAGAATTGTTTCTTTAATAGAAACACTGATGCATTCATTCAGCGAATCTGTAAGCATAGTTTTGCGATCGCGGATACGTTAAAACAGTACCGGGTCCGAACTTTCTTGTGATTTCAAACTCAGACCATCACGCATAGTAATGTGTTTTAGGTTTAGCCATAGTGGCGACCTGCAAATTGAACCTTCAAGGAGGACTTTCGTGAAACTGAAAGCACTGGCGCTAGCCGCCGTAATGAGCACCGGCGCCCTGTCGGGTATGGCACAGGCGGGTGAAGTCCCGAATGGCCCACATGTGGTGACGTCAGGACAGGCAAGTGTTGATGCCCGTCCCGATATCGCGACGCTCTCTATCGTGGTGAATGTTTCGTCGAAAGACGCGGCAGATGCAAAAAAACAAGCTGACGATCGCGTGGCGCAATATTTCGATTTCCTGCAAAAAAACGGCATCGAGAAGAAAGATATTGATGCGGCCAACCTGAGCACCCAGCCGGAGTACGACTACACCAAAGAGGGCAAATCCGTGCTGAAGGGGTATCGTGCCGTGCGTCAGGTACAGGTCACCCTGCGTCAGTTGGATAAACTCAACGAACTGCTGGATGGTGCATTGAAATCTGGTCTGAACGAGATCCGTTCAGTGGAGTTGGGCGTAGCCAATGCAGATGCTTATAAAGATCAGGCGCGTAAAGCGGCCATTGCCAATGCGACTCAGCAGGCCAATGCCTTGGCAGAAGGCTTTAACGCGAAGTTAGGCTCTGTTTACAGCATCCGTTATCACGTTGCCAACTACCAGCCTATGCCAATGGCGCGCATGTACAAAGCGGCTGGCGCACCAGCGGATACCACCGCGCAGCAGACTTATGAGCAGCAGAGCATTCACTTCGACGATCAGGTGGATGTGGTGTTCGATATTAAGCCAAACGCAGCGCAGTAATGCCTGGTTGCGCGTGAATGCGCGCACATCAAAGCAGATCGCCAATCATGGCGTAATGTTTGTCACTTAAGTGCATTTCGGTCGCATTAATGGCGACCCTACATTGTTGGGTGCGGTTAATGGCGACCCTACATTGTTGGGTGCGGTTAATGGCGACTCTACAAAGTTTGGTGCGGTTTTTGTAGGGTGCGCATTCATGCGTACCGGGTTAAATTCGCACTCATTGGCTTGAGTGAACGGCATTACGCCAATCATGGCGACCTTTTTTATGCGGTGACATCATCCTGGCGCAACACGCGATGACCATGCGCAATCAACGCATCTGTCACGCTGCGCATCAAACGGCTTTCTGGTGCAAATCGGTGCCAGTACAGCATGCGACGCTGATACAAGCCCGGCGTCAGATCAACAATCTCACCTTGCGCCAGTTCACGCTCAATCTGCAGGTGCGGGATCATACAGCATACCGAACCCTGACGTGCCAGCTGCACGAAGGCTTCCGACGAGTTCACGATGTGGCACGGCACACTGCCCGGCGACAGGTCAAAGTTCTGCTGTAAAAACGCCTGATGCATATCATCAAGGTGGTCAAACGCCACCGCAGGCGCTTTCAGCAGTGCAGAGCGAGTGACGCCATTCGGGAAGAAACGGGCGGCAAAATCAGGCGAGGCGCAGAACAGGTAATCCAGCGCACCCAACTGATCCACCAGACAGCTCGGCAAGGGTTGCGGCTGGATACTGACGGCACCCACCACTTCACCACGACGCAGGCGTTCCTGAGTACGGGTTTCATCTTCTACCTGCAAGTTCAGACGCACCGGCGAATCTGCTAGCACATCCTTCAGCGCGGGCAGCAGCCAGGTTGCCAGACTATCGGCGTTGACCGCCAGCGAAAGCAACAGTGGTGTGCCACCGCTGTTGTCATCACCCAGCCATTCCTCTTCCAGCAGCTCAACCTGATGCAACAGCGCCAGCAGTTTTTGTCCTTGCTCGGTCGGACGCGGCGGCACTGTGCGCACCAGCAGCGGCTGACCAAATAGATTTTCCAGCTGTTTAATGCGCTGTGACACCGCAGACTGCGTGATGCAGAGTTTTTGGGCGGCACGTTCAAAGCCGCGCTCGCGAATCACAGCATCCAGCGCCTGAAGCGTTCGATAATCCGGGCGTTTCATTGTTGTTCTCTCTCGTTCAGGATGGAAAGTACTATGCCACAAAATGGTAATGGTGTGCTGCGATGGTTTTTTGCGGGCCAGATTCCAAAGGATTAAATCGTTGCTTCAACAGCCGCGCAATTTTACGACGCCTTGTTTTATACTACGCGCACTTCGATGTCGCACAGGTTTTAAACATATCATGACCCAGGATGAACTGAAAAAAGCAGTAGGTTGGGCAGCGTTGCAGTACGTTGAGCCAGGCACAATTGTGGGCGTTGGCACCGGTTCTACTGCGGCGCATTTTATTGATGCGCTTGGCACCATGAAGGATCAAATTGAAGGCGCGGTTTCCAGCTCCGTCGCCTCCACAGAGAAACTGAAAGCCTTGGGCATTCATGTCTTTGATCTCAACGAAGTCGATGAGTTATCGGTTTATGTCGATGGCGCAGATGAAATCAATCCACATATGCAGATGATCAAGGGCGGCGGTGCAGCACTGACGCGTGAAAAGATTGTTGCTGCGGTGGCAAAGAAATTCGTCTGTATCGCTGATGCCTCAAAAGAGGTCGATGTACTGGGCAATTTCCCGCTGCCGGTTGAGGTGATCCCGATGGCGCGTTCATTTGTGGCGCGTGAGTTGGTTAAGCTGGGCGGCTTGCCAGAGTATCGTCAGAATGTGGTCACTGATAACGGCAACATTATTCTCGACGTACATAATCTGCGAATCCTTGATCCGATTGCGTTGGAACAAACCATCAATGCGCTGCCGGGCGTGGTGACAGTGGGTCTGTTTGCCGCACGCGGAGCGGATGTTGCGTTGATTGGCACCGCCAATGGCGTAAAAACCATCACAAATTGATCTATCCGGCGCGATGTTTGCGCCGGTTATTTCCATCTGCAAAACATCTTTTCTCGCCAGGGTGAAATTTGGTGACTTATGTCACAAAAGATTCATCAAGCGCGGGTTCGTACTTCGCGACACACGCATGTCACGATTTTGTACGGCATTGTGCTGCCTACGCGTGGGCGCATGCTGGCAGGCAGGCAATCGTTTGTATTGCCGCGCACGAAATTTTTGATATTTTGGCAGAAGGCTAGCTTATGGTAGTCCTCATTGAATTCAGAATAGGGTCGGGAAATGGCAAAGGTATCACTGGAAAAAGACAAGATTAAGTTCCTGCTGGTGGAAGGCGTTCACCAGAGTGCACTGGAAAATCTGCGTGCTGCGGGTTACACCAACATCGAATTCCATAAAGGGGCACTGGATGCGGAGTCGCTGAAGTCCTCCATTCGCGATGCGCACTTCATTGGTATCCGTTCCCGTACCCAACTGACCGAAGAGATTTTTGCGGCAGCTGAAAAGCTGGTGGCTGTGGGTTGCTTCTGTATCGGCACCAATCAGGTTGATTTGGGCGCAGCGGCTAAACGCGGCGTGCCAGTGTTTAACGCGCCATTCTCCAACACCCGTTCAGTCGCTGAGCTAGTGATTGGTGAAATGCTGCTGATGCTGCGTGGCATTCCTGAAGCTAACGCCAAAGCGCACCGCGGTATCTGGAATAAACTGGCTACGGGTTCCTATGAAGCGCGTGGCAAGAAACTGGGTATCATTGGCTACGGTCATATTGGGATGCAGCTGGGCGTGCTGGCGGAAAGCCTGGGCATGCATGTGTTCTTCTACGATATCGAAACCAAATTGCCGTTGGGCAACGCGACCCAAGTGCGCTATCTGTCTGACTTGCTGAACATGAGCGATGTGGTCAGCCTGCATGTGCCAGAAAACCACACTACGCAGAACATGATTGGTACTGAAGAGCTGGCGCTGATGAAGCCGGGTTCACTGCTGATTAATGCTGCGCGCGGGACCGTGATTGATATCCCAGCATTGTGCAATGCGCTGGCAAACAAACATCTGGCAGGCGCGGCGATCGACGTGTTCCCAGTGGAACCAGCAACCAACAGCGACCCGTTCAATTCACCGCTGTGTGAGTTCGACAACGTGATCCTGACGCCACACATTGGTGGTTCGACTCAGGAAGCGCAGGAGAACATCGGTACTGAAGTGGCAGGCAAGTTAGCGAAATACTCTGACAACGGTTCTACGCTGTCAGCGGTTAACTTCCCTGAGGTTTCCCTGCCGATGCATGCCGCCAGCGCCAGCCGCTTGCTGCACATTCATGAGAACCGTCCAGGTGTGCTGACTGCTATCAACCAGATCTTTGCTGAGCAGGGCATCAACATTGCTGCCCAGTATCTGCAAACGACACCGGTTATGGGTTACGTGGTTATTGATATTGATGCAGAAGAGGATGTAGCAGAAAAAGCGCTGCAGCTGATGAAAGCTATTCCGGGCACCATTCGCGCCCGTCTGCTGTACTGATATCACTCTTGCAGCGCACCTTGGTGCGCTGCTGGTGCTCCAAACAAACGTAGCGGCGAGATTTATCGCGCGTGCTGGAAGCTTTAGATGTGCTGAAAGATGCGCAATGAATTGCTCTGCTACGTATTGTCCTACTGCTGTGAATTGCGCTGCTACGCATTATCCCACTGCAATGAATTGGGCCGCTAAGCATTGTCACACTGCAATAAATTGCTCTACTACGTATTGTCCCACTGCCACAATTTTGACGGCGTCAAAATAGCCGGCAACGGCACATCCCATGCAGCCACCGGCAGTGACTCCACGCGTTGGCAATCGTGCGCAATCCCCATGGGTAAAAATCCGTGCTGCTGCCAGTGTTGCAGTGTACGGTCGTAAAAACCTCCGCCCATGCCCAAACGTTGACCTTGATGGTCAAACGCTACTAACGGCACTAGCATGACATCCAACTGATCGAGCGTTACCATCTGGGTGATATCCAGCGGCGGTTCAGGTATACGCAATTTATTTGGGCTTAGCGTCGTGTCTGGCGAATAGCGTAGAAACAGCAAATTGCCGGGTGAAAAAGGGTGTAACACCGGCAGGTAAACCTGCTTTTTTTGCTGCCACAGTTTGGCTATCAGTGGGCGAGTATTGATTTCACCATCGACAGATAAGAACAGGGCGATGTGTTGCGCATTGGCAATTGGCGCAAAATTGATAGCATGCTCGGCCAACAGATCGGCTGCCTGTTCCTGTTGTTCAGACGTAAGGTTGCGGCGCAGATGGCGCACATGCTGGCGAATGTCTTGGCGGTCGAGAAGAGAGGGTGCTGACATGATGTCCCCGGCAGAGCGAGCTGTTGCCAGCCACTATATCATGCGAAACGGGGGTGTCGCGCCATACTTCAGGTTGTAGCGGCGTTGCTGCTCTCACTTCACCCCAATCACTTAAGCTGATTGGGACTCACTTGCTTGCCGCCTTGCTACAACATGAATTATCTAGCAGATACTACTAAAGAAGGGATCTCCGAGATGCCGCCGCAGGCTGTAACCCTTGAACCCATGGTTCAAGGTGAACATGCCGTCACAACTATTAGGCTTCTCGGACGGACCGAGCATGCGCACAAATTGTGGATCGTCACATTCTGTTGGTATTAAATATCGGCTCAGGGGACGGGCCCGCTTGCAAACATCTCAGAGAAAATTGACTTCACCGTCACTCTAACACGAGTACCATGAAGTGTTATTCGAATTTAGGGCCCTGGCGATCAGTTATGCGACCTTGCTCAACTAAAGCTTGTTCAATGGTCTGCTGCAACATGCGGATACGTTGTTCCATGTTTGTTGCATAATCGCGCGTCTTGCCTTTTTCTTGTGCCAACTCGTGGCAAATGTTCAAGGCGGCGATGAACACCAGTTGCTCTGTATTGGTGACTCTAGTGCGAACTTTTAAATCTTGCAACCGTTGATTGAGATCCTCTGCTGCCAGGTTCAGCGCTTCTTGCTGTTCAGGCGGGCAATTCACTCTCAATGAACGACCAAAAATCTGAATATCTACCGGTTGTGCAGACATGCCACCATCCTAACTGATTACTTCGTTCGCTCTCCCTTACCGTTCAATGGGTTGGGAGGGGCGCAACTATATATATCCGAGTGATAAGATACAACCCCTTTTCTGGAAACCCAGAGGCACCTGGTGGTAGCATAACACGAACTTATTCAGCCAACGACGACCAAAGCTTATGTCATTACAGAACGCAACGCCGAGTTACAACGCGCTTGCCGCAGCACTCTCACAGCAAGGTGTCGGAATGACGCCGGCTGAAATGCACGGATTGCTCTCAGGAATCGTGTGCGGTGGCAACAAGGACAACGGTTGGAAAACCATGGTCCATGACCTTACCAATGAAGGCATGGCGTTTTCGCAAAGCCTGTCGCAGCCGCTGCAAGCGCTGCATGAAAGCCTGACCAGTACGCTGGAAGACGAAGGGTTCATGTTCCAGTTGATGCTGCCAGAGGATGACGACATCACCGTGTTTGATCGTGCTGATGCACTGGCTGGTTGGGTGAATCACTTCTTGCTTGGCTTGGGCGTTACGCAGCCAAAGCTGGAAAAAGTCACCGGCGAAACCGGCGAAGCGATTGATGATCTGCGGACCATCGCGCAACTCGGTTACGACGAAGATGAAGATCAGGAAGAGCTGGAGCAGTCGCTGGAAGAGGTGATCGAGTACGTGCGCGTTGCCGCATTGTTGTGCCACGATACCTTCACGCGTCAGCACACGCCAACCGCACCGGAAGTTCAAAAGCCTACGCTACACTAAGCGCGTCATCGGGTACGTTGTTGCCCGTTTCAACAGGGAGTGCAAACATGATTACACTGGAAACCTTCCAGCAACGTCGTCAGGCGCTGATTGCCCGGATGACACCTGGCAGTGCCGCTTTGATTTTCGCTGCACCTGAAGTGACGCGCAGCAACGACACGGAATACAACTTCCGCCAAAACAGCGATTTCTGGTACTTCACCGGATTTAACGAGCCGCAGGCGCTGCTGGTGCTAATCAAGAGCGACGACAAGCACAATCACAGCGTGCTGTTTAATCGTGTGCGTGATTTGACTGCAGAAATCTGGTTTGGTCGTCGTCTTGGACAAGATGCCGCACCGGCGAAACTGGGTGTTGATCGCGCGTTGCCTTGGGACGATATCGGTGATCAATTGCATCAGCTGCTCAACGGGCTTGATGTGGTTTACCACGCTCAGGGTGAATACGCAGAAGCTGACCAACTGGTGTTCAGCGCTTTGGAAAAACTGCGTCGCGGTTTCCGCCAAAACCTGAGCGCACCGGCGACCCTCACCGACTGGCGTCCATGGGTGCACGATATGCGCCTGTTTAAAAGCGAAGCTGAGATCGAAATCCTGCGCCGCGCAGGAAAAATCAGTGCACTGGCGCACACCCGCGCCATGCAAACCTGTCGTCCGGGGATGTTTGAGTATCAGCTCGAGGGCGAAATTCACCATGAATTCAATCGCCACGGCGCGCGCTTCCCGTCCTACAACACCATTGTCGGATCGGGTGACAACGGCTGCATTCTGCATTACACCGAAAACGAAAGTGAAATGCGCGATGGCGATCTGGTGCTGATTGACGCGGGCTGTGAATTCCAAGGATACGCGGGAGACATCACCCGCACTTTCCCTGTGAATGGTAAGTTCACTCAGCCACAGCGCGAGATTTATGACATCGTACTGGCTTCGCTCTACAAAGCGCTGTCGATGTTCCGCCCAGGCATCAGCATCCACGACGTCAATGATGAAGTGGTGCATATCATGATCACCGGTCTGGTCGATCTTGGTATTCTTGAAGGCAATATCGATACGCTGTTTGAAGAGCAGGCGCACCGTCCGTTCTTCATGCACGGCTTGAGCCATTGGCTGGGGCTGGATGTGCATGACGTCGGCCATTACGGCACTCCAAGCCGTGACCGCATTCTCGAGCCGGGTATGGTGCTGACCATTGAACCGGGCCTTTACATTGCGCCGGATGCCAAAGTTCCTCAGCAGTATCGCGGCATCGGTATTCGTATTGAAGATGACATCGTGATCACTGCGGAAGGCAATGAAAACCTGACCGACAGCGTTGTCAAAGATGCGGATGCGATAGAAGCATTGATGGCGGCGGCACGTCACGCATGAGCATTTTGATTGCAGGCGGCGGTATGACCGGTGCCACGCTGGCATTGGCTATCTCGCATCTGACGCGCGGCCAATTACCCGTCACCCTGATTGAACGCAGCCTGCCAGACAGCCGTGCGCATCCAGGGTTTGATGGACGTGCCATCGCGCTAGCGGCGGGCACCTGCCAGCAGTTGGCCGATATTGACCTGTGGCGCTCGCTGGCTGATTGCGCCACGCCCATCACGGATATTCACGTTTCAGATCGCGGTCACACGGGTTTTGTGCAGTTGCAGGCAGATGACTATCAGCTCCCGGCACTGGGCCACGTCGTTGAACTGTTCGATGTGGGGCAGCGTCTATTCCAGCGCCTCAAAAGTGCGCCGGGTGTGACGGTACATTGCCCTGATTACGTCACGGTGGTGGAGCGCAGCGCTGAATCTGTGCAGGTCACGCTCAGCAGTGGCGAAAAACTTGAGGGTGCATTGTTGGTGGCAGCGGATGGTTCGCGCTCTCCGTTAGCGGCATCCTGCGGGATGACCTGGCAGCGTGACGATTATCAACAGCTCGCGGTTATCGCCAATGTCACCACCCAACTGCCGCATCAGGGCCGTGCGTATGAGCGCTTTACCGAGCACGGTCCACTGGCGCTGCTTCCGATGTCAGATAATCGTATGTCCTTAGTGTGGAGCCATCCCATTGAGGCGGAAGCGACATTAAAACAGTGGGATGATGCCACCTTCTTGCACCAGCTACAGCAGGCATTTGGCTGGCGCCTGGGGCGTTTTACCCACACGGGCCAACGCGAAATTTATCCACTGGCGCTGCAAAAGGCAGAACGTCAGGTGGCACATCGCCTGGCGCTGGTCGGCAATGCGGCACAGACGCTGCATCCGATTGCCGGCCAGGGCTTCAACCTCGGGCTGCGGGATGTGATGTCGCTGGCAGAAACGCTGGCAGGTGCATATCGGCAACGGCAAGATGTGGGCAGCTATGGCGTGTTGCACCATTTTGCCGCGCGTCGCCAAGCGGATCGCACCGCCACTATTGGTGTGACCGATGGGTTAGTGCGGCTGTTTGCCAACCGTTATGCGCCTTTAGTGGCGGGAAGAAATCTTGGGCTGGTGGCAATGGACCATCTGCCATGGCTGCGAAGCCCACTTGCCGCGCGTACGCTCGGCTGGGTCAAGCGTTAAGCATGAATTAAGGGGCAGCAATGCAAACATTTGATGTGGCCATCGCCGGTGGTGGCATGGTAGGTCTGGCCGTCGCCTGCGGATTGCAGGGGAGCGGCCTGCGTGTTGCCGTGCTGGAAAAAGCACCAGAGCCACAATTTGATCCCGCGAGTGCGGCGTCGATTCGTGTCTCGGCGATCAACGCCGCCAGCGAGCGCCTGCTGCAAAAATTAGATGTCTGGTCTGGCATCCTCGCACTGCGTGCCAGCGCCTATCACGGCATGGAAGTGTGGGATCAAGACAGCTTTGGCTCGATCAGTTTTGATGACGAGCAGCAGGGTCTGTCACATCTCGGCCATATCATTGAAAATGAAGTGATTCACAGTGCATTATGGCAGCGCGCCAGCCAGTGCAGTGATATCACCTTATTTGCTCCAGCACAGTTACAGCAGGTGGCATTTGGTGACAATGAAGCCTTTGTCACCTTGCAGGATGGCAGCATGATGAGTGCGCGCCTGCTGATTGCAGCGGATGGCGCAAATTCCTGGCTACGCGACAAAGCCGATATTCCCATCACCTTCTGGGATTATGACCACCACGCGTTGGTGGCCAATATCCGCACTGACATGCCACACGATGCGATTGCGCGTCAGGTGTTCCATGGCGACGGTATTCTGGCGTTCTTACCTATGCAGGACCCGCATCTGTGCTCCATTGTCTGGTCACTGTCACCTCAGGAAGCGGCGCGTGTACAATCGATGCCGGAAACGCTGTTTAACCAGCAGCTCTCGGTGGCATTTGATATGCGGTTGGGCTTGTGCCAGGTCGAAAGCGAGCGCAAAACTTTCCCGCTGACAGCACGTTATGCACGTAATTTCGCTGCACACCGTTTGGCTCTGGTGGGCGATGCTGCACATACTATCCATCCCCTCGCGGGGCAGGGGGTAAACCTTGGCTTTATGGATGCGGCGGAATTGATTGGTGAAATCCGCCGTTTGCACCAGGAAGGCAAAGATATTGGACAGCATCTATATCTGCGTCGCTATGAGCGCAGCCGCAAGCACAGCGCCGCGATGATGCTGGCTGGTATGCAAGGGTTCCGTGAGCTGTTTGCCGGCACGCATCCGGCGAAAAAGCTGTTGCGCGACGTAGGGTTGAAACTAGCCGATACGCTGCCTGGCGTGAAACCGCTGATGCTGAAGCAGGCCATGGGGCTAAACGATATCCCTCACTGGATCCGCTAGCTCTCGTCTAAGGCGCCTCCTCTGGCGCCGTTTTCTCCTCTCTTCTTTAATTCAGTTTCATGCGCTAAACCTCACGCGACAACCTCTGCGACCTGAACAATCTCTGCAACCCTTAGCGGTGCAATTCAGTGTGCCATGGCGTGTTGCACGAGATTGGTGCGCGTCTGCACCCAAATTGCGCCTCGTTTGATTTATTCTAATTTTACCTGCCAATTCGCATTACTTTAACTAATGATAACTCTATTTGTTAGCCGAACCATTTTGTCGTACTGCGTCGCTCATTCCATTTTTTGGCTGAGTTTATGTATCTCAATTGTATTTTATGCGTGGTTAATCACAATATTGCAGTGAATTGTGCTGGGTGGTATTCGGTGATTGTGGGAGTGATGGTACTGTTTCGCCCTCGTTTTCCTTATGGTTAATCGCCGCATTCGGTGGTAACTTCAGCACAAAGAGAACGTTTGCGTCAGCCGTAAAGGCGGCGCAGGCGCGTCACACTCACTTGTCTTCACAGGATGGCTATGACTCAGCAAACGCCTCTATTCGAACAGCATCAGGCATGCGGCGCTCGCATGGTGGACTTCCATGGCTGGATGATGCCACTGCATTACGGCTCGCAAATGGATGAGCACCACGCAGTGCGTAACGATGCCGGTATGTTTGATGTTTCCCACATGACCATCGTCGATTTACGCGGGGCCCGTACCCGCGAATTCCTGCGCCATCTGCTGGCAAATGATGTTGCCAAACTGACCCAACCCGGCAAAGCCCTCTACACCGGCATGCTAAATGCCTCCGCTGGCGTCATTGATGATTTGATTGTTTACTTTATGAGCGAAGACTTTTTCCGCTTAGTGGTGAATTCCGCGACGCGTGAAAATGATTTAGCCTGGATTAAACAGCATGCGCAGCCGTTTGGGGTCGAACTCACTGAACGTGACGATTTAGCGCTGATCGCGGTGCAAGGTCCTTATGCACAGCAAAAAGCACAAACGCTCTTCACTGCGGCGCAGCGTGAAGCTGTTGCAGGTATGAAACCTTTCTTTGGCGTACAGGCTGAAAATCTGTTTATCGCCACGACGGGCTATACCGGTGAAGCGGGTTATGAAATCGCGATGCCTAACAGTGAAGCGGCTGATTTCTGGCAGAAACTGCTGGCTGCGGGGGTGAAACCGGCGGGTTTGGGTGCACGCGATACGCTGCGCCTGGAAGCAGGGATGAACCTGTATGGTCAGGAGATGGACGAAGGTGTTTCACCGCTGGCGGCCAACATGGGTTGGACCATCAGCTGGGAACCTTCCGATCGTGATTTCATTGGTCGCGATGCGTTAGAAGCGCAACGTGCCAAGGGTACCGAAAAGCTGGTGGGTTTGATCATGACCGAAAAAGGGGTGCTGCGTAACGGCTTGCCGGTGCGTTTCACTGACGAACAAGGTCAGCTACAGCAGGGTATTATTACCAGTGGGTCTTTCTCCCCGACGCTGGGTTGCAGCATCGCGTTGGCACGTGTGCCAGCGGGCATTGGTGAGCAAGCGATTGTAGAGATCCGCAATCGTGAAATGCCGGTGAAAGTCACCAAACCGATTTTTGTTCGCGCCGGTAAGCCGGTCGCTCAGTAATTTTTTCAGGAGAAATGGCGATGAGCAATGTGCCTAATGAATTGAAATACCGCGATAGCCACGAATGGGTCCGTAAAGAAGCCGACGGCACCTTTACCGTGGGGATCACCGAACACGCTCAGGAACTGCTGGGTGATATGGTGTTTGTTGACCTGCCAGAAGTCGGTGCGGTTGTCGCAGCCGGTGATGACTGTGCGGTTGCGGAATCCGTCAAAGCGGCTTCTGATATCTATGCGCCACTGAGTGGTGAAATCGTCGCGGTGAATGATGAGTTAGACGGTTCACCGGAGCTGGTTAACAGTGCACCTTACGCTGACGGCTGGCTTTTCCGTATCAAAGCCAGCGATGAGTCAGAGCTTGATGAAATGCTGGATGCCGCTGCGTATAAAGCTTCTATCGATGAGTAACCGGTAGTGACAGGAGGTGCTGATAATCGGCACCTTCTTTTTTATCTGCCTGATTTTATGCCGTTTTTGTAACCCAGCCCGATTCAGGATTTACTGCAAATGACCCAGACTCTCAGCCAGCTTGAACACAACGGTGCTTTCATTGAGCGCCACATCGGTCCAACCCCCGAGCAGCAAGCCACGATGTTGGAAGCGATTGGAGCCAGCTCATTGGCATCGTTGATTAGCGCCATCGTCCCTGCCGACATCCAACTGCCAGGTCCTCCGGCGGTTGGCGATGCCGCGACCGAACAACAAGCGCTGGCAGAGCTGAAAGCGATTGCCAGTCAGAACCTGCGTTATAAATCCTGGATCGGCATGGGCTACAGTGCGGTGATCACCCCGCCAGTCATTCTGCGCAACATGCTGGAAAATCCGGGTTGGTACACCGCTTACACCCCTTATCAGCCTGAGGTTTCACAGGGCCGACTTGAGGCACTGCTGAACTTCCAGACGCTGACGCTCGATTTAACCGGTTTGGATATTGCTTCTGCGTCATTGCTGGACGAAGCCACCGCCGCTGCCGAAGCGATGGCGATGGCAAAGCGCGTCAGCAAACTGAAAAACGCTACTAAGTTCTTCATTGCTGACGATATCCATCCGCAAACGCTGGACGTCGTGCGTACCCGTGCTGAAACCTTCGGTTTTGAACTGATTATCGATCGTGCCGATAAGGCGCTGGATCACGACGATCTGTTCGGTGTGCTGTTGCAACAGGTCGGGACCAGCGGGGAAGTGCACGACTACCGTTCACTGATCACCGAACTGAAAAGCCGCAAAGTCGTGGTCAGTGTGGCTGCTGATTTTATGGCGCTGGTGCAGTTAGAAGCGCCGGGCAAGCAGGGCGCGGATATCGTCTTCGGTTCTGCCCAACGCTTCGGTGTGCCAATGGGCTACGGCGGTCCACACGCGGCCTTCTTCGCCAGCCGTGATGAGCACAAACGCTCAATGCCGGGTCGTATTATCGGTGTTTCACGTGATGCTGCAGGCAACACCGCACTGCGTATGGCGATGCAAACTCGCGAGCAGCACATTCGCCGTGAGAAGGCGAACTCCAACATCTGTACTTCACAGGTGTTACTGGCGAATATCGCCGGTTTATATGCGGTCTATCATGGTCCAAAAGGCTTAACCCGCATTGCCTCACGCATCCATCGCTTGACCAGCATTCTGGCGACTGGCCTGCAAAACGGTGGATTGAAACTGCGTCATACCAGCTGGTTCGATACCTTGACGGTGGAAGTCGCTGATAAAGCCGAGGTCCTCAATCGTGCGCTGAGTTTTGGCGTTAACCTGCGTAGCGACGTGCTCAATGGCGTAGGCATCACGTTGGATGAAACCACCACGCGTGAAGATGTGCAGTCCCTGTTTGCCATTCTGTTGGGTGATGCACATGGCCTCGACATTGATGCACTGGATGCCAGCGTGGCCGCTGAGAACAGTGCGATTCCTGCGGGCATGCAGCGTGTCAGTGAATTCCTGACGCATCCGGTATTCAATCGCCACCACAGCGAAACCGAAATGATGCGTTATATGCACAGCCTTGAGAAAAAGGATCTGGCGCTGAACCAGGCGATGATCCCGTTAGGCTCTTGCACCATGAAGCTCAACGCCGCTGCGGAGATGATTCCTATCACCTGGCCGGAATTTGCTGAGCTGCACCCATTCTGCCCGGCAGAACAGGCTTCGGGCTATCTGCAGATGATCGGTCAGCTTTCGCAGTGGCTGGTACAGCTCACCGGTTACGATGCACTTTGCATGCAGCCGAACTCCGGCGCGCAGGGTGAATATGCCGGCCTGCTGGCGATTCGTCGCTATCATGAAAGCCGTAACGAAGGTGGACGTAATGTTTGCCTGATCCCAAGCTCCGCACACGGCACTAACCCGGCCTCTGCACAGATGGCGGGCATGTCAGTGGTGGTGGTGGCCTGTGACAAACAAGGCAACATCGACTTGGGCGATCTGCGCGAAAAAGCCGCTCAGGTCGGTGATGAACTTTCTTGCATCATGGTGACCTATCCTTCGACGCATGGCGTCTACGAAGAAACCATCCGTGAAGTGTGCCAGATCGTGCATCAGTATGGCGGCCAGGTTTACCTGGATGGTGCCAACATGAATGCTCAGGTTGGCATTACTACGCCAGGCTACATTGGCGCTGATGTGTCGCACCTCAACCTGCATAAAACTTTCTGTATCCCACACGGTGGTGGCGGTCCGGGCATGGGCCCAATCGGCGTGAAAGCGCATCTGGCTCCGTTTGTGCCGGGTCATAGCGTGGTGCAGATTGATGGCGTGCTGACCCAACAGGGCGCAGTATCAGCGGCACCGTTTGGCAGTGCCTCTATCCTGCCAATTAGCTGGATGTATATCCGTATGATGGGCGCGAAAGGCCTGAAGCAAGCGAGTTCAGTAGCGATTCTGAATGCCAACTACATTGCCAGCCGTCTGCAATCTGCCTATCCAATTCTTTATGCAGGTCGTGATGGTCGCGTGGCGCATGAGTGTATTCTCGACATTCGTCCGCTGAAAGAGCAGACCGGTATCAGTGAGTTGGATATTGCCAAGCGTCTGATCGATTACGGCTTCCATGCACCCACCATGTCATTCCCGGTTGCTGGCACGCTGATGGTTGAGCCAACGGAATCTGAAAGCAAAATCGAGCTGGATCGCTTTATCGATGCCATGCTCTCTATCCGTATGGAAATTGACCGCGTGGCTGATGGTGAATGGCCAGCTGAAGACAACCCGCTGGTGAACGCGCCACACACGCAGATGGAAATTGTCGGTGACTGGGCACATCCCTACACTCGCGAACTGGCGGTGTTCCCGGCTGGCAGCGCCAACAAATATTGGCCAACAGTGAAACGCCTGGATGATGTCTTCGGTGACCGTAATGTATTTTGCTCCTGTGTTCCAATGAGCGAATACCAATAATTTAGCCGTCATAAATGAGTTCGCAGCGGCGTTGGCTGCAATCGTTCACCACGGTCACTGACTGATGTCGGTCACCGTGGATCAACGAGCTTGCTGCCTTGCTGCAACGCAAATTATGTAGGCTAAACAGTTTCAGTCGACTTATCCTGAGGGCCGAGAAATCGGCCCTTTTTATTTTGGAGGCAACATGGATCTGGCTTTAGTGACTGGCGGCAGTCGTGGCATTGGACGGGCGACCGCTCTGCTGCTGGCACAAGCGGGCTATCGTGTCGCGATAAACTATCGTAAACGCGCGACGGAAGCCCAGCAGGTGGTTACTGAAATTGAAGCGCAGGGCGGCAGTGCATTTGCCGTGCAGGCAGATATTGCGGATGAAGTTCAGGTGGTGCGCATGTTCCAACAGCTGGATGAACAGGATGGCGCGCTGCGAGTGTTGGTGAATAATGCCGGGATTTTGTTCACCCAGTGCCGTGTTGAAGATCTCGACGCTGAGCGTATTCAGCGCGTGTTTGCCACTAATGTTCTCGGCACATTTATTTGCTGTCGTGAAGCGGTAAAGCGTATGAGCACAGCGCATGGCGGACAGGGCGGTGCCATCGTCAATGTTTCATCGGCGGCCTCACGTCTTGGTGCACCGAATGAATATGTTGATTATGCGGCTTCAAAAGGCGCGATGGATACCTTGACCAAAGGCTTGTCACTTGAGGTGGCGGCCGAGGGGATTCGCGTCAACAGTGTGCGACCCGGCTTGATCTACACTGAAATGCATGCCGATGGCGGCGAGCCAGGAAGAGTGGATCGCGTGGCGAGTTCGCTGCCAATGGGGCGTGGTGGTCAGGCAAATGAAGTTGCCGAGGCCATTCTCTGGCTGGCAAGTGATGCCGCCTCTTACGTCACTGGCACCTTTATTGATGCCGCAGGCGGGCGTAAAACCAGGTCGGCATGGCTGCCAACCCCGACAACGCTTGTTCACCTCGTCAGGTCGGCATGGCTGCCAACCCGACAACGCTTGTTAATCTCGTAGGGTCAGCATTTATGCTGACCTGGCCAAAGATATCGCTCTGAATTACAACTCCGCGCCATTACTCGCAATCACCTGCTGATACCAGGCAAAGCTCTTCTTCTTCGAACGGGAAAAATTGCCACTGCCGTCATCGTTTTTATCGACGTGAATAAAGCCATAGCGTTTATTGTATTGGCCGGTTGTAAACGACACGCAGTCGATGCAACCCCAAGGGGTATAACCCAGCAAATCTACGCCATCCAGCGCCACGGCTTTCTTCATCTCTTCAATATGCGACCGCAAATAATCAATGCGGTAGTCATCCTCAATGAATCCCTCTGCATTTGGCTTATCGATAGCACCGAAGCCATTTTCAACAATAAACAGTGGCTTCTGATAACGCTCATACAGCGAGTTCAACACATAGCGGAGGCCAACAGGGTCGATTTGCCAACCCCAGTCAGACGCTTTCACATGGGGATTCGGCACCACGCCTTCAAAGCCGGTGATAGGATCATCCACGCCGCTGGCTTGGGTATTTACCGCGTTGCTCATGTAATAGCTAAAGCCAACGTAGTCACAACAGCCCTGGCGCAGCGTTTCCGCATCTTCTGGCTGCATCTCAATCTGATAGCCTTTGCGCGCCCACTCTTTGAGCGTGTAAGCCGGATAGGCACCCCGCATCTGGACATCACTGAAGACATAGCGTTGATGCATCGATTCCTGTGCCAGCATCACATCGTCGGGATGGCATGAGAACGGATAGACCGGCACCATGGCAATCATGCAACCAATCTGGAAATGAGGATTGATTTCATGACCGCGTTTCACCACCTTGGCGCTAGCAACAAACTGATGATGCATGACTTGGTACATCATCTGTTCTGGTTTCTCGTGCTCGGTAAATACCACGCCCGAGCAGCAGTAGCCAAACAGCGGATACTGCCAGTTACGCTGGTTATTGATTTCGTTGAAGGTCATCCAGTATTTCACTTTGTGCTGGTAGCGCGTCATGACGACCTCGCTGAACCGCACAAAGAAATCGACCACTTTACGATTGGCCCAGCCGCCGTACTCTTTCACCAGGTGGTAAGGCATTTCAAAGTGGGAGAGGGTGATCACCGGTTCGATGCCGTGCTTTAGCAGTTCATCAAACAGGTCATCATAGAACTGTAAGCCGGCTTCGTTGGGTTGCTGGTCATCTCCATTGGGGAAGATGCGCGTCCATGCAATCGAAGTGCGGAAACACTTGAAGCCCATCTCGGCAAACAGCGCCACGTCTTGCTTGTAGTGTGAATAGAACTCAACGGCCTGATGGTTAGGATAATATTTATCGGCCTCAACGTAGGAAGTGATCACACGGTCCACGCCGTGAGCCCCCCCAGTCAATACATCGGCAATGCTGACGCCTTTACCACCCTGGTCCCAGCCGCCTTCAACCTGATGTGCGGCAACGGCACCGCCCCAAAGAAACCCTTTTGGTAATTGCAATCCTTCACTCATCGGCGCACCTCATTACACTGTTTGCGGAATAGTAAACTGCCCGCAGTGTAACAACTCACTTATTAAAGTCACGATATAACACCGGGTGAAATAGGTGACTTGTTACAGTGAAAAAACAGGGTGTTTTATAGTGCAGTGGCGCGGGAAATATATCGGCCAAGGGTTTCCAGAATATATAAAACGGGCACCTGGGTGGTGATGTCGAGGCGGTCACCGAGCTTCAGTTGTGGCATGTGATAAGAGAGATTGAAGTCAGCCATCTTTGCCAGTGAACAGCCTTCATGGTTGGTAATGGAGATGATTTTACAGTGATGCAGACTAAATTGGCTGGCGAAACGCAGTATCTCCTCGGTTTCACCGGACACCGATAAAATAATCGCCAGCGCATTTTCATAAGCACTCTTACTGACGGGATAATAAGGGTCATCAATATGATGGCTAAATTTACCGATATTGGAAAAATAACGTGCACCGTATTTCCCGAGGCTGCCTGAGGTGCCAGCACCAATAAAGAAAATATGCTCCGCTTGCATAATCATCTGGGCGGCCTGGGCAATTTGCTGCTCGAATTCATCATTATGAATGCTTTTAAAGAAACTCAGCATTTCACCGACTCCTGAAGGCATCAGCACCGGCGCCGTTTGTTCTTGCGCCAGACGAAAGCGGATGCGGAATTCCGACCAGCCTTCACAGTGCATTTTGCGGCAAAAGCGCAGCACGGTAGTGGTGGAAACGCACGCCTGGGCCGCCAACTCGCGAATCGTCATATAACTGACACTTTCCCGATGTTTGATGATGAAGTGATACACCTGCATCTCAAGGTCATTCAGGCTGGACAAATCGCGGTGTGAAAACATGCGTGCGGCACTCATCGACAAAATGAGTCGCCAGTGTAACAGATTGAGCCGCTGGCGGGTTGTCACACCCTTACACAGAATTTTTTAGCGTACAGGTGTACTCTGAAATTTTTTCTGGTTACTCTGGTGCACAGAAAAAGCTCAGCTCTTACTATGTTTTTCAGGAATTAAGCGCATGGCACAGAATCGACTTGTTGCTCAGGGCTATTCGTTAGCCGAAGAGATCGCCAACAGCATTAGCCACGGGATTGGCTGCATTTTTGGGATCGTGGGATTGGTATTGTTGCTCACGCAAGCCGTTGAAATGCGTGCCGATATCACAGCCATCACCAGTTACAGCTTGTACGGCGGCAGCATGATCTTGCTGTTTCTGGCTTCGACGCTCTATCACGCTATTCCTCATCAGAAAGCGAAGCACTGGCTGAAGAAATTTGACCATTGCGCCATCTATCTGCTGATTGCCGGGACCTATACGCCGTTCCTGCTGGTTGGATTGAAATCGCCACTGGCGCAAGGGCTGATGGTCGTGATTTGGGGCCTGGCACTGGCGGGTATTATCTTTAAGCTCACCATTGCGCACCGCTTCAAAGTGCTGTCACTGATCACCTATCTTAGTATGGGGTGGTTATCGCTGGTGGTGATTTACCAGTTAGCAACCAAGCTTTCTGCGGGCGGAGTCTGGCTGCTGGCGGCGGGCGGAATCGTCTATTCGCTGGGGGTGATTTTCTACGTGTCGCGGCGTATTCCCTACAACCACGCTATCTGGCATGGTTTTGTCTTGGGCGGCAGCGTACTGCACTTCTGCGCGATCTATTTTTATGTGATGTAGTACGTTGAAAGTTGCACTTCTGCGCAATCTAAATCTATGTGATGTAAGACGTCGAAAGTTGCACATCATCGTTGCGGCGCAATTTATTGCGCATGTCTGAAGCGAAATATCCGCTGACAAGCGCGCGATAAATCGCGCCGCTACCGTTCTTAATCGACCAGCGAATAAGGCAGCGGCTGAATCGTCATTTTGCCGCCTTCGTCCCCTTCCACACGTAGCACGCTGTCCGGCTCCAAATCGTTATTCATAACGACCTGTACCCACACACTCCCGTCATCCAACTGGACGCCGGTTAACACCGTACCGGTGCGACGCCATTTATCACCCATCTGCAGCTCCATCGAACCGTCTGCCTGCGGGACTTTGCTGGCGGTACCGGCCAGCCAGTAAAGCGCGCGCTTGTTGGCACCGCGGAATTTCGCACGTGCGACCATCTCCTGGCCGGTGTAGCAGCCTTTTTTAAAGCTGATGGCGTCAAGTGCCTGCAGATTGGTGGCCTGAGGAATCAGCTGCGCGCTGGTGGCAGTTTCGATCACCGGAATACCGGCCTCGATATCCAGCGCCAGCCACTGCGTGCTGTCATTGAACTGTGCTGTGCCGGCTAACTTCTCTTTTATCGCTTCAGCCTGCGCCAGTGTCGTGACCAGCAGGAAACGTTCAGCGGTGTGTTCAAACCACAGCAGCGTACTGTCATCCTGCTGAACTACCGGCGTTTCCGCATCAGGCAGGGTTGGGAACAGACCGGTGAGTGCGGCGCGGGCCTGGAACCCCGCGACACCCAACAACACGGCGTCGTTATCCGCTGCAATGGTCACTTTAGCGAACACTGCATATTTCTTCAGCTCAGTGAGCTGTTGCTCATGCAGGTTGCGGCGCACGATATAAGCGTAACCTTCGCCACGATGGAACAGACGCAGGTTGCTCCACATTTTGCCTTTGGCATCGCAGTGCGCCGCTGGGCGATGCTGGGTGGCTCCCAGCGCCGCGACATCCAGCGTCAACTGACCTTGCAGATAAGAGGTACTGTCTTTGCCCTGCACTGAAACCAGCGCCCACTCATCAAGCGACATCAGGGTTAAAGGCAGGCGTGACGCCGCTGCAGGCTGGCGTGGCGGAAGGGTGAAAATCGGCATGTGTGCATCCTGATTAATATCGATATTGCTTCCAATGTTAAAAGAGCAGTGTGCGTTTGCAACCTGTTTACCTAATCTGGCGCACAAATCGCGTGATAACCCTGCAATGGGTGAACATGCTCTGTGTAACTTCGCGCAGGGTTAAGTACAGTCTCTGCAGCATTTGAAAAAAGCAGGTACACTGAGCGCCACTGTTTTCAGCCATGGAAAAAAGACACATGGATATTCATGATAAAGCTCGTGTTCAGTGGGCGTGCCGTCGCGGCATGTTGGAGCTGGATGTCTCCATCATGCCGTTCTTCAAGTACGAGTATGATTCGCTCAGCGACACCGATAAGCAGGTGTTTATTGCCCTGCTGAAGAGTGACGATCCCGACTTGTTTAACTGGTTGATGAACCATGGCGAACCGGCCAACCCCGAGTTCAAACGTATGGTGCAACTGATCCAACAGCGCAACCGTGAACGCGGCCCCGTTCCAATGTGATTTACAGCCGTCACGGAGCGCGCGTGTGCTCAATGTGACGCTGATATTGCTGGTGGCTGGAGTGTTGCTTAGCCTCAGTTGGCCCGTTGAGTGGCGTTGGGGCAAAGCCCCTCTGTTGATTCTACTGCTGCTGGAGTGCTGGCGTCATGAACGTCGGCTAATGCAGCGTCGTGGCCGTCTGGTGCTGGATGAGCAGGGAAACTGGTTGTGGGGTGGCGCGCCGTGGCGATTGGCGCGTAAGCCAGACTGGCTACCCTACGGTGTGTTACTGGATATGCGTAATCCGCAGGGTAAACGCTGGCGGCTGTGGTTGATGCATGACAACCTGCCGCCTTATGAATGGTGCACACTGCGCGCCTGCTGTTTTCTGCAAGAAGACGCTAGGCCAGATTAAAGTAGTGCAGCGGTTTCAGTCAGAATCTGTTCGCACCACTGTTCAACACGTTCTTCGCTCAGTTCAAACTGGTTCACATCGTCGAGTGCCAGACCAACAAACTGGGTACCGTCTGCGGTGAGCGGTTTCTTGCTGGTGAATTCGTAGCCTTCCAGCGGCCAGTAACCCACAAATTGCACGCCCATCGGCTGGAGCAACTCATGCAGCATGCCGAGCGCGTCCAGGAACCATTCGGCGTACTCCATTTGGTCGCCCATGCCGTACAGCGCGACGATTTTGCCCTGTAGGTTAATCGTCGGCAGTTGCTGCCACACCGCTTCCCAGTCCTCTTGCAGCTCGCCAAAATCCCAGGTGGGGATACCGAGAATCAGCAAATCGTACTGCTCCATTAACGATGGATCATCATCTTTAAGATTGTGCAGTGTGACTAACTCTTCACCGATAAAGTCGCGAATTTTCTCCGCCGTCATTTCGGTATAACAGGTGCTGGAACCGTAGAAAAGACCGATATTCATGCAATTAATGCTCTGACTGATACTCACTTTGGCGCAATTGTACCAGAAGCGGGTGACTTTCAGGCATAATGAGCACGATTTCACACGTGTTGGGGGGGAACCGTGCAGGACAGCGATCTGATAGAACAATTTCTGGATGCGCTCTGGATCGAGCGTAACCTGGCGAAAAATACGCTTGAGTCCTACCGCCAGGATCTTCAAACGCTCACCGGCTGGTTACATCATCATGAACGTACCCTGTTGACGCTTGAAGCTCTCGATCTACAGCAGTTTCTCGCCGAGCGTGTCGAAGGCGGCTACAAGGCCACCAGCTCAGCACGCACGCTCAGTGCGATGCGCCGTCTGTTCCAATATCTCTACCGTGAAAAGCTGCGAAGTGATGATCCCAGCGCGTTGCTCTCTGCCCCGAAGCTGCCGCAACGTTTGCCAAAAGACCTCAGTGAAAACCAAGTGGAACGCCTGTTACAGGCACCGAGTATTGACGTTCCTCTGGAGCTGCGTGACAAAGCGATGCTGGAGCTGCTGTATGCCACTGGCTTGCGTGTGTCGGAACTGGTCGGATTAACCATCAGCGACATCAGTTTGCGTCAAGGCGTAGTGCGCGTGATTGGTAAAGGCAATAAAGAGCGTCTTGTGCCGTTAGGTGAAGAAGCGATTTACTGGCTGGAGCACTATATGGAGCACGGTCGGCCATGGTTATTGAATGGGCAAACGCTGGACGTGATGTTCCCCAGTAATCGCGCGCAACAAATGACACGTCAGACTTTCTGGCATCGCATTAAGCACTATGCGACCCTTGCCAGTATTGATAGCGAAAAACTGTCGCCACACGTGTTGCGCCACGCATTTGCCACACATTTACTGAACCACGGTGCAGATTTACGCGTCGTACAAATGTTGCTGGGCCATAGTGACCTCTCAACCACCCAAATTTATACGCACGTTGCCACTGAGCGCCTGCGTCAGTTACATCAACAGCATCATCCGCGCGCCTGAGATGCGGCAACAAGGATTTGAGATGAAAAAACAGTTAACGATGCTGGCATTGTTGGTCAGTGCCTTTACCGGTCTGGCTCATGCCGATGACAGCGCCATTCAGCAAGCATTGAAAAAGCTTGGTTTGCAGCAAACTGAAATTCAGCCTTCACCGCTGCCGGGCATGAAAACCGTGTTGACCGAAAGCGGCGTGCTTTATGTCTCTGAAGATGGCAAACACATGATTCAGGGCCCGCTGTACGATGTCAGCGGTACTCAGCCGGTGAATGTCACTAACCAGCTGCTGGACAAAAAAATCACCGCACTGGCGCCAGAAATGATCGTCTACAAAGCGCCGAAAGAGCAGCATGTGATTACCGTGTTTACCGATATCACCTGCGGCTACTGCCGTAAGCTGCACGAGCAAATGGCCGACTACAACGCGCTGGGCATCACCGTGCGTTACCTCGCCTTCCCACGTGAGGGTCTGCATGGTCAGGTGGAAAAAGCGATGCGTGCCATCTGGTGCAGCGCCGATCGCAACAAAGCTTTCGATGCGGCGATGAAAGGTGATGCGCCTCAGATGGATGCGCCAGAAACCTGCAAAATCAATCTGGACAAGCATTATCAGTTGGGCATCCTGTACGGCATTCAGGGCACCCCAGCCATTCTTACCGACACCGGCGCGATGATCCCTGGCTATCAGGGCCCGCAAGAGCTGAAGCAGGTGCTTGACGGCCAGAAGCGGGGCGGTTAATTCACAGTGATGCATTCTGTCGAACTGCGTCGGCGCGAAGCCCAAACCGACGCCAGCTTACCCGATCATTTACCGCCGCTGCTGCGTCGCTTGTATCTGCAACGCGGCGTCAAAGATGCCGCTGAACTGGAACGCGGTGCTAAACATCTGCTGCCATGGCAAACCTTAGGTGGCATAGCAGAAGCGGTCACCTTGCTGCATCAGATGCTGGAAGCGGGTCGCCGCATTGTGGTGGTGGGCGATTTCGATGCCGATGGCGCCACCAGCACCGCTTTAACCGTGCTGGCGTTGCGCAGCATGGGCGGCAATATTGATTATCTGGTGCCTAACCGTTTTGAGGATGGCTACGGCCTCAGCCCAGAAGTGGTTGAGCAAGCCCGTGCGCGCGGTGCGGAGATGATTCTCACTGTGGATAACGGCATCTCTTCCCACGCCGGTGTGGACACTGCGCATCAGCATGGTATTCCAGTGCTGGTCACCGATCATCACCTGCCTGGCGAAACGTTGCCGCAAGCTGAAGCGATCGTGAACCCTAATCTCAACGACAGCGAATTCCCTTCTCGTTCGCTGGCGGGGGTGGGTGTGGCGTTTTATTTGATGCTGGCGCTGCGTGCCCATCTGCGTCAACACAACTGGTTTACTGATGGCCGAACCGAACCCAATCTGGCGGAGTGGCTCGATCTGGTCGCGTTGGGCACGGTGGCCGACGTGGTGCCGCTGGATGCCAATAACCGCATTCTGGTGTGGCAAGGTTTAAGTCGCATCCGCGCCGGAAAATGCCGTGCTGGCATTCGTGCGTTGCTGGAGATCGCCAACCGTGATGCGCGCCAGTTAGCCGCCAGCGATCTCGGTTTTGCTGTCGGGCCCCGTCTCAATGCTGCGGGCCGTCTTGATGATATGTCTGTGGGCGTGGCGCTCCTGCTCACGGAAGATATTGCGCAGGCGCGCATGCTCGCGAATGAACTTGATGCACTGAACCAGACGCGTAAAGAGATTGAGCAGGGCATGAAAAGCGAGGCGTTGGCGCTGTGCGATGAGCTTGAGCGACAGCATACCGATTTACCGCTTGGCCTGGCGTTCTACCATCTGAGTGGCATCAGGGCGTGGTGGGAATTTTGGCTTCTCGTTTGAAAGAGCGTTTTCATCGTCCGGTGATCGCTTTTGCACCAGCGGGCGACGGCACGCTAAAAGGCTCGGGCCGCTCGATTGCGGGGTTACACTTACGTGATGCGCTGGAGCGTCTCGACACGCTCTATCCAGGCATGATGATTAAGTTTGGTGGGCATGCCATGGCGGCAGGCCTGTCGCTGGAAACCGAGAAGTATGATCTGTTCCGCGAGCGCTTCGCTGCGCTGATCGACGAGTGGCTGGATGGCGAAGCCTTACAGGGCGTGATTTGGTCCGATGGTGAACTGCATGCGCAGGAGTTCACGTTACACACCGCCGAAATGCTGCGTGAAGCGGGTCCCTGGGGCCAGGCATTCCCGGAGCCGGTATTCGATGGCCAGTTTAAACTGCTACAGCAGAAGCTGGTGGGTGAACGCCATTTGAAGGTGATGATTGAACCGCTAGGCGGCGGCCCGCTGTTGGACGGTATTGCGTTTAACGTGGATACCACCCTGTGGCCCGACACCAGCGTGCGTCAGGTCAAACTCGCCTATAAACTGGATATCAACGAGTACCGCGGCAATCGCTCGGTACAGCTGATCATCGACCATATCTGGCCGGTATAACCGCGTAATTCATCCAGGTGCGCACCGACTTACGTGATGGCAACCGAATCCTGATACGGACCCAACAACCTGCACCGATTTACGTAGGGCCGCCATTGGTGGTGACCGAATCCTGGTGCGGACCCAACAAGCTGCACCGATTTACGTAGGGTCGCCATTGATGGCGACCGAATCCCATTGATCGCATAAAAACGTATTCTGTTGCGCTATCTCTCATACCTGCAATGCTACAAAGTACGCGCGGTTTCGGGTAAACTAGCGCGTTACTTTTTATCCCCTTTCACCGAATCGTCAAAAAAGACTGAAAAGCCATGTTTGAAATTAATCCGGTCAAAAATCGTATTCAAGACCTCAGCGAGCGCAGCGACGTTCTTAGGGGGTATCTTTGACTATGATGCCAAGAAAGAACGCCTCGAAGAAGTAAACGCCGAGCTGGAACAACCTGACGTCTGGAACGAGCCAGAACGTGCCCAGGCACTGGGCAAAGAACGCGCTTCGCTCGAAGCGGTGGTGGAAACCTTAGACCTGATGACTCAAGGCCTGGAAGATGTTCAGGGCTTGCTGGATCTGGCCGTTGAAGCCGACGACGAAGAGACCTTTAACGAAGCCGTTGTTGAACTCGATGTCCTCGAAGTGAAACTGGGCGAACTCGAATTCCGTCGTATGTTCTCCGGTGAATACGACAGCGCCGACTGCTACATGGATATCCAGGCCGGTTCCGGCGGCACCGAAGCGCAAGACTGGGCCAGCATGCTGCTGCGTATGTATCTGCGCTGGGCAGAAGCGAAAGGTTATAAAACCGAAATCATCGAAGAGTCAGACGGTGAAGTGGCCGGTACTAAATCCGCCACCATTAAAATCATCGGTGACTACGCGTTTGGCTGGCTACGCACGGAAACTGGCGTCCATCGCTTAGTGCGTAAGAGTCCATTTGACTCCGGCGGCCGTCGCCACACCTCATTCAGTTCGGTGTTTATCTACCCGGAAGTGGATGACAACATCGACATCGACATTAATCCAGCCGATCTGCGTATCGACGTTTACCGCGCCTCGGGTGCGGGTGGTCAGCACGTTAACAAAACCGAGTCTGCGGTGCGTATTACCCACTTGCCGACCAACATTGTGGTGCAGTGCCAGAACGACCGTTCACAGCATAAGAACAAAGATCAGGCTTTCAAACAGTTGCGCGCAAAACTGTACGAATATGAGATGCAAAAGAAGAACGCAGACAAGCAGGCCGCGGAAGATAACAAATCCGATATCGGCTGGGGCAGTCAGATCCGTTCTTACGTTCTCGACGATTCACGTATTAAAGATCTGCGCACCGGCGTAGAGACGCGCAATACTCAAGCGGTGCTGGATGGCGACATCGACCGCTTCATTGAAGCAAGTTTAAAAGCAGGGTTATAAGGAACCGACATGTCTGAACAACAACCGCAGAGCGCTGATGCCGCCCTTGAGTTAAACAACGAACTGAAAGCGCGTCGCGAAAAACTCAGCGCGCTGCGTGAAAAGGGCATCGCGTTTCCTAACGATTTCCGTCGCGATACCACGTCTGATTTGCTGCACGCCAGCTACGACGCAAAAGAGAACGAAGAGCTGGAAGCGCTCGGTGTTGAAGTGAGTGTGGCCGGTCGTATGATGACCCGCCGCATCATGGGTAAAGCCTCTTTTGCTACGCTGCAGGACGTTGGCGGCCAGATTCAGATCTACGTTTCACGTGACGATCTGCCAGAAGGCGTCTACAACGAGCAGTTCAAGAAATGGGATCTGGGCGATATCCTCGGCGCGCGCGGTAAGTTGTTCAAGACCAAAACCGGTGAGCTGTCGATCCACATCACGGAACTGCGTCTGCTGACCAAAGCGCTGCGTCCACTGCCGGATAAATTCCACGGCCTGGCCGATCAGGAAACCCGCTACCGTCAGCGTTATTTGGATCTGATCTCTAACGACGATTCCCGTAACACCTTCAAAGTGCGCTCTAAAATCATGGCCGGCATCCGTCAGTTCATGGTTAACCGTGACTTTATGGAAGTGGAAACCCCAATGATGCAGGTGATCCCAGGCGGCGCGTCAGCCCGTCCGTTTATCACCCATCACAATGCGCTCGACATCGATATGTACCTGCGTATTGCACCAGAGCTGTACCTGAAGCGTCTGGTGGTGGGCGGCTTTGATCGCGTGTTCGAGATCAACCGTAACTTCCGTAACGAAGGTATTTCGCCGCGTCATAATCCAGAGTTCACCATGATGGAACTCTATATGGCGTATGCGGATTACAAAGATCTGATCGAACTGACCGAAAGCCTGTTCCGCACCTTGGCGCAGGACGTGTTGGGCACCACTGAAGTGCCTTACGGCGACCACAGCTTCGACTTCGGCAAGCCGTTTGAGAAGCTCACCATGCGTGAAGCGATCAAGAAATACCGTCCGGAAACCGACCTGAACGATCTGGAAGACTTTGATAAAGCGGTGGCGATTGCCAAATCGCTGCACATCAAAGTGGAGAAGAGCTGGGGTCTGGGCCGCGTGGTGACTGAGATCTTCGAAGAAACCGCAGAAGCACACCTGATTCAGCCAACCTTCATTACCGAATATCCGGCTGAAGTGTCACCGCTGGCACGTCGTAACGACGAGAACCCGGAAATCACTGACCGCTTTGAGTTCTTCATCGGTGGTCGTGAAATCGGTAACGGCTTCTCCGAGCTGAACGATGCAGAAGATCAGGCTGAGCGTTTCCTGCAGCAGGTGAATGCGAAAGATGCTGGCGATGACGAAGCGATGTTCTACGATGAAGACTACGTCACCGCACTGGAGCACGGCCTGCCGCCAACCGCAGGTTTGGGCATCGGTATCGACCGTATGGTGATGCTGTTCACTAACAGCCATACCATCCGCGACGTCATTCTGTTCCCGGCGTTGCGTCCAACCAGTAAATAAGGCAAAACAGCGCGCATTCTGCACTGAGCCCTTAGGGTCGCCATTTATGGCGACCTTTTTTTTGGCGAATAATTTATCAGGCGACCTTTTTCATTTCTGTTAGCCAATTAAAATTCCTGATGACAACCCGGCACGCTCTGTGCAGGATAGTTTTTTTATTTTCAGGGAATCACCATGAGTGCAAAAGCGGCAACGTTAGAGGGCCGAATTCAACAGCACTGGGATCAACTCTCCAGCCATGAGCAGCGCCTGGCTGACGTGCTGCTGGCGGCGCCCGGCCAGTTGGCGATGAATACCGCCACCGAACTGGCACAGAGCGCGGGCGTTTCCAAAGCCACCACCACGCGTTTTTTCCGTCATCTCGGTTACGAAAGCTATGAAGCCGCCCGTCGGCAGGCGCGTGACATGCAGAGCAGCGGCTCACCGCTCTATCTGCAAGCCGTGCCAACCGCGTCACCGCTCGCCAGCATCATGCAGCAGCACCTGGAAAAAGAGATCGCTAATCTGGTCAACAGCTATCGCACGCTGGACAGTGAACAGCTGCAACAGGCGGTGAGCGCGATTGCGCAGTCTCGTCGTGTGGTAGTAATGGGTTGGCGTCACAGTCAGACCATTGCACAGCTGATTTACCGCGATCTGGTGCATATCCACCCCGATGTGCGCCTGTTGCCACGTCCCGGCGATTCACTGGCGGAGCATCTCGCCGCACTGAATCCGCAGGATGTCGTGATCTGTGTTGGCTTGCGCCGCCGTATGCCTGCGCTGGAAGCGGCAATGAATGTGCTGGCAGAGCGCAACGTGCCGATGCTGTATATCGCCGACGTGCTCTCCGGTAAACCAGCGCGACACGCGCAGTGGGTGGTGCGTTGCCACACTGACAGCAGCCTGATGTTCGACAGCACTGCGGCGCTCTCGGGCGTGTGCAATCTGCTCTGCTCACTGGTGGCCCGACAAATGGGCAAAATCAGCAATGATTATCTGGCGCAGGTTGAAGCTTTGCACCAGTCCCTCGATGAACTCGAATAATGCCCCGTTCTGGCGCACATTGCGCCAGATATTGCCCCATAGTAGTGCGCTCCTCCTCTCGTTATACCCACATGATTCTCCATTGGTGAAACCAAAGAAATTTAAAACTAAAATAAAGAAACATTTGTTTCTCATTGATTTTACTCTGTAATACCCTCTATACCTCAAAGGTGTTACCGAGGTGGTGAAAAAACTGGCACAAAATATGCTCAGTAGAAAAAGACATTTCACCAACACCAGGGAAACACCATAATGAAAAAAACAGCACTGCTGATCGCCGCACTTCTCTCCGTTGGCACCATGGCGCAGGCGCAAGCAGATACCTTGAGTGACATCAAAAGCAGCGGCAAAATCACCGTTGGCATCGATCCAACCTTTCCTCCATACGAATACACCAATGATTCAGGCGAGATCACCGGCTACAGCGTGGCGATCATGCAATCCTTCGCCAAAGATCTCGGTGTGAAACTGGAGTTTCAGAAAACCGCCTTCAGCGGCATTTTGCCGGGCCTGATTTCTGGCTCGTTCAACGCCGAAGGGTCTTCTCTTAACATTACCGCTGAACGTGCGAAAAAAGTGCTGTTCACCGTGCCTTACAGCAAAACCGTCAACGGTGTGCTGGTGCGCGAAAGTGAAGCCAGCACCTTCAGCGGCAAAACCCTCAGCCCGGAAAGCCTGTCAGGCCTGCGTGGTGCAGTGAAAACCGCCAGCGTGCCAGAGCAGTTGCTGAAAGGCTTTAACGAGCAGCTGAAAAAAGAGGGTAAAAAACCCATCACCATCATCAACGTGGATTCGCTGGATCAGACCGTCAGCACCCTGATGACCAAACGCGCGGACTTCGTCTATGACGACATCTCGGTGCTGGCGCCGGTGGCGAAAAAATATGCCGGTAAAGTGGCGCAGGTCGGCGAAGTCGGTCCTTCACAGTGGATGGGTTGGGCAACACGTAAAGAAGACGGCAGCCTGAACAAAGCCATCAGCGACCACATTCTGGCGATGCAGAAGGATGGTGAGCTGACCAAACTGCAGCAGCAGTATCTCGGCACCACTTTCACCGTTCCCGCCAGCGATTTCATTCCTCAGGAGTAATTATGTGCCAGTGCAACCTGACGGTGCCTGCGGGCCATGGCAAAACCTTCCGCGTGCGTAAGGGCCAGTTTATTACCGTGATTGACAGTGAAGGGCAGCAGGCGGCGGATTTCGTCGCCGTCAACGCCGATGATTTAAACGAAAAGCTGTCGCCGGTGCATACCCGCCAGCATCTGCGTTCGTTGTTCTTCAAACCTGGTGATGCGCTGTGGTCGAGTGAAAACCGCCCGATGCTGCGCATTCTGGCGGACAGCATCGGCATTCACGATGCCAACGTGCCAGCCTGCGATCGCACCCGCTTCAGCGTCGATTTCGGCGTTGAGGGGCATCGCAACTGCGTCGATAACCTGCTGGAAGGGATGAAAGCCTTTGGCGTGACTTACTTCTCGTTGCCCGAACCGTTCAACCTGTTCCAGAACGGCCCGGTCACCGCCGATGGCCGGATGGAAGTCACCGATCCCAACAGTAAAGCGGGCGACAGCATTACTTTTGAAGCGCTGTGCGACCTGATTTGTTCGGTATCGTCCTGCCCGCAGGACATCATTCCCGGCAATGGTTTACAGGTCACGCCGATTGATATCGTGGTGAGTGACGAATTTCACGCAGAGGAGATGAATCATGCTGTTAATGCGTGAAAGTTATGAAGAGACCGCTGAGCGCACGCTGGCAAAAGCGGTCACGGTTGAACCGGGCAGCGTTGGGTCAATAAAGGTGCTGCGCGGCCAGTTGCTGCGCATCACGGCCCAGGGCGACGGCGCGGTGGCTTCTCTGTTTGGCTTCAGCCTTGCCGATCCGGCGGTGTGGTTGTCCGTGCATCACACCCGCGTGTTCAGCAACAGCTATCTGCTCGGGTCCGGTATGCGTCTGGTGAACAACCGTCGCCGTCCGATGATGGTGCTGGGCAAAGACAGCGTGAAGCGTCATGACCTGCTGCTGCCCGCCTCCACCCGCGCCTTCCTGGCGGAAAAAGGTTATCAGGGTGAAGGCTGTCTGGAAGCGGTAAGCAGTGAGTTGGCTCGATTGGGCATGGTAGTGCCAAAGTTGCCAGACCCGATCAACCTGTTTATGCACGTCAAACTGACGCGTGCCGGTGACCTCCTGCCGGAGCCGAGCCTGACCAAAGCAGGCGACAGCATTACCTGTCGCGTGGTGATGGACACCCAGTTCATCGTTTCGGCCTGCAACACCGGCATTGAGGGTAACGATCAACCTGCACCGCTGCTGCTGTCTGTAGCGGAAAACCTGCACGACTTTACCGCGGAGTAACGCATGGGGCTGGATCAACAGGTAGTGGCCGCGCTGCCAGAACTCGGACATGGCCTGCTGATGACGCTGCTACTGACCGTGCTGGCATCGTTGGTTAGCGTGGTGATGGGGCAGCTTGGTTGCTTCCTGCAGCTGCGCCGTGCCTGGGTCTGGCGCGCCATCGGTCGGCTGTATATCAGCCTGATGCGCGGCACACCGGCCATCGTGCAACTGTTCGTGGTGTTTTTCACCCTGCCGCGTTTGGGGCTAGGCGGCCAGCCGATGCTGGCCGCGGTGATCGCCATCGGCCTTAATAGCGGCGCTTACGTGGCGGAGATTTTGCGCGTGAACCGTTCGCTGGTCACGCGTGGGCAACTCGAAGCGGCGCGGACCTTGGGTCTGAGCCGTTTCCTGACCTGGTGGTATGTGATTAACCCGCAGGTGATGCGTGCCAGCCTGCCGATGCTGGTCAACGAGTTCACTATTCTGCTGAAAACCACACCGCTAGCATCGGTGGTGGCACTGACCGAGTTGACCTATGCCGGGCAAATTGTGATTGCTCGTACCTATGAAGCCACTCAGGTGCTGTTGCTGGTGGCGGCGGGATATCTGTTGATTGCCATGCCGCTGATTGCCGCCGCAAGACGTCTGGAAGCCAAACGGAGGATCGCCTGATGGATTGGCAAGCCATTTTTACCTCCTTGCCTTCACTCGGTGACGGCATGATCGCCACGCTGCAACTGTGCATCGTCGCTGCCCTCTGCTCACTGGTATGGGGCGGACTGATGGCGCTGCTGCTGATGCGGGCTTCGCCGTTCTGGTTGCGCTTGCTCAACCTTTACAGCGGACTAACACTCGCGCTGCCGCTGCTGGTGGTGATCTATCTGCTCTATTTTGTGCTGCCGGAGTACGACATCACATTGTCATCGCCGGTGGTGGGCGTACTGGCGCTGACGCTCTATTACGCGCCCTACATTGCGCAGGTTATCCGCTCGGCCATCGAGCGTTGCCGAAAGGGCAGTGGGAAGCGTGTCGCGTGCTGGGCCTGAGCCGCAGCGAGCAGTTACGCGATGTGGTGCTGCCACAAACCCTGCCGCAGATGCTGTCGCCGCTGGTTGGGCTGATGATTGGGTTGATCAAAGACTCTGCGCTGCTGTCGATTGTCTCGGTGCAGGAATTTATGTACGCCGCTAAACAGGCGATTTCGGATACCTACGCGCCGCTGGAGATTTATCTCACGGTGGCGCTCTGCTACTGGCTGCTTAACAGTCTGATCGACTGGCTGGCCCGCGGCCTTGAATCTCGCATGACGCGCTATCGTCGCGGCTTGCAGCATTAATCAGGAGAACACTATGTCGGCTGAATATCAGCATCGTGAAGCGATAACCATTCCCGCGCGCTTCGGCAAAGCGGTGCGTTTGAAGAAAGGGGAAGCGGTGCAGGTGATCAATCTGCATGGCACGCAAGTGGTGGATTGCTGGGCGTACAACGCCGAAGACGTCACTGAATATATGTGTATGGAAGCGACGCGTGTGTGGAACCAGCGTCTCAATCCTAAAGTTGGTGACAGCTTTATCACCAGCCAGCGCCATCCAATTTTAACGCTGGTGGCGGATACCTCACCGGGCGTGCATGACTCCTTTATGGCGGCCTGCGATGCACGTCGTTATGAGCTGCTGGGCTGCACTGAATATCACCGCAATTGCCACGATAACCTGTTTGAAGGCATGCGTGAGTTGGGTGTCGAGCTACCGCACGGCAATCTGGCGTCATTGAATATTTTTATGAATATTCAGGTGCAGCCGGACGGTATTACCCTGAAAACATTGCCGGTGGTGACCAAGCCGGGCGATTACATCGTGCTGCGTGCCGAGATGGATTGCTTCGTGGCGTTCTCCGCCTGTCCGCAGGATATCGTCAGCATTCAGGGGCAGGGCGATAACACCCCACGCGATGCCGAACTGCGTATTCTGACCGCCGGTTTCCCGCAGGTGCAGTTGAAAGGGGCCTGGATTCCGGCCTGATTACGATTTCACTACGTCGTCCAGCCATGCCTGAAAGCGGGCATAGGGCACATACAGCGCGACATCTTTGAACAGCGTTTTGCCGCTTTTGTTGTCATCAATCGCGCTGCTGTAACCGACAATTACCCCCGCCAGCGTATCGTCGCTGGCGTTGTACACCGCACCACCCGACATGCCTTTCACCACGCCCGCATTCGCGGCCACCACCACGCAACTTGGTTTATTCCAGTCATTGGCCAGTGTGGTGTTGATCAAATTCTTGCCGCTTGAGGCCACCGGCATGGCAGAGATAAAGCTGTAACCATAGAGATTGACGTTGTCGCCAATGTGGCTGTTGCGGAAGGGTGGGGGCAGATTGGTTTCGGTGTTCTTGTGATACACCACGGCGATATCGCACTCTGGATGCCAGGCCTTCACGCGGTACATCGAGTATTTCGCTACGTGTGCCGCCGTGAGACTGTATTCCGGCGTCAGTGGAATGGTGGTGCCGAGCGCGCCAATACCCAGCACGGTGGGGATGCCGGTCACCGTCATATCAACGCGTTTTGCTGCTTCTTTGCTGTACTCATAGTGCCCGACCGAGCAGCCACTCAGGCAGCCCACTGTCAGTGCGATCAGCCATCGCATAGGTCTTTCCCCCGCATTATTGACACCGCATTAGCGCGCATTTCATTGAGGTATCGGCACGGCGTGCTCATCCTTTACTGATTGATTTATCGCCAAAAGCGCAGTCGCTGTGACAGTGATCACATCTGAATCAAGCGTAGCGTGAAAAGTGCTTTCTGTCTCAGTGGTCAGTTTGAGTCACTTTCCCGCACAGGGATTATTGCGCTGCAAGCAAAATTGCCTTGCAGCGCACGGACTGGTTGAGCGGAAAAGGCTGTGCTTTAATGGAAATGTGACGCAGCTCAAATATTAATAAGCGTCCGCTGTAACCGCACTGCGTTCGCCGTGCGGCCTGCCTGCAAAACATTTTAGGAGAGTGTGTTATGCCTGTTGCATTACTGGCGCTGGCGCTGAGTGCGTTCGCCATCGGCACCACGGAGTTTGTCATCATGGGATTACTGCCAGAAGTGGCGGGTGATTTGCAGGTGTCGATTCCTTCAGCAGGATGGCTGATCAGTGGTTATGCACTGGGTGTCGCCATCGGTGCACCGATCATGGCCTTATTGACCGCCAAACTGCCGCGTAAACGGACCCTGATTCTGTTGATGGTCATCTTCATCATCGGCAATGCACTGTGTGCGCTGGCGTACACCTACAACCTGCTGATGCTGGCGCGTGTGATCACCGCGCTGTGTCACGGGGCCTTCTTCGGCATTGGTGCGGTGGTGGCGGCGAGCCTGGTGGCACCTAATCGGCAAGCCTCGGCGGTAGCGCTGATGTTCACCGGCTTAACCCTGGCTAACGTGTTGGGCGTACCGCTCGGCACTTGGTTTGGTCAGCTATTTGGCTGGCGCGCCACTTTCTGGGGCGTGGCCATTATCGGCATCCTCGCCTTTATCGCCTTGATTGTGAGCCTGCCTACCAACAAAGAAGAGAAACCGGTGCATCTGGCGAGTGAAGTCAGTGCGCTGGCGAACGTCAAACTGTGGCTCTCACTGCTGATGACCGTGTTCTTTGCTGCCGCGATGTTTGCGCTGTTTAGCTACATCGCACCGTTGCTGTTGCAAGTCACAGGCATGAGCAATCGCGGTGTCACCTGGACGCTGTTCCTGATTGGTGCGGGCTTAACCGTGGGGAATATTCTGGGTGGAAAACTGGCCGACTGGAAAGTCTCTTTCAGCCTGATCCTGAGTTTTGTGTTGATTGCGGTGTTCTCGCTGCTGTTCAGCTGGACCAGCCATGCGCTGTGGCTGGCAGAGCTGACTCTGTTCTTGTGGGCGATGGCGACGTTTGCCACCGTGCCGGGCTTGCAGATTAATGTGGTGCGCCACGGTAAAGACGCACCTAACCTGGTCTCCACGCTGAACATCTCCGCGTTCAACGTCGGTAATGCGCTTGGTGCCTGGGTCGGCGGTGCGGTGATCGATAAAGGCTACGGCCTGACTTCGGTGCCCGTGGCGGCGGCAGCGTTGGCGGTGGTTGGTCTGGTCATCTGCCTGATCACCTTCCGCAAGTCAGGCGGACAGGGCGAAGCGGTACGCGCTTAAACCAGACGTTCGGCAATGCGTTGCGTGAAAGTGGCCACCTGCTGCTGCAGGTGGTCGCAGAAGTGATCCACCAACGCCGATGCTGGACGATGCTGCGGGCGTACCAGGCTCACCGTAAAGGGTACCGTAATACTGAAGCGACGCATCACCACACCGCTCTCGGCGTAATCTAATGCCGTCAGTGGATTCACAATTGAAATGCCTACCCCTGCACGTACCATGGCGCACACCGACGCCGCACTGTGCGTCTCCAATACCAGACGCCGCTCCACCTCTTGTTCATGAAACAGCGAATCCAACAGCTGACGATAGCTATCACTGCGCGACAAGCTGACGTAATTCTCCCCCTGAAAATCCTGCGGCGTCAGCACCTCACGCTGGCACAGCGGATGGTTGGGTGGCAGTACACACACTTCATCGCAGGTCAGCAGCGGCACACGCTCAGTGCCTGCTGGCGCATGTTGGGTTTCAGTCAGACCCAGATCGTAACGCTGCGCCGACAGCCACTCTTCCAGTAGCGGCGACTCCTGCGGAATGATGTTCAGGCTGACCTGTGGATAGCGTTGCAGGAAAGGTTGGAGCAGGGGAGGTAACAGCGATTGCGAAAACACCGGCAAGCAGGCAATCGACAGCTCGCCCTGGCGAAACTGCCGCAAGCCTTCAGCCGCATCCATAATGCGATCCAGCCCGTACCACGAACGCTGTACTTCTTCGTATAACCGCAAACCTTGCACCGTCGGCTGCAAACGTCCGCGCACCCGTTCAAACAGTTCCAGACCGAGTTGCTGCTCCAGCCGCGCCAGCTCACGGCTAACGGTTGGCTGCGAGGTGTGCAGCAATGCGGCGGCTTGCGTCAGGTTGCCGCTGGTCATCACCGCGTGGAAAATTTCGATATGTCGCCAGTTAATTTTTGCCATAAATCCTCTCTGCAATTCCATATCATATTTGCATAGCTGACGCTAAAACAGATATTTTTCTGAATTGAACGGCTGTGGCTAAATAGTTGCAAAGACACAGGAGAATTGAGATGCCACGTCCACTGAACAACACCGAAACGGCACTGATCGCCGACAATTTATTACCGCTGGCACAACGCTATGCAGGGCCATTCTGGGCTTACGATGCCGCAATTATTCAGCAGCGTATTGCGCAGCTCAGCGCCTTTGACGTGGTGCGTTTCGCGCAAAAAGCCTGCTCAAACATTCATATTCTGCGTCTGATGCGTGCCGCAGGCGTAAAAGTGGATTCCGTTTCACTGGGTGAGATTGAACGTGCGCTGGCGGCAGGTTTCCAGCCGGGTGGCGAAGATATTGTCTTCACGGCTGACGTGTTTGACCAGCCTACGCTGGCTCGTATCGCCGAACTGAAAGTGCCGGTGAATGCGGGATCGGTCGATATGCTGCATCAGCTTGGCGCAGTGTCACCGGGTCATAAAGTGTGGCTGCGTATTAACCCCGGTTTTGGTCACGGTCACAGCCAGAAAACCAACACCGGCGGTGAAAACAGTAAGCACGGTATCTGGCACAGCGATCTCTCCCTCGCGCTGGCGGCGATTCAGCAGCATGGTCTAAAACTGGTTGGCCTGCATATGCACATCGGTTCGGGCGTTGATTACGGCCATCTGCAGCAGGTGTGTGACGCGATGGTCGATCAGGTGGTGGCGTTTGGTCAGGATCTGGAAGCGATTTCTGCCGGTGGCGGCTTGTCGATCCCTTACCGTTTCGGCGAAGAGGCCATTGATACCCAGCACTACTTCGGTTTGTGGAGTGGCGCGCGTGACCGCATTGCGGCGCATCTCGGCCATCCGGTGAAACTGGAAATCGAGCCGGGTCGCTTCTTGGTAGCAGAGTCTGGCGTGCTGGTTTCACAGGTGCGCGCCGTCAAAGAGATGGGCAGCCGTCACTTTGTGCTGGTGGATGCCGGTTTCAGTGATTTAATGCGCCCATCGATGTACGGCAGCTATCACCACATTTCGGTGCTGCCAGCCGATGGCCGTGCGCTGAGTGATGCAACCGTGGAGAGCGTAGTGGCCGGTCCCCTGTGCGAGTCGGGCGATGTGTTCACCCAACTGGAAGGCGGCAAAGTCGAGACGCGTGCGCTGCCTGCCACTCAGGTGGGTGATTATCTGGTGTTCCACGATACTGGCGCGTACGGCGCTTCGATGTCTTCTAACTACAACAGCCGTCCATTAATTCCGGAAGTCTTGTTTGAGAATGGCGCTCCGCGTGAGATCCGTCGTGCACAGACCATTCAGGAGCTGCTGGCGCTGGAGCTGATGTGATCAAGATTGTTGCGCTCAGCGAGGTGCCGCACCACGCCAGTCATATCACTGACTGGCTGTGGCAGGCGTTTGGCGAGGGAACATCCCGCGAGTTCTATGACAGCATTGTGCGCAGCAGTCTGAACGGGGCCGAATATCCGGTGACCTTTGTGGCATTGGATGGCGATGTGCCTTTGGGCACGGTGGGGTTCTGGCGCTGCGATTTGATCAGCCGTCAGGATCTCTATCCGTGGGTTGCCGCGCTGTATGTGGATGAACCTGCGCGCGGCAATGGCTTGAGTGAAGCGTTACAGCAGCATGTGATTGAGTATGCCCGTGAACGTGGTCATGAAAAGCTGTGGCTGTGGTCGACGTTTGGCGGCTACTACGAGCGCTTTGGTTGGCAGTATCAGTGTGATGCGCTGGAGTTCCCGGATGTGCGGGTGAAGGTTTATTCGCAGGCGTTATGACCCGGGCGGCATAAATGCCGCCCCTACGGTGTTCAGAGACATTCGCACGCCAGATTGGGCATTGGATCGATAGGCGAGTATCCGCACGCCAGATTGGGCATTGGGTCGATAGACGAGTATCCGCACGCCAGATTGGGCATTGGGTCG
>NZ_MLFR01000030.1 GCF_002095475.1 Pantoea rwandensis
ATACGCACTGTTCGGTGCGGTTTTCGCCGGCTGCGCATTTATGCGTACCGGGTTAAATACGCACAGTTCGGTGCGGTTTTCGTCGGCTGCGCATTTATGCGTACCGGTTTAAATACGCACTCATTGGCTTAAGTGCGCGGCATTACGCCATTCTTGGTGCCTTTTACAGTAGCGCTTGCGGTCAGCCTGAATGCTGCCCTTGGCGTATTGTTACCCGTAGGGTCGCCATTTATGGCGACCGTGTCTCAACCCGCACGGAATTGACCTGACTTATGAAAATATTCATCTCTGCTGACATTGAAGGTATCGCGGGCGTAATGCGTCCGGAACAGTGTTCACCCGGCCATGCAGAACACCAGCTGGTGCGCGGGCTCATGGAACAGGAAGTGAATGCCGCGATTGACGGTGCGTTTGCGGGGGGAGCCACCGAAGTCGTGGTGGCCGACAGCCATGCGCAAATGACCAACCTGCGCGCGGAAAATATCGATCCCCGTGCGCGCATGGTTCAGGGCAAACCGCGCGGTTTATCGATGGTGGAAGGCATTGAGCAGCAGACATTCGATGGCTTGTTCTTTATCGGTTATCACAGTGCGGCGGGCGAACCTGGCGTGCTGGCGCATACCATTAATGGCCGCGCGTTCTGGCGAATTCACATCAACGGCAAAGTGATGGGTGAAAGCGATATCTACGCTGCTGCTGCCGCCGAACAGGGCACGCCGCTGTGGTTAGTCAGCGGCGACGACCAGCTGCAAGGCTGGATCGCCGAGCACTATCCTTCCGTCGATTACGTCTGCGTGAAACGCGCGATTTCCCACACTTGCGCCGAGTCCATCAGCCCGCAGGCCGCACAAAACGCCATTCGTGCCGCCGCCACGGCAGCGGTACAGCGCGCGCGCCAGGTCAGTACCACACGTTTGACCGCGCCGTATGAGATGCAGTTGCAGGCCAGCAAACCCGTATTAGCGGATTTGTTCAGCTTGATTCCTGGCGTGACGCGCATTGATGCCGTGACCGTAGGCTATCGTGCCGATCAGATGGGCACCTTGATCAGCCTGCTGAGTGCATTCTCCTATCTGGCCAGCACCCAGTCGTAATACCACCAGCATCGAAGGCCACTGAATGTGTAGCGACTCAATGTATTGCGCGTTAGCCAGCAGCAATACCACCAGCATCGAAGGCCGCTGGATGGGTAGCGGCGCAATGTATTGCGCATCAGCCAGCAACACTACCACCAGCATCGAAGGCCACTGAATTTGTAGCGGCGCAATTTATTGCGCATTAGCCAGCAGCAATACCCACAGCATCGAAGGGCGCTGGATGTATAGCGGTGCAATTGATTGCGCATCTTGTAACAACAATGCTGCTCCAGGAGAGCGCGATAAATCACGAGCAGCGGTGTTGAGCAAAGCATGATGCAGGTATATTCCTGGCAGGTCGTACCGCATTTCCTGCTGGCTTTTGGTAACCTGCGCGCAATTTATATATAACAACGAGGCAGTCATGCAGCTCTGCAGTTTTTATCTTATTGACCAGGAAAGAAAAAGTTACGGAATCGTGCGGGAAGAGGGCGTGATTGATGTCGGTTCGCGCCTCGGCGCGGAATGCCCGGACCTGAAATCTTTGTTACAACGCGGCGCGGTCAGCGACCTGGAAGCCTTTAGCTCACTGCCAGCGGATCACCCGTACAGCGCTATTCGCTTTCTTCCGGTAGTGGAAAATCCTGGCAAAGTGTTCTGTGTTGGCATGAACTATGCTGACAAGCGCAAAGAGTTCGCCGAGACCCTCGACGCGCCAACGCTGTTTGTGCGTTTTGCAGATTCACTGGCAGGACACGAGCAGCCGCTGCTGAAACCGGCGACCACCCAAGAGTTCGATTATGAAGGCGAACTGGCAGTGATCATCGGCAAAGCTGCCTATCAGGTTAAAGCGGCCGATGCGCTGCAACATGTGGCGGGTTACAGCTGCTTTATGGATGCCACGGTGCGTGACATGCAGTTCACCTGGTTTACCGCCGGGAAAAACTGGCAGCAGACCGGTGGATTCGGTCCGTGGATGACCACGGCGGATGAGATCCCCGATCCGCAGCAGTTGGCGATCAAAACCTGGCTGAATGAGCGTGAAGTGCAGAACGACACGACCGCCAGCATGGTGCATCCGGTGGCGAAAATCATCGAATACATTTCGGCGTTCAGCCCACTTTCACCAGGCGATGTGATCATCACTGGTTCACCGGGCGGCGTCGGTAAAAAACGCACACCACCGCTATTTATGTTCCCCGGCGATGTGATTGAAGTAGAAATTGAGAAGATCGGCCGTCTGCGTCACACCGTGGTTTAACCCAGCGCACATCTATTCGTCATGTAGACATTGCAGATGTTAAATGGATGCGCATCAATACGTGGCGGAGACATCGCGTGTTTTAAATCGATGCGCATAAATGCGCACCCTACGTGAAATGCGCAGATTTCCTGTAGGGGCGCCATTTATGGCGACCGCCTAACGCGGAATAGCGACCGCTTAACGCGTAAATATCATCACGCGGCTGCGATTCAACAGCAGCTGCACTTTGTCACCTTCGCGCGCTATCACAAAACGTTTCTCCCATGGCCCATCCTGCGCGGTGGCTAACACGCGATCGCCACCCAGTGATTGCAACGTGGCATGAATTGCCGCTGGACCAATGCCCATGATCAGCCGGTCATCCTCAATCACCATTTCACTGCGCCACGGCTGCGAAAACCAACGGCCTTGAAGCTGTTCAAGGCTGGCACTGTCTGCTTGTACCGGCATAAACCGGCGCGGTGCGTGACCGATTTCACCGACAATGGCTGCACCTTCATGACGTAGTTTGATCGGGAAAGTACTGGAGAGCGACACCGCATCACCATGCGGGTCGGCGCGCCACAGCGTTTCGCCAGCGCCAAGCCAGGTCGCCGTGACCCCTTTGATTTCCAGCCAGTCGGCGGCGTTTTCCGCCACGTATAAGCCCGGCGTCAAATCATGACCTTTCTCCGGCAGCGTGCGATTCAGCAGTGCCGCCATTATGCGTAGTGCGCTTTCTGAGGTGGTGACATCTTCGCGGTTAGCGACAATCGCCACCCCGAGTTTCAGCTCCGGATGCAACAGGAAGTAGCTCTTGTAACCCGCATGTGAACCACCATGACCAAACAGCGTCTGGCTGCCCAGCGTGGAACTGGTGATGCCCAGCCCATAGCCGCTGGTGCGACCATCACTGAGATTGCGCGGTGCAGTCAAACGTTGCAATACCCCCGCGCCCGGGCCGTTGTCCGCCAGCAGGCTTTGCAGCCAGCGCGTCAGATGTTTGACGCTGCCGGTGACGCTGCCCGAAGCGGAAAGATGTAAACCGGCGCTGGAGAGCTGCCACTGTTCGCCATTTTGCCAGTAACCCGGCACCAGTCCCGGCACGATATCGAACCAAGTTTCCGGCGCGATCAAATTGATATCCAGCGGCTCGCACACATATTGCTGCAACAGATCGTTGAACAACACGCCTTTGGCTTTGAGCGCTTCTTCTACTAAACGGTAGCCGGTGTTGGTGTAGGAAATTTCGCTACCGGGGGTGTAATTGAGTTCACCCTCTTGTGCGATGAAATCGAGTAACTCAGCAGCGCTGGTGGCGTTGTACACCGACAATCCCAGCAGCGACAGGGTTTCACGCACATCCGGCAGACCACTGCTCATATCCAGCGCCTGGCCGACGGTGATCTGGCCGTTGGCACCTGTCAGCTGCGGCAGATGCTGCACCAGCTTATCGTCCAGCTGCAGGTAACGGCGCCCTGGTCCGGTGACCAGTGCGGCAAACAGATGCTTGGTTATCGAGGCAAAACGCACCACGCTGTCGGCGCTGAACGGCGTCTGTTGCGCCAAATCGGCCAGTCCGGCGCAGTGTGTCGAGTGAATCTGATGGGCATCAAACAACACTATCGCACCACCCGGTGCGCCGGGCTGCTGCCAGCTTTGTGTTATTTGCTGTGCCACCTCTGCGGCCTGTTGCCAATTCGCGGTCATGCCGGTTCCTCCAGCGTCATGCTGAGATCAAACAGTTGAGCGGTATGCGGATGCTGGATGCGCCGCGCGCGCAAATCCTCCGCGCTCAGCTGCTCCACCATCTCACCGTGCTGCATTACCCCGATGCGCTGGCACAGATGGGTCACCACCGCGAGGTTATGCGTCACCATAATGTAGGTGAGTTTGCGTTCGCTGCGTAGATCGCTGAGTAAATTCAGGATTTCGGCCTGCACTGAGACATCAAGCGCCGAAGTGGGCTCATCCAGCAGCAGCACTTCCGGTTCGGCAATCAATGCCCGGGCTATTGCCACGCGCTGACGCTGACCGCCAGAAAGCTGATGCGGATAGCGGAAACGAACCGCAGCGGGTAAACCAACTTCACTCAGCGCCTGGCTGATGCGCTGTTCGGCGCGATCAAGCTGATGCACCAGCAACGGCTCATGCAAAATGCGGTCGATGGTTTGACGCGGGTGCAGCGAACCAAACGGGTCTTGAAACACCATCTGCACTTGGCGATAGAAAGCACGGCTGCGCTTGGCACCCAGCTCCATGCCGCCAAATTTCATGCTGCCTTGCCAGTCGGAGTTTAAGCCTGCAAGAGCGCGCAGGATGGTGGATTTACCCGAACCACTCTCGCCGACCATACCAAAGCTTTCGCCGTTAGCGACCGCAAAGCTCACGTCTTTCACCACCGTATGCGCACCGAAGGCGATACGCAGGTTATCGATTTCAATCATAAATTATTCCCGCCACGCCGCATCGCGCTGCAATACCGGTAAACGTTCGCGTGGATGTTTCAATGAGGGCAAACAGGCCAGCAATCCACGAGTATACGGGTGCTGCGCCTGCTGCAATTGTCCTGCCTCCAGCAGTTCAACGATGCGTCCGGCGTACATCACCGCCACGCGATCGCAAAAGTGCGACACCAAAGGCAGATCGTGGCTGATCAGGATCAACCCCATGCCGCGCGCGGAAACCAGATCGTCAATCAGCTTGAGGATCTCCGCCTGCACCGTCGCATCCAGCGCGCTGGTGGGCTCATCGGCGATCAGCAGTTCTGGATCCGGTGCCAGCATCATGGCAATCATCACGCGCTGACCCATGCCACCGGAAACTTCATGCGGATAGCGCTTTGCCACCGCGGCGGCATCACGAATCTTCACCTGTTCCAGCAGATCAATCGCTGCCAGCATCGCCGTTTTCCAGCTGCCGCCTTTGTGCTCGCGCCAGGCTTCCGCAATCTGCTGCCCAATGGTCATCACCGGATTGAGTGAGTATTTCGGGTCCTGCAGGATGAATCCGACGCGCTTCCCGCGAATCTGGCGCAACACTTTCTCGCTGGCACCGCGCAGGTCGATACCGTCAAAACGCAATACGTCGGCGGTGACTTCCGCATTACCCGGCAGCAACTGCATCAGGCAGCGTGCGGTCAGGGATTTACCGGAACCGCTCTCGCCCACGATGGCGAACTTCTCGCGGCCCACGCTAAAACTGACGCCGCGTACCGCTTCAAAGGTTTCCGTGCGACTGCGAAAGGCAATGCGCAGGTTTTCAATTTCCACCAGCATTAGCGCTCCTTAGGATCCAGCACGTCACGCAGACCGTCGCCGAGAAAGTTAAACGCCAGTGAGGTCAGGAAAATGGCGATGCATGGCATCAGCGGCACCCACCATTCGCTGAACAGGAAACGACGTGCGGTAGCAATCATCGTGCCCCATTCAGGTGACGGCGGCTGCGCGCCCATCCCCAGAAAACCGAGGCTGGCGGCGGTGATGATGATGGAACTCATATCGAGCGTGACGCGCACAATCAGGCTCGGCACGCACAGTGGCATGATGTGGCGCAGGATAATGCGCAACGACGAGGCACCGGTGAGTCGGCTGGCGGCGATAAAATCGCTGTGACGGAACTGCATGGTTTCGGCACGTGCCAGACGCGCATAAGGGGGCCAGGCGGTTAAGGCAATTGCCAGAATCGCGCTCTCCACACCAGGTTTCAGCGCGGCCACAAACGCCAGCGCCAGGATCAAACGCGGAAAAGCGAGGAAGATGTCGGTAATACGCATCAGCGTCTTATCCACAATGCCACCCGCGTAGCCCGCGATACAGCCAATCAGCAGGCCGAGCGGGGCGGTGAGCAGCACCACGGCGATCACCATGCCGAGCGTGGTACGTCCGCCATAGATAATGCGCGTCCAGACATCTCGGCCGAGTTCATCCGTGCCGAGCCAGTGCGCGGCAGAAGGTAGCGCCAGGCGGTTTTCCAGATGCTGTGTGCCAGGGTCAAACGGCGTCAGCACGGGGCGAACAGCGCCAGCAATAACATAACGGCGATGACTGCCAATCCAGCCATCGCCAGCGGGTTGCTGCGCAGGCTGAGCCACAAGCGATAGCGTCGGCCCCACACCGCCTGACGGCGATTGGCTGGCGTATCGTCCAGCAGCCAGTCACGAGAGAAGAAGATCATTTTACGCGCGGGTCCCAAAGTCGATAAAGAAGGTCAGCCAGCAGATTTAGCAGCACATACAAGGTGCCGACCAGCAGCGTGGCACCGACCACCGGGTTCATGTCGGCGTTCATCAGCGAGGTAGTGAGATACTGTCCGAGGCCAGGCCAGGAGAAGACGTTTTTCGGTGACGACCGCGCCCTCCAGTAATCCGGCGTAGGTCAGCGCCAGCACTGTCACCAATTGCACTGCCACGGTAGGAAAGGCATGCCGCCAGATCACCCGGCGCGATGACAGCCCTTTAGCTCGCGCGGTGATCACGAACTCGCCGCTCAAGGCGTTCAGCATAAAGGTTCGCGTCATACGCGTGATGTAGGCCATGCTGAAGTAGGCGAGGATCAGCACCGGCTGCGCCATGTGTGCCAGCGCATCCCAGAAGGCGTCGGTTTCACCCGCGAGCAGTGAGTCGATGGTGAGAAAGCCAGTGACCTGCGGCACCATATCCTGCCAGATGATGTCTTGTCGCCCTGGGCCGGGAGCAATCCCCAACACCGCGTAGAACACCAGCAGGCTTAGCAGTGCCAGCACAAATACCGGCAGTGAATGCCCCGCCAGGCACACCACGCGGATGGTCTGATCGACCCATGTGTTTTGTCGCACTGCCGCCCAGACACCCAGCGGAATACCGACCAGCGCAGCGATAATAATCGCCGCTGTCGCCAGTTCCATGGTGGCGGGGAAGAAGCGCGCAATATCGGTGGTCACCGGATTTGAGGTGAGAATCGATTTACCCAAATCGCCATGCAGCAGCTGATTCAGATAGTGGCCGAACTGAATGTACAGGGGCTGATCCAGCCCCATTTCAATGCGCACGCGATCCACCACGGACTGCGGTGCGTTATCACCCACCGCCGCCAGCACCGGATCGGTGGGCATCACTCGACCAATAAAGAAGGTCAGCACCGACAGACCAAACAGCGTCAGCACCAGGCTTCCCAGGGTGCTGACGATTTTCTTCAGTAAAGGCATCAGGCTTTTTTCACCTGATCGTATGGCCACTGCTCCAGCACTGTCATGTGCACATCCGCGATGTTTTTGCCGCAGGCGACATTCTTGGTCTTCTGCATCATGTAGATGAACGGACTTTTTTCGCGGCCTAGCTGCTGAATCTGCTGATAGAGCGCAATACGTTTTGCCGGATCGGGTTCGTGCAGCGCCTGCTCGGTGAGTTTATTGAACTCTTCATCTGACCAGCTGCAGCGCCATGCCAGCGTACGGCTGCGGGCATTTTCGCTGTTGTCGGTGTTGACGCAGAAGGCTTCGGTGTTGGAGTTGGGATCGAAATAGTCCGCGCCCCACACGGTCAGTGCGAGCTGATGCTGACGCGCACGCATCTTAGTCAACACCTGGCGGTTTTCGGCGGCAATCAATGACACCTTGATGCCAATGGCGCCCAGTTGGGTCTGGATCGCCTGAGCGATATCGGGGTACGGCTGCATTGAGTAGTGGTCGAGGGTGATCTCGAATCCATTGGGATAACCCGCTTCCGCCAGCAGTGATTTGGCTTTCGCCACGTCTTTGTGGAAGGGTGTGTCATCCAATGCCGCCGGGAAGCCGCTTGGCAGGAAGCTTTGATGGGTAATAAAGCTCATCGACAGAATGTTTTTCTGGATGCTGTCATAGTCCAGCGCCCACTTCAGGGCTTGCCACACCTGCGGCTTTTTCAGGTATTCATTATTGGTGTTGCATGACATCAGCATGATGGCTGACAGCGACTGATTGACCAGCGACACGTTGCTGTCGTTCTTCACCTGCAACAGCTGCTCGGTGGTGAGATCGTAGGCCGCATCGACATCCCCTTTCTTCACCATCAACGCCTGGGCTGCCGGGTCAGTGATGTGCTTCAGGATTACGCGCTTAATCTTGCTCTGCGCAGCATATTGCGGGCTCAGTTCCAGAATCACCGTTTCGCTGGCTTTCCAGGTGCGCAGGGTGAAAGCACCTGAACCGGCGCTGTGCTGTTTCAGCCACGCATTACCGAAGTCGTTGTTTTGCTGGTTGGCTTCACAGGCTTTCTTCGACACGATGCTGCCGACGGTGGCGGAGAGGCAATACAGCAGGAAGGTTTCGGCTGCTGGCGCACCCAGTTTCATCTCCACGGTATGCGCGTCTTTCGCGGTAACTAACTGCGTCACATTGTCTTTGGTAAAGCCAAACTGGTTGATGATAAAGGCCGGGCTTTTATCCAGCTTAACGATGCGCTCAATCGAATAGGCGACATCTTCTGCCGTCAGCGCTGTGCCATCGGCGAATTTAGCTGCCGGGTCAAGGTGGAAGGTGTAGGTGCTGTTATCACTGCTCACATCCCAGCTTTTTGCTAACTGGCCCATCACCTTGTCGGCTTTTTGTGGATCGGGCGTGACCAGGCGCTGATACATATTGCCGCAGATCTGGCCGCCGGTGGCTTCAAAACTTTCATGTGGATCAAGGCTGGTGATGTTGTCCAACTGCATCGCCATCACGAACATACTCGGCGGCGTATCAGCGAAGGCGGTATTGAGACTCAGATAGGAAAAAGCAGGGACGGCGGCGCATCCTGCGAGAAAACGTCTTCTGGTTACCATGACAACTCCAAGTTATTGATTATTAAAATTAAATTTATTTATTTTGCTGTTTTTTGTCTTGACTTTCCCGCTGTGCGAGAGGATTAATAATGGGATTAAGCCATTTGTTTCATGCGTAAAGACTTGCCTCTTTTTGGTGCAATTTGCCCCGCCAGCTGGCAGCGCTTGCGCTTTCTCCCGAATATGGAACCGATAAAACATGTCTGACATCTTCAACATTCCGGTCTTTGACGGTCACAACGATGTGCTCAACAAACTCTGGCAGCACCATAAGCCTGACGCAGTGCGGGCCTTCATGCAGGGCACTGGACGCGGTCAGATGGATCTTCCCCGTATCCGCCAAGGAAATATGGTAGGTGGGATATTTGCCACTTGGGCGCCGTCTCACCCTTTGATTGCAAAAAGTGCGCCAGACCTCGCAAATTTTCCTCAGGAAATTATTGGCGCTGCGCGCGATGCCACTTTTTCGATGCTGGCGCTGCTGCTGCGGATTGAGCAGGCCTCTGAAGGGCAAGTGAAAATTTGTCGCAGCGTGCGCGATATTCGTGACTGCATGGCAAAGGGCGTGCTGGCGGTGGTGATGCACGTGGAAGGGGCGGAAGCGTTGGATACCGATGGCGAATTGCTGGATATCCTGTATGCCAGCGGCCTGCGTACGCTGGGGCCGTTATGGAGTCGTTCGAATCAGTTTGGTGAGGGTGTGCCGTTCCTGTATCCGTCATCGCCGGATGTCGGCAACGGTTTAACGGCGGCGGGTAAACAGCTGGTGCGTGACTGTAATCAGCGCCGCATCATGGTTGATCTGTCGCACATGGATGAGAAGGGCTTCTGGCACACGGCGGAGATCAGCGATGCACCGCTGGTGGCGAGCCACTCTAATGCCCATGTGATTAGCGCCCAGTCGCGCAATCTCACCGACCGCCAACTGGCAGCGATCAAGGAAACCCACGGCTTTGTTGGCGTGAACTTCGCCGTACCTTTCCTGCGTGAAGATGGCGATCGTCATGCGCCGACCACGGTGGATGCCATCGTGCAGCACGTAGAGTATCTGCTGGAAAAAGTCGGTGAAGAGGGCGTGGGCTTTGGTTCCGATCTGGATGGCGCCACCATGCCGGGTGACATGAAAGATGTGGCGGGCTTCCCGCTGGTGGTGAATGCGCTGGCGGCGCGCGGTTATACGCGTGAACTGTTGGAAAAAATTTGTCACGGCAACTGGTTGCGCGTGCTCGAAGCGACCTGGGGCGAGTAGCGATGCGATTGCGACACATTGAAGTTTTTCAGGCCATTGTGCAGACCGGCAGCATCAGTGCGGCGGCGCGCTTGCTCAATGTGTCGCAGCCGAACGTGAGTCGCGTCTTGACGCATGCCGAGCAACAGCTGGGTTTTGCCCTGTTTGAGCGTCGTGCGCAGGGTATGGTGGTCACCGCAGAAGGTCGGCGTTTGCTGCCGGAAGTGGAAGATCTCTACCAGCGTTTACACTCCATCACCCAACTTACCGAGCAGTTGCGGCGCGGCGAGGGGCAAACGGTGCGTGTGGGTGCCGCACACGCTTTTGGTCAGATGGTGTTAGCGCCCGCGTTGGTGAGTTGGCGGCAGCAGGCTGCATCGGTGAGCGTGGAGTTGGTGACCGAGCACTTCAGCACGCTGTGCCAGATGATTATGGACAATCAGCTCGATTTCGCGCTGGTGTTTGGTCAGCAGGTAGATGCCGATCTGCTGGCGGAACCGTTGTTTCAATCGTCGATGGTGGCGTTATTGCCACAGCATCACACGCACAATGAGCCCGCCACGCTGGAGTGGCTGTGCGCCAACAATCTATTGATGATGCAGAACCAAGACCCGCTTGGCCGCGTGCTGCACCGCGCATTGCGTGATAAGGGCCTGGACCCGGCGGTGTCGCTGTCGATAAAAACCTACTCGGTGATTGCCGATATGGTGCTGGCGGGGGGTGGTGTTGGCGTGGTGGATCTGTTTACCGCCTGCCGCTATGCCGACCAGCTGAAGTTGTTGCCGGTGGCACAGCCGCTGCCGTTTGAAGTGATGCTGATTAGCCGCCGCGACCAGCCACAGTCGCAGTCGACGTTGCAGTTGAAACAGGTGATTCGCAATAAGCTGTGGGAGATCGCGCGACAGTGTGAAACGCGTTTTTTTACCCTTTAACGGATCGCGCAATAAATTGCGCCGCTACAAAGTTATGCACTTTGCCGTAGCGGCGCGATTCATCGCGCTATTTAAACCCCATCAGTAATCGGTTTACGTACCAGCAGCAAATACGCCAGCGCACCCACCACGGTCACACCGGCACAAATCATCAGCGCCAGGCTGAACGATTTGGTGGTATCCAGCACCCAACCGGTGATCACCGGTGCGAACGAGGCGAAGACAAAGCTGGCGAAGTTCTGGATGCTGCCCACGGAAGCGGTCATACGCGCGGTGACGTTAGCGTGAATCAAGCCCCAGCAAGATGTTCCTGCAAAGTGAATGCAGAACAGCGCCATGCCAATCAGCGTCACGGCACTGGTGGTGTCTGTCGCACGGGTGACGAGAGTGGTAAAGGCGGCAGACAGCAGCATGCCGCTGACAATCGATACCTTACGCACTTTCACGGCATCCATTCCACGACGCACCAGCGCATCCACCACATAGCCGTTCAGTAGCATGCCCGCTGCGCCAAACAGGAAAGGAATCGCTGCCAGCAAGCCGGTGCTTTTCAGATCCAGATGATAGGTCGATTGCAGATAACCCGGCAGCCAGGCGATGTAGAGCCATGCAGTGTAGTTAATTCCGCTGAAGCCAATCATCATGCCCCACATGGTGCGCTGCTTGAACAGACCGCGCCACTCAGCAAAGCTCAGCGGCTCTTTGCGTGACGCCACGCTGCCCGCTTGCAGATAGTGAATCTCTTCACCGCTCAACTTGCTGTTATCGCGGTTGCGATACATCACATACCAGCCAATGGCGAGGAACATCCCGAGCACGCCGATAGTGACGAACATGCCGCGCCAACCCATCACCAGCATCATGGCTGCCAGAATCGGTGGCGCAATCGACAGACCAATCATCGATGCGGCGTTAAACATGCCCATTGGCATGCCGCGATCTTTGATGTTGAACCAGTCATTGATTACCTTAACGCCGCACGGGTTCATCGGTGCTTCACCGATGCCCAATCCGATACGTACCAGCACAAACTGGGTGAAGTTATGTACCAGACCTGCCGCTGCCTGGAACAGTGACCAGACAAACATACCCAGTGCCAGCATGATACGCGGCCCTTTACGGTCCAGCAGCGCGCCACAAGGCAACTGAGCCAGGCCGTAAGCCAGCGAGAATGCCGAGAGCAGCACACCAATCTCGGTGGCGGATAAACCCAGCTCTCCACGAATGGTCATGTTCGCCACTGACAGTGAGCTACGATCGAGATAGTTGATGATGGCAGCAAACAGCAGCAACAACATGGCGGTAAGCTGAATCTTCTTGATGCGCGGCGAGCGCACCACATCGCCGCGTGCTGGAACAAAATCTTGTCCCTCGGCAGCCGGTGTTGGCGCGGTATCACGACCACGTGCGGATGTATTTTCCATTGCAACCTCCCAGGTATGGGGTACTTATCGTTATTAAGTGTTGGGATCCTGCGGCAGCGAAACGGTGCTGCCACAATGGATTGCTTTGGAGACTAGAAGTAAACCGATCGGGATGTTGCGAGGATGTTTCAGATTCGTGCGGACGCTTATGCTTTGTGGTTTTTAATCGGTTTTTAATTGTACTGACGAATGCAGCGGATCATGGATGACTTCGCCGTACCAAGGTGGCTGTGCAACGCGCATAATGCTTCCACATCTTGGCGGCTGATTAACGCCGTTAATATCGCCATATGCTCCTCCAGCGCCACAATATTACGCTGCTTCAGATCTGCCTCATCCCATTGATAATGCGAATGAAAAATAACAGAGATGATTTCAAGCGACTGATTGAAAAAAGGATTATTGGCGGCCGATAAAATCAGCGTATGCATCTCCTTATCCAAGGCGGCAAAGTGACGATAATTACTGGCAATGGTGTCACGCATTGCCCGATGACGATCCAGCAGATCACGCGCCTGAATCCAGCGCTCATCCTGTGAAGGGAGATTCAAAAATCGAGTAAGCGCATGAGTTTCAAGCATTTCACGTAGCTCAAACAAGTTCTCTGCATATTGTTGGTCAAATTTCTTCATGCGCCAGTGGCCGCGTTTAGTCGGCTCCAACAAGTCATAGCGCATAAAACGGAGCAGAAACTCGCGAACCACCACCGGGCTAGCTTTCACTTGTTGGGCTAACTGCAGTTCACTAAAGCTGTCACCTGGCATCAGCTGACGCTGGTTGATCAAGTTAAAAAAGGTCTGTTCAAATTGCAGTGCTTGTTGATCAATAGGTGGGGTTAATGCACTAAAACCATCTTCTTCGCCGGGATCACGCACGATAACGTAGGTATCTTCCACCTTACCCAGAACGCCACGCTCATGCAGATGCTGCAACGTGTGGCGCACGGTGGTTCGGCTGATGTTGAACATTTCAGCCAGTGCCGCTTGGGGCGGCAACGGAGAACGGATGTGTCGTTTGGCAATGCCTTCCAGCATTTGATTAATCACGTTCTGACGTAAATTCTGGCTTCGGCTCATCGGGTTATCCGGTTTTTTATTCATTAAAAACCATACAAAGCCCAAAAAAATTGGTCTGCCTCACAGTTCGTGATGTGTAAAAAGCGGTTATCAGCGATTTTCGCCATAACTGCGACATCAGCACAGGAGAAGCCCATGACAACGATGAAAACCCTGGTGGTTGCCGAACCACGCAATATGGTGTGGCAGCAGCGAGAGAAACCTAAGCCCGCTGCACACGAGGTTCTGATTAAACCGATTACCGCTGGGATTTGCGGCACGGATATTCACGCTTGGGCGGGCAATCAGCCGTTTTTCAGTTATCCGCGGGTGTTGGGCCATGAACTCTGTGGTGAAGTGGTGGAGCCGGGGCGCGGCGTCAGCGAATTTACGGTTGGTCAACGTGTGGCGCTGATTCCTTATGTATCATGTCAGCAATGCGATGCATGCCTGAGTGGGAAGACCAACTGCTGTGAAAATATCTCGGTAATTGGTGTACATCAGGATGGCGGATTCTGCGAATTCCTCAGCGTGCCCGCCAGCAACCTGTTGGCGGTTGATGGAGTGGCGCCGGAAGCGGCGGCACTGATTGAACCTTTTGCTATCAGTGCGCATGCGGTACGTCGTGCCGCAGTGGTGGCTGATGAGCAAGTGCTGGTGGTGGGTGCCGGGCCGATTGGTCTGGGCGTAGCGGCAATTGCCGCCGCCGCGGGTGCGCAGGTGGTGGTGGCCGATACCAGCGAACCCCGGCGTGCGCATGTGGTAGACAAGCTCGGACTCGCGACCATCAACCCGATGGCAGAGGATTTCGAAGCCACGCTGCGTGCCGAGTTTGGTGGGCGTCTGGCGGCGAAAGTGATTGATGCCACCGGCAGCCCGGCAGCGATGAACGGTGCGGTGAAGCTGATTCGTCATGGCGGCACCATTGTGTTTGTCGGACTGCATAAAGGCGATTTGGTGATCCCAGATATTGAGTTCCACAAACGCGAAACCACCTTGATGGGCAGCCGCAATGCCACGCACGAAGATTTCGCAAAAGTCGGCGAATTGATGGCGAGTGGGCAGCTGCGTGCCGACATCATGCTGAATCGTCATTATGATTTTTCTACTTTGGCGGAGACCTTTGAGGCAGAGGTGATTAACAATCGTGAGTTAATTAAGGGCGTGATTCATTTCACGAGGTAGTCGGTGCGCATCACTGCGCACGGATGGGGGCCAGAGCACCTCTGCAGCTGCCGGGCCGTCCTCGCGCCGCTGACGCGGTGCCTTCGGCTTCCACGTCGTGCCTACGGACCGTTCGGGTAAGGCCATCCAGGCCAACCCGAACTGCCAGTCGCCTCCCTGCGCCTGGCTCCTGGCCCAACGTAAAAGCCTCAGCGCTGCGGATAGCCCTTGCAGCAGCATAGGCGCTCTGGCCTCAATCATCGTGCCGTTTTTGACAACACTCACTGAAAGTTCAGAGCAGGCTGGTGCCGTTCCGGGGCAGGCAATCCGCAGCGCTGAACGGAAAGAGTCTGCCAGGAGAGCCCGCAGGACGCGGGCGAAAGGCTGGGCTGACACATGGATGTGGCATCCCAGCCGGTCCGTCAGGCAGACGAATGAAGTGAAGGTACCGCGTTAGCGGCGCGAGGACAGCCAGCCCCGGAACGGTACCAGACTGCGTTATCACCCGTCGCTTAGCTGGCAAGCATTACGCCATTGATAGCGATCATCAATCTCATGCCCGCAATGTGGCAAAAAAGTGTTCCCGTACCGCTTCGGCATCCACGCCGAGGCACAAGCGCTGCGGGCGGAGTCCGGCAAACGGATCTTCGCGTGAGGCGAGGGCGCTAAGGCGTCGTACCGTTTGACCGCAGCTGATGCCTTCCGTTATTACTCGTACTGGCGCTTCGGTCACGGTGAACGCTTGCGGTAATGCCAGCCATGACAGCGTTAAGGTGTCATGCAGCGCCATGCCATCAAACCCCTCTTTTGCAGGCTGTAGGCCAGATAAGGACGGCAAATGGCGCTCAGCACTGGCTGATTTAACTGCCGCACTTCATCACCTGTAATCAGTACCTTGTGCGTGACATCTAGCGGCAATACGACAACCGGCAGCGCCGAAGCCAGCACCTGATCGGCGGCATGCGGATCCTTCCAGATATTGAACTCCGCAAACGGCGATACGTTGCCGGAATGGCCGTCGGTGCCAAAGGCGCCGCCCATAATCACCAGTTCGTTCACCAGTGGGATAATATCTGGAGCCAGGTTAATGGCGCTGGCGATATTGGTGAGTGGACCAATCGCCACGATGGTGATGGCATGGGGCTGCGCGCGCACGCTATCAATAATGAACTGCACCGCGCTGGGCGCATCCTCGCTGTGCGTATTCTCGAAGGCATCCCCTAATCCATCCAGGCCGTGCAGCGTGGCGGGCGCAGAAGGGGCCAACGCCAGCGGCCGCGAGCAACCGCGATACACCGGTGCTTCAATCCCCATCTTCTGGCAAAACAGTCGGGCATTTTTCACCGCCTGGCCCACCGCCACATTACCGAATACCGTAGTGATACCCAGCAGCTGCTGAGTTTTAGCCGCATAGGCCAGCGCAAAAGCGTCATCCACGCCAATATCAGTATCAAAAATCAGGGTACGCATCGGGATCTCCTCTCTTATGATGATTCTCACGTTAAAACATAATGGTGTGCAAAGGTAAGCCAATTGTTGCCTGATATTGTCACCCCCGCTGCGCCAGCGTATTATCGTGCCGCTAAGGTGATGGCGTGCCACCTTCCCCAACCGCCGTTCTGGAAACAGACGGCTGATGACGCCTGACAACACTCGTATCCCTGCGCGGGAGACGGCGGTGTGTCAGGTGTTTTTCTGTCCTGCCGCGGCCCTGCGCGTAACTCATTTCAGGAGCTCCAAAGTATGTTGAAGTCGTTACTGGCTGTTGTGCTCGGCGGTGCCGTGGGCTGCTCGCTGCGCTGGCTGATTTCCCTGCGGTTCAACGCGCTGTTTCCTAACCTGCCACCGGGCACGTTAATGGTGAATCTGGTCGGCGGGTTTATCATTGGCGCCGCACTGGCGTTTTTTGTCCGCAATCCGCATATCGACCCTTTCTGGAAACTGCTGATCGTCACCGGTTTATGCGGGGGCTTAACCACCTTCTCCACCTTTTCAGCGGAAATTGTCGGTCTGCTGCAAACCGGTAAATATCTCTGGGCAATGTCGAGCGTGATGGTGCACGTGATTGGCTCGCTGCTGATGACCTTCGCCGGATTTGCCGTGGTTAACCTGCTGGGATAAAAGCCCGACGCATCACGGGCTTGAAATAACTCCGAAGAGGTAGATACTGGTCGGTGTTCTGTGTGCGTGACAAACAGAACCTGTCACCGATTTATCCGGACGATTAAGGAGCCCGTTGATGCGAAGTAACCCCAAATTCCTTAACCTGGTGTTGTTAAACGGTGAACCTGAGCAGAAGTTGCGTGCCGCACAGGCGGCTGGTTTTGACCAGGTTGAGATCTGGCGGGAAGATGTCGAGGCCAACACTGCACCGTTGGCTCAGCAGTTAACGCTTGGTTTTACCAATCTGCAGGTGCTGCGCGACTTCACCGGTGCGCCGGATCGCGAACGTTTACAAAAACGCGAAGAACTGCGTCAGTTTATCCACATTGCCCAGTCCATTGGCTGCGACACCATTCAGGCACCCGCCACCACGCGTGAAGATTGCGTGGCTGAGCGTATCGATGAAGATCTACGTTGGATGGCTTCCGAAGCTGCACGGCATAACATGCGCATCATGTACGAACCGATGGCGTGGTGCAGCGTCGATAATACCTTGCCGCTGGCGTGGCAGCGTTTGCAGCGTCTGGATCAGCCCAACATCGGGCTGGTGGTCGATCTGTTCCATATCTGTGCGTTAGGCGGTGATGCGTCGCAGCTGGATGGCATTCCTGCCGATCGTATTTACGAAGTGCAACTGTGCGATATGGCCGAGATGCCGCCGCAAGCGAAGGGCGCACTCAGCGATTATGCGCGCCACCAGCGTTTACTGCCCGGCGACGGCATTATCGAGGTAGAACGCTTTGTCGATAAGTTGAAGAGTGGCGGTTATAGGGGGCCGGTCGGCATTGAAGTGTTTAACGATGGGTTAAAAGCGCAGCCGCCGGAAGTGGCCGCGCAAAAAGCCTGGCAAGCGTTAAACCGCTATTGGCCCTAATCCTGCAAACACTGGGCGATGAATGTGGCCGCCTGCATCGCACCCTGTGAGGAGATGGTGTGGCCGGTGGCGGCTTCATAGCGTGCTTCCACGGTGACGCCCGCGGCTTGCAGGCGCTGTGTTGCAGACTCACTTTCGCTATAAGGGATCACGCTATCGGCCTTACCATGAATTAGCAGGGCAGGAATATGTGCCTTGGGTGTTAATGTGCCGTCAAAGGACAATCGTCCGGAAAACGCCACCACCCCCGCCAGCGGATAACGACCGGATGCCAGTGCGTCCAGCGCCATGATCGAACCCTGAGAAAAGCCCACCAAAATCAGCTTATCCCACGCGTCAGCCATACCGTGCTGTACCATCAGTTGCTGCAACGTCTCATCGAAGGCTGCGCGCGCTTCACGCACGCGAGCCGGACGATTTTCTGCGGTAATGCCCGTCAGGCTAAACCACTGGTAGCCCATCGCATGTTCAAACGGATAGGGCGCATTCGGCGAGGCAAAAGCCACATCCGGCAGCAGACTGGCCCAGTGCTGACCGAGCACCGCAAGGTCATCGCCATTACTGCCGACACCGTGTAAAAAAATCACTAACGCTTTTGCCATGCCACTGCTCCTTATAATCCGTAATCCGCCATATCCGGGCCAACCGGCACAATCCCATTCGGGTTCAGCGCTTTAATCGAATAGTAACCCTGTTTGATATGGTCGATGTTTACTGTCTGACGCACACGCGAAACCGCCAGCATACTCTTCAGATAGCGATCGAGCAGCGGATAGTCGCGCAAGCGGCGCAGATTACATTTGAACAGGCCGTGATAGGCGACGTCAAAACGCACCAGCGTCACGAACAAGCGAATATCGGCTTCGGTCAGGCGCTCGCCGAGCAGGAAGGTGCGGCCATCTTTCAGACGCTGTTCAAGTTCATCCAACTGGCTGAATACGTCATTAAACGCCTGCTGGTAGCTCACCTGGGTGGTGGCAAAACCAGTGCGGTACACGCCGTTATTCAAACGCGGATAGACCGATTCGTTGATCGCGTCGATCTCTGAGCGAAGATCCTCTGGATAAAGATCGAGGCTGCTGTCGGCCAGATCGCCAAAACCGCTGTTCAGCATGCGCAGGATGTCAGCTGACTCATTGTTCACGATGGTCTGGGTCTTTTTATCCCACAGCACAGGCACCGTCGCGCGGCCGGTAAAATCGGCATCGGCGCGGGTATATATCTCGTGGATGTATTCGGCTTTATTGAGCCAGTCACGGTCAGAACCGGGATAATCACCGAAGTGCCACCCTTGTGCGCCTAACTGCGGCTCCACCACGGAGACGCTGATGACGTTTTCCAACCCTTTCAGACTGCGCGCCACCAAGGTGCGCGAGGCCCATGGGCAAATCAGTGCCACATACAGATGATAGCGATCCGGCTCGGCGGCAAATTCGCTGGAGCCGTCTGCGGTGATCCAGTGGCGAAAACTGGACGTTTGACGGACAAATCCGCCCTGTTTATCGGTGGCTTGAACCGGATGCCACTCTGCGCTCCACTTACCGTTTACCAACATCGCTCTACTCCTCTGTGGTGAGGAGACCAGCATAACGCGCTGCTGGTTAGGTGATAATCCGGGCAAAATGGCTTTCATTGCTTCCAAAATGGAAGGAATTAGCCGGGCGGGTGCTGCTGAAAATGATCGGCGAGGAAATCAATCAGTAAGCGAGTTTTCTGCGCCAGATGGCGAGCGGGGGGATAGAGGGCAAACAGCCCCATCGGCGGCGTAGCGAAGTTATCCAGCAACGAGACGATTTCACCGCGTTGCAATGCCGGTGCGGCAATAAAACCGGGCAAACGGGCGATGCCCAATCCGGCGATCGCCGCCTGCAAGCAGGCCTCCGTGTTGGAAAAACAGAGGCGGCCACGAATTGGCATGCTCACGCTATCGCCGCACGGCGTGACAAACGGCCAGTGCCAGGGATCGCGGAAATTGGTGTCGCTGATGCACTGGTGTGTGGCTAAATCGCGCCAATGCTGGGGGGTGCCCTGTTGCAACAGGTAACCCGGCGAGGCGGCTACGCGAATCGGCACATCGCCCAAACGGCGCGCAATCAGACTGCTGTCATCCAGCTTGCCAATGCGAATTGCCATATCAAAGCCTTCATCGACGATGTTAACTGCACGATCGGAGAAATTCACATCCAGTTCAATCAACGGATAGTGGCGCGCAAATGCCACTAATACGCTGGCAAGCACCGCGGTGCCAAAGGTGCCGGGCGCACTAATTTTCAGGCGGCCGGTCGGCGTGGTGGCGCTTTCGCGTATCGTGGCGTCCAGTGCGTCAAAGGCATCCAGCAGCGTTTTCACCCGCTCGTAATACGCTCGTCCAACTTCCGTGGGCGACAAGGCACGCGTGCTGCGTTTGAACAGCTGCACCCCCAGTTCCTGCTCCAGCCGTGATACTAGCTTCGACGCCTGCCCGCTGCTGGTGCCAAGGCGCTCCGCGGCACCGGCAAAACTGCCGACTTCCAGCACGGCAACAAACATGCGGTCACAATCGAGACGATCCATGGCGGTTCCTGAGCAGCGAAAAGGGTGAGTATACACACTCGTTAATGATCAACGGTAAATCGTGTTGCCATCATAAATTGCTAAATGCGACAAAATGTCGCACAATTTCATCTGCTGTACGTCAAGCAATGACGTATTGATAGTACACCCTCACCACACCGTCGCGGGTGGCGACAACAAGAGGTTTATATATGGCAACCAGCATTCGCTTAGACGATGATTTCGTTGAAGATGTGAGAACACATGCCGAAGCAATGAGTCGCAGCGTGCCTAAACAGATTGAGCACTGGGCCAAGATTGGTCGCATAGCAGAGGATAATCCCGATCTGACGTTCTCATTCATCAATGAGATCTTACTGGCTAAAGCAGAAATGGATAACGGCAAGGTCAAAAAATATGTGCGCAGAAAAGACCGGACAGGAAGTTGAAGTATATCAAACAGGTCGTTTTGAGAAGGCTTTTAACCGCCTGACGGAACAGGACAAGGAGGGTGTTGATGAAGAGATTGATCGCATCATTGCGAACCCAGAGATAGGCGAACGCAAGAAAGGTGATCTGAGCTATCTCTGGGTGCACAAGTTTTACTTGGGTAAGCAGCAATATCTGTTGGGTCACCGCTGGGTCGACCAGAGACTGGAGATCTATCTTCTGAGTCTCGGTACACATGAAAATTACTATGATGATCAGAAGCAACACCGCAAAAACGATCTGAAGTTCATTGGCTAGCAGAGTCGCTTCCTTAAGCGGTGGAAGCGTCCGTTCCAATCCTAAACTCCCCTCGGCGAGATTCCTGCAAATAGATTGTCGATGTACATTCAGTGCGCCGCCTCTTTTCCCCTGCGGCAAAACCTGTTGAACTAGCCGTTCGCCTAAAGCTGGCCGGGAGCCATGCATGTCTTTGCTTCACCTGTCATCGCTGGCGGAGATTTCTGCCCTCGAATGGGATGCGCTGTTACCTGACGATCAACCATTTTTACGCCATGCCTTTCTTCTCACGCTGGAAGAGAGCGGCAGCGTGCGGGCGGAAAATGGCTGGCAGCCGGATCACTTGCTGTGGCGAGAAAATGGCGTGCTCAGCGCCGCGCTGCCGGGCTATCGCAAGCGCAACTCTCAAGGCGAATACGTGTTTGACCACGCGTGGGCCGACGCCTGTCAACGCGCCGGCATTCAATATTATCCAAAATGGCTCGGTGCGATCCCGTTCAGCCCCGTTACCGGTGCCCGTTTATTGGGTGAGGCAGCGGCTATCCGCCAGCTGCTCGCCGCGCTGCCCGACGAACTGATGCAGCATGGTTTGAGCGGCGCACATATCAATTTCACCACGCCGTTTGCCAACGATGTGATGGAGCAGCAACCTGACTGGCTCGCGCGTCTCGGCATCCAATATCACTGGCACAACAAAGGCTATCGCGATTTTCAGGATTTCCTCGATACGCTGATGTCACGCAAACGTAAACAGCTGCGCAAAGAGCGTGAGCAGGTGGCGAGCAGCGGCTTTGAATTTCATTGGTATCGTGGTGACGAGCTGAGTGAGGATCAGTGGGATTTCGTCTACACCTGCTATGCCAACACCTATGCGGTACGTGGTCAGCGTCCTTATCTCACGCGGCAGTTTTTCAGCCTGCTGGCCGAACGTATGCCGCGCTCGATTCGCGTGGTGATTGCCACGTTGCAGGGCCAGCCCGCCGCCATGGCGTTTTATTTAGTCGATGGCAATTCGCTGTACGGGCGTTACTGGGGCTGTCTGGCGGAGTTTGATCGTCTGCACTTCGAAACCTGTTTTTACCAGGGCATGGAATTCGCCATTGCTGAAGGTTTGCAACGCTTTGATGCCGGCGCGCAGGGTGAGCACAAACTGGTGCGTGGCTTCGAACCGCAGATTACCCATTCATGGCACTACCTGTGCCATCCGGGATTGCGTGAAGCCGTTGAGGAGTATTTAGTGCAGGAGCGGGCAGGGATTCGTGCTTATGCCATTGAAGCGCGCGAAGCCCTGCCGTACCGACGCGGCGATTAATCCTCGCCGACAAAACCACCGGTCTGATGCTGCCACAGGCGTGCATACAAGCCGCCTTGCGCCAGCAGTTCGCGGTGGTTACCCATCTCGACAATTTCGCCTTTATCCAGCACCACCAGTCGATCCATCTTAGCGATCGTCGACAGTCGGTGCGCAATGGCAATCACCGTTTTGCCCTGCATCAGCGTTTCCAGGCTCTCCTGAATCGCCGCTTCTACTTCGGAATCCAGCGCGGAAGTCGCTTCATCCATAATCAGAATCGGCGCATCTTTCAGCAACACACGGGCAATGGCAATACGTTGACGCTGACCGCCTGAGAGTTTCACGCCGCGTTCGCCGACATGCGCATCCAGCCCGGTACGTCCTTGTGGATCGGACAATAGCGGAATGAACTCATCGGCGCGGGCGCGAATAATCGCCGCTTGCAGCTCGTCTTCGGTAGCATCCGGCCGTCCGTACAACAGGTTTTCACGAATCGAACGATGCAGCAGTGAGGTGTCCTGAGTAATCATGCCGATCTGACCACGCAGGCTCTCTTGGGTCACTTCGGCGATGTTATGATCGTCAATCAGGATGCGCCCACCGTTGATGTCATAAAGGCGCAGCAGCAAGTTCACCATGGTGGATTTACCGGCGCCAGACGGCCCAATCAGACCGATTTTTTCGCCCGCTTTGATGTTGAGATTGAGGCGATTAATCACCTGGCGGCTGCCGCCGTAATCAAAGCGTACATCTTCGAAGCGAATCTGGCCGCGCGTCACCTGCAGGTTATTCGCCTTAGGCTCATCCTGCACGCTCAGCGGTTGCGCGATGGTGTTCAATCCATCCTGCACCATGCCGATATTTTCAAAGATGCCATTCACCACCCACATGATCCAGCCGGACATGTTGACCAAGCGGATCACTAAACCGGTTGCCAGCGCAATCGCGCCGACGCTGATCAGCGACTGGCTCCACAGCCATAACGCCAGTGCCGAGGTGCTGACAATCAGCAGGCCATTAAGCGTCGACAGTGTGATATCCATGGTGGTCACCATGCGACTGGCGTGCTGGGTTTTGTCGGTTTGCTCCTGAATCGCCTCACGCGCGTAGCGTTTTTCCAAGTCGTTGTGCGCGAACAACTTGATGGTGGCGATATTGGTATAGCCATCAACAATGGTGCCCATCAGTTTGGAACGCGCTTCGGAAGAGACCACAGAACGCTGCTTCACGCGCGGCACGAAGAAGCTCAGCGATACGCTATAGGCGACGATCCAGATGATCAGCGGAATCATCAAGCGCCAGTCAGCTTCGGCGAACAGCACCAGTGAGGTCACGGCGTAAATCACCACATGCCAGATGGCATCAACCAGCTGCACGGCGGAATCACGCAGTGAGTTACCGGTCTGCATGATGCGCTGGGCGATGCGCCCGGCGAAATCGTTCTGGAAGAAGTTCAGGCTCTGACGCAGTACGTAGTTGTGGTGCTGCCAACGGATCATGCTGGTCATGCTCGGGTTAATGCTTTGATGCACCAGCATATCGTGCGCGGCGATGACAATCGGCCGCAGAATCAGCGCGACAAATCCCATCCACAGTAGCGTGGGCCAGTTGTCAGTGAACAACGTGGCGGGCGTTGAGTGATTGACTAAATCGATGATGCGGCTGAGATAGCTAAACAGTGCCACTTCAATCAGCGCCTGTGCCAGGCCAACTATCAGCAGGGCGACAAAGCTTGGCCACACCTGACGCAGATAGTAGAGATAAAACGGCCAAACGCTGGTGGGTGGAGAATCGGTTGGTGCGTCCTGGAAAATATTGATAAAACGTTCAAAACGACGATACAACATAAGTCACTCTTTCCGCTTGGTGAGAGTTAACAGCTTAGTGCAATGAAAAGGGATTACCGACATGGATTTAACTATTCGCGGTCGTGAGCCAGCCGATGCCACCGCTTATCAACGTCTTTATAGCCACCCTGAAGTCTATCGCTGGACCACGCAGCTGCCGTTTCCCAGCGTGCAAACCTGGCAGAAAAAATTCGAGAACATGGACGCGGCAGGCTATATCGGCTTTGTCGCGGAGATTGACGGGCAAATGGTAGGCGAGTTGACGCTGTTTGTTGAACAGCGCCCGCGTACGCGCCATAGCATCAGTTTCGGCATCAGCGTGGATCCTGCGTTCGGCGGGCGCGGTATTGGCGAGAAACTGATTCGTAACGCCATCGATTATGCATTCAACTGGCTGGGCGTGGTGCGCATTGAGCTGGAAGCGTTTCATGATAATGCGCGTGCGCTGCGGTTGTACCAGCGCCTTGGTTTTGAACATGAAGGTCTGAAGCGCAAAGCCTGCCTGCGCGACGGCGAATTTCACGACATCGTGGTGATGGCGAAATTGCGGGATTAAGTGACGTGCGGGCTTTGACCGGGTACGCATAAATGCGTCATTAAGGTCTGTGCGGTATTTGACCAGGTGCGCATAAATGCGTCATTAAGGCCAGTGCGGTATTTGACCAGGTGCGCATAAATGCGTCATTAAGGCCAGTGCGGTATTTGACCAGGTGCGCATAAATGCGCACCCTACAGCGGCGGCGGGGATGAGGGGTTCGTAGGGGCGCCATTTATGGCGACCGTGAAAACGTTACTGGCTCTTCTCTACGTACTTCTGCATATTCTCTTTGGTCACCAGCTCGAACGGGATCCACACGTGGGAATCCACTTTCTCGCCTTTAATGAGCTTCTGTGCCACATCCACCGAGGCTTTGCCTTGGCCTACCGCATCCTGGAACACCGTGACCTGCATCTTGTCCTGCGACAACGCTTTTAGGCCATCCGGCGTGGCATCAATGCCGCCGACCAGAATCTTCTTGTTGCTCTTCGCCAGTGCCATCGCGGCACCGATCGCCATCTCATCATTATTCGCCGCGACGATATCAATCGCCTCGCCGTTGCCGATCCAGTTCAGCATCAGGTCCATGCCTTCGTTACGCGCATAGTTGGCAGGCTGTTTCTGTACCACTTTCATGCCCGGATATTTCGCGACGACCTGCTCAACATCTTTGGTGCGTTGCAGTGCGCCTGCATCGGTCAGGTTGCCGATCATAATGGCCACATTACCTTTGTAATTGGCCATCTTCGCCAAGGCTTCCATCTGCAAGGTGCCCGATTCGCGCTCGTCTGAACCGACAAATACTACCCCGGCGGGCAATGTTTTATCGCCTGGCGTGCGGTTCACATACACCAGCGGAATTTTTGCCTGCTGCGCCAGTTTGGTCAGCTGTGGCGTACTGGCGGAATCCACCGGATCGACAATGATGGCGTCCACGCCTGCGCCAATAAAGCTCTGCACCTGGTCGGTCTGACGGCCAACATCGCCGCGCGCATCCTCAAACTGCACATCAAGTCCGCGCGCTTTGGCTTCTTTATCAATCGACTGGCGAATAATGGTTAAAAAGTTTTGATCGAAATAGGCCATCGATACGCCAATTTTCTCTGCTAATGCGGAGGCCGAACTGGACAGCAGGCCAAGCAACAGTATCGCCTTGAGGGTTTTCATCGCGGACTCCAGGGTAAGCTTGTTATTAGAATGAATGTTTCAATGATAATTAAAATGGATCATTGAAATCATTTTCAGCCTACGAGGCGGCAAGCAAGCTGACAATCAACATGTATGGATTTTGCTGCTAAGCGCACACTTTGCTCGCGGGTGCATGATGATTTGCAGGCTCATAGTGATGTTGCGAAGCTTTTTCTCAGAGCTGGCGCACATTCTGAAGCAAAAGCATCGGCTTATTTAAGGTTCTGTGCAGCGCCGCACCCTGCTTTGTGGCAGATGCCAAAACTGGCGTGAAATAACGATGTGGATTCCTTCATCCGCACAATGACCCGCTTGCGCCTGGCTCTCTATAGTTGCTGAACAGTGAAATCTAAGCGGTATTCCTGAACATCATCGCTTCGGAGCAGGACGCTCCTTCATCTAGGGGTTCAGCCATGTTACAAAGCAAAAACCGCAGAGAGAACAGCCACGTGCGTATCTGGATCCTCTGTTTGATCCTGTTCCTGTCCGTGGTGGCATATGCCGACCGTTCGATCCTGTCGATCTCAGGATCGGCGATCAAAGAGGAGTTCGGATTATCAGCGATCCAGCTTGGACTGATCCTGTCGGCATTCAGTTGGGCCTATGTGATCGGCCAGATCCCAGGCGGTCTATTTTTGGACCGTTTCGGTACTAAAAAAGTCTATGGTGTGACATTAGCGCTCTGGTCGGTTTCGACTATTTTGATGGGCTTTATCGGCGAATTTTCCAACGGCATGACCATGGCGCTGGTCCTGATGTTTGCGTTGCGTTTCGCACTCGGCCTGATAGAAGCACCGAGTTTTCCTGCCAATGCACGTACCGTCATCATGTGGTTCCCTGGGGCAGAGCGCGGGCGCGCATCGTCACTGTTTGCCTCAGCACAGTATTTTGCCGTCGCTATCTTCTCGCCACTGTCGGGCTGGCTGGTATCACGTTTCGGCTGGGAGTGGCCGTTCTTTGTGCTGGGCGGCATCGGTGTGCTGGCGGTGTTTGTGTGGGGCTGGTATATGCGCAGTCCAAAGCAGCACCCGCATGTGTCAGCCAGCGAGCTGAAATATATTGAGGAAGGCGGTGCGCTGGTGGATATCGATTCCGCGCAAACCCTCAAAGCGCGTCCGCCGTTAAGCAAAGCGATGTTTAACACCCTGCTCAGCAATCGCATGCTGTGGTGCGCTTATATCGGGCAGTACTGCATTATCGCGCTCAGCTATTTCTTCATCACCTGGTTCCCGATCTATTTGGTGCAGGCGCGCGGCATGAACATCATGGAAGCCGGTTTTGCCACCATCGCACCAGCACTGTTTGGTTTTGTGGGCGGGATCAGCGGCGGATACATCTCTGATCGGCTGCTGGCCAGCGGCTGGAGTCTCTCTTGGGCACGTAAAGCGCCGTATATCGTCGGCATGCTGATGGCGGCCTCACTGATTCTGGCCGCCGTGATTCCGACTAATGCCGGCATCATCGCGATTATGTCATTTGCCTTCTTTGGTAAAGGCGTAGCGGCGGGCGCGGGCACCTGGACGATTGTTAGCGATACGGCACCGAAAGAAGCGGTAGGGTTGGCAGGCGCGATTTTCAACGGCATTGGTAATATGGCCGGATTCATCACGCCACTGCTGTTCGGTATCATCGTGGGTTTGACCGGCAGCTACAGTATTGGTCTGGTGTTCGTTGGCGCGCACTGTATCGTCGCAGCGCTGCTGTTCTTGTTGGTGATGGGTCCGATTGAACGTGTCGGTGACGAGCAAGATTCGTCAGCAACATCCTATAAAACACAGGGGAAACAAGATGGTATCAAAGCCGTTTAACGTATTGCTGAAAGGCCCGATGTTGCCGCAGCGGCTGCAGGACAACCTTGACGCGCATTTCACCACTTCGCGCTTATGGTTGCAGGAAGATCAGGGCGCGTGGCTGGCTGAACACGGTGCCAGCATTGATGCGCTGGTGACCAGCGGCAATGTGCTGATGGGCGCCAATGCGGCGTTGCTGGCGCAGTTGCCCAATCTGAAGGTGATTTGCAGTAACGGCGTGGGTTACGACGCCATTGATATTGCTGCTGCCGAAGCCCGTGGCATTGTGGTGACCAATACTCCGGGCGTGCTCAACAGCTGCGTGGCCGATACCGGCATGGCGCTGCTGCTGGACGTGGCACGTCGCATCAGCGCATCGGATCGTTATGTGCGCGCCGGTGACTGGCAAACTCAGGGACGCTATCCGCTGACCACCAAAGTGGGCGGTAAGGTGTGCGGGATTGTTGGGCTAGGCGGTATTGGCAAAGAGCTGGCAAAACGTGCGCAGGCATTCGATATGGACGTGCATTTCTACAATCCACGCTCGCGCCCGGATGTGCCTTTCACGCGCCATGATTCACTGTTGTCACTGGCAAAGCAGGCGGATTTCCTAGTATTGACGCTGCCGGGTGGCGCATCGACGCATCACTTGGTCAATGCCGAGGTGCTGCGGGCGCTGGGGCCACAAGGGTTTTTGATCAACATTGCGCGCGGCAGTGTGGTCGATGAGCAGGCGTTAATCGCCGCCCTTGAAGCCGGTGAGATTGCCGGTGCCGGTTTGGATGTGTTCGAGCACGAACCGGCGGTCCCCGCGGCGTTGCTTCATCGCGATGATGTGGTGATCACTCCACACCTTGCCAGCAGCACCCATGAAACCATGGCGGCAATGGCTGATTTGGTGTTTGAAAACCTGCTGGCGTTCTCGCAGGGTGAAGCGGTGTTAACGCGGGTGGTATAGCTTCTGTTACACGATAAATAGCGCCGTTACCGACGCATACAGGCAAACGTAGCGGCGCAATTTATTGCGCATCTGTCAGTAGCACTGCGGCTGTAAACACGCACGATGAATCGTGCCGCTACCGCTCGCTGAGTTTTTTTGTCCGTCCATCTCCTGAACAGTCGCTCGAGATATGAGCGATAAATCACACCGCGAAAGATCGCACAAATCACTCCTGAAGATTATTTGCTCAGCTGCCGATACCCCTCCTTACCACCCACTGATATTAAGGAGCGATATCGTGATAAAGCTGATTACCGTTGACGAATTGCGGCAGGGAATGTTTATCCACAAACTCGAAGTTTGGTGGCTCAAGGACAAACGCATTCGCAATCAAATGCTGATCACTGATAAGCGCCAGATCGCGATGATCCGTAATGAGGGGATCCAACAATTATGGATCGATCTTAATAAATCGGTGCAGGTGCCTGCCAAGCCTGCGCCTAAAAAAGCGATCCCTAAAACGGCGTTTTTCAAAGAGCTGGATCAGGCGCAAGCCATCTTTAATCAGGGCAAGCCTCAAGTGCTGGCGATGTTCAACGAAGCCCGTATGGGGCAGGGGTTGGACCTCCATTACACGCTGGATCTGGTGGATGACATTGCCGGGACGATAACCCGTGAGCCCACCGCGTTGCTCAGCGTGGCGCGGCTGAAAAATCATGATGATTACACCTATCTGCACTCCATGGCGGTGTGTGGATTGATGATCTCACTCGGCAAAAAAATGGGCCTGGATGAGCATCAGCAACGGCGCTTAGGCATGGGCGGGTTGCTGCATGATGTGGGTAAAGCTGCCGTGCCGCTGGAAATCCTCAATAAGCCCGGCAAGCTGACTGACGAAGAATTTACCATTATGCGTGAGCACCCTATCGTGGGGGCGCAGATGCTGATGGAAGCGGATGCGGGCGAGGATTTACTGGATATCGCTCTGCATCATCATGAGAAAGTCGACGGCAGTGGATATCCACACAAATTAAAAGGTGAGGAGATCTCACTCTTTTCGCGCATCGCAGCGGTGTGTGATGTCTACGATGCGGTCACCTCCGACCGTCCTTACCGTAAAGGCTGGACGCCCGCCGAAGCGATGCACAAAATGTTGAGCTGGCGCGGACACTTCGATACTGCGCTGCTCCATGCCTTTGTCCGCACCATCGGTATTTACCCGGTGGGATCGCTGGTGCGACTCGCGTCTGGTCGCGTGGCGTTGGTGGTGCAGGCTGGAGAAAAATCGCTGCTTAAACCCAAGGTGCATGTTTTCTGGTCGCTGCACGCCCAGCGTGAGGTGAAACCGGAAGAGCTGGATCTGGGTGACTCATTCTGCACCGACAGCATAACCGGCTCGGAAGAGAGTGGCTTATGGCATAACGTCGACCTCAATCGTATCTGGGCACTGGAAACCGCCTAATTCGACAGCATTTTTATACTTTCTTTACGCCGAATTCCCGCCTTTTTACCCCTTCTTTATGTCGCGCCGCGCATGCTTTCACCACTACCAAATCCTCTGGAGGTTGCTGTGAGCGTGGGCGTGATAGCCGGCATCGTGCTGGTATTTATATTGTTGGGCTACCTGATTTATGCCCTGCTTAATGCGGAGGCATTCTGATGGCTGCGAATGCGTTTTTACTGATTGCGGTGTTCCTGCTGGTGCTGATGGTACTGGCACAACCGCTTGGGCGTTTTCTTGCCGTGCTGGTGGCCGACAAGCCGCTATTACCCCGTACCGAACGCGCGCTATGGCGGTTGGCGGGCGTAGAAAGCGGCGCGATGCGCTGGCCGCACTATCTGTTGGCTATTCTGCTGTTTAACGCGCTCGGTTTTATCCTGCTGCTGGCGATTTTGATGTCGCAGGGTTCGCTGCCGCTCAACCCACAACACTTGCCTAATCTCAGCTGGGATCTGGCGCTCAACACCGCAGTAAGCTTTGTCACTAACACCAACTGGCAAGCCTACGCCGGGGAAAGTACGGTGAGCTACTTTAGCCAGATGGCGGGTCTTACAGTGCAGAACTTCCTGTCAGCGGCGACCGGTATTGCGGTGGCATTCGCACTGATCCGTGGTTTCGCTAATCGCTCACTGGCCACCTTGGGTAACGCCTGGCGCGACCTGACGCGCATCACCGTCTATGTGTTATTGCCGATCAGCCTGTTGATGGCGCTGTTCTTCGTTTATCAGGGCAGTATCCAGACGTTCGAGCCCTATCACGCACTCACCACGCTGGAAGGGGCGCAGCAAACGCTGCCGCTTGGTCCCGTGGCCTCGCAGGAAGCGATTAAAATGCTGGGCACCAACGGCGGCGGCTTCTTTAACGTCAACTCGGCCCATCCGTTTGAGAACCCGACCGCGCTGACCAACTTCGTGCAGATGCTGAGTATCTTCCTGATCCCCGCTGCGCTGTGCTTCACCTTCGGCCAGCATTTGGGCGACCGTCGTCAGGGACACATGCTGCTGTGGGCGATGACCATCATGTTTGTGCTGGCGGTGGTCACCGTGATGTGGGCAGAACTGCGCGGCAATCCGCACTTCCTGACGTTGGGGGCGGACAGCGCCATCAATATGGAAGGCAAAGAGACGCGCTTTGGCATCCTCAACTCCAGCCTGTTTGCGGTAATCACCACCGCGGCGTCATGCGGCGCGGTTAACGCTATGCATGACTCCTTTACCGCACTTGGCGGCATGGTGCCGATGTGGCTGATGCAGCTGGGTGAAGTGGTGTTCGGCGGCGTGGGCGCGGGTTTGTACGGCATGCTGCTGTTTGTGCTTCTCGGGGTGTTTATCGCCGGTCTGATGATTGGCCGCACGCCAGAGTATATGGGTAAAAAGATCGACGTGTGGGAGATGAAAATGACCGCACTGGCGATTCTGGTAACGCCAACGCTGGTGCTGCTCGGCACCGCACTGGCCATGATGACCGATGCAGGGCGCGCCGGTATGGCGAACCCCGGCATTCACGGTTTTAGCGAAGTGCTGTATGCCGTCTCATCGGCGGCCAACAACAACGGCAGTGCCTTTGCCGGTTTAAGCGCCAACACCCCGTTCTGGAACCTGTTGCTGGCCTTCTGCATGTTGATCGGGCGCTTCGGCATCATTATTCCCGTGATGGCGATTGCCGGTTCGCTGGCGGCGAAGAAGATCCAGCCGGTGGGCAACGGCACGCTGCCGACTCACGGCCCACTGTTTATCGCGCTGCTGATTGGCACCGTGTTGCTGGTGGGGGCGTTGACCTTTATCCCCGCGCTGGCGCTCGGCCCAGTAGCGGAACATCTGCAATTAATTCAGGGATAACGGAATCATGAGTCGTCAACAACTGGCGCTGTTTGATGCGGCGTTAACGCGCACTGCCATGTTCGATGCGGTGAAAAAACTCGACCCGCGCGTGCAGTTTCGCAATCCGGTGATGTTCCTGGTGTGGCTGGGTAGCGTGCTGACTTCAGTACTGGCCATCGGCATGCTGACAGGCCATCTGAACGGCGAGGCCGGGTTTACCGCCGGTGTCGCCATCTGGCTGTGGTTCACCGTGCTGTTTGCCAACTTCGCTGAGGCCTTGGCGGAAGGGCGCAGTAAAGCGCAGGCCAATAGCCTGAAGGGCATCAGTAAAACCAGCGATGCTAAAAAACTGGCTGAGCCGCGCCACGGTGCCCAGTGGCATAACGTGGCGGCCGACACGCTGCGAAAAGGCGATGTGGTGCTGGTGGAAGCCGGTGACATCATCCCGTGTGATGGTGAAGTGCTGGAGGGCGGTGCTTCAGTGGATGAAAGCGCGATTACCGGCGAATCGGCTCCGGTGATCCGCGAATCCGGCGGCGATTTTTCGTCGGTGACTGGCGGTACACGCATTCTTTCTGACTGGCTGGTGATTCAGTGCAGCGTCAATCCGGGCGAAACTTTCCTCGATCGCATGATCGCCATGGTGGAGGGCGCCAAACGCCGTAAAACACCGAACGAAATTGCGCTAACCATTCTACTGGTGTCGCTGACCATCGTGTTCCTGCTGGCTACCGCGACCTTGTGGCCGTTCTCCGCCTATGGCGGCACGCCAGTGAGCGTAACGGTGCTAGTGGCGCTGTTGGTGTGTCTAATTCCAACCACCATCGGCGGCTTGCTGTCAGCGATTGGCGTGGCGGGGATGAGCCGCATGCTGGGTGCTAATGTTATCGCCACTAGCGGTCGTGCGGTGGAGGCGGCGGGTGACGTGGATGTGTTGATGCTGGATAAGACCGGCACCATCACGCTGGGTAACCGTCAGGCCACGCAGTTTATGCCCGCGCCGGGCGTCACCGAGCAGCAGTTAGCGGACGCCGCGCAGTTGGCCTCGCTGGCGGATGAAACCCCAGAAGGACGCAGCATTGTGGTGTTGGCGAAGCAGAAATTTAATCTGCGCGAACGCGATCTCAGCAGCATGGGGGCCAGCTTTATTCCCTTCTCAGCGCAAACGCGCATGAGCGGCGTCAACGTGCAGGATCGTCTGATTCGCAAAGGGGCAGTTGATGCAGTTCGTCGCCATATCGAAGCCAATCACGGTCGTTTTCCGGCAGAAGTCAACGCCAGCGTGGAAGAAGTGGCGCGCGCCGGGGGCACCCCGTTGGTGGTGGCTGAAGGGGCGCAGGTGTTGGGCGTGGTGGCGCTAAAAGATATCGTCAAAGGTGGCATCAAAGAGCGTTTTGCTGAACTGCGCAAGATGGGCATCAAAACCGTGATGATCACCGGCGATAACCCACTGACGGCGGCGGCGATTGCAGCAGAAGCGGGCGTGGATGATTTCCTGTCGGAAGCGACACCGGAAGCCAAGCTGGCCTTGATTCGCCAGTATCAGGCAGAAGGTCGCTTAGTGGCGATGACCGGCGACGGCACCAACGATGCGCCCGCGCTGGCACAGGCTGATGTGGCGGTTGCCATGAACTCGGGTACGCAGGCGGCGAAAGAAGCCGGCAACATGGTCGATCTCGACTCCAACCCGACCAAACTGCTGGAAGTGGTGCATATCGGTAAACAGATGCTAATGACGCGCGGTTCGCTGACCACCTTCAGTATTGCCAACGATGTGGCGAAGTATTTCGCCATCATCCCGGCGGCGTTTGCGGCGACCTATCCGCAGCTCAATATGCTGAACGTGATGGCGCTGCACTCGCCGAATTCGGCGATTCTGTCGGCGGTAATCTTTAACGCCTTGGTGATTGTGTTCCTGATTCCGCTGGCACTGAAAGGCGTGAGTTACCGTCCGATGAGTGCCGCCGCGCTGCTGCGCCGCAACCTGTGGGTTTACGGTGTGGGCGGACTTGTGGTGCCGTTTATCGGTATTAAAGCCATCGACCTGCTGCTGACGCTGTTTGGCTTGGTTTAAGGAGAAGAGAAATGAGTCAGTTACGTCCGGCTATTGTATTGTTAATACTGCTAACGCTGTTAACCGGCGCGGTTTACCCCTTGCTGACCACCGGTTTGGCGCAGTGGTGGTTCCCGTCTCAGGCCAACGGCTCGTTGATTGAGCAAGATGGTGCAGTGCGCGGCTCCGATCAAATCGGCCAGGCCTTTAGCCAGCCGGGGCACTTTTGGGGCCGTCCATCGGCCACCGGCGATACGCCTTACAATGCGCTGGCCTCCAGCGGCAGCAATCTGGCGGCGAGTAACCCGGCGCTGGATAAAGCGGTGGCGGAACGCGTTGCCGCACTGCGCACCGCCAATCCACAAGCGCCTGCAGCGGTACCGGTTGAGTTGGTAACGGCATCGGCGAGTGGGCTCGATCCTGATATCTCGCCGGAAGCGGCGCTGTGGCAGGCTCCACGCGTGGCAGCGGCGCGCAATATGGCGCTGAAAGAGGTGGAAGCGCTGATTGACCGCAACACCGAGCGCCCGCTGCTGCCGTTTATCGGTGAGGAGACGGTGAACGTGCTGCGACTGAATATGGCGCTGGATGCGCTGCAGGGATAAGACCCGGTGCGCATCAATGCGTCATTGAATGCGGTGCGGTTTATGACGAGGTGCGCATAAATGCGTCATTGAATACGTTGCGGTTTTTGACCAGGTGCGCATAAATGCGCCATTGAATACGTTGCGGTTTTTGACCAGGTACGCATAAATGCGCACCCTACGGTTTTGTAGGGGCGTCATTTATGGCGACCGTTTTGATGAGCGCGCCGATGGCGATAACGCGATTTGTCGCACTTTGGTATGACGGATAACGAATGAACGACGAAATCACCCGCCCCGATCCCGATGCGCTGTTGCTGAATCACAGCGACAGCCATCGCGGTAAGCTGAAAATCTACTTCGGCGCCTGCGCTGGCGTGGGGAAAACCTTCGCCATGCTGCAGGAGGCACAGCGCTTACGTGCGCAAGGCCTCGATGTGCTGGCGGGCGTGGTAGAAACCCATGGGCGTGAAGAAACCGCTGCGCTGCTCAACGGCCTGGCGGTTTTGCCACGTCGTGCCACTGGGCGTTCTCGTCACGCCGAATTCGATCTCGATGCGGCACTGGCACGTCATCCGGCAGTGATCCTGATGGACGAACTGGCGCACACCAACGTGCAGGGTTCGCGCCATCCCAAACGCTGGCAGGACATCGAAGAATTACTGGAAGCGGGCATTGACGTGATCACCACCGTCAACGTGCAGCATCTGGAAAGTCTTAACGATGTGGTCGGCGGTGTCACCGGTATTCAGGTGCGGGAAACCGTGCCCGATCCCTTCTTTGACAGTGCTGACGAAGTGGTGTTGGTGGATCTGCCGCCGGACGATCTGCGCCAACGGCTGAAAGAGGGCAAAGTCTACGTCGGCGACCGCGCTGAACGTGCGATTGAAAACTTCTTCCGCAAAGGCAACCTGTTTGCCCTGCGCGAACTGGCACTGCGCCGTACCGCTGATCGTGTTGACGACCAGATGCGTGCCTGGCGCGATCAACAGGGTCGCGACAAAGTGTGGCACACGCGTGATGCCATTTTGCTGTGCATCGGCGACGACACCGGCAGTGAAAAACTGGTGCGTACTGCCGCGCGTTTAGCCGCGCGCCTCGGCAGTGAATGGCACGCGGTCTACGTGGAAACGCCACGGCTGAACCGCCTACCAGAAGCACGTCGTCGCGCTATTCTGCGCACTTTGCAACTGGCACAGGAGCTGGGTGCGGAAACCGCCACCTTGTCCGATCCTGATGAAGCGCGCGCGGTGCTGCGTTACGCGCGTGAGCACAACCTCGGAAAAATTGTTACCGGACGCCAGCCACAGCGGCGCTGGCGGCGCGACAGCTTTGCTCAGCGTTTAGGGCAGCTTGGCCCAGATCTCGATTTGCTGGTGGTGGCGCTGGACGAACCGGTGCGCGACGCGCCGCATCCGCTGGGCGGCAAACAGACCAACAGTGAGAAGTGGCGGCTGCATCTGCGCGGCTGCCTGATGGCGATTGCGCTGTGCATTTTGGTGACGACCGTCGGTCGCTGGTTGCTGGTGGAGTTCGATCCCGCCAACGGCGTGATGATTTATCTGTTAGCCGTCGTGTTAGTCGCGCTGCGCTTTGGCCGCTGGCCTTCGGTGTTTGCCACGGTCATCAACATCCTCGCTTTTGACCTGTTCTTTGTCGCCCCCACCGGCACCGTGGCGGTATCGGATTTGCAATATCTGGTGACTTTCGCGGTGATGCTCGCAGTAGGGGTGATTGTGGGGAACCTGACCGCAGGCGTGCGTTATCAGGCTAAAGTGGCGCGCTATCGTGAACAGCGCGCGCGCCATCTGTATGAGATGGCGAAGTCTCTTGGCAGTGCGCTCACGCCGCAGGATATCGCGGCCACCAGCCAGCGGGTGATTGATGTCACCTTGCAGGCACGCAGCCAGCTGCTGCTACCGAATGAGCAGGGTGAATTACAGGCGGTGGGCGAGGGTAGCATGGGTACGCCACCCGATCTTGGCATCGCCAAATGGAGTTTTAGCAAAGCACAACCGGCGGGCGCTGGCACCGATACGCTGCCAGCTGTGCCGTATCAAATTCTGCCGTTAAAAAGCGGCAACCACTGCCGGGGTTTATTGGTGGTGGAGCCAGAAAATCTTCGCCAATTGATGATTCCCGAACAGCAGCGTCTGGTGGAGACTTTTACGGTGTTGATTGCCAACGCACTGGAGCGCATGGCGCTGTCACAGAGTGAAGCGGCCTCACGGCTGGCGGCAGAGCGTGAACAGTTGCGTAATGCGCTGTTGTCCGCGCTGTCGCACGATCTGCGCACGCCGCTGACGGTGTTGTTTGGTCAGGCGGAAATGCTGATGCTGGATTTGGCCGGTGACGACTCAAAATATGTCGGCCAGGCCAACCAGATTCGTGAACAAACGTTAAGCACCATTCGGTTGGTGAGCAATATGTTGGATATGGCGCGTATTCAGTCCGGTGGGCTTAATTTGCGCGAAGAGTGGGTGGCGCTGGACGAAGTGATTGGCGGCGCGCTCAGCAGTATGGGGCCCTCGCTGAAGGGACACGATTTTGCACTCGATTTACCACCAGAGCTGGTGCTGATCAAAGGCGACAGCGCGATGTTAGAACGTGTGTTCACCAACCTGATTGAGAACAGCCTGAAATATGCTGGTAACGCCGCGCAGCACGGTATTCGCGCCTGGCGTGATAAAGACCGGCTGGAGATTGCTGTGTGGGACAACGGTCCGGGCATCGCCGTGGAGAACATGACGCGTATTTTCGACAAGTTTGCGCGCGGGGACAAGGAGTCGGCTGTGCCTGGTGTCGGGCTGGGTTTGGCCATCAGCAAAACCATTATTGAATCCCATCGCGGGCGTATCTGGGCGGAGAACCGACCGGAAGGAGGCGCAGAGTTTCGCTTGTCACTACCGCTGCCAGCGGCCCCTGAAATTTCTGAAGAAGCGCTGAAATAACTTCACACAAGTTCGGTTATAATCGACCACTTGTCTGTTGATTAATGGGAAATTATGGAACGTTTTATCGAGAACCTGATGTATTCATCGCGCTGGTTGCTGGCACCGGTTTACATTGGACTTTCGCTGGGGCTACTGGCGCTGACCATCAAATTTTTCCAGGAAATTTTTCACCTGTTGCCCAACATTTTCAGCATCGCGGAGAACGATCTGATTCTGCTGCTGCTGTCGCTGGTCGACATGACGCTGGTCGGCGGCTTGCTGGTGATGGTGATGCTCTCTGGTTACGAGAACTTTGTTTCCAAGCTGGATATTGATGAAAACAAAGAGAAGCTGAGCTGGCTGGGTAAAATGGATTCCGGCTCGCTGAAGAACAAAGTTGCAGCCTCGATTGTGGCCATCTCATCGATCCATCTGCTGCGCATCTTTATGGACGCGCGCAACGTCGATGACAGCAAGCTGATGTGGTACGTGATTATCCACCTGACCTTTGTGCTGTCGGCCTTTGTGATGGGCTGGCTGGATAATATGTCGAAGGTGGAGAAGAAGTAGTTTCGTGTGCCAGGTGCGCATCAATGCGCACCCTACGAAAAATCCACATAATCCCCGAAAATCTGCACCCCTACGAAAAATCCGCATACTTCCCGAAAACCTGCACCCTACGAAAAATCCACATACTTCTCGAAAATCTGTACTCTTCGAAATATCCGCATCATTCCCGAAAATCTGCACCCCACCGAAAAATCCGCACACTTCCCGAAAACCTGCACCCTACGAAAAATCCACACAACTCCCCGTAGGGGCGCCATTCATGGCGCCCTGGTCAAACACTGCAATGATGTCGTGCCCCTCTCAATCACCGCACCGGCTGCGTGCCCGCCAGCTTCGGCATCACTTCCCGGATCATGGCGAAAAAATGCCGCATACGGGCGGGATAATAACTGGCCCACGGATAGGTCAGCCATACCGGCAGCGGCGGCGCTTGCCACTCGGGCACCAACTGAATCAACTCTCCTTTCGCCAAATCCTCCTGCACCACCCACGACGACACAATCGCCGCACCCATGCCCGCCAGTGCGGCTTTGCGGACGGCATATAAACTGTCACTGGCGAGGCGAGGAGCAATAGCCAGATTCAGCGGCTGAGCATCGCTCAACCGCTGTAGCGCAAGTTCGTTGCGATAAAAGCTGGTTAATGCCAGCCAAGGCAGGTCGGTGAGTTGGGTGACGTCCTCCACGGGCGGATATTGCGCCAGCAGTGAGGGTGCTGCCACCACAAAGCGCGGCACTTCAGCCAGCAGAATCGCCACCAGCGAGGGATCGTTCACCACGCCCACCTGAATCGCACAATCCACATTTTCGCTGATGAAATCTGGCGTGCGGTCATTGAGCATCCACTCCACGGTGAGGCGCGGATAACGCTGTAAATAGGCCACAAGAGGATCGATGAGCTGGTCTTGACCAAAAGCGTGAGGCGCACGCACGCGCAGCGTACCAATCGGATCGTCATTGGAACCGGTCAGCTCATCTTCCAGCGCATGCCAGGTCGCCAGCAACTGTCGTGCTTGGGCATAACAGCGCTCACCATCATCAGTGAGCTTCAGTGCGTGGGTGGTACGCAGAATGAGTTTCAGCCCCAACCGCTGTTCCAGCGCCTGCAAACGGCGGCTAATAGTCGGCTGTGTGGTGCCCAGCTGTAACGCCGCCGCTGACAGCGATCCACTTTCAACAATACGAATAAAGGTCTGCATCAATTCAATGCGGTCAATACTGGTTGAATTGCTCATACGTACCACGCATAACAGTTCTGTTATTGATGAGTCTACCGCGTATGGCCGAGTCGCGCTTTAATAAGCGCACTTTCACGGGGGAATTCACTATGTCAGCCATTTCGCAATCTACTGCATTGCCAGCTGAAAAACTGCCAGCGCCGCTGGTGTTCACGCTTGCTGCAGGTGCCGGGCTTAGCGTGGCATCGATTTACTACAGCCAGCCGATGCTGGATATCATCAGTAAACAATTTAACGTTGGGATTGGTAGCGTCGGTATGGTGCCAATGCTGACCCAAGCCGGATATGCACTCGGTATTCTGCTGCTGGCACCGCTCGGCGATCGCCACGACCGCCGTACCATCATCCTGATTAAAGGCCTGATGCTGGTCGCTGCATTGCTGCTGTGTGGCTTCTCTGGCGGCATCAACGCGTTACTGATCGCCAGCTTTGTTACCGGCTTAACCGCAACGGTGGCGCAGGATATTGTCCCGGCTTCAGCAGCGTTGGCGCCTGAGCGCAGTCGCGGTAAAACCGTCGGCACGGTAATGACCGGGCTGCTGGTCGGCATTTTATTATCACGCGTGGTCAGCGGCGTCGTGGCGGAATATCTGGGCTGGCGCACCATGTATCTGGTGGCAGCGGGCGCAGTCTTGCTGATCAGCGTGGCGCTTTGGCGCGTGCTGCCCAGCTTCAAACCGGGCACGTCGGTCAGTTACCCACGTCTGCTGCTGTCGCTGGCGCACCTGTGGCAACACCACCAGACGCTGCGCCGTGCGGCGATAGCACAGGGTTTGCTGTCCGTGGCTTTCAGCGCCTTCTGGTCAACGCTGGCGCTGATGCTGAGTGAACGCTTCCATTTTGACAGTGCGGTAGCGGGGGCATTTGGTCTTGCGGGTGCAGCGGGTGCGCTGGCGGCGCCGCTGGCGGGAAGCGTGGCAGATCGCATCGGCCCTGCACGTGTCACCCAGTATGGTGCCACACTGGTGATGGTGTCATTTGCGCTCATGTTCCTGCTGCCACTGTTGCCAGTTCCGGCTCAGATCGGTCTGATCATCATTAGCACCATCGGTTTCGATTTAGGTGTTCAGGCCACGCTGGTGGCGCATCAGACACTGGTCTACAGCCTGGCGCCAGAAGCGCGTAGCCGACTGAATGCATTAATGTTTACCGTAGTGTTTATCGGCATGGCGACCGGTGCGGCACTCGGAAGCTTAGCGTTGGCGCACTTTGGCTGGACCGGTGTGGTCGCGCTCTCCACTCTTGCCGCTGCGCTTGCGTTGATGATTCGTCTGGCGAGTCGTCACCTGAAAAACTGATCGTTAATCCTGTGCCAGGCTTAAGGGAGAATATTATTTAAAAACGGAGCGTTATGAATTTCCTGGCCTGGACCGCCGCCACCGGTGGTCTGCTACTTCTGATGTCACTGGCTTCCGGTTGGATACACCGTGGGCCAGTGACTTCGTTTGGGCTTTACCTGCTTGCGGGCATTTTGTGCGGCCCGTGGGTCTTCAACCTGCTGCAAATCGATATCATCGGGCACGCCAATCTTGCGGCCCACCTCACCGAAATCGCCATGGCAGCCTCGCTGTTTATCACCGGACTCAAGTTACGTCTCCCGCTCAACGCACATGCCTGGCGTGTCGGCGTACGCCTGGCCTTTCCCGCCATGCTGCTCACCGTAGGCGGTATGACGCTGCTGGTGCACTGGATCACCGGATTTGACTGGGCGCTGTCACTGGCATTTGGTGCCATCGTCGCACCGACCGACCCCGTTTTGGCCAGTCTGATATCGGTCAACGACGCGCGCGATGATGATGCGCTACGCGTGGCGCTTTCCAGTGAAGCCGGGATGAACGACGGTTCCGCGCTGCCGTTATTGATGCTGGCTTTGCTGTTGCTGGCCCCTGAAAGCATGGATATCAGTCATTGGGGCGCATGGGCGTTGAAAGACGTGCTGTGGGCTATCGCGGGTGGGCTGGGTATCGGTTATTTGCTGGGACGTCTGATCGGACAATTAGCGACCCAGCTGCGCAGCGCCCACGAGGATATCGCGCCCAATGATTTCCTCGCGCTGGCCCTGATTGCGCTGAGTTATGCGGCGGCACAAGCGTAGATGCCTCCGGCTTCCTCGCCACTTTTGCGGCGGGCGTGGGGCTGCGACGTGCCGAACTGCGCGTAGTGAAGCACTATCCGCAAGAGGAGTTGTCAGAAGAAGAGCAATACCTGCCCGCCGAGGCACGCGTCAATCCTAATCAGCGGTTGGCGCACGGCGGTAGCGGCATGGTGAAATCGGTCGGTTTGGTGATCGGCGATGCGTTGTCATTTGGTGATACCATCGAGCGCTTGTTGGCCGCAGGCATGATGGTGGTGCTGGGTATCACGCTGGCGCAACACTGGAATCTGACCGGTATTGGCTTGGCGCTGCTGTTGTTTGTGGTGGTGCGTCCGCTGGCGGTGTGGATTACCACCTGGCGCTGTGAAATACCCTTAATGCGCCGCCTGTTAATTGGCTGGCTGGGGATTCGCGGCATCGGTAGTATCAATTATATTGCTTACGCTTGGGTGCATGGCCTGCACGGCCCACACGCTGAACAAATGGTGGATATGGCGTTGACGTTAGTGGTGTGCAGCATCGTGCTGCACGGTATCACGGTGACGCCGTTATTAAACTGGCGTGCAGCCCGGCAGGCGGCACGCGCGCAACACAATCAAAAGTGATTTTTTGGAAATTACTGGAGCCTATTATGAAAGCCATATTGATCGCCCTCGTTGGGCTCTCGCTCTCTGCCAGTGTCTTCGCCGCCGACGGTGATAACACCAGTGAAGAAAACGTCTACGCCAGCCAACTGTGCCATCTGGTGAGTAGTGAAAAAAAGACCAGCGATCTGGATACCTACACCGCGAAGATGAAGTCTCAGTTGGCCGCCAGTCAGTCTTCTTCGGCCATGGATAAACCCGAATTCAATGAAGAAACGGCGCAGGAAGTGATCAGCGCTTGGATGGAACTGGGCGAGGATGAGCGTGCGCAACTGCGCCATAATCAGCAGCAGTGCGAGCAAACTGTTATGACCCAATTCCAGCAGCAAGATTAAATCCCCGTCATACTTCAAGCTGTAGCGGCGTTGGCTGCGTTTGTTCGCCCCGGTCACTTACTACAGTAAGCTCCCGGGGACTCACGCACTTGCCGCCTTGCCACAGCTCGAATTATTTAGGGGATTAAATCCTCGTCATACTTCGCACTGTAGCGGCGTTGGCTGCGAGTGCTCACCCCCGGTCACTTACTGAAGTAAGCTCCCGGGGACTCGCATCCTTGCCGCCTTGCTACAGTCCAAATTATTTAGGGCATTTCACTACTTAGCCGATAAACAGGTCTCGGGATTTCGCTACTGAGCCGATAAACAGGTCTTGGGATTTCACTCTTGAGCCGATAACAGGTCTCGGGATTTCAGCATTGAGCCTATAAACAGGTTTCGGGTGATCACTATGAGATGGCGGCAAAAGTTATGCGGATTAACCATAAAATAAGCGCCTTTTTAGACGCTTTTTTAATGGATTTTTTGTACAAAATGCGTACATAATCGCCAGCGTTGAAATTCGACACATATCACATAACGAGACGCAGCCCACAAGGCTGACATGTTTTTCAATTCTGGCGACTGGGCATGAAACTTACACGGCGTCACTTTTTGTTGGCAACCGGGGCAACCGCACTCTCGATGACCACTGGCAAACTGTTTGCCCGTGATGACATCATTCCATTATGGCCTGACGATCCGCCGGGTGGCGGTGGGCCGTCTGGACTCTTGAAAGTCAGTATGAATGGCTCCTGGACCAACATCGTTTCTCCCGCGATTCAGCGTTTTCGTCCTGAAAATCCGAATGGCGAAGCGGTGATTGTGGCGGCAGGCGGCGGCTACCGCTTTATCGGCATGGGCCGTGAAGCTTGGCCCGTTGCGCGTTGGTTGAATGCCAATGGCTATACCGTCTATGTCTTGAGTTATCGCTTGCCGGGTGAAAAGTGGCAAGCGGGTAACCTCGCACCGTTGCAGGATGCGCAGCGCGCCATTCGTCTGGTGCGTTCAATGGAACGCAAAGTGCACTTGCTCGGCTTCTCTGCCGGCGGTCATCTACTGGGCATGGCGGCGGCGCGTCCTGATTTCACCACCTATCCTGCACAGGACCCGCTCGATCAAATCCGCCCAACAGCTGATAGCGTGGGTCTGATCTATCCGGTCATCACCCTTGAAGCGCCTTACCAGAACACTAAGACGCACCTGATGATGGTGGGCGATCACGCTACACCAACCCAGGAAGCGAACTGGTCAGTGCAGAATTATGTCACCCGACAATATCCACCGACGTTCCTGGCCCAAGCAGAAGACGATCACACCTCCAATCCCCATAACACTGAAATGATGCGCGATGCCTGTCGTCGTATGCAGGTGCCGGTAGAGTTGATTGAACTCAGCAGCGGCGGACACGGCTTTGGTCTGGGGAAAGCGGGTACGCCTGCCGCACTGTGGGATCAGGCGTATGTGCGTTGGTTGGATCTGCACAGTTAATCGAGATTAGGCCGCCATGAATGGCAACCCTACGACGAGTTTTTGCGCTTTTCTTAGGGTGCGCATCGGGCATAGATACGCATCACGTCAAATTAAAATACCGATCCGGCTGATGCGGTTCTGGCAGCGGGAAATCGTTATTCATCGCCTTCAAATTACGTTCGATATTGACGCATAGCGCATCCAGCGGCAGATGATTAGGCGCAGTGCCAAACGGATCTTCTAACTCCTCCGCCAGTGACTCAAGCGACAGGAAGGTGTAGGAAATAAACACCGACACCAGCGGCGTCATCAGATGCAAATCCGCCACCAGCGCAAACGGCAGCAGGGTACAGAACAGGTACACGGTGCGGTGCAGAATCAAACTGTAGGCAAACGGGATCGGTGTACTGGCCAGACGATCGCAGCCTCCCAGATACGCCGACAGCAAATTAAGATTCTCATCAATGCTCTGCCAGACAATATCCGATACCAATCCTTCATCACGCCGTTGCGCCAACCATTCGCCCATACATAACAGTGTTTGTGATGTCGGCATGGGATGGCCCAGCACCGCGCGCTGCCATCTTTCCGGCAGTAACCGTACTAAGTCAGCCTGTGCATCGGTTTTACGCAATCGGTGTTTCAACGCCCAACTGAATGCCAGCTGCAATCCAATAAATTCCTGCACCTGTTCTTCACTGACGCCACGAATCGTTTTTATCTGACGCAGCAGTGAGCGTTGGGCGATGTGCATATTACCCCACAGCGTGCGAGCTTCGATAAAACGCGCATAGCTGGCGTTATTACGGAAGCCAAGAAACACTGCAATCGACACACCAATCAGGCTAAACGGTGCCGTGGTGAGATGAATGCCCAAGGTGGAATACCACGGATAACCGAAGATGGCGATCACCGACATCAGCAGGTTGAGTGACAGGCGAAATACAATGCTTACCAGTACCGAGCCGTGCCAGTCGAACAGCCGGAGGAACCAGTGTTGATGAGGACGTACGATCATTTTTGCGATGGTGTTTTTTTATGATTTAGTCAACACAGGTTACGCCCGTCATTGCCGTATAAGCAATGTGAAAATCAGGTATTTCAACCATAAATACTGACGCTATAGGCTTTTTTTATCTTTATAAATCAATCTTCTAAAAACAGTTTGAACAAGTTGTAAAATTCTTTGCGTTATCTCTTCGCGGCCCCTTTCTCTAAAGTTCATTCCAGCAGCACAACACACAAATTTAAAAACACTTTAGAGGAATACATCATGTCTAAACTTGACCTGCTCGACCCACAGAACTCTACCCTGATCTTTATCGACCACCAGCCGCAGATGGCCTTCGGTGTCGCCAATATTGATCGCCAGCAGCTCAAAAATAACACCGTCGCTTTGGCAAAAGCGGGCAAAGTTTTCGACGTGCCGGTGATTTATACCTCTGTAGAAACCGAAAGTTTCAGCGGCTACATCTGGCCAGAGCTGCTGGCCGTGCATCCGGAATCCAAGCCGATTGAGCGTACCTCGATGAACTCGTGGGAAGATGCCAAATTCGTCGAAGCGGTGAAGAAAACCGGTCGTAAGAAGCTGATTATCTCCGCACTGTGGACGGAAGTGTGCCTGACCTTCCCGGCGCTGATGGCGCTGAAAGAAGGCTTTGAAGTCTACGTCGTGACCGATACTTCAGGCGGCACCAGCGTTGATGCCCATGAACGTTCAATTCAACGTATGGTGCAGGCCGGTGCGGTGCCGGTGACCTGGCAGCAAGTATTGTTGGAGTACCAGCGCGACTGGTCACGCAAAGAGACCTACGATGCGGTGATGGATCTGGTGCGTGAGCACAGCGGTGCATATGGCATGGGCGTTGATTACGCCTACACCATGGTGCACAAAGCACCACAGCGTCAGGCTTGAATTACGACTGGCGCGGTAGGCTGATTTTCAACGCATCGATAAACAGCCGCAGCGCCATCGACTGATGCTGGTTGGGCGGGAACCACAATGCCATCCCCGCCGACTGCACCCGCCAGTCGGCGAGCAGCTCCACTAACTGACCCGATTGCAGCGCCGCTTCAGCATAGAGCGACGGCACATAGGCAATGCCCAGTCCGCTGATGGCGGCTTGGGTCATCAGTGCGTTATTGTCCAGCGTGATCAAGCCTGGCACATCGATCTCACCGCTTTCTCCCGCTTTTACGTACTCCCAGCGATAGCGCTTGCCGCTTGGCAGACGATGGCGAATGCACTGCTGTTGCAGCAAATCCTGCGGTAGCTGCACCGGCGGGTGCGCGGCAAGATATGCGGGTGAAGCGATAGTGATAAAGCTTAGCGGGCCGCCCAGCGGTATAGCGACCATATCCTGCGGCACATCTTCCATTAACCGAATGCCGGCATCGAAACCTGTTGCGGTAATATCCACCAGCGTGCCCTGTGCTGCGAAGTCGAGCTGGATGTTGGGATAGTCGCGGCAGAAATCCGGCACCACTTTTTCCAGCAGGATACTGATTGCCGCGTCACTGGCGCTGATGCGTAAGGTACCTGCGTGCTGCTGGCGGCGAGCGCTGACATCGTGCAGCACTTCATCCATCTCATTCAGCAGCGGTGCGAGGCGATCCAGGAGTTGTTTTCCGGCATCGGTGAGCGATACGCTGCGGGTCGTACGCTGAAACAGCTGTACCCCCAGATTCTGTTCCAGCGTTTTTACCAAATGGCTGAGTGAAGAGCGTTTCAGGCCGAGCATCTCAGCGGCACGGCGAAAGCTGCGCTGCTCACCCAAGGTTTTGATGGCCTGCAATTCATGCCAGGAAGGTCTTCTCATTGGTGGATTTTCCTCACCAGGTCATGCGCGATTAGGGAGATTATGACCACCAGTAAAGCGATCTATCATCAGGTTTTCAACCGGAGGACGACAAAATGAAAACCTGGTTAATTACCGGTGCCAGCAGTGGGCTGGGCCGTTTAATGAGTGAAGATTTACTGGCGCGTGGCGATCGGGTGCTGGCCTGCGTAAGGCGCACCGAGGCAATGGCGGATCTGCAAGCGCGATACGATGAGCAGTTACAGGTCATGATGCTGGATTTGGCGAATACTGCCAGCATTGCACCAGCCATCCTCCGCGCATTTGCCAGCGTTGACCGTATCGATGTGGTGGTGAGCAATGCCGCTTATGGTCTGTTTGGTGCCGCGGAGGAGCTGAGCGATGCGCAGATTGATCGCCAAATCGCCACCAATCTCACCGGTTCCATTCAACTGATTCGCGCAGTGATTCCGCTGATGCGCCAGCAGGGGGGAGGACGCATTGCGCAGGTTTCTTCTGAAGGTGGGCAAGTGGCTTATCCCAACTTTAGCCTGTACCACGCCAGCAAGTGGGGCATCGAGGGATTTGTTGAAGCGGTGCGGCAGGAAGTCGCCAGTTTTGGCATCGATTTCCTGCTGGTGGAGCCGGGTCCAACCGCCACCAATTTCGGTGCCGGGCTGGATATTGCTGAGGCGCAGGATGTTTATCAGGACACCTCATCCGGCCAAGTGCGCCGCGCCATTTTATCTGGCGAGTTCGCTATCAAAGGCGATGCGGCGAAATCCGTTACGGCGATGATCGCAACGCTTGATCAAGCCGCCATGCCACTGCGTTTAGCGCTTGGCAGCACGGCTTATGACAATATTGAAGCCGCACTGGAACGGCGTCTGGCTGAGTTACGCGCTCAAAAAGCTACCGCGTACGGGGCGGATGTTTAATCCAGCAGTTTCTGCAATACGGTAATGTGGCTCTGCTGGTCGAGTTTCGTGGCGGTCAGCAGTGTCACCTTTTGCTTCGCCATACGCTCTTTTAGCTCGGCGAGTGCTGCGTTTTGTTGTAACTCGGCACGGTACTGCTTTTCGAAATGGGCGAAATCCATGGTTTCGCTGTGTAGCGCTTTGCGTAATGCGGCAGAAGGCGCGATGTCCTTCAACCACGCATCGCAGTGCAGATCGGCTTTTTTAATGCCACGCGGCCACAGCCGATCGACCAAAACCCTGTAGCCGTCCTGTTCGCTGATCTCGTCGTAGACCCGTTTCACATCAACCATGATTGCCCCCCTTTAACCGCACATTGTAGCAGGCGGAGATTGAGCATAACTGCCACACTTAGCATCAGTTTTTACCAGGTGCGCATAAATGCGCACCCTACGGTTGAACATGGAACCGTAGGGTTGCCCTTTATCTGATCGTATATACGGCATCCAACATGGTGGGGTCGCCATGTATCTGATCTAACACATTGCACCCAACATTGTAGGGTCGCCATTTATGGCGACCGATACCAAGGAGAACAGCAATCATGCAAGCGATGATCCTGAAACAGCCCGGTGGTTTAGACCATCTACAACGGGTGGATCTGCCCGATCCGGGTAAACCCGCCGCTGGGGAGATCCGCGTGGCGATTCACGCGACTTCTCTCAACTTCCACGATCTGCTGGTGGCAGATGGATCGATCCCCACCGAGCAGGATCGCATCATGATGGCGGACGGCGCGGGCGTGGTTGAAGAGGTCGGGGCAGGCGTCACGGAATTTAAACCCGGTGACCACGTGGTGTCGTGCTTCTTCCCGCAGTGCAGGACGGTTTGCCGTTTGCTCAGGTCGGCAATTTCACCCAGACACCCGGCGATGGCGCAAACGGTTTTGCCGCCGAAGTGGTGGTGCGTCCGGCGCATCACTTTACGCTCGCCCCGCGTGGCTGGCGTCATGCCGAAGCGGCAACCATCACCACCTCCGGACTGACGGCGTGGCGCGCACTGGTAGGGGATGCGCAGATCAAAGCGGGCGATACGATCGTGACGTTAGGCACCGGTGGCGTATCGATCACCGCACTGCAAATTGCCAAAGCGATGGGCGCGCGAGTGATTGTCACCTCATCGTCAGATGAGAAGCTAGCAAGGGCGCAAGCGCTGGGAGCCGATGCGGGTATCAACTATCGCAGCACGCCGGAGTGGGGCAAAGCCGTTCAACAGCTGACGGATGGCAAAGGCGCAGATGTGGTGATTGAACTCGGTGGGCCGGGCACCATGGCGCAGTCGATTGAAGCAGTGCGAGTCGGCGGTCATATTGCGCTGATTGGCGTACTGACCGGGCGCGAAGGGGTGATCCCAACCTCGCTGTTAATGGCAAAACAGGCACGTATTCAAGGCCTGATTGTCGGGCATCGTCGTCAGCAGCAGGACTTTGTGCGGGCGTTAGAGCAAACCGGTATTCGTCCAGTGATAAGCGACAGTTATGGCGCGTTAAGCGATCTGCCTGCGGCGTTTAAACATCAGCAGTCTGCGGGACACTTCGGCAAGATCACCGTGGAGTGGTAATCCGGTAAGCCTGTCTCCTCTATGAGGAAACAGGCTTCAGCACATCAGTAGTAATCACCGTGGCGGTAATCCCATGATGGGAAGATATCTGACAGCAGCGCCATGATTTTATCGACATCCAGGCCTTTACGGATCAGCACCGGGCACGGCGTGATTTTGCGTTCGCCGTTTTGCTGCGGGATCAGACGGCCTTCGCTATCCACCATCGACACCATTACGCCCTGTTCGTAGCGCACTTTATTTTCGTCATTAGGCTGAATGGATTTCACGTAGTCATTGGCTTCAATAATTAAATCAGCGCGTGAGGCAATACGTTCGCCAATACCTTCAACCAAACCACGGTTTCCCTGACCCGATGGGTTGGCGGAGCTGGCAAAGGAGAATTTCCCGTGGTCTTCCCACAGCGCTTTCGCAATATTTTCACCGGGGCGGCCAAATTTAATCACGAAGCAGCTGGTCTGGCGTCCATCCATCATCAGCTCTTTAGAGCCGTCAGCCGGAATACGCGCCAGCGCATCTTCGCGCCATGGTAAAATACAGCCCAGCAGGATATCTTGATCCCAATGCTGTTGATAAAGCTGGTCAATTTCCGGCGTCAGCTGTGCCAGGGAACGCAGCTGCTCCAGCGAGCCACACAGCACCACGCCTGGCTTATTACGCTTGCGTTGCTTGGCTTCGAACTTGCGCTCCAGCCCGGCTTTATCGGAGGTCATGATGATGTAACCCACTTTGGTGGGGCTCACAATCATGCCGCCGTCCTGTGACAGAATCTCGATGGCTTCAGGTTGCAATCCGCCATTCCAGGTTATTTGTTTACCGCTCATGGATCTACCCTATCTGCGTATCAATAGATGACGTGCAGGAATATTACCTGCAATGTAATTAAGGAATTAATTAACCGGATAATTCATCTGGATTAATTGTCTTGCGTAAAGCCATGCTGGTGATAATAGTACGATAATTAAAGGCTGTGCAACTGATGAAAATAACGATGGAATATATAGGGTTAATTTTAAATAACGCACGGAAAGTGTAGTGTTATTTAAATAGGGCGCTGAATAAACCTTTCAGCGCCAGGGATTATTAAAATATCAGGGCGTGCGCCACACCGCGTAGCGCGATGCCTAGAATAATGCCCGGCACGGCGAAACGGAACAGACGCGGGAAACGGCTCGACAGGCCAAGGAAAATACCAATACCTGGCAGGTCAAAGGTTTGAATCAGCCAGCCCGCCGAGGCATTAATATTGTGCGCACTGTAGAGTCCTTTCTCCACCAACCCCGCCACCACGCCGTAGTACGCAGTCCCGCCCGCCAGGCATTTGGTCAGCAGGCAGAATGTAGACTTCGGAGATGTTGAGCCTATCCAGCAACGGTGAAACCAGCCGGGTGAGCATCTCAATGCCACCGGATTCCTTCAAAATGCCGACCACTGAGAGAGACAGAATCAGCATCGGCAGTGAGCCCAGCGCCAGGCGAATCGCATCCGCACCCGCACTGTTGATGATGGCAATCAGCCCCATCTTGCTTTCATTATTCGTAACGGCTTCATCTTCATTGAGCAGCGCCGCATCAGAAAGTTTGCGGCCAAAAAAGTGGTAGGTTGCTGCCGCCGCCAACACACCGCCACAAATTGAGATCAGCAGTGCCGCAGTCCAGTTCAGTCCTGCGGGAATCAACGGATAGAAGGCGTTGGCTTGCCCCATGGCAAACAGCATTGCCAACGTGGCCGCCATATGACGATCGGAGGTGCCGCGCTTTTCCATAATGGCTAATGCTGCTAACGGCGCAGCAAAACTGACAAAGTTAAGCTGAATCAGGGCAAATAACGCCAGTCCGGTAATACCTAGAGGTTTTAATAACGGTGTGGAATGACGGACCACAAAATCCAGTACGCCTTTCACTTCCAGATATTTCATGATGAATAACATCACCACCATAATTGGAATAAGCGTGTACAACGCGACATCTACCGAGGCTTTGCCCGCAGACATAATAATGCTGATGATATTCATGCCGCCTCCCTACGCCAAATCCATTGCTCACCGTACGTCAACATTGTGCTTACGCTCTCCCCTTACCCGCCAGAAAAGCCAGCGCGAAGGGCGCCAGCAAAGAAATAAATAGTATCCCGGCAGTGTGGACTTGAGTAGTGAATAAATTAAATTTTATCTTGTAGAAGGTGAAAGGTGATGTATGTAATCCATTGATTTGTAATCATATTATATAATTTTAGCCGGCAGCCTTGCATAGAGTGAAAGCTTCTTCATTAATGTTCTTACTTTTACGGCCGATAACTTAGCATAAAACTTTGTCAAGCTTGAACACGGCAAGGCTAAGTTGTGGGTTAATTCTTTTTTAATGTGATCTGAAGATCAGGAGGTTGTGTGAATAGCAATGTAAATGAATTGATCGGTTCTGATGTTACATGGATAGATGAGAGTGGAGATTCAGTCATTACTGCTAGGGCATGTGCATATTTTCCTGACGAATCCATTATTGAGATCACTTCCCCAGAAGAACTTAAAAAACTAGCTAATATCGCTGCTGAGACTTGTAAGGGATTCATCAATACCTCGAGTCGTACGGTTGAATTAGTCTTTATGCCTAATATTCAAAAGGGATTGAATGAGGGCACTATGAGAATGATGACAACTCGGTCAGGGGAGACGCTAGCTGATGTTGTGCATTCGGTAGGGGACAAAGCTGGCCAGATCGCAGGCAAAGCACGTGTCATTGAAGGCGGAAAGCTTAAACAATTGGCGTCTGGAGCGTTTCAGCTCGTAAGCTTCGTGGTAGCTCAATCTCATTTGTCTGAAATTAATACAGAATTAGATGGTATTAAAAAATCAATCTCTCAGCTTCATGAAAAAATGGATAATGAACGTCTTGCTGATATAGAAGGGCGCATCAGTTATTTTGAAAAGTTAATTAAGCGCATGTCTGATGGGGAATTTAATGATAAAATCCCACAGGAAATTAGTAATATGATTGAGTCTACAATTGCAGACGCCCATAAATGGAAAGCGCTATTGGCTAATGATCTAAAAACATTGCAAAAGGAAATTGGTAATATAAAAGATAATGATTATTTTGGAACCGGAAACTCTTATCAGGAGCTTAAGAATAAAATTGAAGAGTTGAATCCGTTAATTATTAGAAGAAAGTTGCTCCTTAAGATAAGCGCGTTAATTAGCTGGCTAAACGCTTGCGTTGATCCTATGGGGAAGAAGTTTACAGTATTTGATGTTGAGACTAAGCAATGGCAAGAGTCAATTTCTGCTATTGGTGAGGTTATCTCGCGTCAATGGGACACACTCTTAAAAGTATCTAAATTCAATAGCGACGAGTTGTTAGAACATCGCCGTTATCGATTAAGGAGTATTTTAACAAATTCAGTAGAGCAATCCCGATTAACTGAGGAAAATTTCACCATCAGCCTGATGAAAATGATTCATAGCCAGAGGAACATTCTCTCGCAAAAGGGGAAGTTTCGAGTTGCATTGGGTTTCGATAGCACGGGAAAGCTTGAAAAAGCAGCAGTGGTCGATTAACCGATATCATTGCCGCACTTGCTGATAATTTTTTATTACGAGGGCAGACTGCTAGATGCTCAAAAAATGAGGTTTTAAAACCTCATTCGAACAGCTAACTTCTGCCGATATTAACGCATCGTAACAAACTCTTCGGCCGCCGTTGGGTGAATCGCCACGGTGTTGTCGAAGTCTTTCTTGGTCGCGCCCATCTTCAGTGCCACCGCGAAGCCTTGCAGCATCTCATCCATACCGTTGCCGATACCGTGAATGCCGACAATCTTCTCTTCTGCACCCACGCACACCAGCTTCATGCGGCACGGCTGGCGATGTTGGGTGACGGCGGTGTACATCGCGGTGAACGATGATTTATACACTTTCACCTGGTCGTCACCGTACTGCTCGCGCGCCTGCGGCTCAGTCAGGCCGACGGTACCAATCGGTGGATGGGTGAACACCACGGTTGGCACATTGCTGTAATCCAGATGCTCATCCGGCTTGTTGTTGAACAAGCGCTCTGAAAGACGACGGCCTGCGGCAACTGCAACCGGCGTCAGTTCCACCGCACCGGTGTTATCGCCTACCGCATAAATGCCTTTCACGTTGGTGTTCTGGAACTTATCAACGTTGATATAGCCTTTTTCGTTCAGCGCCACGCCGGTCACGGAGAGGTTGAGATTGTCGGTGGCTGGCTCGCGGCCAATCGCCCACACCAGGCAATCGACGGTTTGCTCATGACCGCTTTCCAGTTGCAGCGTCAGGCTGCCGTCTGCATTTTTGATCACCGCTTTCGGGATCGACTCGGTATGCAGCGTTGGGCCTTCGGCCTGCATCACTTCCACCAGCGTATCGACAATCAACGGATCGAAGCTGCGTAGCGGCGCATGCTTACGCACAAACAGATGCGTTTCGGCACCCAGTGCGTTGACCACACCGGCCAGTTCCACCGCGATATACCCTGCGCCCACTACCGCAACACGCTTCGGCAGCGCATCCAGTTCAAAGAAACCGTCAGAGTCGATACCGTATTCCGCGCCTGGCACTTTTGGATGGCTTGGACGGCCACCGGTAGCGATTAGGATGTGATCGGCAGTAATGGTTTCGCCGTTTACTTCCACGGTGTTGGCATCAATAAAGCGTGCGAAGCCTTTGATCACTTCAACGTTATTTTTACCCAGCACGTTATCGTACGAGGTATGAATACGGTCGATGTAAGCGCTGCGGTTTTTCACCAGCACTGACCAGTCAAAATTGTTCACGGTGGTATCGAAACCGTAATCGGGGCCATACAGGTGGATGGCTTCCGCAATCTGCGCGGCATGCCACATCACTTTTTTTTGGCACGCAGCCAACGTTGACACAGGTGCCGCCCAATTCTTTCGCTTCGATCAGCGCGCACTTCTGGCCATGCATCGCGGCACGGTTAATCGAGGCGATACCGCCGCTGCCGCCGCCGATGGCGAGGTAATCAAAATGTCGGGTCATCCGGAATGTCCATCTGTTGGAAGAAAATTGGCATAGAGTGTAACGCTGCTTGCGCAAGCGGCGCAAAGGTTCAGCCTATGATTATGATAGGGTTAAATCTACGTTCCGCTAACATGGAAGACATTATGCACCTGACTTTTCTTGGCACCGGCGCGGGTGCGCCGAGTTTGCAACGCAACGTCACGGCGATTGCGCTGACACTGTCGAAACGTGGCGACACCTGGCTGTTCGACTGCGGCGAAGCCACTCAGCATCAGTTTATGCGCTCAGCGCTCAAACCCAGCAAACTGGAAAAAATCTTTATTACCCATCTGCACGGTGACCACATCTTTGGCCTGCCGGGTTTGCTCACCAGCCGATCAATGGCGGGATTGCTGGAGCCCATGACGGTTTACGGGCCGAAAGGCATCAAGCAGTTTGTTGAGACGGCGCTGAGTTTGAGCGGGTCTTACACCAGCTTCCCGCTGGAAATCGTTGAGATTGAAGCGGGCGAAGTGCTGGATGATGGTGAATTTCGCGTCACGGCCTATCCGATGAATCATGTGGTGGAGTGCTATGGTTATCGCATCGAACAGCATGACAAACCGGGCTTTCTCGATGCGCCACGCCTGAAAGCGGAAGGGGTGCCGCGCGGGCCGTGGTATCAGGATTTGAAAGAGGGTAAACGCATCCGGCTAGAGGACGGGCGCGAGATTGACGGCGCGGAGTATCTCGGCCCGGCGACTAAAGGCAAAGTGATCGCCATATTCGGCGATACCGGCCCGACAGAAGTGGCGCTTGAGCTAGCAGCGAATGTGGATGTGATGGTGCATGAAACCACTATGGAAGCGGCGATGGCAGAGAAAGCCAATGGGCGCGGCCATTCCACCACGATTCAGGCGGCCGAAGTGGCAAAGCAGGCGGGGGCGAAGCGTATGATCGCCACGCACTTCAGTTCGCGCTATGTATCGAGTGACCGGGAGAGATTGCTGGCGGAGTGCCAGTCGGTGTTTGCAGCGACCGAGCTGGCACGTGATTTTGCGGTATTCGAGATTTAGTGCTGTAACGCCGGATAGGTGAAGAACAGCAGGTGCGTCATGTTGAACAGGAAGTGGACGACGGTGGCGACCCATACGCGTCCGCTCCAGTGCCACGCCAGGCCGTAAATCAACCCGGCCAGGGTCGCGAAGACAACCAGCATCATCCCGCCAGGGAAATGCGCCAGTCCAAACAGCACTGACGTAATCAACAGCGCCGCCACGCCGCCGATTTTCTGGCGCAGGCGCTGTTGCACATAACCGCGAAAGAACGCTTCTTCTGCCAGTGAGACAAAGAACAGGTTTGCCAGCATAAAGCTGCCAAGCCAGTCCGGCCAGTGGGGCTCAATCGCCAGTCCACCCAGCAGCACGGCGACGTACAGCAGTAGTGGAATCGCCGCCAGCAACAGCAGCCACAGAATCTTGTGCGGCGCGGGAAACTTCTGCGTGCGGAACAGCGTAGGTAACGCGGCCAGCAGCACAAACGGAATCAGCGCTTTATCGAAGTTGTAGGAGAAACTGAACGGCACACTGTTGGGGCCCACCTGCAGCTCATCAATCTGACGCGGGTTGTTAAAGCCAGGCACCAGGTGCAGGAACAAGCCAGCCGCAATCAGCACTAACAGGGCTTCGCAGATGAGCAGCACGACGCGGTTAGTGGGATTTTCCACTCGCACCCATGCCAGCAGAGCAATCACGCCCATGATGGTAATGGCGGGCCAGTTCAGTACATCCTGAAACAGGCCCATGATCGTCGCCAGTAACAGCAGGAGTACGGCGAGACGTTTGGCAGGCGACAGCACAGTCAGTGCGCCAGCCAGAATGATCCACATAAAGAGTGTCCTTAGAAGGGTAACGGCAAAGGGCGGCTCAAGAGCCGCACCCGACAAGCACGTTATTCTGGAACGATTTGCGTCACGCTGTAGTGACCGGTGCCAGCTGGTACCAGCTTCTGGTGCAGCCACGGCAGTAGCTCTTCCATCTGCGCTTTCAGTTTCCACGGTGGGTTAATCACGATCATGCCAGAGGCGGTCATACCGCGCTGATCGCTGTCTGGACGCACCGCCAGTTCGATCTGCAGGATGTTGCGGATATTGGTTGCCTGCAAATCTTTCACCATATGTTTGATTTGCTGACGCATTACCACCGGATACCACAGTGCGAATACGCCAGTGGCGAAGCGCTTGTGACCTTCCTGAATGCCTTTCACCACATCCTGATAATCGCTTTTCATTTCATACGGCGGATCGATCAGAATCAAACCGCGACGGCTTAGCGGTGGCAATTTAGCTTTAAGTTGCTGATAGCCGTCACCTCGTGCAACACGGGCGCGGTCATCTTTGCTGAACTCATTACGCAGCAGCGGATAATCGCTGGAGTGCAGTTCGGTCAGCTCCAGTTTATCCTCTTCACGCAGCAAAAAGCGCGCGATCAATGGCGAGCCCGGATAGTAGCGCAACGTGCCATGAGGGTTGAGGTTGCGCACCGCAGAGAGATACGGTTTCAGCAGCTCTGGTACGTCCGGCTGCTGCCAGATGCGGCCGATGCCTTCCAGATATTCACCGGTACGCTCGGCGTGCTCACCGCTCAGCTGGTAACGACCGGCACCGGCATGCGTATCCAGATAGAGGAACGGTTTTTCCTTCTCCATCAGGGCGGTGAGGATCAGGCTTTCAACGGTATGTTTGAGCACGTCGGCATGGTTGCCGGCATGAAAACTGTGGCGATAACTCAGCATAAAAAAGAGGGGTCCGCGGTTGGATCAAAGGAGATAAATACATCGTGTGTGGCGCGATTATAGCCGTGCTGCGTAAAAATTGCTGACGTTTTGGCTCTCGCGCTTTTTTCTTCTGCGGTCCATCCTTAATGGCATTGAATTTCCTGCTCTCTGACCGCATGTTAGAAAGATTGCGTCGCGCGAAACCTCGCGCCCGAACACTATGATGAAAGGACTGCGCTTATGACCAATCCGTTACTCACCCCTTATTCGCTCCCGCCTTTTTCCGCTATCAAACCTGAGCATGTGGTTCCCGCTGTGACTGAAGCGCTGAACAACTGTCGTGCCGAAGTGGAACGCGTTGTGGCGCAGGGTGCGCCTTACTCTTGGGATAATCTGGTGCAGCCGCTGGCCGAAGTCGATGATCACTTAAGCCGCATTTTCTCACCGGTCAGCCATCTGAATTCCGTCAAAAACAGCCCGGAACTGCGTGAAGCCTATGAGCAGACGCTGCCGCTATTGTCAGAATACAGCACCTGGGTTGGCCAGCACGAAGGCCTGTATCAGGCTTATCGCGATCTGAAGCAGGGCGACAACTATGCCGCACTGGACCTCGCGCAGAAGAAAGCGGTGGATAACGCACTGCGTGATTTTGAACTCTCCGGTATCGGTCTCGATAAAGAGAAACAGAAGCGCTACGGCGAAATCGCGGCTCGCCTGTCTGAACTCGGTTCGACCTACAGTAATAACGTGCTCGATGCCACCATGGGCTGGAGCAAGCTGATCACTGACGAAGCGGATCTGGCGGGCATGCCGGAAAGCGCCCTGGCAGCAGCCAAAGCACAGGCAGAAGCCAAAGAGCAAGACGGCTGGTTGCTGACGCTGGATATTCCAAGCTACCTGCCGGTGATGACCTACTGCGACAACGCGACACTGCGTGAAGAGATGTACCGCGCCTATTCAACGCGCGCTTCTGAGCAGGGTCCAAACGCCGGTAAATGGGATAATGGACCGATCATGGCCGAAGAGCTGGCATTGCGTCACGAACTGGCACAGCTGCTGGGCTTTGACTCCTTCGCGCATAAATCACTGGCGACTAAAATGGCGGAAAACCCGGCCCAGGTGATCGACTTCCTAACCGGCCTCGCCAAACGCGCTCGCCCACAGGGTGAGAAAGAGTTAGCCCAGCTGCGCGCCTTCGCCAAAAAAGAGTATGGCGTTGACGAGATGAATCCATGGGACCTCACCTATTACGGCGAGAAGCAAAAACAGCATCTCTACACCATCAGCGATGAGCAACTGCGTCCTTACTTCCCGGAAGAGCGTGCGGTTAGCGGTCTGTTCGAAGTGGTGAAACGCATTTACGGCATCACCGCGAAAGAGCGTAAAGACGTCGATGTTTACCATCAGGACGTGCGCTTCTTCGACCTGTTTGATGAAAGCGGCGAGCTGCGTGGCAGCTTCTATCTCGATCTCTACGCGCGTGAGCACAAGCGTGGCGGGGCGTGGATGGATGATTGCGTCGGCCAGATGCGTAAAGCCGATGGCAGCCTGCAGAAGCCGGTCGCGTACCTCACCTGTAACTTCAACCGTCCAGTGCAAGGTAAACCCGCGCTGTTCACCCACGATGAAGTCACTACGCTGTTCCATGAGTTTGGTCACGGCTTGCACCATATGCTGACGCGCATCGAAGCGCCGGGCGTATCGGGCATCAGCGGTGTGCCATGGGATGCCGTCGAGCTGCCAAGCCAGTTTATGGAAAACTGGTGCTGGGAGCCGGAAGCGTTGGCGTTTATTTCCGGCCACTATGAAACCGGCGAACCGCTGCCGAAAGATCTGCTGGATAAAATGCTGGCAGCGAAAAACTATCAGGCGGCGCTGTTTATCCTGCGTCAGCTGGAGTTCGGCCTGTTCGATTTCCGTATGCATACCGAGTTCAATCCAGAAAAAGGCGCGCAGATCCTGGAAACCCTGCGTGAAGTGAAAAAGCAGGTTGCCGTGGTGCCAAGCCCTGAGTGGGGCCGCTTCCCGCATGCGTTCAGCCACGTCTTCGCTGGCGGTTATGCCGCAGGTTACTACAGCTACCTGTGGGCGGATGTGCTGGCGGCGGATGCTTACTCACGCTTTGAAGAAGAAGGCATTTTCAACCGTGAAACCGGACAGTCGTTCCTCGACAACATCTTGACGCGTGGCGGTTCCGAAGAGCCAATGGAGCTGTTCAAACGCTTCCGTGGCCGTGAACCGCAGCTGGATGCGATGCTGGAACACTACGGAATTCAGGGATAAGCCTGCTTGTGAAAATCGGTTTAATCGATGAAACAGGCGCCGGAGACGGCGCCTTATTACATCTGGCGCAGCGCTGGGGCTTGCAGCAAGACGACCAGTCCGTGATGGCACTGGTGCTCACCTCAGAGCATCTGGAATTGCGCAAATTAGATGAGCCGAAATTAGGCGGCATCTTTGTGGACTTCGTTTCTGGTGCCATGGCCCATCGCCGTAAGTTTGGCGGCGGTCGCGGTGAAGCCGTAGCGAAAGCGGTGGGCATCAAAGGCGGTTATCTGCCGGATGTGATTGATGCAACGGCGGGCTTGGGGCGCGATGCTTTTGTGCTCGCCGCGCTGGGTTGTCGTGTGCGTATGCTGGAGCGTCATCCTGTGGTCGCGGCTTTGCTGGATGATGGTTTACGTCGTGGCTATGAAGATGCGGAGATTGGCGGTTGGCTGCGTGAACGGCTGACGCTACTGCACGTGGTGAGCCAACAGGCGTTGAGTGATATCACGCCTGCACCGGATGTGGTGTATCTCGATCCGATGTATCCCCATCGCCAAAAGAGCGCGATGGTGAAGAAGGAGATGCGGGTATTTCAGTCGCTGGTCGGGGCTGATGAGGATGCCGATGCGCTGCTGGAGCCGGCGCGCCGCCTGGCGAAGAAACGCATCGTGGTGAAACGTCCGGATTACGCACCGCCGTTAGCGGGTATCGCCACCCAATCGGCGGTGGTGACCAAAAGCCATCGCTTTGATATTTATCCGCCGTTGGTTTAAAAAACAGGGCCAGCTCAGCTGGCCCTGGTCTTATTGGTCTTATTGGTCTTATTCGTCTTCTTCGTCACGCAGCGGCACAATCAACATGTCGATATGCACGGTGTTGATCAGCTGGCGCGCGGATGACATCAGCTTGCTCCAGAAATCCTGGTGGTGACCACAGACCACCAAATCCACATCATATTTCTTAATCGCATCCACCAGCACTTGGCCGAGGTCGCCGCTGCCGCTCAGGGTTTCACTGATCGGATAACCGGCATTGATTGAAAGCTCTTTCAGCGCGGTGTGCGTCTCTTCAGAAATGCGTTTCTGCATGTCGCCCAGATTGACGTCGATCAGCCCGGTATAGAGGTCTGAGTAATTCACATCAACGTGGATTAACGAGATTTTTGCATCGTAAGGGCGGGCCAGTGAAACGGCTTTATCAACCAGCAACTGGCTTTCCGGGGAAAGGTCTACAGCAATCAGGATGTGTTTATAGGCCATGATAAAACTCCTTCTCAAGATTCTGGGGGCAACCCGTTGTTTGCCTTCACGGCAGGCGTTGTCCTTTGCGCACAATGGCGATGAAGCGCCGCCAGCCATAATTTATGCCATCAGGCGTATGTTGTTATGTTTTGAGTATAGCCAGAGTTGTTAACAAATGCTGCAATCTGCGGCTCGCTTGTGAGGAAGATCAAGCGCTATCGCGATATTCATTCGCGGTGAACGAAAACATCGCTGGAAAAAAATTGAACAGATCTCCTACACTGAAAATGAGTGCCACCGCCGTCTGGGTGACGCGCTCGGGTTCGCATAACAACAATGCAATTCGATTCATCTGTGGCTGGTTAATTTCCCGTGGGGCGTCTACAGCATTTCCCCGCTGCATTCGACGTCATTGCGGCTCCAGCTGGGAGGGGAACATGATCAGACTATCGCGCTTTTTTGGGCTCTGTGTGTGGTTTGTCTGGTGAATATGGCGCGCTATTTCTCTTCTTTGCGCTCGCTACTGGCTGTGCTGCGCGGATGCGATCCGCTGCTATATCAATATGTGGATGGGGCGGGTTTCTTCACGTCTCATGGTCAGCCGAGCAAGCAGGTGCGGCTGGTGCGTTATATTTGGGATAAACGCTATCGCGACCATCACGACGACGAATTTATTCGCCGCTGCGAACGCGTGCGCAGGCAGTTTGTTCTGACCAGCGGGCTCTGTTTTGTGGTGGTGGTGAGCCTGGTTGGCTTGGCGATCTGGCATTAATCAGCAGCAATAAAAAAGGGCGACCTGTGTTAAACAGTCGCCCTCTTGTTTGCCGATGACGGCTTAGATAATTTTCAGCGCGATCCAGTAGAGCGAACCTGACAGCACAATACACACCGGCAGGGTGAACACCCATGCCAGGGCAATGTTTTTAATGGTGCGGCTCTGCAAGCCACCGCCATCCACCAGCATGGTACCGGCAACGGACGATGACAGGATATGCGTGGTTGAAACCGGCATGCCGGTGTAGCTGGCGATACCGATTGATACCGCCGCGGTCACCTGTGCCGACATGCCCTGTGCGTAGGTCATGCCTTTTTTACCGATTTTCTCACCGATAGTGGTCGCCACACGGCGCCAGCCAATCATGGTGCCGATGCCCAGTGCTAATGCCACGGCCATGATGATCCAGATCGGTGCGTACTCAACGGTGCCCAGCAGGTCGCCTTTCAGCTTGTTGAGGAAGCGCTTATCGTCTGGTGTGGTCTCTGGCAGTTTCGCGGCTTTATCGGCCGTGTCCGAGACGCACATCAAGAGGCGGCGCATCTGGCTGCGTTGATCAACGGTCAGTTGGTCATAGCTGTTCAGATTAGCCAGTAACACTTGCGCACGGTCAATCGCCTGCAGCGCGCGGCTGCTGTCGCAATGGAACTCATGCGGGCCGCCCACGGCTTCTTCCGGTGAAGGCACCGCAGGCGGAGCCATCTGGATGATATGCGTGAGTGAATCGCTGTGCTGCTGGTAATACTGTTCCAGATGATTAACGGCATCGCGAGTCCGCGTGATGTCATAACCCGAGGCATTCATGTTGACCACGAAACCGGCAGGTGCCACACCGATCAGCACGAGCATAATCAGGCCAATGCCTTTCTGACCATCGTTCGCACCGTGGGAGTAACTCACGCCAATCGCGGAAACAATCAGCGCCGTGCGCGTCCAGAACGGCGGCTTTTTCTTACCATCGATCTTTTCACGGTCAGCGGGCGTCATATGGATACGCGCGCGCTTAGGCGTGTTGCTCCAGTAACGGCGCAGGATAAAGATCAGCGCACCCGCAATCACCAGACCAACAATCGGTGACAGAATCAGAGAAAGGAAAATATTGATCACTTTCGGCAGATTGAGGGCATCAACCACCGAGGTGCCGGTCATCAGCGCATTGGTGAGACCAATGCCGATAATGGCGCCAATCAGGGTGTGAGAGCTGGAAGCCGGCAAACCCAGATACCAGGTGCCGAGGTTCCAGATAATCGCCGCCAGCAGCATGGAGAACACCATGGCGAGGCCGTGCGCGGAACCCACATTCAGCAGTAAATCGGTTGGCAGCATATGCACGATGGCATAAGCCACGCTCAAGCCGCCTAGCAAAACGCCTAAGAAGTTGAAAACACCCGCCATCACAACCGCCAATTGCGCCCGCATCGCACGGGTATAGATAACAGTGGCGACTGCGTTAGCAGTGTCATGGAAACCGTTGATTGCCTCATAGAACAATACAAACAGCAGAGCTATAACCAAAAACAGGCCGGTACTGAGGTCAAGACCAGCGAACAGATGTAGCATAAACGTTACGCCATTTTTTGGAGGACATGAACGCGGCGCATTATCTGCGACAACCCGCATGATGTGAAAGGAAAATATAGTCCTTTTTTGTCTTAAATTTGTCATTTGAACGGCTTGGGAAGACAAAAAGACTGAAAAATAAGCAAGTTACAATATGACATATTTACTGCTTTTTTTTGACGCTGGCGCGGAATGCCGCAGATCTCTACAATCACCGCCTTTCAATTGAGTGGATAAAACGCTGTGGACAAGTTTGACGTTATCGTAATAGGTGCAGGCGCTGCCGGCATGTTCTGTGCGGCGCAGGCAGGGCAGTTGGGTCGTCGTGTGCTGTTGCTGGATAATGGCAAGAAGGCGGGACGTAAAATCCTGATGTCCGGCGGCGGGCGCTGCAATTTCACCAATATGTATACCGAACCAGCAGCCTATCTCTCGCACAACCCGCACTTCAGTAAATCGGCGCTGGCGCGTTACACCCAGTGGGATTTTATCGATCTGGTGAATCGTCACAAGATTGCGTATCACGAGAAAACGCTTGGCCAACTGTTCTGCGATGACTCGGCGCAGCAGATTGTTGATCTCCTCTTGAAGGAGTGCGAGAGCGGCCAAGTTACGCTGCGGCTGCGCAGTGAAGTGCTGAGTGTGACGCGTGATGAAAATGGCTATACGCTGCAACTGAATGGTTCAGAGGTACAGGCAGAGAAGCTGGTGATCGCCAGCGGTGGATTGTCGATGCCAGGCCTGGGGGCAACGCCATTTGGCTACAAAGTGGCCGAGCAGTTTGGTTTGAAAGTGTTCCCAACGCGTGCGGCGTTGGTGCCTTTCACACTGCATAAACCGCTGCTGGAGCAGTTGAACACGTTGTCAGGCGTGGCATTGCCCACCACCATTACCGCGCAGGATGGCACGCTATTTAAAGAAGCGATGTTGTTTACTCATCGCGGCTTGTCGGGCCCGGCGGTATTGCAAATCTCCAGCTACTGGCAACCGGGTGAATTTGTCACGATTAACCTGTCTCCTGAAACCTCGCTGGATGATTTCATCAACGTACAGCGCGACGCGCATCCCAACCTGAGCCTGAAAAACAGCCTAGCGAAAATTTTGCCGAAGCGACTGGTGGAAGTGTTGCAGGAACTGAAACAGATCCCGGATGTGACGCTGAAGCAGCTCAACAGCAAGCAGCAGGCCGAGTTGGTCACCACGTTGCATCAGTGGCGCGTGCAGCCGAATGGCACCGAAGGTTATCGTACTGCCGAAGTGACGATGGGCGGTGTCGATACCACGCAACTCTCCTCCAAAACCATGGAAGCGCGTGATGTGCCCGGCCTCTACTTTATCGGCGAAGTGGTGGATGTCACTGGCTGGCTGGGAGGATATAACTTCCAGTGGGCGTGGAGTTCAGCCTGGGCGTGCGCGCAGGCGCTGTAAATCCATGGGCCGCCTCTGAGGTGGCCGAAAATCGCGATATTTCTTTCTTAGTTGGTCAATTTCAACATGTTTAAAATCAAGTTCCTTCTGCCCCTTATTATTGTTATTAGCGCCATCGTCTGGTGGCTTATGCCGCACTACAGTGATGAAGACAAAGGCTATTACATCGCCATGTTCTGCACCTTGACGCACGACGGGCGCGACAATTCGCCGCAGGCTATGCAACAAATTATTGAAGGCAGTAACTCAGATTACGCATTGCAGAAAATTCATTTCCAGTCGGGTCTTGCCGCTCATCTGCAAACGGTGTGGCAGGACTTGTCGCCAGAGCAGCAGCAAAAGGCGCGACAGGAGAGCCTCTCCTGTCGCCAAGCCATGTCAGAGAAATTGCTCCCGGGCAAAGCGGTACAGTGATCAGTGCACCGGCAGCGCTAATACCGCGTCGGTGGTTTTGATTTCAGCGAAGACATCGGCCACGCCTGCCAACGCGCTTTGTTGCAGTATCTGGTGGTCGACGATCTTGTTGTCCCAGGTCGCCAAGTCACGCGTTGCGGTAGCATCTTCCGGTATGATCACGGAGTAACCGAGCGGCACGGCATCCCGTGCGGTTGATGAGACACACATGTGTGTCATCAAGCCGGTCACGATCAGCTGTTTAATGCCCAAGGCGTCTAGCTGCTGTTGCAGGTCGGTGCCAACGAACGAGCTGGGGGTGGCTTTGCTGATCACGCGGTCATTTTTGCCCGGCTGCAAATCCTTGTGGAACTCGGCAAAGCGACTGCCTTTGGCAAACAGCGGACCGTCTGCGGCACCAAGATGCTGCACGAAAAACACCGGCATGCCGTTTTTGTGGGCGAACTCAACGATACGCTTGCTGTTTTGCAGTGCTTTCATGCCGTCTGGGATTGGCATCTTGCCGCCAGGAAAATATTCGTTCTGAATATCAATCACGAGCACGGCGGTCTGTTTGGCGGTGAGCTGTGTGGTGGCCGTTGCGCCGCTTAGGGTGCGAATGGTTGGCGCGTTATCGGCTTTACGATCATCAGCAACGGCAGTACCTGAAATCGCCATCGCCAGTGCTAAGGTTCCTGAAGCAAAAAAGTTTTTCATGATGCATCATCCTGAGTCTTAAGAGATCGACATGACCTCCGATAGATTGAAGTATGGCGATGACGCCGGACGTGAAGGAGTACAACGGATGACAAATAACGTTCACTTTGCGCCAAAGATTGCGCGCGCGGATACGCCAATTAAGGTCGGAATCGTCGTGTTTGACGACATCATTCCGTTTCACCTTTCTGTGCCCTGTGCGGTGTTTGAGAAGGCGGAGCGCGAAGATGGCAGCCCGTTCTACCAATTGTTGATCTGCGCGACACATGACGGACCACTGAAAACTAACAGCGGTTTTTCGATTGTTGCCGAACATGGTCTGGCCAAACTCGCCGAGGCGGATATGGTGGTGGTGCCAAGCTGGAGCGATCCGGCGATTTCACCACCAGAGGATTTGGTGAGGGCGTTGCAGCAAGCTGCACAGCGTGGTGCGCAGATGGTGGGCTTATGTCTGGGTGCATTTGTGCTGGGCGCAGCCGGTTTGCTACAACAGCAGCGTGCGACCACGCATTGGCACTGGATGAGTGATTTTGAGCGACGTTACCCCGATGTGGCGATTGACCGTGACGTGCTCTATATCGATGAAGGGCAGATTGTGACTTCGGCGGGTACGGCGGCAAGTATCGATTGCTGCCTGCATCTGGTGCGTGAGCAGTGTGGCGTAGACGTAGCGAACAGCGTGGCTCGTATGCTGGTGGTTCCGCCGCATCGGCAGGGCGGGCAGGCGCAGTATATTGAACAGCCGGTGTATCACTCAGCAGGCAATGATCGTTTTATGTCGGCATTGAGTTGGGCAACAGAAAATCTGCAACAGGTGCTAACGTTGGAGCAACTGGCGGAGAAAGCATTGATGAGTCGCCGCAGTTTCACGCGCCGTTTTAATCAGACCACGGGCAGCTGTTTCAGCGATTGGTTGGTGAATCAGCGTTTGGCACTGGCGCAGCGCTTTTTAGAGAAAACCGATCAACCCATAGAATTAATTGCGGAAAAGGCCGGATTCTCTTCACCCTTGATGTTACGAAGACATTTTAAAAAACATCTGAATACCTCGCCGTTACAATACCGAAAAACATTTCGTGGTCGCATCTGATATCGACGTGTTGAATATCGCGATATTGCTCAGGCGTTGAGTGCACAAGTCAGCATGTGGGTAGTGATATTTTTTCTGTATGTGAATGATTCCTGTTATAAACGGGTGGTATACCCCCCGTTTATAATGTGTTCGAATGCAAACTCGATAGTGTTGAATTAATTATCTTGGTAATAAATATGCGAAAAATAATCCCTTGCTTTATTAACGCATTTCACACGCAATACGTGCGGGGTATTTTCCGCTTTGCGTCACAGGCACACGAACTTCTTTTTCATGTTCGGTGCGATGAAATCCCTGCTTTCGGCAAATTGAGCAAGGGTCATCACTCAGCTGGAATGCCTGCTGTGTTTCTGCGCTCAGTTGACGCTTACGGCAAAAGAGCGGCGTGCATCCCATGACCTGTTTGAAGGAGCGGGTGAACGATTGCTGGCTTTCAAAATGGTATTTTACGGCCAGACTGATAATCGGCGCGTTGCTGTATTTCAGCTCGCTGACACAGCAAACCAGTTTCTTTTTACGGATATAACGAGCCAGCGTTTCATTATGATAGCGGGCGAATAATTTCTGTAAATACCATTTTGAATAACCAGATTTTATGGCGATATCATCAATGCTTAAACGCTGATCCAGGTTTTCCAAAATCCATTTTGTGACCGAATCAATAACCCCTTCGTTGTATTTTTGCTGCATAGTCGTGGCCCTCCATTAACTGGATACAGTGTAAGATAATTAATCTTTCCAATCATCCGATTAACGTAAAGTTTTATAAGGAAATACCGTTTTTATTATTTGTCATCAAGAACGGTCTTGCTTATCGTGAAAAATAATCCTTTTATGTTGTACTGATGTTGAATATTCCGCCTAATACCGCACTTTATTTTTAACTCAAATTTCCCATCCCTTTGCCTGGCTTAACAGTGCGAAATCGAATGGCGACTGGCACAGCGCATCAATACGACATAGCGAATAACATGCCAAACTGATCGTTTTGCTCAGGCTCAGGAGAGCTCGCATGGCCTTTCGTTTCCCTGTAAAACAGTCAATTGCCGTTATTTTATCGTCACTGGCGCTGCTCCAGGCTACCCCCACGCTGGCAGCCAATGTCTATGGTGAGCAGTTGGAAGGTTTTCAGTATCCTCATCCCTTGCAGCATTTTGATTTTTCCTCCCAGCAACAGCCGTTGAGCATGGGCTACATGGATGTCAAACCCACTCAGCAAGCCAATGGTCAAACCGTGGTATTGCTACATGGCAAGAATTTCTGTGGTGCGACGTGGGATGACACGATCACCGCGCTGAGCCAAAAGGGTTATCGCGTGATTGCGCCGGACCAGATTGGATTCTGCAGCTCCAGCAAACCGGCCAATTACCAATATAGCTTCCAGCAACTCGCGTTGAACACGCATCAGTTATTGCAGCAGTTGGGTATTGATAAGGCCGTGATTGTCGGTCACTCCACTGGCGGTATGTTGGCTACGCGTTATGCGCTGATGTATCCGCAACAGACGCAGAAACTGGTACTGGTCAACCCGATTGGTCTTGAAGACTGGAAAGCGAAAGGCGCGCCCTGGCGCTCAGTGGATCAGTGGTATCAGCGCGAACTTAAGCTCAATGCGGCGGGTATCAAAAAGTATGAACAAACGACCTACTATGTTGGGCACTGGAAGCCCGAGTATGACAAATGGGTCGATATGCTGGCGGGCCTGAACAGCGGACCGGGCCATAAGAAGGTGGCGTGGAACTCCGCATTGATTTACGACATGATCTTTACCCAGCCGGTCTATTACGAGTTTAAAGATCTGAAAGTCCCGACGACGTTGATGATTGGCACGGCTGACACCACCGCGATTGGCAGTGATATCGCACCGCCGGCCATCAAGGCGCAGCTCGGCCATTACAACGTACTGGGCAAGCAGGTCGCTAAAATGATTCCTGGCGCACAACTGATTGAATTCCCAGGTTTGGGGCACGCGCCACAAATGGAAGAACCGCAGAAATTTAATCAGATGTTGATTCGCGACCTGGCGCGTCCCCTCTCACCAGCAACTTCTCGCTGATCGATCGGGGAACATAGCACCTGTCGGAATATGAACGAGATCTAAAGGGGCGTGCATAGCGCGCCCACGAGATTAGCGCGCCAGCTGTTTCTTACCGTGCTTGACTTCATACATGCGCGCATCACTGCCTTCCAGCAGCTGCTCCAGTGATTGCGGGTGATCGGGATCGAACTCCACAATGCCGGATGAGAAGTGCAGCGCATAGCGACGCTCAAGGTCGTGCGTTTGCTGTTGCAGGAGGCGGTCAAAGCGCGCCAGGACGCCCTCGGCATCGCCCTGCTGTAGGCCGTTAAACAGCACCACAAACTCGTCACCGCCCAAACGAGCAAAGAGATCGGCATGGCGGAAGCTCACCTTCATCGCGTCCGCAAAGTCCATCAGGGCGCGATCCCCCTCACGGTGACCCAGCGTATCGTTGATGACTTTAAACTTGTCGAGATCGAGGAAAGTCAAACTGGCGGGCAGTTGCTTCACTTGACACTCATTCAACGCGAGTTGGCCGAGTGTCATAAAGCCGCGACGATTGGTGATTTGTGTCAGTTCATCCGAGGTCGCGGTCTGGAATGCCACCAGCTCTGCTTCTGCCATGGCTGCCAAATCGCGCAGCGTATGCATATCATCAGCATTAAATTCGCGCGCATGATGATCGACGATACAAAGCGTACCGACTTTAGCGCCAGCGGGTGTGCGCAGCGGGCAACCGGCGTAGAAGCGCACAGGATGGTCGGCGGTATTCACAAGCGGATTGTCGTGGAAGCGCTCATCTTCGAGGGCGTTTTCTACCACCATCACATCATCTTGCAAGATGGCGTGGCCGCAGAACGAGGTGTTACGCGGTGCGGTCGCGCCGCTTTGACCGGCGATGGATTTGAACCATTGATGGTCCTCTTCCAGCAGGCTGACGAGCGCCACCGGTACGCCAAACAGGCGACGGGCAAGGCGGGTTAGACGGTCAAAACGCTCTTCTGCAGGGGTATGCAGAATGTTGAGCGCACGTAACTGGGCCAGACGATGTGACTCGTCCGCAGGCAGTGCAGGTGCTTTCATCGCGTTACTCTTTATTTTGAATTATTCGGGTACGACAACACTGGTGTTTTGGTGCCACAAAGGCTTAAAGCGCTTAGCAACGGTTGCGATAGCCGATGCTAAGCGTAACGGATATCAGAGCACTTTTTGCTCTGCGAGATCAAGGGCAAAATAGCTGAAAATTAGGTCTGCACCGGCACGTTTGATCGCACCGAGGCTTTCCAGAACCACATTGCGTTCGTCGATAGCACCGGCCTGTGCGGCAAATTTAATCATCGCATACTCACCACTCACCTGGTACGCAGCCAGCGGCAGAGTAGTGCGCTCGCGGATATCACGCAGAATATCGAGGTAAGCACCCGCGGGTTTCACCATCAGTGAGTCGGCCCCTTCGGCTTCATCGATCAGTGATTCACGAATCGCTTCACGACGGTTCATCGGATTCATCTGATAAGTTTTACGGTCACCTTTTAACGCCGTTCCTGCGGCTTCACGGAACGGGCCGTAAAACGAGGATGCAAACTTAGTGGAGTAAGACATGATCGCAGTATCGGTAAATCCGGCCGCATCCAATGCCTGACGAATCGCTTTCACCTGGCCATCCATTGCGGCTGACGGTGCGATGAAATCCGCACCCGCTTGCGCGGCGACAACCGCCTGTTTGCCGAGGTTAATCAGCGTCTGGTCATTATCCACGCCATGATCGCACAGCACACCACAGTGGCCGTGGCTGGTGTATTCACAGAAGCAGGTGTCAGACATCACGATCATTTCCGGCACGGTGTCTTTGCAGATGCGCGACATACGCGCCACCAAGCCATTTTCGTTCCACGCATCACTGCCGGTGGCATCGGTGTGATGGGAAATACCGAAAGTCATCACGGAACGAATGCCGGCTTTCGCAATACGCTCGATTTCATACGCCAGACGTTTTTTCTGGAATACGCATCACACCTGGCATGGCATTAATGGGAACGTAATCATCCACTCCCTCTTCAACGAAGATGGGGAGAGCCAAATCGCTCAGGCTAAGGTGGGATTCCTGGAACATTTCACGCATTGAAGCGCTTTTACGCAGTCTTCTTGGACGCTGGATAAGATTGAATTCAGACATGCTCATACAACTTATGCTGATGAAAAAAGTGACAGTAGTTTACCGCTTTTCGCCAGCGGGGATGAAGGATTGTGTGCGGAAATGAAAACTCCCGCCGGATGGCGGGAGTGGGGGAGCATTACTCGTTGATGTCCGGGTGCTGCTGCACCAGGTTTTTGCGTTTCGCCTCTAGCTTGGCGATTTCTTCGTCAATATTCTCGATTTTCTGCTCAATATTGTCGTGATGCTCCTGCAGGATTTCACGCGCTTCTTCAATATCCGAAGCCGCTGGCGTGGCACCGCGCAGTGGCTGGTTGGCGGTCTCTTTCATGTAGATACCGGTGATCAAACCAATCACCGCCACCACCATCAGGTAGTACGCAGGCATATACAGATTGTTGGTTGATTCAACCAGCCATGCAGCGAAGGTTGGCGTTAAACCAGCGATCAGTACCGAGATATTAAACGCACTCGCCAGCGCACTGTAACGAATGTGCGTCGGGAACATCGCAGGCAGCGAGGAGGCCATCACACCGGTAAAGGCGTTGAGGATCACCGCCAGCAAAAGCAGACCGGCAAAAATCAGGCCCAGCACGCCACTGTTCACCAGCATGAAGGCCGGAATGGAGAACACGAACAGTGCGATACTGCCGATAATGATAAACGGGCGACGACCGAAGCGGTCACTCAGCATCCCCATTACTGGCTGGACAAACAGCATACCCATCATAATCGCGATGATGATCAACACACCGTGATCTTCCGAGTAGTGCAAGTTATGCGACAGGTAGCTTGGCATATAAGTCAGCAACATGTAGTAGGTCACGTTGGTGGCAATCACCAGACCGATACAGGCCAACAGACTTTTCCAGTGCTTAGTGGCGATCTCTTTGAATGAGACTTTAGGGCCGTCACGCAGACCTTCACGATCGCCTTGCTCCAACTTCTCAACGTGCTGCTGGAACGCCGGGGTTTCTTCCAGTGCATGACGCAGATAGAGACCAATCAACCCTAATGGCAGCGCCAGGAAGAACGGCAGACGCCAGCCCCATTCCAGGAATTTCGCTTCACCGATCACGGTAGAAATCAGTACCACCACGCCCGCACCGAGTACAAAGCCGGCGATCGAGCCGAAGTCGAGCCAGCTACCCATAAAGCCGCGCTTACGGTCTGGCGAATATTCGGCAACGAAGATTGAGGCACCGGTGTATTCACCGCCCACCGAGAAGCCCTGCGCCATTTTGGCCAGCAGCAGCAGAATGGGGGCCCAGATGCCGATTGAGGCATAAGAAGGAATCAGGCCGATACAGAAGGTACTGATCGACATGATGACAATAGTGATGGAGAGAATTTTCTGACGACCGTATTTGTCGCCCAACATACCAAAGAACAAACCACCAAGTGGGCGGATCAGGAAGGGAACGGAGAACGTACCCAGTGCAGCAATCATCTGCACGCTTGGCGATGCATCGGGGAAGAACACCTTACCCAGCGCGTATGCCACAAAGCCATAAACACCAAAATCAAACCACTCCATCGCGTTGCCCAGAGAGGCTGCGGTAATAGCTTTTCGTAAACGGGCGTCATCGATAATCGTGACGTCATCCAGCCCGATAGGTTTTACACGCTTCCTACGTATTTTCATGATGTAACCCTGTATTGGAATTCGAAAAATCCTCAACGCTGCAGACTACATTTTGCGGCTAGTCCACGGCGTTGAGAAAATTTAAGCATAGCCGTGAAATACGATTTTTCCCGGCGTTGCTACGGTAATAATTAGGGGTGAAATGATTACGCCCCGCGACAGAGTATACCGATTTTGTGTGATATTTGTCATATTTCAGCCAGCAACTGGCTATTTTTTGGCTAAAACTCTGGTTGGATGGCATAGAAAACGCAGCATATAAAATCCAGGAAATTGCGCGTCAGGCCACGAAATGCGGGCGTTTCGGCATGTAGGGTGGTGTGAGGGTGGCAAATGACTTAATTGATGTTTTTTCTGATAAGGTCTGGAGAAAATTTTGATGATTTTCAGCGATATCAACTGAACATCGCCGATTGATTAAGCCAATATCCTGACAAGTAGCAGCTTCATTACCCTATCTGATTGTTGCGCAAATAAATAAGGAATACTTATCATTAAGCGAAGCGGCAAGCTTTACTTGCCAGCATCTCATCATTCAGTAATACTCTGCCGCCTGGCTCAGGTGGACTGTTCATGTCGAGAAAAAACGCCCAATTGTTTGAGAATCCCTGGCTGTCGCAAATCGACAGTGTAGAAAGGAATCTTATCAATTATGCGCCTGCTGCACGGCGAACTGCTCCTGCTCCTGTGGTCCCGGTGGGGTGGATTGACTGTGGTGAACGCGCTGATGCGCAGTTGGCACTATTGGCTCAGCAGCCTGATGAGCTGCTGAAACGCCTGAGAACCTGGCGGCAAGCGGGATTACTGACCAGCCAGGCAGCAGAGAGTTTTCGTCAGCTGCAAAGCCTGACGCAAACCAGCATTGCGCGTAATCAACCCATCACGCAGCTTGAAGAGTATCAACAATTGGTGGGGCAATTAACGCCGACGCTGGAACGTATTAACCAACGCCTCAATGCACAACGCCAGCCTGCCAATATGGCCGAAGACAGCCTTGAGGTGGCGCTGCGTATTGCCGAAAAACGCCGTCGTTCAGAGTAAAGACCGCAATGGCGCGCCCGTCACCCATCCCTGAATGTCTTCCACTGCTTGCGTAAAATAAGTGTGGTAGTTGCTATCCGCTACATAGCCAAGATGCGGTGTCGCCAGCACGTTGGGCAGCAGACGCAGCGGATGATCAGCCGCCAACGGCTCATGTTCAAACACATCCAAACCTGCCCCCGCAAGCTGGCCCGATTGCAGTGCGGTTATCATCGCTTGCTGATCGACAATCGCAGCGCGTGAGGTGTTAATCAGCAGTGCTCCGGGTTTCATCTGTGCGAGCGCCTGTGTATCGATCAAATGACGCGAGCGTTCGCTGAGCACCAGGTGTACGGAGACAAAGTCACTTTCAGCCATCAGTGCCGCGAGCGATGGCATACGCTCAGCGCCACATTCGGCGGCACGAGCCTCCGTCAAATTCTGGCTCCATGCACACACGCGCATACCAAACGCCTGTGCCACCTTTGCCATCTCTCCACCGATTTTTCCCAATCCGAGTAAACCGAGCGTTTTGCCGTGTAAACCGATCCCCAGCGTCTGCTGCCACGGCCCGTTGCTGCGTAGCGCCTGATTCTCTACCCCGATATGGCGGGCGAGGCCAATCAGTAAACCCCAACTCAGTTCCATCGGGGCCGCGCTACTGCTGGCGGTGCCGCACACGGCAATGTAGCGCTCGGCGCAGGCGTGAAGATCAATCGACGCATTCCGCATTCCGGAGGTCACGATCAGCTTCAGATTTGGCAATCGCCCAATCAATTCAGCCGTTAATGGCGTGCGTTCACGCATCACCACCAGGATATCAGCATGGGCGATGTGATCGACCAGTTCGTCCTGATCGTCATAATGTTGGGTGAGTGCGGAGGTATGAACAGTGGGTTCGAGCGTTGCCCAGTCGGCTAGCGATAAGGCAACGTTCTGGTAATCATCAAGAATGATGCAATTCAGACTCATGGTGTTCCTCAACGAGAAGCGGCTGGCGCCCTTGCTCATTGAGCCAGGCCCGGAGCCGGTCATTATCCATCGGACGGGCATAATAATAGCCCTGAATCAGCCGCACGCCACGTTGCTGCAGATAGGCGAATTGTAACGAGGTCTCCACGCCTTCACCGAGCACATCCAGCTCAAGTTTGTGGCACAGGTTGATAATGGCGTCCAGTACGGGTGTCTCCACCTCCAGACCTTCAATCGCATTAATAAACCCACGATCGATTTTCAGATAATCCAGCGGGAAGGTCAGCAGGTAAGAGAGAGAACAGTGGCCTGTGCCGAAGTCATCAATCGCCACTTTCATACCATGAGATTGGAGATAACGCAGTTTGCGCGCCACCAGCTCGCCATCATCGATCAGACTGCGTTCGGTGAGTTCCAGTGTGACTATCATCTGCTTGTCTTTGATGCGACGGGCAAAGCGCTGAATATCCTGCACGAAATCGGCATGTTGTAGATGGTCTGCTGCGACATTCAAGCCAATATGGAATCCCGGCTCTACTTGCCAACTCTGGATGTCTTCCGCCATCAGTTCCAGCAAATGCTGCGTTAACGGCACAATCATGCCTTCGGATTCAGCATGACTAATAAAGATGTCAGGGCGAATCATCTCACCATTCGGCAACTGCCAGCGCAGCAGGGCTTCGGCACCCTTGCAACGCTGGATTTCAGTGCTGTATACCGGCTGATAATTTACTGAAAATTGGCGATTGCGCATGGCGCGGCGGATCTCATCCGCCCATGAAATGCGTCGGCGCAGCCAGTTTGCTGTCAGCACCATCAGCAGAATCGAGAAGATGGCCGCCATGGGCAAGAAGATAAACAGGGCCTGGCGCCAGGCTTTC
>NZ_MLFR01000031.1 GCF_002095475.1 Pantoea rwandensis
TTAATTGATAAGCCCTGACTTAATAAGTCAGGGCTTTTTCATGTCTAAAATTCAAGCTGAATTGTTGATTTATTCGCAATATTCTTCTGCTTATAAACGGATTTTTCAGCAATAATAATGCTGCCACAATGCTTCCCATCGAAATAATCCACAAAACGATGAGGAAAACATGACAATCCCTGCCTTTGGTTTAGGTACTTTCCGCCTGCAAGACGATGTTGTAATTCATTCCGTAAAGACAGCACTGGAACTGGGTTACCGTGCCATTGACACCGCTCAAGTCTATGAAAATGAGGCTGCTGTTGGCCAAGCTATCGCTGAAAGTGGCGTAGCGCGTGATCAACTTTTTATTACCACTAAGATTTGGATCGAAAACCTCTCAGCTGAAAAACTGATACCGAGCTTGCAGCAAAGCCTGTCAAAACTACGTACTGACTATGTCGATCTTACTTTGATTCACTGGCCATCTCCTGGTGCTGCAGTCTCAGTGAAAGAGAGCATGCAGGCATTGATGGCCGCTAAAGAGATGGGTCTGACACGACAAATTGGGATATCAAACTTCCCGATTGCTCTGATGAAAGAGGCGATTGAAGCGGTGGGTATTGAAAATATCGCTACGAACCAGATTGAGCTGCATCCTTTCCTACAGAACCGTGAGGTCGTCGAGTTTGCAAAACAGCAGGGGATGCATATCACCTCTTATATGACGCTAGCTTACGGTGAGGCACTGAAGGATGGCACGATTCAGGCTATTGCACAAAAGCATCAGGCAACGCCTGCACAAGTTGTTCTGAGTTGGGCGATGCAGTCAGGATATGCCGTCATTCCTTCATCAACCAAGCGTGAAAACCTGGCCAGTAATATGGAGGCTGCTCGCGTTAAGCTTGATGCAGGAGATATGGTGCAAATCGCGGCCTTGGATCGCCAGCAGCGTTTAGTTAGCCCAGAAGGATTGGCGCCAAACTGGGATTAAGTCACAAAACCATCAGCCCTGCATTCGCCAGGGCTGATGATTAACCCATTCACTGAGAAAATCGATAAATGCGCGTACGCGCTGACTGACACCAAGATCGCTGTAGTAAACCGCATTAAAAGGCATTTCCACGGGCACGCGCTGATCTGCCAATACCTCGATAAAGGTTCCATCCGCAATTTCGCTATCGACCATGTAATCAGACAGGCAAGCGATGCCCTGATCATCAAGGCACAGTTGTTTGATAGTTTCACCACTATTCGAGGACATTCCCGGCTCAATGTCATAAAGATCACGGCCATTATCTGAAATTGGCCAGCGGTTTAAACGCAATGGTTCCACAAAGCCGAGACATTCATGGTGAGCAAGGTCAGCAGTGGAAGTGGGAACGCCATACTTTGCTAAATATGACGGGGTCGCTACCAGCTTGCGATAGCTAATAAACAGCAAGCGCGCCCGTAACGTTGAGTCGATCAGATTACCTGCGCGAATGGCCACATCGACCTTACGTTCGATCAGATTGATAAAACTCTCAGATGAAATCAGCGACAGGTTAACGTCAGGATAACGCTCTCGAAAGGGTTTAATCATGGGGAGAATCAAATGCAGTATGACCGGTGTAGCGGCATCAATGCGCAGCACCCCTTTTGGTGCTTGCTGACGCTCCATCAACTCATTCTCGGCAGTAGACATCTCCTGCATCAGTTTTTGCACGCGTCGGAAGTAGTGCTCACCTTCATGTGTCAAAGCGAGTTGCCGCGTTGTGCGCGTAAGCAATGCCACACCCAATTTGTTCTCAAGCTTTTTCACTGTGCGGCTAACGGCGGAATTGGCCATCTGTAATTGCTCGGCGGCTCGGCTAAAACTGCCGCTTTCTACTACAGCAATAAAGACTTTTAACTCATCTGATGACGCTTTCATTATGCTCTCCACAGCAAAAGTCTATTCTTACTTTGCACCTTTTTGTCATTAAAGCATGAGTCGATAATGACGCCCATCAAAACATTCTTGGGAGTCAATCATGCCACTTGCACTCTGGGCGCTTACCATCAGTGCCTTCGCTATCGGAACCACCGAATTTGTTATCGTGGGTCTGATCCCTACAATCGCAGAACAACTCAGCATCACACTGCCTTCAGCAGGTATGCTGGTTTCTATCTATGCACTGGGTGTCGCGGTCGGTGCACCTGTACTCACCGCTTTAACTGGAAAGCTGCCGCGTAAGCAGTTGCTCATGGGTCTCATGGTGCTCTTCACGGCCGGCAATTTGGTGGCCTGGTTGGCTCCCAACTATGAGACGCTGGTGATTGCGCGTTTGCTCACGGGGCTGGCACATGGCGTCTTCTTTTCTGTGGGGGCGACGATTGCGACGAACTTGGTCAGTAAAGAAAAAGCGGCGAGTGCCATTGCAATCATGTTCGGTGGCTTAACCGTAGCACTGGTCACCGGTGTACCTCTGGGCACCTTGATTGGTCAGCACTTTGGCTGGCGTGAAAGTTTCCTTGCGGTTTCGCTGTTGGGTGTCATTGCATTGCTCAGCAGTATGATTCTGGTACCGCGTAATATTGCGCAACCTCCTGTTACCACACTGGCACAACAAGCTCGTGTGATGCTCAACCCACGCCTGTTACTCATATATACCATCACGGCGCTGGGCTATGGTGGCGTATTCACGGCTTTCACTTTTCTGGCGCCGATGATGCAGTCATTGGCTGGGTTCTCGCCTTCCGCTGTGAGTGTCATCTTGCTGGGATACGGTATTTCCGTGGCTATCGGTAATATTTGGGGCGGCAAATTGGCTGACCGTCATGGCGCCGTGTCTGCATTAACGCTGATCTTTGCTGCATTGGCCGTATTGTTGCTGCTGTTTCAGTTTACCGCCAGCTCGCACTATATGGCGTTGGTGACAGTTTTGGTGATGGGAATTTTTGCTTTTGCTAACGTGCCGGGACTACAGGTGTATGTGGTGCAAAAAGCAGATTCCTATGCGCCAGGTGCAGTTGATGTGGCTTCAGGTCTGAATATTGCGGCTTTTAACATTGGTATCGCGCTGGGCTCATTAGTGGGGGGACATATCGTTGAGCACTACGGTTTGGCTCAAACGCCTTGGGTCGGTGCGGTAATCGTGTTTTTCGCACTATTACTGGTACGATTGAGCGGTCATCTTGACAAGTCGCGTGCAGAATTAGCGACAGAGTAGAGCAACAAAAAACCGCCAGATGAACTAAATCCCGAAAGTTGGATATCCAACAAGTAGGGCTTTTTGCTTCAATTTGCTGTGAAGCAAATTCCGACAATGAAGAACATCAATTGAAACCCCGCACTAAAATCCCTATAACTATCAGGTGAAGTTGTAGTCGTAAATCAGCCAGGCGGGAAAGTGCGAAAGAAAACTTATGCAATGCGTTATGTAGCGGGGCAGCCTGCTGAGCGGATATTTCCGCCAGGGGCGATGTTGCATCTAGGGCAGGCGCTGCCGCCCGGCGCACCCTTACCTGCGGACCCAGCATTGCGGGTTTTAGTCTGGAATATCTTCAAGCAGCAGCGTGCAGACTGGATGTCAGTGCTACAGGGTTTTGGTAAGGATGCCCATCTGGTGCTGCTGCAGGAAGCACAAACCACACCTGAGCTTGTCAAATTTGCCACGAGTAACTATCTGGCGGCCGACCAGGTTCCAGCCTTTGTGTTGCCCCAGCACCCTTCGGGCGTCATGACGTTGGCTTCTGCACATCCAGTCTATTGCTGCCCGCTGCGGGAACGCGAACCCTTGCTGCGGCTGGCAAAATCAGCGTTGGTGACGGCATATCCTCTCCCGACGGGCGAAATGCTGATGGTAGTAAATATCCATGCAGTAAATTTCAGCCTCGGAGTGGATGTCTATAGCAAACAGCTAGGACCCATTGGTGAGCAAATTCAGCACCATCGCGGGCCTGTTATCATGGCCGGGGATTTTAACGCCTGGAGTCGCCAGCGTATGAACGCGCTCTATCGTTTTGCCGAAGAGATGGCCTTACGTGAAGTCAACTTCACGGACGACCACCGACGTAAAGCCTTTGGTCGCCCGCTGGATTTTGTCTTCTACCGAGATATGAACGTTAGTGAAGCCTCGGTGTTAGTGACTCGGGCGTCCGACCACAATCCACTACTGGTAGAGTTTACACCCGGCTTTGTTCGCTAATCTTCAATGAGCGCAATAGCTCGAACTGGCGATGCGGAGTCGTGAGCAATGCGCAGCGGCAAAGCGATAAAGGTAAAACGAGGCGGCAATAAATGCAGATTTGCCAGGTTCTCAATAATCAGTTTGTCATTGCCAAGCACCTCCAGATGGACGGGATTACCCTCGTTTGCGAATGCATCTAATGAGAGTGCGTCAGTGCCAAATACCTGCACGCCTTTTAGAATCAAATAGGTTGCCCCTTCCGCTGAGAGTCCGGGCCAGTCTTGCAAAAAGGCGCTGTGCTCGGGTTTAAGCGCCCATTTTTCGTGCCAGCCTGTACGAAAAATCACAATATCATCAGCTTCAATCTGGCCGAACTCTTGTTCCCATCTTTGAATCTCTTCTACACCAAATGTATTACGAGGGGCGATACTGCGCATATCCAGCAACAGGCCACGGCCAATGAGTTGGCGCACGTCTATTTGTTCAATGGTTTTACCCCCTTCAATAAAATGTGAGGGTGAATCCACATGGGTACCGCAGTGGTCCCCCATCACCAACTGACAGTTGTAGTTACCGTCCCCACCTTGGTAGCTTTCGTTATCTGCCACAGTAAATTTAGGGTGCGTTGGCCACACTGGCATGCTGATTTGATGCAAGTGGTTGAGTTCAACCAGTTTGCTGTTGCGAAGTTGCGTCCATAAATGGGTCATTTGATTCTCACTTCTTCACGTTTACGGTTTCTTTGAGCAGGGCGAGCGGAATGCATGAAAGCAGCAGCATGCCAACAATGACGAGATAGTGAACGCTAAAGCCCCAGGTATGAATAATCCAACCACTCACGGGCGCAACTAAGATACCCGCGATGCCGACAGCCAGACCAATCATCAAGCCGAGACTCGAAGCTGCAGCATGTGGTGATGAGTCAATCAACAGCGCATAGGCCACTGGGTAAGGTGAATTGCGGAACACTCCCCAGAAAATTAAAATTGCCCAAGCCAGTGTGGCTGAGTGGATAAAAATGCACAGTGTGCAAGCGAGAATCCAACCGGCAATAATGAACGTCAGGGAGGTTTTGCGTCCGCGTTTATCGGAGAAGCTTCCCCAGGCAATTTGTCCGATCCAACCTGTGATACCCGAAGCACCAGAGATAATCGCGGCGGTAGAGAGATCCAACCCTACTTCGCGTGTGAGCTGCAGTGTTAAGAAGTTAGCAATGCCCATTTCTGCCCAGATAAAACCAAATACCAAAGCAATTGCCATCAGGCAGTTGCGATTTTTTAAGCAGCTAAATGAATTTTTCAGGCTCGATTTTTGCGGTTTAGCTTCGATAGGCCGAGTTAACTTATTTTCATCGATCCAATTGAACACGCGTTGATGGTTCTTTTTGGTGCCGATAATGAGCTGTAGCACCACAATCACCAGCCCAATGAGAGGAATGAAAAGAAAAGCATGACGCCAGTCACCGAACATCAGGATGGCAGCAATCAGTACGGGGCCGAGGAACTGCCCAAGTGGGAAGCCGGTGTGATGAACGCCAATCGCAAACCCTCGGTTCTCTTTCTGCCACCATTCTCCTAGCAACGCGACATTAATGGGTTCTGAGCCGCCCGTTCCCATACCCATGAATATGCGAAGCGCCTGGAAGGCACCCAGCGTCTTACAGAATGCGGTCGCCACGCCTGAGATGATTTCCACCAAAACCGCAAGACACCAGCTGTAGCACCGACGGTAGCCGCTCCCCATGTAATCAGAGAGCAGACCGAAAAGAACGGCGCCGGAGAGGGTTCCAAAGAAGCTCAATGAGTTTATCCAGCCTGCCTGGACTTCACTTAAATTGAAATCCTTCATAATGGCTGGCAGCAGGGTAGGAAGGATGATGCGATCGATGGAGTTCATTAATATTGCCAGTGTCGTAATGACCAGCATCGCCCAGGAAAGAGGGTGGGCACGCGGCAGCCAACTCGATTTTTTCGTCGCTGTATTCTGCTGTGGTGTTGAATTTTTTTCGTCAGCACTCAGCTGCTCATTCAAGCTATCACTCATCATCAACCCTTTTCCAACTGATGGTTACAAGCCGCGTTGGCACAACATTCCAGCGGCGCAATACGCAAGTTTTTGTAACATTTAAGCTACCTAAATTGCGTCTTTTGTTAACCTTGTCGGGCGTGGTCTACCATACAAGAATTGTCAGGTGGTTATTTGAGCAATATCACGCGCAAGGGTTTTTAATCGGGATTAAAGCCGTAAGGAATAGAGCAGGAAGAAGAGGAAAGAGGATAGAAAATGAAAAAGGCTGACAAAAGTCAGCCTTTTCGGAGCATTAAGTATCAGGTGTTGCGCTATTCTTCACAAACAGCGTGAGCTTATCGCCCGGCTGGATGTCTTTAGCGTCACTGTTCCAGCGCATAACGTCTTGTGTGTTCACACCATGACGTTTTGCAATACTGGCAAAAGAATCACCCTTACGTACACGGTAGGTGATGCTGTTGCCGTTATCAGCCAGCTGCGTTGCTTTGCCGCCAACGGTCAACTTCTGACCGATGCGTACTGAAGCACTGCGCAGGTTGTTCTGCTGTTTCAGTGCACTGACGCTTACGCCAAGCTTGTTAGCAATTGCTGACAAGGTGTCGCCTTTACGTACCGTGTAATTATCTCCTGCTGCACTGGCTTTCGCCATTTCAGTAGGCTGCACGGAAGCAATATCACCGGAAGCCAGTGAATTGCGTAGCTTAGCAACGTTGGACTTTGGCACCATAATGTAGTGCGGTCCATTTGGCGCAGTGGTTCCGTTTTTATAACCGGCATTGAAGCTCTTCAACTTGTTGAGCGACATACCCGCCATATCTGCGGCCTGCGTCAGTTCAATTTGCTGTCCCACTTCCACGCGTGCTAAAGCACGGCTTTCGTTCGGGGTAGGCAACTTGATACCGTACTGCTTGTTGTTCTTGAGAATTTCACTCAAGGCCAACATCTTAGGTACGTAGACCGTGGTTTCGCGTGGTAACGATAAATGCCAGAAGTCAGTCGGCTTGCCGCGCGCCTTATTCTGTTTCATCGCTTTCAGCACACGTCCTTCACCGCTGTTATAGGCAGCGACTGTTAATAACCAGTCACCGTCAAACATACCGTTCAGACGCTGCATCATATCCAGCGCAACTTTGGTCGAGGCCACCACATCGCGGCGCCCGTCGTACCATTGGTTTTGTTTCAAACCATAGTTTTTGCCCGTTTGTGCAACAATCTGCCAGATGCCAGCGGCATTCGCAGAAGATGTTGCATGTGGGTCAAAAGCGCTCTCCACTATGGGTAGCAGTACCAGTTCCATCGGCATTTTACGTTTCTGTATCTGCTCGACTATCCAGTACATGTACGGCTCTGCCCGTAATGTTACATCGTGGAGATAGCTCTTATTTCTTAAGTACTTTGTTTTTTGTTCGCGGATCCGGGGGTTTTCCGGAATCCCCATCTTCAACTCGTCACTAATGTGATTCCAGAGATCAGTATCTTCTGCGAGGCTTGTTCCATCATCCTGCCATCGCGGCGACAACAATCGATCTCCGTACTTTCCATTTTCACCTTGACCAGCTGAAGACAGGCTCTGTGCATGCTGTACGGGGATATTGGCGTCATTCCTTGATGCCTGACATCCTACCAGCAAGACTGAGGCGAGTAAGATCGCTTTAGCCTTCATGTGTGTGTCAATAGTTCGCTTAAAAGACGAGCAACTATACGTTAGGGGTCCACACAACACAACCAGAAATATCAATAACGGTCTTTCTTCTCGCGTAGATCGGCAAATGTTTGCCATAACGGCGACGATGCTACATTAGTCCCTAAAGCCTTTTGTAAATCAGCATCTTGCGTACGGAGAAATAAATTTATTTCCCTCTCTAACGCCAATTTTGTGGGCAAAGTAATGTGATTTTCTGCACGTAAGTCCTTAATTTGCTGATACCTTGCCAAAATTTTCGGGTCATGGGGCAGAATAGCCGCAGCAAACTTCATATTGGATAAAGTGTACTCATGTGCACAGCAAATCAGGGTGTCCGCAGGGAGCTGGTTAAGCTTTTGAAATGAATTGAACATTTGCTCTGCGGTGCCCTCAAAGAGACGTCCACAGCCACCTGAAAACATCGTATCGCCGCAGAAAAGATAAGGTGAACTGAAATATGAGATATGTCCTAAAGTGTGTCCGGGTGTTGCGATGACACGGAAATTTAGCCCAAGCAGCGTAAATTTATCCCCTTCAGCGATAATGCGTTTTGCCCCTTTTTCCTGGGTTTCTGCTGGGCCGAAAACGTCGATATCAGGGTAGTGCTGCAGCAATTCTGCGACCCCACCAACGTGATCGTGATGATGATGGGTGAGCAAAATAGCAACGGGTTTCCAGTGGTTAACCCTGATTTTATCCAGTACTGGTTGGGCTTCACCGGGATCGACAATCAAACAATTTTTATCATCGTCAGTCAGTGTCCAGATGTAGTTATCCTGCAATGCGGGAATGCTGGTAAGATTCATAAACACCTCTCAGGTCGTAGAATAAGGATGATGGTAGAGCATGAAGCCAGCTAAAACACGCCAGATTCTCACTGCGCCGCGCTCTTGGCGCGACATGCCATGGGGAGACTATTTTCGTGATGCGCTCACTCAGCAGTTACAGCCATACCTTGGAAAGCTTTATGGCTTTCATATGCTTAAACTTGGCAGCCTTAGCGCAGAAATCAATACCCGTCAGTGTGCCATATCGCATCAAGTGAATGTGGGCATTGAGGGCGATGACCTACAGGTGATTGCCAACACGACGCAATTACCCTTTGAAGCGAAATCTATCGATGCCTGTTTATTGGCACATACCCTGGCATGGAGTCAGGATCCGCACCGCGTGTTGCGGGAGGTGGATCGTGTATTGATTGATGACGGATGGATGATTATCAGCGGCTTTAATCCGTTTAGCCTGTTGGGGATCAGTAAAGGTATTCCCGGCTTGTACAAGCGAGCGCCATGGAGTGGGCGTATGTTCAGCCAGACGAGATTGCTTGATTGGCTCAGTTTGCTGAATTATGAAGTGGTGTACCGCACTCGTTTTCAGGTAGTGCCATGGCATCGACAAGGAGGAAAGGTCATCAGTGCGCATCTGCCGGCGCTGGGGTGCCTCAACATTGTGGTGGCACGTAAAAGAACCTTCCCTTTAACGCCCACCAAAATGAAGAAGAGCCCAAGCAAAGCGCAACTGCGACAAACGGTTAACGCTACACGCCAGTTTCGCGAAGTGAAGGATCAGGATTCGACCTGATAACCGATATCATCCATCGTTGGGTTACCGGCGGCACTGCGCGCCAGTTCGTCACAGCGTTCGTTTTCCGGGTGGCCGGCGTGACCCTTTACCCACTCCCACTGGATCTCGTGCGTGCTTAATGCCAGATCCAGCCGCTTCCACAGATCGACATTTTTCACCGGTTTTTTATCAGCAGTTTTCCAGCCACGTTTTTTCCAGTTATGAATCCAGGTCGTAATGCCCTGACGCACATATTGGCTATCGGTGCTGAGCACCACGGAACAGGGCTGAGTCAACGCCTCAAGTGCGACAATTGCTGCCATCATTTCCATGCGATTATTGGTGGTGAGGCGATAACCGGTGCTGAACTCTTTTTCATGTGCACCATAACGTAAAATGGCGCCGTAGCCGCCAGGGCCGGGATTACCGAGGCAGGATCCATCGGTGAATATTTCTACCTGTTTGCGCATCTCTGGTAGACTTCCTTCTGACAAAACGCCAAGTCTGACATAAAACGAGTCCTATGAGCACTGCAAATAACCGCCAGATCGTCCTCGATACAGAAACCACCGGCATGAATATGATCGGTGTGCACTATGAAGGACATCGCATCATTGAAATCGGTGCCGTTGAGGTGATTAACCGTCGCCTGACCGGCAATAATTTCCATATGTACCTCAAGCCCGATCGTCTGGTGGATCCGGAAGCGTTTGGCGTTCACGGTATTGCGGATGAATTCCTCGCCGATAAACCGATGTTCGCTGACATCGCTGATGAATTCCTTGAGTATATCCGCGGTGCGGAACTGGTGATCCACAACGCCTCGTTCGATATCGGCTTTATGGACTACGAGTTCGGCATGTTGAAGCGGGGTATAGGCAAAACCGATACGTTCTGTCAGATCACCGATAGCCTGGCGATGGCGCGCAAGATGTATCCGGGCAAGCGCAACAGCTTAGATGCACTATGCAACCGCTACGAAATTGATAACAGCAAACGTACGCTACACGGCGCTTTGCTCGATGCCGAGATTCTGTCGGAAGTCTTCCTGATGATGACGGGTGGTCAGACATCGCTGGCCTTTTCACTGGATAGTGAGCATAGCGGCCAATCGGGTGGCGATAATATTCAGCGTATTGCGCGTCCGAGTTCAGGGTTACGCGTAGTCAACGCCAGCGACGAAGAAATGATGGCACATGAAAGCCGTCTGGACTTAGTGCTGAAAAAGGGTGGCAGTTGCCTGTGGCGAGCCTGATACAGCTGATTTTGCGTGTAAAAGCGGCAGTGAGATGAAAAAAACGGCAAACGAATCATTCCCCTAGAAAAAGCGTTGACGGAGGGTGAGGCTGCCATTAATATTCGCCTCGTTCTCGACGGGGAACAAAGCGCGGAGCGGTAGTTCAGTTGGTTAGAATACCTGCCTGTCACGCAGGGGGTCGCGGGTTCGAGCCCCGTCCGTTCCGCCAATCATTAAAGAAGCCGATGCAGAAATGCATCGGCTTTTTGCTTTTCCAGTCCCAGCATAAATGCTTGAGTGACCCTACATTTTTCGCTGCGGTTTTTGTAGGGTACGCATTCATGCGTACCGGGTTAAATACGCACACATTGGCTTAAGTGAGCGATATTACGCCATTAATAGCGGCCAACTCATTAATCTTTCTGTACCGCCACTTTCCCAGGATAGGCTGCAACAGAGCCCTCAAGGTCGGCGCGCGCCAACCAGCGATAACAGCCTGCACCCAAAGCCACACCGATAAACCAGCTAAAATTGGCAACGGCATGCAGCGATGGAATAAAGCTGATCACCAAACCAATCCCCACCGACGGCAGCAGGGCGGCAATCGCTTTAGGATTGAAACCTCCGCGATACCAATAACGTCCTTTCGGCGTGTCATCAAACAGATCATCGACATAGACTTTGCTGCGTTTAATCAGGTAGAAGTCAGCCACCAAAATGCCAAATAGCGGCCCGATAAAGGCACCCAGCACATCCAGGGTGTAATGAATCAATTCCGGAGACTGAAACAGGTTCCACGGCGTCAGCAGCACCGAACCCACTGCCGCGATCATGCCACCGGTACGGAAACTGATTTTCTGTGGCGAGCAGTTAGAGAAGTCAAAGGCCGGGGAGACAAAGTTTGCGACGATATTGATACCGATGGTGGCGATGATCATCGTCAGCAGGCCAATCGCCACCGCGACATCGTTACCGACCATACTCACTGTTTCAATCGGATCAGTGATCATTCTGCCAAACAGTGACTGCGTACCGGAAACGATTACCACGGTAACAATAGAGAACAGCAGGAAGTTAAACGGCAGGCCCCAGCGGTTGCCGCGACGAATCTCACCCATGTTTTTACCGTAGCGGGAGAAGTCACCAAAGTTGAGAAGCGGCCCAGAAAAATAAGACACCACTAATGCGGTTGCGGTGATCATCTGCCAGGTTTGTTCACCGGTGCTCAGTTGCTTGCTGGCCAACGTGAAAGAGATACCGTCAAAGCCGGTTTTGTATACAATCCAACCCGCCAGCGCCACCATCACCACATAGACTGCCGGACCGGCCACATCGATAAAGCGTTTAATGGCGCTCATGCCATGCCAGAACACCATGGCCTGCAGCAACCACATCACCCCGAAACAGCACCAGCCAAGCTGCGATAAGCCTAACCAGCTGCTTTGGGTCATGCTGCTTAAAGAAGGGAAGAACTTCAGTAGCACCAGCATCAGTGCGTTGGCAGCCAGATAGGTTTGAATACCGTACCAGGCGAAGGCAATTAATCCGCGAATCACCGCGGGAATGTTGGCGCCAAACACGCCAAATGCCTGACGTGAGATAACCGCATAGGGTACGCCGGCCATCTGGCTAGGTTTCGCCACCAGATTGGCGCACAGCTGCACTATGCAAATCCCCACCAGCAAGCACAACAGCACCTGCCAACTCGCCAATCCTAGAGTAAAGAAGCTGGCAGCCACCACATAGCCGCCCATGCTGTGCACATCGGACATCCAGAAAGAAAAAATGTTGTACCAGGACCAGTTTTGGTCACGTGTCGGGGCCAGATCCTCGTTGCACAAGCGCGGACTATAGTGGGCGTTGGCTCCAGAGGCCACCCCGGAGGTCACTTCAGAATGATTTGGCATGAAACCTGCTCCTCTAACGACATGGGAAAAATAATCACTGCGTGAAACGGTGTTGCAGGATCCAGGCCAAAATTGATTTCTTGTATACAAAAAATTAATTTCACGTATACGATGTGCCATGCACAGTCACTTGCCGGAGCAGGTAATGAAGAGCGAAACAGGCCAGAAAACGGCTGCCGATCTGAATGATCGCGACGAACCCATCTATCAAGCGTTGCTAAACGCCATTGTCGAACATCAGCTACCGCCGGGCAGCAAATTGCCGGAAGAGGCATTGTCAGAGGTATTTGGCGTCAGCCGAACCGGCATTCGGAAAGTGTTGCAACGCCTCGCTGCGGTGCAAATGATCACGCTGTCGCCCAGACGTGGTGCACAAGTGGCGACGCCGGGCGTGGAGGAGGCACGCGATATCTTTGCCACGCGCAGTTTGTTGGAGTGCGCTAACTTGCCTGGCGTTCTCACTCATCTCCAGCCACCGCATCTTGCTGCGCTGAGTACCTTAATAGATGAGGAGCAGCAGGCTCATGAACAACACGATGGGGCTGCCGCCATTCGTTTATCTGCCGCTTTTCATATTCAGTTGCAGGCGATTTCTGGCAATCAAGTGCTGACCGATATGGTGACACGACTGACGCAACGCTCGTCGTTGGTGATTGCGGCCTACGGTGCGCCGTGGCAACGCGGTTGCCGTTGTGATCATCATGATCGTCTGGTGGCGTTGCTGCGGCAAAAAGATCTCCCTGCACTCACTCATGCTTTGCAGCATCACTTTGAACACATCGTGACCAGCCTGCACTTCGAGCGCAGTGGCGAAACGCTGCCAGATTTCTCCCGGTTATTTTCCGGTCATAAAGGAGCCGCATCATGACGTTGATTCAGGTAATTAACCCTAATACCAGCGTGGCGATGACGGAAACCATCGGCGCTGCCGCCCGTGCCGTGGCCGCACCAGGCACTGAAATTCTGGCGGTATGCCCCAGCCAAGGCGTGCCCTCTATTGAAGGCCACTTTGATGAGGCGATTGCGGCGGTGGGCGTGCTTGAACAGGTCAAACGTGGCAAAGCACAGGGCGTCAGCGGTCATGTGATTGCCTGTTTTGGCGACCCGGGGCTGCTGGCAGCGCGTGAACTGGCGAGCGGCCCGGTGATCGGCATTGCTGAAGCGGCGATGCATACTGCGACCTTGGTGGCCACGCGATTCTCCATTGTCACCACGTTGCCGCGTACCTTGGTGATCGCTCGCCATTTATTGCAGCAATATGGATTTACCCATCACTGCGCCGCGCTGCATGCCATCGATTTACCGGTATTGGCTCTGGAAGATGGCAGCGGCGTGGCGCAAGAAAAAGTGCGCCAGCGCTGTATTGAGGCGAAACGAGAAGATGGCAGCGGCGCGATTGTACTGGGCTGTGGGGGAATGGCTTCACTGGCCCAGGAACTCACCAAAGAGCTGGGCATGCCGGTGATTGATGGTGTTAGTGCGGCAGTCAAAATGGTGGAGTCGCTGGTGGCGCTGGGCTTTGGCACCAGCAAACATGGCGATCTAGATTATCCGATTGAAAAACCGCTCAGCGGCGCATTTCAGCACCTAAACTAAGGGCTGGTTGAGGACTGACTAAGGAATTTGCAGAATGAGTGATGTATCTGAAAAGAAAGAGTACAGCTTCAACAAAAACTATCCGCGTGATCTTATTGGTTATGCGAATCACCCCCCACATGCACAGTGGCCGGGTAAAGCCAAAGTGGCGGTGCAGTTTGTCCTTAATTACGAAGAGGGCGCGGAAAATAACGTGCTGCATGGCGACGCCGGTTCGGAGCAATTCCTTTCCGACATCATTGGCGCAGCCAGTTATGCCGATCGCCATATGTCGATGGATTCACTGTATGAGTACGGTTCACGTGCCGGTTTTTGGCGCATTCATAATGAATTTCAGAAGCGTGGATTGCCGTTAACGGTATTTGGTGTCGCGATGGCGCTGGCTCGTCATCCCGAGATCGTCGAGGCGATTAAAACCGCCGAATACGATGTCGTCAGCCACGGCTGGCGTTGGATCCATTATCAATCGATGGATGCGAAAACCGAACGCCAACATATGCAGCAGGCGGTCGATGTGCTGCGCGATCTTTTTGGTAAAGCACCCACCGGCTGGTACACCGGCCGAGATAGTCCGAATACTCGCCGTCTGGTGGTAGAGCAGGGCGGCTTTAGTTATGACAGCGATTACTACGGTGATGATTTGCCTTTCTGGACGCAGGTGACCTGTCAGGATGGGACGGTGAAGCCGCATTTGATCATTCCCTACACGCTGGAATGTAATGACATGCGTTTTGCCTCACCGCAGGGCTTCAATACCGCTGAGCAGTTCTTTGTCTATCTGCGCGATACCTTCGACGTGTTGTATGAAGAGGGCGACACCGCGCCGAAGATGATGTCGATTGGTATGCACTGTCGTTTGCTCGGGCGCCCAGGAAAATTCCGCGCCTTACAGCGCTTCCTCGATCATATTCAGCAGCATGACAACGTGTGGATCTGTACGCGCCAGCAGATAGCTGAGCACTGGATGGAAACGCATCCCGCACCTGCTGTTTAACATCGCGCGATAAATCGCGCCGCTACCGGATGGTGTTAATGGCCAGTGGCGAACTTGAATGTTCGCACAGGGTAGCGGCGCAACCTATGGAATGGTGTCCAACTTTTGGGGTTCACCTCACCTATTGCGCATCAGACCGCAGTCAGAAAGCAGCAGTCACGCGCGCAAATCGCTCGGCTACGACATTAAACTCACCTGTGCGGCCACAATGCGCCAACCACAGGGTAATCTCACCCAGGTTTGCTGCTGGCGACCTATTTTCTCCACGCCTTCGCGGGTGAACTCGGTACTGCACACGGCATAATCATCACCAAAGGTGGTGATCACCGTATTGCGCAGCGTTCGATCCAACCCTTTCGATGGCCGGGCCGAGCGAAACGCACGGATCTCATCAATGCCATACAGATTCTCGCCCGCACCCAAGCGCACGGTGCGATCGTCATGCCAGAACAGCTCATCCAGCACATCAACATTGTTGCTCACCAGCGCTTCTTCGTAGCGGTAAAACGCCGTGGTGACTTCAGCCAGTACAGCGGGACGGTCAATATGTTCAGGTGTCATTTTAAGCATCCATTAACGTGGTTTGCGGCAGTGTGATTCCCTGCTGCTGCAATGCCCAGGCAGCGCGCAACGCCAAATGTTCTTTGAAGGGTGCCGCGATCAATTGCAGGCCTATCGGCAATCCACTGGCCGTTTGCAGGGGAACGGTGCACACCGGCAAACCCAGGAAAGAAATCGGTTGAGTGAGCATGCCCATGCTGGCACGAGTCGGCAAATCCTGACCGTTGATATGCATCGTCTCTTGCCCGATGGTGGTTGCGGTGCACGGCGTGGCAGGTGCAATCAGCACATCAAATTGTTCAAATAGCGGCAACACTTGCTGCTGGAAGTGACGACGGAAGCGCTGTGCCTGCACATACCAGGCTGAGGGTAACATGGCTCCTGCCAGCAGGCGCTCGCGTGAGTTAGGTTCAAACTGCCCCGGCATGTTGCGCAGTGCAGGCAAATAGTGATTCCCACCTTCTGCTGCGGTCAGGATGAAGGCTGCTGATCGGGCCATTTCCGCATTGGGTAAGGTGACTTCTTCTTGGGCATTCAGCGCTTTTGCCACTGTCGCGACGGCTGAGCGTGCTTCATCGCTGCACCATGTTGAGAAGAAGCCGCCCAGCACTGCACTGCGAATGCCTTCTGCGCCTTGGGATAATTCATCACTGACGGTGGCCAAGGGTTGTGCGGACTGAAAGGCATCTTGGGCATCACGACCTTGCAGTGCGTCATAAACCAGACTCAAATCCTCTACTGTACGGGCGAAGGGACCGATATGATCGAGACTGGCGACAAAGGGATGACTGCCGCTGCGCGACAAACGGCCAAAGGTCGGTTTCAGCCCATAGATACCACACAGCGAAGCGGGAACACGGATTGAACCGTTGGTATCCGTGCCGAGCGAGAAATGTACCAGCCCCGCCGCGACGGCGGCAGCCGAACCGCCCGACGATCCCCCTGCGACTCGGCTCAAATCACGAGGATTACGTGTCGCACCGTAATGAGTATTTTCAGTGGTAAAACCATAAGCGTAAGCATCCATATTGAGCATGCCAGAGAGCAGGGCGCCAGACTGACGCAGTTGACTGACCGCCCACGCATCTTCACGTGCAGCAGCACGCTCGCTAAACAAACTGGCACCGGCCAGGGTACTGTGTCCGGCCACATCAAACAGGTTTTTCACCGCATACGGTATGCCTGCCAACACTGGCTGGTGCTCACCACGTTGTCTTTTTAAATCAACCTGTTCTGCCTCACGCAGCATGCGCTGGCCTGTGACTTCAGTCCAGGCGTTGAGTGCAGGGTTATGCCGCTCAATGGCATTCAGCGTTTGCTCTGCCACATCACGCGCCAAAATATCACCCTGGCTGATCGCCTGGTTTAAGGCTTTGATCGAAAGCGAGGCCAGTTTCATGGATGAAATACCCCCGCGACTTCCAGCCTGTCATCGAGGGGCAATGACATCAGTGGCTCAGCCATGGCAGCAATACGGTTGAACTGAGTCAGCAATTCGGCACGGCGTGCATCATCCAGTTCCAGCGCCAAAATCTGCTCCATCTGGGCGATATACGCGGCCCAATCAAGTTGTGTCTTCACTGAAACCTCCATTAGAAACCGGCAGCGCTGCCGTTGCTACGCGGGTCGAACGCGCCTTCCAGCATGCCGTTGTTGTGTCTGATGATGGCGCCAGCATGGCCAACCACTTCGCTGTAATCGGGCAGCAACTCCACTTCATGTCCGAGTTGGCGCAGCTGCTCTATGGTTTGAGGCGCGAAGCGAGATTCCAGTTTGAGTGAATCCGAGGATTGGCCCCACGTACGTCCTAGCAACCAGCGCGGTGCGCTAACGGCCTGCTGTAGCGGTTGCCCCTGAATAACATGTCGGGTAAAAATGGCGGCCTGAGTTTGTGGCTGGCCATCACCGCCCATCGAGCCATACACCATGGTGCGGCCATCTTTCAGGCGAGCGGCGGCAGGATTAAGGGTATGGAACGGTTGTTTGCCCGGCTCCAGCGCCAGAAGATGGCCCGGCTGCAAGCTAAATGCAGCTCCCCGGTTTTGCCACGTGATGCCGGTGCCCGGCAGCACCACACCGCTACCAAATTCGTGATAGATGCTCTGAATAAACGAAACGGCCAGCCCGCTGCTGTCCATCACGCCCATCCATACGGTATCGCCAGGGCCGCGCCCGGTGCCCCATGGCGCAGCCTGTTGGTCATTTACCTGTGCCGCGAGGGCAGAAAGATGTGGTGCATTCAGCAGATCCTGCACATTGAAGTCGATGTGGCGTGGATCGGTGATGTGCTTGTCGCGCAGTGCGAAGGCTTTTTTAGTGGCTTCGACGATGCGGTGTACCGTTTGCGCTTCATCCGCTTCCGCCATATTTAGCCGGTCGGTGATGCCGAGGATCGCCAGTGACACCAGCCCTTGTGTGGGAGGCGTCATATTCCAGATGTCACCTTCACTGTGTGCCAGGTGCAAGGGTGTGCAGCGGCGCGCTTGCTGTTTCTGTAGATCTTCCAGCGTCACGGGCATACCCAGCGCGCTCATTTCTCGCGCCAGATGATGCGCCAACTCGCCACGATAGAAGCTCTCTAATCCTTGTTCACTCAGCACACTGAGCGTATTGGCGAGGGCTGGCTGGGTAAAGCGGCTCCCCGCGACAGGCACGGTGCCGTCTGGCAAGAAGGTCGCAGCGAAGCCGGGTTGATCGAGCAACTCATGTTGCTTTGCTGCAGTGGCCGCAGCCTGCGATGCAGTAACAGGAATACCATCGGCAGCATAGCGAATGGCGTCACGCAGTAAACGAGCTAACGGCAAGGGGGCTGAGCCAAGTTCTTCAGCCAGGGTTAGCGCCTCCTGCCAGCCGCTCACTGTCCCTGCCACGGTCAACGCCGCCTTGGGGCCGCGATGCGGAATGTGACTTTCACCATGATAGAAATCAAGGTGCGCCAGTGAGCCGGCTGCGCCGCTGGCGTCGATAGCGACAGGGTCACCTTGTGGCGGTACCACCAGCCAGAAGCCATCTCCACCCAACCCGTTCATGTGTGGATAGACCACCGCGATAGTGGCCGCGGCCGCTACCATGGCTTCAATGGCATTACCGCCTTCTCGTAGCACGGCCAGTGCGCTCTCACTGGCGAGATGATGTGGGGTGACGGCCATGCCCAGCGGGGCCATGTTGCTCTGTATCATAGTGAACTCTTCATTATTAATTCTTTTGTAGCGGTGCGATTCATCGCGCAATAAATTGTGTCGCTACAAATCCGTGCAAGGACTCAAGCAAGAGCCGTTCCAATTTTGGTCCGGCATCAATCTGGATCGATTTGTGCTAGCTTGTGATGAAACGAAAGTTACAGGACCGATGATGAAACAGCTTGATGAACGACTACGCAGTCATTACCCGCAACTGTCGCCGCAAGAGCAGCGCATTGCCGACTTTGTGTTTGACCATTTTGATGATCTGATCAGCTATAACAGCGCAGAGCTGGCAAGGCTGAGCGGGGTTTCAAAAGCGACGGTGAGCCGCCTGTTTAAGCGTCTGGGCTATGAAAAATACAAAGATATGCGTGATGAGCTGCGCGTGCTGCGCCAGAGCGGTATGCCGCTCACGGACAATCGCGACGCAGTTCAAGGCAATACCTTGTTGTCACGCCATTACAAGCAGGAGATGGCGAATCTGACACAGTGGGTGAATAGCATTGATCCACAACACTTTGGTGAAGTCATACAGGCGTTGGGTAGTGCTAAACGGGTCTTTATCATTGGTATGCGTAACGCTTATCCCGTGGCGCTGCACTTACGTCAGCAGCTGATGCAAGCGCGCCCACAAGTCTACGTGCTGCCACAGCCCGGTCAGACGCTGGGGGAAGAGCTGGTGGATATCACTCCGGAAGATATGGTGGTGGTGATGGCCTTCCGTCGGCGCCCTCGTATTATCCGCCCACTCATGCAGCAGTTGCAGCAGAGCAACATCCCAGTACTGGCGCTGTGTGAGCCGCAGGCGCAGGGGATTATCACTCTGGCGCAGTGGCAGTTATGTGCACCGCTGGACAGCGTCTCCGCCTTTGATAGCTATGCTTCCGCGATGAGTCTGATCAATCTGCTGGCCAACGCGCTGCTGCATGAAATGTTGACGCAAGGGCGTCAGCGTATTCACCAAATCGCCGATCTCTATCAGCATCTTGATGAGTTAGAACACCGATAGTGGGCACCATTTTGGTGCTTTGCACTTTTTTTGATCACCACTGTTAACGGGCATCTGGCCCGTTTTATCTCCTAAACCTCTGCGGTTATCTATTTTCCCTCGCGTTAATGCCTTGGCACTTCGGTTGGCACATTAGTTGCAAATCAATTAATCAAGAATCTTTTGTTTCACGAAAACTCACCGGGGTGCATAATGAAAAAAGTTTTACTGGCAGTCGCAGGCGCAGCATTGCTGATGGCACAGGTTGGTAGTGCGATGGCCGACCAACTGCAGGATATTCAAAAACGTGGTGTTATTCGTGTCGCCGTGCCACAGGATTTTCCGCCGTTTGGTTCAGTCGGCACGGATTTACAGCCGCAAGGCTATGACATCGACATGGCCAAGTACCTGGCCAAACAGATGAAACTGAAGTTGCAGCTGGTCCCTGTTTCCAGTGCCAACCGCGTGCCGTATCTGCAAACCGATAAAGTGGATCTGGTGATTTCTAGCATGGGCAAAAACGCTGAGCGTGAAAAGGTGATCGATTTCACTCGCGCCTATGCACCGTTCTTCCTTGGCGTGTTTGGCCCGAAAGGCGAAACCTTGAAAGATGCGGCCGCGTTAAGCGGTAAATCCATCGGCGTCACGCGCGGTGCGGTGGAAGACATGGTGCTGAGCGACATTGCACCAAAGGATGCGCAGGTGAAGCGTTATGAAGATAACAACACCACGCTGTCGGCCTATCTTTCTGGTCAGGTGCAGTATGTCGCAACCGGTAACCTCGTGGTGGCTGCGATTGCACGCCAGAACGCAGAAAAAGCACCGGTGCCGCAGTTCATGCTGAAAGATTCCCCGTGTTTTATCGGTCTGAAGAAAGATGAGCCGGCGCTCAAGGACAAAGTAAATGCGTTGATTGAGCAGGGCATCAAAGACGGTACGCTGAACAAGTTGTCAGAAGAGTGGCTGAAAGCCCCACTGCCAGCCAACCTCGGCGCATAACGCAATGATTGGGCAACTCAATTTTGCAGACCTCTGGCCGCACTGGCCAGAGTTACTGGCAGGGCTGTGGGTCACGATTCAGATAACGGTTCTCGCCACGGTGGGTGGGGTGAGTCTGGGAATTCTTGGTGCGGCACTGCGCAGCGGCAAACCGAGCTGGGCGAGTCGCATCTGGGGCGTTTATGTCGAGCTGATCCGTAATACGCCATTTGTGGTACAGCTGTTTTTTATCGTCTTTGGTTTGCCCAATCTTGGTCTGAAACTGACGGCGGGCGAAGCAGCGCTGCTGGCGATGTTGATTAACCTTGGCGCATACAGCACTGAAATTATCCGCGCCGGCATTCAGGTGACGCCGAAGGGGCAGTGGGAAGCGGGCCGTGTACTGGGGTTGACCCGTACGCAGACCTTTATCCGCGTGGTGCTGCCGCCGTCGCTGCAACGTATTTATCCGGCGCTGGTCAGCCAATGCATCATTGTGATGCTCGGTTCATCGGTGGTGTCGCAGGTGTCATACGAAGAGTTGACCTTCGCCGCCAACCTGATTCAGTCGCGTACTTTCTTGAGTTTTGAAGTCTATCTGGTGACCACGCTGATTTATCTGGCGTTGTCGATTGCCATGCGACAGCTGCTGCTGGCGCTGGGGCGTAAATGGTTTGGAGCGCAGCCCGCATGACAACCTTTACTGACTGGGACATCCTGCGCAACCTGCTGCTGGCGGCGCGCTGGACGATTTTACTGTCGCTGGTGGCCTTTTTCGGCGGCACGCTGGTGACCTTACCGCTGCTGTTTCTGCGGTTGTTAAAGCGTCCCTGGCTGACGCGCCTGATTCGCTGCTACACCGAACTGTTTCAAGGCACGCCGTTGTTAATGCAGCTGTTTCTGGCCTTCTTTGGCGTTGGACTGTTTGGCATTGACGTAGCGCCCTGGACCGCCGCTTCGCTGGCATTAACCTTCTACACCAGCGCATTTTTGGTGGATATCTGGCACGGCAGTATTCGCGCCTTGCCCAAAGGTCAGTGGGAAGCGTCTCGCTGCCTTGGACTGAGTTTTGGTCAAACGCTGTTTCGTGTGGTGGCGCCGCAGGCGATCCGTATCGCCATCGCGCCCACGGTGGGTTTTGCCGTGCAGGTGATCAAAGGCACTGCGCTGGCATCGATTATCGGTTTCGTCGAGCTGACTAAAGCCGGCACCATTTTGAACAACGTGACGTATCAGCCCTTCAAGGTCTTTGGCCTGGTGGCGCTGGGTTACTTCCTGATGTGTTATCCGCTGTCGCGTTACAGCCAGTACCTGGAGAAAAAATTCAATGCCGCTCATCACCATTAATCAGGTCCAGAAGTACTACGGCGATAACCACGTTCTGAAAGGCGTCGATCTGGATATCGACAACGGCGAGGTGATTTCGATCATCGGCCGCAGCGGATCCGGCAAAAGTACCTTACTGCGCTGTATGAATGGGCTGGAAGGCTATCAGGATGGCAGCATCAAACTCGGCGGCATGACGATTACCGACCGCGAATCTCAGGCACGTGAAATCAGCCGTTCAGTTGGCATGGTGTTCCAGAACTTCAACCTGTTCCCGCACATGACCGCGCTGGAAAACGTGATGCTGGCACCGCGTCGGGTGCTGAAGAAAAGTGAAGCCGAGTGCCGCGAACTGGCGACGCAGATGCTGGAGAAAGTCGGTCTCGGCGAACGCATCAACTACTATCCGGCCAATTTATCCGGTGGTCAGCAACAGCGTGTGGCGATCGCCCGTGCGCTGGCGATGCAGCCGAAAGTATTACTCTGTGATGAGATCACCTCGGCACTCGATCCTGAGCTGGTGGGCGAAGTGCTGAAAGTACTGGAGCAGCTGGCTGCCGAGGGTATGACGCTGATCCTCGTCACTCATGAAATGAACTTCGCCCGTGATGTGGGCGATCGCGTGGTGTTTATGCATCAGGGACGCGTCTGGGAGCAGGGCGACAGCAAAACGCTGTTTGCCAACCCGCAGACCGCCGAGCTTAAACAGTTTATCTCCACTGTCCGTCTTTAAGTTTTCAAAAGGAATAGCACATGGATATCAGTCAGTTTTCGCAAATTAATCCACCACAACGCCTGCTGATGGGACCCGGTCCTATTAACGCCGATCCGCGTGTCCTGCGCGCCATGTCGAGCCAGCTGCTGGGGCAGTACGATCCGGCGATGACACACTACATGAATGAAGTGATGGCGCTGTATCGTGGTGTATTTCGTACCGAAAACCGCTGGACCATGTTGATTGACGGCACCTCGCGCGCCGGTATCGAAGCGATTCTGCTCTCGGCTATCCGTCCGGGCGACAAAGTGCTGGTGCCGGTGTTTGGCCGCTTTGGTCATCTGCTGTGTGAAATTGCCCGCCGCTGCCGTGCCGAAGTACACACCATTGAAGTGCCGTGGGGCGAAGTGTTCACCCCTGACCAAATTGAAGACGCGATCAAAAAAGTGCAGCCACGCCTGCTGCTGACGGTGCAGGGTGATACCTCCACTACCATGCTGCAGCCACTGGAACAACTCGGTGCCATCTGCCAGAAATATGGCGTGCTGTTCTATACCGATGCCACCGCTTCACTGGGCGGTAACGCGCTGGAAACCGATGCCTGGGGACTGGATGCGGTCTCTGCCGGCATGCAAAAATGCCTTGGCGGCCCATCGGGCACTTCACCAATCACGCTCAGCCCGCAGATGGAAGCGGTGATCCGCAAACGTAAGTGTGTGGAAGAGGGCATCCGCACTGCGGATCATCAGGATGGCGATGACGAGATGATCTACTCCAACTATTTCGATCTCGGCATGATCATGGATTACTGGGGCCCGGAGCGTCTTAACCATCATACCGAAGCCACCACCGCGCTGTTTGGTGCACGCGAATGCGCACGATTGATGATGCAGGAAGGGCTGGATAAAGGGATTGCACGTCACAAGTTGCATGGCGAGGCGATGCTGAAAGGCATTCAGGGCATGGGCCTTGAAACCTTTGGTGATCTGAAACACAAGATGAACAACGTACTCGGCGTGGTCATTCCGCAGGGCGTGAATGGCGATCAGGTACGCAAATTGGTGCTGGAAGATTTTGGTATTGAGATCGGCACCTCCTTTGGTCCGCTGCACGGCAAAGTGTGGCGCATCGGCACCATGGGCTACAACGCGCGCAAAGATTGTGTGATGCAAACCCTGAGCGCGTTGGAAGCGGTGTTAAACCATGTTGGCTTCCGTTCGACACAAGGCGCGGCGATGCAGGCAGCGTGGGATCATTACGGGAGCCACGCATGAGCAATAGCCTGATGACCGCCAGCGAGGCGCAATCCGCCGCCGCCCGCGTCATGGCGCGCTGCGATGCCCTCGCTGAGATCAGTGAAAACGAAGAGGGTTTGACGCGAGTTTACCTGTCTCCCGAACAATTACGGGCCAATGCCCGCGTCGCCGAGTGGATGCAGGCGGCGGGCATGACCACCTGGCAGGATGCGGTAGGCAATATCTGTGGGCGTTATGAATCAGCAGAGCCCGGTGCTAAAGCCTTGCTGCTGGGATCGCACCTCGACACCGTACGCAATGCCGGACGCTACGACGGCATGCTCGGTGTGCTCAGTGCGATAGAGACAGTGCAATGGCTGCATGAACGTCAGCAGCGTCTGCCACTGGCTATTGAGATTGTCGGCTTTGGCGACGAAGAAGGTACGCGCTTCGGAATTACGCTGTTGGGCAGCCGGGGTATCACCGGCACATGGCCAGAGAGCTGGCTGGCTCATCCCGATGGTAACGGCACGACTGTCGCGGAAGCCATGCAGGATGTTGGTCTGGATGGCGCAAAGATCATGCAAGCTGCACGCGACGTCAACGACATTGCCGCCTACCTTGAGCTGCATATTGAACAAGGCCCGTGTCTTGAGCAGGAAGATCTGGCGCTGGGCGTGGTCACCGCGATCAACGGTGCGCGTCGCTTGAACTGCTGTTTTGTTGGTGAAGCGGGGCATGCAGGAACGGTGCCGATGACGCATCGTCAAGATGCGCTGGCAGCGGCAGCGGAGTGGATGGTGTTTGTCGAACAGACCACGCGTGAACAAGGGCCGCAGCTGGTGGCGACTGTTGGCACCTTGAGTTGTTTGCCGGGGGCGGTCAACGTCATCCCGGGTGAAGTGCAGCTGTCGCTGGATGTGCGGGGTCCGCAGGACGAACCGCTGGAGCGTCTGCAATCCTTGCTGTTAAACCAGGCTGAAGCGATAGCGAGACGTCGTGGCCTGACATTTACTGCCAACGAATATTACCGCATTGCCGCCACGGCTTGTGACGCACGTTTACAGCAGGCGTTGAGTCATGCAGTAGAAACCGTGCAAGGGCGCAGTCTGTCACTGCCAAGCGGCGCCGGCCACGATGCGATTGCCATTGCAGAACGTTGGCCGGTGGGAATGCTGTTCGTGCGTAATCATCGTGGCATCAGCCATCACCCGGCTGAATCGGTACAAGCTACGGATGTGGCACAGGGCGTGCAGGCTTATGTGCAAGCGGTATGCGATTTGGCGCGTGGTTAAGGGAGTGACAGCATGGATCTCGTCCGTTTCAATCAGGCCTCTGCCGTCGAGGCGCAGGTAGCGATAGCGCATTGCGTCGCGATTCCTGCCTGGCAACACGCGGTGGTCACCGCACGCCCTTTTGACAGTCTGACCGATCTGTATAGCGCGGCCGCGAGTCTTGCTCAACAGTGGCAAGTTGGAGAACTCGAGCAAGCGCTGAGTGCCCATCCACGCATTGGTGAACGGGCGCAGGGGGCGGGCAAAGAGGCGACGCTATCGCGCAATGAGCAGTCGGCCATGCAACAAGCCGACGGCGCACTGCAATTTGCCATGCTGGCGGGCAATCAATCCTATGAGCAGCGCTTTGGCCGAGTATTTTTGATTCGTGCTAAAGGACGCAGTGGTGAGGAGATGCTGGCGGAATTGCAGCGCAGGCTCAACAATGATGCAGAGGCAGAACAGCAGGAAGCGCTGGCGCAGCTAAGGGAAATCACCTTGTTACGGTTAAAGGAGAGCATCGTATGAGCACCATTACCACGCACATTCTGGATACCGCGCTGGGTAAACCGGCCATAGGCGTAGCGATTTCACTGGAACAGAATAGCCCGGAAGGATGGTTGCCGATTGCGGAAGGTGAAACTGACAGCGATGGCCGTATTAAAGATCTGACGCCAGAGCCGTTAGCGCCGGGCCATTACCGACTCACTGCCGAGATTGGCGACTACTTTGCTGCTGATGGGCGCGATGCACTCTATGTCAGCGCGCAAATTGATTTTGTGATTGGCGCAGCGGGCAGTCACTACCATCTGCCGTTTTTGATTTCTCCCTGGTCGTGGTCAACCTATCGCGGCAGTTAATTTTGTAACGGTCGCCATAAATGGCGCCCCTACAACCCTCTTTGATCGTCGGGTACGCATGGATGCCTACCTGGCTGCAAACGACACCTGTCTCAATGACGCATTGATGCGTAGCTGGCCGTAAACGATACCTGTTTTGATGATGCATTGATGCATTGATGCATTGATGCATTGATGCGTAGCTGGCCGTAAACGACACCTGTTTTGATGATGCATTGATGCGTAGCTGGCCGTAAACGACACCTGTTTTGATGATGCATTGATGCGTATCTGGCCGCTAACGGCACCTGTATTAATGATGCAATTAAACGCAGCTGGCGTTAAACCCCTACTTTCTGTGCGTCATGTCACACGCTGCGCTTGAAAGACAGTAACTATCAAAACCTTCGGTTCATCCAAATATATTCTTTCACAATGTGCGGTTATCTTTACCGGACAATGTGAAGCAAACGGAGCCGAAAAATGAGCACGCACGACAATAACGATAATGCAGCAGCGTCAGGTAAGTGCCCCTTTCATCACGGGGCGTCGGAAGAAAAAAGTGTTCTGGCACGCGGTGCCGGTAGCGGGACATCCAACCGCGACTGGTGGCCTAATATGCTGCGTGTCGATCTGTTAAATCAGCACTCCAACCGTTCTAACCCCCTCAGTGAAAACTTCAATTACCGCGACGAGTTCAGCAAGCTGGATTACTCGGCGCTCAAAGCCGATATTCGCGCCATCCTCACCGATTCTCAATCCTGGTGGCCAGCAGACTGGGGCAGCTATATTGGGCTGTTCATTCGCATGGCGTGGCACAGTGCCGGTACTTATCGCACCGTTGATGGTCGTGGCGGTTCAGGCCGTGGTCAGCAGCGTTTTGCACCGCTCAACTCGTGGCCAGATAACGTCAGCCTCGATAAAGCGCGTCGCCTACTGTGGCCGGTGAAACAAAAATACGGTCAGAAGATTTCTTGGGCCGACCTCTACATTCTGGCGGGTAACGTATCACTGGAAAACGCTGGTTTCCGCACCTTCGGCTTTGGTGCCGGACGTGAAGATGTGTGGGAACCGGATATGGATGTGGATTGGGGTAACGAGAAAGAGTGGCTGGCGCATCGTCATCCAGAGAGCCTGGCCAATGCGCCGGTCGGTGCCACCGAGATGGGCCTGATTTACGTCAACCCGGAAGGCCCGGAAGCCAGCGGCGACCCGAAATCTGCCGCCCCTGCGATTCGCGCCACCTTCGGCAATATGGGCATGAACGATGAAGAGATCGTTGCGCTGATTGCCGGTGGTCACACGCTGGGTAAAACCCACGGTGCGGCAGCGGCCAGCCATGTCGGCGTTGATCCGGAAGAATCACCGCTGGAAGCGCAGGGCCTTGGCTGGAACAGCAGTTACGGCAGCGGTTCAGGCGCAGATGCCATCACTTCAGGCCTTGAAGTGGTGTGGACGCAAACCCCAACGCAGTGGAGCAACTACTTCTTTGAGAACCTGTTCAAATACGAATGGGTGCAGACACACAGCCCGGCGGGCGCGATCCAGTTCGAAGCGGTAGATGCGGAAGCGATTATTCCCGATCCGTTTGATCCCGAGAAAAAGCGTAAGCCAACCATGCTTGTCACCGACCTGACGCTGCGTTTTGACGAGGAGTTCGGCAAGATCTCCCGCCGCTTCCTCAACGATCCCCAGGCGTTCAATGAAGCCTTTGCTCGCGCCTGGTTCAAACTGACCCACCGCGATATGGGGCCAAAAGCGCGTTACATCGGCCCAGAAGTCCCTAAAGAAGATCTGATTTGGCAGGATCCGTTGCCAGCGGCAACCCATCAGCCCACCGCTGATGACATCACCGATTTGAAAGCGAAGATTGCCGCTTCAGGTTTGAGTGCTAGCCAACTGGTTTCTGCTGCCTGGGCATCCGCTTCCACTTTCCGTGGTGGTGATAAACGTGGTGGCGCGAACGGAGCACGTCTGGCTTTGGCACCGCAAAACGGTTGGGCAGTCAATGCCAGCGTGATTCACGATGTGCTGCCAACGTTGCAGAAAATTCAGCAAGAGTCTGGTAAAGCGTCACTGGCGGATGTGATCGTTCTGGCGGGCAGCGTCGGCATTGAACTGGCTGCCGCAGCGGCAGGTGTCGCGGTACAAGTGCCGTTTATCCCAGGCCGCGTCGATGCGCGTCAGGACCAAACTGAGATCGAGTCATTCGACGTGCTGCAACCACTGGCCGATGGTTTCCGTAATTATCGCCGCATTGCGGGCGGTTCATCGACGGAAACCCTGCTGTTGGATAAAGCACAGCAATTGACGCTGAGCGCACCGGAATTAACCGTGCTGCTGGGTGGTCTGCGCGTGCTGGGCATCAACTTTGATGGCAATCATGATGGCGTGTTCACCGATCGTGTTGGCGTACTGAGCAATGACTTCTTCGTTAATTTGCTGGATATGCGCACCGCATGGCGCGCTACCGATGAGAGCGCCGAGCTGTTCGAAGGACGCGACCGTGCCAGCGGTGAAGTGAAGTTCAGCGCAACGCGTGCCGACCTGGTGTTTGGTTCCAATGCAATCTTGCGCGCACTGGCCGAAGTCTACGCCAGCAGCGATGCCAAGCAGAAGTTCGTCAATGACTTCGTAGCAGCCTGGACCAAGGTGATGAATCTGGATCGTTTCGAGCTGTAATCAAACTAAAGCCGCAGCGGTAACACTGCGGCTTTTTCAGTTTAATCTTCGCGAAATGCTTCAAATGGCAGGTTAAAACGTTTCGCCAATGCCGCTTTATGTTTATCTGTGAGCTGACGTTCACCTTTCAAAATACGGCTAACATAAGAACGCTGACCAATTTCCTGAACGAAAGAAGACTGGTTCAAATCGTGTTGATCCATCAAAACACGTAGCAGCGCAACTCCGCCCGGTAGTGTCTTAATTCGCGCGTTGAAGGCAGCAAATTCCGGCGCATGCTCTTCGTATTTCGCGACTTTATCGGCCAGCATTTCAATCAGTGGATGAGAGGGTTGATGCTCAATCAAATACTCAACCAGCTCGAGCGCCTGCTCATAATCTGCTTTCGATTGACTACCGCCAAGCAGGGGGATGGCTTTAATCAGGTTATCTGAGGCCTGAATAGCTTCGGCGATCATTCTTTGTTCTCCCGATAGAACTTAACTAACTTGTCGTATTCAGCATGAGTACTGATGTGCTTAATGAGAATGCGTCCCGCGATAAAGTCGGCGAAAAATATCAACCTGAGATTGTTACCGCCAACATTGATTACCCACCATTTCACCGGATACTTCATGCGGTCCAGGCTTGGAAAGAAATCTCTAAGCGTTTCAGGATCGGCAAAATCCCTGCCATGTAAAGTGCGGTATGTCGCGTCCAGCGCTGCTGCATCATTGGGAAAGCGCAGTGCAGCTTCGGCAAACATCTTCCTTGAAATAACGTGCATCATTCCCTCGGCATGTTCCAACATGGAAACATTGTAGCCGATGAAAGCAGTGTTTCCAATGTGGAAACAGAAAATAAAAAAAGAGAAGGCCGCGTCAGAGAGACGCGGCAGAAAGCTTAATTCAGCGTATACCCATCGGCATCGCGCCACGCTGGGAAGCGTTCGCGGTAGGCTTGCAGATCGTCCAGCGACAACTCCGCATCCAGTCGGGCACGGGCGAAAGGTTCGCCAGCGGCAAGAATCTCACCCAGCGGCGATATAATCCGACTGTCACCGCTGTATTGATGGCTATTGCCATCGCTGCCGACGCGATTGCAACCGGCAACGTAAGCCTGATTTTCAATCGCACGTGCCATCAGCAGTGACTGCCAGTGCAGCGCGCGCGGTGCTGGCCAGTTGGCAACATAGAGCGCCAGATCGTAATCGTTGTGATTGCGGGAGAACACCGGGAAACGTAGGTCGTAGCAAATCTGCGGCAGAATGCGCCAGCCGCGCCAGGTAAACACTTCACGTGTCTCGCCCGCGACATAATGCTGATGTTCATTCGCCATGCGGAACAGATGGCGCTTATCGTACTGATGCACAGTGCCATCTGGCTCAACAAGCAGAAAACGGTTTACTGCGCCTTTGTCCGTTTGGATGGCGGCGCTGCCACCGATCAATGCATTGCTGGTTTTCGCATGGCCGTGCAACCACTCCACCACCTGTTCCTGCGGCAGCGAACTCTCTGCTGCTTCCATGGCAAAGCCGGTGGTGAACATTTCCGGCAGCAAAATCAGGTCGCGACCTTCAATGCCTTTCAATACACCATCAAAGTGATGCAGGTTGGCTTCGCCGTCCATCCAGCTCAGAGTTTCCTGCAGAACGGTAATTTTTAAAGCCGACATAAGCGCTCCGCAGCAGCGATCAGCGTCGCTTCCTGTTTGGCAAAGCACAGGCGAATCAACTTGTGCGGGAACGGATCGGCGCAGAATACCGACAGCGGAATCGCTGCTACACCGACTTCTTTGGTCAGCCACTGGCAGAAACTCACGTCATCCAGATCGGAAATGGCGCTGTAATCCAGCAGCACAAAGTAGGTCCCTTCGCACGGCAGGATTTTGAACCGGCTACCAGAAAGGGCTTCAACCAGGCAATCGCGGCGTTCACGATAAAAAGCGGGCAGGTCGCGATAATGCTCAGGCTCCTGGCGAAGCATATCGGCAATCGCCAACTGCGCCGGAGTGTTCACTGAGAAGGTCAGATATTGATGCACCTTGCGGATTTCCGCACTGATAGCCGCAGGCGCGATGCAATAGCCGACTTTCCAGCCGGTCATGTGGAAGGTTTTGCCAAATGAAGAGACGGCAATGGCACGCTGACGTAACTCGGCATGCGCCAACACACTGGCGTGGCCCTCTTCATCAAAGCAGATGTGTTCGTACACTTCATCGCTTAGCACATAGATCTCTTGCTCAGAAATCGCCTGCCACAGTTCGGCATAATCGCTTTTGCGCCACACGGTTGCGGAGGGATTGTGCGGCGTATTCAAAATGACTAAACGGGTTTTCGCACTGACCAAACCACGAAATTCTGCCCAATCAACGCGGAATCCTGGGGGTTGTAATGCAATGCGTTTTAATACGCCACCGGCCAGTTGCACAGCAGGCGCGTAACTGTCGTAACTGGGATCGAAACAGATCACTTCATCGCCCGGACGCACCAACGCCGTAATGGCGGCATACAGCGCTTCGGTGGCACCCGCGGTCACGGTGATATCGCTGTTTACATCGGGTTTATGACCATAAAGCTCAACCGTTTTATCCGCAATCGCTTCGCGCAGTGGCAGCGTACCGGTCATTGGTGCATATTGGTTTGCGCCCTGACTCACATGGTAAGCCAGACGTTCCTGCAAATAGTGCGGGCCGTCAAAATCGGGGAAACCTTGTGACAGATTGATGGCGTTATGCTGCGCGGCGAGGGCGCTCATTTGCGTAAAAATAGTGGTGCCGAGTGCCGGTAATTTGCTCTCGGGAATCAGGTTGTGCTGCGTCATTATTTGGTGGCCTTAAGCGCGAATGTCGATGCGGAGAAACCCTGTGTTGATGCCACTCTACACAGGATGGTAATATTTGGCAATCGAGACGCTTAGACGTCTAAATACAACTTCGGAGCCTCACCTTCACTATGACGGATTTTCTCCCCCTGGAACATTTAGTGGCCGCCTGCCACTGGATCGGCGCCAAAGGCTGGGCACCTGCCACCGGCGGTAACATGTCGGTGCGCCAGGACGCGGAATACTGCTTATTGAGTGCATCGGGCAAAGATAAAGGCAACTTGACGCGTGATGACTTTATTCAGGTTGAGATTGCTACCAACACGGTTCCTTCTGGACGTAAGCCGTCAGCGGAAACCGGGTTGCATACCTTAGTTTATCGTTTGTTCCCGCAAGCTGGTGCGGTACTGCACACCCATACGGTGAACTCCACCGTGCTGTCACGTGTGGAGAAGGGTAACGCATTGTTGTTGAGCGGTTACGAGATGCAAAAAACGCTCGCCGGACAGGATACCCATCTGAACACCGTGGCGATCCCGGTGTTTGATAATGATCAAGACATCGAAGCACTGGCACAGCGTATTGAAGCCTTTGCGGCTGATGCGCCGCTGCAATACGGCTTCCTGCTGCGCGGCCACGGCTTAACCTGCTGGGGCAAAGACGTCAATGAAGCGCGTCGCCATCTGGAAGGGCTGGAATTCCTGTTTGAATGTGAACTGCAACGTCGGCTGTTGGAGGACAAATGATTCGCGCAATTGTTACCGATATTGAAGGCACCACCAGTGATATTCAGTTTGTGCACAAGGTGTTGTTCCCTTATGCGCGCCAGCATCTAGCTGCCTTTGTACGTGAGAACCAGACGGATGAGCCGGTTATCGCGGCGTTGAATGCCGTGCGTGAAGAATCTGCTGCACCTGAGGCGACGCAGGAAGAAGTGATCGCCACTCTAATCGGTTATATCGATGAAGATCGCAAATCGCCCGGCTTGAAAGCGCTGCAAGGCATGATTTGGTGTGCCGGTTATGTTGAAGGTCAGTTCACCGGGCACCTTTATCCGGATGTGCTGCCCGCTTTTGAACGCTGGCAGCAGCAGGGGATCGCCCTGTATGTTTATTCCTCTGGATCGGTGGCCGCGCAGAAACTGTTATTTGGCTACAGCGATGAAGGTGATTTAACCTCGCTGTTTAGCGGCTATTTTGATACGGGCGTCGGGGCGAAACGTGAAGTGCAGTCCTATCGCAATATCGCCGAGCAGATTGGCCTGGCTCCCTCTTCGTTGTTGTTCCTGTCGGATATCCATCAGGAACTTGATGCAGCGGCGGAAGCAGGCTGGCATACATTGCAGTTAATTCGTGGCGAGGCGGATAACGCCAGTCGCCATCATCAGGTGAATGATTTTTCCCAGATTAAACCGGAGTCAATTTAACATGAGTGCATTGACCATTTTTAGCGATACCGAAGCCAGCCAACCGGTGTGGCACAGTACCGATGCGGAAGCGATTCGCGAGCGCCTTAATGCCAAGAATGTGCGTTTTGAACGTTGGGAGGCCGATCGCGATCTGGGTAAAGATCCTGATGCTGAAACCGTCATCAAAGCTTATCAACACGCGATTGACCGTTTGGTGGCTGAGAAGGGCTATCAGAGCTGGGATGTGCTGAGCATGCGTGCTGACAATCCTAACAAGCAGGTGCTGCGCGAGAAGTTCCTGAATGAACATACCCACAGCGAAGATGAAGTACGTTTCTTCGTTGAGGGATCAGGCCTGTTCTGCCTGCATATTGGCAATGAGGTGTACCAGATTTTGTGCGAGAAGAATGACCTGATTTCCGTGCCAGAGGGTACCGCGCACTGGTTTGATATGGGTTCTGAGCCGCACTTCACGGCGATTCGTATTTTCGATAACCAAGAAGGCTGGGTAGCCAACTTCACCGGCGACAATATTGCGGATGCCTATCCCCGTCTGGCATGACGACCTGTGCGCATAAATGCGCAAGTTGAGCCATCATAAGGTCGCCATTCATGGCGACCTTATGTTTCAGTAGGCACCTTAAGGCTGGAAAATGCCTTCCTTTACCTGCTCAGGCGTTACCACGCCGGTATCTAACACCCATCCGCTGATCAGGGCTGCTGGCGTAACATCAAACGCCGGGTTGTACACGGCGGCGTTTTCCGGTGCCCACTGCACGCTACCAAAACTCCCCGACACACCGGTGACTTCGCTGGCAGCGCGCTGCTCAATCGGAATGGCCTCGCCGTTCGGGCAGAGACGATCCAGCGTGGTGTGCGGTGCGGCCACATAGAAGGGAATGCCGTGATAGTGTGCCAGCACTGCCAGGCTGTAAGTACCAATTTTATTCGCTACGTCACCGTTGGCCGCAATGCGGTCTGCGCCGACCCAGATGGCATCCACGACACCTCGCGCCATTAAGCTGGCGGCCATGGAATCAGTAATGAGCTGATACGGGATATTAAGTTCGCCCAGTTCCCATGCGGTCAAACGGCCACCCTGCAACAGCGGGCGGGTTTCATCTACCCAGACATTGCGGACTAAACCTTGCTGATGTGCATGGGCGATCACCCCCAGCGCGGTGCCGACACCCGCAGTGGCGAGGCCGCCCGTGTTGCAGTGCGTCAGCAGTTGGCTGCCTGGCTTAACCAGTGCACTACCGGCGCGGGCAATGTTGTCACAGAGCAGCTTGTCTTCCGCCACCAGACGCAGCGCCTCAGCACTTAATGCGGTGACGTGATCGCTTTCCGCCAGCGCAATCTTCATGCGATCCAGATTGTTCATCAGATTAACCGCCGTAGGGCGTGCCGCACGTAATACTTCCAGCGCTTCCGCTAATGCGCTGCGTGCTAAGCCTTGTTCGCCCAGCAGCGCCAGCAGCAAGCTGGCTGAGAGGCCAATCAGTGGTGCACCGCGCACGCGCAGCGCATGGATGTGATCAACCAACTGGGCCACAGTGTGCGCAGGCAGCCAATTTTGTTGTTGAGGCAGCGCTTGTTGGTCAAGGATCCACAGCTGATTGTCGCGGACCTCAAGACTGGTGGTACGAAGTGTTTGCATGGTGTGAAATCCCTGTTGCGTTAATAGTGGCTATTGTGCCAACATGCGTGACGGATGTATAGACGTCCAAACGGCTTATTACTATCGAATGTCGAGGAACAGGCAATGTCGCAATACCGTACCTTCACCGCTGCAGATGCTGTGGAATATGCTAAAAAATTTGGCGGTGTGGACGATCCGTCAGCGCTGGTCAGCGCAGAAGAGATCGGCGATGGCAATCTCAACCTGGTGTTTAAGATTTTCGATAACCAAGGCCAGAGCCGTGTGGTCGTAAAGCAAGCTCTACCCTATGTGCGTTGCGTGGGAGAGTCTTGGCCGTTAACGCTGGATCGTGCGCGTCTTGAAGCACAAACGCTGGTTGAACACTACAAACACTGCCCAGAGCACACGGTTAACGTCACCCATTACGATGCCGATTTAGCGGTGATGGTAATGGAAGACCTCTCCAGCCATCGTATCTGGCGTGGCGAGTTGGTGAAAGGGGCTTACTACCCTGAAGCGGGTCGTCAGGTGGGTGAATATCTGGCACAAACGCTGTTCCATACCTCCGATTTCTATCTCCATCCGCACAAGAAAAAGGCGGAAGTGGCGCGTTTCATTAACCCTGAAATGTGCGAAATCACTGAAGACCTGTTCTTCAACGATCCCTTTACCGATCACGAACGCAACAAGTATCCAGCAGCACTGGAGTCGCTGGTGGTCAGCCTGCGCACCGATGATGCCCTGAAAATCGCGGTGGCAGGGTTGAAGCATCGTTTCTTCGCGGATGCCGAAGCGTTGCTGCACGGGGATGTGCACAGTGGTTCTATCTTTGTGGCCGATGGCAGCCTAAAAGTGATCGACGCGGAGTTTGGCTATTTTGGTCCAATAGGCTTCGATGTGGGGAGCGCGATTGGCAACCTGTTGATTAACTACTGCTGCCTGCCTGGTTTGCTGGCACCGCGTGAAGCGGCGGAAGGGCGCGAGCGTCGTCTGAGCGATGCGCATGAAGTCTGGACGCAGTTCTCCAGCCGCTTCCTGGAACTGGCTCATGCCAAGACTTCCGATGTGGCGCTGGCCTATCCGGGCTATGCGGAAGCCTTCCTGCGCAAAGTGTGGAGCGACACCATTGGTTATTGCGGAACGGAGCTCATTCGTCGCACCGTGGGCATGTCTCACGTGGCCGACTTCAAACAGATTGCCGATGATACGATGCGGACGGAATGTATTCGTAGTTGCATCACGCTGGGCCGTACGCTGATTCTGGCAGCAGATCATATTACGGATGTGGATGCGCTGATCGCGCGCATTCGCCAAGCGGGTTAAGTCGCGCTTCGACCCTGTAGTCGCGCAATTCACTGCGCTAGGGGAGCGAAACCGCGCTGTGCATGCGGGATAAATGACGCCATGCCCCATAAAAAAAGCCTCCATCTGGAGGCTTTTTTAGTTTTACGCCGCTTCACTGGCGCGTGTGGCACTCTTTTCCTGCGGTTTAGGTGCGGCCAGCGCTTCTGGCGCAAACTCATCCACGTTAATCGCTTTCAGACGGCTGGCTTCAGCTCGGGTCAGGACCTTCGCTTCACTTTCATCAATCCAACCCTCTTTCAGCGCACGCTGCGCCAACGCATCCAAGCGCGTAAACGACAGGTGTTTTTTCTGCTGCTGGCACAGGCGTTCATGAATCACTTCCGCTGCCATCACATCCTGTAAAGCCTGCTCCAGTAGGCCGGCTGGATTGTGCTCGCTTGGCGTTAAATACATGCCACGGCCCAGACGTGTACGTGTCGCGGAAGGCAGTTGCAGCAGCTTCGCCAACTTATGATCCAGTTTGTCAGACGGTGCTGGACAGTGTCTGCCGCCGGCGAAGATCACCATGCGCAGCGCACCTGCCACGAGGCGATTGGGGAAGTTACGCAGCAGGTCATCCATTGCCACTTCGGCTTGATGCAGCGCATCCTGCACGCCCCAGTGTACCAATGGCAGATCGGCTTCGTTACGACCCTCATCGTCATAGCGTTTAAGGGTGGCGGAGGCCAAGTACATCTGGCTCAGCACATCACCCAAGCGCGCTGAGATACGTTCACGACGTTTCAGGCTGCCGCCCAGTACTGCCATCGACACATCTGACAGCAGTGCAAGGTTGGCGCTCAGGCGATTGAGCTGCTGATAGTAGCGGCGCGTCACGTCGCGCGTCGGCGCGGCGCTAGTGCGGCCACCGGTTAAGCCGAGCCACAGGCTACGGATTTTGTTGCTACCCACATGGCCAATATGACTAAACAGCGCACGGTCAAAGGCAACCAGGTCATTTTTCGCCGCGGCGTTCATCTCTTCCAACACCCATGGATGGCAGCGAATAGCGCCCTGACCAAAGATAATCATGCTGCGAGTCAGAATATTGGCACCTTCCACGGTGATGGCGATAGGCGCACCTTGGTACGCTCGCGCCAGGAAGTTGTTTTCACCGAGCATGATGCCTTTACCCCCCGCGATATCCATCGCATCAATAATGGCGCGCTGGCCACGATGCGTGCAGTGGTACTTCACGATAGCGGATAACACGGCCGGTTTTTCACCCAGCATAATGCCACTGGTAATCAGCGTGGCGGCGGCATCCATCACGTAGGCGTTACCGGCAATGCGTGCCAGTGGTTCTTCGATCCCTTCCATTTTACCGATGGAGACTTTGAACTGACGGCGGATATGCGCATAAGCACCGGTTGCCAGTGCAATACTTTTCAAGCTACCGGTCGAGTTAGACGGTAAGGTGATGCCGCGACCCACTGACAGACACTCCACCAGCATACGCCAGCCTTGGCCTGCCATCGCTGGGCCACCGATGATGAAATCAATCGGTACGAAAATATCATTGCCGCGTGTCGGGCCGTTTTGGAACGGCACATTGAGCGGGAAGTGACGATGACCAATCTCAACGCCTGGAGTTTGCGTGGGAATCAACGCGCAGGTGATGCCCAGCTCTTCTGTCTCTCCCAACAGATGGTCGGGGTCTGAGAGCTTGAAGGCTAAGCCGAGTACAGTGGCAATCGGCGCCAGCGTGATATAACGCTTGTTCCAAGTCAGGCGCATACCCAGCACCTGCTGACCTTGCCATTCACCCATACACACCACGCCAGTATCCGGAATGGCACCCGCATCAGAACCCGCTTCTGGACTGGTCAGTGCGAAGCATGGAATCTCGTCACCGCGCGCCAGACGAGGCAGATAATGATCCTTCTGCTCATCCGTGCCGTAGTGTTGCAGCAATTCGCCTGGGCCGAGTGAGTTCGGCACGCCCACGGTGATCGCCAGGATACCGGAGACGCCCGCCAGTTTCTGCAGTACGCGCGCTTGTGCATAAGCAGAGAATTCGAGGCCGCCATACTCTTTTTTGATGATCATGGCGAAGAAACGATGCTGCTTGAGGTAAGCCCACAGTTCCGGTGGCAAATCGGCCAGTTCATGCGTGATTTGGAAATCATTGGCCATGCGACACGCTTCTTCAACCGGCCCCTCCAGGAAAGCCTGCTCTTCTTCTGTCAGGCGCGGCTGCGGATAGTTATGCAGTTTCTGCCAGTCCGGTTTACCGCGGAACAGATCGCCTTCCCACCAGGTTGTACCGGCATCAATGGCTTCTTTTTCGGTACGCGACATGGGCGGCATCACTTTCTGGAAGCTGTGCAGCGCAGGTTTTGAGAACATGCTGCGACGCATCGCAGGCAGATTGAAAGGCAACAAAATGATCGCCAAAGGCAGCAACAACCAAGGCGTCCACAAACCCGCAGCAGCTAAAGCAGCTGTCCACAGCAGCAGTACCACGCTGCTCAACCGCAGCGAAACTTGATGGTAGAAGAGGGCGCTAACTAAAATCAGCGTCGCGACAATTGAGGCAAGCAACATAATGAACCGCTCCGTGTAAGTAGTAAGAGGTCTGACCTGTTATAAGGTAAGGTTTAGAGCAGCGCGCGAGATTTAGCAATCTGTTTACACCGCAATTACAACGGAACTCACAAAATCACGCGGGGGTGGATGCCATTAGGCGAAACGGGACATTCTCTACGCGTTTTACGCTATGCAGGCGCTTTGCTGCTTTGCCCCATTCCGTTAAACTTGCAGGGTCAATCTTTCCTCTAAAGGACATCCCTATGTATCAGGACATTATTCGCTCAGAACTTAACGAAGCAGCCGATACGCTCAATAAGTTCCTGAGTGATGAAGCAAACATTCACGCGATTCAGCGCGCAGCCGTGTTGCTGGCTGACAGCTTCAAAGCAGGCGGCAAAGTGCTCTCCTGTGGCAACGGCGGCTCCCATTGTGATGCCATGCACTTTGCTGAAGAGCTGACTGGGCGCTACCGTGAAAATCGTCCTGGCTATCCAGCTATTGCCATCTCTGATGTCAGCCATCTCTCCTGCGTCAGCAACGATTTTGGCTACGACTATGTTTTCTCGCGCTATATCGAAGCGGTAGGCCGAGAAGGAGATGTGCTGCTGGGCCTGTCAACCTCGGGCAACTCCGCTAACATCATTAAAGCGGTCGAAGCAGCGCGTGCAAAAGGCATGAAAGTGATCACATTGACCGGCAAAGATGGCGGCAAGATGGCTGACACCGCAGACATCGAAATTCGCGTGCCGCACTTCGGTTACGCGGACCGCATCCAGGAGATTCATATCAAAGTGATTCACATCCTGATGCTGCTGGTCGAAAAAGAGATGGTTAAGTAATGACGTGTTCCTCCCGCCATCGCGGGAGGTTCTGACTTAAGGCGGTTGCTATGTGCGAATTGCTCGGGATGAGCGCCAATGTCCCTACGGACATCTGTTTCAGTTTTACCGGTCTGGTGCAGCGTGGCGGCGGAACCGGGCCGCACAAAGATGGCTGGGGCATCACCTTCTATGAAGGCAAAGGGTGCCGCACCTTCAAAGATCCGCAGCCAAGCTACAACTCACCGATTGCGCGTTTGGTGCAAGAGTACCCGATCAAATCACATTCGGTCGTGGCGCACATTCGCCAGGCGAATCGCGGCGAGGTATCGCTGGAAAATACTCACCCGTTCACGCGAGAGTTATGGGGACGTAACTGGACCTACGCGCACAATGGGCAGTTGAAAGGTTATCGCCAGCTTGATAGCGGCCATTTTCGCCCAGTAGGCGAAACCGATAGCGAAAAGGCATTCTGCTGGATTCTGCACAAGCTGGCTGAGCGCTACCCGCGTACGCCCGGTAGCTGGCCTGCGGTATTCCGTTACATTGCTGAGTTAGCGGGTGAGTTGCGTCAGAAAGGCGTGTTCAACATGCTCTTGTCGGATGGTCGCTATTTGATGGCATATTGCTCAACCAATCTGTATTGGATTACACGCCGTGCGCCGTTTGGTAAGGCGACCTTGCTCGATCAGGATGTAGAAATTGATTTTTTGCAGCAAACCACGCCAAAAGATGTGGTCACTGTGATTGCGACCCAGCCGCTGACGGGCAATGAAACCTGGCACCGGATAGTGCCAGGCGAGTGGGCATTATTTTGCCTGGGTGAGCGCCAGGAATGACTTGGAAGCAGCCTCCGGTGTTGAAATCACCGGCGTGCTGTTCACCGCATATTGTCCTGTGGTCGTCACGTTGACCGTTGGCGGCACATGGTACTTCTCAAAATACGCGTAGCCCGGCTGCAGTTCACGCCAGAAGTTGATGTAGGTTGAGTAGCGGTGGCGCTGCATATTGCTATCCGTCATATGGAACGGATAGATGTTAATCTGCACATCCTGCTGTCCATTGCGCAGCGCGGCGTTCACATAAGTGAAGATCTCATCCATCGACGCATTGGTCATGGCATAGCAGCCAATCGACACGCAATCACCGTGGATCATCAAATAGTTACCGTCATAGCCTTTATCACGATCGTATTGATTCGGGAACCCGGTATTAATCGCGCGGTAGAAACGGCTGTCAGGTTTCAACTGGTTAAGCTTGACGTTATAAAACCCTTCCGGACTTTTAAAATCGCCCTGACGACGTTTAGGCCCTAAACCGCCAGAGAAATTACAGATGCGATAGCTGTCCAGCAGACGATATTCATTACCGATTTTGCCGTACAGTTCCAGCGTGCGCTCTTCCTTGAAGATCTGAATAAAAACGGGTGTACCCAGTAATTGTTTCTTTAAATCTTTGCTCACTGGAGCCGACGGTTGTGTAGGCTCTGGTGAAATTGCCCAGCTTAGGACCGGCATAAGAATCATCGCAAGCAACAATGCGATTCTGCCCATTCTGTGTGTACCTTGAAGTGAAGAGAGACGATGACGCAAAGCGTCTTGGTATTGCATTATCGGAAATATCCGCTACCGCAGCGCAACATTAACATTGTCTGAGGTTTAATCAAGACAGTGTCCGAGAAAATGGTGCATTCCTAAAGGGATTACGACCAGAATTTTGTAAACTTTAATACGTCGCTCAACAATGATTGCCGATATTTTTTACTGCTGTATACTTATCCAGTATTCGGAGGGCGTATGCGCAAAATCATTCATGTCGATATGGACTGCTTTTTCGCAGCGGTTGAAATGCGCGACGATCCTTCATTACGTGATATCCCCATCGCTATTGGTGGCAGCCGTGTCCAGCGTGGCGTGATCAGCACCGCTAACTATCCGGCGCGTAAATTTGGTGTGCGCAGCGCAATGCCCACCGCGATGGCGCTGAAGCTTTGCCCGCATCTCAAGTTACTGCCCGGGCGCTTTGATGCTTATAAAGAAGCATCACGCCAGATTCGCGATATCTTCTCGCGCTATACCGCTCTGATTGAACCTCTTTCGTTAGATGAAGCCTATTTGGATGTCACTGACAGCGAGCATTGTCAGGGCTCGGCCACACTGATGGCGCAAGCCATTCGTGCTGACATCCTGCGCGAAACCGGGTTAACCGCTTCTGCTGGCATCGCGCCGATCAAATTCCTCGCCAAGATTGCCTCCGATCTCAATAAGCCTGATGGGCAATATGTGATCACACCGCAGGTGATGCCTGACTTTTTACTGACGCTGCCCTTAAGCAAAATCCCTGGCGTGGGTAAAGTAGCGACCAAAAAACTGGAAGAGATGGGGCTGCGGACCTGTGCCGATGTGCAAAAAGCAGATTTGGCGCAACTGCTCAAACGCTTTGGTAAGTTTGGCCGCGTGCTGTGGGAGCGCAGCAACGGCATTGACGATCGCGATGTGGTGGTGGAGCGCGAGCGCAAATCACTGGGTGTTGAACGGACATTGATTGAAGACATTCACAGCTGGGAGCAGTGCCTGGAGATCATCGATTTCCTCTATGCCGAATTAGATCGCCGTCTGACGAATATTCGTCCCGATAAACAGATTGCCCGCCAGGGGGTGAAGTTGAAGTTTAATGATTTTCAGCAGACCACCCAAGAGCATGTCTGGCCGGTGTTAAATAAGGATGACATGATCGCAGTGGCACGCCAGGCTTGGGATGAACGGCGTGCAGGGCGCGGTGTCAGGCTGGTGGGATTGCACGTCACCATGGTTGACCCACAGCTGGAAAGGCAGTTGGTATTGGGTTGGTAATAAACATGGCGACGTTAACGTCGCCATGTTCAAGAGGTCAGTGATTAAATCACTTCTTGCCGTATTTCGCTTCCAGCGTAGCAAACCAAGGGGCGACGAAATCATTATTCACACCCCAACCTGGGATGATCTTGTTCAGGGAAGTCACGTTAATCGCACCTTGCTGGCTATTCAGCAACTGCTGCGAAATCGAAGCCGCCTTAAATTCGTAGCTCGCCGGAGTGGCTTCACCCGCGATTTTGTTCGCCACTAAACGCATATTCACTGCACCGATGGTTTTAGGGTCAACCGCGACCGTCTGCACCCATGGGCTGTTCTTCTCATGCATCAGCTGCAGGTCTTGGTTGGATACGTCGATGCTGTAAATCTTGATTTCAGTTCGACCATTCTCCTGCAAGGCTTTATACGCGCCCTGGCTGAAGGCATCCCATGATGCCCAAATAGCATCGATCTGACCTTTTGGATATTTCGCCAAAATTGCGCCAACTTTGTTAGCGGTGTCGCCTTGCACGTCAGTTGAGACGGCGCCAATCGATTCCAGCTGATGAATGCCTGGATTCTCTTTTAGCAACTTCTCGTACACGACCTGGCGACGTTCCTGTGGTGGGAAGCCCGCCACCCACAGTTTGATGATATTGGCTTTGCCATGGAAATCACTGATCAGCTGGCCCAGTGACGCCTGTGCCAGCGAAGCATCATCCTGCGCGGTCACGGTGACGCCATTGACTGGCGTATTCACTGGGGTATCAAATACCGACAATTTGATACCCGCATCCACAATACGTTGCACTAACGCGGTGGAGTAAGGGTCTTTGCCGTGCGAGAGAATAATGCCGTCGTACTTCTGGCTAATCGCTTGGTTAACGAAGTCCTGGAAGCGCGCATCATCGCCGTTACTCAGGAAGGTGCTGACTTTAAAACCTAACTGACGGCCTTGCTGAATGGCACCAGCAATAAACTGGGTGGTGTTATCGTCTGAACCCAGGTTGCGGATGATAGCGATGCGCACCGGACCTTCGTGATTGGCGATGGCGGCAGGGACCGGGATCACCGTGTCGGCGAAAGCAGCGCTGGCGTTCAGCAGGCTTAACGCCAGCAGCGAAAGGGTAATTTTTTTCATTATGATCTCTTTCTCAGTAAACGCGCCTTAGCGGCGCTGAATGTAGGTAATCGCCAAGGCCAGAGCCAGCACCAAGCCTTTGATAATGTCCATGGCGTAATAAGGCACGGACAGCATCACTAGCCCGTTTTGCAACACACCAAGGATGATTGCGCCCACTAATGTACCGAGCGCATTAGGTTTGCCGGAACCGGCCAGTGAAAAGCCGATCCACGCCGCGGCAACGGCATCCATCAAATAACCACTGCCAGCATTGACCTGCGAAGAGCCAATACGTGATGCCAGCAGAATGCCGCCTAAACCGGCCAGCAGTGATGCTAAAACATAGGCCAGTACGCGATAGCGCGTAGTGCGAATGCCGGAGAGACGCGCGGCTTCTGGATTGCCACCCAGCGCGTACATGCGGCGCCCATGTTTGGTCAGAGACAGAGCCAGCTGCGCCACAACGGTCACCACCAGCATGATGATCACGATGGTGGGTACCTGACCCAGCAGGCCAAACGCTGCTGGAATGGTGCCTTCTGCCATATCGCCGCTCGGCATCACCATATTTTCAGTAATAGAACCACCGAAGCTGTAGGTCATCGCCACACCCTGAATCACGAACAATGTCGCCAGCGTAGCCAGCATGTCGGGGATGCGCAGAATAACGATCAGGAAGCTGTTGAGCAGTCCAACCAGGGTGCACAGCAGCAGCGTGATGATAATCGCTTCGGTGGTGCCAAAACCGTGCCAGACAAACAGCGAAATCACCAATGCATTGGCCAGCGAAGCCGTAGATCCCACCGACAAATCGAAGCCACCGATAGTCAGTGAAATCGACACACCAATCGCAATCACCGTGACGATGGCAATGGAACGCAGGATGTTGATGATGTTAGTCGGTTCGAGGAAGCTGTCCGACGCCAGGCCAAACCCGGCGATCAGGATCACCACGGTCAGTAACATGCCCCACTTGTAGAGGAAGTCGAATAATTTATGACGCAGAGAAGGCTGCGGGTTCAGGGATAGTTCTTTGCTGCTCACGCAGGGGTTCCTCCGGTGGAATAAAGCAATAGCATCTCTTCTGTGGCCTCACGACCTTCCATTTCTGCCACAATGCGCCCATCCCAGAGCACACAAATACGGTCACATAAGCCGACCAGTTCGGAAAACTCGCCAGAGGCGTAAATGATGCCTTTGCCCTCGCGCGCTAACCCATCGATCAAACTGAAGAGGTCAGTTTTGGCTTTGATATCCACGCCTTTGGTTGGCTCATCAAAAATCAGCACGTCTGCGTTATTACGTAACCATTTGCCGATTGCCACTTTTTGCTGGTTGCCTCCTGACAGGCGGCGCAGTGTCTGTGCCGGCCCCGTGGTGCGCACATTTAACCGCTGAATGACTTCTTCAGCCCAGCGCCAGGCCTGACGATGGCCGAACAGGCTCCAGCGCGAGAAACTGTTGTCGGCGCTAACACTAAGGTTCATTGCCACCGATTCCTCAATAAAGATGCCCTCTTTGCGACGCTCTTCCGGCACCAGCGCCATGCGGTTTTCGACTGAGTCGTGCGGCGAACGTGGTTTCCAGGGCTTACCGTGCAGTTCGCCTTTCTCAACGCGGCTTTTGCTGGCACCAAACAACGCTTTGCACAGTTCCGTTTTACCTGCACCAGCCAGACCGGCAATGCCGAGAATTTCACCTTTGCGCAGATGCAGTGAGATGTCGGCGAGCAGTTGATCATCGTGCAGGCCTTCAACTGATAACAGCAGCGGCTGCTCACGACGTTCACGACGCGGTGGGTAGATATCGGTTAGCTGATGCCCGAGCATTTTCTCTACGATTTGCTCGCCGCTCAGAGCCGCCATCGGGCTGCTTTCAATCAGTCGGCCATCGCGCAGCACGGTTAAGCGATCGCATATCGCTTTCAACTCATGGATACGGTGGGAAATAAACACCACGCCAATGCCGTTGTTTTGTAAACGGCGCACCACGGTAAACAAGCGCTCGCTTTCGTGCTGATCCAGCGGCGCAGTGGGTTCATCCAGAATCAGAAAACGGCAATGATGGGACAGGGCGCGGGCCAACAGAATTTGTTGTTTTTCTGCCAGCGAGCAGCGTTCCACCAGACGATTAACGTCGAGGTTCACTTCCAACTGTTCCAGCAGGGCACGTGCCTGACGGCGGATGTCGCGCCAGCTGTAAACATGGCCGGGTTCCGCGAGCTGATCGAGCAGGATGTTTTCCGCCACGCTAAGTTGAGGCACTAGCGCTACATCCACTTCCTGCTGCACCAGATGAATACCGAGTTGTTTGGCATCGCGCGGTGAACGGATCGCAACCGGCACATCATCCAGTAAAATTTCGCCAGTGTAATGGCTATGCGCGCCAGACAGCACTGCCATCAGCGTAGATTTTCCTGCACCGTTGGCGCCGGTCAGCGCATGTACCGAGCCGCCCTCGGTGAGAAAATCGACCTGGGTCAACGCGGCAAAACCGCCAAAAGCGATGGAGATATTACGCATCTCCAGGCGGTTAATCGCACTCATTGGGCCAAGCCTTTAATAGAGAGGGTGGGTCGCATTTTTTCTGAACCCATAACGTTGAGCAACAAACGAAAGCGCATAAGCTAGCACGAAATCTTATTAGCCATCCAGACATCTGGGTGTAACGGCGGCTAAAACTGGAGGGAAGTAAAGGTATGGTGAAATCAGGAGGTTATAAGGTTGGTTTGTAGAGGAATCTGCTAGGTGGATCGAGCGATATAAAAATCGTACCCGACCAGATTACGGCATAAAAAAACCAGGCCGAAGCCTGGTTTCTCACAGCAAAGAAGAAGGCTTATGCCTTCTCTGGCACCACCGTCAGTAGCGCAGTCAGCAGTTTCCAGTACAGGCCAACGCTTTCGATGTGAACTTGCTCATCCGGTGAATGCGGACCGGTAATGGTTGGCCCGATGGAAACCATATCCATGTTCGGATACGGCTTCTTGAACAGACCACACTCCAGACCGGCGTGAATCACTTGGATATTAGGCGTTTTGCCAAACAGTGCTTCGTAGGTTTTGCGTGTTAGCGCCATGACCGGCGAATCCGCATCAGGCTGCCAGCCTGGGTAGCCGCCTTTAGGTGCAGTCTTCGCGCCCGCCAATTGGCCCAGTGAGGTTAAGGTTTCAACCACCCAATCTTTACCGGTATCGATCAGTGAACGAATCAGGCAAATGATTTCGGCATTGTCCTGATCCATCGTTACCACACCGACGTTCAGCGAGGTTTCCACCACGCCTTTTGCCACATCAGAATTGCGGATCACACCGTTCGGCGTGCTGTTCAGCAGGTTGATGAAGCGGTCACGGCTGTCCATGGTCAGGGCCTGACTCTGATGTGCCAGTGTCTCCGTGGTTAACGCAATGTTCTTCTCTTTGATGCCTAGCTCGTTCAGCAGCGTGGCCTGGAAATGAGCCGCAGCCGATTTCAGCGCATCCACTTTATGGCTGTCGACAGCCAGTGTGGCAAAAGCTTCACGTGGAATCGCGTTACGCAGCGTGCCGCCGGTGAATTCAATCAGACGCACATCCAGTTCCTGCGCGTATACCGCGAAGAAGCGCGCCAGCAGCTTGTTGGCATTGCCCAGACCATGATGAATGTCGGCACCGGAGTGACCGCCTTTCAGGCCCTTTAGGGTCAACTTCAGGGTTTCAAAGCCCGCAGGAATCGCTTCGCGGCTTAATGGCAGGGTGGTGATGAAATCAATACCGCCCGCGCAACCCATATAGATCTCACCTTCTTCTTCAGAGTCGGTGTTGATCAGGATATCGGCTTGTAGCCAGTTTGGCTGGAGACCAAATGCGCCATCCATACCCGACTCTTCAGTCATGGTCAGCAGTACTTCCAGCGGACCATGGATCAGGCTGTTATCGGCCAGCACCGCCAGCGCAGAAGCCATACCAATACCATTGTCGGCGCCCAGCGTGGTGCCGCGCGCTTTAACCCACTCGCCATCAACATAAGGCTGAATCGGATCTTTGGTGAAGTCGTGTACCGTATCGTTGTTCTTCTGCGGCACCATATCAAGGTGCGCCTGTAGCGCGACAGGAGTACGTTTTTCCATACCCGCAGTGGCCGGTTTGCGAATCAGGATATTGCCGACCTGATCGCGCTCAACCCAAAAGCCTTGCTCTTTGGCCCAACTAACAACGTGCTCAGCCAGCGCTTCTTCATGATAAGAAGGATGTGGGATGGAGCAGATTTTAGCGAAAATATCCCACAGCGGTTGGGGGGAAAGTTGCGACAATTCAGACACAATGCATCTCCTGTGTCAGCGCGGCGGACATACCGCTCGCACGCCGGGTTCCAGTGAAAGATCGCCGTCAGCACATCTGACGTGATGAGGCTGAGAATATCACTGTTTTTCACCGGGTGCGTACTCAGGCGCGCTAAAATCCTGCATCCAGTGCGACAGATGCTGGTTTTTAACGCGTCAGATCCTTATAATCTCGCGCAACCTTTTCCCCCTTGCATATTTTTAAGCCAACTTTGTTGGTCGGGATTTCTTTTATGAGCGAAAAATACGTCGTCACCTGGGACATGCTGCAGATTCATGCCCGTAAACTGGCCCAGCGCCTGCTTCCTGTGGAACAGTGGAAAGGTATCATCGCGGTGAGCCGCGGTGGTCTGGTTCCGGCATCGCTGCTGGCGCGTGAACTGGGTATTCGCTATGTCGACACCGTGTGCATCTCAAGCTACGACCACGATCATCAGCGCGAAATGAAAGTGTTGAAGCGTGCCGAGGGCGATGGTGAAGGCTTCATCGTGATTGATGATTTGGTCGATACTGGCGGCACCGCGCAAGCGATCCGTGATATGTATCCGAAAGCGCGTTTCTGCACTATCTTCGCGAAGCCTGCTGGCCGTGCGCTGGTGGACGACTATATTGTCGATATTCCGCAGAACACCTGGATCGAACAGCCATGGGACATGGGCGTGGTCTATATTCCGCCAATCGTCAAAAGCTGATTGATGCAACGCAAACAACGCCCGGTTATGCCGGGCGTTGTGCATTCTACGCCTCGCACCTAACAGGCGGGTGCAGTACACTCTTAGGCATCTATGCGACTATCGCGGGAGAACGTCTAAGATGTCGGATAAAAACCTCAGCGAAGAGCTTTTTAAGCCCCGCTTCAAACACCCAGAAACCTCCTCACTGGTGCATCGCCAGCATCACCATACGATGCAGGTGCACAACGCCCTTGAAGGCGATACCCAACGCTGCTGGTATCGTATGCTCAATAAACTGCTGTGGACATGGCGTGGCCTGACGCCGCAAGAGATCAGCGAAGTGCTGGCGCGCATCGCCATCTGCGAGTATGAGCATACCGACGATAACCAACTGGACACGGTGATTGGCTATCGTGGCGGCAACTGGAACTACGAGTGGTCAAAGCAGGCTGCGGTGTGGCAACAGCTTGCGATGCAGAATGAGGACCATGACGAGGCGGGCCAACAGTGGCTGCACGCGTCAAATCTCTACAGCATCGCTGCTTACCCCTATATCAAGGGTGATGATTTGGCCGATCAGGCGCAGGTTCTGGCGAATCGCGCTTACGAAGAAGCCACACAACGACTGCCCGGCGAGCTGAAATCGCTCACCTTCCAGATCAGCGGCGGCAGCCCGGTAACGGGCTTCCTGCATATGCCCGCACAGGCCGAGGCACCTTATCCTACGGTGCTGCTCTGCGGTGGCCTGGATTCGTTACAAAGCGATCACTATCGCCTGTTCCATGATTATCTCGCACCGCGCGGTATTGCCATGCTAACGCTGGATATGCCCTCTGTCGGGTTTAGCAGTAAATGGACGCTGAATCAGGACACCAGCCAGCTTCACCAACAGGTGCTGCGTGAGCTGAGCAATGTTCCCTGGATTGACCATACGCGTGTCGCGTTATTTGGTTATCGGTTTGGTGCCAACGTCGCAACGCGGCTTGCCTATCTGGAAGTACCCCGCTTGCGAGCGGTTGCCACGTTAGGGGCAATGGTGCACAACGTCTTTGTGGATACAGAGCGCCAGCAGAAACTGCCGGATATGTACATGGATATGCTGGCGAGCCGTCTGGGGATGGCCTCGGCCTCTGACAGTAATTTACGCATTGAACTGAATCGGTATTCTTTGAAAGTACAGGGCTTATTGGGGCGTCGAACGCCGACGCCGATGCTGGCAGCTTACTGGCCGAATGATTTATTTAGCCCTGAAGAGGAAGCGCAGCTGATTGCCAACTCCTCCGCACAAGGCAAGGTTCTCGCGATCCCCGTCAAGCCGGTTTTCGCCAGTTTCGAGAAGGCGTTGAATCAAATTTGCGATTGGCTGGCAAAACAATTGGGTGTCTGACTGGCGAAATCCCCACTCTCTGCTAAAACTTATATCCGGGAAAGTTTGCGTTGCGTACAACCTAAGCGTAACGAAAGACATTTTACGGTTTATTTGAGGGAGAATTAGCATGACGTTACCGAGTGGTCATCCCCGTAGTCGCCTGCTTAAGCGCTTCACCGAATTGGGGCCGTACATCCGTGAAGGAAAATGTGAAGAGACCCGCTTCTTCTTCGACTGTTTAGCAGCTTGCGTCAATGTTAAACCCGCACCAGAGAGCCGTGAGTTCTGGGGCTGGTGGATGACGCTGGAAGCACATGAGGACCACTTCACCTACGAATACCACTTTGGTCTGTTTGATAAAGAGGGAGACTGGGGCGTGGCAGCGATAAAAGGCAAAGAGAATAACGAGAAGGTGGAAAGTACGTTACGGAACTTCCACGAACGCCTGAAAGCTGTCCTCAAGGACCAGAAATTGGATCTCAAACCCGCAGCGGGATTCAAAGAAGAGCCGGTTAAACTTAGCGCGTGAACATGACTCTGTCGGGTGCGGCCTTCAGGCCGCCCTGAGAACGGATAAAAGAAAGAGCCGGTGATGAGCCGGCTCTTTTTTTATAGACACATTGAGGGTAATGCTAACGACTTAGAACTGGTAAGTCAGACCAACAGCAACGATGTCGTCGTTGTTCAGGTTCAGCTTGTTGTTGTCATCCAGTTGGTTGATTTTGTAATCAACGAAGGTAGACATGTTTTTGTTGAAGTAGTAAGTCGCGCCAACGTCGATGTATTTGACCAGATCTGCGTCGCCGATACCGTTTTCCATGTCTTTGCCTTTGGTCTGAACGTAACCAATGGACGGACGCAGGCCGAAGTCGAACTGATACTGAGCAACCAATTCAATGTTCTGTGCTTTGTTAGCTGCACCAGAAATTGAAGCACCCTGATAGGTTCCGCTGAACGGGGTCATGTTGCGAGTTTCAGTATAGATAGCAGCCAGGTAAACGCTGTTCGCGTCATACTTCAGGCCAGCGCCCCATGAATCCGCTTTGTCGCCGCCGCCGTAAACGCGGTTTTTCTGCGCCAGGGTGGTGTTAGAAGAGGTAATGGCTGACATCAGGCTGATGCCGGTATCGCCAATGGTGTAGCCCAGAGATGCGCCGTAACCGTCGCCGTTCTGGCGCGTACCGTCAGTGGCGGTGCCACGGGCGTTAGCAGTTTTGTCATCGTTTTTGCCCTGGTATTGCAGCGCGAAGCGCAGGCCATCAACCAGACCAAAGAAGTTGCTGTTACGGTAAGTTGCTACACCAGTGGTACGCTGAGTCATGAAGTTATCAGAACGTGCAGTACCGTCACCACCGAACTCTGGGAATACGTCAGTCCATGCTTCTACGTCGTACAGCACGCCGTAGTTACGACCGTAGTCGAATGAACCGTACTGACCAAATTTCAGACCAGCAAAGCCCAGACGGGTTTTGTTGCCTGCGTTAGCGTCAGAACCTTCAGAGTTGTTGACGTTGTACTGATATTCCCACTGGCCGTAGCCGGTCATCAGATCGTTGATCTGAGTTTGACCTTTGAAACCGATACGAACGTAAGATTTGTCACCGTTGTTGGAGTCAGCGTCGCTGAAGTAATGCTCCGCTTTTACGCGGCCGTAGAAGTCCAGTTTGTTACCGTCTTTGTTATAAACTTCTGCGGCGTGTGCAGCGGAGGTCAGTGCCAACGCAGATACGACTAATGCCAGTGTGCTCTTCTTCATTTGCTATCAATCCCAATGAGTAAAATTTGTTGTACCCTTGAAAGGGTTTGTAAAACACGGGACGTTTTACCGTTTGGTGATGAAAGTTTTATGACATTTTTTCTGATTTCTTGTTAATCGCGAACTTTTGGTCTAGCGCATTGTCAGGGGATTTTTGTGCTTTTCCCCTTGCCGTGGTTGGCTTCCTTGCTGACTCCTGATAAAACGTCCCTTCGCAGAATTTTTTTTCTTATATGGTAGGAAAAACATGAGTGGCAGTCAGACCCTTGTGGTCAAGTTGGGTACCAGCGTCCTCACCGGCGGTTCACGTCGGCTGAATCGGGCGCACATGGTGGAGCTGGTTCGTCAGTGTGCACAGTTGCATGCAGCGGGCCATCGTATTGTTATCGTTACCTCTGGCGCGATTGCCGCTGGACGCGAACACCTGGGTTACCCCGAACTGCCGCCTACCATCGCCTCAAAGCAGCTGCTGGCTGCGGTGGGGCAAAGTCGTTTGATTCAACTGTGGGAACAACTGTTCTCTATCTACGGCATTCATATCGGGCAGATGCTGCTGACGCGCGCCGATATGGAAGACCGTGAACGCTTCCTTTACGCACGTGACATGCTGCGTGCGCTGCTCGACAACCATATCGTGCCGGTGATTAACGAGAACGATGCGGTTGCGACGGCGGAAATTAAAGTCGGTGATAACGACAACCTCTCTGCGCTGGCCGCGATGCTGGGCGGTGCGGATAAGCTGCTGCTGCTGACCGATCAGCAGGGCCTGTTCACTGCCGATCCGCGGACCAATCCAGAAGCCGAGCTGATTAGCGACGTGCATCAGATTGATGACGCGCTGCGTACCCTGGCGGGTGGCAGTGTGTCGGGTCTTGGCACAGGCGGCATGGCGACCAAGCTGCAAGCGGCAGATGTCGCCTGTCGTGCGGGGATTGATGTGATCATCGCGGCGGGGAGCCGCCCAGATGTGATCAGCGACGTTCTGTATGGCAAACCGGTTGGAACGCGTTTCCATGCGCAGCAGTCGCCGCTGGAAAATCGTAAGCGCTGGATCTTTGGCGCGCCCCCTGCAGGTGAAATCACTATCGATGATGGCGCGCTGGTTGCGGTGCTGGAGCGCGGGAGTTCACTGCTGCCAAAAGGGGTACGTGATGTACAAGGCAACTTCTCGCGCGGTGAAGTCATCCGCATCCGTAACCTGCAAGGCCGCGATATCGCCCACGGTGTCACGCGTTATAACAGCGATGCGATGCGCATGATTGCTGGCCATCACAGTCAGGAGATCAGCGATATCCTGGGTTACGAGTATGGCCCCGTTGCCGTGCACCGCGACGATATGATCGTCAGTTAAGGAGCAGAAGATGTTAGAAGAAATGGGTAAAGCGGCGCGGGCAGCGTCGTACAAACTGGCAGAACTCTCCACTGAACAAAAAAATCAGGTGTTGCTGACCATCGCCGATCGTCTGGAAGCGGAGAGTGCCGATATTCTGGCGGCGAATGAGCAGGACCTGGCCGATGCGCGCCAGAATGGCATGAGTGCAGCGTTGCTCGATCGCTTAACGCTCAACCCGCAGCGTTTGAAAGGTATTGCCGACGATGTGCGTCAGGTATGCCGTCTTGCCGATCCCGTCGGTCAATTGATCGATGGCGGCATGCTCGATAGCGGCCTGCGTATTGAGCGCCGTCGCGTGCCGTTGGGCGTCATTGGCGTGATTTATGAAGCGCGCCCCAATGTCACGGTTGACGTGGCATCTCTGTGCCTGAAAACCGGTAACGCAGCCATTTTACGCGGTGGTAAAGAGACTTATCGCACCAATGCGGCAACGGTACGCGTGATTCAAAATGCGCTCATGCAGCACGGCTTACCGGCCGGTGCGGTGCAGGCGATTGAGAATCCAGATCGTGAACTGGTAAACCAATTGCTGAAGCTTGATCGCTACGTCGATATGTTAATCCCACGTGGGGGGGCTGGCTTGCACAAGCTGTGTCGTGAGAACTCAACCATTCCGGTGATTACCGGCGGGATTGGCGTATGTCATCTGTATCTTGATGAAACCATGGAGACTGAGCCTGCTCTGGATGTCATCGTCAATGCGAAAAAACAGCGCCCAAGTGCTTGTAATTCATTGGAAACGCTGCTTATCCATCGCGATCAGGTTGAACGCTTTATTCCTGCATTCCTGCAACGTATGGCGCAGGAGAACATTCCGCTCCACGCTGATGAAAACGTGCTGGAGCGCCTGCAGGCTGGTCCAGCCAGTGTGGTGGCAGTGAAAGCGGAAAATTATGACGATGAGTGGTTGGCAAACGATCTCAACGTCAAGCTGGTGGCCGATCTCGACGAGGCGGTTGCGCACATTCGCGAGCACGGCACCCAGCACTCCGATGGTATCCTGACGCGCAGCATTGGCAATGCCAACCGCTTCGTTAATCAGGTGGATTCCTCGGCGGTCTATGTTAATGCCAGTACGCGTTTCACAGATGGTGGTCAGTTTGGTCTTGGCGCCGAAGTGGCGGTCAGCACACAAAAACTGCATGCGCGCGGCCCGATGGGGCTGGAAGCGCTGACTACCTATAAGTGGATTGGCTGGGGCGGCGATACGCTGCGCGGCTAATTTTTCGCTCCTGCATCACAATGGGCACCCTAAAAGGTGTCCATTTTTTTGCTTTCGATCCAGCTATTTCCAGAGCTTTTTGATTTATTTCTGTCATTTATGGCATCTACACGTCTTTTCGCCCATTTTTTCCTTAAGGTGCTGGTCTTAGTGCCGCAGGACAATCCTGAAAACCCCTATCAGAACAAGCTGTCGGGCATTCAATACTGGTTTCCACCAGGCCATAGGGGATAATGATTATCCAGCTTCATTGATAAAAGCGGTTGGGTAGTAAACTGGCGGTAATATAAAATGAACTGGTAGCAAAAACGAAAATAACATTCAGTCTTTTACTGATGGCAGATTATTAACTGATGGTTAAAAAAGAGAGTACGAGACAAGCTTTTACTGCCAGGCTGATTGCCGCGTGTGACAGCGCGGGAATTGTCGGACACGGACGGAACAAACAGGTTGCACAAGCACTGCAGCAAAGGGGATGCAGGATCTCAACACCGGGGGTCTGGAAATGGTTTAACGCACAATCCATTCCAGATGATAGCAATTTGCTGGCACTCAGCCAGTTACTGGATGTGCGCGTGGAATGGCTGCAATTCGGCATGGATAAACCGCATGTCGTGATTGAAGCCTCCTCGCTCACAGACCCCAAACATATGTTCCGCGTTGAGAGTCTGGATATTGGGCAGCGAAGCGCTCAAGGCATCGCTGCGCGCGACGTCCTGGTCGAAACCATTCAGGCGATTGAGTTTGGGCTGGATGAAGCGCGCGTGCTGTTTAACGGCCGAACGGCAGAGAACATCCGGCTGATCGCACTGAATAATGATTCGATGGTGGGAACTTTTTCCCCCCGCGACCAGCTGTTTGTAGACATCAGCGTGCAGCGCTTCGATGGCGACGGTATCTATCTGTTCACGCTTGACGATCAGCTCTATCTCAAACGATTGCAACTGCAGCACAAGAAGGTGGCGGTGATATCGGACAACAAGCGGTATGAGACTTGGTATCTGACAAAGGATGAAGCAGCCTCGCTGCGCGTGGTTGCGCGCGTCATCATGAGCCAGGCGCGCGATTACCAGATTTTAGGTTGATCACATTTTGCCATTGGCAGGCAAAAAAATAATCCAGCTGAAATCATAAATTTAACTGATGGTAAATAAAAAATTAACTGTTGGTGTTTGCCAATGCATTAGAACCTGTTAATAATTTGAGCATGGAAGGACGACATCACTGCTCTCGGATGAGCCCGCTCTTAAACAATTGAGGCGCTGCACAAGCGCGATACCTACCAACCAAAGTCAGTGAACTTTGGGATGGGGTGGATACGCACTTTGCAGCGTCGTCAGTTCTCGTCTGATTTCATTCTCCTCTGCTTTTACCTGGCCGCGATTGTCGCCGGGTGAGTTGATGACGAGTGCCATCAGCGGATAAACGGACGCCTCGGCTTCAGCCGAACCGCCGTGCCCGCCACCCCATCGCCAAAGACTCATTTACAGGAGGAGTTATGGCGATTATCCAGTATGGCAAGTCAGTCTTCAGCGGCAATGCGCGCACTCGACGTCACCGACGCCGTCAGCCTCTCAGCCGTCTAAAACGCAGTATCGATAGTGCACTAGGTCTCGAACCCGATGGTGGGACGATGCGTACCGCTGAACGCATCTGTCAGCGCCAGACACGCTCGCGCGCTGACAATGCGGTGATGGCTCCTGCAAGGACTTCATCCGAGAGTGCGAGTATCGATAACTGTTGTTTGCCTCATGTTCATCTCTATGCCGTGCGCTAAATCCTTTGCTTCATTTCCCCAGCTTTAAACGGAACACCTGAATATTGCTCACTGTTTAGCACTTCTTGAGCGTTTCGCTTTGTTAGCGTTGCGCTTCAACCAGCAAAAGATCAGTGAGATTTATGTTTTTGCGCAGCACTTTTCAGTGGCTGCGCCCGTCAAAGAGGACCTGTTATGAGCCAGATTATTGCCATTTTGAATTTTGAAGAGGGTTATCGCGAAGCGCCTTATCTCGATACGCAAGGTTTTCCCACCGTGGCAGGGGGTATTCGCATTGGACCGAAAGGCGCGTCACTTAGCAACTATATCTTCCAAGTCCCGCGACGGGTGGGGGATGTGTGGAAGCAGTGCATCGTTGAAAACAAAGTGTTGGAAATGAACCAGCGTGCGTTAGTACAGCAAGCGCTGAGCAAATGCAGTGAACCGCGTTGTGATGTGCTGATCAGTATGGCGTACCAGCTAGGCGTTGATGGCTTGGCGCTGTTTCGCGGCATGTTAACGGCGATTACCCAAGGCGATTTCAATGGGGCAGCCAACGCGATGCTCGATAGCTTATGGGCACGCCAGACACCAGGCCGTGCCCGGCGTCATGCGGAAGTGATGCGCAGCGGCACCTATGACATCTATCGGGGGCTGTTATGAACATGAAATGGATGGTTTTTCTTGTCGCCGTACTCACGGCGACCATTGTACTGCTGCTACTACAACGCTTTACCACATTGGAGTTTGTGAAGCATGCGCGGCTACTGTTCAAAACCTGGTCAGTATGGTTGGCGTCGTTAGGTTCGATGCTCAGCGCGTGGGCGCAATCTTTCCCTTCATCGGCACTGGATGCCTGGAACGCACTCCCTCAAGACGTCAAAGACATTCTGCCCCACAACTATCTGGGGTTGATTGGCGCCTTTATGGTGGCAATGGGGGTGCTGGCGCAGTTTGTCCGCCAGAAAAACCTCATCGATCAACGTAAAACCCTGGAGGAGAAATCATGACTTTCCTCACCACAATGCTCGGCGGCAGCTGGCACTGGCTGGCAGCGCTGGCGGGTGTGATTGCGGCGCTCGCCGCCAGCTATTTCGGCGGTAAAAAGATCGGCAAGGTGCAGCAAAAATCCAAAAGTGATGTTGAAAGCGCTGAAAAATCCGCAGTGCAGGCAGTGGCGGTCAATCAGCAGCAGCAACAGCTACGCGAGGAGGCCAAACGTGTGGAAACCAGCAACCTTAATCTTGATGACGCTGCTGCTCGTGACAAGTTGCAGCACTCGAAATACAACCAGCCCTGAATCCCCCATCGTTATTGACTCTGCGTGCACTCTGTTTTCCCCGATTTATACCCACGGCAATGACGCCGAACGCATGGACATTCGTACCGTGCGTGCCATCAACAATCACAACGATCTCTGGGACCAGCACTGCGGCCAGGCGGCGCACTGAGGCTGTTCTCTCACTAATCTTGTAAACCTGAAAAGGCCGAGGAGGCTATGATGATCGAAGTTAACTCTTATGCTGACCTACGTACTACTACGCCCACCAAAAACGGTGATCTGGCGTTTTTGCGTCGTTACACAGCCGATTCCACGTTCCGTGGCGGCGGTGATTTTACCGGATTTATTGGCACCACCACGGCAACAGATGATGGCGGTACTTTAGCGGTCGGTAACGGCTTCTACTGGAAACGCGTGATTAACGATCCTTCCGATATCAACGTGTATCACTTTGGTGCGAAAGGCGATGGTTATGCGAATGACACCGACGCCGTCAATCGGATGCTGACCTGGACGCAAAATTACAGCGCCAACATCAAAGATCTGCCGATTCGTTTTCCTGGCGGTAAATTTTTGATCAGCCCAATCGACATTAGCGCGACGGACAACGCCTTCTTTGGCCTGCAGGGTGACGACGTTGAGTTGGGTTCATTGCCGCGTACCACCATTATCTCGGACAAAAGCGCTAACCCGGTATTTAAGGTGAAGGCGCGCCGTACATCGATTCGCGGCATTGCGTGGAACGGTCAGGCATCCGCCGATATCACCACCAACAAAGGCACCATCACCGCTGCGATGTGCAGCAACGTGCAGCCGTTCTTCGAAAATACCTGTATCGAAGGCACCACCGTCAATATCTACTGTTTCCGCGCGCAGAATAATGGCGGTACGGTGATTAAGCTGCTGGATACCCTCGACACTAAGTTTGACCAGATTTATACCCTCTACACCTATGCACGTGTGTTTGACGTAGGCTGGTCTAATTCGCCAAATGGCGCTTGGGATCACTCCACGGCGATAGAGATCTGCAACTGTAACTTCCAGACCGGCTATGGCGATGCCACGCTGTATATGCCGCGTTGTACTCAGGGTATTTTGCGCAACGTATGGATTGAACACACGCGTAATCCGGGCGATCTCTCTGACGGTGGCTGGACCATTGATACGCTCAACGTTGAGGATTGTCTCAATCCTTTTAACCTCAATAATGCCCGCGTGACGATGCGCCAAATCAACGTGCAGTCTGGCAGTAAAGTGTCGAATGACTTGGTGGCGGGTAAATGGCTCTCGACCTTTGAATATGGCTATCGCCGTGACGAAAGTTTCGGGAGTTTCCTCACGGGTTCATTGCGGGCCGGTTACTACAGTGGCTACAAAGTCACCAATAATACCGCAACCGACAACTGGTATCGCCTTGGGCAGCTGTTTTTCCCCAATGCCAACCAGCAATGGGTGATGGAGTTTATTGGTAAGGCCGATGCCACCCAGCCAACGGGAACGGCTGGCACACCGGTCAACGTCGCCAGTAGCGGCAAAACCTGGATTAACCTGCAACGGCTTGAAACCGTGTGGGCAGATGCCTTTCATATGGGGCAGCCCGCGATCTTGGATATCCGTTACAACCGTGTGGGCACCACGTATGCCGTGGTGTGGGTGAAGCTGAAAGCCAACAGTGGCGACACCATGCTGAACCTGAAGTGCACCGGCCCAACACGTTTCGATACCGGCTCTTGCTCACTGTTCCAGTCTGATTTTTCAGTGGTGACCGATACCACCACACTGGGGCCCTACAAACCGGCAGCGCGTTTCGGTATGCATAATGGCCTGGCAGGGATTGGTGCGAATGAGAAGGGCGTGTTGACGTTAGCTTCCGCCGCTGGCACGCCCACCAATGCCGCCGCGCCGACAGGTTTTGTGCTGGTCAATATCAACGGTGTCGATCGTAAACTTCCCTATTACGATTAAGGCCATACTTTTGGCGAGGCGCAGGCCTCGCCTTTTTTACTGCGCAAAGCAGCACAGACACCGCCATCTAACTTGATGAAGTTTGGCCAAAATAAATTTGCTGTTTATCAACACCGTTTTATCAGTGAGAGCGATTTTCCATTTCCATTCCATCGGTACAATCTTGTCTCATGTAGCCGATGTTCCTCAGGTATTTCCTCGCAGTTCCCACCCTCATGCCGGTATCGCTCAGTGGGCAGAGCAGCGCACTCGTGATGCAAAGGTCGTAGGTTCGATTCCTATTTCCGGCACCCGTTCTTTTCCTACTCCTGTACCCGTTCAAAGGTTGCGATCACGCGATCAATGTGGGCTTTCATCGCTGCCCGTGCCGCTTTGGCGTCCCGCTTTTCCAGCGCCGTCAAAATCGCTAGGTGCTCATGCTCCGACACATCTGGCATATCACTCGGGGTGTAATGGGCCTGCAGCATTTTAAACATGCTGCCATAGCGGTGCCCCAGCAGGTGACCAATGATAAAACCGTAGGCAGGATTGCCGCTGGCCTGCGCGATCCGAATATGGAATAAACGGTCACCGGGATGGGTGCGTGATTGGGCACGGTTGTCAGCGCAGTTTTGCTGATAGGCTTCGCGAATATGCACCAGTTCCTGCTGGCTGGCATGAATGGCGGCCAATGCAGCAGCTTCCGGCTCTATCAGCCGACGCGCCTGCAACAGCGAAAATGGCGGTAGCTCAGTGGAAAAATCCAGCTTGATGCCTAACTCATCATCGGGCTCGTTCCATTGATCGCGTCCAGCCTGCACCATCACCGGCTCCTGTGAACCTGAGCGCGCCTTTACAATCACACCATTGCCTACTTTCACATCCACTAAACCAATCACTTCAAGCGCAATCAGCGCCTCTCGCACAGACGCTCGGCTTACCTGAAGTTGTTCAGCTAATTCACGCTCGGCAGGTAGACGACTGCCCGGTGGAAATTCGTTGTTATCGATCAATTTAATTAGTTGGTCGGCTATCTGTCTGTAAAGCCTTGGATTTTCCATCTTTTTAATGGGCATGTTACAGCTACCTGTTAAATAAATTAAGTGACGCGATGCACAAAAAAACGTCAACGAACTTGTCAATGTTACGTGTTTGTCAATAAAAAGTAATACGACATCGATGAAGTGACCAGCGCTATTTGTTGCGACAGAACGCTAAATACTTCGCCTTTAATGGCCTGACCATTAGATCTTTATACCAGAGAGGATGCAATGAATTTACACGGAAAACGTGTGTTGATCACCGCTGCCGGGCAAGGAATTGGTCTTGCCAGTGCCCGCTATTTTGCCGAGCAGGGGGCAAATGTAGTGGGGAGCGATATCAACATCACCGCTTTACAGGATCTGCAGAACGTCACGCCTTATCGGCTGGATGTGACTGACCGAGCAGCGATTCGCGCAGCGGTGGAAGAATTGGGTCCGGTAGATGTCTTGTTTAACTGCGCAGGTGTGGTGCACAGCGGCAATCTACTGGCTTGTACTGAGCAGGAGTGGCAGTTCGCGCTCGACCTCAATGTCAGCGCGATGTTTCACATGATCCAGGCGTTTCTGCCCGGCATGCTCGCCCAGAAAAAAGGGTCCATCATCAATATGTCTTCCGTGGCCTCCAGCGTGAAAGGGGTGGCGAATCGCTTTGCTTATAGCGCTACCAAAGCGGCGGTGATTGGCCTGACGCGTTCTGTCGCAGCCGATTTTATTGCCGACGGTATTCGTTGTAATGCGATCTGTCCTGGCACGGTGGATTCTCCCTCGCTGCGCCAGCGCATTGCCACTCAGGCTCAAGCCGAAGGCAAAAGCGAAGATGAGGTCTATGCGGCTTTTGTCGCGCGCCAACCGATTGGACGCATCGGCACGGTAGAAGAGATCGCTTATCTCGCCGCTTATCTTGCCTCTGATGCCAGCAACTACACCACCGGCACAGCACAGGTTATTGATGGCGGTTGGAGCAATTAACAAAGGAGTCGTAAATGAAATTAGTTCGCGTGGGTGAAGTGGGAAAAGAACGTCCGGCAATGGTTGATGAGCAGGGGCAACTGCGTGATTTGTCGCAATACATTGATGACATCGCAGGTGAGCAATTATTGCCCGCCTCGCTAGACAAGTTACGCCAGCTTTCCGTTCACGAATTGCCAAAAATATCCGGTCAGCCTCGTATTGGTGCTTGCGTGGGCCACATTGGCAAATTTATCTGCATTGGCCTGAACTACGCCGACCACGCCGCAGAAACCGGTGCCGACATCCCTAAAGAGCCGGTGGTCTTCAGCAAATGGACCAGCGCGGTAGTGGGGCCGAATGATGCCGTGCGCATTCCACGTGGTTCAGTCAAAACCGATTGGGAAGTTGAACTGGGTGTGGTGATTGGCAAAGGCGGCAGCTACATCCGTGAAGAGGATGCGCTGGCGCATGTTGCAGGCTATTGCGTGGTTAACGACGTCTCCGAGCGAGAATATCAAATTGAACGAGGCGGGACGTGGGACAAAGGCAAAGGGTGTGACACTTTCGGCCCCATAGGCCCGTGGCTGGTCACTGCGGATGAAATCGCGGATCCGCAGCAGCTGGATTTATGGCTCGACGTCGATGGCAAGCGTTATCAAAACGGTAACACGCGCACCATGATTTTCTCTGTCGCTCACATTATCAGCTACCTCAGCCAGTTTATGAGCCTGCAGCCCGGGGATGTGATTTCCACCGGTACGCCACCGGGCGTTGGGATGGGACAAAAACCTCCGGTTTATTTGCGGCCAGGACAAACGATCACTTTGGGCATTGCTGGCTTGGGTGAACAGCGTCAAATCACCGAGGGCTCAGCACAATGACCAAACTAACGGCTATGCGTGTTGAAGACATTCGTTTTCCTACCTCAGAACATCTGGATGGATCGGATGCGATGAACCCCGATCCTGACTACTCCGCCGCTTATGTGATTATTGAGACGGATAATGCCGCGATCAGTGGACACGGTTTGACGTTCACCATCGGACGCGGCAATGAAATTTGCTGTGCCGCTATTCGCGCACTGGAACATTTGATCGTGGGGCGCCAGCTGGAAACCATTACCGCTGATATGGGGCAATTCTGGCGTGACATCACCAGTGATAGCCAATTGCGCTGGATCGGGCCAGACAAAGGCGCCATCCATCTGGCCACGGGTGCGGTGGTGAATGCGATTTGGGATCTGTGGGCAAAATCGCAGGAAAAACCGCTGTGGCGACTGGTGGCGGATATGTCGCCAGAGGAATTGGTGCGCTGTATCGACTTCCGCTACCTCACTGACTGCATCACGCCTGATGAAGCACTGGCGTTACTGACTGCGCAAGCTGAGGGTAAAGCTCAACGTATTCAGCAGTTAGAACAAGAAGGGTATCCGTGCTACACCACCTCAGCGGGCTGGCTGGGCTATGACGATGAAAAACTACGTCGACTCTGTCAGCAGGCTGTTGATGCGGGGTTCTCACATATCAAGCTGAAAGTCGGGCGCGATCTGGAGGATGACAAACGTCGCGTCAGGATCGCACGAGAGGTCCTGGGGCCGGATCGCCATTTGATGATTGATGCCAACCAGGTGTGGGAGGTGAAGGATGCGGTGGATTGGGTACAGCAACTGGCATTTGCCAAGCCTTGGTTTATCGAAGAACCGACCAGCCCAGACGATGTAGAAGGGCATCGCAAGATTCGTCAGGGCGTTGCGCCCATCAAGGTGGCCACCGGCGAGATGTGTCAGAACCGCATTCTTTTCAAGCAGTTCATCATGCGTGAAGCGATTGATGTCGTGCAGATCGATGCGTGCCGTTTAGGTGGCGTCAATGAAGTGCTGGCCGTAATGCTAATGGCAGCTAAATACCAATTACCGGTATGTCCACATGCTGGGGGCGTTGGGCTGTGTGAATACGTTCAGCATCTTTCGATGATTGATTTCGTCTGTATTGCGGGCACACATGAAGGCAGGGTGATCGAGTATGTCGATCACTTACATGAACACTTCCTGCATCCCTGTGAGGTACGCGGTGCCGCCTATATGCCGCCTAAGGCTCCGGGTTTTTCCATCGAGATGTTCCCGGCCTCGCTGGATAAATACCGCTATCGCGCGCAAGGAGTTTGAGGGTGCGAATCGATGCACATCAGCATTTCTGGCGCTATCGCACAAAAGATTATCCCTGGATGAGCAACGAAATGGGGAGATTGCAGCGCGATTATCTTCCCAAGGATCTGTCCCCATTGCTGGACAGGCAGCAATTACAGGGATCGATCACCGTTCAGGCGCGGCAGTGCGAGGAAGAAACAACGCAATTGCTGCAATGGGCGGCGGAATCGGAAGGAGAGCATGCGGTCGTCGGATGGATCGATATCACGGCCAGCGATCTCCCTGCGCGGTTGCACACCGTGCAACATCCGCTGCTGAAAGGGTTTCGCCACCAGGTGCAGGATGAGCGCGATCCTGCCGCTTGGCTGCAGCAACCTTCGGTGTCAGCCGGTATGGCCGTGTTACAGCAACAGCACTATGTCTGGGACATGCTGGTGACCTGGCGCCATCTGCCTGCATTAACCGCGTTCGCGGCACAGCACGATCACCACTGGCTGGTACTTGATCATCTGGGTAAGCCGGATATCAGCCAAGGCGCTCAAGCCTGGGGAGCGCAAATTGCCGAGTTGGCGGCGATGCCGCACGTGGTGTGCAAGCTATCTGGTTTGGTGACAGAAGCGCCACAGGGTCAGTGGCAAGCCGCGCAACTGCGCCCTTTTATTGAGGAAGCGCTTGAGCGATTTGGCCCACAACGCTTGATGTTTGGCTCTGACTGGCCGGTTTGCCTGCTGGCTGCGGAGTATCACGAGGTCGCTCAACTCACCCATCAGGCCATCGAAATATTATCGCCGCATGAACAGGCCAGCATCTGGGGAAATACGGCTGCGCAGGTCTATCAGCTTTTGGGAGAAAAACATGAATCTGTTTTTACAGGATAAGGTCATCATCGTGACCGGTGGCGGATCGGGCATCGGTGCGGCCATTTCATCTTTACTGGCCGAAGAAGGCGCTATTCCGGTCATGATCACCAATGCTCAACCCGACGAAATCTGGTTATCAAGTTTACGCCAACGGCAGCCACAAGCCGAAACGGTAATCGTCGATCTGTGTGACGAAGAGAATTGTCGGCGAGCGGTAGAGACAGTACTGCAACAATTTGGCCGCATTGATGGTTTGGTAAATAACGCGGGTGTGAATGATGGCGTGGGATTAGAGGCGGGACGATCGGCCTTTGTCGCCTCTCTGGAGAAAAACCTGATTCACTATTATCAGATGACACACTTCTGCCAACCGGCGTTAGAAAGCAGCCGAGGGGCCATCGTGAATATCGCCTCAAAAACGGCGTTGAGCGGGCAGGGGGGCACCAGCGGATATTGTGCCGCAAAAGGCGCGATTCTTTCGCTGACGCGAGAATGGGCAGTTTCGCTGCGGGCGAGTGGTGTCCGGGTTAATGCGGTGGTGCCTGCAGAAGTGATGACCCCTCTTTATGAACGCTGGATTGCCACTTTCCCCGAGCCCGAGCAGGCACTTAACAACATCACCCAACGCATTCCTCTGGGCCAACGGATGACCACACCCGAAGAGATCGCCAACACCGTGGTGTTCTTGCTGTCGGCGCGGGCATCCCATACGACGGGCGAATGGCTGAGTGTGGATGGCGGCTATCTTCATCTTGATCGGGCGCTGTCGTGAACGGCGCCACGCAGTTTCATTATCTGGCGTTGGATTTAGTCGATTCGCCGGAAAAAATCGCGGAATACCAGCGGCTACATCAGCAGATATGGCCTGAAGTCGCCACGCATCTGCGTCAGCACGGTGTGGTGAATATGGAGATTTACCGGCTGGGTAACCGTCTCTTTATGATGATGGAGGTGAATCAACAGTTTGATACAGCGAAATTTGCCGAGGCTTCGCTGCATGATCCCAATATTCAACGCTGGGAGGCGTTGATGTGGCAATTTCAACAACCTACACCCTGGACACCCGCAGGCGAAAAATGGGTGGCGATGGAGCGAATATTCTCTTTGCACGACCAATAAATAACAACACTTACCTACAGTACGCTACGAGGATATAACCATGTCTACAGAACAAATCGGGACGCCGAATAATGTCGGTGTCGGGGGCGCTATTAGCCTGCGTTGGGCATTTATGCTCATTACCACGCTGTTTTTTATGTGGGGTGTTTCTTATGGTTTATTAGATGTCCTTAATAAACATTTTCAGGAAACGCTGCACGTGACGAAAGCGCAGTCAGGGCTTTTACAGGGTGCTTATTTTGGTGCTTACTTTTTGGTTGCCCTACCTGCTGGCTATTTTATGAGTCGCCACGGATATAAAGCCGGTATTTTGGTCGGGCTGGCATTGTATGCGATTGGTGCTTTATTATTTGTGCCAGCAGCCATGGTCAACAATTTCATGATGTTTTTGTTTGCGTTGTTTGTGCTGGCATGCGGATTAGGCTGTCTGGAAACGGCTGCCAATCCTTATGCCACGGTACTGGGTGATGCTCGTGGGGCTGAGCGACGCCTGAATCTGGCGCAATCCTTTAACGGTCTCGGCCAATTTGTGGGACCGATGATCGGCGGCACGCTCTTTTTCAGCCAAGCCAGCGCAGATGAAGCGCAAAGTACCGTTAAAATCACCTATGTGGTTATTGCCTGTGTGGTCATCGGCATCGCGCTGTTATTTAAACGCACGGCTTTACCGGATATTCGTGAAGCCGAAGAGGTGAATCCAACACATTCTGGTCAAACGTTGTGGCAGCATAAACATTTTGTCGGCGGTGTTATCGCGCAATTCTTTTATGTGGCCGCGCAGGTGGGGGTCGGTGCATTCTTTATTAACTACGCAACCGAGCACTGGCAGGGCGTGACCAATCAGAGTGCGGCATATATGTTGTCGGTGGGCATGGTGTGTTTCATGCTGGGACGATTCTTCTCCACCTGGTTAATGGGCCGTATTTCACCCGCATCAATTCTCGCAGCCTATGCGCTGATTAATATTGTGCTTTGCGCTGTGGTGATGCTGGGCATGGGCGATGTTTCAGTGATCGCCTTGGTGGCTATTTTCTTCTTTATGTCCACGATGTTCCCTACCATTTTTGCCATGGGTGTGAAGAACCTGGGGCCGGCCACCAAACAGGCCAGCTCGTTTATGATTATGGCGATTGTGGGCGGGGCGATCATGCCGTGGTTCATGGGGCGCATTTCGGATACCTCCAGCACCGCACTGGCATATGGCCTGCCCCTGGTTTGCTTTGTGGTGGTACTGTTTTATGCGCTGAGTCAGCGCAAGGGCCACTAACCCTCTGTTTCTCTTCTGAGAATGTGAGTTGCCTGAGATATCCCTTAGGCAACTTTTTTAATAATACTTTTGATGTATATTAATGAGTACACTAAAGTGTACCTTTGCATGTATCAGGAGTGAAAAATGGAACGCATTCTTGCAGAAAAATCAATAAACATCACAGAGTTGAGAAAAAACCCTGCCAAGTATTTTATCGATGAGCCGGTTGCCGTACTTTCAAACAATCGACCTGCCGGATATATGGTCAGCGCTAAGGTATTTGAGGAATTGATTGATCTATTAGAAGAGAAGCAAGGCCGTTTACATACCACAGCGCGCTTTAGACCTACGGCTGAACGTTTACGCGCTATTGCTGAAGATGGGCAGAGACTGCTTCACGACCTCGACGACAAGGATCTCACTGAGTTCAAGGAATGAGCATAAGGATATTCAAATCATCAATCATTAGACAGCAGTTGAGCCACCAGGAGCTTGATGATTTATCAGAAGATTTTCGTTCCTATAAACAGGATGGTGTGTTGCCAGATACTTTTGGTCGGGATGCACCCTATGATGATGACCGTACCTACCCTTTAGTCAAACAAGAATGCGTAGCTCACATTCATCTTGCTGATAGCCATTCCCCCTTTCCTCATTTTTTACGTCAATTTAAGCGAACCAGCGACCAGGCTCATCTCGTCTATTGCCAGGGCGCAATTGATATGAGTGCCTATCTGTTGATCATCATCCTAAAGCCAGAAGTGCATAAAATGGCGCGTAACAACAATAACATGCACAAGATTGGTATGATGGCTGAAGCGTTCAGGATGAAATATTAATTGAGATAAAAGCACTCATTCTCCTGTGTCATTCTCATACTTGTCGCCTTTTTGTATCTCACTGTATCTCCCCGCTACACACATACATCCCGTTGCATAACTCGTTGTTCTGCAAACATCGCCTATACATTGGCGTGGTCTTCTATACACATTAACCGTGTCTGAGGAGACAACACCATGTTCACCAAATTGCTTATTTCAACCTTACTCATGGGCGCATCTGCCCACTCTGCCTTTGCTGCCACTTCAACGGAAGCGGATTACGCTGCCGCCTTTAACACCCTCCATCAAGTGAAAGCGGGCGTGCTGAACGTCGGTTATGTCGATATTGGCCCTCGTGATGGGCAGGCCATTATTCTGCTGCATGGCTGGCCGTATGACATCCAAAGCTATGCCAAAGTCGCACCGCAGTTGGCGGCTAAGGGCTATCGTGTCATCGTGCCTTATCTGCGCGGATATGGCAGTACGCGTTTCCTCTCCGATAAAACCCCGCGTAACGGCCAGCCTTCAGCATTGGCCGCCGATACCGTGGCGCTGATGGATGCGCTGGGCATCAAACAGGCGGTCTTCGCTGGCTTTGACTGGGGTGCGCGCACGGCGGATATTGTCGCCGCATTGTGGCCGGAGCGCGTCAAATCGCTGGTGTCGGTGAGTGGCTATCTGATCAGCAGTCAGGATGTGGGTAAAAAGGCCTTGCCGCCGCAGGCTGAGCTGCAATGGTGGTATCAATTCTACTTTGCCACAGAGCGTGGCGAGCAGGGCTATGCGAAAAACACCCATGATTTTGCCAAACTGATTTGGCAGCAAGCCTCGCCGGGCTGGAAATTTAGTGATGCCACGTTCAACGTGAGCGCTAAAGCACTGGATAATCCGGATCAGGTGGCGGTGACCATCAGTAACTATCGCTGGCGTCTTGGCCTGGAAAAAGGCGAGCAAAAGTATGATGCTTATGAGAAAAAGTTAGCCACACTGCCGGTGATTAGCGTGCCAACTATTACTATTGAAGGGGATAACAACGGTGCGCCACATCCGGCACCGCAAGCGTATCGCGCCAAGTTCAGCGGCAAATATGAGCATCGTACTTTTACCGGCAATATTGGACATAACCCGCCAGAGGAAGATCCGCAGGAATTTGTCAAAGCAGTGGTCGATGCCGCTGCGCTGTAAAAACGATTTTTTTAGGACCGGCTCAATGATGCCGGTCTTTTTTGCGTAGGTTGAAAACAGGAGGTTGTTTTGGAGCACATTGATCACATTCTGGTCGTCGATGATGACCGGGATATCCGTGAACTGATTACCGATTACCTGATCAAGTCAGGCTATCGCGCCACGGGCGCAGCCAATGGCCGTGAAATGCGCGCCATGTTGTCGGCGAATGCTATCGACCTGGTGATCCTCGATATCATGATGCCAGGCGATGATGGCCTGACGCTGTGCCGCCAACTACGCAGTGATACCCAGCGAAACCTGCCGATTCTGATGCTCACCGCCCGCAGCGAGGATACCGATCGCATTCTCGGCCTGGAGATGGGCGCGGATGATTATCTGATCAAACCCTTTGTCGCCCGCGAACTGCTGGCGCGCATCAAAGCCATTCTGCGCCGCACCCGCGCATTACCGCCTAATCTGCAAATTACCGAAGCCGGTCGCATTATCGCTTTTGGTGACTGGCAATTAGATACCTCAGCGCGGCATCTCATTGATCACGAAGGGGTGATCGTGGCATTGAGTGGGGCTGAATACCGCCTGCTGCGCGTGTTTCTCGATCACCCACAGCGTGTGTTGAACCGCGACCAGCTGTTGAATCTGACCCAGGGGCGCGATGCTGAGCTGTTCGAGCGATCCATTGATCTGCTGGTCAGCCGCTTACGCCAGCGCCTGCGGGATGATGCGCGTGAGCCCGCCTACCTGAAAACGGTGCGCAGCGAAGGTTATGTGCTGGCTGCACCGGTGATCATTAAAGAGGCGCATGAATGAAGCTGTGGCCACGATCGTTACTGGCGCGCCTACTGATTATCGTGCTGGGCGGCTTGTTGCTGGCAAATGCCACCACCTTAGTGAGTTTGATGATCGAGCGTATGAGCAGTGCCAAAACGGTAATGCTCGGCAATCTGGAATATGACGTGGCAACCAGCGTCGCCATTCTTGATCGTTTACCCGCGGCAGAGCGCCCCGGTTGGCTGGCAAAACTGGAGCGCGGTAACTATCGCTACGAATTATCAAAAGGTTTGCCTGGCCCTTATCCCAGTAGCTGGCGTGCGCGGGATGCCGTCCGTTCATTACAAGAGAGCCTGGGCGGGCGCTATCAAATGAGCATTCACGCCATTCCTGGCCCGCGTGAGCATATTCAGGTGCATTTAACGTTACACGATGGCGCGCCGTTGACGCTCGATCTCTGGCCGCGTATGCCCGCCATTGCGCGCTGGCTACCGGTGGTATTGGTTGGCCAACTGCTGTTATTGCTCTGTTGCGCCTGGCTGGCGGTGCGTCAGGTCGTGCGGCCCTTTATGCGTTTTACTCAGGCCGTCGAAGGCTTAAAGCCAGCTTCCAACAGTGCACAACTGATGCCAGAAAGTGGTCCAGATGAAGTGCAGCAGGCGGCACGTGCGTTCAATGCGATGCAGACGCGCATCCAGGATCATCTCAAAGAGCGAGCCCAGATTCTGGCGGCGATCTCCCACGATCTGCAAACGCCGATTACCCGCATGAAGCTGCGCGTGGAGATGTCTGAGCAGCCAGAGTTGCGCGATAAATTACTGGGGGATCTCGATAATATGAGCCGCTTAGTAAGAGAAGGCATTGCCTATGCGCGCTCATCGGAAGTGCTGGAGGAGGCGCGGCAGGTCGTTAGTCTGAATGCGTTTCTCGACAGTATTGCCTGCGACTATCAGGACATCGGTAAAGCCGTTACTTTCACATCCTGTCATGGCAAAGACACTTTTGCCGTCAGGCCACAGGCGCTGCGCCGCATCATGACCAACCTGATTGATAATGCGCTGAAGTTTGGTAGCGAAGCTGGCGTTGAGCTGAGCGCGCCGCAAGGGGATCGAGTTGAGATTCACGTAGTGGATAACGGCCCAGGCATTCCTGAAGCGGAGCTGGAGGCGGTGCTGGAACCCTTCTACCGCGTCGAGAGTTCGCGTAATCGTCACACCGGTGGCACCGGGTTGGGTTTGGCGATCGCTACGCAGTTGGTGAGTCAGATGTCCGGCACGCTGCAGTTATCCAATCGAGCGGAAGGCGGGCTCGACGCACACATCACTCTGCAGCAAACCGATTTGTAGCCTTTTGTATCTGCGCCGCCCGTACACATACAGACTGACAAAACGGGCGGTATCAGACACTTCGTGAACACATCAGCCTGGTTAAATGAGCGCACTGCTAAAGCATGCAGCCTTTTAACCACTGTCACGAGGTTCATATGAAAGCGTTGTCTCAACTTTTTTCCGCCACGCTGCTGGCACTCTCTGTAACCCCTTTCGCGCAGGCTGAAAGTCTGCACTCGGTTGTGCTGGTCCACGGCGCATTTGCCGATGGCAGTAGCTGGAATCGTGTTATCTCACAGCTGCAGGCCAAACATGATGAAGTGATTGCTGTACAGCTGCCACTTACCTCCCTGCAAGATGATGTCGCCGCCACGCAACGTGCCATTGCTCAGGCTCATGGCGACGTGGTGCTGGTCGGTCACTCTTGGGGGGGAACGGTGATCACCGAAGCCGGTCATGACGAAAAGGTCAAAGCGCTGGTGTATATCGCCGCCTTTGCGCCGGATAAGGGTCAATCCACGGCTGAGCTGGCGGATAGTTATCCGGCCCCGGCTGGCAGCGCGGGGATTATGAAGACCCCGGATGGATTCCTGACATTACCACCGACGGTGGTGGCACAAGACTTCGCGCCGGATGTTAAGCCCGCACAGCAACGGCTGCTCGCCGTAACGCAAGGCCCCATCCGTGCAGCCGCTTTTGGCGACAAAGTGACGCAAGCAGCTTGGGTGGAAAAGCCGAGTTGGTATTTGGTCAGCAGCCAGGATCGCATGATCAATCCCGATCTTGAGCGGGCGATGGCGAAAAAAATCCATGCGCAAGAGAGTGAAGTTGCGGCGAGCCATGTGTCGATGTTGAGCCAGCCGGATAGCGTGGTACGTGTAATCACCGCTGCGGTTAACGCCCATTAAGGAGGCCGTATGTCTTTCATTATTGCTTTCTTTGCAGGCATGTTGACGTTACTCAGCCCTTGTACGTTGCCTGTAATTCCATTTGTGTTTGCCAGCGTGCGCGGTCAAAAAGGGCAGTTGCTGGCATTGTTGAGCGGCATGGTGATGATGTTCACCGCCGTAGCACTGCTGGTGACAGTAGCCAGTCATTGGGTTGCCAGTGTCACGGCGGCTGGACGCTGGATCGCGTTGGTTTTTTTGACGGTAACAGCGCTGACATTACTGTCAAAGCGGATTGCTCAGCATGTTACCCAACCCTTTGTGGCGTTGGGCAATCGCATCAATGATGCCAGCAATCGCCGTCGCGGTTTAACGGCCGCGTTTTTTGGCGGGGTTGGCGACCGGGATGTTGTGGTCACCTTGTGCGGGGCCGGTGTTGGGCGCAATTCTCAGCCTGGCTGTGGTGGGCAAAAATCCTGTCTCGGTTGGCTTCTTGCTGGCAGCCTATGGTAGCGGTGCAGCACTGATGTTGGCGTTGCTGTACGTGGCGGGACGGGGATTAGTGGCACGATTGCGGCCGGGTTTGGCTTTTACCACGCGTTTGCGTCAGGTGGCGGGAGGCTTCATGCTGGCTGCGGTCGCATTAATTGCCAGCGGGACACAAGGTCAGCTGCAGAGTGGCCCTGCGTTTGTGCAGCATCTTGAGCAACGTCTCAGTGAATGGTCGCCACAGCCCACAATAACACCTCGCCTTGAACCTGTCGTTATGCCAAAAACGCGCAGCGATCTGCCCTCACTGGATGGTGGTACGGCATGGCTGAACGGTTCACCAGTGACCCCTGAGTCGTTAAAAGGCAAAGTGGTGTTGGTGGATTTCTGGACTTACGACTGTATTAACTGCCAGCACACCTTGCCGCATGTACGTGATTGGGCCAATAAGTATCAATCTGAAGGTTTAGTGGTGGTAGGCGTTCACACTCCGGAATATCCGTGGGAACGGGATGAGAAAGCGGTGAGCCGCGCCATCAAACAGTGGCAACTGCCTTACACCGTGGTCGCGGACAATAATTACAGCATCTGGAACCGTTTTGGGAATCAATACTGGCCCGCACATTATATTTTCGATTCGCAGGGTCAGTTGCGTTACACCGCGTTTGGTGAAGGCAATTATGCGGAGCAGGAACAGGTGATTCAGCAGCTGTTGAAAGAGGCGCGAGCTTAAACTGGCGAATTAAATTAGGGAAGTATTCTGGGCGGAATGCCTGTCAGTTAAGACCTAAATCTATAGAGGCTGTCATTTATGATCATGGCAGCCTTTTTGTTGGGTGTTGGGTGTT
>NZ_MLFR01000032.1 GCF_002095475.1 Pantoea rwandensis
GGAATCTTGGTGCAGTACGCCAGCTGGCACTGGATCTTCCTGATTAACATCCCGGTCGGCATCATCGGCGCGATTGCCACGCTAACGTTGATGCCGAACTACACCATGCAAACCCGACGCTTCGACTTCTTGGGCTTTGTGCTACTGGCGGTGGGCATGGCAACCTTGACGCTGGCACTGGATGGCGAACGCAGTACCGGTGGTTCGCCCCTGCTGCTCGGCGCGCTGATTCTGGTCGGCGTATTTTCGCTGCTGTTTTATCTGATACACGGTCGCCACAATGATAATGCGCTGTTCAGCCTGAAGCTGTTCGACAATCGTATCTATTCAATAGGCCTGCTGGGCAGTTTTACCGGCCGCATTGGTAGCGGCATGCTGCCCTTTATGACGCCGATCTTTCTTCAGGTCGGGCTTGGCTACAGCCCGTTCCATGCCGGTTTAATGATGATTCCTATGGTGCTCGGCAATATGGGCACCAAACGTGTGGTGGTGCGCATCGTTAATCTGTTTGGTTATCGCAATGCGCTGGTCGGGGCGACTATCGCGCTGGCGCTGGTGGTGTTGCTGTTCCCGGCGGTGGCGCTGCTTGGCTGGGTATGGATGCTGCCGGTGGTTCTGCTGTTGCAAGGCATGGTCAATGCCATCCGCTTCTCCTCAATGAACACCTTAACGCTGAAAGAGTTGCCGGATGATTTGGCATCGAGCGGCAACAGTTTACTCTCGATGATCATGCAGCTGTCGATGAGTATTGGCGTCACTGTCGCAGGCTTGTTGTTGGGGTCGTTCGCCCACGGTGCCGTTACGAACAGCGCCGCCGCCCACCAAACCTTTATTTATACCTACCTGTGCATGGCTTGGTGATTGTCCTACCTGCATTAGTATTCTGGCGGGTACCCAAAGATGTGAGTAAAAACGTGGATCTCAGAGGCAGGAGCAAAGGATGAAACAGCCGGTCAAACTCGGCATTGGCGCCAAGCTTTTTATGGCGATTTTTTCCACTTGCATGCTGGTGATCATCACCATGCACTGGGGTGTGCGTCTGAGCTTCGAGCATGGCTTTGTTGATTACATCAAAAAAGGCAATGAGCAGCGCCTGACACTGCTGAGCGATGCACTGGCCGATCAGTACGAGCAACACGGCAATTGGGATTTTTTGCGTAATAACGATCGGCTGATATTCACTATTTTGCGCTCAATGGAGCAAAATCCCGGCAGCAGTAACCAACTTCCCCCTCATGGCTGGCGTACGCAGTTCTGGATTATCGACCAGCAATACAAAGTGCTGTCTGGGCCACGCTCCGAGGTCCCTCCGGAAGGCCCCCGGCGCAACATCACCACCAGCACGGGTAAAGTCGTGGGCTGGGTGATTGCCTCGCCTGCCGAACGCCTGACGCGCAGTACCGATATTAATTTCGACCTGCAACAGCGTCAGACCAGTTGGATGATTGTCGCCTTAACGACCTTGCTCGCCGCGCTTGTGACCTGGTTGCTTGCACGCGGTTTATTAGCGCCCGTTAAACGGCTAGTGGATGGCACCCACGAACTTGCCGCCGGTAAATTTGCCACGCGGGTGGAAGTCGGCAGTAGCGATGAAATCGGCCAACTGGCGCGAGATTTTAACCAACTGGCCAGCTCACTGGAGAAGAACGAGAGTAACCGCCGCGCCTTCATGGCCGATATCTCCCATGAGCTTCGAACCCCGCTTGCCATCATGCGTGGGGAGCTGGAGGCGATGCAGGACGGTGTTCGCAAGATGACGCCGGAAGCTATCACCTCATTGCAGAGCGAAGTGGTGGTATTGACCAAGCTGGTTGATGACCTGCATCAGCTCTCGCTCTCTGATGCAGGTGCCCTCGCCTATCGTAAACAGCCCGTGGATTTAGTGAATTTACTGGAAGTGGTGGCGGGCAGCTTTGGTGAACGCTATCGCAGCCGCGAGCTGATGCTCACGCTGGAATTACCCGCCAAGGCAGAGAGCTTTGGCGATCCGGACCGCCTGATGCAGCTGTTCACTAACCTACTGGAGAACAGCCTGCGCTATACCGATGCGGGCGGTGAAGTGCGTCTTAGCCTGCTGCAGATCAATGAGGGCTGGCAGTTGCGCTTTGCCGACAGCGCACCAGGTGTTGATGCACAACATCAGGCACACCTTTTTGAGCGTTTTTTCCGCGCTGAAAGTTCGCGCAATCGTGCCAGCGGTGGCTCTGGATTGGGGTTGGCTATCTGTAAAAATATCGTTGAAGCGCATAGCGGTAGCATTTCTGCGGATCACTCTGATTTAGGTGGACTGCAAATCACGCTAAACTTGCCCTATGTTCCTCACCAGAAATAAATTATGAGCCCGGATATTCACGATCCCCTGATCCTTGTTGTTGAAGACGAACCTAAGCTGGCGCAGCTGATGATTGATTATCTGCAAGCGTCAAACTACCGCACCCATCACATTGCCGATGGCAATGAGGTGCTGAGTTACGTACAGCAGTCGCCACCTGACTTAATGCTGCTGGATTTGATGCTGCCCGGCCGTGATGGTTTGACGCTGTGCCGCGAAATCCGCCGCTTCTCTGAATTACCGATCATTATGGTCACCGCGCGTATCGAAGAAATCGATCGCCTGCTGGGGCTGGAGATTGGTGCTGATGACTATATTTGTAAGCCTTTTAGCCCACGTGAGGTGGTGGCGCGAGTGAAAACCATCCTGCGTCGCGTGAAACGATCGCCAGAAGAGGCGCAGCTCGCCTCACATCTGTTGATTGACGAAGGCCGTTTTCAAGCCAGCTGGCGTGAGCAGCATCTGGAACTGACACCGGCAGAGTTTCGTCTGCTGAAAACCCTGGCGTTGGAACCGGGCAAAGTCTTTTCCCGTGAACAACTATTGAACCATCTTTATGATGATTATCGCGTGGTGACAGACCGTACTATCGATAGTCACATTAAGAATCTGCGACGCAAGCTGGAGAATCTGGACGCCGATCAACCCTTTATTCGCGCCGTGTACGGTATGGGTTATCGCTGGGAAGCCGACGTCTGCCGCTTGCTGTAGCCCTTTCATTGATCCAGGTCAATTAGTTAGGGTGCGGGTCTGCCTACAATTCCCCACCTTTTGCAGGGCCGCCAGGCGCGGTCACTGCACCTGCCATCCGCGATGGCATGCTGACCTGACATCAGTGAGAAATCCCCCATGTTTAAACCCGAACTCCTTTCTCCAGCGGGATCGCTGAAGAATATGCGCTATGCCTTCGCCTATGGCGCTGACGCCGTGTATGCCGGTCAACCGCGCTACAGTCTGCGCGTGCGCAACAATGAATTTACCCATGAAGTGCTGGCTAAAGGGATAGAAGAAGCCCACCAACTGGGCAAAAAGTTCTATGTGGTGGTGAACATTGCGCCACATAACGCCAAGCTGAAAACCTTTATTCGCGACCTGACACCGGTGCTCGCCATGCAGCCCGATGCGCTGATCATGTCCGATCCGGGCCTGATTATGTTGGTGCGCGAAGCCTTCCCCGAGATGCCAATTCACCTGTCGGTTCAGGCCAACGCGGTGAACTGGGCGACCGTAAAATTCTGGCAGCAAATGGGACTGACTCGCGTGATTCTGTCGCGTGAACTCTCGCTGGACGAGATCGCAGAGATCCGCCAGCAAGTGCCGGAGATGGAGATTGAAATCTTTGTCCACGGCGCGTTGTGCATGGCCTACTCGGGGCGCTGTTTACTTTCCGGTTATCTCAATAAGCGCGATCCGAATCAGGGGACCTGCACCAACGCCTGCCGCTGGGAATATAAGGTGGAAGAAGGCCAGCAGGACGAGATGGGCAATATCGTCGGCTTCCATCAGCCGGTTGAGGTGCAAGAACCCACGCTCGGCATCGGCGAAACCACCGATCGGGTTTTCCTGCTGGAAGAGAAGATGATGCCCGGTGAGGTGATGAGTGCGTTTGAAGATGAACATGGCACTTACATCATGAACTCCAAAGATCTGCGTGCGGTGGCACACGTCGAACGTCTGACGCAGATGGGCGTGCATTCGCTGAAAATTGAAGGACGTACCAAATCGTTTTATTACTGTGCCCGAACCGCACAGGTGTATCGCCGCGCCATTGATGATGCGGTAGCTGGCAAACCTTTTGACCCAATGTTGCTGGAAACGCTCGAAGGTCTGGCGCATCGCGGCTATACCGAAGGTTTTTTACGTCGCCACACACACGACAGCTATCAGAATTATGAGTACGGTTTTTCTGTTTCTGAGCGCCAGCAGTTTGTTGGTGAATTCACCGGTGAACGACGGGGTGACTGGGCGCAGGTTGCGGTGAAGAATAAGTTCTTACTGGGGGATACCGTCGAGATCATGACGCCAGAAGGTAACCTTAACTGCACGCTGGAAAGCATGCAAAATGATAAAGGTGCAGCGGTGGATGTCGCACCGGGTGATGGGCATCGCGTATGGATCCCCGTGCCAGAAGTTGTGGATCTTGCCTATGCACTGCTGCTGCGTAACTTTACCGACGGTAACACGACTTACGATCCGCACGGAAAAAAACGCACATAATGAAAAGAATGCAGCGAAGTTAGAACAGGATCACAGACCGCCGCTGCGCCTCGCTTTAGAATCGCGCCTGCTGCTAACGAGTAACAACAAACAGCAGGTAGTACCAGGAACCACCTCATTCACCCGCCCGGCTCCCCCGTGCGGGTTTTCTTTTTTTCATCTCCCGCCGATAAAGTTCCCTGCACAGCTATGCTATAACCACTGCATCGTATTTCGCGTCAAGGAACTGATTATGCAAAACAAACCGCTCACTCTGCTGATCCTTAATGGGAAAGGCGCTGGCAATGAAGATTTGCGTGCGGCAGTCAACACGCTGCGTGATGAAGGTTTTAATCTGGCGGTACGCGTGACCTGGGAAAAAGGTGACGGTGAACGCTACGTGCAGGAAGCGGTGGATTTGCAGGCAGAAACCGTGGTGGTGGGCGGTGGCGATGGCACGATTAATGAGATTGCTACAGCGTTGGCCGCTATCTCAGCGGAAAATCGTCCGGTATTGGGTATTTTACCGCTGGGTACAGCCAATGATTTTGCCACCAGCGTGGGTATTCCGCCGGAGATGGAACCAGCGTTGCGTCTTGCGGTGTTAGGTAAAGCCAGCGCGATCGATTTGGCGCGCGTTAATGGTGATCGCTATTTCATCAATATGGCAACCGGTGGCTTTGGCACCCGCATTACGACCGAAACGCCTGAGAAGCTAAAGTCAGCGTTAGGCGGCGTGTCGTATTTTATTCACGGTTTAATGCGTGTCGATGCGCTGAAACCCGACAGCTGCGAAATCAGCGGTCCAGGCTTTAACTGGCAAGGTGATGCGCTGGTGATCGGCATTGGCAATGGGCGCCAGGCGGGTGGCGGGCAGAAACTGTGCCCGGATGCGCTGATTAATGATGGTCAGCTTAATCTGAGCATTGTGACCGCGCAGGAGCTGTTGCCGACGCTGCTGCATTCATTGACGCGTGATGATGAGAACCCGAATATCGTTAGTGCGCAGTTGCAGTCGTTGAAGATTCACTCGCCGCACGAGATGACGTTTAATCTGGATGGTGAGCCGCTGACCGGCAGTGAATTTGAGATTGTAGTGATGCCAGGCGCATTGAGTTGCCGCTTGCCGCCGCAGTGCCCGCTGCTGGCGTAATGCTTGTTAGTTCGGTTGCTGGTGATGATGCTGGTTGAGTCGGCTTAGAACTACTGGTTATGACGCTGGTTGAAGCAGCTTAAGGCTGCTGGTTATGACGCTGGTTGAAGCAGCTTAGGGCTGCTGGTTATGACGCAGTCTGAGGCCGCTTTGGGGCTGGCTGTCCTCGCGCCGCTAACGCGGTACCCTCACTTCACTCGTCAGCCTGACGGACCGGCGCAGACGGGACTTTCCCTGTCCCGGCTGCGCCTTTCGCCAGCATCCATGCTGGCTCTCCTGGCTTCCTCATTCCGTTCAGCGCTGCGAAATGCCAGCCCCAAAGCGGCCACAGCCTGCTGATTAGCTTGCGTGCGCGCGGCAAGAAGTGTGCCGGTTTAAACATTGTGGTTAATTGGCTGGTTTAGCTTTCGCCTGTAAGCCTAAAAGCGGGCCCAACCTGCTCATCAACTGACGTGCGTGCGGCAAGAAGCGCGTTACCGCTACACCTTCATCCAGCGGCGCTCGACTGCGGACACCGCTACGGCTTCCAATACTTTCTGCACCTGCAAGCCTTCGGCAAAATCGGGCCACATACGATCGCCGGCTGCAATACCGTTGATCAAGTCACGGATCTCGACGGTTTTCTGATCGTTGAAACCAATGCCGTGACCCGCCGATACGCAGAAATTAGCGTAATCCGGATGGGCCGGGCCAGTCAGAATGGTTTTGAAACCCTGACGTCCAGCGGGTTCATCGTGAATATACAATTCCAGTTCGGCCATCCGCTCTTGGCTGTAGCGCAGCGAACCTTTGGTGCCGGTGACTACGTAAGTCAGGCCCATTTTGCTGCCGCAGGCGATACGTGAGGTTTCAAATACGCCGTGAGCGCCGTTTTTAAAGCGCAGCAGCGCGCTGGCCTGATCTTCATTTTCTACGAGCAACAGACGTGAATGATCTTTTGGATCGGGACGCTGCTTGATCACCGTCATCATGTCGCCGCTGACTTCTTCGATATCGCCCACCAAATAGTGCGCCATATTGACAATATGCGCCGCCAGATCGCCTAACGCACCTAAACCGGCCAGCGCGGTCTGGCAGTGCCAGTCAAGCGGGGTTTCCGGGCGAGCCAAGTAATCTTCGTTATGGGTGCCGTAGAAGTGCACCACTTCACCAATCTCTCCACGCGCAATGATTTCACGCGCCAGCTGGCTGGTGGGGTTTTTCATATAGTTGAAGCCGACCAGCGTTTTGACACCTGCCTGCTGTGCGGCCTGCACCATCTCTTCGGCATCGGCTACGGATAAGGAGAGCGGTTTCTCCGAATAAACGTGCTTGCCATGACGAATCGCTTCCAGCGCCATCTCTTTATGCAGGAAGTTGGGGGCGCAGATATCGACGACATCAATATTGGAGTCGCGTACCAGCTCGCGCCAGTCTCCCGTTGAGCGCGCAAAACCGAAAGTCGCAGCCTGCTTCGCCGCCAGTTCAGGGGTAACCTCAGCCAGCATCTCACGCACGATTTCACCCTTCAGGGCAAATACCGTGGGTGCCTGCGCATAGGCAATCGCGTGACAACGACCAATGTAACCACTTCCGATCATACCGATTCTGACTTTGTTCATGCTGCACCTGGAGTTGTGGGTGGTAATTGTTCTGGAATATATGTTTCACTTTTTTGTCCGACAACGACGAAATGAAATATCTGTGATCATGCATGCGAGGTATCTGACAAAATCGACAAATGAGAATGTAATCTTGCATATAGTTTGTGATTTGAATCACAAAATAGCCTTCAACAGAGCGTGAACAAGTGACTCGCAGCCTACTCAGCGCAGCAATTGACGCTTTATTAATCAATCAGAAAGAAATGTGAAAAAGGGCTTTGACAAGCAAGAGCCTGCTCGTTACTATGCGCCCCGTTCCAAACGATTCCTCTGTAGTTCAGTCGGTAGAACGGCGGACTGTTAATCCGTATGTCACTGGTTCGAGTCCAGTCAGAGGAGCCAAATTCTTAAAAAGAGCAGCCTTTAGGCTGCTTTTTTTATGCCTGCGATTTACCCCATTACGCTGTCCATAACTTAACCCTTTCGCTTTTCCCCCTTACCCTTCACGTCGTGTGACTCTCTTCACAACTCTTAAACGCCGACTTGTATGGTAGTATTTGAAGGCGTATTTTTTCATCATTGCTTTCCCGTTAATGCAGGACCGCGTTTTAAACGTGCATCCGGTCAGGAGTTAAAGATGAAAAGTGTCGTGATTGAACAACCCGGTGAATTGGTTTTGGCGGACCGCCCGCTACCGGCTCCAGCCGCCGGCGAAGTGCGTGTCAAAGTACAGTTTGCCAGCATCTGCGGCTCTGATGTGCATATCTGGCACGGCCACAATCCCTTCGCTAAATACCCGCGCGTGATTGGTCATGAGTTCTTTGGCCTGATTGATGCAGTAGGGGACGGCGTGGATGCCAGCCGCGTGGGCGAGCGCGTCGCGGTTGATCCGGTTGTCAGCTGCGGTCACTGCTATCCTTGCTCCATCGGTCGCCCTAACGTCTGTAAAGAACTCCAGGTTATTGGCGTACACCGTGACGGCGGTTTCAGTGAATTTGCCGTGGCTCCAGCTAAAAACGCGTTTACTCTGCCCGCTTCCATTCCCGACAAACTCGCCAGCCTGGTAGAACCGTTCACCATCGCGGCGAACATCACCGCCTTCCTTAAGCCACAACCCAACGACATCGCGCTGATTTACGGCGCAGGTCCGATGGGCTTAACCGCCATTCAAGTGTTGAAAGGGGTATATGGGGTTGAACAGGTTTTGGTGGTTGACCGTCTGCCTGAACGATTGGCGCTGGCACAGGATAATGGCGCAGATCGGGTATTCAATAACAGCGACATTCCGTTGGCCGCCCAGTTGGAAGGTGTACAACCGACGTTAATCATCGATGCCGCCTGCCATCCTTCCATTCTCGCCGAGTCCGCTGCCCTCGCCTCACCGGCCGCGCGTATTGGCCTGCTGGGATTTTCTGGCGAACCGTGCAGCATTACGCAGCAGGCGTTAACCAGCAAAGAGCTGTCGCTGTTCACTTCGCGTCTTAACAGCAACCGCTTCCCGCAAGTGATCGAATGGATGGAAAAAGGTCTGATTCAGCCCGAGAAGCTGGTCACGCATTATTTCCCGTTAGCCGAAATTGAACGCGCGATGACCTTGTTTGAAAAAGACCCGCGCACCTGCTGCAAAGTAATTCTACACATGGGTTAAGTTAATCTTCACACCAGGTGTCCTTAAACCGGTGCGTACCCGCCGGTCACTATTACTATAAAAGCTATGACGGAGTTTCTATGTTAAAGAACCTGCGCTGGACCCTCGTACTGCTGTTGTTCCTGGTTTATATGATCAATTACCTCGATCGTATCGCCCTCTCGCTGACCGTGCCGCTGGTGGAGAAAGACCTGATGATCAACGCCGAGCAGTTCGGCATGATTTTCGGCAGCTTCTTCTTCGGCTATGCCCTGTTCAACTTTATTGGTGGCCTCGCGACCGATAAATTCGGCCCAACCATCGTATTAGGCACCGCTGTGGGTATGTGGTCGCTGTTTTGCGGTATGACCGCATTGGCCACCGGTTTCTGGTCAATGATGATTCTGCGCGTGCTGTTCGGTATGGCAGAAGGTCCGATTTGCGCCTCGGCGAACAAAGCAATTAATGGCTGGTTCCCGAAAAAACAGGCGGCCACCGCCATGGGCTTACTCAGCGCCGGTTCCCCTTTGGGCGGCGCAGTAGCAGGCCCGATTGTCGGTTATCTGGCGCTGTCCTTTGGTTGGCGTCCCGCTTTCTTAGTGATTTGCGCCATTGGTTTCGTCTGGCTGGCACTGTGGTTCTTCTTTGCCGCTGATAATCCAGCCCGCAGCAAAAAAGTATCACCTGAAGAGCGTGCACTGGTAGAAAAACTCAAAGCGGAAGAGCCTGCTGATGTGATCGATCCGACAGGTAAAGCCCACGGCATGGGTTACTACCTGCGTCAGCCCATTATCCTGGTCACGGCTTTCGCTTTCTTCTGCTACAACTATATTCTGTTTTTCTTCCTGAGCTGGTTCCCGGCTTACCTGGTGCAGGCACACGGCCTCGATATTAAAGCCATGAGCATCACCACCATGATTCCGTGGATTGTCGGATTTGTGGGCTTGGCATTAGGTGGATGGATTTCAGATAAGATCTTCAATATCACTGGCAAGTTGCTGTTATCCCGCAAAATCGTGCTGGTGGTCTCACTGCTGGCTGCGGCTATTTGTGTGGCGTTGGCCGGTACGATAAAAGAGGTTAATTCGGCGGTGATCATGATGTCGATCTCCATCTTCTTCCTCTACATCACCGGCGCAATCTACTGGGCTATCGTTCAAGATGTGGTGCACAAAAGCCGTGTAGGCAGCATCAGTGGATTCATCCATTTGATTGGCAGCTTGTCGGGCGTCATTGGCCCGATTGTCACCGGTTTTATCGTACAAAATACCGGTAAATTTGACAGTGCCTTCATTCTTGCTGGCGCCGTTGCAGGAATCGGTGCGATGTTGGTTCTGTTTGTGATCCGCGAACCGAAAACCACGGATAAGCCCGTCGCCGTTTAATCGTTTGATTCTGATGGGGCGGCTGACGCCCCATTCGCGATAAGGAATAACTATGTTAGCGCTTGACCGCCTTCCCGCCGACGTACAATGCCCCGCTTACGATCGTAGCCAGTTAAAAACCCGCATGGTGCATATCGGCTTTGGTGCCTTTCACCGTGCACATCAGGCACTTGCCAGCGATAAACTGGCCGCACAGGGCAGCGACTGGGGATACTGTGAAGTCAATCTCAACAGCGGTGCTTTAATCCAAGCGCTGCGTCAGCAAGACTTACTCTACACGTTGACCGAGATGGCCGATGACAGTCTGAACACGCGTGTCATTGGCGTAGTCACACAAGCGTTGCACGGTAAAGGTGACGGTATTGATGCCGTGATCGAAGCGATGAGCCAGCCTGACGTGGCGATAGTCTCCATGACCGTGACCGAAAAAGGCTATTGCTACATGCCTTCGAGCGGCAAACTCAACCCGGACCATCCCGATATTGTGCATGACCTTGAAAACCCGACGCAGCCGCGCTCTTTGCCGGGTCTGATTCTCGCTGCCATTATCCGCCGTCGTGAACGCAATCTGCCTCCTTTCAGCGTGATGTCCTGCGACAACATGCCAGAAAACGGCCATGTCACGCGTAATGTCATCACGCAACTGGCAGAACAGCATAGCCATAATCTCGCGGACTATATTCAAACGCACATCACCTTCCCTTCCACGATGGTCGACCGCATCGTCCCCGCCATGACGGATGCCGCCTTTGATGCATTAGAAGCCCGCCTCGGCAGCAGCGATCCGGTTGCCGTGGAAGCGGAACCCTTCTTCCAATGGGTCATTGAGGATAACTTCGTGAATGGCCGCCCCGCTTGGGAAAATGCCGGGGCCGAACTGGTCAGCGATGTGCTGCCGTTCGAAGAGATGAAGCTGCGTATGCTTAATGGTAGCCACTCGTTCCTCGCCTACCTTGGCTTCCTAGCGGGTTATGAGCACATCAGCGATTGCATGGCTGATAGCAACTTCCGCACGGCAGCACGCGCATTGATGCTACAGGATCAGGCCCCTACCCTGCGCACTCAAGGCGTGGATCTGGAAGCCTATGCCGATTCACTCATTGCGCGCTATGAAAACCGCGCCATTAAGCATCGCACCTATCAGATCGCCACTGACGGCACGCAAAAGTTGCCGCAGCGACTGCTGGACAGCGTGCGCTGGCATCTGCGTAACGGCACATCCTGTGATTATCTCATGCTTGGCGTGGCGGCCTGGATGCGTTACGTCAGCGGCGTGGATGAACAGGGTCAGACCATTGAGATTCGCGATCCGCTCAAAGATCAGCTCGCCAGCATTGTGGCGCACAGTGATGAGGGAGCGCAGCGCGTAGAGGCATTACTGCGTTTACAGGCTGTATTTGGCGACGATTTACGCTATCAAACTGCCTTTGTCTCGCGCGTCACTGAGCTTTATAAACAGCTAAACGCACAAGGTGCTCGCGCGACTGTGCAAGCCCTTGTGACGCAGGCATAAGTGCCTTCACAAATGTGTAGCGCAGATGCAGCGTGCTGATTAGACTGAACCTTTCTCATCGGGCTGGCGTAGGCCAGCCGTAATACGGATATTGCTGCATGTCGATTGCCTATACCATAACCACCAGCGAACCCGTAAATCAGCAGATCTACCGCTATCTGCGCAAAGATATCGTGACCTGCGCCATTCATCCGGGCTCGTTGCTGTCGGAAAAGGAAGTGTCCGCGCGTTTCAATGTGTCACGCCAACCGGTACGCGAAGCCTTTATCAAACTGGCAGAAGCCGGTCTGGTGCAGGTGCTGCCGCAGCGCGGCACTTTTGTACGCAAGATTTCCGCTCAACGGGTGGCAGACGGTCGTTTTATCCGTGAAGCGGTAGAGATTGCCGTGGTACGCCGCGCGGCGCAGGAAATTGGCCCAACTGGATTGATGGCGCTGGAACATAATTTGCAGCTGCAGCGTTTAGCCGCAGAACGACACGACAGCCAGGCATTTTTAACCCTGGATGATGAGTTCCATCGGCTGATAGCGGAAGGTATAGATTGCTTGCTGGCGTGGGAAACGGTGGAGAATATCAAAGCCACGATGGACCGCGTTCGCTTCCTGACGTTGAGCGAAGTGTCACCGCCAGAAAGCTTGATTCAGCAGCATGAAGATATTTACCACGCGTTGAAAGCGCATGATGTTGAGGGCGCTGAAACCGCGATGCGTCGCCATCTGCAAGAGATGATTCTCACTATCACGCCGATTGCCGAGCGCAACAGCGAGTGGTTTGAAGCACCTTAGTTTTTTACGCTGTTTCATTCGCGGAGGTTCAACCCTTTACAGCTGCAGATATTAAACCGTCGGCGACGCAGGCAGTTCGCGAGCGCACAGCGCACAGCCCCTGGGAACATACATCAGTATGTGACCAGGGACGAGCACTGCCCGCCCGCGAAATGGCAAGTTAGCCAGGTTTAATCAAGCAATGGTGACGTCTTTCGACAGATACACATCCTGCACGGCATTAATCAGCTCCACGCCCTCTTTCAGCGACTTCTTAAACGCTTTGCGCCCCAGAATCAGCCCCATACCGCCGGCACGTTTGTTGATCACCGCAGTACGTACCGATTCCGCCACATCAGTTGCACCTGCAGAAGCGCCACCGGAGTTGATCAGTCCCGCACGGCCCATATAGCAGTTCGCCAACTGGTAGCGCACCAGATCAATGGGGTTCTCAGTGGTCAGCTTGCTGTACACTCGCTCATCGGTGTGACCGAATTTCACCGCTTTATAGCCGCCGTTGTTCTCGGCCATCTTCTGCTTAACGATATCCGCACCAATAGTCGCCGCCAGATGGTTGGCCTGGCCGGTTAAATCCGCGCTGGCATGGTAATCCACGCCGTCTTTCTTGAAGCCATCATTGCGCAGATAAGCCCACAGCACGGTCACCATGCCTAACTCATGTGCACGCTCAAAGGCCGCTGAGATCTCTTCAATCTGACGACGTGATTGCTCAGAACCGAAGTAAATCGTCGCGCCTACTGCTACTGCACCCAGATTGAAGGCTTGTTCAACGCTGGCATACAAGGTTTGATCGTACTGGGTGGGATAGCTCAGCGTCTCGTTGTGGTTCAGTTTCACCATAAACGGAATGCGGTGCGCATAGCGGCGCGATACGGAGGCCAACACGCCATAAGTGGATGCCACGCAGTTACAGCCGGCTTCAATCGCCAGCTCAACGATGTTCTTCGGATCGAAATAAGCGGGGTTAGCGGCAAACGATGCCCCTGCGGAGTGCTCTACTCCCTGATCGACCGGCAAAATCGACAGATACCCCGTGCCCGCCAGGCGGCCGGTGTTGTAGAGGGTTTGCATATTGCGCAGTACGGTAGGAGAACGATTGTTGTCGATCATTACACGATCAACGAAATCCGCGCCTGGTAAATAAAGGCTGTCCGCTGGAAGGGTCATGCAGCGATGTTGAAGAAGTGAATCCGCTTCTTTGCCCAATAACTGTACGATGTCCGTCATGTTGGCTCCTGAATAAATGGCTGGATTGGAACCGGCACTTGCCGATTCGCCCCCAACAGCCTGGACCGAAAAGCGCCAGGCTGGCAAATTGCTGACACCATTTTTCAGACGGATACGCAGTAAAAAAGCGGCAATCTGGCGTTACGCCCTACCACCACTGATGGAAATGGTGCACTGGCCCAATGCCTTTACCGACTTCCAGTGAGTCAGCATGCAGCAGGGCTTGCTGCAGCCAGGCTTTGGCTTCAGTGACCGTGTCAGCCCAGTTGTCATGCCGTGGGCGCAGCGCCGCCAGTGCGGCTGACAGTGAGCAACCCGTGCCGTGGGTATGACGCGTGTTGACGCGCGGCGCCGTGAAGCGCTGTCGGCCTGCACGCGTGATCAGCCAGTCCGGGCTTTCTGCATCACTGAGATGACCGCCCTTCATTAATACCGCTTCACAGCCAAGATCCAGCAGCGCATCACCTTGCAGCAGCATGGTTTTCTCATCCAGCGCCATATCGCGCCCTAACAACGCGGCGGCTTCTGGTAAATTAGGTGTGATCAGTGAAACCTGGGGCAGCAGCAGTTCACGAATGCTGGCCACCGCGTCTGGCGACAGCAACGCATCACCGCTTTTGGCAATCATCACCGTATCCAGTACCACAAACGGCAGGCTGGCGCGTTTCAGTCGTTCGGCCACCACTTCTACCACCGCCGTTTCCGCCAGCATGCCGATTTTAGCGGCATCAATGCGCACATCGCTCAGCACAGAATCCAACTGTGCACCGACAAAATCGGGTTCGATGCGATAGACCGACTGCACGCCGCAGGTGTTCTGCGCCACCAGCGCGGTAATTACGCTGGTGCCATAAGCACCTAAGGCGGAGAAGGCCTTGAGATCGGCTTGAATGCCGGCACCGCCGCTCGGATCGGTACCCGCAATGGTCAGGGCATTAATGCGTTTCATTGCGCCACCTCCAGCGTCCATAATTCGTCGAGGAATTCAGCCACGAAACTCCCCGGCCCTTGTGCTTTACGCGCCGCTTGTTCACCTGCCAGCGACACAATACGGCACGCTGCTGCGACATGCTGCAAGCGCTCGCCTGGCAAACTACTCAATGCCGCCACAACCGCAGAAAGCGCACACCCGGTGCCCACCACGCGCGTCATCAGCGGGCTACCGCCTGGAATCGCCAGCGTATGATGACCATCGGTGATGTAATCGACTTCACCAGTGACAGCCACAATGGTTTGATAATCCTTAGCGAGTTGCTGGGCGGCGCTGAGCGCGGCATCGGCCTGATGCACGCTGTCCACGCCGCGCCCGCCTGGGGCCTGATTGGCCAAGGCAAGAATTTCGGAAGCGTTACCGCGAATCGCGGCCGGTTGCAGGGCAAGCAGTTGCTGGCAAAACGCGGTACGCAGTGAGAGCGCGCCAACCGCAACTGGATCGAGCGTCCAGGGCGTGCCGGCCTTTTGTGCAGCCTGTACCGCAGCCAACATCGCATCACGCCGATCGCGCGTTAGCGTCCCAACGTTGATCAGCAGGGCATCGGCAAATCCAGCGAACTGCGCAGCTTCTTCGGCATCAATCACCATCGCGGGAGAAGCTTGCAGCGCCAGCAATACGTTCGCGGTAAAGGTTTGCACCACATCATTGGTCATGCAGTGCACCAGCGGCTTTTGCTGACGCAACAATTGCAGGGAGTGCGCGAGTTGCGCGGGGGTAAGTAGGTCAGGCGTGTGTTTCATAAAACTCCCAACCGGCGATCAAGAAGGCGAATGCGGTCAGGCATCTGACTTCCCTACGCTGGCATTATCCAGATCAGGTCAGCGGGTGTATCTCAGCCCTGTTTAACAGGGGCACCCCGAGTCACGGCATGGTGAACATGCCAACGACAGGATAAGGCTTGTGGCGAGGGATGTAAATTGTAGCCTATGGGCATCACGAATAATTGCGACATATCAAAATTAAAACGTGTCAGTGCGTCATGAAAAAGGAAATAAATATAGCCAGATCAAATTCGCTAAAATAATAAACATTCAACATCAGAGAAATAATGAATCTATTCTGGTAAAAATAAGGGAATTGATAAAATCAATACCACAAATTGATTAGTATCAACGCCTCACGCCGCATTAAACGGCCTAATCCCCCTCCGGACTTGAAGACAGACTTTATTCCTCCCATTCCGGAATCAATAATGAAGCTACCGTTATTTAATTTCATTCCGCACGCACATGCCTGGCATCATATTCGTATTTCACGTAAAGGTGCTATTTCACCCAGTGGGCGCCATTATTTTTCCACCCATGTTGAAGCACAATGCAAACGTTGTGGCGAACGACTCCATAAAGTGTATTACCGTGATATCAGCGATGCGCAAGCCTGCCGCTGGCTGGGATAAATGTTAGGCAAAAAAAACCCCGTAACAGAGGTTACGGGGCTGCTGCGTGGCTATCGCAATAAAACTTATTCAGCCGGTTGGGTGCGGATCAGGTAATCGAACGCGCTAAGTGAGGCTTTCGCACCTTCACCGCTGGCGATAATGATCTGCTTGTACGGCACCGTGGTGCAGTCACCCGCCGCGAACACGCCTTTCAGGCTGGTTTCGCATTTGGCGTCGATGATGATCTCGCCCATTTTGTTACGCTCCACCGCACCTTCGAGGAAGGTGGTGTTGGGCAACAGACCAATCTGCACGAAGATGCCGCTCAGCGCGATCTCATGGCTGGTCTGATTGTTACGGTCGATATAGCTCAAACCGGTCACTTTGCTGCCGTCGCCTTTCACTTCAGTGGTCTGCGCATTCAGAATCACATCTACGTTTTTCAGGCTGCGCAGTTTGTCCTGCAGCACTTTGTCGGCGCGCATTTCGCTGGCAAATTCCAGCAGCGTCACGTGCTCAACCAGGCCAGCCAAATCGATAGCCGCTTCAACACCGGAGTTACCGCCGCCGATCACCGCAGTGCGCTTGCCTTTGAACAGCGGGCCATCGCAATGTGGGCAATAGGTGACGCCTTTGGTGCGATACTGCTCTTCACCCGGCACACCCATGTTGCGCCAGCGTGCGCCGGTCGCAATGATGATGCTGCGTGATTTCAGCACGGCACCAGAAGCGGTTTCAATGGCGTGCAGTCCGCCCTCTTTGGCTGCGGGGATCAGCTTGATAGCGCTTTGGGTGTCAATCACGTCGACATCGTAGTCATCAACGTGGGCACGCAGAGAGCCAGCCAGCTTCGCGCCTTCGGTTTTCTGTACTGAGATGTAGTTTTCGATGTCTACGGTGTCGAGCACCTGGCCACCAAAACGCTCGCCCATCAGGCCAGTGCGGATACCTTTACGCGCAGAGTAGATGGCTGCCGCTGCACCCGCAGGGCCGCTACCCACGATCAGCACTTCATAGGCTTCACGTTTGTTCAGCTCTTCCGCCGCGCGTTTTTCAGCGTTGGTGTCCACTTTGCCGACGATTTCTGCGAGGCTCAAACGACCTTGACCGAACTCTTTGCCGTTCAGGAATACCGCAGGAACGCCCATCACATTGCGCTCAGTGATTTCGTTCTGGAACATGCCGCCGTCGATGGCGGTGTGGCTGATGCGTGGGTTCAGAACCGCCATCAGGTTCAGTGCCTGTACCACGTCAGGGCAGTTGTGGCATGAAAGCGAATAATAGGTTTCGAAATGCAGGTCAGTGTCCAGAGCAACCACTTGCTCCAGCAGACTCTGCGACTCTTTCGAAGGGTGTCCACCGGTCTGTAACAGTGCCAGCACCAGTGAAGTAAATTCGTGTCCCATTGGCGAGCCGGCGAAGCGTGGACCGCTGTGGCTGCCTGGGTTAGTGATCAGGAAAGAGGGTTTACGAACCGGACGATCATTCTCTTCACGGAAGCTGACTTTTTCTGACAAGCTCGCGATATCGGTCAGCAGAGAACGAATCTCTGCAGATTTAGCGCCATCATCCAGAGTGGCAATCAACTCAACCGGTTTCGTTAATTTCTCAAGGTAAGCCTTGAGCTGTGTTTTTAAATTGGTATCGAGCATAGTGAGTTCCTGTCAAGAAAATCGGGTGCCGTAGCACCCGATTGAGAAAGATCGAATGGCTGGGTGTGACTTAGATTTTGCCAACCAGGTCCAGAGATGGAGCCAGTGTTGCTTCGCCTTCTTTCCATTTAGCTGGGCAAACTTCACCTGGGTGAGAAGCCACATACTGAGCCGCTTTGATTTTGCGGATCAGGTCAGATGCGTCACGGCCAATGCCTTCAGCGGTGATTTCGATAGCCTGGATGATGCCCTGTGGGTCAACAATGAAGGTACCACGGTCAGCCAGACCTTCGTCTTCGCGCATGATTTCGAAGTTACGGGTCAGTGCGCCAGTTGGGTCGCCGATCATCGCATATTTGATTTTTGCGATGGTTTCGGAAGAACCGTGCCAGGCTTTGTGGGTAAAGTGCGTGTCGGTAGAAACAGAGTAGATGTCTACACCCAGTTTCTGCAGTTCTTCGTGGTGGTCTGCAACATCACCCAGTTCAGTTGGGCAAACGAAGGTGAAGTCAGCCGGGTAGAAGAAGAAGACACTCCATTTACCTTCAACGTCTTTCTCGGTTACGTCGATGAATTCGCCGTTTTTGAACGCTGCGTTTTTGAATGGTTTGATTTTGGTATTAATGATGGACATGGTGACCTCCGTTAAAAGATGTGATGCAAGTTACAGTTTTTTCGGGCCAACTTCTAATACGCAGACGTTATCAATTAGATAATCAAAAGCTATCAAAGCGCTGATGCCAGATTCCATGCGGCTTGCCGCGGCATTCTACACAGAAAACCTGATGATTTGACAGGCTTTATCTTTTTCCGTCGACTACTGTTACCTGGGGTCGCAATTTAACGCGACCGCCACCAATGGCAAAAGGTACGCATAAATGCGTACCCTACGAAAATCCTGCTTTGTTGTAGGGTTGCCATTTATGGCGACCGCCACCAATGGCAAAAGGTACGCATAAATGCGGCCCCTACAAAAATCCTGCTTTGTTGTAGGGCCGCCGTTATGCGACATCCCCTTTTATATGCTGGAGCCCCTGCTTGGAAATTCGATTATTTGAGGAAGCCGACCGCCCTTTTCTGCGCACGCTGTTTCTGGCGTCACGTCGTCATAGCTGGACCTGGTTGGATGGCGATAATTGGGCGCTGGAAGACCTGGATGGGGTGATATTGGGTGAAACGGTGTTAGTGGCGTTCGTCGAGGGCCACCGCGCCGGATTTGCTGGCATCCTTCCTAACGATAATTTCCTGCACAGCCTGTATGTCGATCCCGAGTATCAGGGACGTGGCGTGGGCAGCGCCCTGCTGGAGGCGGTGCAGCAGCGCTTTACCTCAACCGGCGTGTTGAAATGCCTGATGCTGAATGAACCTGCGCAGGCGTTTTACCTTAAGCACGGCTGGCAGCGTGAAGCAACCGGTGAGAGTGAACAGGGAAAATATGTGCTGATGCATTTTCCGCTGACGGCTCGCGCCAGCGGAAAATCGCTGCGTTAAACCGCGCGGAAAGCAATATCGGCCGGGATCACATCGCCCTGCCAGTAGAGTTGGGCCGCCACGCGCCCCGCCAACTGACGATACAGCGCGGTGAATTCGCTGTCCGGACGGCGGATCACCGTCGGCTCGCCATCATCCAGATCCTCACGCAGATTGATGTGCAGCGGCAATTGCGCCAGCAGCTGCGTGTGGTAATCGGCTGCCAGTTTTTGCGCGCCGCCAGTGCCAAAAATCGGCTCGTGATGGCCGCATTCACTGCAAATATGAATGCTCATATTCTCGACGATACCCAGCACCGGAACGCTAACCTTTTCAAACATCACAATCCCTTTTCTCGCATCAATCAGTGCGATGTCCTGCGGCGTGGTCACCACCAGCGCACCCGTCACTGGTACGTTTTGCGCCAGCGTTAACTGGATATCGCCCGTGCCCGGCGGCATATCGAGAATCAGGTAATCCAAATCCGGCCACATCGTCTCGTTCAGCAACTGCATCAAGGCTTTACTGGCCATAGGACCGCGCCACACCATGGCATTTTCATCGGTCACCAGATAGCCAATCGAGTTGGTCGCCAGTCCGTGTGCCATGATCGGGGCCATATGCGTGCCGTCCGGCGAAGTCGGACGCTGGCTTTCGGTGCCGAGCATATTGGGGATCGATGGGCCGTAAATATCCGCATCAAGAATTCCCACGCGCGCACCTTCGGCGATCAGCGCCAGCGCCATGTTCACCGCGGTGCTGGATTTGCCCACGCCACCTTTACCGGAACTCACCGCGATGATGTTTTTCACGCCAGTGGCGCCGGGGTGATTTTTCACGCGCTTCAGTGTGGCGATGTCGTGGCGCAAACGCCAGTCGATGGCGCTGGCGTGGGTGAGTCGCAGCAGCTCGGCGCTGACTTGTGCTTTCAGCTCTTCGAAGGCTGAGGCCCAGGCAAACGGCATCACCAATTCAATGTGCAACTTGTCATCCAGCATGGCCACATGGCGCAGCGCTTTCAGGGTGGTCAGGTTGTGATGCAGTGTCGGATGTTCAAAGTCACTCAGCACGCCGATAACCACGGCGCGCAACGCTTCGGGCGAATGATGTTCCCGGGATTGTGAAGTCATCCCAACTCCTTATCTTTCATGACGCCAAATCACGGCGATGTATCTTCAATAATATCAGATGCCGTCCAGTTGTGTTTACGCCAGAGGGTGCTTCGGGTAACATCTAAGCCCGATTTTTATTCACGGAACGCTACGCAAACTATGACTCAAGTCGCTAAAAAAATTCTGGTAACGTGCGCACTGCCGTACGCAAACGGTTCAATCCATCTCGGTCACATGCTTGAACACATTCAGGCTGACATTTGGGTCCGTTACCAGCGAATGCGTGGCAACCAGGTTTACTTCATCTGCGCAGACGATGCCCACGGCACGCCGATCATGCTGAAAGCACAACAGCTGGGTATCCCACCTGAGCAGATGATCGCCGAGATGAAGCAGGAGCACGAAACTGACTTCGCTGGCTTCGACATCAGCTACGACAACTATCACTCCACGCACGGCGACGAAAACCGTCAGTTGTCGGAGTTGATCTATGGTCGTCTGAAAGAAAACGGTTTCATTAAGAACCGCACCATTTCACAGCTGTACGATCCGGAAAAAGGCATGTTCCTGCCCGATCGCTTTGTGAAAGGAACTTGCCCGAAATGTAAGTCACCGGATCAGTATGGCGATAACTGCGAAGTGTGCAGCGCGACTTACAGCCCAACCGAACTGATCGATCCTAAATCCGTGGTCTCTGGCGCAACGCCGGTATTGCGTGATTCAGAGCACTTCTTCTTTGATCTGCCGTCATTCAGCGCCATGCTGCAGGCCTGGACGCGCTCTGGTGCGTTGCAGGAGCAAGTGGCGAACAAAATGCAGGAGTGGTTCGACTCCGGCTTGCAGCAGTGGGATATCTCACGCGATGCGCCTTACTTCGGCTTTGAAATTCCGGATGCGCCAGGCAAATACTTCTACGTTTGGCTGGATGCGCCAATTGGCTACATGGGTTCCTTTAAAAACCTGTGCGACAAGCGCGGCAACATCGACTTCGACGAGTTCTGGAAAAAAGATTCTTCCACCGAGCTGTATCACTTCATCGGTAAAGACATCGTTTACTTCCACAGCCTGTTCTGGCCAGCGATGTTAGAAGGCAGCAACTTCCGTAAGCCAACCAATCTGTTTGTACACGGCTATGTGACGGTTAACGGCGCGAAGATGTCCAAATCACGCGGTACTTTCATTAAAGCCAGCACCTGGTTGCAACATCTGGATGCTGACAGCCTGCGCTATTACTACGCGGCGAAGCTCTCTTCACGCATCGACGATATCGACCTGAACCTGGAAGATTTCGTGCAGCGCGTGAATGCGGATATCGTCAACAAGGTCGTTAACCTGGCTTCGCGTAACGCGGGCTTTATCGCCAAACGCTTCGGCGGCAAACTGTCGAGCGAGCTGGCCGATCCGGCGCTGTACCAGACCTTCGTCGATGCGTCAGAGAAGATTGGCGAAGCTTGGGCAAGCCGCGAATATAACCGTGCGATCCGTGAAATCATGGCGCTGGCAGATATCGCTAACCGCTACGTGGACGAGCAAGCACCGTGGGTAGTGGCGAAACAGGAAGGCCGCGATGCTGACCTGCAAGCGATCTGCTCGATGGGCATCAACCTGTTCCGCGTATTGATGACCTGGCTGAAGCCGGTATTGCCATCGCTAACCGCACGCACTGAAGCATTCTTGCAGAGCGAACTGAGCTGGGATGCGATTGCACAGCCGCTGCTGGATCATGAAGTTGCACCGTTCAAAGCGCTGTATGGCCGTATCGAAATGACCAAGGTTGAAGGGTTGATCGAAGCTTCTAAAGAGGACGCCGCTGCCGCTAATAAACCTGCGGCAACCGGCCCACTGGCAGATGCGCCGATAGGTGACACCATCACCATCGACGATTTCGCCAAGGTCGATATGCGCGTGGCGCTGATCGAGAAAGCCGAGCTGGTGGAAGGGTCTGACAAACTGCTGCGCCTGGAGCTGGATCTCGGCGGCGAGAAGCGTCAGATTTTCTCGGGTATTCGTGCGGCCTATCCCGATCCGTCTGTGCTGGTCGGCAAGATGACCATCATCGTCGCCAACCTCGCACCGCGTAAGATGCGTTTCGGCGTGTCGGAAGGCATGGTGTTGTCTGCCGGTTCTGGCGGTTCAGACCTGTTTGTCCTGTCGGTTGATAGCGGTGCAAAACCGGGTATGCAGGTTAAATAAATGAACAAGCCGCCTACTGAGGCGGCTTTTTTTATGGCGCTTTGAGTTCTGGAGCCTGTCGTGCTAACTGCTTGCTGGCACTATTTGCGTGCCTTTGTGATTATTTATGCTGCGCTCTATGCCGGTAACGGTATTGCTGCCCTACTGCCGTTTACTATTCCGGGCAGCATTATTGGCATGTTGCTGCTGTTCACCTTGCTGGCGCTGCAAATTTTGCCAGTGGGCTGGGTTAAACCGGGATGCCATTTATTGATCCGTTATATGGCGCTGTTGTTTGTACCGATCAGCGTGGGCGTGATGGGTTACACCGATATCCTTAGCGCGCAGTTTGGCCCGATTGTGGTTTCCTGTGTGGTGAGCACCTTTGTGGTGTTGTTGATTGTTGGCTTAAGCGCCGAGCGTTTGCAGCGCCCGAAGGAGCAGCCTCATGACTGACGCTTGGTGGTCACTGCCGCTCACCGTGGTAGCCTTTCTGCTGGCGCGTAAGCTGGCAGCCAAAATCAATATCTCGATCATCAATCCGCTGTTGGTCGCGATGGCAATCGTGATTCCGATCCTGCTATTAACTCACATCCCCTATACCCGCTATTTCGCGGGCAGCACCCTGTTAAACCAACTGCTACAACCCGCTGTGGTCGCACTGGCATTGCCGCTTTATGAGCAAATGCATCAGATCCGTGCACGCTGGAAAACCATCATCAGCGTTTGTTTCATCGGCAGTATTACGGCAATGGTCTCCGGCACTGCAATTGCGCTGTGGATGGGGGCAACACCGGAAATTGCGGCGACCATTATGCCGAAATCTGTCACTACCCCGATTGCCATGGCGGTGTCAGGCTCGCTGCACGGTATTCCGGCCATCAGTGCTATCTGCGTGTTGATTGCAGGCGTACTCGGCGCGGTATTTGGTCATATGCTGCTCAACCTGTGTAACGTACGCAGTAAATCCTCACGCGGGTTAGCCATTGGCAATGCATCACATGCTTTGGGAACCGCACGCGCAGCAGAGGTTGATTATCAGGAGGGCGCATTTAGCTCCTTGGCATTGGTGATCTGCGGCATTATCACTTCGCTGTTGGCCCCGTTCCTCTTCCCGATACTGATGCACTGGTTTGGCTAAAACTTTGCGATAGGTCTCGCAAAGTTGAAACAAGCGAATCAGCTTACATTGTCATAGCGACATGGATCACATATAACCCTTTAGGCGGCGCATTGCCGCTAACGCGTTAATGAGGTCATCACATCATGCATCCACGATTCACCACCGCTTTCTCTGCCCTGCCCGCTGCGCTGCAAACGGCGATTCAACCGTTGCTGGATTCGGCTGATTTTAAGGGTGTGTTACGCCCGCATGACGTGGCGCATTTGAAGCAGGAGACCGGTCTGGATGATGACGCGTTGGCCCTGGCGCTGTTACCGATGGCTGCCTGTTGCGCAGTGGCAACGATTTCTAACTTTAACGTGGGTGCAATTTCTCGTGGTGTCAGTGGTCACTGGTACTTTGGCGCCAATATGGAGTTTGAGCACACACCGCTGCAGCAAACCGTGCACGCGGAGCAAAGTGCCATTACCCATGCCTGGTTGAACGGTGAGGAAAAGTTGGATGCCATTACCGTCAACTACACGCCCTGCGGCCACTGCCGACAGTTTATGAATGAGCTGAACAGCGGCACAGCCATCCGCATTAGTTTGCCAGGACGCGCGATCAGCACACTGGGCGATTATTTGCCTGATGCCTTTGGACCGGCCGATCTCAACATCACAGAACGTCTGCTAACCCCAATCAACCACGGTTTCCCACTGCAGGGCGAAGCGTTGCAACAGGCCGCGATTGATGCCGCGAATCAAAGCCATGCGCCTTACAGCCACAGTTTCAGTGGTGTGGCCTTGCGTAGCCAAAGCGGGAAAATCTTCAGTGGGCGCTATGCTGAAAATGCGGCCTTCAACCCAAGCCTGCCACCCTTACAGGCTGCACTGATTATGATGAACATGAGCAATGAAGCACTGAATACGGTGAAACAAGCCGTACTCGCGGAGTGTGAGAACAGCACATTGAGTCAGCAAGATGCTACGCAATCAACGCTTGCGGCGCTGGGTTGTGAGGACTTCTCACTTACTTTAGTTTCGAAAACATCAGTTTAGTGATCCTTTTACCGCTTTTGTGAACTTGTATTAACAATAACTGTACATCTGCAGGAAAACTCATAGGATCGTCGCCAGAATCCCTTTCACAAGAAACAGGTCTGGCGTTACCTTTTCCCGGTGAACGTCAGAAAACACTGCAACCGGAGCAAGCACTGCATGGAACTCGACTACGAAAGTAAACGTCCGCTGTATATTCCTTACGCGGGTCCGATCCTGCTGGAATTCCCGCTGTTGAATAAAGGCAGCGCCTTCAGCCTGGAAGAGCGCAACGAATTTAACCTCAATGGTCTCTTGCCTGAAGCCGTTGAAACCATCGAAGAGCAGGCAGAACGTGCCTGGCGTCAGTTCCTGGACTTCAAAAACAATAACGACAAGCATGTCTATCTGCGCAACATCCAGGACACCAACGAAACCCTGTTCTACCGTCTACTCGATAATCATCTGGAAGAGATGATGCCGATCATTTACACCCCGACGGTCGGCGCGGCCTGTGAACACTTCTCTGAAATTTATCGCCGCGCGCGCGGTGTGTTTATCTCGTATAACAATCGCGACCGCATTGAAGACATGCTGCAGAACGCCACCAAGCAGAACGTGAAAGTGATTGTGGTAACCGATGGCGAGCGTATTCTTGGCCTTGGCGACCTCGGTATCGGTGGTATGGGTATTCCAATCGGTAAGCTGTCACTCTACACCGCGTGTGGTGGCATCAGCCCGGCATACACCCTTCCAGTGGTGCTAGATGTGGGCACCAATAACCAGCAGCTGTTGAATGACCCGCTGTATATGGGCTGGCGTCACCCGCGTATCACCGGTGCAGAGTATGAAGCCTTTGTCGATGAATTCATTCAGGCGGTAAAACGCCGCTGGCCAAATGTGCTGCTGCAGTTTGAAGACTTCGCACAGAAAAACGCCATGCCTCTGCTGGAGCGCTACCGTGATGAAGTCTGCTGCTTTAACGATGACATTCAAGGCACCGCCGCTGTCACCGTCGGCACCCTGATCGCTGCCAGCCGTGCCGCAGGCAGCCGCCTTTGCGAGCAGAAAGTGGTGTTCTTGGGTGCAGGCTCCGCAGGTTGTGGTATCGCCGAGCAGATCATTGCCCAGATGAAATCAGAAGGTTTAAGCGACGATGAAGCGCGTGCGCGCGTACTGATGGTTGATCGCTTTGGTCTGCTGACCGACAAACTGCCAAACCTGCTCGATTTCCAGAGCAAGCTGGTGCAGAAGAGCGCCAACCTGAAGGATTGGGACGTCACCAGCGATTCAATTTCTTTGCTGGATGTGGTGCGCAATGCCAAGCCCGATATCTTGATCGGCGTATCCGGCCAGCCGGGCCTGTTCACCGAAGAGATCATCCGCGAGATGCATAAACACACCAAGCGTCCGATTGTGATGCCGCTGTCTAACCCGACGTCACGCGTTGAGGCCACGCCAGCGGACATTATCGCCTGGACCGATGGCGAAGCACTGGTTGCGACCGGTAGCCCATTTGCACCGGTGACCTGGAAAGGTAAAACCTTCCCGATTGCGCAGTGCAATAACTCCTATATCTTCCCTGGTATTGGCTTAGGCGTTATCGCGGCAGGCGCGACCCGCATCACTGACTCTATGTTGATGACAGCGAGCCGCTCACTGGCAGACTGCTCACCATTGGTCAATGATGGTGAAGGTCCGGTGTTACCCGAGCTCAAACATATCCAGGGTGTGTCCAAGCTGATTGCCATGGAAGTGGGTAAAGCGGCGCAGTTGGCCGGTGTCGCGGTAGTCACCTCTGAAGATGTGCTGTCGAAAGCCGTGAATAACAACTTCTGGCTGCCGCAGTATCGTCATTATCGTCGTACCTCGATTTAATTTTCACCCTCACGGATAAAAGCGTCAGATGACGCTTTTTAACAGTGCTGCCACAGAGGGTGAGGCCGCACTGGTCGAATCACCCGGCAAGTGAGTGAATCCCCAGTGACTGACTTAAGTCAGTCACTGGGCTGTAATCACGCAGCCATCGTATCTGTAATTTGAAGCATGATGGGTAAGTTTAGGTCCGGTTACGCTTAAAAAACCACCAGACAACCGCTGTTAACTTGCTTAGCGCACCCGCCTCAAGTAGCCTTTAGCCATCCTGTTTTCTGCTAACCGAGTGCCTACGCGCATGATTAAACGCGTTTTCATTGGTCTGTTTTTCATCATCTTATTGATGGTGGCGACCGCGCTTGGCCTCGATCGCTGGATCAGCTGGAAAACTGCCCCGTTTATCTACGAAGATGTCACTTCTTTGCCGCATCGGCAGGTCGGTGTGGTCTTAGGTACCGCCAAGTATTACCGCACCGGTGTGATCAATCAGTATTACCTCTATCGTATTCAAGGCGCACTCAACGCTTACAACAGTGGCAAGGTCAACTATCTGCTACTGAGTGGTGACAATGCGCTGCAAAGCTATAACGAACCCATGACCATGCGGCGTGATCTGATCAAAGCTGGCGTTGATCCTGCAGATATCGTACTGGATTATGCTGGCTTCCGTACGCTGGATTCGATAGTGCGCACGCGCAAAGTATTCGATACCAACGATTTCATCATCATTACTCAGCGCTTCCACTGTGAACGTGCACTCTATATCGCCCAGCATTTGGGTATTCAGGCGCAGTGTTATGCCGTGCCATCGCCGAAAAATATGCTGTCGGTGCGTGTCCGTGAAGTAGGTGCACGTTTAGGCGCGCTGGCCGATTTGTATCTGATGAAACGCGAACCACGCTTCCTCGGTCCGCTGGTGCCCATTCCAGCGGTGCATGAAGTGCCGGAAGATGCGCAGAGCTACCCGGCGGTGACGCCAGAGCAGCTGCTGGATTTGGAAGAAAAGTTGCAGAAGTGAGTTTGCATAGCACCACTCAACGCAACATGTTCTTGCGGTTTAAATAGTCTGGTGCTGCTTTTAAGTTCGCGTGCTCACGCTGTCTGGTGCAGCTTTGGGCTACCGTGCTCACGCTGTCTGGTGCAGCTTTGGGGGCTGGCGGTCCTCGCGCCGCTGTCGCGGTGCCTTCACTTCACTCGTCAGCCTGACGGACCGGCGCAGACGGGACTTTCCCTGTCCCGGCTGCACCTTTCGCCAGCATCCATGCTGGCTCTCCTGGCTTCCTCATTCCGTTCAGCGCTGCGAAATGCCTGCCCCAAAGCGGCACCAGCCTGCTGCTGGACTGCAATGCGTGCTGTTGGATAAGGGCACCGCATTTGTTGCAAAGGATGTAAACGGAAGCCGAGCGTCTGTTCAGACAACGGGTACAACGTTTGAGGCCATAGCCCCTCTGCTGCTGTAAGGGCTATCCACAGCGCTGAGGCTTTTACGTTGGGCCAGGAGCCAGGCGCATGGATGCGACTGGCAGTTCGGGTTGGCCTGGATGGCCTTACCCGAACGGTCCGTCGGCACGACGTGGAAGCCGAAGGCACCGCGTCAGCGGCGCGAGGACTGCCCGGCAGCAGCAGAGGGGCTAAGGCCTGCATCGCACCCGCCCTTCCACACCCCATACTAAAGGCCTCAGCCACTCAGCCACTCAGCCACTCAGCCACTCAGCCACTCAGCCACTCAGCCACTCAGCCATGCTGACATAAACAAAAAAGGCTGCCATCTCAAAAATGGCAGCCTTATCTGTACTTAGCCTTAATTGAACGTTTGTAACGCTATCAATAAAGCTTTTTGCTGTGATGTGTTGCTGTGTGTCAGTCTTATTTTTTACGTGCGTACTTCAGTGAATCCAATGCTACGGCGAAGATAATGATGCCGCCTTTGATAATGTACTGCCAGTAAGGGTTCACGCCGATGTAGGTCAAACCGTAGTTGATAACGGTGAAGATGATTACACCGGTCACCACGCCTGCCACGGTACCTACACCACCGGCAAACGACACGCCGCCAACCACGCAAGCCGCAATCGCATCCAGCTCATACATAAAGCCGAGGTTGTTAGTGGCACTGCCGATACGGCCCGCTTCTAACATCCCGCCGAAGGCGTAAAACACTCCTGACAGCGCATAGACCAGAATCAGGTTCAGCGGCACGTTTACACCTGAAACACGTGCAGCCTCTGGATTGCCACCGATAGCGAAGATGTTCTTACCGAAGCGCGTCTTGTTCCACAGAATCCAGACGAAGATAATGGCGATAAAAGCGTAGAAGGTAATGAACGACAGCTTAAAGTCACCGAAACGTAAGAAGCCCTGCGCAAAGGTGGAGAAGCCAGAGTCAAAACCCGCCACCGGCGAAGCACCGACAAAGTCGTAATACAGCGAGTTAATGCCGTACACGATAATCATGGTGCCCAGCGTGGTGATGAACGGCGTCACCTTCAGATAGGCAATGATCACGCCGTTCACCAGGCCAATCACACCGCCGATGATGCACACGGTCAGGATCACCAGTGGAATTGGAACCGTATCCAGGTGCGGAAACACCTTGTTGGCGTTATCCATGGATTGCAGTAAGGTGGCCGCAACCACCGCCGCCAGACCGACCTGACGCCCGGCTGACAAGTCAGTACCCTGCGTAACGATCAATCCGGCCACACCCAGTGCAATAATAATACGCACCGAAGATTGGGTCAGAATGTTACTCAGGTTCATCAAACTTAAAAACGTCGGGTCCTGGAAGATAATAATTGCCAGCAGTACCAACAGGACAACGTAAATGCCGCCCTCTTTTAACCAGGTTAGCGCATTCTTTTTAGTAGTCGCTTTCATGTTAAAGCCCTTGCTTCATTAAAGGTGTAATGACGCTAAACGCAGGATTTCATTCTGCGAGGTCGTTTTGGTCTCGACAATGCCCGCTACCAGGCCATTACTCATCACTAAAATACGATCGGTAATTCCCAGCAATTCTGGCATTTCAGAAGAGATAATAATGATGCCCTTCTCTTTCTTCGCCAGCTCAGAAATCAGCTGATAAATTTCGAATTTCGCCCCAACGTCAATACCGCGCGTCGGTTCATCCAGCATCAGAATTTCTGGCTGAGTTAATAACCAGCGGCCAATAATAACCTTCTGCTGGTTACCACCGGAAAGCGAACCGATTTGGGTATGATGACCCGGCGTTTTCACGCGCATCGAATCAATCACCCATTGGGTATCGCTTTTCATCCGTTTATTGTCGAGCAGACCGATATTGGATTTATACTTTTTGATATTAGAAATAAGCGAGTTAAAACCAATATCCAGATAAGCATAAATCCCGGTCGAACGACGCTCTTCAGTCACCAGCGCAAAACCGTGGTTAATGGCTTCATTGGCGCTGTGGTTATTAATGGCTTTACCGTGCAGTTTAATGGTACCGCCAGACTTCTCACGAATACCAAACAAGGTCTCCACGATGTCAGTGCGTTTAGCCCCCACCAAACCGGCAATGCCTAAAATTTCGCCTTTACGCAGGTCGAATGAAATATCGCGAATCGACGGCTGACGTAACGAGGTTAAATGGCGCACCTCAAGAATGGTTTCGCCCGGCACGTTGGTCTTGTCGGGGAAGCGCTGATTCAATGAACGTCCGACCATCATGGCGATGATCTTATCCATATCCAGCCCTTCGAGTGGCTGGGTGGCGATCCACTGTCCATCACGCAAAATGGTAATCTCATCACACAGCTGGAAGATCTCTTCCATCTTGTGCGAGATATACACGATGCCGCAGCCACGATCTTTCAGCTTACGAATAATGGTAAACAGGTGGTTCACTTCTTTTTCGGTCAGCGACGAGGTCGGCTCATCCATGATAACGATTTTCGCGTTATAGGAGAATGCCTTGGCAATTTCAATCATCTGCATTTGCGAAACAGACAAATTGGCCACTTTATCGCGCGGATCGATATCAATATCTAATTCATCAAAGATCGCTTTGGTATCGCGATACATTTTATCCTGATCGACAAACACCCCTTTGCGTGGATAACGGCCAAGCCACATGTTATCCATCACGTTGCGTTGCAATACCAGGTTTAATTCCTGATGCACCATTGAGACGCCATTTTCCAGCGCTTCTTTGGAACTCTTATAATCAATTTCCTCACCCTGAAACAGGATGCTCCCCGTATCCTTTTTATAAATACCAAACAGGCATTTTAATAATGTGGATTTTCCGGCGCCGTTTTCGCCCATTAAGGCATGGACTGAGTGCGGCCGCACTTTCAAATTCACATTATCTAAGGCTTTCACCCCTGGAAATGATTTCGAGACATTCGTCATCTCCAGCAGATATTCACGCTGTGCGGTCGGATTCTCACTGGCCATAATTTACCTGGCTAAATAAAACGTGGGTCAGATGCAATAAGGCGCGGCGACATGCCGCGCCCGGTACGTATTACTTCACAAACTGAGACAGGTTTTCTTTATCTACTGGTACGTAAGGAACACGTACGATTTTGTTTTCCATCTTGAAGTTAGTGCCGGCAGTAGGCTCTTTGCCATCCGCCAGGTTCTTCGCGATATCAATGGTGGCTTTCGCCTGGTTTTCCGCATCGTTCAACACGGTACCGGCCATCGCACCGGATTTCACCAAGGACAACGCTTCTGGCAGTGCATCCACACCGAACACCGGAATGCTGGATTTGTTATGCGCTTTCAACGCTTCAACCGCACCCATCGCCATCGCATCGTTGTTAGCAATGATCACTTCAATCTTGTTGCCGTTCGGACCCGATAACCATGCATCCACTTTGTCTTTAGCTTGAGCGGTATCCCACATGGCGGTGTCCATAGACAGCTGCTGGGTTTTAAAGCCATCAGCATTCAGCGTTTCAATCACGTATTTGGTACGTGCTTCTGCATCTGGGTGACCCGGCTCGCCTTTCAGCAGCGCATATTGAATCTGACCATCTTTGTTCAGATCCCAGGCTGGCGTGGCTTTCCAGTGTTTCTCAATCAGCTTGGCCTGGATAATGCCAGACTCTTTAGAGTCAGTTCCTACGTAGTAGGCTTTCGGATAGCTAGCCAGTACTTTCGCGTTCGGTTCTTTGTTGAAGAACACCACTGGCACATCGTTCGCTTTCGCTTTGTCGATCACCACTGCCGCAGCAGCTGGGTCAACCAGGTTGATCGCCAACGCTTTCACGCCTTTGGCCATCAGTACGTCAATTTGGTCGTTCTGAGTAGACTGGCTGTTCTGCGAGTCATTCATCAGCAACTGAATGCCGCCCAGTTTTTTGGCTTCGCTGTCGATGTCCTTGCGAACCATAGACATAAAGTTGTCGTCATATTTATAAATTGTCACGCCAATGCGGGTATCGGCGGCGTGCGCAGTTGCACCAAACATCATGCTGGCAACCATTGCTGTGAGCGTGAAAACCTTCTTATTCATGGTATCTCCGGTTTTTTATGTAGGGCATATCATCGCGCTGTGCTGCCTGCGGGCAACCAGCGCAGTCGGTTCAAACTCATTTATGGGGCGGACGCGTAACGCAAAGCCGGGCCACCATCGCAATCCTGACTTCCCTGTACGTAAACGCTTCCTGAAGAGTGTTGTGAACTATTTCAATCGGCTACTGAAACCTGACCGGAGAAGGAGAACCCGGCGTTACATGATGTTTCAGTCCGGTAAGACGCTGCCATCATAGTGAGCGCCATGTTAATTAACTGTGAATGTAATCACAGATTGGAAACGGTTACACTGCGCTATCGCCCGAATTAGTGACCGACTCCACAATTTGCCGCTGGGCAACGGAATGACGGCGAACTAATGTCGGCATAAAACAGTGCGATGATTCAGGATCGAGTTCACCTGCCGCGCCTTTCAACGCCAGCTCCGTGGCTAATTTAGCCATAGAAACAATAGGATAACGCACCGTTGTCAGCTGTGGGTCGGTGTAACGTGAAATAGGAATGTCATCAAAACCAATGATGGAGAAGTGTTGCGGTACCTGAATGCCATTGTCCTTCAGCGCAGTCAATGCCCCCGCTGCCATACCGTCACAGTAGGAAAACACAGCGGTTAAGTGCAGATTACGCCCCAGTAACTCAACCATTGCGGCTTCACCGCCCTGCATGTCCGGTTCACCATGGGCGATCCACGACTCTTGCGGGCGAATACCCTGCTCTGACAAGGCCTGCAGCCAGCCTTCACGACGTTGCGTGACATCTTCAATAGGATGGCTGGAGCTGAGATAACCGATGCGTTGATGCCCCTGTTGTAACAACATGCGCGTTGCCATCAGTGATCCCGTTACATTATCGAGACAGACACAGCGATGCTCATAACCCGTAATAGTGCGATTTATCAACACCATACCGGGAACCTGATCCATAAAATGGCTCAATTCCGCGTCTGAAAGCGTTTTCGCGTGCACCACCAAAGCGTTACATCGCTGGCGGATCAGCACCTCAATTGCATGGCGTTCTTTCTCTTCCTGATGCCAGGAGTTGCTGATCAACACATGTTTGTGCACGCGCTGCGCTACGGTGTCTACCGCCTTCACAAGCGCGCCAAAGAAAGGATCGGAAACGTCCATCACCACCACACCGATGGTGTCGCTGACTTGGGTGGCTAAGGCTTGTGCGTTGGCATTGGGGCGATAGCCCAGTGATTCTGCCGCATGCAGCACGGCTTCACGGGTATCAGGGGTGACTGCACTGCTGTTGTTGAGCACACGCGACACGGTGGCTACTGATACACCGGCCTGACGGGCGACATCTCGAATTGTTATCATGCAGCTGTTCCACAGAGGATGAAAATGCGCGACGAGCGCGTAACGGCGCTATTCTGTCAGGGCATTTTGCTCAGCTGCGTGAATCACGTCACACGGATGAAAACGGTTACATACAAATCTGCAACCTTTGTGATGAACATCATTATCTGATGCGTGGAGAAGCGTCAGGTTTTCCAGCGGCGAGGCGCGTCAACTTACGCCAGATCCACTCCATCGGCCCCTGTGGGAAGTAACGTAACCACATCACGGAGAACAAGATATTGACCAACCAGATCGCTGGGACGAGGACCAATAAATGCAGGCGATCAAATTTCAGGAACAGATTGAAACGATAGAACAGCGTGGTGCATATCAGTGTCTGTAACAGGTAGTTACTCAGCGCCATCCGGCCAACGCATTGAAGGGCATAACTGAAGCGGGTATTGCCGATTTGCGGCCAGTAGCCGAAGCACAGCGCAGCATAACCGAGACTGATAAACGGGCTGGCGAGATCGCGCGGCAGTTGCAGGAAGAACCCGCTCCAACGAAATTCCCAACCCAGCAGCCACTGCGCCACAATACCGGGAATCGCAATCAACCAACCTATGGTCAGAAGCAGCGCTGCCGAGCGGCGGTAATGCTGCACGCTGAATTCGCCTTTTAGCCAACCGCTGCGCATCAATGCAGCACCTATCAGCATCAATCCGGCTAGCTGCCAGCCATACTGTGCTGCGAGCGCCATTAAACCTGAAGAGAGATGATCGAGGCGATTCTGCACCGCCTCCCAACCACCGAGCAGCTTCCAGTAGCTTTCATACTCGATATCGGCAGCACCGGGGATCCACGACCGTCCCGGTTCAGGACTGGAAATGCTCCAGAACACCAACAGCACGCCGCAGCCGATCAGGTAAAGCAGTACGCCGGTTTGCAGCAAAGCCTTGTCCGAAGGAACTTCGCGCAACATACGCCAGATAATCAGCCCAATTAGGCCGTAGTCCAACAGAATGTCACCTTCCCAAAAGAAGACGGCATGAATGAAACCCAGCAGCACCAACAACGTCAGACGTGCCGACATCCAGCGGCTACCGCGTGGAGTTTGCAAATAGAGACCGGCACCGAAGAGTAAGGCAAATAAGGTGAGGAATTTCAGCTGGGCCAGGCCATCCATCATCGCCCAAGTCCAGGCATCAGAAAGGGAGACATCGCCCTGCCACGCTGGGTTGAGATACGCCGCTGAAGGTAAGCCGAAACCGACAATGTTGAGCAGCAAAATGCCCAGAATGGCGCAACCACGAATGAAATCCAGCGCGAGATAGCGTTGCATCGAGTGCCCTGACGGAGAGTGAAAACGGGCGGCCATGTGCCGCCCAAAGAAACTAGCTGTGACGCACCGCGCGCAGGAACTCCTGGCGGGTGTTCTGGCTGGATTTGAACAAACCACCCAGTGAAGTGGTGGTGGTGGCGCTGGTGGCATCTTTCACACCGCGCGCTTTGACACAATAGTGCACCGCATCAATCGAGACTGCCACATTATTGGTACCCAACAGCGTTTGCAGCGCCACCAGCACTTGCTGGGTTAAGCGCTCTTGCACCTGTGGGCGCTGCGCAAAGAACTGCACAATGCGGTTGATCTTCGACAGGCCAATCACCTTATCTTTGGGGATATAGGCAACGGTGGCTTTACCGTCAATAATCACGAAATGGTGTTCGCAGGTACTGGTCAGGGTGATATCGCGCACGGTGACCATCTCATCAACCTTCATTTTATTTTCAATGACGGTGATTTTGGGGAAATTGGCATAATCCAGCCCGGAAAATATTTCATCCACATACATCTTAGCGATGCGATGCGGTGTTTCCATCAGGCTGTCATCTTCCAGATCCAGATTCAGCAGTTGCATGATTTGGGTCATGTGACCGGCGATTTCACGCTTGCGGGTTTCGTCATCCATTTCGCGCACCGGGGCGCGTAACGGTGTTTCCAGTCCACGCGCCAGCAGCGCTTCGTGAACCAGGGCGGCTTCCTGACTTAAGGTGCTCATCGTACTCTTTCTCCGGCAGGTGATGCGCCCACAGGTTTTAACCTGTGGGGGAAATTCTGAGCGCGTATTGTGAAACACAACGCGCGCTTAATCCAGCAATCAATCCGATTGGAGATGAAAGCTTTTCATGGTTGCGAACGGCGCAGCACCAGTATGCCGGCCAGAATGAGTCCTACGCCAGCCACCCATAGCGCTGGGTCAAGTCGGTGCCACAGCAGGCTGAAAATCCACGACAGCAAAGGCCCCCCCAACTGCCCTACCGCATAACCGGTGGTCAGCAATCCGGCAAGGTAGCGCGCATGATGCGGTGCAAGTTCACGACCATATTGCAGAGCCAACTGCACTACGCACAGAAAGCCACCGCCCACCAATAGCGCGCCTATCAACAGGCCATTCAGTCCCGGAAGCACAATTGCAGCAATCACGCCCGCCGCCTGCGCCCACAACACAATCGCGAGGCGCAGATGGCTGCTGCCCCAACGTCGAGTCATGATGCCCAGCACAATGCCGATAACTGAGGCTCCGCCAAATACCGGCCAGACAAACTGCGCCAACGCGCTATCCGGGAAACGTGCCGCTGTCATCTGCGATAAAAACGTGGCCGGTAGAATGTATCCAAAGCCCGCCAGACTGTAACTCAATACCAGACGCTTCAAATCGCCGTTTAACACCAAAGGCGCAGGTGCCTGGTCAGGACGATGCAGTTGCCCGCTGCGGGGTAAAAAGCGGGCAATCAGGGCAATGAAAACCAATGCCAGCAAACCGTATGCCGCCCAGGCAAACGCTGCGCTAGCACCCGTGGCATGCAGCACCACCGCCAGCATGCCACTGATGAAAATGCCGGTACCGGGACCGGCAAATACCGCCGCCGACAGTCCCGGACGCCCATGATGCAGCAGTTGCTCATTGCTCCACGCGGCTATCAGCACCAGCGCCCAACCACTCGCACAGCCAATCAGGAAACGGATAAGACCATGCAGCCATGGCCCGCTCACACCGGCAGAGAGCAGCGTCAGTATTACCGCGCCCCACACACCCGCTTGTAAACGCCACTCCACGCGTTGACTTGCGCGCATTGCATCAAAGGAGCCGCACAAATAACCGAGATAGTTGAGTGCGGCCACCAGACTGGCACTGGTCAGGGTCAATTGATGCTCCTGAATCATCAACGGCACCTGTGGTGTGAAAGCAAATCGCCCAATCCCCATGGCAACCACTAAACTTAAAAATGCGCTCAGCGCGACACGAAACGCCATTCGAACTCCGGTTCAAATTCTATTAACACTTGTCAGCAGCATGCATGACGTTTAAACTCACGAAAAGTGAATAATATTAACCAAGTTGTTTACGGAAAGAGAATATGGATTTAGTACAACTCCGCATGTTCTGTTCTGTGGCCGAGACCGGTTCGCTGGCACGCGCCGCAGAAGTGCTGCATCGCGTGCCTTCTAATTTGACAACCCGTCTACGCCAGTTAGAAGAAGAGATTGGCGTTGATCTGTTTATCCGTGAGAAGCAGCGCATCCGCCTGTCACCGATGGGCCACAATTTTCTCAACTACGCCCAACGCATTCTCAGCCTGAGTGACGAAGCGCTGAATATGGCACGCGCTGGCGAACCTGGCGGCAATTTTGCTTTTGGTTCGATGGAAAGCACCGCGGCCACGCGGCTGCCCGGCTTGTTGGCTGCCTATCATCAACGATTTCCCAGCGTGGCGCTATCGCTGGTGACCGGCACCTCCGGCGATATTATCGATAAAGTACGCGCAGGTACGCTGGCCGCTGCGTTAGTGGACGGCCCGGCGACTCATGACGATCTCAATGGCTGCATCGCCTTCCGCGAAGAGATGGTGTTAATCACTAGTCTTGATCACGGCCCGATTGACAGCGCGCGCGATACGCAAAACGACACGCTGTTTGCCTTTGGCAATAGCTGCTCGTACCGCACCAAACTGGAATCCTGGTATCGCGAATGCCAAACCTCGCCCAAGAGCGTGATGGAGATTCAGTCTTATCACGCCATGGTGGCGTGCGTGGCCGGTGGTGCGGGGGTAGCGATGATCCCCGCCTCGGTGCTGGCACAAATGCCCGGACGCGCGCGCGTGCAGGAACATATCTTGCCGCCCGCTTACAGCGACACCGCCACGTGGTTGATGTGGCGCCGCGATGCCTTTACGCCGAACGTTGAAGCGTTGAAGTACCTGATCATCGAAATGTTTGACGACCGCCCGCTCAATGATGAATTGCTGCATCCGCTGCAAACCGCTGAGTGAGCTTTTTAACTTGTATTGAATCACGACATCTATAGGAAGAGAGACCGCATGAACATGATTAAAACCCGCGCGGCCGTTGCCTGGGCAGCTGGCGAACCGCTGAAAATCGAAGAAGTGGATCTGATGCCACCGCAGAAAGGCGAAGTGCTGGTTCGCATCGTCGCTACCGGCGTGTGCCACACCGATGCCTATACCTTGTCAGGCAAAGACCCTGAAGGCGTGTTCCCGGCAATCCTCGGCCACGAAGGCGGTGGCGTGGTGGAAGCAATCGGCGAAGGTGTCACCAGCGTGGCGGTCGGCGATCACGTGATCCCGCTGTATACCCCAGAGTGCGGCAAATGTAAGTTCTGTCTGTCTGGCAAAACTAACTTGTGTCAGGCGATCCGCTCTACTCAAGGCAAAGGTCTAATGCCAGACGGCACCACCCGTTTCTTTAAAGACGGCAAGCCGATCTTCCACTACATGGGTACCTCAACCTTCTCTGAGTACACTGTGGTGCCGGAAATTTCACTGGCGGTGATCAGCAAAGAAGCGCCACTGGAAGAAGTATGTCTGCTGGGCTGCGGCGTGACTACCGGCATGGGTGCCGTGATGAATACCGCCAAAGTTAAAGAAGGCGACACCGTGGCCATCTTCGGTCTGGGCGGCATCGGTTTGTCAGCGATTATTGGCGCGAAAATGGCGAAAGCCGGTCGCATCATCGGTATCGACCTGAACACCAGCAAGTTCGATTTGGCGCGTAAATTAGGCGCCACCGATCTGATCAACCCGAAAGATTACGACAAGCCGATTCAGGATGTGATTGTTGAGCTGACCGATGGCGGCGTCGACTACTCCTTTGAGTGTATCGGTAACGTCAACGTGATGCGTTCCGCACTGGAGTGCTGCCACAAGGGCTGGGGCGAGTCAGTGATTATCGGCGTAGCCGGTGCGGGTGAAGAGATCTCAACCCGTCCATTCCAGCTGGTGACCGGTCGCGTATGGCGTGGCTCTGCATTTGGTGGCGTTAAAGGCCGCACCCAGTTGCCTGGCATTGTGCAGGATTATCTTGATGGTAAGTTTGCATTGAATGACTTCATCACTCACACCATGCCTTTGGAAGAGATTAACGACGCCTTTGATCTGATGCATGAAGGGAAATCGATCCGTTCGGTGGTGCATTTTAATAAGTAATCAGGAGGCGTTATGGCATCCACTTTGGAGCTGCTGGAAGAACATCGTATTTTTGGCGGCTGGCAACAGCGCTGGCGTCATCAGTCTCAGGTGCTGAACTGTCCAATGACCTTCAGCATTTTCCTGCCGCCGCCGCAGGATGACTCGCCACCGCCGGTGGTATGGTTTCTCGCCGGATTGACCTGTACCGACGAAAACTTCACCACCAAAGCCGGTGCGCAACGCGTGGCCGCCGAGTTGGGTTTGGTGCTGATTATGCCGGACACCAGCCCGCGTGGTGATAGTGTCGCTAACGATAGCGGTTATGACTTGGGTCAGGGCGCGGGCTTTTACCTCAACGCCACGCAACAGCCTTGGGCGGCACACTATCGTATGTTCGATTATCTTAGCGAGGAGTTACCGGCGCTGATGGCGGATAACTTCAAGGTGAGCGATCGTCAATCCGTGATGGGCCATTCGATGGGCGGCCATGGCGCGCTGGTGCTGGCGCTGCGTCTCGGTGGACGTTTTGCATCGGCATCGGCGTTTGCACCGATCGTTAATCCAACGGAAGTGCCGTGGGGACAGAAAGCCTTCGCAGCCTATTTGGGGGAAGACCGCCAGACCTGGCGCGAATGGGACAGTTGCCTGCTGATGCGCGAAGTGGAACAGCGCTTGCCGATTCTGATCGATCAGGGCGATAGCGATCAGTTCCTTGCCGATCAGCTGCGCCCGGATCGACTAGAAGCGGTCGCGCGTGAGCAAGGTTTCCCGCTGGAGCTGCGCGTTCAGCCGGGTTACGACCACAGCTACTTCTTTATCGCCAGCTTTGTAGAAGACCATCTGCGCTTCCACGCGAAGCATTTATTGGTGTAGTTCGTTTTGAAAAAAAGGGCGGCCTGAATCAAGGCCGCCCTTGTAGAATCCTGATGATAAGACGAGTTTTAAACCAGCGACTCCGCCACTAGCCCATCGATCATCACTTGTGGCATGCCCTGCGAGCAGTGCTCAATGCGGCCTCGCACGCCGTAGACCTGTGCTAGCGTTTCAGGCGTAATCACCTGTGACGGCGCACCGTCAGCCAGTAACCCGCCATCTTTCAGCATCAACGCATGATCGGCATGACGCAGTGCGATGTTGATGTCATGCACCACCACCACCGTCACGATATTGCGTAAGCGCGTTTCACGGCGCACCAAATCCATGACGTGGAACTGATAGTTCAGGTCAAGTGCGCTCAGCGGTTCATCCAGCAACAGCAGTTCCGGGCGACGAATCAGCGATTGCGCCAAGCCCACCAATTGCTTCTGTCCGCCGGAGAGTTGATCCAAATAACGCATTGCGAGGTGGGCGATACCGAGCTGCTCCAGCAGACTCATGATTTCGGCTTCACTTGATGCACTGTGCAAACCACCGGACGCGCGTTGCGCCACAATAATCGACTCCAGCACATGTAAGTGCACACCCGCTGGCAAACTCTGCGGCAGATACACCACACGCTGAGCCCGGCGTGCAAACGGCTGCGACATCAGCTCTTCGCCATTCAGCCACAGCTCGCCCTGCCCTTTGCTCAACCCGGCTAGCGCACGCAACAGTGTGGATTTACCGCAGCCGTTGGGGCCCAGCAACACGGTAATTTTGCCGCGCGGCAGTTCAGGTACGTTAAGATCTTCAATAACTTTACGCTTCGGATAACCGGCGTAGAAATGGCTGAGACGTAATCCCTGTTCCATTACACCGTCCCCCGATGACGCAAAATAATACTCAGGAAGAAGGGCACGCCCACCAGCGAAGTCACAATGCCGACGGGGATGATCACACCTGGAATCAAGTTCTTCGAGGCCACCGACGCCAGCGACAACACCAGCGCACCAGTCAACGCACTGGCGGGCAGATAGTAGCGATGATCTTCACCAAACATCATGCGTGCGATATGTGGCGCAACCAAGCCGATAAAGCCAATCGGCCCCACAAAGGCCACAGCCAATGCCGACAAAATACTGATACGCAGCAGTGTTGCCAGACGCAGGCGACGCACATCAATACCAAAGCTTACCGCACGATCTTCGCCGAGGCGCAACGCGGTGAGTTTCCAGCTACTCAGCATCGAGAATGGCACCAAAATGGCAAAGGCCGCTGTCAGCACGCCCAGTTTTTCCCACGAGGCACGCGCCAGGCTGCCCATCGTCCAGAACACCAGACCTTGTAAGGTATCCTCACTGGCGATGAACTGCATCATGGAGACCAGCGCGTTAAAGGTGAACACCAGCGCAATACCAAACAGCACCACGCCAGAGGTTGAGACTTTGGTCCAGCGCGTCACGCCATCCAGCATCAATGCAGCGAACAGCGCGAAGATAAAGGCATTCGCGGAGATAAACCACTGATCCGGCACACCTGGAATACCGATACCCAGAATGATCGCCAACGCCGCACCGAAAGCCGCCGCTGAAGAAACGCCCAGCGTAAATGGACTCGCTAAGGGGTTATTAAGGATAGTTTGCATCTCGGCACCCGCCAGACCCAGCGAGAATCCCACCACGACGGCCATCAGCGCGTACGGCAAGCGAATGTCCCAGACAATGACGCGCGTACCGGCATCAACCGCATCAGGGTGAGTGAGCGTTTGCCACAAGGTATCAAGGGAGAGCCCGGCCGGGCCAAGGGTGAAATCGAGGATAACTGAAGCCAGTATCGCCAGCACCAGTACGCCAATCAGCATCAGGCGCTGACGCAGTACCTGACGGTAGCGTGTCATTGTATCGGCTTGATGGCTATTTTCCGCCACAAGCACGGTGTCCGTGGTCTGCATTGTTCTACCTGTTTCTTGTCGAAATCATAACGGCAGCCACAATAGTGCAGGTGATAATAATTATCAATTATATCTGTGTGACAAAGCCCAAAAAGTAGGGGCGTGTAGACGTGTCATTGAAATTAGGCGGTTTTCGGCCAGGTGCGCATAAATGCGTCATTAGAATTCTGCGGTTTTCGGCCAGGTGCGCATAAATGCGCACTACGGGGGGGGTAGGGTCGCCATTTATGGCGACCTGGACGCGGTATTACTCTTTAAACGTGGGGAATTCCATTTCGCTGTACTTAACCCAGCGCGAGCCACGAACCAGTTTGTAGCCCAGCCAAATCAGCAGGAACAAAGGAATGCCAATATAGGTCGCCGCGACGCCATACCAGTCAATGCGATCCTGCAGGAACGCCTGATAGTTCTGGCCCAGTGTGATGATCAGACACAGCACGAAGGCGAAAATCGGACCCAGTGGGAAGAAACCGGAACGATATGGCAGATCGGCCAAATTCAGCCCCTGCGCAACGTAACCACGGCGGAAACGATAATGGCTGATAGCAATACCCAACCAGGCGATAAAGCCGGTCATACCTGAGGTATTCAGCAACCACAAATAGACTTCCTGATTACCAAATTTTGAACTCAGAAAGCAGAGGCCAGCCACTACGGTAGTGGCAATCAGCGCGTTACGCGGCACACCGCCTTTCGACAGCTTGCCAAAGATACGCGGTGCTTTTCCTTCACGTGCCAGATTGAACAGCATACGCGTCGAGGCATACATGCCTGAGTTACCCGCCGACAACACGGCTGTCAGGATAACCGCGTTCATTACTGCGGCTGCAGACAGCAAACCGGCATTCTGGAACACCAGCGTGAACGGACTGATAGCGATATCCGTGACATCGTTATGCAGCAATTTCGGATCGGTGTACGGCAGAATCAAGCTGATAATTAAAATCGCGAAGATATAGAACAACAGAATACGCCAGAACACCTGACGCACGGCACGCGGGATATTTTTCGCTGGGTCTTGTGATTCACCCGCCGCGATACCGATCAATTCAGTGCCCTGGAAAGAGAAGCCCACGATCATCGCCACGCCAATCATTGCAGCAAAGCCGCCGGCGAACGGTGCATCGCCAACCGTCCAGTTATGCCAGCCCGCATTTTCTGCGCCACGCATGATACCGGTGATCATCAGTACGCCGACCACGATAAAGATGACCACGGTGACAACTTTGATCAGTGAGAACCAATATTCCGCTTCGCCGAAGCCTTTTACCGAGATGTAGTTAAGCAGGAACATCAGGCACAGGAACAAGGCACTCCAAATCCAGCCTGGCGTGTCGGGGAACCAATAGTTCATGACCAGCTGCGAGGCCACGAGATCGACCGCAATGGTGACCGCCCAGTTGTACCAGTAGTTCCAGCCCAGCGCGAAGCCGAAACCTTCTTCAACGTATTTGGAGCCGTAAGTGGCGAAGGAGCCCGATACCGGCATAAAAGCCGCCAATTCGCCCAGGCTGGTCATCAGGAAGTAAACCATCAGGCCGATCAACGCGTAAGAAAGTAACGCACCGCCGGGACCTGCCTGAGAAATGGTGGCGCCCGAGGCGACAAACAGGCCGGTGCCGATGGAACCGCCAATGGCGATCATGGTGAGATGGCGCGCTTTTAATTCACGGCGCAGCCCAGGTTGTTGTGTTGTTTTTGAGTCATTATGCATGTGTAAACGCTATGCTGGATAAAAATAAGGCGCGATTGTAGCAGCTAACCCCAAGCTGTATAGCATTCACTGCGGGTTATTAGTTACCTTCATAATCGACGCAAAATTATTAGCCGATGGCGTAGTAAGAGCCGTGATTACTCACGGCAATAGGAGAGAAAACGGCTCAACGCTTTCGACAAATGCTTCTGCCGGTGGTGGATGCGATACAGCGTGCGCGTCAGGCGTGGCAAGGGTACAGCCACCTCAACAAGTGTGCCCACCTCCAGCAAATCGCTGATCACGCGGCGCGATAAACAGCTGATCCCCATGCCATGTCGTACTGCATGTTTTATCGCCTCGGAGTTACCCAACTCCATGCCCAGTTGAAATTGCGGCAAGTGTGAAAGCAACAAGTAATCAACGATTTCACGTGTGCCTGAACCCCGCTCACGTAAGATCCAGGGTGCGGCCGCCAGGGTTTGCAGCGTGACTGGCTGCTGCAGAATCTCAGCATCGGGGGCGGCAAAGACCACTAATTCATCTTCCAGCCACGCCTCACTGATGATATCTGGCTCATGGCAGGGCCCTTCAATCAGGCCTATATCGACACGAAAATCTGCCACGGCGGTAATGGCATCCTGGCTGTTGCCAACACTGAGCTCCAGCGGCAGCGTAGGAAAATCACGGCGATAGGCGGCAATCATCCCCGGCAGCAGATAGCTGCCAATGGTACTGCTCGCAAACACGCGGATGGCACCGTTATCCTCTTTGAACAGCTGTTCGATCTCTCCAGCCTGCTCCAGTAACCCGACGGCGCGCGGATAAAGTAAGCGACCATGCTCGTTCAGAACCAATCGTTTTCCTACACGATCAAATAACTGAACGCCCAGTTGATTTTCCAGGTCTGCCAGCGCCGCACTCACTGCCGACTGTGACAGGGACAGGACCTGCGAGGCTTGGGTGGTCGAACCGCTTTTCAGCACTTCGGTAAAAACTTCAATCTGACGCAATGTAATATGCATGCGCCCTCCTTACATTGCGTATCGCTTCACAAGATAAATCACTACCGCCAACCAAATAATGACCGTGAGGCCAAATCCGGCCCAGCTCACGATTTTCTGGCCACGTGCACGCTGTACCTCGGCACGCTCCGCACTGCTAATGCGGATTTCACGCGGTAATAATCGCAGCAAAATAATGACGCCCAGCGGGACGATAATGGCGTCATCCAGTAAACCAATGATGGGAATGAAATCAGGGATAAGATCGATAGGACTCAGCGCGTAGGCGACGATGCTGAACGCCATCAGCTTAAACCACCAAGGCGTGCGCGGATCGCGGCAAGCGAACCACAACGTCAATACATCACGTTTAATGAGCCGTGCCCAACGGCGTAAACGCATGAACATCCCTGCCCGTCCTTATTACTTATTCTGGTTAGTCGCTAATATATTATCAATTTAGCGATTAAACCAGTCAGGCCCGTTTAGGATGTCGCAGAGATCAGGACTTCATACCAATCAACTGTTCCAGTTCGGAATCACACGCAGTGAACTCATCAGTGATGGTACGAATGAGCCAGTCTTGATAGCCAAAGTTTTCCCGACGGGAATAGAGGCATTCGGACCGATACAATTTCTTCGGATCGCTGTGATTAACACCATAACGATAAAAATGTACCAAAGAGTTGTCCGTTTCAGGGACGGCGAGGGTAAAGCCTACTGCACCGTTTCCATTATAAAAAAGGGTGACATCTTTCATTTTACCTAAAGTTATCTTATGGATTGCATTAGAGTTTTCAGGCTGCAAAGCAGTATCAAATGTACTTCTATAGGCTGTTTTCATGTTTATAGTTAAATGAAACTAATTTGTTAAACTATAGTTAACTTGTGAAAAATTTCACCTGCCATTTTTGGTAGGTGTTTTGTCGTGCCGTTTTTAGCCCCAAGGGTAATGCAACATTTCATGGTGTTATCGCATCCGCTATGATGTGGCCTTTGCAGCAGCAATCGCCCAATCAGGAGAGCGGCATGAAATATATCGGCGCACACGTCAGTGCATCTGGCGGCGTAGACCAGGCAGTTATCCGTGCCCATGAACTCGAAGCCACAGCCTTTGCGCTGTTTACGAAAAATCAACGCCAATGGAAAGCTGCGCCGCTTTCCGGTGAAGTCATTGATGCTTTCAAAACGGCCTGTGAGAAATACAACTTCACCTCAGCCCAGATTCTGCCGCATGACAGCTATCTGATTAACCTTGGCCATCCGGTTATGGAAGCCCTGGAAAAGTCACGCGATGCGTTTCTCGATGAGATGCAGCGCGCCGAACAGCTTGGGCTAACGCTGCTGAATTTCCACCCTGGCAGCCATTTAAAGCAGATTGAGGAAGAGGCGTGCCTGAAGCGCATCGCCGAATCAATCAATATCGCACTGGATCAGACCCACAATGTCGTGGCGGTGATTGAAAATACCGCGGGTCAGGGCAGTAATCTCGGTTTCCGTTTCGAGCACCTCGCCACCATCATTGAACATGTGGAAGATAAATCACGCGTGGGTGTGTGCATCGATACCTGCCACGCGTTTGCTGGTGGTTATGATTTGCGAACTGAAGAAGCCTGCGTCGAAACCTTTAGCGAGTTCGAACGCATCGTGGGATTCCAGTATCTGCGTGGCATGCATCTGAATGATGCTAAAAGTACCTTAGGAAGTCGCGTCGACCGCCACCACAGTTTGGGTGAAGGCAATATTGGCAAGACGGTATTTAGCTGGCTGATGAAGGATAAGCGTTTCGACGGCATCCCGATGATTCTGGAGACCATTAATCCGGATATCTGGAAAGATGAAATTGCGTGGTTGAAGTCAGAACAAAAAGCGTAACGCAGACAGCAAAAAGGGAGCCGAAGCTCCCTTTTTCATATCCAGTGAAGATTAAGCTGCTTTCGCCAACTCTTCTTCCGGACGTTTCAGAATCGCGTAGCCCAAGCCAGCCACCGCAGTACCAATCACAATCGCCATCAGGTAACCCAGCACCGGGGTAATTGCGCCTGGAATCAACAGCACGAACAGACCACCATGCGGTGCCATCAGTTTCGCGCCAATCGCCATGGAGATCGCACCGGTCACTGCACCGCCAATGATGCAGCAAGGCAGCACACGCATTGGGTCACGAGCCGCGAACGGAATCGCCCCCTCAGAGATGAAGCACAGACCCAGTACCAGCGCTGCTTTACCGCCTTCCTGCTGACCCTTGTTGAACTTACGACGTGCCACAATCGTTGCCAGACCCATCGCTAACGGTGGCACCATCCCGGCTGCCATGATCGCTGCCATCGGCGCGTAGGTTTGCGAGCTTAGCAGGCCGACACCAAAGGCGTAAGCCACTTTGTTCACTGGACCACCCATGTCGGTACACATCATGCCACCGAGGATCGCGCCCAGCAGAACCGCATTAGCAGTACCCATGTTCGCCAGCCAATGCGTCAGGCCGCTCATGATGCCTGCCACCGGTTTGCCCACCACGTAGATCATCAGCAAACCTGTAATCAAACTGGCGACTAACGGAATAATCAAAATCGGTTTCAGCGCTTCCATACTTTGCGGCAGTTTAACTTTGCTGCTCAGCATCTTCGCAGCATAACCCGCAATGAAACCGGCGATGATCCCGCCAAGAAAACCGGCGTTAATGCTGGTGGCAATCATACCGCCGATCAGACCTGGCGTTAGACCCGGGCGGTCCGCAATCGAGAAGGCAATAAAGCCTGCTAACACCGGCACCATCAGCGCAAACGCACTGCCGCCACCGATTTGCATCAGTGCAGCCGCTAAGGTGCCCTGCTCTTTAAATGCCGTGATACCAAAGGCGAAGGAGAGCGCAATGCTCAAGCCGCCCGCCACCACCATCGGCAGCATGTAGGACACGCCCGTCAGCAGGTGACGATAGGCACCGGCTTTCTCTTTGCTATCGCTCTGGGTGCTGGCAGAGGCGTTGCCGCTTGGCTGATAGGTTTTCGCTTCAGCCTGCGCTTTATCCAGTTCCTGCGCGGTTTTCTTGAGTGCCAGACTGGTTGAGGTGCGATACATCGGCTTACCGGCGAATTTTGCCAGGTCCACATCGATATCCGCAGCCACGATCACCAGATCGGCAGCCGCCACTTCTTCTGGTGTGATGGCATTGCCTGCACCCACTGAACCGCGGGTTTCAACTTTCACCCACCAGCCGCGTTTCGTCGCTTCAGCCTGAATGGCCTCAGCGGCCATAAAGGTGTGCGCCACGCCAGTTGGGCAAGCGGTCACTGCGACGATACGTTTCGGGCCTGTGCTTTGTACGGCAGCGGGTGCAACAACAGCGGCCGCCGATTGCCAGACTTTTGCGTTGGCCTTAGCCTGATTGATCGCCGCCAACGGATCGCGCAGCGCCTGCTGCACATCCACTAACGCCACATTTTTACCAGCCAACGGTGCATCATTCGGCACGTTATGGCCCGCAACCAATACCAGCTCAGCATCGGTTGCATTATCGGTCAGCGTCAGGCCCGCTTGTGCTGCGGTTGCGCGCAGACGTTCTAAGGCTAAGTGTCCTGATGCCAATCCCAGTGAAGAATCTTTTATCAGCAGCGTTTTCATTATCGCTCTCCTGCTGTTAGTTAACGGGTTTTAAGTCAACACGCGCCATCATCGCGGCCAACTGGGTACGGTCGGTAACGCCAACATTGCTCTGACTAACCGCCATCGCGGCTACAGCGGTGGCAAGACGTAAGGTGTGCTCGCTGGATTCGCGCATCAGCAAGCCATAAATTAGGCCGCCGACCATTGAATCCCCTGCACCCACCGTGCTCACCACTTCACAGGCTGGCGGTTTGGCGATCCATTCGCCTGAGGCGTTAACCCACAGTGCACCTTCAGCACCAAGAGAAATCACCACATGGGCTATGCCCTGCTCACGCAATTCATGCGCAGCTCAATCACATCTTGCAGTGTTGGCAATTTGCGATCGGCCCAGATTTCCAGCTCGCGACGGTTCGGTTTCACCAACCAAGGTGCGGCTTTCAAACCGGCAACCAGCGCTTCGCGACTGCTGTCAAAAATGATGCATGGGCAGAGCGTACGCAGGTCGCTCATCCATTTGGTAAAGGCTTCTGGCGCAACACCGGCGGGCAAACTGCCGCTGACACACACCATGTCAAACTGTCCTAGCCAGGTCAGAGAATCTGCGGTAAAGCGGTCCCAGTCCTGCGCAGTGACATTGAAGCCGGAGAAATTCAGATCGGTAACTTCACCGTCTTTTTCCGTCAGCTTCACGTTGATGCGCGTACGACCCTGCACCACCTGAAAGCGGTTAGCGATCCCCAGTTCACTGAACAGCTGCTGGAAGCCATCCTGGTTCTCTTTGCCCAGGAATCCACCCACGGTGACGTCGATACCAAGATCTTTCAGCACCTTGGCAACGTTGATTCCTTTACCTGCAGCATGCAGACCAGTGGTTTTCACCAGGTTGACTTCACCCCGCTCAACTTCTGGCGTATAACCCACCAGATCATAGGCAGGATTCAGGGTAATGGTTGCAACACGGCGGCTCATGCGACCCCCTCACCCAGACCCGCGTTGATGGCTTCTTCAATCGCGTTCAACGCCTGCTGTGCATCTTCACCACTGGCAGTAAAGCGCAGGCGGTGGCCTTTTTTCACACCCAGCGCCACCACTTTCATCAGGCTGCGCCCATTAGCCGGCTTACCGCTGCCATCAAGGTTCGTCACAGTAATATCGCTGTTAAACTGTTTAATCACGGTCACCAACGCCGTGCCAGGACGTGCATGCAGCCCGTGCTCGTTACGAATGGTGAACTCTGCGGTCAACTGGTCAGCGGCTTCATCGACTTCGCTGGTCAACAGCGCCAGAATGCCCGCGGCATCCGCTTTCAGCAGTCGGTCAGCTTTGTTGTTTAACAGCAGGTTGCTCAGGTAACCCAGCACCTCAAGTGGACGTTCATCCGCTGCCGCAACCGTGACCAGCAGTGCGACAGATTCACCCTGATGCACAAACGGAGCGGCAGTCCGGCTCACAGCCACGGCACTGTTCAGGTTGCCGTTAGCACTGTCGCTCAGCCAGATGCCCTGCCCCAGACTCAACGGTGCATTTGAGACGACATCCGCCACAAAAGCGGCTTCAACCGCACCAGCGGCCTGTAAACGACCTGCGTTGAGTGCCTGTAAAGTGATGAGATCGCTGGCCGCCACATCCACGGCAATCAAGGAAGTATCAAACTTGAATTCAGCAGCTTGCTTTTCACCCATCAGCAGAGCGCGTAAATCTTCTACTGAAGCGGTCTTCAACTGCTCGGCAATGCTGTCATCGCTCAAGACATGAGTCAGTTGACGCAGCAAGGCGAGATGTTCATCTGACTTCGCCGCAATACCAATGGCAATGTAAGCCGTTTGGCCGTCACCCCAATCCACGCCTTGCGGGAATTGATAGACCTGAACACCGGTTTTCAGCACCAGATCGCGCGTATCGGTCGTGCCATGAGGAATGGCGATGCCATTACCCAGGAATGTGGTGGTCTGCTGTTCACGCGCCAGCATGCCATTGACATAGCCTTCCGATACGTTGCCGGCTGCTGTCAGTGCTGCCGCAACCTGACGGATGGCCTCTTCTTTATTCTGTGCATTGGCGCCGATATGAATGGCCTGAACTTCGAGCTGGAACATATTTCTCCTCGCTTGCTGAAATTGAATCGTTTCAGCTCAATGGCGAAAAATTACGCTGCGCATTGCGAACCAAGCCGCAATGACAACGCTGAAACGTTTCAGGAAATATGGTACAGCAACGTAAAGCAGGCAAGAAAATGCGCAATCGGCGTAGCATATTTTTGACGTTCCGCACATTTCAGATGGGATTTAGGATTTTTCATCCCCTGAAAGCTGACGGTTTTGCTGTAACACGACGGCAAATTTAGCCAATGGCGTCAGCAAACTGTCAGCAGCAACTCAGGGGGCGGTGTCTGCTTCGAGCGTGAGCAAAAAAATCATCGCAGCATCACGGCTGTTGCCACACATCTCGGCGCTGGGCTGCAACCCGGCACAGACTGCTGGACGCTCGGGTGAACCAAAGATTTTACAGCGCTGAAGTTCGTCAAGTTGAACGCAGCGGGTATTGGCCGGTTTGCCATATGGCATACCGGGGATCGGGGAAGAGATTGAGGGGGCTGTGCAACAGGCACCGCACTGGTCACGACAAAACATCATGCGCTCCTGCTGGCAATTCGTCGCGACAATAGCAGCCCGGCGTGGGGAATGCCATTACACGTGCAACAATTTTACATCGGCTCACTTGCCTGTTTTTCGTGGCGCGAGTAACGTGGCGCGCATTAACCCTCTCTAAGCGAGTTACACACCATGCCAAAGGCAAATGAAATCAAAAAAGGGATGGCCGTCACCTGGAACGGCAAACTGTTGCTGGTGAAAGACATTGATGTGCAAAGTCCAAGTGCTCGCGGTGCCGCAACCTTATATAAGATGCGTTTTACCGATGTCCGCACCGGTCTGAAAGTCGAAGAGCGATTTAAAGGCGACGATATTATTGATGCCATCCAGTTGAGCCGACGCGCGGTCACCTTCTCTTATATAGATGGTGACGAATACGTGTTTATGGATGATGAAGATTACACGCCTTATAGCTTCAAGAAAGACCAGATTGAAGAAGAGCTGCTATTTATCCCAGAGGGCGGCATCCCAGGCATTCAGGTGCTAACAATGGATGGACAGGTTCTGGCGCTGGAACTGCCGCAGACGGTTGATATGGAAATTGTGGACACGTCACCCGGCATTAAAGGGGCTTCCGCTAGCGCACGCACTAAACCGGCTGGCATGAGTACCGGACTGTCCATTCAGGTGCCCGAATATTTAAGCAATGGCGATCGCATTCGTATCCATATTGCTGAACGTCGTTATATGAGTCGCGCGGATTAGACACGCGATTTTGTCCGGCCGCCGATGATTGTTATAGTGTAACAATGTCGTGCGCGCCGGAACCCTATTCCGCGCGCTAAAATGGAGCCTGTAATGACGCGCGTTAATGTAATAACCGGATTTCTCGGCAGCGGAAAAACCACCACGTTGCTGCATCTGTTAAACCACAAACCGGCCGATGAGAATTGGGCGATTCTGGTCAACGAGTTTGGCGAGATTGGCATTGACGGCGCGTTGCTCGCCGATCGTGGTGCCACGCTAAAAGAGATCCCCGGCGGCTGTATGTGCTGCGTTAACGGACTGCCGCTGCAGGTAGGGTTGAACATGCTGTTAAAGCAGGCCAAACCCGACCGTCTGATCATTGAACCCACAGGCCTTGGCCATCCCAAACAGCTGATCAACATGCTGCGCGCTGCGGTTTATCAACCCTGGATTCAACTTGATGCCACGCTCACGCTGCTTGATCCTCACCAACTTGCTGATGCACGTGTGACAACAAATGAAAAACTTCCGCGATCAACTCACTGCGGCTGATATTGTCGTTGCCACCAAGAGCGATCGCTGGAGCGACGATGACCGTCAGCTTCTCCAAGCTTGGCAGCAGCAGCATCTCGGCGATCGCCAGCTGGTTGAATCGGCGTGGGGGAACATCGATCCCGCTCTTTTGTGCCAGCCAGCGTTGACGGATCGTGCGGTTCCTGATGCAAAACATCACCACCACGCTTCACGGCCTCAAGGCTTAGCCGCCTTAAAACTTGAGGGTTCTGCTCGCTGGCGACGCGCGTTGAATGAAGGCCAGGGATATGCTTCCTGTGGCTGGATTTTCGATGGCGATACGGTCTTTGATACCATCCCCGCACTAGAGTGGGCGCGGCTTGCACCAGTGGACCGCGTTAAGGGCGTACTACGGACACCAGATGGTCTGGTCAACATCAATCGCCAAGGTGATGACTTCTTTATGGAAACGCGGACCACTACACCACCGGACAGTCGCATTGAGTTAATCCACTATCAACCCGTTAACTGGAACGTTTTGCAAACAACTTTGTTGAAGATTCGTTTAGATTAGCTGCGTTAGGTTGCCCCGTTATTTTCTTTTAGAGTTTATTTTTTATGCGCGCGTCTCGTTTAATTACCATCCTGCTGCTGAATGTACTGGGTTTGGTACTGTTCTTTTCCTGGTATCTGCCGCCGGATCATGGATTTTGGTTTGGTCTCGATAAAGCGATCTTCTTTGGCTTCAATAACCAAATGGTTGACCATCCTGGCTTCGCCTTGCTGGTGGCCATCACCAATTTCCGCGGTTTTGACGCGGTCTCACTATTAGCAATGGGACTGCTGTACCTGTGGTTCTGGCGCCGCGAAACACCGCAGGGGCGACGTCGTATGTTAGCCATTGGTATCGCCATGCTGCTTACCGCCGTGGTGCTCAATCAATTGGGTCATTTGATTCCTGTTCAACATGCCAGCCCGACGCTGTTTTTTGAAAACGTCCATCGTGTGAGTGAGCTGACCGGTATTCCAGCCAAAGATGCATCCAGCAATAGCTTCCCCGGCGATCACGGCATGATGCTGATTATTTTTGCCTGCTTTATGTGGCGTTATTTTGGCTTCCGCGCCTTCCTGATGGGCATGGTGATTGTGGTGGTCTTCTCTCTACCGCGTGTTATGGCCGGTGCGCACTGGTTTACGGATATTGCTGTCGGATCGCTTTCCGTGATTCTGGTGGGATTAAGCTGGTGGTTATTAACCCCCGCCAGCGATAAATTGGTGAATTGGCTCTATCGCGCGCTGCCAGGGAAACATAAGCCCCGCACATAATTGTGAAGCGCGGATGACAATAACAAAAAAAGTCGATCATCCGCGCTTATCGAATCCCAAAATACATTATTAGCATGCTAACGTTTTTCTATTAAAAGAAAACATTATGATAAAAAATCAGTAACAATAGCTCTTTTCTCATATTGTCCAGCCAGAACCCTCTTAAAATCAGCCTTAGCGCCTGAATTGGCGTCCATTATTACGGCTAATTAGCCCTTAAATCGCGACCAATTGATGATAAAGTAGCCATTGTGTTACGGATTGATTTCACATCATTAAAACCTATAAAAATTTATATAAAAGCACTCGCCACGCGGTCTGTAATCGGTTAACCTCAAATCCGATTACTAAGAGCGCAGCATAAAATTCGGTGCCTTATGAAACAAAAATGTGTTCATTAACACATTTTAGTAATTAAGGAATTGTCTTAAGCGGTCTGACTTATTAATCTCGAAACCGTTTTGTCATCTGGCTGGCGACATTGTGTCGTAAGGACATCAAAGGAACACACGTATAATGGTCAAGTCTCAACCAATACTGAGATACCTCAGGCGGATCATCCCCGCAGTAGCACTAGCAACACTTTTATCAGCATGTAGTAGTACGCATAACGGTCAGAACGCGAATAACGAGAATCATGAAGTTAACAACCAGAATGGTTTTTTACTTCAAGCGTCTCAGGACGAATTTGAACAAATGGTGCAGAACGTGGACGTTAAGTCCCGCATCATGGATCAATACAGTGGCTGGAAAGGTGTACGTTATCGCTTAGGCGGCGACACCAAACGCGGCATTGATTGTTCTGCTTTTGTTCAGCGCACCTTTCGCGAGCAGTTCGGTTTAGATTTGCCACGCTCAACATCAGAGCAGCAGGATACCGGTAGAGAAATTTCGCGCAGCAAACTGCGTCCAGGTGATCTTGTTCTGTTCCGCGCCGGCTCAACGGGGCGCCACGTAGGCATCTATCTCGGCAATGATAACTTCGTGCATGCATCCACCAGCAGTGGTGTGATGATTTCCAGCTTAAACGACAGTTACTGGAAAACGCGGTATCGTGAAGCGCGTCGGGTCTTAGCTAAAAATCCTAGCTAACCTATCCTTTTGAAGATCCTCTCAGCCAGAGAATCAGAAAACGCTGCCCCGGCAGCGTTTTTTTTCGTTTGCACTTTCTTACCCCAAATCCAATCGATAAAAAGTAATTGAGAATCAGAAATATAACGAGACTTTTCGCGCGACCTCGTTATATTCTCGTTTGCTTACTGGCCGCAACGGTTTGCATCAAAGTCGGATGAAAAATGCCACGATGAGGCAACACTGAACGCCAGGCACCAGCGAGCAGTAGTGCACGATGTATATAATAATAATGGCGCCAAAAGGGGAATGCACTCCATGCCACTGTCGGGGACGTTTAAGCCTCATGCAAGCTATTCGCGCCGCATCGCCTGGAGTAGCGCGATCATCGGGGGCGTGTTCTTTCTGCTGTTTGTGACCGTTCTGCTGACGTTAACCTGGCAAAAACGGCTGCAACAACATGAACAGTTGCTGATTCATAGCCGCGACGATTTACAACAGGTGGTGTCAACCCTGGTGGATACCCTTTATCCATTACAGCAGTACACCCAATTGCAATGCAGTAGCGTCAGCCGTGAACTGACCTCTCGCGCCGCTTTTGCGGGTAATATTCGTGCCATTCTGCTGGTGCAAAACAGCAATGCTTATTGCTCATCTGCCACCGGTGCCTTTCTACTCCCAGCGAATGATATTTCTCCAGACTCGGAGTTGGAGCGCGATCGCGATATCCGCCTGTTAGGGGGCACGCCATTACTGCCGACCAAGCCCGCGCTGGCGCTTTGGATGAAAAACCCCGGTTCAGCGGAAACCGGTATTCTCGCCACCATGAATATTAGCCTGACACCTTATCAACTGCTGGCCTCTTACCATCCAGAAATCACCGGTATGGCCTTAATTATTGGCGATAAAGCACTGCTCAGTGGTAAAAACGAGGTGGTTAAAGTCAGTGAACTTCCGCCTGCATTGTCGGAAATGGGCTTTAAAAATAGCGAAATGCGTTTCGTTGTCTACGGCAATACCTTGGCCCAGCGTGACTATCACTTGATTTTTCTCACTGGACTACTGGCCACGCTGTTTACCAGCGGAGCCAGTTGGTTGCTGCTGACGCTGTATCAGCGACCGGGCAAAGAGATTATGCAGGGCATCAAACGCGGTCAGTTTCATGTGGAGTACCAGCCGCTGGTTACCGCTCACGATGGGCAGCCCTACGGCGTGGAAGCCTTGCTACGCTGGACACACCCCACAGAGGGCATGATCCCACCTGATGCCTTTATCAGTAACGCCGAAGCACAAAACCTGATTATTCCTCTCACCCAGCATCTGTTTAAGCTCGTCGCGCGCGATGCGCAGTTTCTCAGCCAGCAGTTACCGCGCGGCACACGCATGAGTTTGAATCTCTCCCCTTTACACCTGGCTTCCGACAACTTCCGCCAGCATGTTCAGGAGTGGATTGCTGAAATGCCGGCCGATCACTTTAACTATGTGTTTGAGATTACTGAGCGCACGATGGTGAGTGAAAACAATGCTGGGGAGATTTTCGCCTGGCTGCATGAACACGGTATTAAGATTGCCATTGATGATTTCGGTACCGGCCACAGCGCACTCATTTACCTGGAAAGATATCCTTTCGATTATTTGAAGATCGATCGCGGTTTTGTGCAGAGCATCGGGACTGAAACGGTCACGTCACCGGTACTGGATGCGGTGTTGCTGCTGGCGAAGAAACTCAATCTGAAAACAGTTGCCGAAGGGGTAGAAACGGGCGATCAGGCCGCTTGGTTGGTGAATCGCGGAGTGACACATCTGCAAGGCTATCTTTTTAGCCGTCCACTGCGCCCAGACCACTTGGTGAGCTATTATCAGCGGCAGTCCGCGCTTGCTTAACGTCACGTCATCGTCATGAAACTGTTACCATAGGGTGCGGATACCCAGAGGAGATCGCCCCACTTATGCTGCTGCGTCTTGTCACAGCGTTGCTGGTCTTTATTGCCATTGCGCCACTGCATGCTGAAACCATTAATGAAAGCTATGCCTTTGCCAAGCTGGGCGAGCCAAAGTATGCGGTGAATTTCAGTCATTACGATTACGTCAATCCTGCCGCACCTAAAGGCGGAAAGATGACGCTTGCCGTGGTGGGTACCTACGATAACTTCAACCGTTATGCCTCACGAGGCAATCCAGGCGCTGGGACTGATACGCTGTACGATGGCCTGTTTACCACTTCCGACGATGAACCCGGTAGTTTTTATCCGCTGATTGCCGAATCGGCACGCTATCCCAATGATTACCATTGGATGGAAGTCTCAATTAATCCTCATGCTCGCTTTCAGGATGGCAGCCCGATCACCGCCCAGGATGTGGCTTTTACTTTCCAGAAATTCATGACCGAAGGTGTACCCCAGTTTCGCGTTGCCTTTCGCGGGGCTCAGGTCAAGGCGCTGAATAACTTAACCGTGCGCATTGATATGCCCAAACCCGATAAGGACATGATCCTGAGTTGGTTGACGCTACCAGTGCTGCCGCAACAATTTTGGCATGATAAAAAATTCAATGAGCCGATCGGCTATCCCCCACTGGCCAGCGGGCCCTACCGCGTCACGTCATATAAATCAGGCCAGTTTATTCAGTACAGCCGGGTGAAGAATTACTGGGCTGCCGACCTGCCCGTCAATCGCGGCCGGTTTAATTTCGATACGCTGCGCTACGACTATTATCTTGACGATAATGTCGCCTTTGAAGCCTTCAAGGCGGGTGCGTCAGACCTGCGTGAAGAGAGTTCAGCGAAAAAGTGGGCCACCCAGTATCTGGGGCGTAACTTTGATAATCATGCGATCGTGAAGTCCACCACGCCCAATACCGTATCTACTGATACCCGTTGGCTGGCATTTAATAATGAAAAACCGCTGTTTGCCGATCGGCGGGTACGCGAAGCACTGACACTGGCGTTTGATTTTGAATGGATGAACAAAGCGCTGTTCTATGGCGCTTATAAGCGTACCGACAGCTATTTCCAGAATACAGAGTACGCCGCCAAAGGTTACCCAAAAGCGGAGGAGTTGATCCTGCTGGCGCCTTACAAAGCGGAGCTCCCTGCAGAAGTTTTCACCAGCGAATATGCCCCACCCCATTCTGATGGTAGCGGCTTCGATCGTGGCAATCTGCTGAAAGCCATGAATCTACTGAAACAAGCCGGCTGGGAGATTAAAAACCAGCGACTGGTTAACGTTAAAACCGGTCAGCCCTTCCGTTTTGAATTACTGATGCGTAGCGGTACCCAAAATGACTGGGCACTGCCGTTCCAGCACAGTCTGCAACGCCTTGGCATTCAGGTCGATCTGCGTCAGATTGATACTTCGCAATATCTACGCCGCTGGCGTGAAGGGGATTACGATATGATCCCTACTCTGTATCAAGCCAACCCTTGGCCTTCCACCAATCTGCAAACCAGCTGGCAGTCTCAGTACATCGATTCTTCGTGGAACACACCCCGCGTAAAAAATCCGATCGTTGATCACTTCGTGCAGCAAATCGTTGATCATCAAGGTGATAAAAAAGCGCTGTTACCGCTGGGTAAGGCGTTGGATCGCATCCTGTTGTGGAATGCCTATATGATCCCGATGTGGTATAACGCCGAACAGAGGCTGGCATACTGGGACAAGTTTTCGCATCCTGAAATCAAACCCGCTTACGCAACCGGCTTAGACAACTGGTGGTATGACGTGAATAAAGCCGCAAAGTTGCCGGCTGACAGACGCTGAGGAGAGCAGTTTGGGTTCCTATTTCCTACGCAGGTTACTGCTGATTATTCCTACGCTGTGGGCCATCATCACCCTGAACTTTTTTATTGTGCAGATTGCACCCGGTGGTCCGGTCGATCAGGCGTTGGCTAACGCGCAATTCGGTCACAGCACGGGAATTTCGAATGCCGGCGGCGGAGATGTCGGGGCTCGAGGTGCGCTCACGCGTGATAACCCAGGCGACAGCCAGTACCGCGGTGCGCGCGGGTTGGATCCCGAAGTCATTGCTGAAATCAAGCATCGCTATGGTTTCGATAAACCATTGCTCCAACGCTACGGTGAAATGCTGTGGAATTATCTGCGTTTTGATTTTGGCGATAGCCTGTTCCGCAGTGCCTCAGTTTTGCAATTGATTAAAGAGAGTCTGCCTGTTTCCATTAGTCTTGGCTTATGGAGCACACTCATTATTTATCTGGTGTCGATCCCGCTCGGCATCAAAAAAGCGGTACGTAACGGCAGCGCCTTTGATATCTGGAGCAGTACTTTTATCATCATTGGCTACTCCATCCCGGCCTTTCTGTTTGGCATCATGCTCATTGTGCTGTTTGCTGGCGGCAGCTATTTAGATTGGTTCCCTCTACGCGGACTGACGTCGCCGCAATTTGATTCGCTGCCGTGGTACGGCAAAATCGGTGATTATCTCTGGCATATCACACTGCCTGTGCTGGCAACGGTGATTGGCGGTTTTGCCACGCTGACCATGCTGACCAAAAACTCCTTCCTGGATGAAATTCGTAAGCAGTATGTGGTAACCGCCCGGGCCAAAGGCGTAGATGAAAAACGCATTCTCTACGGCCATGTTTTCCGCAATGCCATGCTGTTAGTGATCGCTGGATTTCCTGCCACCTTTATCAGTATGTTCTTTACCAGCTCAGTGTTGATTGAAGTGATGTTCTCGCTTAATGGCCTGGGACTGCTGGGTTACGATGCCACCATTCAACGCGACTATCCGGTGATGTTTGGCACGCTCTATATCTTTACGTTAATCGGACTGCTGATGAATATTCTCAGCGACCTGACCTACACACTAGTCGATCCGCGCATCGATTTTGAGGGACGCTGATGAGCCTGTCGCTAATCAATCAGCAGCGCTGGGAGCGCTTCCGCCATAACCGACGCGGTTACTGGTCACTGTGGGTTTTCCTGGTAATTTTTGTGCTCTCTCTGGGCGCAGAACTGCTGGCTAACGACAAACCGCTGCTGGTGCACTATCAACAGCGCTGGTATATGCCGCTCCTGTTTAATTACAGCGAAAGCGATTTTGGTGGCGACTTTACCACGCCAGCGGATTATCAAGATCCTTGGTTGAAACAGCGCATTGACCAGCAAGGTTGGGCCATCTGGGCACCAATCCGCTTCAGTGACAGCACGATTAATTTCGCCACCGATGTCCCCTTCCCTTCTCCGCCCTCAAAGCAGAACTGGCTTGGCACCGATGCTAACGGCGGTGATGTGCTGGCACGCTTACTCTATGGCACGCGTGTTTCTCTGCTGTTTGGCATTTTACTGACGCTCTTCTCCAGTGTGATTGGCATTGTGGTGGGTGCAGTACAGGGTTATTTCGGCGGGCGGGTCGATCTGGTGGGGCAAAGGCTGATCGAAGTGTGGTCAGGCATGCCGTCACTCTTTTTGCTGATCCTGCTTTCCAGCGTGATTCAGCCCGGCTTTTGGTGGCTGCTCTTGGTCACCGTGGTATTTGGCTGGATGAGTCTGGTGAGCGTGGTGCGAGCTGAATTCCTACGCACGCGCAACTTTGATTACATTCGAGCCGCACAGGCACTGGGGGTGAGTGATGGTCGAATCATGTTGCGCCATATGCTACCTAATGCAATGGTCGCCACACTCACGTTCCTGCCCTTTATTTTGTGCGGTTCGATTACCACGCTGACCTCCCTGGATTTTCTTGGTTTTGGTCTTCCGGTCGGTTCACCGTCGCTGGGTGAGCTACTGCTGCAAGGCAAAAATAACCTTCAGGCCCCCTGGCTGGGGCTCTCCGGTTTCTTCGCCCTCGCCCTATTGCTATCGCTGTTAATTTTTATCGGTGAAGCGGTGCGCGATGCCTTTGATCCCAGTCGGGGACGTTAAATGAGCTTACTCACTGTCAATCATCTTGCCGTGGCGTTTAATCAACGCCGGGTTGTGGAAGATATTTCCCTGAATATTGACGCCGGTGAAACGCTGGCGTTAGTGGGAGAATCAGGTTCGGGCAAAAGTGTCACCGCCCTGTCCATTATGCAACTGCTCCCTCAGCCGCCTGTTACCTATCCGCAAGGTGAGATCCTGTTTAATGGCCAGAACATCCTGCAGGCCAGCGAGCGCGAAATGCGTGGCCTGCGCGGTAATCAAATGGCGATGATTTTTCAGGAACCGATGGTTTCGCTCAACCCGCTGCATAACGTTGAAAAGCAGTTGTATGAAGTACTTTCTCTGCATCGCGGGATGCGGAAAGAAGCGGCACGTGGTGAAATTATTAGTTGCCTCGATCGTGTCGGCATCCGCAATGCCGTGTCACGCCTTAAAGATTTTCCGCATCAGCTTTCTGGAGGAGAGCGTCAGCGCGTGATGATCGCGATGGCGTTACTCACGCAGCCCAAACTGTTGATTGCCGACGAGCCGACGACCGCGCTCGACGTCACCGTACAGGCACAAATACTGCAGCTGCTAAGAGAACTTCAGCGTGAAATGAATATGGGCATGCTATTCATCACCCATAACCTGAATATTGTGCGTCAGCTGGCTCACCGCGTAACAGTGATGCGCAATGGCCGGGAAGTAGAACACAATCGTTGTGCGCTATTGTTCAGCCAGCCGCAACACCCTTATACCCGAGAATTGCTGGCCGCCGAACCGGATGGTCAACCGGTCACACTCACGCAGACCAAGCCCCTGCTCCAGGTTAAAAATCTGCACGTGGGTTTTCCTGTCCGTCGTGGATTACTGAAGAGAACCGTTGCAGAAAAGCGAGTACTGCAAGATCTCAGCTTTACGCTGCGCCCCGGTGAAAGCTTGGGTCTGGTGGGGGAATCAGGATCCGGCAAAAGCACCACCGGATTAGCGCTGCTGCGTTTGATTGCCTCGCGTGGTGAAGTTTGGTTTGACGACCAGCCCTTGCATACACTTACCCGTAAGCAGTTACAGCCGCTACGACCGCGCATTCAGGTCGTGTTTCAGGACCCTAACTCCTCGCTTAATCCGCGTATGACGGTTCAGCAAGTGATTGCGGAAGGGCTGGCGGTACATCGTCCAGAGCTAAGTGCTGCACAACTGGAAGCCAGTGTGATTGCGGTCATGGAGGAAGTCGGACTGGATGCAGAGAGCCGTTCACGCTATCCCGCTGAGTTCTCTGGCGGACAACGCCAACGCATCGCTATTGCTCGAGCGTTGATCCTACAACCGCAGTTGATTGTGCTGGATGAACCCACCTCTTCACTAGATCGCTCAGTGCAGAAGCAAATTCTCACCCTGCTTCGTCGCTTGCAGCAACAGCACCAGCTTGCCTATGTGTTTATTAGCCACGATTTACAGGTCGTACGCGCACTCTGCCATCAGCTCATTGTGCTGCGCCAAGGGGAGGTCGTTGAGCAAGGGGAGTGCGAGGCGTTATTTAACGCCCCAGCCACCGAATATACACGTCAACTGTTAGCTTCTGCGCAGGGCAAGCCATTGAATTAATGGCCTTCAAACGTTTCGGCAATCGCCACGCCCTGATTTTTCAGGCAACAATTGGTGGCACTTTCGTCACCACGCTGAATCAGCAGGCACGGTTGCCCTTCGCAACGGGCAATTTTGCACTCTACCTGAATCTGCGCCAGTGTTTCCCGTAGCTGTTGCAAAATTTCCAGCGCCGGAAGGCCATCATGGCTTAAAAGGCGCAGCACCACTAAATCTTCATCGTGCACACCGTTTGCCGCTTCCTGGCGCTCTATTTCCCCCGCATGGTCTAATGACCAGCGATAGTGTTGCGGTAAGCGATGCATAACCGAAAGTTGCAGCATAATTACGGTCCCCAGAGACGTTAACGCTTATTCACGACGACGGCAGTAACGTGTGAATCCCTACCTGGTTAGTTCAGAATACGGACGTCAAGGTTTGCCTTCTCGTTTTAAGCACAAAGCATGTAGCAAAATTATTATTTGCGAGCATTATCGCATTTATGCCTATGTGTACCTTGTTCGACGGCAGTTAACAATCATTTTAGACTCAATGTTGTTACTTTTTTATCTCTTAATTTTCACATTATGGAAACATTAAGCATAACGAATATGTGGGGATTCGCGAGTTTGATTGAAGGGCATACGGATTGAGAGATAAGGAAATGCGAAGCAGCGCGGTTTATCGCGCATTTGTCAGCAAAACAACGGCTGCAAATACGCGCGATAAATCGCGCCGTTACGGTTTAGCACTAACTTTTACTTTAAAGCGACACATCACGTGGCTCCCGTTTAACGTTCAAGACGGGGGCTACGGAGATGATATTTGGCGTAGTCGCCCTGCTACGTCAATCAGGCGTGACGTGGACGTGCCGCGTAGCTGAACAATATGATTGAAATCGTGGCACATAGCGCAATCGTTGCGACCATCGGCCAGGCGCTATTGATACTCACCAGTGACATCAATGCGCCAACCAATGCGCCAACACCAAAACGCAAGGTACCGGCCAGTGAAGATGCCGTACCCGCCATATGTGGAAACTCGTCCAGAATCACTGCCATCGCATTGGATGAAACAGTGGAAACACAGCCGATAAACATGGCGACACCAAACACCAGTGACAGGAAACCGAGATCCAGCGCACTGGCGATCAGCAACCAGATACCCATCGCAAACTGAATGATCAGCCCGATACGGAACATGGCCAAGGGGCCAAAACGGCGCACCGCACGGCTGTTGATCAATGTCATCACAAACAGGAACACCACATTAAGGCCAAAGTAATAGCCAAAGTTCTGCGGTGAAACGTGATTCACTTCGATGTAAACAAATGGCCCTGCATTAAGGAAAGTAAATAATCCCGCGAATGAGAAGCCGCTCGCCAGCATGTAACTGAACGCGCGCTTATGCCTGACCAGCGCAACAAAGTTACTTATTGTGGTACGTAAATGAAAACGCTGCCGTTGCTCAGGCTTGAGCGTTTCACGGATCTGTGTCACCACCAGTACCGTGGTAATCAGAGCAGCCACGGCGAGCGTCCAAAAAATCGCATGCCAGTTCCACAGCAGTAGCAACCAACCCCCGATGATCGGTGCCAGCAAGGGTGCTATGGTGGTCACCAACATCACGAAGGACATCATGCGCGAGAAATCCTCTTTCGAGTAACTATCACGCATCAAGGCGTTGATGACCACGCTGGCCGCCGCCGCCGATAAGCCGTGCAGGAAGCGCATAAAGATCAGTTGATCGATGGTTTGTGACAGCGCGCACGCCGCCGCAGCGCAGGCAAAGATCAATGTGCCCAGCACAATCACCGGTTTACGCCCGTAGCTGTCTGCCAGTGGGCCATACACTAACTGACCAATCGCAAAGCCAAGAATGTAGAGGTTGAGCGTCATCTGCACGCTGCCCGCCGAAACAGCAAATTCGCGCGCGATTTGCGGCATCGCCGGCAGATACATATCAATGGACAGTGGCATTAACATCGCCAACAAGCCCAGAATCACGACCAAACCGACCGGTGAATTCTTTTCCTTACGCACCACTTTCTCCTGCTATTTGCGCTTTTTAAGTTCTTCAGGCAGCCCGATGCTGTCGATCTCTGCCGCGGTGAGTTCACGGTATTGACCTTCATCCAGATCCTCATCCAGCACAATGTCACCAATGCTTTCGCGGTGCAGCGCTGATACATGGTTGCCCATAGCCGCAAACATGCGTTTAACCTGGTGATAGCGCCCTTCGCTGATGGTCAAGCGCGCGGCCTTTTCATCGAGGATCTCCAGCACCGCTGGTTTGGTCAGCTCTTTTTCATTGTGCAGCTGAACACCGGCCGCAAATTTCTCGATCAACGCCGGATCGATAGGCTCCTCGACTTCAACCAGATAGGTTTTTTCGAGGTGATGGCGTGGAGAAGTAATGCGATGCGACCATTGACCATCATCGGTCAGCAGGACCAAACCGGTAGTATCAATATCCAGACGGCCAGCAGCATGCAGCTTGAAGGCAGCCGGTTCTTCAATGAAGAACAATACGGTGGGATGATCGGGATCGTCGGTGGAGCAGACATAACCCTGTGGCTTATTCAGCATGAAATAGCGTGGGCCGGTTTGCACCACCAGTGGGTTGCCGTCATATTCGATTTCGTCATCTGGCAAGACTTTGTAGGCCGCGTCGCGAACCACTTCGCCGTTGATGGTGACTTTCCTGGCGCGGATTTCGCGGCCAGCGATAGCACGGCTGACTTCCAGCTGCTGAGATATGAATTTTTCGAGTCGCATGAATTCGCTTTTGCCTGTTACTACGGAGGGAACTGAAACGGCGTTTTTAAACCGTTAAAAAAGTGTGGGCAGTATAGCTTGATCCTTCGCCTGCTAACAGTACCGCGCCTGCGTTTCAGCTGTTTTCATGGCATAATGCGTGCCCGTTTGAAGAAAAAAGTTTGCCCTGATGTCCTTTACCCTGCGCCCGTACCAGCAAGAGGCAGTTGACGCCACACTCCAGCATTTTCGCCGCCACGAAACGCCCGCCGTGATCGTGCTGCCGACGGGTGCCGGTAAAAGTCTGGTGATCGCTGAACTGGCACGGATTGCCAGAGGACGCGTGCTGGTGCTGGCGCATGTGAAAGAGCTGGTCGAGCAGAATCACAGTAAATATCAGGCGTATGGTCTGGATGCCGATATTTTTGCCGCCGGTTTGCAACGTAAAGAGAGCGAAAGCAAAGTGGTATTTGGCAGCGTGCAGTCCGTGGCGCGCAACCTGGATCGCTTTGACAGTGCCTTCTCACTGGTGATCGTTGATGAGTGCCACCGCATCAGCGACAACGAAGAGAGCCAGTATCAACAACTGTTCGCGCATCTTCGTCAGCACAATCCTCAACTGCGCCTGCTGGGACTTACCGCCACACCGTTTCGCCTGGGTAAAGGCTGGATTTATCAATTCCACTATCACGGTATGGTACGTGGCGATCAGCATGCGCTATTCCGGGATTGCATTTATGAATTGCCGCTGCGCTATATGATCAAGCACGGATTTCTGGTCCCCCCCGAACGGCTGGATATGCCTGTTGTCCAGTATGATTTTAGCCGTTTGATCCCACAGAATAATGGCTTATTTAGTGAAGCCGATCTCAATCGCGAATTGAAGCAGCAGAATCGCGTAACGCCGCACATCGTCAGACAGATCGTGGAGTTCGCAGAAGATCGCCGTGGAGTGATGGTGTTCGCCGCCACGGTAGAACATGCGCGTGAGATTTTATCTCTGTTGCCGGAGAACAGCGCGTTGGTGTCGGCGGAAACCGTGGTGAAAGAACGCGACCGTTTGATCAGCGAATTTAAAGCGCAGCAGTTAAAGTTTTTAGTGAACGTCGCGGTGCTGACCACCGGCTTTGACGCGCCACACGTCGATCTCATCGCCATTCTTCGTCCCACTGAATCTGTCAGCCTGTATCAGCAAATCGTCGGGCGCGGCCTGCGTTTGTCTCCGGGCAAAACCGATTGCCTGATCCTCGATTATGCTGGCAATCCGCACGATCTCTTTACACCGGAAGTCGGCACGCCAAAAGGCGCCAGTGACAACCAGCCGGTACAGGTGTTCTGCCCAGCCTGTGGTTTCGCCAATACCTTTTGGGGAAAAACCACCGAAGATGGCCACATCATTGAACATTTTGGCCGTCGCTGTCAGGGCGTGATGGAGGATGATGAGGGCAATCGTGAACAGTGCGACTATCGCTTCCGCTTTAAAAGTTGTCCCGACTGCGGTGCAGAAAACGATATTGCGGCTCGCCGCTGTCATCAGTGCGAACGTATTATGGTCGACCCTGATGATATGTTGAAAGCCGCGCTAAAACTTAAAGATGCACGCGTGCTGCGCTGCGGCGGCATGACACTGGAACAAGGGCGTGACGAGAAAGGGGAATGGCTAAAAGCGACCTACTTTGATGAAGATGGCACCAGCGTCAGTGAGCGTTTTCGTCTGCAAACGCCTGCACAACGTAAAGCCTTCGAACAGCTGTTTATGCGACCGCACCAGCGGGCACCCGGCGTGGAGTTGGGCTGGCAAACCGCTGCGGATGTCATCGCTTTACAACCCTTATTACGCCATCCCGATTTTGTGGTGGCGCGTGCGAAAGGTCATTTCTGGCAGATTCGCGAGAAGATGTTTGATTATCAGGGGCGTTACCGGCGGGCAAATGAGCTGCGATAAGCGGCAGAATCATTTGCCCATACCCCCTAATACGGCTATAATGCCGCCCGCTTTTGCATCCGTAAAAGCGTTTGAATAACCGTCTGTTGCTGGGTCGCCTGTAGCAGAAATGATTAAAGAGAAATCAAATGATCACTATCAAAGCTGAAGTACGTAAAGAGCAGGGTAAGGGTGCGAGCCGCCGTCTGCGTGTAGCAAATAAATTCCCAGCCATCATCTATGGCGGAGACGAAGCTCCAGTGGCTATCGAACTGGACCACGATTCAGTGATGAACCAGCAGGCTAAGCCAGAGTTCTACACCGACGTGCTGACCATCGCTGTTGATGGTAAAGAAGTTAAAGTTAAGGCTCAGGCGGTACAGCGTCATCCGTTCAAGCCAAAACTGCACCACATCGACTTCGTTCGCGCTTAATCGCCAACGAGTTGAAAAGAGAACGCCGCATTAGCGGCGTTTTTTTATGCCTGAAAATCAGTTACCGCCGGTTCGACGCTGTAACTGATCGCGCAGATTAGGCGGTGTCCCTTTGATGGTCAGGGTATCGGTGGTTGGATCCCAAAAGATACGCTCGCCCAATAGCATGGCATCAAAATTCAGCGTCAAGCCACCACCGCTGCCTGCAAATTTGGTTAACTGACGCAGCGTGCTGCGATCCGCCGGGAAGTGCTCTTCCAGTTCGTACCCCTGCTCTTGGGTAAATGCCTGGAAGGTTTTTTCGCCCAATGGCGGCAGTTCACTGGAGAGATCTTCCAACGCAATCTCCTCCCCCGCCTGCAATTGGTCGTTGCAGTAGCTGTATACCTGCTGACGGTAATTCTGACGCTCGTTCTTATCGAGATTAGACTCCGCGCAGTAATCATCTACCGCCTGCAGCAAACCCCGGTTCTGTGCTTTGGTGTCGAGGCCAACGCTGGCACCGAGGAAATCCATAAAGAAATCGGCCACTTTGCGCCCGACGCGTCCGCGCAGGAAAGTCAGATAACGGGTGGATTCTGGATTAGTTTCCCACTCAGTCAGATCAATACGCGCCACAATGTCCGCATGATTGATGTCGAGATAATGGGTACTGCTGATATCTAACTGCTCATTGACGCGCATGCTCGACTGGCTGCTCAGCATCGCCACCAGCAAATACTCAACCGCCAGATAGCGATAGTGCAGGAACAGTACCACGCCACTTTCCGCAAACGGATATTTGCCCAACTCATCACGCAGGCGACCTGTCGCCGCACGGCTGAAAGCCAGAAAGTCATCTTGTCCTTTGCGGCAGTTACGTAGCGCATCGGCCAGTTCGCTCTCTTCATTAAACAGGCCGTAAGCCTTACTTTTAGCGCTATACACCCGATGCAACTCTTCCGCCATCTCTTCTACCGCACGGGTAGTTGGCAGTAACGTGTCACGCAGGACCAGCTCCAGCTGATTCTCATCACGTTTAACTAACTGATGCAGGGCAATCTGGTCGATATCCAGACTCATGGTAGACTCTCCTTTAGGCTCAGGCGCGTATTCAAACACCGCCCGCCGCTGCTTTCAACTGCACGCACAAACTGATCGCTCTGCTTGCGATAAAATTGCGGAAAAAAGTGCGTTGTTACGGTAATATACCGCCTTTTCACACTTGATTAGTCGACGATATGCCACAATCATCCCGTTATAGCGACGAGCGCGTAGAGAAGCTTCTCGCGCAGATGGCGCAGATTCTTGAAAAAGACAAAGCGCCAACCGACCTTTCCCTGATGGTATTAGGGAACATGGTTACTAACTTGATCAACACCAGTGTCTCGCCGGCCCAGCGCCGCAGCCTGGCGAAATCTTTCGCGGAAGCGTTGCAGTCTTCCGTTCGCGATGACAACGCCCACTAAATTGCAGATCTGACCTCATAAATATGGTAACCAACCGGCAGCGCTATCGCGAAAAAGTCTCCCAGATGATCAGCTGGGGGCACTGGTTTGCTCTGTTTAATATCATCTTCGCGCTGATTTTAGGTAGCCGCTATCTGTTGGTCGCCGACTGGCCTGCGTCACTCGCGGGTCGTATTTATGCCTATACCAGTTGGATTGGTCACTTTAGCTTTATCGTGTTCGCCGGTTACCTGCTGGTCATTTTCCCGCTGACCTTTGTGGTGATGTCGCAACGCTTGCTCAGGGTGCTATCAGCCATTATCGCGACCGCTGGGCTGACGCTGATTATGGTCGACAGTGCGGTGTTCAACCGCTTCCATCTGCACCTTAATCCGGTGGTGTGGGAGTTGGTGATCAACCCCGACCAAAGCGAGATGGCGCGCGACTGGCAGCTGATGTTTATCAGTGTGCCTTTGATTTTCCTGGTAGAGATGCTGTTTGCCACCTGGAGTTGGCAGAAGCTGCGCAGCCTGAACCGGCGCTCGTTCGGCAAACCGCTGGCTGCCCTGTTTATCTGTGCTTTCTTCGCCAGCCACCTTTTATACATCTGGGCCGATGCCAATTTCTATCGCCCGATTACCATGCAGCGCGCCAATCTGCCGCTCTCCTATCCGATGACCGCACGGCGTTTTCTTGAACGCCATGGTTTGCTGGATGCGCAGGAATATCAGCGCCGCCTGGTGCAGCAAGGTGACCCAGAAGCCCTGTCGGTGCAGTATCCGCTGAGTGATATTACTTTCCGCGATGCGGGCACACGTCATAACCTGCTGCTCCTGACCGTTGATGGCTTGAGTAACAGCAACCTTGATAAAGCGTTACCGTCGCTGAATCAGTTTGCCAGCGATAACGTGCGCTTTACCCAGCACTACAGTGCCGGTCTTCAGCCGGAAAAAGGCCTGTTTGGTCTCTTCTACGGTATCTCTTCCAGCTACATGGATGGCGTGTTAGCCGCACGTATGCCTTCATCGCTGTTAAGTGCATTGAATTCGCAAGGTTATCAGTTTGGCTTGTTCGCATCGGATGGCTTTAGTCAGCCACTCTATCGCCAGGCGCTGTTGGCCGATTACAGCCTGCCGGAAGCCACTACTCAACCGAACAGTACGACGGTTAGCCAATGGCAAAACTGGCTCAATGGCGAGAAAGGCAATGGCTCGCCTTGGTTCTCATGGATTGCATTGAACGGCGTGAACGTCACTGGCGACAGTGCCAAAGTGCGCCAGCGCAGTTACCAGCGCCAAGCCACCGGCATTGATGAACAGATTGCTGCGGTGCTACAAACGCTGCAACAGCGCGACTTGCTCAAGAATACCGTTGTCGTGATTACTGCGCAGCGCGCGGTGACGATCGATGGAAATGATGACAATCCTGGTAATCGTGCCACGCTGCAAGTGCCACTGGTGGTGCATTGGCCGAATACGCCAGCACAAACTATTGATCGTCTGACCGATCAGCAGGACGTGATGACGACGCTGATGCAACGCCTGCTGCACGTCCGCACTAACCCGGCCAACTATTCGCAGGGGGAAGACCTGTTTGCTGCCCAACGCAGTCACAATTGGGTCTCCAGTAGTGAAGACGGCAAGTTAGTAGTGACAACGCCAACCGTTACGCTGGTGTTGAACAATAATGGCAGTTACAGCGCCTATGATGCCCAAGGCAAGCCACTCAAGGATCATAAACCTCAGTTGGCGCTGTTGTTGCAGGTACTCACTGAAGAGAAGCGCTTTACGGCAAACTGATTAATTATGAGACAGTTAACACCTGCCCATATTGCAATCGGTTGAAGAACCAGTAGACTACTTCTCCACGTTCGGCACGTAGCGCAGCCTGGTAGCGCACGGTCATGGGGTGTCCGGGGTCGGAGGTTCAAATCCTCTCGTGCCGACCAAATTCCCAAAAAAAGCAGCCATCTAGGCTGCTTTTTTTATTGGGGATTTTGACGTTTACCTCTGTGGCACAAGCGTTTCGATCTGCATTTTGCCATCAGATTTTTTTACTCTAAATTCGACCTCAAATTCACGACTGAAAGGCCATTGCTGAGCTGATTGTTTTTTGGCTGAAGTCAGCTTTACAGAGTAGTGATAAGCAATATTGTCCTCATAATCGAACCCATTGTTGGGTAAACAAGTTGTCGCGTTGACGCTCACCATCGGCGAGAAGAAGCGCGTGGTACGTCCCTCAGATTGACTCAAGGGATAAATCGATATCGCCTCAAGCTTTTCATCGTCATGAGGTTGGACCCTGACACAAACCTCATTCTTTTGTAAAATCACGTCTGCTTTTTCTGTTGAGGGTATGCGGTCTCTCGTGCCGGGACACCCGCTCAATAACAGCGTGGATATCATGAGCAAAATCCATTTCATATGCTTATCTCTGTCGTTACGTGAATCGAAAATACCTGCCAACTGCGCTTAGACATCTCCGCTTTTTCATTTATCTGCGATCACTTAACGTCATTCCGCGCCAGCCACTCTTCACGGGTGATCTCCCAGGTCCCTGCTAACAGTTCACCTTCTACAAACGTTTTGCGATAGGTATCGACTAAGCGCATGCCGGTCCGTTCAGAGATGCGGCGAGAGGCCTGGTTATCCATTGCTTTAGGGACACGCAAGCACGATTGCTGCAACTCAAGAAACCAAAATGCCGTAACAGCCTCGCAGGCTTCGCTCATTAAGCCCTGTTTCTGCCACTCCGGTACCAGCCAAAAACCTCGGTTATCTTCCGGGCCGAGTCGTAATGAAATCAGACCAATCAATGTTTGCGGATTGGAACGATGGCGTAGACTCCAGTGCCACGCCTGCCCTGCCTGCATGGCGGGCAATGCCATCCCATCAATATATCGGCTGGCGCCATCCGGCGGGAAAGGCCAAGGTACAGAACTCACCAGATGGCGAACAATTTCCCAACGCGGAAAGACCTGTTGTACCTGAACAGCATCCTCGCTTTCTAACGGCTTAAGAAGAAGACGCGGGGTTTCCAGACGGGGGACTTCCATTATGACCTCCTTGGTTAATTTATTAATTATTATCAAAAAATGGAGTTACATGCTTGAAAGTTGTCGATTAAGCCACTGGTAATAACGCAGTCTGGTGCCGCTCTGGGGCTGGCGGTACAGGTGATAACGCAGTCTGGTGCCGCTCTGGGGCGGGCTGCCCTCGCGCCGCTGACGCGGTACCTTCACTTCACTCGTCAGCCTGACGGACCGGCGCAGACGGGACTTTCCCTGTCCCGGCTGCACCTTTCGCCAGCATCCATGCTGG
>NZ_MLFR01000033.1 GCF_002095475.1 Pantoea rwandensis
CCCCACAAACCATTAGCCACAACCGACTGCCGGCCCTACAAACCACTAGCCACAATCGGCTCCCGACCCTACAAACTACTAGCCACAATCGGCCCCCGCCCCTCAAAACATGCCGAGCCGTTGTAGGGTCGCCATTAATGGCGACCTGGTAACACAAAAATCAGAGCGAAATCGGGAACATCGCGCCCAACGCCATGGCACCGAGAATCGCACCACCGGTGATCGGTTTGTTCCAGAGATAGAACAGCAGCGCGCCAATCAGTGAACCGAGGCCAATGGGAATCGACGCGGCCATCGCAGACAAGATGATCAATGGGCCAAGGAAGCGACCAGAGGCATTACCTGCGCCCATCATCACGTCCGCACCGTAGGTGGAATCGCTTTGATTGATGGTGAATTTACGCGCCAGGATGATCAGATAGCCAATCGCTACCCCCACCACCAAGCCGGTGGCCAGTGATGCCGCGAAGTTGGCAACTGGGAATACAATGCCTGAACCCAACAGCAGTGCAGGCACTCCCAGTCCTACACCGGTTTGAATCGCGCCACCAATATCGAGAATCCCGACCAGCGAACCTTCGATGATACGGGCGAACAGGAAGCTGGCACCAAACGCCGCGACTGCGCCATACACGCCGGTTTCCATGCCGGAACGCAGCATGGATACGAATGCCACTTCGTTAAAGGCACCAATGCCGTACAGGTAGTACATGTGCGTACCGGCAAACACGCCAGATGACAGCAGGCCAACAAAGATCGGGAACGACCAGTCGGCATACCAGAACCCTTTGTTTTCAGTCTCGTTCATTCTCGAGGCTCCTTATTTGCCGCTCAGGCTGTTGTGGATCATATCCAGCCAGCCCGGGATACCCAGTTGGAAGGATTGCAGCAGCTTCATATCGAAGCCACGGAAGAAACCGCTCAGTGCGAACAGCAGCACGATAGCGAACATCATCACTTTAGTGACCTTGTTCCAGCCGCTCTCTTCCACGCCTTTACCAATCAGGATACCCAGCACCAGACCCGGTACCGCGTTACCCATAATCAGCTGCGCCAGACCACCAAAGATGGTCGCCCAGAAACCGGATTTCTTACCCGCATCAATCGCGGCCAGCCAGAAGATCACTGGCATGACGGTGTTAACCAGCAGGTTCGCCGCAGGGACCAGCACTTTCACAGCTGTCACCTGCAGCGCAGCAGGCACTGCAGAGGCGGTACTGTTGAGGAACGCCACCACAATCATGCCGATGATGCCGCAGGCAATGGCCATGCGTTTCGGGTTATGCAGGGTTTCCGCGACGTTACGATTTTTTACCATCAACGCAGCCGCACCCCAGTTAGGCAGAATGCGGTGGTCAACGTCCTGTGTGAAGGAGCCTGCGGCTACAGACGATGCCCAAGCGTTAAAGAAGAAGCCAAGACCAAAGGAGAAGTGCGATGCAGGATCGCCTTCGCAGGAGTTCAGTTCACCCAAAGTACGAAACGCGCCCATACCTTGTGTGGTGGGTGCATGAAACATGCGCGCCGCGCCTGCCCCTACCCCAACACCAACCAATCCGCCAATGATCAACGACTTAAACAAAATGATTAAAAACATGTTGTTGTACCTTTTGTTATCGTCTTTATTGAGTCGCTGTGAATTCCACCTTATCGGTATCAATCACGGTGACGCTGACGGTGATCTCCAGCTCAACGCTGTAATTCCGCCGTTCGCGCGCCAGAAAGAAGAACAAGAACTTCTCTGTGCGCACGCTCTCCTGCGCGCGCAGCACCCGCACATCTATGGGTTCAATGCGCAACAGAATCTTTTGACTGGTGCGCAGCACTTGCTGCTGCACCTTGCTCAGTGCATCGGCAAAGGCTTTTGCTTTGCTGTCGCCTTTGCCCTGCACCGTGACCTGAGTGTCATATTGCTGTTTCATACTTAGCTGCCGTATTTTTTGTTCCAGGCCTGCACCAAGCGCTCACCCAGCTCTTCTTTATCCATAAAGCCGAAGCCCAATACGGTAGCGCCTTCGTTAATCGCGGTGACACCTTCGTCAATCGAACGCATACCGTGTTTAGCTTTGTAGCCGTACTTATTCTGCGCGGTGATGGCACCTGCGCCGCCGCTGCCGCAGAAAGAGATGCCGAAGTCAGCGTTTTCCGCTTTCATCACATCGCCCAGCTTCATATCGGCTGCCACGCCCGGCACCACAACGGCACGACCGCCGGCTTTCTCAATACCGGCTGCGACTTTCTGACCTTTACCCAGACGATCACCAATCACGACTGTCACCATGTTCATTTCCTCTCAATTCATGCTTCGTTAGATTTCGCCACTTCGATATGCACTGACAGCAGCCAGGCTTCTTCTTTTGGCAGATTGCCAAACAGATCCACCACCTGCTGGGCCAACGCCATGGTTTCTGGCGAGATATCTTCAAACAATTCGGCTTCCACATCCGGTAGCGCTTCACCCGTGAGGGAACGCGCTGCCATCGCCCGCACATGCGAGGCCAGCATCTGCTGCTGAACGGCGTTAGCTTCAATGTGGTGTGCGGTGTAAATCGCCGCAATCTGCTTCATCACGTTATCCGCCAGCGCCTGAATTGCTTCTGGCGTAACTGTTTTCAGCGGGACAGCTTCACTCCTCACCTTGTAACTCCTGTTAACTGCGGACCATTAGAGATAATTCGCGTTGAAAAGAAATTACGCTTTCCGTTAGCGCCTGTGGAGACGCATCTTTTCCACCTCGAAGTGGAAATCCCACGGCTGAGTGTGCGCCAGATCGCAGTACGCACGAACTGTGCGAAACAGGTCACAAAATGCAGAGATGTAATGGTTTTAGGCAGAATGAGCGTTGAAATAAGCGGGCTTGATGAGAGAAATAAGGCCAGCAGGGGTGCTGGCCTGGGTTATCAGCGGAATTTCTTATGGTTGGCGTTACGGATATCTTCCAACTTCTTCGCTTCAGTTTTGGCTTCGTCCAGTTTATTGGCTTTCGCCAGTTGGTCGACGACATCAATCTGCGCAATCAGAGAATCAAGACCGGCGTGATAATCCTTAATCTGGGCACTGTCGGCAGCTTGACCTTCCAGTTTTTCCGGCGTGGACTTTTTAGCATCCTCCGCCGCCTGGCGCATCTTGCCGAGCGCGGTTTGCATCTCCTGAGCATCAGAGGTTTTCTTCACCACGCTCAGGCCATCTTTCAGGGTATCCATATCTTTCTCCAGGTCAGCGGCAAAAACGCTAGCCGAGGAGAACAACAGCGAGAGAGACAACATTGCAATCAAATGCTTACGCATAAATATTCCTTATTTCCCATCATACTTCAGGTTCCAGGCGCGTTGGCTACGCTCGCTCACCTCAGTCACTTACTGATCTAAGTATCTGGGGCTTCACTCGCTTGCCGCCCTTCTGCAACGCGAAATATTTAGGGGTATTATTGTCGGGCAAAAAAAAAAGCAGCCACGTGGGCTGCTTTCAGGAAGCGATGTTTTATTGTCCGGCGATTTTCATCTCCGGCAGCAGCACCGACCCGCATTGTATATTGCTGCGCGTTTCAATGTCGTTACCGAGAGTTACCATATTGAGCCACATATCCTTGAGGTTGCCCGCAATTGTGATCTCACTCACAGGATATTGGATTTCACCGTTTTCAACCCAGAATCCTGATGCACCGCGCGAGTAGTCACCGGTCATGGCGCTCACGCTGGAGCCCATCATTTCCGTCACCACTAAACCACGGCCCATCTGTTTCAGCAGATCTTCAAAACTGTGACCCTGGCCCGCAATGCGCCAGTTGTGAATGCCGCCTGCATGGCCGGTGCTTTGCAGGCCCAGCTTGCGCGCCGAATAGCTGGTCAGCAGCCAGTTTTGCAGCACGCCATCTTTGATGATGTCACGTGCCTGGGTACGCACACCTTCACTGTCAAACGGCGTAGAAGCCAACCCTTTCAGCAGGTGCGGCTTCTCTTCAATGGTCAGCCACTCTGGCAGAATCTGTTTGCCGAGGGAATCCAGCAGGAAGGTGGCTTTGCGATAGACACTGCCGCCGCTGATCATGCCCACCAGATGGCCAAACAGACCCGTCGCCACTTCCGGTGCGAAGATCACCGGCGCTTTCATGGTCGGCAGCTTACGCGGCGCTAAACGCGACAACACGCGACGTGCGCACTCTTGTCCGACCCATTCGGCGCTTTGCAGCTCGTCGATTGAACGCCCAATGGTGTAGGCATAATCACGCTCCATGTTGCCATCTTGCTCGGCAATCACGCAGCTGGAGAGTGAATGGCGGCTGGAGCAGTAGCTCTGCAGCATGCCGTGGCTGTTACCGAAAACTTTGATACCTACATGGCTGTTGAAGCTGCCGCCTTCGGTGTTAGTAATGCGTTTATCAGCCTGCAGTGACGCTTGCTCCGCTTTTGCGGCCAGTTCGATAGCGCGATCGGCATCGATCTCCCACGGGTGGTAGAGATCGAGGTCCGGTGCCTCAAAGGCCAGCAGATCGGGATCGGCGGGTGCACCAAAAGGATCGACCGAGGTATAGCGCGCGATGTCGATCGCCGCCTGCACGGTGCGTTTAATCGCATCCGGGCTAAGATCGGTAGAGGAAGCACTGCCTTTGCGGTTTTGATGATAGACGGTGATGCCAAGCGCACCATCGCTGTTGAATTCGACGTTTTCGACTTCGCCGTAACGGGTGCTGACGCCGATGCCGGTGGTTTTGGTCACCGCCACTTCTGCACCATCGGTGCTGGCTTTCGCCAGTTCCAGCGCCTGTGCGACAGCCTGTTCTAACACTTTACGTTGTTCTGCAACCTGAGTAGATACGTTCATCGACCTGCCGTCTAATCTTAAGTATGAATTTATTGAGTCTATCAGACTCAGAGAACAATTTCGCAGTCGCCCGATAAACTGGTAGGATTAGCCTCTTTTTTTTAGGGAGCCAAGAGATGACCAAGCAGCCCGATGACTGGCTCGACGATGTGCCGGATAATCAAAACGAAGAAGATGAAGACGAAGAGATTATCTGGGTCAGCAAAAGCGAAATTAAACGCGATGCCGAAGAGCTGAAACGCCTCGGTGCCGAGTTAGTTGAACTAGGGAAAAATTCCCTCGACAAGATTCCACTCGACGAAGATCTGCGTGCCGCCATTGAGCTGGCACAGCGTATTAAGAAGGAAGGTCGTCGTCGTCAGATGCAGCTGATCGGTAAGATGTTGCGTTCGCGCGATGAAGATCCGATCCGTCAGGCACTGGATAAGCTGAAGAACCGTCACAACCAGCAGGTTGCGCTGTTCCACAAACTCGAGCAATTGCGCGATCGCTTGATTGAGAAAGGTGATGACGTCATAGCAGAAGTGATTAACCTTTATCCTGAAGCCGATCGTCAGCAGCTGCGCAGCATGATCCGCAATGCGCAGAAAGAGAAAGCCGCGAATAAACCGGCGAAATCAGCGCGCGTGATTTTCCAGTATCTGCGCGAGCTGGCAGAAGCGTAATATACTGTAGCGGCGCGATTTATCGCGCATTCTGAAGCAGCAGAGTGGCTGACAGATGCGCAATAAAAAGGTCGCCATCATGACGACCCTGCAGTGAAATTGCGCGGTTTGTAGGTGGCCATTCACTGATGGCCACCGCCTCATTACCGGCCCAGTCGCTCCAGCAGTTTCTGGTGAATCCCACCAAACCCACCATTACTCATCACCAGGATTGAATCACCTGGCTGAGCTTCTTTCGCCACCATTTCTACCAGCGTATCAATATCCGCGCTCCACAGTGCCGGCTGGATACAGGCTTCCGCAACATCAGAAACCTGCCACGGGATGTGGTGTGGTTGGAACAGGAACACTTTATCCGCCCGGCCCAATGACGGTGCCAGATCGTTTTTGCTGACACCCATTTTCATGGTGTTGGAACGGGGTTCTAGCACCGCTAAAATACGCGCGGTTCCGCCCACTTTACTGCGCAACGCCGCCAGCGTCGCGTGGATGGCGGTGGGGTGATGGGCAAAATCGTCATAGACCTTGACGCCATTAACATCACCACGCAATTCCAGACGACGACGCGCATTGATGAAGCTGCTCAGCGCTTCACCTGCATCCACCGGTTTCACGCCCACATGACGCGCCGCGGCAATCGCCATCAGCCCGTTGTGCATGTTGTGTTCACCCACCAGCGCCCAGTTCACTTCCCCGACTTTTTCACCGTCGAGCCAGATTTCCCAATGCGATGAGTCCGGCGTGAGCTTTTTCGCCTGCCAATGCCCGTTGTCGCCGACAGTTTCCTGCTCGCTCCAGCATCCCATCGCCATCACCTGCTTGAGATTGTGATCGTGCTCCGGCAGCAGGATCTTGCCCTGGCCGGGTACGATGCGGATCAGGTGATGGAACTGTTTCTGGATCGCACGGAGATCGTCGAAGATATCGGCATGATCGAATTCGAGGTTGTTGAGGATCAGGGTACGCGGGCAGTAATGGACAAATTTCGAGCGTTTGTCGAAGAAGGCGCTGTCATACTCATCCGCCTCAATGACGAAGAATGGACTTTTTCCTAATTTTGCCGAAACTTCGAAGTTTCCTGGCACCCCACCGATGATGAAGCCCGGCTCAAGGCCACAGGCCTCCAGAATCCACGCTGCCATGCCTGCGGTGGTGGTTTTGCCGTGCGTTCCCGCTACCGCCAGTACCCAGCGGTCACGTAAAACAAAATCATGCAGCCATTGTGGGCCAGACAGATAAGGAATGTTGCGTTCCAGTACCGCTTCCACACAAGGATTGCCGCGTGTCATGGCGTTGCCGATAATCACCAGGTCCGGTTGAGGATCAAGCTGACTGGCATCATAACCTTCTGTTAATTCAATGCCTTGCTGCTCCAGCAACGTGCTCATCGGCGGGTAGACATTGGCGTCCGAGCCGGTCACTTCGTGTCCCAGCGAGCGGGCCAGCATTGCCAGTCCGCCCATGAAAGTGCCACAAATCCCAAGGATGTGAATACGCATAAAGAGATCCATTACTCAAAAGTTCGGCGCACAGTGTAACCCCGAGCAGAGTGGGAAGAAACGGATTAGGACTATGGTTTTTAAAGTTCAATCGGCTAAACTGCGTTCATACGTTGGTAGCGTGTTATAGCTGCTACCACTCCATCGTAGATTCAGGGAATGTGTTATGAAAACGTTAGGCGAATTCATCGTCGAGAAGCAACACGACTTTCCACACGCCACAGGTGAACTGACGGCGCTGATTTCCTCCATTAAACTGGGAGCGAAGATTATCCACCGCGACATCAACAAAGCGGGTCTGGTGGATATTCTGGGTGCCAGCGGCGTGGAAAACGTGCAGGGCGAACAGCAGATGAAGCTGGACCTCTTCGCGAATGAAAAATTGAAAGCTGCCCTGAAAGCGCGTGGTGTGGTTGCCGGTATTGCTTCCGAAGAAGAAGACGAGTTCGTGATCTTCGAAGGTTCAGAAGACGGCAAATACGTGGTGTTGATGGACCCGCTGGACGGTTCTTCAAACATCGACGTTAACGTTTCCGTGGGCACCATCTTCTCTATCTACCACCGCATCAGCGAGCCGGGTACGCCGATCACTGAAGCGGACTTCATGCAACCGGGCAACAAGCAAGTTGCGGCAGGCTACGTGGTTTACGGCTCCTCGACCATGATGGTGTACACCACCGGCGTGGGCGTGCATGCGTTTACTTACGATCCTTCACTCGGTGTGTTCTGTCTGAGCCACGAGCGCATGACCTTCCCAGAGAAGGGTTACACCTACTCTATCAACGAAGGTAACTACATTCGCTTCCCTCAGGGCGTGAAGAAATACCTGAAGTTCTGCCAGGAAGAAGATATCGCCACCAAGCGCCCATACACCTCGCGCTATATCGGTTCACTGGTGGCAGACTTCCACCGTAACCTGCTGAAAGGCGGTATCTACCTGTATCCAAGCACCGCAAGCCACCCGAGAGGCAAGCTGCGTCTGCTGTACGAGTGCAACCCGATGGCATTCCTGGCTGAACAAGCCGGCGGTAAAGCCAGCGATGGCGAGCATCGTATCCTCGATATCCAGCCAGAAACGCTGCACCAGCGCTGCCCGTTCTTCTGCGGCAACGATGCTATGGTCGATGACGTAGAGCGCTTTATCCGTGAATACCCAGACAGTCACGCATAAGCGAGATTCGATGTAAAAAAAGCCCGCTTACCAGCGGGCTTTTTGTTGCTTTACTCCACCCTGCGTATTTTAGCCTGGCGATCAATCAATTCACCTTGTGATGAATAATATCGACTTGGCCATATTTCATCCGGTGTAACACCAATGGCTTCAGAAATGAGCCATTCACCTTTCGGCCAAGGTCGAATCAACGCATTACCCAGTGTGGTCGAGCATAAACCCGCCTCTCTTGATACAGCGGCTAATGAGGTCCCTTTCTTACGTAAGGCAGCAATGATATCGGCCTGATGCCAGTCTTGCTTGGTTTCACCCACGTTACTCTCCTTAGTTATCGTTATAGGTTTCAATAACGATACTACGTTACTCGTAGTATCTGACAAGCAGTAAATCTACGATTCTCGTAGCCATGAAACCGACCTCCTCCCTGCAAGACACTTTCTGTCGACGCCTGAAACAAGCGCGTCTTGGAAAGGGTTTTTCGCAAAAAGGGTTAGGGATTGCCGCCGGCATTGAAGAGTTTTCCGCCAGCGCGCGCATCAATCGCTATGAAGTGGGTAAGCACCAGCCTGATTTACTGACGCTGCAACTGCTGGCAAAAGCGCTGGAGATCCCCGCCGCCTATCTTCTGGCAGAAGATGACCAACTGGCCGAAATGATCTTGCGCTTTCCCGATGAGGAAAATAGCAACGCGCGTTAGTGCGCGTTGCTCATGCTTTACGCAGTTGCCACCCGGAACTGCGCCATCGATTCCTGTAGCTGCTGTGATTGCGCTTCCAGCGATTGCGTTGCCGCGCTGGCTTCTTCCACCAGTGCAGCGTTTTGCTGCGCGGCTTCATCCATCTGCGTCACCGCCTGGTTTACCTGCTCAATCCCGCGACTCTGCTCTTCAGACGCAATCGAAATCTCTTTCATCAGCGAAGTGACACGCATCACTTCACTGGAGATCTCATCCATGGTTTCGCCTGCGCGGGTTGCCATGTCACTCCCCTCTTTCACACGCGTCTGCGATTCGCTGATCAACTCACGAATTTCTTTTGCGGCGGTGGCGCTGCGCCCGGCCAAAGTACGGACTTCATTAGCCACCACGGCAAATCCGCGCCCCTGCTCCCCTGCACGAGCCGCTTCTACCGACGCATTGAGCGCCAAAATATTGGTCTGGAAAGAAATGCCATCAATAACACTGAGAATGTCGCCGATACGATTAGAACTTTGAGTAATCTCCTGCATCTTCTCCATTACATAGCCCACCACTTCTGCACCGCGCTCGGCACTATCAGACACATTACTGGCCAACTGGTTGGCCTGCTGCGCGTTGCTGGCGTTGAGACGCACAGTGGCGGTGAGTTGCTCCATGCTGGCAGCGGTTTGCTCCAGTGAAGCCGCAGACTCCTCAGTACGCTGCGATAAATGGACGGTGCCGGCGGCCAGTTCACGGCTGCCTACATCAATCTGCAAGCTGGCTTCACGCACCTGACTGACTGACCCACTCAGCGCCAATTGCATTTCAGCCAATGCGCCGTTTAAGCGACCAATTTCGTTTTTACCTGCTTGTGGCAACGGTTGTGATAAATCACCCGCCGCGATTTGCTCCAGATGCTTGATGGCTTGATTCAGTGGCTCCATAAACAGACGGCGCAAAAGCTGCCATGACAGCACGATCAGTAGCAGCGTTAAGACCATTGCCACACCGATAAGCACTTTCATTTTCACTTCATTATCAGCAGCTTGCTGCATACGCGCAGCAGAGACTTCATCGGCATAAATACTGAAATCATTGACGGCTTTGGAATAGTTAGCGGCAAGTTGAGATTGTTTGCCTTCCAGCACCTGATAATACTCATCGGTATACTGTTTACTCAGCGCATCCATCATCGGTTGAATGCCCTCTTTGTCGTAAATCGTATAGGTCGACACGACAGCATCCGCTAACTCCTTACCGTGGGCCGTGACGGTGCCTGCATCAACAAAGGCTTTAAGCAGTTTATGCGAGCTGTCCACCGCAGCCTGCGCCTGCCCGGTCACTTTAGCTCCGTCATCTAACAAACCAATTTCAATTTTACGCACTGCCAGGGCGGCGTTGGCACGAGCACGCATCAGTTCGGAACGGCTTTGGTACAGCTTGTTCTGCTCAATGCCCTGAATACGGTTGATGGCATCCAATGACTGGTTGCCCGCATTGATGGCATAGATGCCCATAAAACTCACCGCCAGCAGTAGCAGCGTCATACAGAAGAGCAAGGCACGTATTCCATTTTTAATCGATAGCTGTTTCATGATCATTCCCGTGTGTATGAAAAAAGGCAGAACTCCACTAGCCCTAAAACGGAGAGATTATCGGCAGCCGATCGTAGAAACTTTATCCAAAGTTGAGGGAGTCATGACAATCAATCAACAAAGGCAGTTGCACCCGTCCCAATGATTGTTGATAAATGGGGGCGTAAAAAAACGTCAGCGCGGGCACTGACCCGCGCATCCATCCATCTTCAGGGAGAAATCATGGCTGCTTATGCCTCTACCATTATTCTGGTCTGCCTCGCCGTCCTGAGCTATTTCGTTCATAACAGTGCCGTTACCATTTCCATTCTGATCCTGCTCGCCATCAAGCTGACACCGCTGTCGCAGTTCTTCCCCTATGTGGAGAAACAAGGCATTCAGATCGGTATCATTATTTTGACCGTCGCCGTGATGGCACCGCTGGCCAGCGGGACTTTACCAGCATCGTCTCTGCTCAAGTCGTTTGCCAACTGGCAGTCGATAGTGGCGATTATTGTCGGGGTGTTTGTGGCCTGGTTAGGCGGGCGCGGCGTCAATTTTATGAGCGTACAGCCGTCAGTGATTGGTGGATTATTAATCGGCACCGTGATTGGTGTGGCGTTTTTCCGTGGAGTGCCCGTTGGACCACTGATTGCAGCAGGGATTGTCTCGCTGTTTGTCACCGCGAAGTAGGCCTTTGGAGCATTCCGAAACGCCAAAAAGGGGGCATACTTTCAGAGTCAGTTGGCTATAATAGCCGTCACTCAACATACGACCAATGAAGGAAAGCCAGATGAGTTTGAACCAGGTGCCTGCAGGTAAAGATCTGCCAGAAGATATCTATGTCGTTATCGAGATCCCAGCGAATGCCGATCCGATCAAATATGAAGTGGACAAAGAGTCTGGCGCCCTGTTTGTAGACCGTTTCATGTCTACCGCCATGTTCTATCCGTGCAACTACGGTTACATCAACCACACCCTGTCTCTGGATGGTGATCCGGTTGACGTGCTGGTGCCAACCCCGTATCCGCTGGTGCCGGGCTCAGTGATTCGCTGCCGTCCCGTTGGCGTGCTGAAAATGACCGACGAGTCTGGCGAAGATGCCAAACTGGTTGCGGTTCCGCACACCAAACTGAGCAAAGAGTACGATCACATCAAAGATGTGAACGACCTGCCAGAACTGCTGAAAGCGCAGATCACCCACTTCTTCGAGCACTACAAAGATCTGGAAAAAGGCAAATGGGTGAAGGTTGACGGCTGGGACAACGCAGAAGCGGCTAAAGCTGAAATCATTGCTTCTTACGAGCGCGCACAGAAGAAATAATCTTCTTCGCCTTGCGAGCATAAAAAAACACCGTCCAATGGACGGTGTTTTTATTTATGCCTCTGGTAGGTCATCGCGCTTGAGCCAGTCACCACTCGCGATGCGGGTGCGACCGACAATCGAACGCTGATACACATACAGCCAGGCACTGCCGTAAGGCGTCTGCAAGAGCTGGCGTTTGTACTCACCATTCTTGCTGCGCAAGGCATCAAGTTCGCCGAGGGTGCTCGCATCAATGCGATAGACCTCGCAATAGACGGTTCCCTCCCCTTCAATGACCCCCGGATAGTGACCGAGATTGTAGAGTTCGAACCCTTCAATCTGATGGTCGCCGAGCCATTGCGCATTCGTCATCCAATGACTGTTTCCCTGTTTGCGCCGTAAACTGCCGTAGACAATTATTCGCATTGCTAAAACTCAAACTGATAGAGCAAATCCAGTGCCTGATCGAGACCCGACACGGCTTCTAAATAGAGTTTGGGCATCAGGCGATAACGCAAGGTTAAAGTCGCCAGTGAATCAAATATGCCGACACCGTATTTTACTTGTAGACCCGGCAGTACATAACCACTCACCTGCACCTGTTGGCTGTCGCCAACGCCGGTGGTATCAAGCGCAAGGTTGCTGACGCCGAAGGTCTCGCCGATTTTACCCATAACCTGACCACTTTGTGCAACCCCTAAGCCAACAAGCGCTGAAGTTAATGCATTACTGTCGCCGTCGCTACTCAATCCCTGCCCACGTAACAGGTAGGAAAGCGCCTCCTGCTGCGACATCGCCGGGTCAGAGAACACTTCAACTTTTGGCTCATCAGCCAGCCCGGTAACGCGGATACCGGCGGTGACATCATCTTCGGTGGCTTCCGGGTTACGAATCGCTTCCAGGTTCACGTAAGGTTGATCCGGTGGTCCGGCAAACTGCAACTCCCCTTTACGCACAATCAAATCCTGGCCGTAAGCGTGGAAGCGACCGTCAGGAATGTTGATCTGCCCGTTCAAGCCAAGGCCGGTTTTATCCTGCACCAGTTTGAGATCGCCATTCAGTTTGGCCTTCAGACCAAAGGCTGACAGCCGCACATCGTTACCGACGTGGATCACCAGGTTGCTGTTAATTGGGATCGCGGCGGTTTTAGGCTGAATTGGCTTAAGATTCTGATCTAGCATCACTTCATCCGAAGAGACACCCGTCGCGCTTTCCGGTACTTCCTGCACCGTGATGCGTGCCCATGGGATATCCACCTTGCCATCAAGATTGAAGGCGGCTGGTGTGGCTTCAAATACCAGGTCTGGCGACACATCCATGCGCACCATCGGCGGCACGGTGACGCGAATACGGCTGCCCTGCGCGGTGATGCGCGCACGCCAGTTATCCAACTGACTCCAGTCCGCATTGCCGCCCAGATTCAGATTGCCTTGGGTGGTCTGCAACAAGCCGTTGAGCGTCGAACTCATGCCATTGAACACCATGTTCAGATTGGCCGAGGTGAGCGTAACCGGCATAAAGCTCGCCAGCACATTCACATCGCTTAGCCCCAACTGACCAAACACCTGCGGCTGTTGCAGCGTTCCGCCCAGGCGTAAATTACTGTTGAGGTTGCCTTTGATCTTCTCACCCTGCATTAGCGCCGGGTTGAACATCGCCAGCGACAGATTGCTGATGCCGATGTTGCCGGACAGCTGACGACGGGTTTGCGGATCGGCAATCTGCACGTTGCCGCTTAGCTGGCCGTTGTTGACGATGTGGATCAGCCAGTCGAGCTGGGCACGTCCATTACGCATCGCCGCATTCAGGTTGAGCGTATCAAAGGCAATCGGCAGCGTATTGCCCTGCACGTCCTGCTCCACTTTCACGCCGTTGCCTTTCAGCGCAACGGTGCCGGTTGGCAGCGCGCCATCAGCCGTCCAGTTCACGCGTGCATCGCCGCTGAACACGCCGTTCAGTTTGGTGGCATCGGTGAGGAACGGTTTGATCATCGCCAAATCAAAGCGGTTGAGCACCACATGGGCATGGCCGCTCGGCCCGGCTTCGATGGGCTCTGGCACGCACAGCTGCGCATTCGGGTTCTGCCAGCAGTGCGGTCCGATGGTCGCAGTCTGCTTGCTGTTGAGGTAATCAATCGTCATTGCGCGCGTCAGACGCCATTCACCGACCGGCGTGTCGAAGCGCGTATTGTTGAGATTGCCCTGCCAGCGCTCAGTTTTACGATCAAAGCTGCCGTTCAGTGCCAGCTGGCCGGAGACGGGTTCGCCCTGCACGTTGAGCTTGAGCTGATGCTGCTTCTCGTTGCCGTCGGCGTTCAGCGTCAACAGATTGATCTTCAGTGCATCCTGTTGCAGTTGCTCGACACGTAGCTGCAGCTTACCGGCGATTTGATCGCTGGATTTAACATCACCTTCCAGCGCCACTCGGCGGATCTGCAACTGCTGCCAGCGTAAACCGGTTGCCGTGAGATCAGCTAACAGCTGCGGTGCTTGTAAGGTCCCACGCGCTTTCACCGTGCCTTTGGCCACGCCGCCGAGCCCAGGTAATGCGTTATCCAGATGCGGTGCATCGATATTGGCATCCAGGTTGAGCGTGTCGCCCAGTTCGCCTTTCACATCCAGATGGTTACGGCCCAACGCGATGTTGATACCGGGGATTTTCCACTGGTTATAGCTGTTACCGGTGAGTGAGCCTTTGGCGCTCACCGCGTTCTGCTTCACGTTACCTTTAAGGTCCAACTGCGGTACGCTGAGCTGCCAGCTGCCGCCATACAGACTGCCTCGGGTGGTGATTTTACCGTCAAGTTTGGCTGGCCAGTCGGGATACTGTTTGGCGGTGTTGATGCCGGAGAGCGTCAGTTCACTGCGCCAGCTGATGGCTTTGCTCCAGTCCACCAGCGCGGTTAAATCGACGTTACCCTGCAATGCCGCCACGCGCAGCTTGTCTAGGCTGAACTGCTGCACGTTGCCTTTCCCGTCGAGCGAAAGGGTCGCTGGCGGCACGCCTTCACCTTTCACAGCGGTGCGCAGTGACATGACGTAATCAGTGGCTTTGCCTTTGAACTGATAATCCAGATTATCCGCCTGATACTGCACCGGGCCGGTAAGCGGCCAGCGCAATTCCGGGCTGGTGAGTTTCAGTGACAGTGGCAGACCGGCTACCGCCGGTTGTGCTGCGGCATCCAGTTGTACGCGGACCGGGCCAGAGAGATTTAGCCCCAGCTTAAGCTCTTCACGCATCGCACCGCTGAGATTCATTTTGATCTTCTCGCCCTTGATCGGATCGAGATTCAACGATCCGCTTAGCGCGAAATTCACTGGCCAGTTATCCGCCAACTGCGCATCACCGCTGGCGTTCAACTGCCCTTGCGGTGAATCGATATCAAAGGTTTCTAACTGAAGATGGCGGTCGGCAGTTTTGGCTTTCAGCAACAGACGGGTAATCGACACATCGGTATCGCCGGTCAAGCGTAGCTGTTCACCCAGCAGCTCCTGCACGGTGATATCCAAAGGCAGCTGGAAGTCAGGCAGTTCGGGTAACAGCGGTTTGGCGAACATCTCTTGCAGCGTTTCACCCAGCGGTTTCTCGTCCGGCTGCGGCTGTTGTACTTTCGGCTGCACCACTTGCTCATCGACCACTTTCGCCGCCTTAGGCAGCGCAATCAGCAGACTTTGAATATGCGTTGGCGTTAACGTCAGCGCGCGTCCCTGCCAGTTGAGGCCGGTGGTGAAGTCCAGTAGCGAGATTGAGGTGTCATCAACTTTCACGTTGATGTTATGCAGTCCGACCTTGCTCAGCGTAATCGGATACGGCGTGCTCAGATTGGCGCTGCCGCTCTCTTCTTGCGGCGGAGGCGCTGCGGCCGGTGCCATTTTCTTGCTGTCGACCACCACGCTGACATCCTGCAGGCCAATGTCATTCACGCACACCGAGGAGTGCAGCAGGCAGTTCAGGTTGAGCGCCAGATGGAAGCGCCCGGCATCCACGCTGACGCCCGGCATCTCGTACTTCACGCCGCTCAGGGTGAGATCGCGCCAGCCGCCTTCGACTTTGTTGATCGACAAACCTGGCACCCAACGATCGGCGCCTTTCAACAACAGATGCAGCCCAGGCGTCGTACCAATCAAAAACGCCACGCTGCCAAACAGCACCACCAAAAAAAGACCAAATCCAATCAGGACCTTTTTCCACAGCTTCATAGTTCAGGCCCCAGTCCTACATAGAATTGCAAACCATGTTCCTTGTCATCGCCAATCGGCCGCGCGATATCAAATTTGATCGGCCCTACCGGAGAAGCCCAGCGCACGCCAACACCGGCTCCGGTTTTGAAATCACTCTGTTTGATGTCGTTCACTGCTTCACCGGAATCGACAAACACCGCGCCCCACCACTTGCCGGTCACGTTGTATTGATACTCCAGCGAGCCGGTGGCCATTTTTGACGCACCGGTCAACTTGCCATCGCTGTCGCGTGGCGAGACATCTTTATATTTGTAGCCGCGAATACTGCGGTCACCCCCGGCAAAGAAGCGCAGGTCCGGCGGGACTTTGTCGAAGTTATTGGTTTCGATCCAGCCCAGATTGCCGCGTGCCACAAAGCGGTTCTTATCACCGATCATGCGGATCCAGACGTTTTGCGCTTGTAGGATCAGGAAGTCGACGTCCGATCCCCAAGTGGTATCGGAAACATCCACTGAATAACGCTGCGAATCACCCCAGGTTGGCATCAAACCGCCGCGTGAACGGGTGCGGCTCAGGCTGACGCCCGGATAGAGCAGCATGGTGGTGTTAGTGACGCTACCTTGGGTGAAGTGGTCGAGGCTCCATTTCAGGTTAACCGCTCGCTGCCAGCCGGAACTGCTGTCCCAGTTACGCGAAGCGCCCAGCGTAGTGGTGTCCGCTTTGGTGTCGTTGAGATCGGTACGCTTCACGCCGCCGGAGAAGGTGTAATACTGCTCCAGCGGGCTTTTCAGTAAGGGCACTTTATAGCTGAGATCGAGCTGTTGTTCAGGTGCAGAAATATAGGAACTGGCCGTCAGGCTATGACCGCTGCTGTTGATCCACGGTTTTTTCCATGTGCCCTTCAGGCGCGGGCCGACGTCGGTTGAATAACCCACACCGGCTTCGATGGTGTTCTCAACCCGTGGCGATACCGCCGCATTGAGCGGCAGCACTTTAGTCTGACGACCTTTATCGAATTCAGGGGCAACCACCACCGAGTTAAACCAGCCCGTGGCGGATAAGCGACGGTTTAATTCCGCCAAATCGCGAGAGCTGTACGGATCGCCTTTTTTAAACGGCACAAGATTACGCAGATAGGCTTCGTTGATTTGCGAGCCCTGGAAACTGACATCACCAAAACGGTAGCGCGGGCCACTGTCGTAGTCGATGTCCCAGAAAGCTTCGCGTCTTTCGACCGAAACGCCAAGCTGGCTTTGCTTAAAGTCACCGTCGAAGTAACCATTACGCAGTGCCAGGCTGGAGAAGCCGTTTTTAAATTTGTCGTATTCGCCGTGATTCAGTTGTGTGCCGATTTTCGGCGTGCCCTGCTTCACCCAGGCTTTGTAATCATCATCGTTTTTCGCCGCACCTTCGACCACGATGTGGCTACCGCCGATTTTCACCGGTTCGCCGGGTTTGACGTGAGCGATAAGCACCGGACGGCCGCCCTGTGCCGGCGCGGGACGAGATTCGAAATTGATTTCAGGTTCGTAATAGCCAAGTGCCCGCAAGCCTTCTTTGATCGCTTGTGAGACACGCGCCTGAAAGCGACCATCGCTGGACACTTCATCGGTACCAATAGTGGACAAGCGCGCCCTGACGTTCTTCTGTAAATCCCCGGTTAGCCCTTCCAGCTGCAAGCGCACTTTTGCTGCCTCAACGGCAGGTGCAGCAAGCAACAGGCTGGCCAAACAATAAATATGCAATCGCGGCACGCGTACTCCTGTTAATAATGCCTGCCCCTTATTCCGCAGGGGCGTTAATGCTTATCGGAGGCTATCACCACCACTCGCTTACCCATCAGCATAGCCGCTCTTTTTGGCGGATGGCTGAGGAAAAATGGTCACTAAGCCAAATCATTTCCTATTGTCGGTAAATGGGGGGAGCGATACAACAACCAAGCCGCAGTTCTGCGCCTGAGGGGTGCGTCTCAGATTAATCCGAGGCTAGCATGCGCGCCTCTGGCGGCATGATAAGCGCTGCTGCTATAATCAGCATCCAGCAGGCATGACCTGCTTCCCTTTCTGCCCCGACGTTCACGTTCCTTGTCGAAATGGCGCAGACATTTTTGGCACGGATAGCCCTGTTTGACGGGTGAGTACTGGATGTGCGCCCGCGCTGCCCAGGCCAAAAATGACAAGTGATTAACCCAACGGATCTTTTATGCTCGATAGCTTACTTGTCATTCTTTTACTGATTGTGATCAGTTCATTTTTTTCTCTCTCAGAGATTTCATTGGCTGCTGCCCGTAAAATCAAACTGAAATTGCTGGCCGATGAAGGCAACATCAACGCACAGCGCGTACTGAAAATGCAGGAACAGCCTGGCATGTTCTTTACCGTAGTGCAGATTGGCCTGAATGCCGTGGCCATCCTCGGTGGTATTGTCGGCGATGCGGCTTTCTCTCCCGCCTTTAACAGTCTGTTCAGCCGCTTTATTCCCGCCGATTTAGCCGAACAACTTAGCTTCATCTGCTCTTTCACCGTGGTCACCAGCCTGTTTATTCTATTCGCTGATTTGACACCGAAGCGCGTCGGCATGATTGCGCCAGAAGCGGTAGCACTGCGTATTATCAACCCAATGCGCTTCTGTTTGTTTATCATGCGCCCGCTGGTCTGGCTGTTTAACGGCTTGGCGAACGTGTTCTTCCGCATCTTTAAACTGCCGATGGTGCGTAATGACGACATCACTTCAGATGATATTTACGCAGTAGTGGAAGCCGGTGCGCTGGCGGGGGTACTGCGTAAGCAGGAGCACGAGCTCATCGAAAACGTGTTTGAGCTGGAATCGCGTACCGTACCCTCCTCCATGACGTCGCGTGAGAACGTGGTCTGGTTCGATTTGCACGAAGATGAAAACACGCTCAAAACCAAAATCGCGCAGCATCCACACTCTAAATTTATCGTTTGCGATGGCGACATCGACCATATTGTGGGATATGTCGATTCCAAAGAATTGCTGCTGCGCGTACTGGGCAATCAAAGCTTAACGCTGAGCAGCGGCGTGCAGATCCGTTCTGCACTGATTGTGCCGGACACCTTAACGCTCTCTGAAGCGCTGGAAAGCTTCAAAACCGCTGGCGAAGACTTCGCGGTGATCATGAACGAATATGCGTTGGTGGTGGGGATCATTACCCTAAATGACGTGATGACCACGCTGATGGGTGATTTGGTCGGTCAGGGTCAGGAAGAGCAAATTGTGGCGCGTGATGAAAATTCGTGGCTGGTTGAAGGCGGCACACCGATTGATGACGTGATGCGCGTTCTGGATATCGATGATTTCCCGCAGTCTGGCAACTATGAAACCATTGGTGGTTTTATGATGTATATGCTGCGCAAAATCCCGAAACGCACCGATTTCGTGAAGTTCTCAGGCTATAAATTTGAAGTGGTCGATATCGATAGTTACCGCATTGACCAGCTGTTGGTCACGCGTATTGATGAGCGTCCGCCCGTGCTGAATGTGACGAAGAACGCGACAGATGAGCTTGAGTCGCCGTAGCGTTGAGTGGCTGGAAAAAAACAAGGCGCGATTCCTCGCGCCGCTACTGAGGGCGCCTACTTGCATGGCGCCCTTTGTTTTTACTGCTTAGTTGTACTCGGCTTGCAGTCGCAGCACCTGGCGATTGATTTCAGACATCACGCTAAGGTGCTGTTTATCTTTGACGCGTGGCAACATCACTTTGCCTTTATCAAACTCAAACGCGCCAACATCCTTGATGTACAACCTTCCTTTAAATAGCGTTTTTACGTATTTCGCAATTTGCAGCGGATTATAGCGCTGGAAGATTTTCATGCTGTTTAACTCCTGAACAGATGTAATACGCTTCGCCGTTGCCAAATTCGGTACGAGCCCATGAAGCGCAAATGAGGCGTAAATATAGAACATGATTCGTTGCGTATGTTCCGAAAAAGTGAATTTTTTACTGAATTGACACATCATTACAGAACACTCTGTTATGACGTTCACAAAACCCAGTATAAACCTTCACTCATTAAGGAATTGTGGCGTGGGTTGCAAAGCTGTTAACTCATCGCGACAGGCGCATCATCCACGCCTAATATTGCAAAAACATGAATAACTGGTCGGATCACTAAGGAGCATCAACATGCGTTTGGTACACTCTTTGATAGCACTGGCATTGCTGGCCCCAACCCTTGTCTCAGCCCATGCTTTTAAGATCGGTGATCGCGTGCCACCGGTGGGTGTGAGCGATAGAGGCGAGCTGCTTTATCAACAAGATAAGTTTAGCTATCAACCTTGGAATAGCGCGCAGCTGAGTGGAAAAGTGCGGGTCATCTTACATATTGCCGGACGCTCTTCGGCTAAAGAACAGAACGCCGCGCTGATTGAAGCCATCAAAGCGGCAAAATTCCCACATGACCGCTATCAGACCACCACTATTGTGAATACTGACGATGCCATTCCCGGCACCGGCATGTTTGTGCGCAGCAGCATTGAGAGCAATAAACAGCAATATCCTTGGTCGCAGTTTATCGTGGACAGCAACGGCAACGTGCGTAAGGTCTGGGAATTGGAGAAAGGCGGTTCAGCCATTTTGGTGCTGGATAAGACCGGGCATGTCCGTTATGCCAAAGAGGGTGCATTGACACAGGATGAGGTGCAGCAAGCGATGAAACTGATTCGTGAACTGTTGCAGTAAAACAGAGGGCGCCATTAATGGCGCCCCTACATTGCCCGACTTAATATCTTTACCCATTTCGGATTTTAATCGCGAAATTGCTGGGTGCAATTTTCGTAGGATGCGCATTCATGCGCACCAGGAATCAAAACAGCGAGACGCGGAAGCCCGGATTCAGGAAGGATTCACGCGGTGTGTAGTCAAGAGTTTTTCCCTGCCAGTCATGCACATGGGCACCGGCCGCAATCGCCACCGCGTGACCGGCTCCGGTATCCCAAATATTGGTTGGCCCGAAGCGCGGATAAAGTTGCGCTTTACCTTCCGCCACCAAGCAGAATTTTAATGAAGAGCCGATTGCGGTGGTTTGATGGTCGCCCAACTGTGTCAGATACTCTTTCAGCTCTTCATCTTTATCCATATGCGAGCGGCTGACGACGACCAGCAGTGGACGTGCCTCGCGCACTTGAATCTGGGTTTTATGGCCGCCCTCCTCTTTCCAGGCTTTACCTTCGGCTGCCGAATACATCACACCCAGCGCGGGTGCATAAACGACGCCCAGTACCGGCTTACCCTTTTCAATCAGGGCAATGTTAACGGTGAATTCTCCGTTACGCTTAATGAACTCTTTGGTGCCATCCAGCGGATCAACCAGCCAATATTTTTTCCAGTTCTGACGTACGGCCCAGCTCGGCGGATCTTCTTCCGATAACACCGGGACTTCGGGTGATAGTGCCGCCAGCCCTTCCACGATGACCTTATGCGCCGCGAGATCGGCAGCCGTTACCGGCGAATCATCCGACTTGCGTGTCACATCCATCGGTTGTTCACCCGCATAGACATGCATAATGGCATCGCCCGCTTCACGCGCCAGTTGGATTATTTTATCTAACATTTTTCACCTCTTTTCCGCTGATTCTGCCTGTCAGACATCAACAGCTCACCTCTACACATTTTAGCAGTTGTGTCCCGATGCTCTGCGGCTGAACTGTCTGAAACGGCAATCTATATGATTATCAATACCATAGTTCAAGGTTGGCGGCTATGGCGTGATCCTTAATCCCTTTTTACCGAACAGCGAAGCCTGCTGATGCGTGAAAGTCTGAGACACATCACAAATTGAAATGATAAATCGTAATCGTTTTACATTATTTTGAGAGGCCCATTCGTAAAACAAGGAGAAAGCCATGTTCAAAGCGAGCATGTCGTTACTGGCGCTGTGTGTGACAGCCGCCTCGGTGCAAGCCGCTACAGTGGATCTGCGCATTCTGGAAACCACCGATCTGCACAGTAATATGATGGATTTCGATTACTACAAAGACACGCCAACCGAGAAATTTGGTCTGGTACGCACTGCGACGCTCATTCAACAGGCGCGCACAGAAGCGAAAAACAGTGTGCTGGTCGATAACGGTGACATCATTCAGGGCAGTCCACTGGGCGATTACATGGCCGCTAAGGGATTGAAAAAGGGCGATGTGCATCCTGTCTACAAAGCGATGAACACATTGAACTATGAGGTTGGCAACCTGGGAAATCACGAATTCAATTATGGTTTACCTTATTTGCAGAAAGCGATTGCTGGCGCGCGTTTCCCCTACGTCAATGCCAACATTATCGATGAAAAGAGCGGAAAACCGCTGTTCACACCCTACTTAATCAAAGAAACCACCGTCACCGACCGTAGCGGTAACGCACATCAGTTAAAAATTGGTTATATCGGCTTCGTTCCGCCGCAGATTATGGTATGGGATCGCAACAATCTGCAGGGAAAAGTGCGCGTTGATGACATTACGGAAACAGCGAAGCGCTATGTGCCGGAAATGCGCGCAAAAGGTGCTGAAATAATCATCGCCATTCCGCACTCCGGTTTAAGCAGTGAGCCTTATCACGCCATGGCGGAGAATTCGGTCTACTACCTCAGCCAAGTGCCGGGCATTAACGCCATTATGTTTGGTCACGCGCATGCCGTGTTCCCCAGCAAAGAGTTTGCCGCCATTAAAGGCGCTGACATTGCACAAGGCACATTGAACGGTGTTCCCTCGGTGATGCCCGGAATGTGGGGTGATCATCTCGGTGTGGTCGATTTGGTGCTGAATAACGAGGGCGGCAAATGGCAGGTTACACAGGGCAAAGCTGAAGCGCGACCTATCTATGATCCCGTCGGCAAAAAGTCACTGGCGGCGGAAGATACAAGCTTGGTGAAAGTACTGGAGCAGGATCATCGCGCCACGCGTGAGTTTGTCGCCAAACCTATCGGTAAATCGGCTGATGTGATGTACAGCTATCTGTCGTTGGTGCAGGACGATCCTACCGTGCAGATCGTCAATAATGCACAGCGCGCCTATGTTGAACACTTTATCCAGGGCGATCCCGATCTCGGTCGCCTGCCGGTGCTTTCCGCTGCTGCGCCGTTTAAAGCCGGTGGGCGTAAAAACGATCCCGCCAGCTATACCGAAGTAGAGAAAGGTGAGCTCACTTTCCGCAATGCCGCCGATCTCTATCTTTACCCCAACACGCTGGTGGTGATGAAAGTCACCGGTGCGCAAGTGAAAGAGTGGCTGGAGTGTTCAGCCGGGCAGTTTAATCAGATCGATCCGCACAGCAATAAGCCGCAAGCGCTGATTAACTGGGATTTCCGTACTTATAACTTCGACGTCATTGACGGTGTCGATTATCAAATCGATGTGACGCAGCCCGCACGCTATGACGGTGAATGCACATTGATCAACAAAGACGCATCACGCGTTAAAGATCTGACGTGGCAGGGTAAGCCCATCGATCCTAATGCGGTATTCCTCGTCGCCACCAACAACTATCGTGCTTACGGCGGCAAGTTTGCCGGCACCGGCGATAAATACGTGGCATTTGCTTCACCGGATGAGAACCGTTCTGTGGTCGCGGCTTATATCAGTAGCGAAACCACAGCACACGGCGAAGTGAAACCGCAGGCCGATCACAACTGGCGTTTAGCGCCCATTCACAGTGATACGCCGCTGGATATTCGCTTTGAAACCGCACCGGGCAAGAAAGCCACGCAGTTTATTGAGAAGTACGCTGATTATCCGATGAAAGCGGTAGGCAGTGACGAGATAGGTTTTGCGATTTGGCAGGTAGATTTGCAGAAGCAGTAAGTTATGTATCAGATGTAGGGGCGCCATTCATTCATGGCGCCCGCTTTCTTTACAGAATTTCCAGCAGCTCGACTTCGAATACCAGGGTGCTGAATGGCGGGATGGATGCGCCAGCACCGCGCTCGCCATATGCAAGGTTTTGTGGAATCACCAGTTCCCACTTAGAACCCACTGGCATCAGGGTCAGCGCTTCGATCCAGCCAGCGATTACGCCGCTGACCGGGAATTCAGCAGGTTCGCCACGCGCGACTGAGCTGTCGAACACAGAACCGTCGATCAGTTTACCGGTGTAGTGAACGCGTACACGGTCCTGACGAGAAGGGATTGGGCCATCGCCTTGAGTGATCACGCTGAACTGCAAACCAGATTCAGTGCTGCTCACACCTTCACGCTGGGCATTCTGCTCCAGGAATTTATGGCCATCCGCAGCCATGGCTTCAATGCGCTCACGACGCACGCCTTCCGCACGTTCGTGCACTTCACGCAGCGCGCGGTGTACCACGTCAACAGGGACAGCCGGTGAGTTGCCTTCCAGCGCATCACGCAGACCCGCAAGCAGTGCTTCCGGCTGCAGACCCTGCAGTCCAGATTCCTGCAACTGCTGGCCAACCTGTAAACCGATACCGTAACTTGCTTGTGATTCGACGCTGTCGAATGAAGGGGTGGTCATTTTGATTCCTTAATCCCGGAGAAAATAGAAACGGCAGCATAACAGCGCGGGCGGCTGGCGTAAAATCTGCTGCGGCAGAGATGACATTTCTCAGCGAAAGAGAAACAATACACAGGTCAAATTTTTCAATGCTGGCAGGCACTTCACGCCCGTATTGCCCATACTATAGCTGTAGCGCTAAGAAAGAGAGAATACATGGGCCAAATCGCCCCACGACGTCGCAGGACGCGCGTACCGCGTACTTTTACATTACCGAGGTTGCAACGTTGGCTGCCGCAGTTGAAACGTAAGGCCGCCAGCGAGGAGGATTTAAGAATGGCTTCTGACACCCCTTCCCGCGTGCCCGCCGTGCTATTACGTGTCTGGCATCTGCTGGATAATGTGCGCTGGATGGATCCGCTTCCAGCCTTCCATCGTCGCGGTATCGTGATTGCTCTGCTGGTGCTCCTGCTCGCGTTTCTTTGGCCCAGCAGTACACCGCAATATCCCATCGAACGCCCGGTAGATAACAGTAGCAAAGAGGTACCGTTACAGGCGGAGATTTACGACAACAAGCAGCCACAGAGCACCCAGCCGAAAACTGATTCTCAGGGGGAGTGGCACAACTATACGGTGTCATCGGGCCAAACGCTGGCGCAGCTGTTCCGCGACAATAATCTGCCAGTGAATGATGTGTTCGCGATGGCGCGCGTGGAAGGCAGCGATCAGCCGCTCAGCGCCCTGAAAAACGGACAGCAGGTGAAGGTGCGCCAGAATGCACAAGGCGTGGTGACAGGCTTAACGGTGGATGGAAGCAACGGCCCGGTGCTGTTCACCCGTCAGCCCGACGGCAGCTTTATCCGCGCGCAGTAAATCGCAGAAACAAAAACGCCGGCACATGGCCGGCGTTTTCGCACAACTGAGTAGATTACTCAGCCACTACATTCACAACCAGTTTAGCGAACACTTCGCTATGAACCTGGAAGTCAACTTCGTGCTCACCGGTAGAACGCAGAACGCCGTTTGGCAGACGCACTTCGCTCTTAGCCACTTCAACGCCAGCTGCAGTGACTGCATCAGCGATGTCGCGGGTACCGATTGAACCGAACAGTTTACCTTCGTCGCCTGATTTAGACGCGATGGTAACGGTGCCCAGTGAGTTGATTTTCTCTGCACGTGCGTTAGCAGCAGCCAGAACGTCAGCCAGTTTGGCTTCCAGTTCAGCGCGACGTGTTTCGAAGAACTCAACGTTTTTCTTGGTAGCAGGAACAGCTTTACCCTGTGGAACCAAGAAGTTACGAGCGTAGCCCGCTTTAACGTTAACCTGATCACCCAGGCTGCCCAGGTTTGCTACTTTATCAAGCAGAATAACTTGCATTACCTTATCCTCTTAAAGTCGTTAATGGACAACTACCAATTACTGATGACGATCAGTGTATGGCAGCAGGGACAGGTAGCGAGCGCGCTTGATGCAACGAGCGAGCTGACGCTGGTATTTTGCACGAGTACCGGTAATACGGCTCGGTACAATTTTACCGCTTTCGGTAACGTAGTTTTTCAGTGTAGCGATATCTTTGTAATCAATCTCTACAACACCTTCCGCTGTGAAACGGCAGAATTTGCGACGACGGAAATAACGTGCCATTTGGCTAGTCTCCAGAATCTATCAATTCAATCTGCTCGGCATGTAACACCATTCTGCTCTGACCATTGCGTGCCTGATGGCAGCTAATGAATCCTTCGAGAGTGAGTTGCGTACCGACCGTTATATGTTGAGTAATCACCTGGTGGGTGCTGCCGCTGATAATCACCGGCATTTGACACCAAGCTTGCCGGTGAAAACCGGCTTCCTCCTGCACAGACCGATGCTCAAGCACGAACTGGCAGTGTGGAATCCCTGACGGACTGATTTTTCGAACTGGCGTCTTGCACACAGTGCCTGACAGGCGCAGTCGATTTGCCGTCATGTCGGATTACTCTTCAGAATCCCCAGCATCTGAGTCATCTGATGATTCGCTAGCGAAGTCTTCGCGACGATCACGACGCTCATCTTTCGCTTTAACCATCGGAGATGCTTCAGTTACCGCGTGCTTAACGCGCATAACCATGCTGCGGATAACGGCGTCGTTGAAGCGGAAGTTAGTTTCCAGCTCGTCAATCACTTCCTGCGGCGCTTCTACGTTCAGCAGAACATAGTGAGCTTTGTGCAGTTTGTTGATTGGGTAAGCCAGCTGACGGCGGCCCCAGTCTTCCAGACGGTGAATCGTGCCCTGTGCACCGGTGATAGCACCAGTGTAACGCTCGATCATACCTGGAACCTGTTCGCTCTGGTCAGGGTGGACCATAAATACGATTTCGTAATGACGCATCGATAGCTCCTTACGGATTATTCAGCCTCCTGTCGGGGTCAGCTGCGGCCCATGGAAGCAAGGAACGTTATAGGTTGTGAATCATTTAAATGAAACACACCTCTGAATGCAGCTGAAAAATTGACGCGTAATCATACTGGCGTACCCCAGGAAACTCAAGCGCACAATTCATCAAATCGTGGGGGTCGTGCCAGTTAAGCGCACCTTTTGTGCTAAGGATTAAGATTCAGCAGGTTAGTGAAGGGTTATTCAAAATTGCTGATGGAGGCGTTCAACAGGGCGATCTGGCATCAATGTGACAAACTACTAAACTATTTACAGGCGCAACGGTTTGGCTTATCCGGCGCGTCTGAGAGTGAAATCCCTGTGAGTAGGAGGTCGATGATGAAAACCCTCATTTTCGCCACTTTACTGGGTCTCTTCCTGTCTACACCCGCTCTTGCCAGCTCCGCTGACTACGCGCAGCAGATGAGAAGTAACAGCAGCAATGCGGCTTCAGGCTATGTCTACGTCAACCGGCTGGATACGCCTGGCAGTAGTAACCCAGTCAGTGCGAATACCAGTGCAGCAGATCGTTTAGCTTCACAACTGTAATATCGGACGACGTAACGGGCTGGCATCGTTTGCCAGCCCGAGTTGTTTCTAAAGATGGTGTTTGAAAAAACTCACCAACGCGGTGAGAGCGGATGGCGTAATTTTGTGGCCAATCTGCTTTTCCGAAAGGTAGGTCATTTTGTCATTCAACGCGGCTTCACGCAGCGCTTTCTCCAGCCGGACCGTTTCGGCAAACGGCACCACCTCATCAGCTTCACCATGCCATAGCAGCAAGGGGCGATTAGCCAACTTGTCTAATTGCTGGCTGGGATCGTAAGGTGCCAGCGGTGCGAGGCGGGCGGCTAGCGTCTCTTTCTGCTCTGGCGTGCGCGCCACCAGCGGCGGGAACAGCGTTTGACTCAATTGCATAAAGTAACCTGAGCCCATCATGCAAGCGATGCTGTGAATCTGTGGATAGCGCGCCATCGCTCCCAGTGCCGTCATACCGCCCATCGAGGCCCCGGCCACCGCAAAACGCTCATCCGCAATCCAATCCTTCTCACGCAGTGCAGCTTCTAGCAACGGGACTTCGTCAATGTTCTGTCTAAGGATCTCCCAGAAGTGCGTCATACGCGTTTCGGTATCCCCGTTGTAGCGCGATCCGTGCATATCGGCGTCCGGCATCACCACGCGGAATCCAGCCTGCGCCAGTGCCACCGCAAAGTAGCTGTACACCTCTTTGGATGAGGTAAATCCGTGATAAAACAGGATGGTGGGTAAGCGTGCCTGCCGCAGTCCCGCGGGAGCCGCATGAATACACTCAATGCCTGCCAGGTTTTCCGTTGCCAACTCAATCATACCGCCTCCGTTGAGAATGATTATCACCCGTCACAGTGTAAGCGTTGAACGGCAAAACGCGAGCGACTTCACATGTCATCAGAATAATTTCTGTACTAAACCTTTTGCCGCATTTGCCGTTGATCTTGTACCCCTCAAATATTCTTTAATAGGTACTTTATGAAGCGTCTCTCTCTCAGCGCCATGAGTCTTGGCATTAAACTGTCTGTATTGACGTCTATCAGTGTCGCCATTGTGCTATTTGCCCTCACTCTGACCCTGAGCCATAACGCTGCTCGTCAACTGGAACAACTCGCCACAGACGATATGCAGAATCAGGTATCGGGCATCAATGAGATGGCCACGATGTTCAATGCCACCTTGTCAGAAGAAGTGGCGAATTACACTAAACTGTTCCAGAGCTTTCTGCCCAAGCGCTTTAGCCGTGATGAAAGCGAACGCATTCAGGTGGGCGAGTTCAGCACCCCGACTCTGCGCGCAGGGCTGAAAACCCTCAATCTGGATCAAATCGCGGTGGATGATTTTCTGGACCGCACTGGCGCGGTATCGACCATTTTTGTGCGCGACGGTGAGGATTATTTCCGCATCGCCACCTCATTGAAAAAGGAAGATGGTAGCCGCGCGATAGGCACCAAACTGGATCGCAGCAGTGCGGCTTGGCGCAGCGTGAACCAAGGCGAAGTATATCGTGGCCTGGCTACCTTGTTTGGCCATCGCTATATCACGCAGTATCAGCCCGTTAAGGACGACAGTGGTACCGTAATCGCCATTCTGTTCGTGGGTGTGCAAATCGATGCGCAATACGCGCTGATGCGTGACAAAGTGCTGGCACGGCATCTCGGTGATAGCGGCAGTTTCTTTGTACTGAACGGTGCGCCGGGTAGCACACAAGGACAGTATCTGTTTGATCGCCAATCAGAGGGCCAACTACCGCGCTGGAATACCGCCGTGCAGCAACAGTTGTTAACGCAGCCAAAAGGATTACTGAGTATTGAACTTGATGGCGAAACCAAACTGCTGGCGTGGCAACAGCTGCCGGGCTGGAATTGGGTTATTGCCGGAGAAGTGAGCCGTGCCAGCCTGCTCGCGCCTATCACTCAGAGCCGTAACCTGTTTATAGCGATGGGCCTTGCACTGGTGATCGCCTTTGCCGTGGGCTTTATGTGGTACAGCCGCCGCGCGATTACCCGCCCATTACAGCAGGTGATCCATCTGGCGGAACAATATGCAGCGGGTAACTTGCAGGCGCATCTCGACTCCTCACGCCGGGATGAAATCGGCCAACTGATCTCTGCCATCAATGGCATCGGTGATGGGCTTGAGAAAGTGGTGAGCCAGGTACGCCATGCCGCGCGTGATATCAGCCGGGGTACGGATACCATCGCGGCCAGTAGCTCCAGCATCAGCGAACAGATTGGTCGTCAGGCCAGCAGCGTCGAAGAGACTTCTGCCAGCATGGAACAGTTTGGCGCGACCGTGGCACAAACCGCCGCCAACGTGCGTCAGGCGATGGCGCTGGTGAGTGAAGCGGCCGGCACTGTCGATCTGGGTGGCAATACTGTCGCACGCTCAGTGGAAACCATGGCTGAAATTCGCATCGCATCACAGAGCATTGCCGATATCACTCATGTCATTGAATCCATTGCCTTCCAGACCAATATTTTGGCGCTCAACGCCGCGGTTGAAGCCGCGCGTGCCGGTGAGCATGGTAAAGGCTTTGCGGTGGTCGCGGCGGAAGTTCGCGCCCTGGCGCAACGCAGCGCCACGGCGGCGAAAGAGATCGATGCGTTAATCACTACCTCAATCGACAAAGTCGAGGCGGGACATTCGCTTTCAGAGCAGACGCGCGAGGCGATGCAGCACATCGTCAGCCACATTGAGCAGGTAAAAACGCTGATGGGCGAAATCAATATTGCCGCACAGGAGCAGGCGGCTGGCATTGGTCAGGTCAATCTGGCGATGAATCACATTGGCCAAGCTACTCATCAAAGCAGTGATATGGTTTCCCAATCCGAGTCCACCGCACACACGTTAAGCCAGCAAGGACATCATTTAACGCAGTTAGTGAGCATTTTTCATTTGAAGGACTGATACGAGTCAGGAAGATGGCTTAAACTGGAGCCATCTTCCTCTTTCTGGATCAAGCTATGCGTCGTCTTTTTTTGGTCATAAGCCTGTTGTTAGGTGGCTGTGCTGCGTTCAAAACCACGCCTCAGGCACCGCCACCGCCCACCAGCCACGCGCAAGAGATCAGTCGTGCGCAAAGTGACGGCTTGCGTAAACTCGGCAATATCACGGTCACCACACGTGGATCGCCCGATGATGCGGAGCGCGCACTGGCCGCGCGAGCCAACCAACTGGGCGCGGTCTATTATCAAATTCTGATGCTGGATGAAACTACCTTGCCCGGTTTTTGGTATGGCACGGCCATTCTGTATGGCGCTCCCTCAACTGGCGCCGGCGCGCAGCAGTAAGCGCGTGGCGAGATCGTCACTCAGCCCACGTCGGCCACGCATATCCAGCTGTTGATTACACCAGGCATCGGCCAGCGGCGGTTCAGCCACTTTGAGTAGCACCGCCGCGCTCGCCAACTGCAATAGCTCTTGCGTCACGTCTCGTGCCACGCCTTCACGCAGGTTATTCAATTGCAGCCGTAGCTGACGCCAGCGACGATCAAAGTGACGGTTACTGCCTTTCACTGCATCGAACTCATCATTCAGCATCGTCATCACATCCGCATGACGTCCTAAAACGCGCAATACGTCGAGGCACATGACATTACCCGAACCTTCCCAAATACTGTTGACCGGCATTTCGCGATAAAGGCGAGGCAGCTCACTCTCTTCGCAATAGCCGATACCGCCCAGCACCTCCATCGCTTCCGCCACAAATGGCATACCCGCTTTGCAGATGCCGAATTTTGCCGCGGGCGTGAACAGCCGGGCGTATAGACGTTCATGTGCGCTGGCAGGTGTTGACCAGGCACGTGCCAATCGCAGCAGCTGCGCGGTTTGCCCTTCCAGTTGCAGCGCCTGTTGCGCTAGCACGCTGCGCATTAACGGCTGATCGCTGAGATTTTTACCCATCACCTGACGCTGCTGCGCGTGATGAACAGCGATGGAGAGTGCTCGACGCATCAAACCATGGCTACCCAGTGCACAGTCAAAGCGCGTCATGCCGCCCATCTTTAGGATCAAGCGGACGCCATCACCCTCTTCGCCCATCAACCAGCCAATCGCGTCCTGAAACTCCACTTCGGCACTGGCATTGGAACGATTCCCCAATTTGTCTTTCAATCGTTCGATACGAATGGCATTACGCGTCCCATCCGGCAGCAGCCGTGGCAGGAAGAAACAGCTCAGTCCCTGTGACGTTTGCGCCAGAATCAAGTGCGCATCACTTTGTGGCACCGAGAAGAACCATTTGTGGCCGGTAATCCGATAAGGCTCACCCGATCCGCGCACGCCAAGCGGCTCTGCGCGTGTCGTATTGCTCAAGACATCCGTACCGCCCTGTTTCTCCGTCATCCCCATGCCAATCAACAGGCCGCGTTTTTTGGCTACCCGGCAGGTGATGCGCATCGTAGCGATCGCTGAGCAGGGGTTCACGCCAGCTGGCATAAGTGTCAGGCAGATGGTTTTGCAGTAACGGGATGGCAGCGTGCGTCATCGTGACTGGACAGAGCGAACCGGCTTCCACTTGGGCATGCAGAATAAAACGAGCGGCACGCGCTACCATCGCTTTCGGCTGCACATCCGGTTGCCAGCTGAGATTGTGTAAACGACTGGCGCACAAGCCTTGCATCAAAAGATGCCACGCAGGATGGAAACGGACTTCATCGAGCCGCTCTCCACGCGCGTCATAGCGCAGCAATTCTGGTGATTGGGTGTTGGCCAGGCGGCCTAATTCAAGCGATTCGGCGCTGCCAAGTTGCAGCCCGACGGAGGCGAGCCATTCACGATCCCAGCCAGCACCTTCACGAGTGACCGCTTCGACCAAGGCGCTGTCGCGGGTAAACAGGTTAGTGTTGCTGAGTGGCTGAGGCTGATTGAAAACACTGTGGGTTGTCCAAGGCATCACATTGCATCCTCCATACTTGAACGCATGGTTCAAGTATGGAGATGATGTGCAGTTATGCCTGGTACAAAAACACTTTTGCGGCGAGGATCACGCCTGACGCTGGCGCACCGCTTCAAACAGGCACACACCGGTCGCTACAGAGACGTTCAGAGAAGAGACGCTACCTGCCATCGGAATGCTAATCAGTTCATCGCAATGCTCGCGAGTCAGACGACGCATCCCTTCACCTTCAGCACCCATCACCAGCGCCATTGGGCCAGTCATTTTGCTCTGATACACCGTGTGATCGGCTTCACCTGCGGTGCCGACGACCCAAATGTTATATTCCTGCAGCAGACGTAAGGTGCGCGCCAGGTTGGTAACGCGAATCAACGGCACGTTTTCAGCTGCGCCGCTGGCGACTTTTTTCGCTGTGGCATTGAGTGGGGCCGCGCGGTCTTTTGGCACAATCACCGCATGCACGCCAGCGGCGTCTGCGCTACGCAGACAGGCACCGAGGTTATGCGGATCGGTAACGCCATCCAGTACCAACAGGAACGGTTTCTCCAAACTTTGCAGCAGATCCGGTAAATCGCCTTCCTGATAGTTTTTACCCTGCTTCACACGCGCCACGATACCCTGGTGCACACCGCCTTCTACTTGGCTGTCCAGCCATTGACGGTTAGCGACCTGCACTACGATTCCCTGAGCTTCCAGTGCGGCAATCAGTGGCTGCAGGCGACGATCGTCACGGCCTTTGAGAATAAAGACTTCCTGGAAACGCTGAGGATCACGTTCCAGCAGCGCCTGCACGGCATGAATACCAAAAATTATTTCACTCATTTGTTTGCTCAAGGTTGGATGTAGATATTTGAATATTGGGGTATTAACTAGGTGCGCATAAATGCGCACCCTACAAAACGCGCTATTCTAACGTACGGCCGCCATCACAACACGCTGACCTTACCTAGGGTCGCCATCAAAATGCGCTGATCTATCGTACGGTCGCCATTACAACACGCTGACCTTACGTAGGGTCACCATCAAATGCGCTGACCTTACCTAGGGTCACCATCAAAATGCGCTGATCTATCGTACGGTCGCCATTACAACACGCTGACCTTACGTAGGGTCGCCATTCATGGCGACCTTTGCTTCAAGATGCGATCAACCCTTCAGGCTTCGTTAGGTTTCTTCTTCGGCCCACGCTTGGCCTTCGTGGCGGCGGCGATTTTACGGGTTTTCTCAGAGACTTTTTTGCCTTTTTTCTCGGTTTTCGCCAGTTGTTCAGCCGCTACAGGCTTTTTCTTCTCGCTGCGGAACGCTGAATCAGGCTCAAAAGTGCCCTTTTTTCCTGCATCACGGCGACGTCTGGCCGGTGGCTTGCCACCGCGTTTTTCACGTTCGCGCTCAGTTTTACCTTCGCCACGTGGAACGCGTTTGCTGGAGACCAGCGCGAAGTCGATTTTGCGCTCATCCATGTGTACAGCTTCCACACGGACTTCCACCGCATCGCCCAGACGATAAGTACGGCCGCCAGATTCACCAATCAAGCGTTGACCGATCTGATCGAAACGGTAGTAATCGTTGTCCAGTGAAGAAACATGCACCAAGCCATCGATAAACAAATCGTTGAGGCGGACAAAGAAGCCAAAGCCAGTGACGCTTGAGATCACACCATTGAAGACGTTACCCACCTGATCCTGCATAAAGTCACACTTCAGCCAATCGGCCACATCGCGTGTTGCTTCGTCAGCGCGGCGTTCGGTCAATGAACAGTGCTGGCCGAGTTGCAGCATCTGTTGCATGTCGTAGTGATAACCGCCAGTTGGCGTAGTAATACCCTTCAGCGTGCCCTGCTCTTTTGCCAGCAGATACTTAATGGCACGATGCAGCAGCAGATCGGGATAACGACGAATCGGCGATGTAAAGTGCGCATATGACTGAAGTGCCAGACCAAAGTGGCCGCGGTTCTCAGGATCGTAGACTGCCTGCTTCATCGAACGCAGCAGCATGGTTTGCAGCATTTCCGCATCGGGACGATCGGCCACTTGCTTTAACAAGTCGGCATAATCGATGGGGTTCGGTTTCGCGCCGCCTGGCAGGCTCAAGCCCAGCTCATTCAATACGGTGCGGAAGCTTTTGATGCTGTCTTCCGTTGGACGATCGTGATCGCGGAACAGCGAAGGCTCCTGATTTTTCTCGACAAAGCGTGCAGAGGCGATGTTAGCGAGAATCATGCACTCTTCGATTAGCTTGTGCGCATCATTGCGTACGGTGCGTTCTACACGATCAATACGACGTTCAGCATTGAAAATAAATTTGGCTTCGTCAGTTTCAAAGGAGATGCCACCACGCTGTTCGCGTGCAATTTCCAACGCCTGATACATTTGATGCAGATCTTCCAGATGCTTCACCTGCGCGGCGTACTGCTCACGCAGCTCAACATCACCCTGCAGAATGCTCCACACCTTGTTGTAGGTCAGGCGCGCGTGGGAGTTCATCACCGCTTCATAATGTTTGAAACCCGTCAGCTTACCCCCCGCCGAGACCGTCATCTCGCAGACCATGCACAGACGATCCACCTGTGGATTGAGCGAGCAGAGGCCGTTAGAGAGAATCTCTGGCAGCATCGGCACCACTTGAGAGGGGAAGTACACGGAGGTGCCGCGCTGGTGCGCTTCCGCATCCAGTGCCGTACCCGGACGCACGTAATAACTCACATCTGCAATCGCCACCCAGAGACGCCAGCCGCCACCGCGTTTTTTCTCGCAGTACACCGCATCATCAAAGTCACGCGCATCTTCACCGTCAATGGTCACCAGCGGTAACTCACGCAGATCGACGCGGCCTTGTTTCGCCGCTTCTGGCACTTGCTCTTTTAGCTTCGAAATCTCTTTCTCCACTTCTTCCGGCCAGGTATGCGGAATCTCATGGGTACGCAGTGCCATATCGACAGCCAGACTGGTGCCCATATCATCGCCGAGAATTTCGGTGACTTTACCGATAGCTTTAGTGCGGCGAGTTGAGCGCTGGACGATCTCCACCACCACCACTGAGCCCATACGTGCATTCAGCGTATCGTCTTGCGGGATCAGGATGTCAAAGCTCAGGCGGCTGTCATCCGGCACCACAAAGCCCGTGCCGGCATCGGTGAAGTAGCGGCCCACAATCTGGCTATTACGCGGTTCCAGCACGCGCACGACGCGCGCTTCGCGACGACCTTTACGGTCCGCACTGCCTGGCTGTGCCAAAATCACATCGCCGTGCAGGCAGAACTTCATCTGCTCAGCCGACAGATAGAAATCGTCTTTCTGGCCTTCCACGCGCAGGAAGCCATAGCCATCACGATGGCCAATCACTTTTCCACGCAGTAAGTCGAGGCGTTCTGGCAAGGCGTAGCATTGACGACGGGTAAACACCAGCTGACCGTCACGCTCCATGGCGCGCAGACGACGGCGCAGCGCTTCGAGCTGCTCTTCGCTGGTGATATTCAATTCCTGGGCAATTTCATCACGATTGATGGGTTTCTCACGCTTTTCTAACAGCGCCAGAATAAATTCGCGGCTTGGAATGGGGTTATCGTACTTCTCTGCTTCTCTATCCTGGAAAGGATCTTTTGACATTACGGTTCCTCCGATGTCATTTAATTTGGATTGCCACCGGCGGTTCGGACAATAAAATTTGGTACAGCGAATCGTTATCTCTGACCAGGTCAGCCAGCGTGTAGTTGTCCAATTCCTTCAGGAATAGTTGGACTGCACTGTTCAGTGCATTACGCAGACGACAGGCTGGGGTGATGGCACACTCTTCACAGTTCACCAGCTGCAAAGGCTCCATTTTTCTCACAACCTGACCAATCACGATTTTTTCCGGGTCCATGCCTAAACGAATTCCGCCGTTTTTACCGCGTGTTGCGGCGACAAAGCCAGCCCGGCTCAGTTGATTAATGATTTTAACCATATGGTTACGCGACACCCCGTAGGTATCGGTGACTTCGGTAATGTTGGTCTGCTTACCTTCCGGCAACGTCGCCATGTAAATCAGCGCACGCAGACCATAATCGGTAAAACTCGTTAGCTGCACATATACCTCGGTGAATCATCGGGCGTTAGGGTTATGCGCCGGTCGGCGTGGTGTTTAAGTATGATGATAAACCAGAGCATGGAGGCCGGTGCGTTTTTTCTTAAGCAAGTATCGATAATTGCAAGAAAAAAGAGAGTGAGCGGAGTCAAAGAGCAGATAAACAAAGGCCGGACAGTGTCCGGCCAAGTAAGATTATGCGTCGAACGGGTCGCGCAAAATCATGGTCTCACTACGGTCTGGGCCAGTGGAAATGATATCAATCGGCACACCGGTCACTTCTTCTACACGCTTGATGTAATCACGTGCTGCCTGCGGCAAACCTTCCAGCGTCTTCACGCCAAAGGTCGTTTCGCTCCAGCCTGGCATGGTTTCGTAGATTGGCTCAATGCCTTCCCAACCTTCCGCAGCCAGTGGCGTGGTGGTCATTTCGCGGCCATCTGGCATACGATAAGCCACACAAATTTTCACTTCTTTCAGGCCATCCAGCACGTCCAGTTTGGTCATGCAGAAACCTGACAGGGAGTTGATCTGTACCGCACGACGTACAGCAACCGCATCCAGCCAACCGGTACGACGACGACGACCGGTGGTCGCGCCAAACTCATTACCTTGCTTGCAAAGGAATTCGCCGGTTTCATCAAACAGCTCGGTTGGGAATGGACCCGCACCAACACGTGTTGAGTAAGCTTTAACGATGCCCAGTACGTAATCTACGTAACGCGGACCAATACCTGAACCGGTCGCCACGCCACCTGCAGTGGTGTTAGACGAGGTCACGTACGGATAGGTACCGTGATCGATGTCCAACAGGGTACCCTGCGCACCTTCGAACATGATCAGATCGCCACGCTTACGCGCGCCGTCCAACAGGTCAGAAACGTCAACTACCATGCTGGTCAGGATGTCAGCGACAGCCAACGTATCGCTCAGCACTTTTTCGTAGTCTACAGCGTCGGTTTTGTAGTAGTTAACCAACTGGAAGTTGTAGAAATCGACGATTTCTTTCAGCTTAACGGCGAAGGTTTCTTTGTTGAAGAGATCGCTCACGCGCAGACCGCGGCGAGCAACTTTGTCTTCGTAAGCTGGGCCGATACCACGACCAGTAGTACCGATAGCTTTGGCGCCACGCGCTTTTTCGCGCGCTAGGTCCATTGCTACGTGATATTGCAGAATCAGTGGACATGCTTCAGAGATCAGCAGACGTTCACGTACCGGCACACCGCGATCTTCCAGACCTTTCATCTCTTTCATCAGCGCTTCAGGCGACAGTACAACACCATTACCAATGATGCTGGTGACGTTATCACGCAGGATGCCAGATGGGATTAAGTGGAGGACGGTTTTTTCACCGTTGATGACAAGTGTATGGCCTGCATTGTGGCCACCCTGGTAACGCACAACATAATTCGCGCGTTCAGTCAGAAGGTCTACGATCTTACCTTTACCTTCGTCACCCCATTGGGTGCCCAGTACGACGACGTTCTTACCCATTTTTTCAAAACCACCGATTGCTTAAAAATGGATTCTACCACCGGATTTTGTCTCTTTCAGCACTTTTAGCATACGATTGCGCGGTTTTTTGCCTGAGTTTTGGTCAACTCACAACATGTAGGGGAAACATTGAGGGCAAAACACAATTTATCCCTGCGACATCACAAAAATTCAGCCTCAACTATTCGCATGGACGCTGAGCATGTAATAAATCACGACACCCGCCACCACCAAGCCACCGCCAAAACGATGCAGGATGCGATCGGGTAACTGTGCCATGGACAGGATCATGCGACGCCAGACACGTGGCAGGAACATCGGCCCCAACCCTTCCAGCACCAAGACGAGCGCCAGTGCCATCCAGATGGTTGTGTTCATTGTATTTTTCCCAAAAAAAAGGCCGACAACATTGTCGGCCTCAAGGTTATATCAGTTATTAACGCGTGGTGTTAGTGGGCGCCTTCATAAAGCGGAAGAAATCGCTATCCGGGCTTAATACCATCACATCCTGATTGTCAGAGAAGCTGTTCTCATAGGCACGCAAGCTACGGATAAAGGCATAAAAATCAGGATCCTGACTGAAAGCATCAGCAAACAGTTTCGCTGCCTGCGCATCCCCTTCACCACGAGAAATCAACGCCTGACGCTGGGCTTCTGCCAGAGTACGCGTCACCTGGTAGTCTGCCTGCGCACGCAGTTTCTCTGCCTCTTCCTGACCTTGTGAACGCTGACTACGCGCTACGGCTTCACGTTCAGCACGCATACGGTTGTAGATAGCATCTGACACTTCAGCTGGTAGGTTGATCTGCTTGATACGGACATCAACCACCTGGATACCCAGAGCCGCCATACTGTTCGGGTTCGGCGCAGGTTCGCTGCTGTTGGTTTCACGCTCAACACGGGCTGCCGCGCTGGCGATAGCATCATCTGCTGCTGGCGTCGCGACTTCATCATCACTGCCCGCAGTACCCGTATTCAGGGCATCGCGCACGTCGGTAGTCAGACGACCACGGGAATCCGTGACGATGTCTTTCACATCCAGACGACCCATTTCAGAACGCAGACGGTCGCTAAACTTACGCTTCAGCAGTACCTCTGCTTGAGAAACGTCGCCACCACCGGTTGCCAGGTAGTAACGGCTGAAATCACTGATACGCCATTTGATGTAGGAATCAACGATCAGGTCTTTCTTCTCTTTAGTCACAAAACGATCGGCCTGGTTGTCCATGGTCTGGATGCGGGCATCCAATGACTTCACTGTTTCAATAAACGGAATCTTGAAGTGAAGACCCGGCGCATAGACCTGCGGCTTGTTCTCGCTATCACGCAGAACTTTACCGAAGCGCAGCACGATGCCTCGCTCACCTTCTTGCACCACGAACAGTGATGCGTACAGCGCCACCAGTACGACAATAATTACGGCAATAATTGGCTTACGCATCGATTACTCCCTCCCTGCGCGCTGGGTATCGTTGCGTAACGCATTGGCGCGACGCTGGTCCATGATGCTGCTTGGACTGTAGGATGAAGAATCATCGTTGTTGGCAGTGTTGCCAGACGATGGCAACTTCATCAAATTGGTATTTTTCTGACCGCCTTGATTACCAGAAGCCTGGCCACCACGCATCAGTTGATCCAGTGGCAGCACCATCAGGCTGTTACCACGGTCGTTAACCAATACTTTGCGAGTATGACTGAGCACACGTTCCATGCTTTCGATATACAAACGCTCTTTGGTGATTTGTGGAGCGGCTTTGTATTCAGGCAGCAGCAACGCAAAGCGGGCCACTTCACCCTGTGCTTCTAACACGGTACGTTCTTTGTATGCGCGGGCTTCTTCAAGAATACGCTGCGCCTGACCGTTCGCACGGGGCTGCACTTCATTCGAGTAGGCTTCGGCTTCACGCACGTACTGCTCGCGGTTTTCACGCGCCGCGATGGCATCATCAAACGAAGCCTTCACCTCTTCCGGTGGACGCGCCGCCTGGAAGTTCACGTCAAGCAGCGTGATACCCATGTTGTAAGGACGAATAGTTTCGTCAAGCTCACGCTGGGTTTCGCTACGCACAACAGTACGGCCTTCCGTCAGGATACGATCCATGGTGGAACGCCCAATGACACCGCGCAGCGCACTGTCGGTGGCTTGGCGCAGGCTGTCGTCAGCGCTCGTCACCGCATACAGATAGCGTTCAGGATCGGTCACACGGTACTGCACGTTCATTTCAACGCGCACCACGTTTTCGTCTGAAGTCAACATCACGCCAGAAGCCGCCAATTCACGCACGGCTTCAACGTTGACAGCACGGACTTGATCGATAAAGGTCGGCTTCCAGTTCAGGCCCGGCTCAACCAGATGGCTGAATTTGCCGAAGCGAGTTACCACGCCACGTTCCGCTTCTTTGATGGTGTAGAAACCGCTGGCAGCCCAGATGACTACTGCGGCTACAGCAACGATGCCAACCAGTTTGCCACCGCTACCACCGCCGCGCTGACCATTGTTGTCACTCTGTTTGCCACCGCCCAGTCCGCCGAGTTTTTTACTCAGCTTACGGAAGATATCATCCAGATCAGGAGGCCCCTGCTCGCGCCCTCCCTTATTTCCCCCAGAGTTGCCGCCTTGATTATTGCTGCTTCCCCACGGGTCGCGGTCCTGTCCGTTATTTCCGGGCTGATTCCACGCCATGTCTCTACTCCATTTATTGTATTTACGTTTTTTACCCTTCTTCTTTCGAATTGCAGCTGCGTTGGCTGTCTTCGTTCACTCCAGTCACTTACTGACGTAAGCTCCCGGAGATTCACTCAGTTGCCGCCTTGCTGAAATCCGAAATAGTCGGTCAAAACCTGCTTATCTGCGGCTTACAGCAATTGTCACAACACTTTTCAATCAGTTGGGTAAAGGCGTTAGGGCAATATCAAACAATATAACTGGCTAATGATGGCTCCTGCTTACACAAACGACGCCAGTCAACAATCGGCATTCGCACATGCAAACCAACATAACCATCATCTTCATTCCATTCTTTCTCAATCGCCTGCAGCTGATAGAAGCGGCTGCGCAAGCGGCCCGCTTCCGGCGGCAGACGTAAATCATACTGCGCAATTTCTCCGGCCAAACGCTCAGACAGCGCCTGCCAAAGTAAGGGTAGACCTTCACCACTCTGAGCGGAAAGCCACACGCGAGTGGGTTTGTTCTCTTCATCACGATCGATGCGCGGCACAAAGCCATCCAACATATCGATCTTATTCATCACCAACAGCGTTGGTATTTCATCAGATTCGATTTCTGCCAGCACTTCATTCACGGCTTCAATATTGTCGTTAACGCGTAAATCGGCAGCATCAATCACGTGCAGTAATAGCGTCGCCTGACGCGTTTCTTGCAATGTGGCTTTAAAAGCCGCCACTAGGTCATGGGGCAAATGACGGATAAAACCCACCGTATCTGCCAGTACCACCTGACCGACATCGGCCACATTTAGCCGACGTAATGTGGGATCCAGTGTGGCAAATAACTGATCTGCTACGTAAACATCAGCAGACGTTATGGCGTTAAAGAGCGTGGATTTACCGGCGTTGGTGTAACCCACCAGCGAGACCGTTGGCACGTCCGCTTTGGCGCGTGCTTGTCGACCTTGATCACGCTGCTTCTCTACACGCTCGAGGCGGGAAAGGATGAGACTAATGCGATTACGCAACAAACGGCGGTCCGTTTCCAGCTGAGTTTCACCTGGACCACGCAGACCAATACCGCCTTTCTGGCGCTCAAGGTGCGTCCATCCACGCACCAAACGGGTTGCCATATGGCGCAACTGTGCCAGCTCGACCTGTAATTTACCCTCATGGGTACGGGCGCGCTGGGCAAAAATATCCAGAATTAAGCCGGTGCGATCGACAACACGACATTCGCACACGCGCTCGAGATTTCGTTCTTGGGCAGGCGATAAGGCATGATCGAATAACACGACCGATGCTCCACTCGCTTTCACCGCATCGGCAATTTCAACTGCCTTTCCTTCACCGACAAAATATTTGGGATGTGGCGCTTTACGGCTGCCAGTTATCACTTGCAGCGCTTCGACGCCCGCAGAAGAGACAAGAGTTTCGAACTCCTGCAAATCTTCCAGCTCTTTGTCTTGGGAGAACCAGATGTGTACCAGTACGGCCTGCTCACCGGCATCATAACGGTCAAACAAGCTATAACCTCGCTAAAATAAAATAACCAGGACAGGAAAACGTTTACGCTCCCCAGCCCTGGCTTTACGGCATCGCAAAATTATTCTGCGTTATCGCCGTCTTGTTGTGGCTGCGACTGAGCGCCCTGGTTGCTTCCGCTATGATGGTAATTGCTGCTACCACCGCTACCGCCCGGGTTGTTACTGTGGTGCGAAACCGGACGAGAAGGAACCACTGTAGAGATGGCGTGCTTATACACCATCTGGCTAACCGTGTTTTTCAACAGAATGACGAACTGATCAAAGGATTCAATTTGTCCTTGCAGCTTAATACCATTCACCAAATAGATCGAAACCGGTACACGTTCACGACGCAATGCGTTCAAAAACGGGTCTTGTAATGATTGCCCCTTAGCCATTCTATCTTTTCCTTATATGCTTGTTGTTTGTTACTTTAAGAACCGTGGTTCAGAAAAACTGCGTAAAAATTTGCGCACGATAACGGACCAATTGTACACAATCATCCCTGCTACGCACTAACTACCTGAAGCACCGCATTACGGGCTAATTCTGGCTCGTCACTGTCTAACCAGTGGACGTTAGGCCAGCCACGTAACCAAGTCATCTGGCGTTTAGCGAGCTGCCGGGTGGCGCAAATTCCCCGATAAACCATTTCGTCGTAATCGATTTCACCAGAAAGATAAGACCACATCTGGCGATAACCTACACAACGAATGGAAGGCATGTCCGTATGCAAATCACCTCGTGCAAACAGTTCACGAGCCTCCGCTTCAAATCCTGACGCTAGCATCTGGTCGTAACGCAACGCAATGCGTTGATGTATCAGTTCACGACTCGCCGGAGCGATAGCAAACTGGTACACGTCGTAGGGTAACGCTTCGCCGGATGTTTTTGTCAGTTCCGTTAAAGTTTTACCCGAAATAAAAAAAACTTCCAGTGCTCGCGAAAGTCTCTGCGGATCATTCGGATGAATACGACTACCCGCGACCGGATCGATTTCACACAGTTGGCGGTGCAGGGCTTCCCACCCCTTCTCCGCCGCCATTTGCTCTATCCTCTGGCGCACGTCGGGATCGGCCGAGGGCAACGGCGACAATCCTTCAAGCAACGCCTTGAAGTAGAGCATGGTTCCACCAACAAGCAGCGGAATCTTACCCTGTTGGGTAATCTCCGCCATTTCTGCCAGAGCATCGCGACGAAACTCTGCAGCGGAATACGCTTCCGCCGGGTCACGAATGTCCAGCAAACGATGGGGCGCCAGTGCTAACTCTTCAGCCGACGGTTTCGCCGTGCCAATATCCATCCCGCGATAGATTAAGGCAGAGTCAACGCTGATTAGTTCAACCGGAAGTTGCTGACGCAACGAAATGGCTAATGCCGTCTTTCCGGAAGCTGTAGGCCCCATCAAAAAAATTGCCTTTGGCCGGCCAGCCTGGTTTAGTTCACTCATGCTTCAACGCGTTAATCGCGCTCTCAATCTCAATGGTCTGTAACAGACCTGAAGGCGGCGACTTCAGCAGTTGCGGACAAAGCCGTTCCAGCTCTGTCAGCAGTGCAATCGCCTGCGAGTGATTCCAGTTCGCTGTTTCTGCATCATCCCGTCTTGCCAGCCATTGGGCCAGTGAGGATGCAGAAACCTCTTGCTGCCGGGCGAGATAGCCTAACAGGTCTGGAATCAAGATTTGTAAATTTTGTGTTCGTAACGGTAAAGGCACAGCGCGTAGGGTCACATGCTGACCTTCTCGTTGTAAATCAATGCCCATCAAGCCCAACAGCGCGGCTTGAGACTCAATAATATTTAACTCTTCTTTGGCTATTTTCAGCCGCACGGGGATCAACAATGGCTGAGGCTTTAGCCCCTCTTCTCCCGGTTGTAACTGGGCCTGTTTTAACCAGCGCGCAGCCACACTCAGCGAAAGAAGCTGCAACTGCGTGCCTCGTTCCAGCAGCGCATAGCGTTCCTGTATTACGCTTAACACGCGACCAAAGCTCTGTGCATGCGCAGCCAGTGGCGCTTCTCGCACGTCAGCTTGCCGGGCAGCAGGCTTCGAGGGGGGAGTAACATCCCGTGGCGCTTCAACCACTGGTGTTTTCATCAGTTGCTGATAAGCGGCCCCTTCACGTGCGCGATAAACCGGCTCTTTGCTTTGCCAACCTGCTTGCGCGCCGCTCGTGGTCGCACCACCGCTCTGGCGCGGTGTGCTGGCGGGCTGTGCGAAGTGATTTGCCCCCGCTGCTTGGCGATTTTCCGGCTGCCACTGTGGGATCGGCTCTTCTGCATGCGCGATCGGTAATGCCGCCGCACGGCTGGCCTGCAGTGCACTCATCACGCCCTGCCAGATAAAGTCATGCACTAATCGCGACTGGTGAAAGCGCACTTCATGCTTGGCGGGGTGTACATTCACATCCACCTGATGAGGATCAATTTCCAGATACAACACATAAGCCGGTTGTTGATCATCGCCAAGTTGCGTCTGATAGGCTTGGCGGATGGCGTGGTTGATCAGCTTGTCACGCATCATACGGCCATTTACGTAGCAGTATTGTAGATCGGTAACCTGACGTGAACCCGCCGGATCGGCCACCCAGCCGCGTAATGCCAGATCGTCATGCTGCCAGTCAATGCGCAGTGCATGCTGCATAAATGTGGTACCGCAGATGGCGCCGAGCCGACGCTCTCGCTGAGCATCCTGATCCACCGCGCGGTACTGCCGCATCAGTTTGCCGTTGTGCGTGAGCGATATCGCCACGTCAAAGCGGGCCAGCGCGATGCGGCGAACCACTTCATCAATATGAGTGAATTCAGTCTTTTCGGTACGCATAAATTTGCGGCGCGCTGGGGTGTTGTAGAATAAATCCAGCACTTCGAGCGAGGTACCTATCGGATGGGCTGCAGGTTTAACCGTGACATTCATATCACGCCCTTCCGCATAGGCTTGCCAGGCTTCGTTTTGTTCAGCAGTACGTGAGGTGAGCGTCAGACGGGAAACCGAGCTGATACTGGCAAGCGCTTCGCCGCGGAAACCGAGGCTAACAATCGCCTCCAGATCATCCAGTGAGGAAATTTTGCTGGTGGCATGGCGCGCGAGTGCCATCGCCAGCTCCGCTTTAGCAATGCCACAGCCGTTATCGCGGATGCGAATGAGCTTTGCGCCGCCTTTTTCGATATCCACGTCGATGCGCGTGGCACCGGCATCAAGACTGTTTTCCACCAGCTCTTTTACAACCGATGCAGGACGCTCAACCACTTCGCCTGCGGCAATCTGGTTCGCCAGCTGCGGGGGTAAAATCTGTATTGGCATGGTGGTGATCCTTGTAGCGGGCTGGCTCCGAAGAGCCAGCAATCAGGATTGCGGAATCTTTAAATTTTGCCCCAACATCACATTGCTCGACTTCATATTGTTTGCCTGCATGATGGCTTTCGGGCTAACGCCATAATGGGCGGCAATGCCGGTGAGCGAATCACCGCGTACCACTTTATGTCGCGCTGGGCGGCTCGCGGCCGTAACGCTAACACCGGATTTTGCTGGCACCTTCAAACGTTGGCCAACCCAAACCACATCGCGTTTCAAACTGTTGAGATCGCGTAATGTCGCCATGCTGACGCCATATTTTGCGGCGATGCCAGAGAGCGTTTCGCCTCGTGTCACCGTATGGCGCTGTGTAGCGCCTGTATATTGCACCGTGCCGGTTGCCGGGTTGCTGGCAACGCTAACCGCTGGTGCGCTGTCCAGCGGCCGGTTTTCCTCCTTTGGGATGGATTGCAGCGGATGCGCGAGGAAATAGTTACGCAGTCCTTTATAAATCGACTGAGCAATTTTCTCCTGATACGCGCTACTGCCAAGCAGCCGCTCCTCCGCCGCGTTACTGATAAAGCCAGTCTCAACCAGTAAAGAAGGGATATCCGGGGAACGCAACACGCCAAGGCTGGCATGCTCCGGTAAACGTTTGTGTAACGGTGTGACACCGCGTAGTTGCTGCAATACTTTTACCGCGACGTCATAGCCTACGCGCTGAGAGTGGCCGAATTGCAAATCCAACACCGCCTGGCTTAGGTAGGGATCGGCCTGGCTGTTCGCCAGTAAATCCCCGGCACCACCCAGCAGTTCAGACTGCTTCTCTTTCTGCTCCAGCCAGTTGGCCATTTCGTTGTTCGCACGACGGTTTGACAGTACCCAGACCGATGCACCGGTCGCAGAATGGTTTGGCGCGGCATCGGCGTGAATGGAGACCAGCAGGTTGGCATTCTCTTTACGCGCCACCTCTGAACGGCCCATCACTGAAATGAAGTAGTCACCGTTACGCGTCAAGACTGGTTTGAACATGGGGTCCGGATCCATTAACGCTTTAAGTTTGCGCGCAATGGCAATAGTGACATTTTTCTCATGCAGGCCGTGCTGGCCCGATGCACCGGGATCCTGGCCGCCATGACCGGCATCAATCGCCACGATCACCTGGTCGTTGCGAGTCACCGCCCCACCCGGATGCACAGTGGTGTTGCTGTTCGACACCGTGGTGACCGGATTTGCATTAAAAGGATTAGCCTGGCTCACAGGCGTTTCGCTTTGGCGTGCCGTCGTGACTGGCGCTGCAGCGGCGCTACGGCGCACGGGTTGCGTACCCTGAATGGTGAACACAACGCGATATAGGTTGCCGTCACGTTGTGTGGTTGCACGGGTTTTTGCCGCTTGCGTCAGTTCGAATACCAGACGAATGCTCTGTTTGTCTTTCGGCTGGCTATTACGAATACGCTGAACGATATTCTCGCCGCTAAAATTGAGAGGTAAGCCTTTAATCGCACCGCTCTGGCGAATATCCAGCACCACGCGACTAGGGTTGTGTAACGGAAAAAAACCATACACAGGTTGGCCGTTGAAGCTCAGTGTCACTTTCGCCTGGCTGTCACCGTTCTCGACTTTAATGTCAGACAGTGTGGCTGCTAGCGTCGAGGCAGAGAAGAGACAGAGTGCCGCCAGCAAAATCCCTTTCATCCATGAAATCATGCCTGCTCCCTGCCTTGCTGGAACTGTTGTAACAAGGTTTCCCCCATGGCAGAAGCGGCACTGATTTCCGCTTCACGTGCCGTATCCACATAACGTAGCGTCAGCGCCAGATCGGGCTCCGGCAACACGCCAGTGCCCTGCTGCGGCCACTCCACCAAGCAAAGGGCATCGCCGCTGAAATAGTCGCGAATCCCCATGAACTCCAGCTCTTCGGGATCGGCAAGGCGATAAAGATCGAAGTGGTACAGCGTGCGTGAACCGATCTCGTACGGCTCAACCAGCGTATAAGTTGGGCTTTTGACATTGCCCTGATGGCCCAGCGCCTGCAAAAAGCCGCGACTAAAAGTGGTTTTACCGGCACCAAGATCGCCATAAAGATAGATCACCGCCGCGCTACTGCATACGCGCGCCAGTTGCGCACCCAGATTCAGGGTTGCTGCCTCATCGGGCAAAGGAATAACACAGGTCTTCATGCTTTATTGTTGGATCATCTCTGGATTAACAAACTGCCACAGCAGTTCGAACAAATCAGTGGCTAACATGCCTCGCGTCCCGCGCTGCCGGGCAACGGCATCGGCTGCTGCCCCATGAGCGACACAGCCCGCGCAGGCTGCCTCAAATAAATTTAGTTTTTGCCCGATCAGGGCCGCAATGATGCCGGTCAGCACATCGCCCATACCACCTGACGCCATGCCCGCGTTACCCACATCAGCAATCGCCATTTCACCCGCCGCGCTAGCCACAATGGTGCCAGCGCCTTTTAGCACCACCACGCCACCATATTGTTTCGCCAAGGTCTGCGCGGCGTGCAAGCGATCACGTTCGATTTCAGCGGTTTTCACACCTAATAAACGTGCCGCTTCGCCGGGGTGCGGCGTAATAATGCGATTCTGACGGTAATCCTGATTGATTGCCAGCAGGTTGAGTGCATCAGCATCCCAAAGCATCGGCTTTTCACTGGTCGCAACCTTCTTCAAGGCCTGATGGGCCCAATCGCGTTGCCCTAACCCCGGTCCGATGGCGATGACACCAGCCCATTCCAGCGCGTGCTCCAGCGATTTTTCACTCAAGGTTTCGACCATGAGCTCCGGCCGCGCAGTGAGAATCGGGCCGATATTATCTTCATGTGTCAGCACGCGCACAAGCCCGGCACCGCTGCGAAGTGCCGCCTCCCCCGTCATGCGGATGGCACCCGCGGTGCCCGTATCGCCACCGATGACTAACAGGCGGCCGTGATCGCCTTTGTGCGAGGTCGCGTGGCGCGGTTTCAGCCAGTGAGTCAGATCCTGTGCATCGTAGCGCGAGAGGGGAGCCTCCTCCCCAGCAAGATAGCCACCTAAACCCAGCAGGTCACAATGCAATTGGCCCACGTGATCACGCGCTTTACCGGTCAATTGACCCGGTTTTAACGCGATCATGCTGAGCGTGTGATCGGCAACAACGGCGCTGCCGGGCGTGGTGCCGGTAGCGGCATCAAGACCTGATGGGATATCAATGGCCAGAACGGGGGCAGCATGCGCATTAGTTAATTCAATCAGATAATCATAGGGAGCAGCAGGGGCGCGATTGATACCTGTGCCCAGTAGCGCATCCACAATCACATCAATCTGTTCTGGCCATGCTGCTTCAGAAGCGTGAATAACTCCCCCCGCTGCCAGCCAAGCCTCCTGCGCCAGCCGTGCTTCTTCAGGTAAAGGCTTGTTGCCGACACAAGCCAGCAAGGTGACATTCAGGCCGGCCGCCTGCGCAAGCCGCGCCACGACATATCCATCGCCGCCATTGTTGCCATGACCGCACAATATCAGCCAATGTTGCGCCTGCGGCCACAGCGCTCGCACCAGCTCATAACTCGCCTGTCCAGCACGCTGCATCAGTTCATACAGCGTGACACCCAAGCTGTCAGCAGCATCACGCTCCAGTTTCCTCATCGCCTGCGCAGGCCAGACAGAGTGTGATAAACTGCGTGCGTTTGGTTCAACTTCCTGGTTTCTCATGTCATACCCTCTCGATCTTCAACAGCTTGCCCAACAGATAAAACAGTGGGGGCGCGAACTCGGCTTTCAGCAGGTTGGTATTTGCGATACCGATCTCAGCGCCGAAGAACCTAAACTTCAAGCCTGGCTGGAAAAGCAGTATCACGGAGAGATGGATTGGATGGCGCGTCACGGCATGATGCGTGCTCGCCCACATGAACTTCTGCCCGGCACATTGCGCGTGATCAGCGTGCGTATGAATTACCTTCCCGCGAAAGCCGCTTTTGCTAGCACCTTAAAGAACCCGCAGTTGGGCTACGTCAGTCGCTATGCGCTGGGCCGCGATTATCACAAAGTATTGCGCAATCGACTGAAAAAGCTCGGGGAAATGATCCAGGAACACTGTGGCGAACTTAATTTCCGCCCGTTTGTTGATTCCGCCCCGATTCTTGAACGCCCGATTGCGGTTAAAGCAGGATTGGGCTGGACCGGCAAACATTCCCTGATTCTGAACCGTGAAGCAGGCTCGTGGTTCTTCCTCGGCGAACTGCTGATTGACCTGCCATTGCCGGTTGATAACCCCCAAGAAGAACAATGCGGGCGCTGTGTCGCCTGCATCACCATTTGCCCAACATCCGCCATTGTTGAACCTTATGTCGTGGATGCACGCCGCTGTATCTCTTATCTCACCATCGAATTGGAAGGCGCGATTCCAGAAGAGTTCCGCCCAATGATTGGTAATCGGATTTATGGCTGTGATGATTGCCAGCTGATTTGCCCGTGGAATCGCTATGGCCAACTGACGGATGAAGAAGATTTTTCCCCCCGCGCCGTTCTTCACGCACCTGCGTTGATCGACTTGTTCAAATGGGATGAGGCGAAATTTTTGCGTGTCACAGAAGGCTCCGCAATACGACGTATTGGGCATCTGCGCTGGTTGAGAAATGTGGCAGTGGCGTTAGGGAATGCGCCTTATCGTGCGGAGATCATTGAGACACTCAAGTTGCGGCAGGGTGAACATCCGATGCTGGATGAACATATTCATTGGGCAATCAGCCAACAGCGGCAAAAACGCAGTGAAAATGCAATTGAAGTCCAGCTTGCGCAGCAAAAAAGGCTGGTACGGGTAATCGAGAAAGGATTGCCGCGTGATGCCTGAACAAAAAATAACAAAGGTTATGCGCTAAAACCTTTTCCACATGCTGTGCATAAAAATAAAAACTTGTTGTCATTCAACTGTCATAGCAGTTGCAATGCATTATTTCCACATTTCGAAATAAAATATTATTCAATAAATTCAATTACTTACTTAAATAATGTAAATAAATAAAGCTGGATTTAGCTTAATTGCATCAATGCAAAGCTGTGGATAAGTCTGTTTACGAAATTTTGTAAAATGGCAAGAGTAGCAAGGCAGAATAGCGGTTACGCTGTGGATAATTTTCAAACCAAACGGCAAAAGAGAATTTTTACCTGGAAAGCAAAAAATATACCTAACTCATTGATTTTTATAGAATTTACCGCATGAAATGCCGGAAAGGTCGCTATTGTGGACTGATTTGCCGGTGATGGCAAGCCCTATCGCGTATTTTTTAGCGCCTGTCCTCTATCCTCATTGTGCTTTTCACGGCGAAAACCTTATTGGCCAGTTGTGGTTAACAGGCCCATATTCAGCTCAAGTTAGGGCTTAAAATCCATTAAATCCGCAGAAAAGAATGGGTTGATAATTGCTTGTCATCACTTCTCCCACTGTTATTATCAATAATGATAATCATTTACAATAAAAATAACGCCGCACGCTAACATCAGCGATATGCACGACAGGGAAAATGTTATGGCAGACACAGCAAGGAGTGCGATGGATACCTCGCGCCACAATCCCGCCCAAGTGACTCAGCAAGCCCTTCCCGAGAGCTGGGCGCGTATTATACAAATGGAACAACCACGCCCCGGTGTGAATATTTGCTTTATGAATGGACGCCCGGATGACGCCTGGACCTTTAAAGTCGAGGGTAGCGCTTCTCTGTCGATGAGCATTCTTTTACGCGGCTGTATCGAGGCGGGCTTTGATAATGGAGAGACCTTCCGGCTGAATGCTGGGTGCGTCAGCCTCACTGCCACCGGTGAACAGGTGTCAGGATGGGATACGCTTACCCCTGAACCCGAGTTTCGTCTGGTCAATATTCACCTGACACCCGACGCGCTAGACGGCATGACCGGTCTCAGCATGGATGACGTGTTGAAATACATGAAATCCATCCTGGGCGGGATGCCACACATCAACGCCAGCGTAGCGCAAATGCCCATCTTTAGCGGACTGCAACGTTTAGCGGCTGAAATCAGCCAGTGCCGCTATCTTGATGATAAAGCGAGAAATGTTTTTCTCTGTGCCAAAGTTAGCGAAGCCATTGCGGCGGTGCTAGATAAGTGTTCCCGTGAGCACGGTAATGCTTCAACGCTGCGTGCTGTCCCCTCGGACCGGCTGCGTTTACTGCAAGCGCGTGCCATGCTCGAAGACCGTCATCAGGAAACATGGAGCGTGCAGTCACTGGCCGATGCAGTTGGGCTGAATGAAAAGCGTCTGCAGGCGGGCTTTAATGCGTTATACGGCGCCACTGTCCACGAGTCTTTAACGCGCATCCGTCTGGATGTCGCGCTGGGCATGCTCTCCTCGGGATCCAATGTGACAGAAACGGCGCAGGCCGTAGGATTCGCCAATGTCAGCCACTTCAGTAAAGTGTTCCGGAATCAATTTGGCATCGCACCCAAAAAGTGGGCGAACGGGCATTTACCTGAGGAATAGCCTTTCACTTCTTGCGGCGATTTGCAGAGAACTCACTTAAAAATGGTTGCAATTTGTCATCCCACCGTAATTTTAATGTAAAAATATTTCCGAAATTGACAAGTTTTGTCTGGAATGCGGTAGCCGATATTTTGTTCTTCTCATAGCATCCTGGCACCTGCAGAAAATGTATTCAGATAAACCTTGATTGGTTGAGCCGCTTTTACGATTGCAACTCTCCTTTTCTGAATCCAAACGCCGGACATGTGCGAGATAAAAACGAAATACTTATCAATATCATTATCATTCGCATACTCATAAAAAACATAAGGGATTGTTTCCTTTTTAACAGGCTGATACCGACATGATTTGGGATCGTAACGCGGCCAGATACACCGGCACGCTCTCCAAGATTACGTTGTTGATCTTGATGTCATTTTCCAGCGCACAGACGCTGGCGCAGCAGACCACCACCACCGAAGCGGACGCCAAGCCGACTTCAGCAGATACCCTCACCGTGACGGGTAGTAAACCTGCTGCACCACCACCCAAAACCATGCTGAACGCCGGTGCCAACAAAAAAGACCTGGAACGCCGCAATGCCAGTCACCTGAGTGACGTGGTGGATCAGATCTCCGGCACCTCGATGAACAGCTTGTATGCGCGTCCAGATGTGTCGATTGGCATTCAAGGCGTGGCGGGCTATGGTCGTGTTTCACAACAACTTGAAGGCATTTCACAAAACTTCACCGCTTTTACGAGAGATATCGGTCAAACCGGTTCAATCTATGTTGAGCCACTGTTCCTGCAATCAATTGATGTCATGCGCGGCGTGAATACCTCCACCGGCACGCTCGGCAGTCTTGGAGGCAGCGTTAATTTCCGCTACCTGGATATGGACGATGTGTTGCGCCCTGGCAAATCGCTCGGCGGTATGGTGCGCGGCTCAACGGGTTTCAGTGAGTATGCCAACGGGCAAAAACCTTCGGGTGCTGCCTTCCTTGCTGGGCGCGATGAAAGCTGGGATGTACTGCTCGGCGTATCACGCAGCAAAAATGATGCTTACAGCGTGGGTAGCAATTTCAATCAAGGTGAGATGCTTAATGGGTTTCACGCGACCAATCTGCAGTTCTATGATGATCAAAACACCTATTACAATTCGGCCGAAAACTGCCGCTACGGTGGCATTACAGGCGTCTCTGGCGGTTTTCAGGATGGCCTGAACAATTGCATGCTGACACCTCAGCGCTTGCAATGGCTAAAACAGGCAGCTAAATCCGGTGCGTTAAAAGGCACTGAGCGGACAGCAGATTCACAAATGCTCCGCCTGCGACATTACTTCAACGACGAATTCAACCAAAGTCTGGATTTGTTCGCCTCAGCCAGCCACTCGCGTTTTGAAAGCGATCAAAAACCGCAAATTAAAGCGTCTAATAATGGCACTGAAGCGGAATGGTTCGGTGCTCCGTGGTCGGTGAAAAATGAGCTGGATAGCCGTGTGATCAGCCTGAAATATCAGGGTGAATTTTCTGACCTTATTAACCCCAGTATTCAGATTTACCACGAGCAGCAGAGAAGAAAGCAGGGCTGGCTTGGTATTAGTGGTTCCTACGCTTATAACCAACCGCTGCATTATGACGTCGATAACCAGTCCAATGGCATCAAGCTGGCTAACAGCAGTCATTTCTCACTGCCGGTGGTGGGCAACTGGCGACTGGATGCAGGCGCAGAATTGCGCCGGGAAAAGAAAACTGTTGATAGCCTTTCTGAAGAAGATGCGCTGCAGAAACAATATGCACAATGGGGTCTGACCTATGTGGTGCCTAAATGGGACACCGACTCGCGCACTATCACCCAAAGCCTCGCCCTTAATCTCAGCACCGACGACGATGGCCCGCTACAAATTAGCGCCGGAGTCGGGTTCCAGCACGTGGCAATGGATGTTTATTCACCTCGCTATCTCAGCGGGAATATCGGCAAGGGTGGCACAATTACAGGGTTCCAACCGTTAATAGACAAGTACATTAGTGCGGGTGACAGCTATGCGGATGCCACGGAAAAAGCCCTCGAAGAACTCACCGCTGCAACCGATGCAGTTAAGATTGACCCCAGCAACAGTAATGGCTACACGCGCTGGGTGACGGATAACCAGAAGCATCATTACAATCTCAAGTCCGGCAACTTAGCGGTCCAGTATACCCTGCCGGGCACTGGGCTCACCCCTTATGCTTCATTAGGTTATGGTGAACGTGCGCCTTCCAGCGGTGAGATGTACATATCCGGGGCCTGGATGCGCCAAGCCTTTGTTGCCAACCCTGATTTGAAGCCTGAAAAAAATCTCTCTCTACAATTAGGGCTCAATTATCATCGCCCTGCCTTGTTTACCGAGTCCGATGATTTCAGCGCCGGGGTAGGCTTCTACCGCAACCGCATCAAAGACTATATCGGCTACGGTCCACTGTGGATGAGCAACGATATTATTGGTGAAAATGGCGGCAGTGCCGGACAAAGTGTCGGCAGTGTTAATAATCTCAGCGCGGTAATTCGCCAAGGATTTGAATTTAATCTCGCCTATCAGCAACCACTGTTTTATATCCGCAGCAATTTGACGGTGCCACTGCGTCACGACAATAAAATGTGCAGCGCGAATTCACCCAGCGGTAACTATTACACCCAAAGCATTGCCGATGACGGCACTACCACGATTACGCGCGGTAGCGGAAATGGTGGACAGAGCTGTTACTCCGGCTGGAACTGGATGGAAACCAGCCAGATTGAGCCGATCCGTGGCAGTCTCACCGCGGCGATCACTCCTTATCATGGCCAATTGGAGCTGGGCGCAACCCTTATCTACCGTGGCAAACAGCGCGCCGCTTATTGGTATGTCAAAGATGCTCAGCCGGGTTCGGCAGCAGAAGAGAACTCACAGCAATCACTGCCCGATCATGATGGCTGGATTACCGCCAACCTATGGCCAAAAACATTCAAAGTCGACCTTTTTGCGAATTACAAAGTCACCGACGATCTCAAACTGGGCGTTTATCTCGCCAATCTGACCAATCAGATGGACGGTACCACCACCAGTATGGGCTACAACTTCTACCCCGGCCGAACCTTAACCGCCAATTTGGAATATCGCTTTTAAAACCAGAAACTTGAGCAAGTTAACTTGAAGAAATCAGGGTCAGGATGGTACCTGGCCCATCACAAAAGGAGTAAGCAGTATGTCTTTACAGACCGATGTCACTACCTGGCGTAACAACTTCGACCAAACCAACATCAACACCAATAACCCCGCTTATTTAGGGTCAATCAAGGATACCAGTGGGGTTTATCATACCGGGGCTGCTAGCTATCAAGCGGGGACTAACAGCCCCTATCCCTTCACCATTTATGCTGGCCAAGGGGTTAATCACACCACACCCGCTGCTGGGGGGGGTAAATACGTACTGACCTCTACCAATGGATTCAACTGGACCACCACCGACAGTAACGGAAATGGCAAATATGAATTCAATACCAGTGGCGCACTGAATACCCTGACTCTGGGGACGACTCCAGCCACGGATCACGGTGCCGCACCCGCATCATCAACTCTGACATCATTCCTTAGCTCCGCGCCATTGATTAAAGTGACTGGCTTTAATGTCGCGGTAGATTATGTTGCGCAGCATGAATTTGGCGTAGCAAACGGCAACTCGGCGATTGCCGTGACCGGCACCTTTGCCAGTCTTTTGTCCAACGCTGCATTGTTTGATAGTAGCTCACTGAATGCCGCCATCATCTACGATCTGACCTTCGACAGCACCAGCACTCAAGCCTTTGAGTACGTGCTGGATAAATACCTTGAGTCGAAAGGTTCTGATATCACCGACACCTACGCGCATATTCAAACTGCGCTGGCCGGTTCTGGCGTATCGATCAATTACTACGCCCAGGCAAGCAGTGCGAGTGGCGTGACCACTGCAGCAGTGGCGCAGGCAGAAACCTCTCACGAGTTACTGCATGCAGCCTGATAGGGTGCCAGAAAACCTGACGTCACTGACGGGCTAATTTCAACGCAGTGTTGAAGCTGCATGAATGTTAAGCCCTTCAGCGGCGAGGCTTGGCGTTCCAGCGCCAGGCCTCACTTTCCGGCAATCGCGGAGTGTAGCGGTTTGCCACATCGCCTGCAAACAGAAGCCGCAGGCCGTATTCGTTGCCCCGACTTCATGGGGAACAAGGCTAACGTAACATGACAACAGGCAATGCCCGGCTGGCAGATCAGGCGCGCGGCGAGCTTGCTCGCGCCCTGCTGAGCTATAAACGCAGTTTCATCCATATTGGCGTCTTCTCCGGGGTAATTAATCTCCTGATGCTGGCCCCGGCGCTCTACATGCTCCAGGTCTACGATCGGGTCTTAACCTCCAACAACACCATGACGCTGCTGATGCTCTCACTGATGGTGATCATGATGTATGCCCTGCTGGGCGCACTGGAGTGGGTACGCAGCTTGGTAGTACTCCGCCTGAGCACTGGCTTTGACCGCACACTGGCGCCACGCGTCTATGACGCGGCCTTCAGCGCCAACCTGAAAAGCGGCAAACTCAACGCCGCTCAGCCACTGGAAGATTTGCAGCAGCTCCGCCAGTTCGCTACAGGTCAGTCGCTGTTTGCCCTGTTTGATGCCCCCTGGTTCCCGGTCTATTTGCTGGTGATGTTTATGTTTCACCCGTTGCTGGGCTGTTTTGCGCTCGCCGGAACAGCCATTTTGATGTTTGTCGGCTGGCTCAATGAACGTATGACGCGCCCACATCTGCAGCAAGCCGGATGTCTGGCGATGACTTCACGCCGCGATGCCAGCGCCAACCTGCGTAATGCCGAGGTGATTGCCGGTATGGGCATGCTGGCGCATCTGCGCCAGCGCTGGGCCACGCAACATTTGGGCTATGTCCGCGAACAAAATTTGGCCAGCGCCCGCATGTCGGCGATTCAGGGCTGGAACAAGGGCCTGCGCCTGACTATCCAGTCTCTGGCATTAGGCGTGGGCGCTTGGCTGGTGCTGCAACATGAGATGACCGCCGGCATGATGATTGCGGGTTCAATCCTGCTGGGCCGTGCCCTGGCACCTATCGATCAGTTGATCGGGGCTTCACGCCAATGGAGCAGTGTCAAAGAAGCGGAGAAACGCCTGAGCCAGTTGCTGGCTGAATTCCCACCGCTGGAATCCGGCATGGACTTTCCCTGCCCGACTGGCGCACTCAAAGTCGAGTCCTTAACGGCGGCGCCGCCCACTCAGACACAGCCGGTGCTGCGTGGCATCGATTTCACCCTGCCCGCCGGTGAAACCCTGGTGATCATCGGTTCGTCCGGCGCGGGAAAAAGCACGCTGGCTCGCTGCCTCGTTAACGCCTGGTCTCCGCTACGTGGCTGTGTTCGTCTCGATGATGCTCCGATGACACAGTGGCGCAGTGAAGCATTAGGCGCACGCGTCGGCTACCTTCCGCAGGATGTCCAACTATTTGCAGGTAGCGTGGCGGAGAACATCGCCCGCTTTGGTGACATGGATGACAGCCGAGTCATGGATGCCGCACAAATGGCTGGCGTGCATGAGCTGATCCTGCAGCTGCCGGAAGGCTATCAAACCCAACTGGGAGAAAACGGCATGGGTCTCTCAGGTGGCCAGCGGCAGCGCGTGGCGCTCGCGCGAGCGCTTTACGATCGGCCTCGCCTGGTGGTGCTGGATGAGCCAAATGCCAACCTCGACCAAGCGGGTGACGCCATGCTGGCGCAAGTGATTACACGGATTAAACAAGCGCAGATCACCTGCGTGGTGGTGACCCATAAACCCGACATTCTTAAGCAGGCCGATAAGCTGATGGTGTTGCACAACGGCACGCAAGCGGACTTCGGCCCCACGGCGGAAGTGATGCAGCGTATCCAGCACGGCAACGCCCCGACACAGCAGGTGCCTGCTGCACGTCCACCGCATATGACCAACCGTGTCACGCCGTTGAATCGCACAGGCAGTGCCGACTTTACCCAGCGCCGGGAGGGTGCATGAGCAGTAAATCCATTATCAGCCTGCCTGTTGCAGGCGAACTGATTGATCCCACAGACGGTCTCCTTTCCGTCGATAATCGCCATTATGTGCGTCTTGGCTGGGGGATTGTGCTGGTCGGTTTTGTCGGCTTTCTCACCTGGGCCTCATTGGCGTCGCTGGATGCAGGCCTGCCGCTAGAGGGAAAAGTGATTGTCAGCGGTAACAGCAAAGCGGTGCAGCCTGTTGCCAGTGGCAAAGTTAAACATATCCCGGTACATGAAGGGGATACGGTTCAGGCAGGCCAACTGCTGGTCGAATTGGAACCGGATCTGCCCGCTAATCAGCTTGATTCCCTACGCTTTCAGTACCTCAGCAGCATTGCCAGTGAAAATCGCCTGACCGCAGAGCGCGATGGACTCGCCACCATCTTCTTTGATAGCCGCCTGCGTGACGATCGCTCACCGCGTTCTGGAGAAATCATCCAAACGCAGCAGCAGCTGTTTGACAGCCGCCGCAGTGCGCAAAAAGCGACCTTAAGCGGACTGGAAGCCTCGCTCACCAGTGCCCGCAATCAGTTGAACAGCCTACGTAAGGGCTTAAACGCGATACAGCAGCAGCGCGGTATGTTTCAGCAGCAGTTAAACGATCAACGCGATCTTGCCGACGAAGGGCTGCTGGCGCGTAATCGCCTGCTGGAGAGTGAGCGCCAGTATATGCAGCTTAATGGGTCGATTGCCGATCAGCAGGGACGTTTAGCCAGCCTGCAAGGCCAGTTGATGGAGTCTCAGCAACGGCTGATCGAGCAGCGTGACAACTACCAGAAAGATCTGCGTAACGCATTGGCTGAGACGCGCACTCGCAGTGCCGATCTGCAAGGACGCCTCGACAGCGCGGAATACGAGGTCAGCAACACGCGGATCGTGGCGCCTGTTAGCGGCATCGTCGCGGATGTCAAAGTGTTCACCGAAGGCGGTGTCGTGAGTGCTGGCGATCATTTGATGGCTATCGTGCCGCACGATCGTCCGCTGCAGGTAGAGGCGCGCCTGCCGGTCGCCTCGATTGATAAAGTCCACGCCGGACAAAAAGTCGATCTGGAGTTTATGGCGTTTAATGTCGCCAGCACGCCGAAAGTCCCAGGCACCGTACGGATTGTCTCCGCCGATCGCATCGAAGCGCCTCAAGGTGAACCCTACTACAACGTTGAAATTGACGTGGATAACTTGCATAGCCGTGAAGTCCTGCCGGGGAAAAACCTCCAGCCAGGTATGCCAGTCACCGCTTTTGTAAAAACCGGTGAGCGCACAATGATGAGCTACCTGCTGAAGCCTCTAAGCGATCGCAGCCGGATGGCAATGACGGAGAATTAAATGAAAGGAATCCCCTGTATTCACCTGAAAAGCCGCAGGTGCCCGGTGGCTATTTTGCTCTTGAGCGCGCTCGCTTTACCGGCTCATGCCACCCTTTTTAACAATACGCCAAACTCGCCACGCGCCGACGCCGTGACGTCGCGCAACACGCTCGACCTCGCGCAAGCCTATGCCCGTATGTTGTACAACGATCCGCAAATCAAAAGTGCAACGGCGGCGCGTGATGCCGGCCGAGATGAAAGCGGCATCGCCCGCGCGGCCCTGCTTCCTCAGGCTTCCATTACCTATCTTCGCAACCGTACCGATCTGAAAGAAATTATGACACAAAGCACCGGTATCGCGGGTTTGCCCGACGAGCATTACCAGGTAAAAGAGAAGTTCTACGGCAAACGTGCCGGCATCACCATTGAGCAATCGCTATTTGATTACTCTGCCATCAGCACTTATCGCATCGGAAAAACCCAGGCGCAGTATGCCGACGTGCAGTATCGGCTTCAGGTACAGCAGGAGGCCGTGACCCTGATTGATACTTATCTCAATGCCCTGCTGGCGCGCGATACCTTGCAACTGGCGCAGTACCAGCTGCAGGTGTACAAGGATATGCTGCGCGACAACCAGCGCCTGATCGATCGCGGCGAAGGTACGCGTATTGATACCCTCGAAACGCGCGCCCAGATCAGCGCCACCCGCGCAGAGCTGGTTAAAGACGAAAATGATCTTAAGGATCGATTGGGCGAACTATCGGCTCTGGTAGGCGAGCCCATACAACCGCAGCAGTTGATGGCGATAAACCTGCAACATGGGCTGCTGCCATTGCAACGTCTTGATCTGCCTACTCTGCTGAAAGATGCCAACGAGCAAAACCCGCAGATGCAGGCTGCGCGACTGAGCGTGCAATACAGCGATCTCACCATTGAGAAAGCCAAGGGCGAGTTTATGCCCAAGGTGAGTGCTTTCGCCTCACGAGAGCATATCGAATCGGACAACATCGATAACATGGGGCGGAACTATTACGACAATACTGTTGGTATTCAGGTTTCCATCCCGCTGTTTAACGGGGGTTCCAGTTACTACACTGCCCGACAGGCGTATAGTCGGCGCGAACAGGCACAATATGAACTGGAGCACACCAGCAACAGCACTGCGACCCTGCTGGAACAGTATTTTCGCGTCACCGATACCAGCTTAAGCCGCATTCGTACACTGCGGCAGAATGTCACTGAGAGCGAGGATTTAGTACAGGCGATGCGGCGCAGCGTGGCAGGAGGCGAACGCACCAACACCGATGCGCTACAAGCGGAACGTCAGGCCTTCCAGGCGCGGCTGGCGTTAATACGCAGCTATGTGGAGTGGTTCCAGGCGTATGGAAAGCTACAGTTTTATGCTGGGCGTTTTTCTGAGGACGATATTGTGGTGCTGAACCGCCAGCTGGTGATGGCGCGCCAGTAAGGCAAAATACAGACGTAAAAAAAGGACCCTTGAGGTCCTTTTTTCATGGCTCGCAGACAAGGTCTGCTGAACCGAATTTGGAGCGGGAAACGAGACTCGAACTCGCGACCCCGACCTTGGCAAGGTCGTGCTCTACCAACTGAGCTATTCCCGCAAAGATGAT
>NZ_MLFR01000034.1 GCF_002095475.1 Pantoea rwandensis
CAGGTTCTGAGGAAGCGCAAGGGCAATTTTCAAGTTTTTATTCGTTCGCTTGAAAATTGCACAAAACCGCCTAAATCAGCCCTTTTTAATGCGTCCAGGCAGTTCTGACAGGCTATTAAGTACCCAATCTGCTGCATTTTCCCCTTCAGCAGTGACCGGCTTACCAGAACGAACCAGTACTTTAGTACCCACACCTGCCGCCGACGCTGCCTGCATATCTTCTATTTTGTCACCTACCATATAAGAAGCAGCCATATCGATGTTCAGATGCTTCTGCGCAGAGAGCAGCATACCGGGCTGCGGCTTACGGCAATCACACACTTGGCGATACTCTTCTACTGTTGCATCTGGCAGATGAGGACAGAAATAGATGCCATCAAGATCGACATCACGATCCGCCAGCGACCAATCCATCCACTCAGTGAGTTGCATAAATTGGTCTTCAGTAAACATGCCGCGCGCAATACCGGACTGATTGGTCACCAGCACCAGTGCATAGCCCATCTTCTTCAGCGCTTGTAACGCTTCAATGGTGCCGTCGATGAATTCAAAATTATCGATTTCGTGAACATAACCATGATCGACATTTAAGGTGCCATCACGATCTAGAAAAATAGCGGGGACTTTGTTCGACACGTAGAAACTCCTGCTGCAAATAATGCCGCACAGTATCGCATGATTGCATATATAGAGAGAATGGCAGATTGAATGACTTCGATTGATTTAGCCGTCTGGATGCCTTAACATCCATCCAAATTTCACGCAGTGCGATCGCGTGAAACCCGATACACCACGGATAACGCAACACGATAACTATTAAACTAATGATTAAACTCGAAAACATTACCAAAGTGTTCCAGCAAGGTTCACGTACCATTCAGGCGCTCTCTAACGTCAGCCTGCACGTGCCTGCGGGACAGATTTATGGCGTCATCGGTGCTTCCGGTGCCGGTAAGAGTACGCTAATCCGCTGCGTTAACTTGCTTGAGCGTCCAACATCAGGGCACGTTCTGGTTGATGGTCAGGATTTGACTGCCCTTTCCTCTTCAAAACTGACGCTGGCACGCCGTCAGATTGGCATGATCTTTCAGCACTTCAATTTGATGAACTCACGTACCGTATCCGGTAACGTTGCGCTGCCGCTCGAATTGGGCAATCTCTCACGCGAGCAGATTAAAAACCGCGTGACTGAACTGCTGGAGTTGGTTGGACTGGCAGACAAACACGACAGCTGGCCCGCAAATCTTTCCGGTGGACAAAAGCAGCGTGTGGCAATTGCCCGTGCGCTGGCCACTAATCCAAAAGTTTTGCTGTGTGACGAAGCCACCAGCGCCCTCGATCCAGCAACGACGCGTTCCATCTTAGAATTACTGAAAGACATCAACCGCCGTCTGGGGATCACTATTCTGCTGATCACCCATGAAATGGATGTGGTGAAACGCATCTGCGATCAGGTTGCCGTGATCAGTAATGGCGAACTGATTGAGAAAGACAGCGTCAGCGAAGTGTTCTCACATCCTAAAACGCCGCTGGCTCAGCAGTTCATTCAATCGACGCTGCATCTGGATATTCCAGACGATTACCAGCAGCGCATGCAGCCGCAAGCCTCCGCTGAAAGCGTCCCGCTGTTGCGTCTGGAGTTCACCGGAAAATCCGTGGATGCACCACTGCTGTCAGAAGCCGCTCGTCGCTTCAATGTGAATAACAACATTATCAGTGCGCAGATGGATTACGCCGGCGGCGTGAAGTTCGGCATTATGCTGGCCGAGATGGATGGCAATGAAACAGATACACAGGCAGCCATTGCCTGGTTAAAAGAAAATCATGTGAAAGTAGAGGTACTGGGTTATGTCTGAAGCGATGCTATGGTTACTGACGCGTGGCGTCTGGGAAACGCTGATGATGACCTTCGTCTCTGGTTTCTTTGGTTTTGTGCTCGGCCTGCCCGTCGGCGTGCTGCTGTACGTCACTCGCCCAGGACAAATTCTGGCCAATGGCGCGCTTTATCGCGTGCTCTCTGCGGTGGTGAACATTTTTCGTTCGATCCCCTTCATTATATTACTGGTGTGGATGATTCCTTTCACGCGCATGATTGTCGGCACCTCCATTGGTTTGCAGGCCGCGATCGTACCGCTGACTGTGGGTGCCGCACCCTTTATTGCACGTATGGTCGAGAATGCACTGTTAGAGTTGCCAACCGGTTTAATCGAAGCCTCACGTGCGATGGGCGCTACCCCCCTGCAGATCGTGCGTAAAGTGCTGCTGCCAGAAGCCCTGCCGGGTCTGGTGAATGCCGCTACAATTACCCTGATTACGCTGGTTGGCTACTCCGCGATGGGCGGCGCCGTCGGCGCAGGTGGACTGGGTCAGATTGGCTATCAATATGGTTACATTGGCTATAACGCCACTGTGATGAATACCGTGCTGATCCTGCTGGTTGTTCTGGTGTATCTCATTCAATTCTGTGGCGACCGCATCGTGCGTGCTGTGTCACATAAATAAGTAAACAACATCAATAGTCCTCTATTAAGGAAAGGATATGTCTTTCACATTTAAAAAGATTGCCGCTGTGGGTGCTCTGATTGGCGCAATTGCGCTGGCAGGATGCGATCAGAAAGCTAAAGATCCAAACCACATCAAAGTGGGTGTGATTGTCGGTGCTGAGCAGCAGGTTGCTGAGACTGCAGTTAAAGTCGCTAAAGAAAAATACAACCTGGATGTTGAGCTGGTGACCTTTAACGACTACGTGCTGCCAAACGAAGCGCTGAGCAAAGGCGATATCGACGTTAACGCCTTCCAGCACAAACCTTACCTGGATCAGCAGATCAAAGACCGTGGTTATAAGCTGGTTGCTGTAGCGAATACTTTCGTCTACCCAATTGCTGGTTACTCCAAAAAAATCAAATCACTGGATGAACTGCAGAACGGCGCACAGGTTGCTATTCCTAACGATCCAACCAATCTCGGCCGTTCGCTGCTGCTGCTGCAGAAAGTGGGCCTGATCAAACTGAAAGATGGCGTAGGTCTGCTGCCAACCTCTCTGGATATCGTTGAGAACCCTAAAAACCTGAAGATTGTTGAGCTGGAAGCACCACAGCTGCCACGTTCACTGGACGATCAGCAGATTGCTCTGGCCGTGATCAACACCACCTATGCCAGCCAGATCGGTCTGACCCCAGCGAAAGATGGCATCTTTGTCGAAGATAAAGATTCTCCATACGTGAACCTGATTGTGAGCCGTGAAGACAATAAAGATGCGGAAAACGTGAAGAAATTTGTTCAGGCATATCAGTCTGATGAAGTTTCTGAAGCCGCGAATAAAATCTTCAACGGCGGTGCAGTGAAGGGCTGGTAATTTTCGCCTTTCATGCCATGTAGGGCGGCTTCGGCCGCCCTTTCTTTTTGCTGACTTGTTATTTAATCCCGTCCTTGTTTCAATAACGCCACTTTTTTCTATTGAGGATGTTGCTATGCGTTTCTTACCGCTCTGCTTGTTAGCCTTAATGCTAACTGGGTGTGTACGTGAATATCACCCAATAAGCAGCGCCCCCGCTCGTCCGCAACAGTCATCTAGCGAACCTGAGCGCAAACCCACTCCTCGCCCTGCGCCAGTGAAGATTTATACCGATGCGACCGATCTGGTTAGCAATCCGTTCCGCGATCTGGGTGAAGTTTCCGCCGATGATTGCCAAAGCAGCAGCCAGGATTCGCCACCAAACATCAACACGGCGCGTAAACGTCTGCAGATTAAAGCAGCCAACATGAAAGCGAATGCCGTTTTGCTGCATAAATGCGAAATCGTCACCAGCACGCCAGGCTGCTATCGCCAGGCCATTTGCCAAGGCTCAGCCCTGAAAGTTTCCAATCAATGAGTGATTTTGCCTTTGCGCAAATCGGCGTCATTCGTTCGCCGTGGAAAGAAAAATTTGCCGTACCGCGCCAGCCTGGCTTAGTTCAGGATGGCGGCGGCGAGTTGCATCTCTTGCCGCCTTATAATCAGCCGGAAGCGGTGCGAGGGCTTGAAGCCTTCAGCCATCTTTGGGTGCTGTTTGTCTTCCATCAGACCATGGAAGGCGGCTGGCGTCCGACTGTGCGGCCACCACGGTTAGGGGGCAACGCACGCATGGGTGTCTTTGCTACACGCTCGACATTTCGCCCCAATCCGATTGGCATGTCGCTGGTCGAGTTGAAAGGCATTCGTTGTGAAAAGCAGCAGGTGATTTTGCAACTCGGTAGTTTGGATTTAGTCGATGGCACACCTGTCGTTGATATCAAACCTTACTTGCCGTTCGCTGAAGCGCTGCCTGACGCGCGTGCAGGCTTTGCTCAGAGCGCCCCCGATGCCAATATGCCAGTGCGCTTTTCCGCTTTGGCGCAGAGCCAGATTCAGCAGCAAAACAATTATCCCCATCTGGCCCGTTTCATTGCGGAAGTCTTAGCACAGGATCCCCGCCCCGCCTATCGTAAAGGTGAAGCGGAAGATCGTGAGTATGCTGCCTGGCTACTCGACTTTAACGTGCGCTGGCGTATCGATGAGATCGGCACAGAAGTGATCGCTCTCGATCCACGCTAAAACAAGCTTTTGAGTGAATGATCTCGCTGGTACACTAGCCGCCAGAAAATTTTTTGTCCGTGTCCTTCCGTACAACTGGAATCGTAATCAATGCGTACTACTCAATATCTGCTCTCTACCCTGAAAGAGACGCCATCCGATGCGGAAGTGATCAGCCACCAGCTGATGCTGCGTGCCGGTATGATCCGTAAACTGGCTTCTGGTCTTTATACCTGGCTGCCGACTGGTGTTCGCGTGCTACGAAAAGTTGAAAACATCGTGCGCGAAGAGATGAACAACGCGGGTGCGATTGAAATCTCCATGCCGGTGGTTCAGCCTGCCGATTTGTGGGAAGAGAGCGGTCGTTGGGAGCAGTACGGCCCAGAACTGCTGCGTGTGAAAGATCGTCATGAGCGCCCATTCGTTCTGGGTCCAACCCATGAAGAAGTGGTCACCGATTTGATCCGTAATGAGCTGAGCTCTTACAAGCAGCTGCCACTGAATCTGTATCAGATCCAGACCAAATTCCGTGACGAAGTGCGTCCGCGCTTTGGTGTGATGCGCTCGCGTGAGTTCATCATGAAAGATGCTTACTCGTTCCACACCACGCAGGAATCGCTGCAGGAAACTTACGATGCGATGTATCGCGCTTACAGCCAGAGCTTCAGCCGTATGGGGCTGGATTTCCGTGCAGTGCAAGCCGACACCGGTTCAATCGGTGGTAGTGCATCACACGAATTCCAGGTATTGGCACTGAGCGGTGAAGATGATGTGATTTTCTCCAGCGAATCGGATTACGCTGCAAATATTGAGAAAGCCGAAGCGCTGGCGCCGGCTGGCGAGCGTCCAGCAGCCACGCAGGCAATGACGCAGTTTGCGACCCCGAATGCCAAGACCATTGCTGAGCTGGTCGAACAGCATCAGGTTCCGGTTGAAAAAACGGTGAAAACGCTGATTGTCAAAGCCACTGAAGAGAGCGGTCATGCGCTGGTTGCCTTACTGGTACGTGGCGATCATGAACTCAATGAAATTAAAGCTGAACATCTGGACATCGTTGCAACCCCGTTAGAAATGGGCAGCGAAGAAGCCATTCGCGCGGCTATCGGCGCAGGATTTGGTTCCATCGGTCCAGTCGGCCTGACTATTCCCGTGATCGCCGACCGCACCGTGGCGAAAATGAGTGACTTCTCGGTTGGCGCGAACATTGATGGTCAGCATTTCTCCGGGGTTAACTGGGGTCGTGATTTGCCCGAAGCAAGCGTTGCAGATATCCGTAACGTGGTGGAAGGTGATCCAAGCCCAGATGGCAAAGGCACGCTGCAAATCAAGCGCGGCATCGAAGTGGGTCACATCTTCCAGCTGGGTACCAAGTATTCAGAAGCGATGAAAGCGGCGGTACAGGGCGAAGATGGTCGTAATCAAGTGATGACCATGGGTTGTTACGGTATCGGTATTACCCGTGTGGTTGCTGCCGCCATTGAACAGAACAACGACGAACGCGGCATTATCTGGCCAGCAGCTTTGGCACCGTTTGAAGTGGCGATTCTGCCAATGAATATGCAGAAATCTTTCCGCGTGAAAGAGTTGGCTGAAGAGCTTTACAGCCAACTGCGTGCTAAAGGGATTGATGTGATTCTGGATGACCGTAAAGAGCGTCCTGGCGTGATGTTTGCCGATATGGAACTGATTGGCGTGCCTCACACCATCGTGATTGGCGATCGCAATCTCGATAATCAAGAGATTGAGTACAAATCACGTTCTGCTAGCGAGAAGCAGATGATTAAGCAGCACGACATCGTCGAGTTCCTGACAAAAGCCTTGAACAAGTAAGTCTGAACGCCTCCTCTGGGAGGCGTTTTTTTATTGCACTTTTCCCCGCATCGCCTTCACATTACTGCGCCGTGATTTCCCCTCAAGCCGCCGCTCTTTCGATGCCCGCGTTGGACGTGTCGCTCGCCGCGCCCTTTCGACCGTGGTGAGTTCACGAATCAGATTGATTAACCGTTGCAGGGCCGCCTCACGATTCATTTCCTGGCTACGATATTCCTGAGCTTTGATGATCACAACGCCTTCAGCAGTGATCAGATGGTGGCTTGCCGCAAGCAGACGTTCCTTGTAAAAAGGCGGCAGTGATGACGCGTGAATATCAAAACGCAGATGAATCGCAGTGGATGTTTTATTCACATGCTGCCCACCCGCTCCCTGTGCACGGATGGCACTGAGCTCTACTTCATTGTCGGCAAGTGAGATCGAGCGTGACACTACGATCATCTGTCACCTGCCGTTAAGTGCGACGTTGTGCCGCGTAATAACCTGTTCATCAACTTAACCTTTTGTGCGCCGTCTAAATACTTGAGACCAGCGCTATGTGTCACTTTTTCACTTTTCTTTGCATACATCGCACCTCCCCCTAGCTGATTTCCATGAAAACCCTGTGTTATAGTCGCTTATCAACCAGAGTATTTAAGCTCTGCTGAGGAGGTGTATGTGCAAAAGTATTGTGAGTTAGTTCGCCAGAAGTATGCCGAAATTGGTAGTGGCGACCTGGGGTATGTGCCAGACGCGATTGGTTGCGCGCTAAATGCACTCAACGATATTGCCGCTAATTCTGCGCTAAACTCTTCTGTCAGGGAACAAGCAGCTTACGCTGCTGCTAACTTATTGGTGAGCGACTATGTTGACGAATGAAGCCTACAAACCCATCAACTGCGATGACTACGATAGCCTCGAACTCGCCTGCACCAAACACTGGACGCTGTCTTTAGAGTTAAAAAACGGCGATCAGATCAAGGCGAAAGCCGTGGACATGGTTTCGCGTAAAAACGTGGAATACCTGGCCGTCGATTTCTCCGGTGAAACCCGAGAGCTGCGGCTTGACCATATCGCCAGCTTTAGTCACCCTGAGCTGGGCACCGTCATCGTCAGCGAAGACGAATAAATCCTGCATCTGGGCGGGAATCTCTTCCCGCCCCTCTCGCTTAAGGCTTCAACGAACTGTAATACGCCGCTAAATCCTCCATGTCCTGATCGCTTAACCCAGCCACAAAAGCTTTCATCACCTCTGCCTGGCCACCGCTACGCTCCCCTTTTTTGTAAGCCTGTAACGAATGCAGCAGATAAGGCGTATGTTGACCCGCGAGATTGGGATAGAGCGGTACGGCACTTTTACCTTCCGCTCCATGGCACGCCTGGCAGCTTGCGGCTTTCTGTGCCCCCGCATTGACATCGCCGTCGGCAAACGCCGGTAACGCAGCAGCCAGCAAAGCGGCTGCCATCCAGTATTTCATCATTGCTCTCCATCTTATTGTTGTTGTATCCAGATCGCCTGCCAGCCTTGCTCATGACTGGCCGCACCTTCACGGGTGACAAAAATCCCCGGCGCACTGATAAGCGTCTGGTTGTAATAAATCAGTGGGATACGTTCACGCTGCCACGGTGGCACACCGAACTCCTGCCACAATTTTTTCATGTCGCGGCCACCCGCCCGTCCTTGCAGATGATAGTAACCCCGAGCCTGGAAACGAATGTTGATGGATTCGCCCTCAATCGGCGGGCGTAAGCAAGCTATCTCAGCGTCGCTCTGCAAGGTACCTAAACCATCGGGCAACGTAAGCGCCTGGCGACGGTCATGCCAGGTAAGCGAGTGCTGACTCAGAGAGGGCTGAGGTGTGAGCCAAAACAGCTGCTGGCGATAACGACGCAACGTGAATGAACCCAAAATCAGACAGGGACTGGCATCTTCGCGGCTGTGCATCACTTCATCGGTGATACGTTTTAACGCCTCGCGCGATGGCATTGCCCCCCCCTGCTGTGCGATCCAACGGCGCAACAGTGCATGCCGTCTTGGCTCGCTCATCGTCAGCAACGGAAGGAAAGATAAGGCGCCTCGCTCATCAACAAGTTGCGCCAGTTGTTCAGCCAGTAATTCGTCCAGCAACTGCTCTTGCTCGCCACAGAGTGCCGCGCTGCGGGCACTGGCAGCACTGAAATGTGGCCACCGCGCCTGTAACAATGGCAGAATTTGCTGACGCAAAAATTACGGTCGTAACGGCTGTCAGCATTACTCTCGTCTTCTATCCACCTTAGCTGGTGCTCTGCCGCATAAGCTTCCAGTTGCTGCCGGCTGACATCCAATAGCGGACGCAGATGCAGATGCGCACCGACTTGACGCTGCTCGGGCATCGCAGCTAATCCTGCCGGACCGCTACCTCTTTTCAGGGCGAGTAACAGCGTTTCACACTGATCATCCAGATGTTGAGCGGTAAGTAAGTGCTCACCGGGATGCAGTTGTTGAAACAATGCCTGATAGCGCGCTTCGCGAGCTGCGGCTTCGATACCTTTTGCCTGCCCATCAACCTGAACCTTTAGCACTTCACAGGAAACATGCCACTGCTGGCAAACACCCATACAGTGCGTCGCCCAACTGTCGGCATTTGGGCTTAATCCGTGATGAACATGCAAAGCACGTACGCGCAGCTGTTGGCTCACGAGCTGATGCAGTAACACGGTGGAATCCAGCCCGCCGCTGAACGCCAGCACATAACCGGCGTCGGGTGTCAGCAGCGAGGCAAGATGGGAAAAAGACATGGGTACGTTCCGTCAGAGCGAGCCGCCTGATTGCGGCCCGCAGCAGAGGCTAGTTTACGCTTGATACAGCTCTAGCGGCAAACCATCTGGATCGGGGAAGAAGGTGCACGCTTTGCCGGTCAGGGCATCAATGCGAATGGGTTCGCACACCACGCCTTTTTCAGCCAATGCAGCAATTGACTGTTCTACATCCTCAACACAAAACGCCAGATGGCGTAGACCACATGCTTCAGGCCCACTGACGCGCGGTGGCGGAGAGGGAAACGAGAACAGCTCGATGGTATAAACACCGTTCAGTCCTAAGTCCCCTTTCCAGGAGTCACGCTCGGCGCGGTAATATTCGCCGAGTAGTTCAAAGCCCAGCACGTCACAGTAAAATGCCTTACTGCGCTGATAATCGGTGGCAATAATAGCAATGTGGTGGATCTGTTTTATCTGCAGCATAGCGGCTCCGGTTTTCATATTAGCCGCATACCCTACGTGCTGCATGCGGCGCTGAAAAGAGGCATTAGTCCGAAGTTAACGGTTATTCTCTTCACGCAATACACGCACCAGGTAGCGTCCATCCTCGGTGAGGGTTGCGCCGTGAATATCCGTTTCAAAGCCAGGATAGTGCCGTCCTATAGTGCAGAGCATCAGCAGAAAATCGAGCACCGCGCGGCTCTCTTCGGTGATCATCTCTCCGGGCATCACCAGCGGCACGCCAGGCGGATAAGGTAGGATCATATTGGCAGAAACACGGCCCACCAACTCACGGATATCTACGGTTTCGACTTGCCCCTGCACCTGGCGCTGGAAGGCCTGATGCGGCGTCATTTTTGATTCAGGCAATACATCGAAAGCCTTAAGCATCAGGCGTGGCAGATCGTGTTGTCGGATCAGATTGTGAATGCCCTGCGCCAATGTCTGGATGCGCATATTGCGGTAGAAGTCGGGATCTTCGGCATAGAGATCCGGCAGCATGTTTTTCACCCGCAGGTTGAGATCGTAGGCGCGTTTGAATTCGGTCAGACCACGCAGCACGCTCATGGCTTTGGTTTTATCAATACCGATGCTGAACAGGAACAGCAGGTTGTAGGGCCCGGTTTTCTCCACCACCACCCCACGCTGATCGAGGAACTTCGCCACCAGCGCCGCTGGAATCCCCTCCTCCGCCATCTGTCCTAATTCACTCATGCCTGGCGTCAGAATTGTGACCTTGATCGGATCAAGGTACATGTGATCACGGTCGGCGTTCGTGAATCCATGCCAGTCCTCTTCGCCTGGTTGGATCGGCCAGCATTCAGCTTCATCAATCTGCTCAGGCTGCCAAATATCAAAGAACCAGCCATCACACTCTTCACGCAGGCGCTGAATCTCACGACGGAAATGCAATGCGCGCTCCACTGAACGATTTATCAGTCGTTTACCCGGATTACCGCGCAGCATCGCCGCCGCCGTTTCAATCGATGAGACAATGGCGTAACTCGGCGATGTCGTGGTGTGCATCATATAGGCTTCATTGAAGGTATCGTGGTCGTAATCACCTTTAATGTGAATCAGCGATGCCTGAGAGAACGCCGCCAGCAATTTGTGCGTCGACTGCGTTTCGTAAATCACTTTGCCCGGAATGCGTTCACCACTCATGCCGCTTTTGCCGGCATAAATGGGATGGAAATTGGTGTAAGGCACCCATGCGGAATCGAAATGAATAGAAGGGACGTCCAGCGTTTGCTTGATGTACTGCGTGTTATACAGCAAACCGTCGTAGGTCGAGTTGGTGATGACGGCATGCACCGGCCAACTGGCGCGCGGCGTCTCATTGACCTTTTGCTGAATGCTGTCGCGCGTGAACTCCCGCTGCGGAATTCCGCCCAAAATGCCTAGCGCATTACGCGTCGGCTTGAGCCAGATGGGGATGATGTCGCTCATCATCAGCAGGTGTGTGAGTGATTTGTGGCAGTTACGGTCAATCAGTACCGTGCTACCCGCCGGTGCGGCGTACATTCCGACAATTTTATTCGAGGTCGATGTGCCGTTAGTCACCATATAGCTCTGTTCAGCACCGAAGGTGCGCGCGACATACTCTTCAGCTTCAAGATGGGGGCCAGTATGGTCAAGTAACGAGCCGAGTTCCGTCACGGAGATGGACACATCCGCCTTCAGGGTGTTGGCACCGAAGAAATCATAAAACAGGCTGCCTACCGGGCTTTTCTGGAAGGCGGTGCCGCCCATATGGCCTGGCGTACAGAATGTGTATTTGCCCTCTTTCACATAGGTAAACAGCGCCTTGGTGAGCGGCGGCATGATTTTATCGATGTATTCATCAGTGTACTGCCGGATGTGCAGTGCAATGTCGTCAGCGGCATTGAGCGCGTACTCGAAGAATTGCAGCGCCATGCGCATTTCATTGATGCTGACATCCATCTGCGAATGGGTGTTGATGAAGGCATACAGTGTAGATATTCATTGAGCTGATTGATGTCGCTACACAGCGCCAGGCTGTAATCGTCCCAGTCAAAAACCACACCGCAGATGCGCGGGTTGTGTTCAATCAGTTTCAGCAGGTCGCTGGCATTGTTGGGATATACAGTCTGGAAGCCTTGCAGCTTGAGGGCTGCGTCCAGTTCACGAATCGGTTCATCTTTGTAGAACGCGCCGTGCGGTCCCATGATCGCGATAATATTCAATGCTCACCTCCTGTGGTGTTATGGCACTGAATAAGGATAGCGAAAAGTAAGAGGTGAATGTTCTGGAATGCGGTGTTGTTGATAGTAGATGTAAGGCTGGGATGCAAGAGACAGTTGTTTAGGGGGGGTATTGCTGAGAGTTGAGTGCAAAGGCCAGAAAAGGCCAGCCCGATCGCAAAGGAACAACGCATCCATGCAGATCGGCCGGGCCGTCCATGGCCCGGACGCTTTGCTCTTCGGGCAGGCCTTTCCTGGCCGGTTAGATTGTCATTGCTGCCCAATTCACAGTCGTCTGTCTAATCCCACCTGGAACTCAATAAAAGGACGCTTTGCTCTTCGGGCTGGCCTTTCCTGGCCGGTTAGATTGTCATTGCTGCCCGATTCGTAGCAGTCTGTACGATCGCGCTCAATAATTAACGGACATAAAAAAAGCGGACCGGAGTCCGCTTTTTTTCATGAGCAAGCTAGCTTACGCGTAGCCGTAGCTCATCAGGCGCTGATAACGACGGTTAAGCAACTCTTCGGTGCTTAAGACATCGAGATCGGCCAGATCCGCCAGCAGCTGCTTCTTCAAGCTCGCAGCAATATCCAGCGGATGACGATGCGCGCCACCCAAGGGTTCAGGGATGATCGCATCGATCAGCTTCAGCTCTTTCAGACGATCGGCGGTGATGCCCATCGCTTCAGCAGCCAAAGGCGCTTTATCAGCGCTTTTCCACAGAATAGAAGCACAACCTTCCGGTGAGATCACCGAGTAGGTGCTGTACTGCAGCATGTTCACTTTGTCGCCCACGCCAATCGCCAGCGCACCACCGGAACCGCCTTCGCCAATCACCGTACAGATCACCGGAATTTTCAGGCCTGACATTTCACGCAGGTTGCGAGCGATCGCTTCAGACTGACCACGTTCTTCTGCGCCAACACCAGGATATGCACCCGGGGTGTCGATGAAGGTGATCAATGGCATTTTGAAGCGTTCAGCCATTTCCATCAGTCGCAATGCTTTACGATAGCCTTCTGGTGCAGGCATACCGAAGTTACGACGGATCTTCTCTTTGGTTTCACGGCCTTTCTGATGACCAATGATCATCACCGGGCGACCATCAAGACGGGCAATCCCGCCGACAATCGCTTTGTCATCGGCATAAGCACGGTCGCCAGCCAACTCATCGAAATCATCAAACGCGTTGCGGACATAGTCCAGCGTGTAAGGGCGCAATGGATGACGCGCGAGCTGCGCAACCTGCCATGCACCTAAATCTGAGAAGATTTTACGGGTCAGCTCGACGCTTTTATCGCGCAGGCGCTGCACTTCTTCATCCAGATTAATATCGTGTTTCTCATCCGAACGACCAATTGACTTCAGCGAATCGATTTTCGCTTCCAGTTCTGCAATTGGCTGTTCAAAATCCAGGTAATTAAGACTCATAATGTTCCTGTTTTAGTCAAACTCCAGTTCCACCTGCTCCGATCCTACTAACGACCGCAAATCGTTGAGTAAACGATCGCTGGGCGAAATACGCCACGCTGCACCAAAGCGCAGCTTCGCCCGCGCATCTGCTCTCTGATAATAGAGATGCACCGGAATAGTCCCAGAACGATGAGGCTCCAAGGACTGGCGGAGACGGTTTAAAAGCTGGTCATCAATTTGCCTGTCCGTCAGCGAGATAGCAAGTCCGCGCGCGTATTTTTCCCGCGCTTCGTCGATGTCCATCACTTCTCGAGCGGTCATTTTAAGGCCACCGCTAAAGTCATCAAAGCTGACCTGTCCACTGACGATCAGGATACGGTCTTTCTCCAGCAGCTGCTGGTATTTATCTAACGCATCGGTAAATAACATCACTTCCAAGCGACCGGATCGATCGTCGAGAGTACAAATACCAATTCGGTTGCCGCGCTTGGTGACCATCACGCGGGCAGCAATCACCAGCCCCGCCGCGATGGTTACTTTACCACGATCCGTCGGATGCATGTCCTTCAGGCGCATGCCGCCGACGTAGCGATCGATTTCTTTCAAATATTGGTTAATCGGATGGCCAGTGAGGTATAGCCCGAGCGTCTCACGTTCGCCGTCCAATTGAATCTGTTCCGGCCAAGGCGTGATATTGGTGTATGACTTTTCTACCTGCTCGGGTTCTTCCGCCAGTACGCCAAACATATCTGCTTGCCCGGTGGCTTCCGCTTTCGCATGCTGATCCGCTGCTTTCAGCGCATCACCGAGTGCACTCATCAGCGCCGCACGATGCGGACCAAGCCGATCAAAAGCGCCGGACATGATCAGTTTTTCCATCACGCGGCGGTTGATCTTTTTGGTGTCGGTACGCGCACAGAGATCGAACAACTCTTTGAAGTAGCCGCCTTCGTTACGCGCTTCAATGATCGCTTCGATCGGCCCTTCGCCCACGCCTTTGATCGCGCCGATGCCGTAAACGATTTCACCTTCTTCGTTCACGTGGAACGGATACAGACCAGAGTTGATGTCGGGCGGCAGCACTTTCAAGCCCATACGCCAGCACTCATCCACCAGGCCGACCACCTTCTCGGTATTGTCCATATCCGCGGTCATTACCGCTGCCATAAACTCTGCTGGGTAGTGCGCTTTCAGCCACAGCGTCTGGTAAGACACCAAAGCATAGGCTGCCGAGTGCGACTTGTTAAAGCCATAACCGGCAAACTTCTCTACCAGATCGAAGATCTTCATCGAGAGTTCGCCGTTAACACCCATGCTTTCTGCACCGTCCTGGAATACAGAACGTTGCTTAGCCATCTCTTCAGGTTTCTTTTTACCCATTGCACGGCGCAGCATATCCGCGCCGCCCAGGGTATAACCTGACAGCACCTGAGCAATCTGCATCACCTGTTCCTGATACAGGATGATGCCGTAGGTCGGTTCCAGTACCGGCTTCAGGGTTTCGTGCTGCCACTGAATATCCGGGTACGAAATTTCTTCACGGCCGTGCTTACGGTCAATGAAGTTATCAACCATGCCCGATTGCAACGGTCCCGGACGGAACAGCGCCACCAGTGCGATCATGTCTTCGAAACAGTCGGGTTTCAGACGCTTAATCAGATCTTTCATGCCGCGTGATTCAAGCTGGAACACCGCCGTGGTTTCCGAGCGCTGCAGCATGTCGAAGCTTTTTTTGTCATCCAACGGGATGGCCGCGATATCAATCGGCTCCAACCCTTCTTTCGCACGGCGCGGGTTAATCATCTTCAGCGCCCAGTCGATGATGGTCAGCGTACGCAGGCCGAGGAAGTCAAACTTCACCAGCCCGGCATATTCCACATCATTCTTATCAAACTGAGTAACCGGGAATTGACCGTTCTCGTCACAGTAAAGCGGCGCAAAATCGGTGATTTTGGTCGGTGCGATAACGACCCCACCGGCGTGTTTACCGGCGTTACGCGTGACACCTTCCAGCTTGCGCGCCATGTCGATCAGCGCTTTTACCTCTTCATCTGCCTCGTAGATTTCCGGCAGTTGCGGTTCTGCTTCAAAGGCTTTTTCCAGCGTCATGCCGGGATCCGGCGGGATCAATTTAGAGATGCGATCGACAAAACCATACGGATGGCCGAGCACACGACCCACATCACGAATAACTGCTTTCGCGGCCATGGTGCCGAATGTGATGATCTGCGAAACCGCTTCACGCCCATACATTTCAGCGACATGATCAATCACCTGATCGCGCTTCTCCATGCAGAAATCGACGTCGAAGTCGGGCATCGACACACGTTCTGGGTTCAGGAAACGTTCGAACAGTAGATCAAATTCCAGTGGATCAAGATCGGTGATCTTCAGCGCATACGCCACTAATGAACCCGCACCTGAACCACGTCCAGGTCCAACCGGGATACCGTTATCCTTCGACCACTGGATAAACTCCATCACGATCAGGAAGTAGCCGGGGAACCCCATCTGGTTGATAACGTTGAGTTCGATTTCCAGACGTTCGTCATACTCGAGCCGCTTTTCGGCGCGCACAGCATCATCCGGGAACAAAAATTCCAGACGCTCTTCCAGCCCCTCTTGGGATTTTGCCACCAAGAAATCTTCAGTGGTCATCTCGCCAGTTGGGAATTGCGGCAGAAAGTATTCGCCGAGGCGCACCGTGACGTTACAACGCTTAGCAAGCTCTACGCTGTTTTCCAGCGCTTCTGGGATGTCCGAGAACAACTCGCACATCTCCTCTTCGCTGCGCATATATTGCTGAGGACTGTAAAGGCGTGGACGCTTGGGATCGTCCAACGTATAGCCATCATGAATCGCCACGCGGATTTCATGGGCGTCAAAATCTTCTTCATTCAGGAAGCAAACTTCGTTGGTGGCCACCACGGGCACACCTTCGGCAATCGCCAGTTCAACGGCAGCATGCAGATAACTCTCTTCATCGGCACGTCCAGTACGTGTCAATTCGAGATAATAGCGATTGGGGAAATGTTCCTGATAAAAGCTAAGGCACTGCTGGACCAAAACAGTGTTGCCGCGCAGCAGGCTACGTCCAACATCGCCCTTGCGTCCGCCGGACAACAGAATCAAGCCTTCGCCCAGTTCAATCAACCAGTCACGGTCAATAATCGGACCCGCGATGCCGTATCCACGCTGATAGGCACGTGAGATCATCAGCGTCAGGTTCTGATAGCCCGTATTATTGGCGGCAAGCAAAGTAAGCTGCGTAAGTTCATCAGCCATCAAATCGCTGGCAACGTGGAAATCAGCCCCCACGATGGGTTTAACCCCGGCATCGTGCGCACTTCCGTAAAAACGCACCAAACCACAGAGGTTGATGTAATCGGTTATCGCAATCGCCGGCATGCCGAGCGCAGCCGCCTTCTTGACCAATGGCTTGGTTTTTGCCAAGCCATCGACCATGGAGTAGTCGCTGTGTACGCGCAGATGTATAAAACGAGGTTCAGCCATATCAGTTTCCGGTTAAAACAGCGTCAGGCTATTAAAGCGTAGTCGGCTGACGCGCAGCCAGCACGTCGGCATCTATCAAGGCATTACGCACTGGCGCAAAGCTGCGGCGGTGATGAGGCGTAGCTCCAAACTGAGTCAACTTTTCCATGTGCAACGCGGTGGGATAGCCTTTGTGTTGGGCAAAACCATATTGCGGAAACAGCAAGTCTAACTCGGCCATTTCACGATCACGCGTCACTTTGGCGATAATCGATGCGGCACTGATTTCCTGCACCAGGCTGTCGCCTTTGACCACGGCCTGTGATGGCATTGGCAATGCTGGGCAACGGTTGCCATCGATCAATACAAAATCAGGCGTAACAGGCAGAGCCGCAACTGCACGCTGCATCGCCAGCATGGTGGCGTGCAGAATGTTGAGCTGGTCGATCTCTTCAGGTTCGGCACGGCCAAGGCTCCAGGCCAGCGCTTTTTCTTTGATCTCGTCATACAGTGCCAGGCGACGCTTCTCCGAGAGTTTTTTCGAATCAGCCAAACCCTTAATCGGATTCGCGGGATCGAGGATCACCGCAGCCGTGACGACCGCGCCAACCAGTGGGCCACGTCCGACCTCGTCAACGCCCGCAATGCGTTGGGCGTTGGGATAGATAAAATCAGCCATTGGCAATCTCCAGCACGGCATCCGCGGCCTGCTCATCAGCATTCCAGCGAATCTGTTGGTGTAATTCGTTGAAGGTACTTAGTAGTGCATCGCGGTCTGGGCCGGCATGCAACAGCGGCTCTAAGGCTGCCGCCAAAGCTTCTGGCTGACACTCATCCTGCAGCAACTCTTTCACCAACTCGCGGCCAGCCAGCAAGTTAGGTAATGAAACGTAGGGTGTTTTCACCAGACGTTTTGCTAACCAGAAGGTAAACGGCTTCATGCGGTAACCGACTACCATCGGACATTTCGCTAGCATGCACTCCAGTGCCGCGGTACCCGATGCCAAAATAGCGGCGTCGCTGGCAATCATGGCTTGACGCCCTTTGCCATCCAGCAAATGCATCGGCAGCTCTGGCGCAACCTCGGCTTTAATCTGTTCGAACTGCTCACGGCGCTTGGCATTGACCAGTGGCACCACGATTTCCAGCGTAGGGTAACGCTGTCGCAGTAACTGCGCTGCTCGCAGGAAGTCAGCGCTCAGCATTTCTACCTCGGCACCACGGCTACCTGGCAGCAAGCCCAGACAGATCGTGTCATCTGCGATACCTAACTCACGTCGCGCAGCGGACTTATCTGGCTGCAGCGGCATGGCATCCGCCATGGTGTGGCCAATAAAGCGACATGGAACGTTGAAGCGATCATAAAACGCTTTCTCAAACGGCAGAAACGCCAATACCAAGTTGGTGTTGCGGCCAATTTTGAACACACGTTTTTGCCGCCATGCCCACACCGATGGGCTGACGTAATGAATGGTGCGAATCCCTTTACGCTTAAGGCTACCTTCCAGTGTGATGTTGAAATCAGGCGCATCAATGCCGACGAAAACATCAGGCTTGAGTTCGGTAAAGCGCTGGGTTAAATCCTTGCGAATACTCAGCAAGCGGCGCAGGCGGCCGAGCACTTCGACAATACCCATCACTGCCAGCTCTTCCATCTCATACCAGGCTTCGCAGCCTTCGGCTTGCATTAATGGACCGGCTACGCCAACAAAGCGAGCATCAGGATGGCGCGCTTTAAGCGCACGAATGAGACCTGCACCAAGAATATCGCCGGAGGTTTCTCCGGCGACCAGGGCAATCGTTAAGGGACGCACTGACATGGATTAACGAATCAATCCACGCGTTGAACGAGCAAAGAAGTCGTAGAAAGGCTGCACTTCGCTATGTTGTTTCGCCAGCTCTTCAATCTCTGGTTTAACTTCATCCAGCGTTTTACCACTGCGATAAAGCAGCTTGTACGCATTGCGAATGGCGTGCAGTGCTTCTTTGCTAAAGCCACGACGCTTAAGGCCTTCGATGTTAATACCGAACGGCGTCGCGTGGTTACCCTGCGCGATAACGTATGGCGGCACATCCTGCGCGACGCCTGAACAACCGCCAACCATCACGTGTGCACCAATGGTGCACCACTGGTGTACTGCCGTCATGCCGCCGATAATTGCGAAATCATCAACAGTCACGTGGCCGCCCAGCGTGGCGTTGTTGGCGAAGATGCAACGGTTACCAATCACACAGTCATGCGCAATGTGCGCATTGACCATTAGCAGGTTGTCACTGCCAATTTTGGTAAGGTTGCCGCCCTGCGTGGTGCCACGATGAATGGTGACGCTCTCGCGGATGCGGTTACGATCGCCGATTTCAACACGGGTCGGTTCGCCGGCATATTTCAGGTCTTGGTTCACTTCACCAATCGAAGCAAACTGATAGATCTGATTATCTTTACCGATACGCGTGTGGCCATTCACCACCACGTGCGATTTGAGCACCGTACCTTCACCAATTTCCACGTTAGCGCCGACAAAGCAGAACGGGCCGATGTGAACATTGGCACCGATGACGGCACCTTCTTCAATGACGGAACTGGGATGAATATTGGCGGTTGAATCAATCACTAATTATGCCTCCCGGCTACGGGCACACATCATGGTCGCTTCACAGACAATTTTGCCGTCTACTGTTGCCACGCCTTTGAAGCGTGTCAGACCACGACGCGTTTTCTCGAAGGTGACTTCCATGATCATCTGATCGCCCGGTACAACCGGACGCTTGAAGCGGGCTTCGTCGATACCAGCGAAGTAATAGAGTTCGCCTGGCTCCAGTTTTCCGACGCTTTTAAACGCCAAGATACCGGTGGCCTGCGCCATTGCTTCCAGAATCAGAACGCCTGGGAAAATCGGCTTACCAGGGAAGTGTCCCTGGAAAAACGGTTCATTAACAGAAACGTTCTTTACCGCACGCAGATATTTATGCTCTTCAAATTCCAGCACGCGGTCAACCAGCAAGAACGGATAGCGGTGCGGCAGCAGTTCTAAAATCTCTTCGATTTTCAGAGTATGCGTTTCAGTTGTCAAAATACTCTTCCTGTCCTAAAAAATCTGATGGCAATAATAACACGGCCTGCACAGATCAAAATGATCCTCCGCAGGCCGCAAATCAGTTCGGTGGCGTAACGCTTTCTTGAGAGACCTTCTGCCTTGCCCGGATAAACCGAATGAGGCAGAAAATACGCTGCTTTTTTATGAAAGCGGGTCGCTGGGATGCGTTTAGTCGTCTTTGCCGACCTTACGTTCGATGGCTTTTAAGCGTTTGCTTATTTCATCGATATTCATCACCAAGGCTGCCGTTTTACGCCAGGTTTTGTTGGGTTGCAGTGGGATACCCGATGAGTATACCCCAGGCTCTGTGATAGGGCGCATTACCATGCCCATGCCGGTTACGGTCACTTTGTCACAGATTTCCATATGGCCGTTAATGACGCTGGCGCCGCCAATCATACAATAACGTCCAATCTTCAGACTACCCGCCATGATCACACCACCCGCAACGGCAGTGTTGTCTCCAATCACAACGTTGTGCGCAATCTGACACTGGTTGTCTATGATAACACCATTGCCGATCAGAGTGTTATCCAGTGCACCGCGATCGATAGTGGTACAAGCACCAATTTCTACTCGATCACCAATTATCACGGTTCCCAGCTGTGGGATTTTCACCCAATTGCCACGGTCGTTAGCATACCCGAAACCATCAGCACCGATCACGGTACCCGACTGAATCAGACAATCCTGACCAATCTCGATCTCATGGTAAATCGTAACGTTAGCCCACAAACGTGAACCACGACCGATGCGCGTCTGCTTACCAACAAAACATCCTGCGCCAATCACGATGTCATCACCCAGCTCAACGCCAGACTCGATCACCGCATTTGCACCCACCGAAACATTCTTACCCAGCGACGCTGTTGGATCGATTACCGCACTGGGCGCGATATTTTGCGCGGGCTGAGGCGTCGTGTCCAGCAGTTGTGCCATACGGGCATAGGTCAGGTAAGGATTTTTCACCACCAGGGCGGCCGTTTTACACCACTCCAGATCCGCTTCCGTCAGCACCACGGCTGAAGCCTGGATAAGAGCGAGTTGCTCGCGGTAGCGGCTGTTTGCAAGAAAAGTGATTTGACCAGTGGTGGCGGATTGCATAGAAGCAATGCCGGAGATGACGATATCGCCATCTCCGTGCAATTCTGCATCCAACTGCTGGGCTAAATCAGCCAGTCGAATTGATGACATCGATTATTTAACCTGTTTAACAACGTCAGCAGTGATGTCTTTAGCATCAGTAGAAGAGTACAACACGGCCTGAGAATCCAGCACCAGATCGTAACCTTCGCTCTTCGCTACAGACTGAACAGCGGTCTGGATTTTAGCCAGCAGCTTGTTACGTTCCTGCATCTGACGAGACTGGTTGTCTTTGTCAAAAGCCTGCGCTTTCTGTTCAAAAGCAGCACGCTCAGAAGCAATCTGCTTCTCTTTCTTGGTGCGGTCGCTGGCTTTCATGGTTGACGCATTACGCTGCAGATCCTGGATTTCGCCCTGGATTTTCTGCTGCTGCGACTGAAGGTCAGAAGCACGGCTTGAGAACTCGCCCTCAAGCTGTTTAGCAACGGCGGCACGCTGCGGAGATTGCTGGAAAACCTGGCTCAGGTTCACGACGGCGATTTTATCGGCCGCTTGGGCACCCGCAGAAGCAGCTAATGCAACACCCAGAGCAGCAGCACAGAACAACTTTTTCACTATAAACTCCTTACCTCAACGTGTGTGTTTGCAGCGTGTCACGCCTAAGCGCGACACGGGTGCAAGACGGTATTGTTACTTCCTTGTTCAGAACAGCTTTACCAGGTTTTACCAATGTTAAACTGGAACTGCTCTGATTTGTCTCCCTCGACTTTCTTCATCGGCTGAGCATATGAGAATACCAGCGGACCTAATGGCGACATCCATTGCAGGGCGACACCCGCAGAGACACGGATGTTATTCGGATCGCTGTAATCTGGAATGCCCGCCGCACGTGTTTCTGCGGTGTTCTGCCATTTAGTATCCCAGACTGTACCCGCGTCCATAAACACAGATGTACGGACTGAGTTAGCGTATTTCTCGCTCAGGAACGGCGTTGGTGTGATCAGCTCAAGGCTGGCAATCGCCATAGCGTTACCACCCACTGCATCATCTGACTTACAGATACCGTTAGCATCCGTCAGATTACAGGTGGACGAGTGATCGTTCAGGTAAGCCGCTTTCGGACCAATGGTATTGGACTGGAAGCCACGAACCGTGCTTGAACCACCGCCGTAGAAGTTCTCATAGAACGGCATCTCTTTACCACCGAGTCCGTCACCATATCCAATACGGCCACGTCCCAGCACCACCCAGGTGCCATCGCGGTTCAACGGTACGTACTGTTGAGAATCCAACGTCGCTTTGTAGAAGGCGTTGTCAGAACCTGGAATGGTCACTTTGCCGTTCAGGTTGGTACGGTTACCTTTGGTTGGGAAGAATCCACGATCCAAGGTGTTGTAGGTCCAACCGTAGTTGAAGGTGAAGTCATCCGCAGAGAAATCACCGTCATCGTTCAGACCCTGATGGCGGCCAACCGAGTCCAGATAACGCCACATCGCAACCTGCGGCTGCATGTTAGACAGGTCGTTATGTACATAACCCAGGCCAACACGCAATGTGTTGTTTTCGTTAACCGGGAAGCCCAACGTGCCATCCACACCATAACTTCTGTTGGTGTAGTCTGACAGGTCCGCATCATCCGCTTTAAAGTCGTTATAGAATACGCGACCACCCAAGCTCACACCGTCGACCGTGAAGTACGGATCGGTCAGTGAGAATTCAGCATAGGTCTGGTAATCGTTTTTGGTACCGCTGATGCCAACGGTATTACCGGTACCGAGCCAGTTTTCCTGGGTCACACCCACCTGGAAGCTGACGCCACTTTCAGTACCGTAACCGACACCAAAGTTAAAGGTACCGGTGTTACGCTCTTTAACCTTGTAGACGACGTCTACCTGGTCCGGAGAACCTGGCACGCGCTGGGTATCGACATCGACGGTTTCAAAGTAACCGGTACGATTCAGACGCTCTTTACCCTGGTCAACGAGGTCGCTGCCCAACCAGGCACCTTCCATCTGACGCATTTCACGGCGCAGTACGGCATCTTTCGAGGTATCGTTACCTTCGAAGCGCACTTTACGCACGTAATAGCGGTTGCCGGCATCCACATTGATATGCAGTTTAACGGTTTTGTCTGCGTCGTTAATTTCAGGCTGTGTCACTACACGCGGGTAGGCATAGCCATAACGACCCAGCAGTTTTTTGATGTCATCTTCCATCTGCGTGACTTTGGTGCCGTTATACAGCTCACCCGATGGAATACGCGTCATTTTTTCGATTTCAGCCGAGTGGCCCGCCATGCTGCCGTTTACAATCACGCCGGCAATCTTGTACTGATCGCCTTCGTTGATGTTCACGGTGATGTAGATGCCTTTTTTATCTGGCGTCAGGCTCACTTGGGTTGAATCGATGTTGAAGCGCGCATAACCGCGATCCAGATAGAAGCTGCGCAGGGTTTCAAGATCCCCGGCCAGCTTTTGCTTCTGGTATTTACGATCGCCGACCACGTTCCACCATGGCACTTCATCACGCAGTGAGAAGCGCGAGATCAATTCGTCAGAGCTAAAGGCTTTATTACCAACGATGTTGATCTGCTGGATTTGAGCAGAAACGCCTTCCTGGAAGACGAACTTCAAATCCACGCGGTTACGCGGCAGCGGTGTCGCAATCGCTTTGACGCTGGCGGTGTATTTACCGACGCTGTAGTAGAAGTCTTCCAACCCCTTCTCAATCGAAGAGAGCGTGGTACGGTCAAGTGCTTCACCGACACGTACTCCAGAAGCTTCAAGGTTCTGCTTCAGCTGTTCTTCTTTAACCGCTTTATTACCGGAGAAAGTGATGCTGGCAATGGTCGGACGTTCTTTCACCTGAACAATCAGGGTATTTCCGTCACGAAGAACCTGGACATCTTCAAAGTTACCTGTGGCGAACAGTGAACGAATGGTGTTTCTGACGTCATCATCAGAAACGGTATCACCGACACGTACAGGCATGCTAAGCAGAGCCGCGCCGACGGCGACTCGCTGTAGACCTTCGAAATGAATGTCCTTCACTACGAAATCGTCTGCACCGTAAACGGTGGCGCTGCTGAACAGCAGCGACGCTATGAGCAACTTTTTCATCGCCATCGTTGTTATGCGTTTTCCTAACACATCCCGCGCCTGTCTGCGTTCCAGCTATTACAGACGTGAGAAATCATTGAAAAGTGCAAGCCCCATTAATAACACCAGCAAAATTGAGCCAATGCGATAACTGAAGTCCTGAACTCGCTCGGACACCGGTCCACCTTTGATCTTTTCGATCGCCAGAAAGAGTAGATGTCCACCATCTAATACCGGCAGAGGGAACAGGTTGATGATCCCTAAGTTGACGCTGATCAGCGCCAGGAACATCAGATAGTAAATCACCCCGTATTCCGCTGATAACCCCGCACCTTGCGCAATCGAAATTGGCCCGCTCAGATTATTCAGCTTCACTTCCCCGGTTATCAACTTGCCCAGCATCGAGACCGTTAACTTCATCAACTGCCAGGTTTTGACACTGGCTTCGCCGATGGCGGCAAAAGGTCCATACTGCCTTACCGTTTTGTACTCATCAGGTAGCGGAATTACGCGCGGGATAACTCCCGCAAAGCCTTCCGCTTCATTACCCGGTTTCGCTTCCGGCGTTAACGTCAACGCCACCGGTTCGCCGTTTCGTTCGACATCCAGCGCCATGTTTTTGCGTGGATTATCGCGTACCTGTGCCGCGAAAGCCTGCCATTGTGTTAACGGCTGACCATCGACTTTAACGATCCTATCGCCTGCTTGCAAACCGGCAACGCTTGCCGGTGAGTTTGCCTGAACTTCAGCTAAGGTCGTTTCAATCTGCGGCCCACGTGGACGAATGCCTAACGCCACGACCGGGTCCTGTTTATCAGGCTCAAATTGCCATTCGCGCAAATCTAACTGCTTCTGCTGCGTGGCTTCTTCACCAAACTGCGAGACGGTAAGCGTGGCATTGCTGTCGCCAATTTTACCGATCAGTGCCATGCGCACAGCATCCCAATCAGGCGTTTCGATACCGTCCACCGCTTTTAGTTCCATCCCAGAGGTAATTTGCGCCTCTGCAGCGACCGAACCGTTCAGAATTTCGCCAACAACCGGACGAACCCCCGGCACGCCATGGATGAACACCACCCAATAGGCAAACACGGCAAAAATGAAATTAGCGATGGGACCGGCGGCGATGATGGAAGCGCGTTGCAGCACGGTTTTATTGTTGAAGGCTTGATGGCGTAGTTCAGCAGGAACGCTCTCAACGCGCTCATCAAGCATTTTGACATAGCCGCCGAGCGGAATTAAGGCGATAACATATTCGGTACCTTGGCGATCGCTACGACGCCATAGCGCTTTACCGAAGCCAATTGAGAAACGTTCAACCTTTACGCCACAGCGGCGGGCAACCCAAAAATGGCCGAATTCGTGCACCGTGATTAATACACCGAGTGCCACGATAAAGGCGACAAAACTCCAGAGTATGCTCAACATTGTCGCTTATCCTCAGAGAGTGCGGAACACCAGCAGCAGCAGGCAGGCAAACACCGGCACCGCAGCCGTCAGGCTATCGATACGATCGAGGATACCACCGTGCCCCGGAATCAAGTTACCGCTGTCTTTGATACCGGCTTCACGTTTGAACATGCTTTCGGTGAGGTCGCCGAGAACAGAGGCCAGCGTGGCAATGACGGCGCATATCACCAATGTGCCCGGTGCGACAGTGAGTGGCGCTAACATCGCAAACAGCCACGCAATAATCGCTGACGAGAGCAAACCGCCAAAGAAGCCTTCCCAGGTTTTACCTGGTGAAACTTTAGGAGCCAGCTTATGTTTGCCGAACAGACGTCCAAACATATAAGCACCGGAGTCTGCGCCCCAGACGATAAACATCACGAACAGCAGCCACCATGCACCCGCAAAGTGGTCGGTGTCGTAATGATATTGTCGCAGCGCCATCATGCCCCAAAAGAAGGGGATGACCGTAAGCAGGCCGAATACAAGACGCAGTGGACGTGAATGACGCCACAACGCAGCGGAAGCGGGATAAAAAAGCACAAGGAATAGTGCGACGATCCACCAGCCCAGTGAAGCCCATAGCGAGCCTTCCATCTGGTACTGATGAAGATTACGTTGGTAGGGTTGCAGGGTAAACAGCATCACAGCCAATAACAGGCCGCAGAGCACCGCCAGCCAGATACGCTGCTGACGCGAAGCCATACCTGCAAGCTGTCCCCATTCCCAGGCGGCCAGCATACAGATGATGATCGTTGTAATCGCAAAACCGGACAGCGGTAACCAAAACAGTGCAGCGATTACCAGCGGAATTAAAATAAACGCGGTAATCAGACGAGACTTCAGCAAAGGTTACCCCCAGATTGCTCAGGCGCCACCTGGTGCAGCACCGCCATAGCGACGCTCCCGAGAAGAGAATGCATTCAGTGCACCTTCAAAAACGTGTTCATCAAAATCAGGCCAAAGAACATCGGTAAACCAAAACTCAGCATAGGCAATCTGCCACAGCAGGAAGTTACTAATCCGATGCTCTCCCCCGGTCCTTATCACTAAATCCACCGGCGCCAGCTCCTGCATACACAGATACGGAGCCAAGCTTTCTTCGGTTATCTGGTCAGGACGTAATAAACCTTCCTGAACCTGTTCGGCCAGTTTTCTGGCACCCTGGATAATATCCCAACGGCCACCATAGTTGGCAGCAATGTTGAGGGTCAGTCCATTATTTTGTTGAGTCAGTTCCTCGGCGCGGCGAATGCGTTCCTGAATACGGTTATTAAAACGACTAATATCGCCAATCACGCACAGACGTACGTTATGTTTGTGTAGGCTTTTGACTTCGCTATCGAGCGCCCAAACAAACAACTCCATTAAAGCTGTCACTTCCTGTACCGGTCGGCTCCAGTTTTCACTGCTGAACGCATAAAGCGTGAGCGCTTCCAGCTTATGGCTGACCGCAAAGCTGACAGCCCGGCGTACTGATTTTACCCCGGCTTTGTGGCCTGAAATACGCAGTTTGCCCTGATTTTTTGCCCAGCGACCATTACCATCCATAATGATGGCCACGTGACGTGGCGTGCAGTACGACTCGTCATCGATTGTGTTGTGATTGTTGGACGACATAACGCGTAATAATTCCTTTCATCAGAAATGCTGTGGTTTCTGAATACATTGCGCCTGCGGCAAACTCCAGCCATTCTGCCGGATGACATTGAAACAATGCCGGGCCGTGAAACGCGAGCGAGCGACTATACCATTTTCACCCTAAGCGAACAAATAGCGGTAAGTATCAACCTGCTAAACGAAAGCGAGGTAGCATCTCTGTGGCACAGATTCGCGCTAACCGATCGATCTCCATCACATCATCAATGCTACTCGGCTCCTGGCACACCAGGGACGCCAGCACTTCGCTATTGATGGCAGCAATATCGGTAAAGCGGATCTGATGCTGCAGAAATGCCGCAACGGCCACTTCATTCGCTGCGTTCAGCGTGGTGGTGGCCGCCTGCCCTGTTGAGCATGCATCAATCGCCAGCTTAAGGCAGGGATAGCGCTCATAGTCCGGCTCAGCAAACGTCAATGACTTCATCCGAGTGAAATCAAGTGGCGTTACACCGGCCGAAATACGTGCTGGCCATGCCATGCTGTGCGCGATGGGGGTGCGCATATCAGGCGATCCCAACTGCGCTAACACACTGCCATCGCAGTAACGCACCATGGAGTGAATCACCGACTGCGGATGCAGAATGACTTCCATTTGTGCGTCAGTGGCATTAAACAGCCAGCGAGCTTCAATGTATTCAAGACCTTTATTCATCATGGTGGCCGAATCAACGGAGATTTTACGCCCCATTGACCAGTTCGGATGCGCACACGCCTGGTCTGGCGACATGGTCGCTAACTCGGCTAATGGTGTGTCACGAAAAGGACCACCCGATCCCGTAAGGAGAATGGACTCAATGCCATTTCCCCGCAGATCAGCGTACCCCAACTGATGCTGTATGGAAGCGGGTAAACTCTGAAAAATGGCGTTGTGCTCGCTGTCTACGGGCAGGAGCTGTGCCTGATGATGACGCACCGCCTCCATAAACAGACGGCCGCACGTGACAAGCGATTCTTTATTGGCCAGCAGCACGGTTTTACCGGCACGTATGGCTGCCAGAGTGGGTTGTAAACCAGAGGCGCCCACTATCGCCGCCATCACCTGATCCACCTCGTCCAGTGCCGCTAGCTCGCAGGCCGCCTGAACGCCGGAGAGCACTTCTGTTTGAAGATTTAGTGCTCTCAGTCGCTCACGCAGTGCTTGTGCGGAGACATCATCCGACATTGCGGCATAACGTGGGTTAAATTGCTGGCACTGTTCCGCCATCAACGCCACGTTCTGGCCAGCTACCAGTGCGGTGACTTGATACAGTTCTGGGTTTGCCGCAACCACCGCCAGTGTACTGGTGCCGATTGAGCCGGTGGAACCCAACAGAGTTAATCGCTTCATGATGCTATCCCTGTGACGTCATGGATTGTGCCTACAACCACACCAGGCACAATGTAAAACGCCGCCAGAGTCGTACAACGTCTCTGAACGGCGTTTTATACCCGTCATACTTCAAGTTGCAGGTGCGTTGGCTAAGCTCATTCACCCCAGTCACTTAGCTGAGTAAGCTCCTGGAGATTCATTCCCTTGCCGCCTGCCTGCACCTTGAATTATTTTGGGTACAGATAAAACTGACGGAATTAGAAATCCATCAGTTCCTTTTCTTTGTCGGCCAGTGCAACATCAACATGCTTGATGTACGCATCAGTCATTTTCTGGATCTCTTCCTGCGAGCGACGTTCGTCGTCTTCGCTGATCTCTTTGTCTTTCAGCAGCGCTTTGATCTTATCGTTAGCATCACGACGCACGTTACGGACAGAAACACGACCCTGCTCCGCTTCGCCACGTACGACTTTGATCAGATCTTTACGACGCTCTTCGGTCAGCGCTGGCAGGGGTACACGAATATCGGTACCTGCTGAGCTTGGGTTAAGACCCAAGTCAGATGCCATGATGGCTTTCTCAACGGCTGGGCTCAAAGAGCGATCAAACACGTTGATTTTCAGCGTACGGGAGTCTTCTACCGTGACGCTAGCCAACTGACGCAATGGCGTTGGTGTGCCGTAGTAAGGAACAACAATGCCGTCGAGCAGTGAAGGCGAAGCACGACCGGTACGTACTTTGCTGATTTGGTTTTTGAATGCATCCACACATTTTTCCATGCGCGTGTCAGCATCTTTTTTAATGTCGTTAATCACGTTAAAACCCTTGGATTCGGTTTGACCTGGCCATTTCCGGGAAGCCCGGAAGCGGTATCGATAAACATCGATCATCCTGAATGCTGCGCGATGTCAGTCCATCGCGCCAACAGAATATACCTTATTTTATCTTGCGTCGGGTATTAATGCGTAATCAGGGTGCCTTCTTTTTCACCCATCACTACGCGACGCAGCGCGCCAGGTTTATTCATATTGAAGACACGAATTGGTAGCTGATGATCGCGCGCCAGTGTAAAGGCGGCCAAATCCATCACTTTCAACTCTTTATCCAGCACTTCGCCGTAAGTCAGTTGTTCATACAGCGTGGCATCCGGGTTTTTCACCGGGTCATCCGAGTAGACACCGTCTACTTTGGTGGCTTTCAGAACCACATCGGCTTCGATTTCGATACCGCGCAAGCAGGCGGCTGAATCGGTCGTAAAGAACGGATTGCCAGTACCCGCAGCGAAAATGACCACACGGTTATTACGCAGCAAGCTAATCGCTTCCGCCCAGCTGTAGTTATCACACACGCCATTCAACGGAATGGCAGACATCAGACGCGCGTTGACATACGCACGGTGCAAAGCATCACGCATCGCCAGTCCGTTCATCACGGTAGCCAGCATACCCATATGGTCACCGACCACACGGTTCATACCTGCCTGTGCCAGGCCCGCGCCACGGAACAGGTTACCGCCACCAATAACCACACCCACCTGGATGCCCAGCTCAACCAGCTCTTTCACCTCTTGCGCCATACGGTCAAGCACGCTCGCGTCAATACCAAAACCTTCGGCGCCTTGCAGTGCTTCGCCACTCAGTTTTAGCAGGATACGTTGATATACAGGTTTTGCGTTGGTCGCCATGGTCAATTCTTCCTGGAAGATATGATGAATGAGAAGTTAAATCTGATCGATCATCCGCTTAGCGAACGAAAAAAGCTATTGGGATGAGACTGAAAAGTGGTCCACGCAAAACGCAGACAAAAAAGAACCGCCTTCCGGCGGTTCTTTCGGAACATTAAGACTGTTTAGACATTGCAGCAACTTCTGCTGCGAAGTCAGCTTCAACTTTCTCAATGCCTTCACCCACTTCGAAGCGGATGAAGTTGATAACGTCAGCGTTTTTCTCTTTCAGAGCTTGGCCAACAGTTTTGCTTGGATCGATAACGAAAGCCTGACCGGTCAGAGAAACTTCGCCGGTGAATTTCTTCATGCGGCCTTCAACCATTTTCTCTGCGATTTCTTTTGGCTTGCCAGACTGCATGGCGATATCCAACTGCACCTGGTACTCTTTCTCTACCACGTCAGCAGACACGTCTTCTGGCTTAACGAATTCTGGCTTGCTTGCAGCAACGTGCATAGCAACTTGCTTGCTCAGCTCTTCATCAGCACCGGTGGTTGAAACCAGAACGCCGATACGTGCGCCGTGCTGGTAGCTGTTCAGCTGTGCGCCTTCCAGGATAGCAACACGACGGATGTTGATGTTCTCACCGATTTTAGTAACCAGTGCTACGCGTTCTTCTTCGAACTGCGCTTTCAGAGCTTCAACATCAGTCACTTTACCTGCAGTGGCTGCATCCAGCACTTTGTCAGCGAAAGCCTGGAAACCAGCATCTTTAGCAACAAAGTCGGTCTGGCAGTTAACTTCCAGAATCATTGCGTAGCCGTCAGCGATTTTGGTTTTGATCACGCCGTCAGCAGCAACGTTGCCTGCTTTCTTAGCCGCTTTGATCGCGCCAGATTTACGCATGTTCTCAATCGCCAGCTCGATGTCGCCGTTCGCTTCGGTCAGCGCTTTTTTGCAATCCATCATGCCTGCGCCAGTACGCTCACGCAGTTCTTTTACCAATGCAGCGGTAATTTCAGCCATTCCAGAATCCTCGATTCGTCTCTGTGTGCGTTTACACTGTCAGAAACTTGTTGCGGAAAATTTACTCTGCCCCGCTCACCTGAAGGAAGCGTGACAAACTTAGATAAATAAAAGGGGCCTGTGCGGCCCCCTTAACAGATAACATCTGATGTCTAAGGGCTCTCAGAAAGAGCGAACCTTATTAAGCTTCAGCAGCTTCTTCAGCCTGCTCAGCCAGGTCCTGTGAACGGCCTTCGCGCACGGTGGTCGCAACGGCAGTCAGGTACAGGCTTACAGCACGGATCGCATCGTCGTTACCAGGGATAACGAAATCAACACCATCTGGATCAGAGTTGGTATCAACAACAGCAAATACTGGGATACCCAGGTTGTTTGCTTCTTTGATTGCGATGTGTTCGTGATCAGCGTCAATAACGAACAGTGCATCCGGCAGACCGCCCATATCTTTGATACCGCCCAGGCTGTTTTCCAGCTTGGCCAGTTCACGAGCACGCATCAGTGCTTCTTTCTTGGTCAGTTTGTCGAAAGTACCGTCCTGAGACTGAGTTTCCAGATCTTTCAGACGTTTGATTGACTGGCGAACAGTTTTCCAGTTAGTCAGCATACCACCCAACCAGCGGTGGTTTACGAAGAACTGGTCGCAGCTCAGAGCTGACTCTTTGATTGATTCGGCAGCAGCGCGCTTAGTACCCACGAAAAGGATTTTGCCTTTACGTGAAGAGATTTTTTTCAACTCAGCCAGAGCGTCGTTGAACATTGGTACAGTCTGCTCAAGGTTGATGATGTGAACCTTGTTACGAGCGCCGAAGATGAATGGCTTCATTTTCGGGTTCCAGTAACGGGTCTGGTGACCGAAGTGAACACCAGCCTTGAGCATGTCGCGCATTGAAACAGTTGCCATGATTACCTCTAAAGTATGATTGGGGTTGGGCCTCCATGTATCCCATACAACCGACCTCTTTCAAGGCACCCCGGCGTATGTGTCGATACATGTGTGTTTTAGTACACAAAGTGAGTTTTATGCGTTTCCTGCCAGCCACGAAGGTGACAGAGAATCGTCGGCGCGCTTTATACCATAATGCGCAGGAATACGCCAATAGTAGTTAGCGTCCACAGACGTGGGCAATCCCGATTTGGCAGCCTAATTGCTGGCTGCTAACATGACTGCCACAGAACTCATTATTGTCGAAAATGTCGGCAATTGCGGATTATTTAATGGCCATTTCAATTAAAACCCCTGAAGAAATCGAAAAAATGCGCGTAGCGGGCCGTCTGGCTGCTGAAGTGCTGGAAATGATCGCCCCTCACGTGGTGCCTGGCGTCACGACGGGTGAACTTGATCGCATTTGTCACGCGCACATCACTGACAAGCAGCAGGCAATTTCTGCCTGTCTTGGCTACCACGGTTTTCCGAAGTCAGTGTGCATTTCGGTCAACGAAGTAGTGTGCCACGGGATTCCCAGTGATGATCGTGCACTGAAAGATGGCGATGTCGTCAACGTCGATGTCACCGTAATTAAAGACGAGTATCACGGCGATACCTCGAAAATGTTTATTGTTGGCAAGCCAACCATTCAAGGTGAACGTCTGTGCCGCGTGACACAAGAGAGCCTGTATATCGCTTTGCGTTTGGTCAAACCGGGTATTCGCCTGCGTGAACTGGGCCGTGCAATCCAGCAATATGTTGAAGCGCAGGATTTCTCGGTGGTACGTGAATATTGTGGACACGGTATCGGCAAAGGTTTCCATGAGGAACCACAGGTGCTGCACTACGACGCGGATGACGGCGGTGTTGTGTTGCAAGCGGGCATGACCTTTACCGTTGAGCCGATGGTGAATGCGGGCGATTACCGCATCCGCACCATGAAGGATGGCTGGACAGTGAAAACTAAAGATCGCAGCTTGTCCGCGCAGTATGAGCATACTATTGTGGTGACAGAAAACGGCTGTGAGATTCTGACGCTACGTGAAGATGACACCATCCCTGCGGTGCTCGAAAACAACGCGTAACGCTCTCTAAACAGTACCAGGCCGGCTCATAGCCGGCCTTTTTTATGGCGCAGATGAGGCATGTTGATGAGTGGTAGCGTGACCGAAGCAGTACACAAAGGCCTGACCGATTCCCCCGCCAGCTGGCCCGATGAAGCCCTAACGCGTGACAAACTCAAACTTTATCTTGAGCAATTCCAGCAGCATCTTGGCATCGCCTTTGATGCGGGAACCGATGTTGAATCGCTCATTGATGCCAGAACCCTGTTTATCGACCGCCTGTTACGCCGGTTATGGCGTTTCTATGGCTTCGATAAAATAAAAGAGATCGCACTGGTTGCCGTGGGTGGATACGGGCGTGGCGAACTGCATCCGCTTTCTGACATTGATGTCTTAATTTTGAGCCGTCAGCCTTTAGATGACGCCGCAGCCCAAGGGACCAGCGAACTGCTGACGCTGATGTGGGATTTAAAGCTCGAAGTCGGCCACAGCGTGCGTACGCTGGAAGAGTGCTTACTGGAAGGCTTATCGGATCTTACCGTTGCTACCAACCTGATTGAATCGCGCATGCTGACCGGCGATGTGGCGCTGTTCCTCGAACTGCAAAAGAACATTTTCAGCGATGGTTTCTGGCCGTCAGCGCGCTTCTTTGCCGCCAAAATTGAGGAGCAGCAAGAGCGTCATCAGCGTTACCACGGCACCAGTTACAATCTCGAACCCGATATTAAAAGCAGCCCCGGCGGCCTGCGAGACATTCATACCTTGCAGTGGGTCGCAAGACGGCACTTTGGTGCCACCACCATGGATGAGATGGTGGGATTTGGCTTTATTACTGAAGCCGAGCGTAACGAAATCAACGAATGTCAGGAGTTTCTCTGGCGAATTCGCTTCGCACTCCACTTAACGCTAACGCGATACGACAACCGCCTGCTATTTGATCGTCAACTTACCGTGGCGCAGCGACTCAACTATCTTGGCGAAGGCAATGAGCCGGTTGAGCGGATGATGAAGGATTTCTATCGCGTGACACGCCGCATCGGCGAACTCAATCAGATGCTGCTGCAGCTGTTTGATGAAGCGATTCTGGCGCTCTCCACAACGGAAAAACCACGCAGCATTGATGATGACTTCCAGCTACGCGGCAATCTCATCGACCTGCGTGATGCCACCCTGTTTGAACGTGAACCGCAGGCAATATTGCGTATGTTCTACGTGATGGTGCGCAACGAAAACATCAAAGGTATCTACTCCACCACCTTGCGCCAGTTGCGTTATGCTCGACGCCACTTGAAGCAGCCGCTGTGCCAGATTGCAGAAGCACGCGAGACCTTTATGGCCATTTTGCGCCATCCTGGGGCGGTGAAACGCGCTCTGGTGCCCATGCATCGTCACAGTGTGCTTTGGGCTTACACGCCTTTGTGGGGCAATATTGTCGGCCAGATGCAGTTTGATCTGTTCCATGCCTATACCGTGGATGAACACACCATCCGCGTACTGCAAAAGCTGGAGAGTTTTGCCAACGAGGCCACGCGTCCGATGCATCCGCTTTGCGTGGAAGTCTGGCCGCGCCTGCCTCAGCCAGAATTGTTACTGATGGCAGCGTTGCTGCACGATATCGCGAAAGGTCGCGGTGGGGACCACTCCATTTTAGGCGCGCAAGATGCGCTTGATTTTGCCGAGTTGCACGGTTTGAACTCGCGTGAAATGCAGCTGGTGGCTTGGCTGGTGCGACATCACCTGTTGATGTCAGTCACCGCCCAACGCCGAGATATTCAGGACCCGACGGTCATTCAGCAATTCGCAGAGGTAATGCAGAACGAAAACCGCCTGCGTTATCTGGTGTGTCTGACGGTGGCGGATATCTGCGCGACCAATGAAAGTTTGTGGAATAGCTGGAAGCAAAGTTTGCTACGCGAACTGTTCTTCGCCACTGAAAAACAGCTGCGGCGCGGTATGGAGAATAGCCCTGACTTGCGCGAACGCGTGCGCCATCATCGTTTGCAGGCGCTGGCGTTACTGCGGATGGAGAACCTCAATGAAGAGCGTTTGCACCATATCTGGAGTCGCTGCCGGGCAGACTATTTCCTGCGACATACCCCTAATCAACTGGCATGGCATGCGCGACATCTGATTCATCACGACCTCACCAAACCGATGGTGCTGGTGAGCCCACAAGCCACCCGCGGTGGCACCGAGATCTTCATCTGGAGTCCCGATCGCCCCTATCTGTTTGCCGCTGTGGCAGGCGAACTGGATCGCCGTAATTTGAGTGTCCATGATGCGCAGATCTTTACCAGCCGTGATGGTATGGCCATGGATACCTTTATTGTGCTGGAGCCTGATGGCAGTCCGCTGGCGGCCGATCGCCATCCGATGATCATGCAGGCGCTGGAACAAGCCATTACACAAACGGAATGGGTGCCACCGCGTACGCGTCGTCAGTCGGCACGTCTCAAGCACTTTAGCGTGGATACGGAAGTCAATTTCCTGCCGACGCATACGGACCGGCGCAGTTATCTGGAACTGGTCGCGCTTGATCAGCCTGGCTTGCTGGCTCGGGTAGGCGAAGTCTTTGCCGATCTTGGCGTGTCACTTCATGGCGCGCGCATCAGTACGATTGGCGAGCGGGTAGAAGATCTTTTCATCCTTGCTAACAATGAACGGCGCGCACTTGATGGCGAAATGCGCAATGTGTTGCAGCAGAGGTTGACAGAAGCCCTCAATCCAAACGATAAACTGTGACCTGGCTTCCATCCTTCACGTTGCAGGTGCGTTGGCTTTCCTCGCTCGGCCTAGTCACATACTGATGTATGCTCCCAGGCTCTCGCTGCGTCGCCGCCTTCCTGCACCATGAAGGATGCTTGCCAGGTAATTTTACTATGTACGCTATTTGGCGTGCATTCCGCTTTGACAGAATCAGGAAAAAAATATGCAACAGTTACAGAGCGTTATCGAATCTGCCTTTGAACGCCGCGCCGAGATCACTCCAGCCAGCGTAGACAGCGCAACTCGTGAAGCCATTGAACAGGTTATCGGCCTGCTGGACAGCGGTGAACTGCGCGTTTCTGAAAAGATCAACGGAGAGTGGGTAACGCATCAGTGGCTGAAGAAAGCTGTGCTGTTGTCGTTCCGCATCAATGACAACCAGGTTATCGATGGCGCAGAAACCCGTTTCTACGACAAAGTCCCGATGAAGTTCGCTAACTGGGATGAAGCGCGTTTCAAAAACGCCGGTTTCCGTGTGGTGCCACCTGCAGCCGTCCGCCAAGGCGCATTCATCGCGCGTAACACCGTACTGATGCCTTCTTACGTCAACATTGGCGCTTACGTTGACGAAGGCACCATGGTTGATACCTGGGCTACTGTAGGTTCTTGTGCGCAGATCGGTAAAAACGTACACCTGTCTGGCGGCGTGGGCATTGGCGGTGTATTGGAGCCGCTGCAGGCCAACCCAACCATCATTGAAGATAACTGCTTCATCGGCGCTCGTTCTGAAATCGTTGAAGGCGTGATTGTTGAAGAAGGTTCAGTGATCTCAATGGGCGTTTACATTGGTCAGAGCACCAAAATCTACGATCGTGAAACCGGCGAAGTGCATTACGGCCGCGTACCAGCAGGTTCTGTTGTAGTTTCAGGCAATCTGCCATCAAAAGATGGTAGCTACAGCCTGTACTGCGCCGTCATCGTGAAGAAAGTAGATGCGAAAACGTTGGCGAAAACCGGCATCAACGAACTGCTGCGCACCATCGACTAAGCTTTCGTATTGCCCTTAATTCCTGCCAACGGGCCCGTATTCGGGCCCGTAATTTTTTCTTTACACTCGGATGACAATTACCTGTTTCGCGCCGCGAATTAACAGGTGCGTTTATTTTTCAAACAGTTCATAATCCGCGCCAGTTAACTCCGGTCGCGCACTGTTCATCCCGGTTTTTGTGTCTACAGTTGATTAAGTATGCCGTAAGCGTTCCGGTTGCTGCATTTCTGCCGCACCCCGAATGATGATGATAGTCCTGCGCGCTCACCCACTCTTAGATGGAATATAAACGCTATGTACGACAACCTGAAAAGCTTAGGTATCAGCAACCCCGATGACATCGACCGTTACAGCCTGCGTCAGGAAGCCAGCAACGACATCCTGAAAATCTACTTCCGCAAAGACAAAGGTGAATTCTTCGCGAAAAGCGTGAAATTCAAATACCCTCGTCAGCGCAAAACCGTGGTGGCCGATCACACCAGCCAGGGTTACAAAGAAGTTCAGGAAATCAGTCCGAATCTGCGTTACGTCATCGACGAACTGGACCAGATTTGCCAGCGTGACCAGGTTGAAGTGGATCTGAAACGCAAAATCCTTGACGATCTGCGTCATCTGGAAAACGTGGTATCCAATAAAATCGCGGAAATCGAATCCGATCTGGATCAACTGACCCGTAACGGTCGTTAATTTCCTCGCGTGAGACCACAGGGCCAGCCGATGCTGGCCTTTTTTATGGGATAAATTCAGTCTTTTCTGTACCCTCCTGCCTTTCTGAATAACGCTCTCCTGGCTACTATTGGCTCATGTCTGACTCCAGGTACGACACAACCATGCAATTTGCTGCCATTACTTCAGGCCAGCGCGGCCTCGATATCCATATCGCCAGTGACCTTGCGCGTAAAATCTTATCTGGCACATTAGAAGTGGGCGATGTTCTGCCCAGTGAAGTGGAACTCTGTGGTCGATTTGGCGTGAGCCGCACGGCATTGCGTGAAGCCCTTAAACTGCTCTCTTCCAAAGGCTTACTGGAATCGCGCCCCAAACTGGGTACGCGTGTTCGCGAGCGCTTTCACTGGAATTTGCTGGATGTCCAACTGCTGGAGTGGATGGAGGGCATTGAATCCACTGATGAGCTGTACCAGCAGTTTCTGGCGTTTCGCCAGACTATCGAGCCTCAGGCAGCCCGGCTGGCGGCGCTTCATGCCAGCACAGAACAGCGTAATGAGCTCTCATGCTTGTTTCGTGAGATGAACGCGATTTGCGCAGCCAAACCTTTCGATCTGACTCGTTGGCTGGAAGCGGATAGCGCCTTTCATCGCGTCATCTTCCATTCCACTGATAACTGCTTCTTTATTCCCTTCGGCAACTTATTGGCGACCATCTTTCGATGCTTCTTTACCTGGCCAACCAGCGCGAATGAGATTTTCCTCGACGAGCACCGTAAAATCTACGAAGCAATCATGATGGGAGATGCCGATGCCGCCCATCAGGCTTCCGCAGGATTAATGCTGAATAGCACGCGGCCCGCAACAGCTTAACGAGAAGAATACGAACGCGGTAGCGACAGTAACCATGTATCACGCTGCGCCTGAATGATGGCACCTCGAGCCATGGATGTGTCTTGCTCAGCAGGGGGCATCCAATCCGCACTCTCAATCCAACGTTGATAGCGGTCACTGCGCAGGCTGTTATCCGTTAGCGACAGTAATGGAATTAGCCTGATGCTCATCCTTTCACGATTTTTCCACGGCCATGGGGTACGCGCATCGCTGTAGGGTGCCATGTAATCCAGTGCATCCAGCAACGAGCCTCCCTGCTGATGATAATGCCAGAGATCGCCCGCATCACTGCGCTGCGCCAGTTGTGCCATGCTGGTTAACGCCTGTAAGTTGAAATAGCTGTAATGGAAAGAGCGCGTGCGCGCCAACTCCAGCGGCTGAGTGCCATCTGCACGGATCTGCCCATCAATCTTTTGCCGTGCCAGTGTAGCCATCTGTTTAATCACCTCTGGCTGCTGCAAATACCACGCAATTCCGGCGACCTGAACCACATACCAGCTTCCATGATTATTAGGGGCATCCCGCTCACCTTGCGCCAGTTTGCTGTGCTGCAACCAATAGAGATAGTCGCTAAACCAGAGATGAAGAGCCTCTTTATCCTGCGGACGCCAGCCGGGCGAGCTTTGCAGTAGCAGCAACGCATCCACCACCCGCGTTGCGAAATAGCGTCCATCCAGCACACCAGTATGCCGTCCCTGCGCTTTACCGGGCACGCCTTGGGCGTAATTAAGGTTAGGATTCATGCGCGTAGCAGGATCGATAAACCACGTTCGCGCCATGGACTGCGCTTTTTCCGCATAGCGTGTCTCACCGGAGAAATACCATGCCAGTGCGAGGGTTTGCAGATCGGCGGTAAAACGAGCCAACCGCACACCATCGCTTTGATCGTTTTTACTGGCTGGATTGACCTCGCCATCGCGCCGAACCCACGGCAGGCCAGAGGATTTTTCAGAATCAGGCCACCAGTATGCACTTAGGCTAAGGTAGTCATGACGGGATCCGCTTGGCGGTAACATGCCCTTTTGCGTCACGCTAAGATTGGGCTGGCGCAGCGCATGGTCTGCTGCACGCTTGAGTTGTTGCCAAGCTTGTTCCGATTGCGGCGCGGCGCGCTTCTCCTGCAATGCTTCGCGCGTCATCTGAAGCTGTTGCGCGGATAAGAAGGCCAGTGCGGGCAATTGTGCCTGGCTGGACGAGGCGAACCACATTCCCACTAACAACCACCAGATCGGTGCCTTCACGCGGCGCATCTGCTCCTCCCGATAATCGCAACGATTAACTCTGCTCATCCAGCTGCAACGCCACATACAGTAGCAGACGATCGTCAAAGTTACCCAGATCTAAGCCGGTGAGTTCAGAGATGCGATTGAGGCGATACTCTAGGGTATTACGATGTATAAACAGCGCACGCGCCGTGGCGCTGGGCTGCACGTTATGGCTGAACCACGCCACCAGCGTACGACGAAGTAAGCCATTGTTATCGTTGGATTTCAATTTCGCCAGCGGACGTGCCAGCTCATTAGCCTGCCAGCCACCACGAAGGCTATCCAGTAAGACTGGCAACACCAGGTCCTGGTAGAAAAAGCTACGCTGTTCCGGCACCCGCTGTTTTCCCACCATCATGGTCGTGCGGGCGGTACGGTAAGAACGCGCAATGCTGCCCGGACCGGTAAAGAAATTGCCGAGGGCGATACGCATCCGCACCTGGCCGCTCTCTTTCATTCGGTGTAGCAGTTGATCAACGCGACGGCGGTGATCATCCTGATCATAACGTCCGTGTGCATTGAGAGCCGGTTTCAACACCACCATTTCGGTGAGCGACACAATCGCAATCAGGTTGTCACGTTCGGGCGTGGTGAGCAGCGTTTGTAACTGCTGCAGCTCTGACATGGCACTGTCTACACCTAACTGACCGCTGTCGACTTCCACCACCGCCACCACACGCGGTTGATTGAGATCGATACCTAACCGCTGTGCCCATTCACTTAATGCAGGCGAAAGCGTATCGCTGCGGATCAGGTTAAGCACCAACTCCTCACGCAGGCGGCTATCCTGCGCCAACATGTGCAGTAGACGCGCCTGTTCCAGCATCATTTCCGCCGTCATGCACACCAGTTCACCATAGTGACGCAGTGCAGTCGGTTGCCCGGTTAAGCCAATCACTCCAACGATTTCACCATCGATTCTCAGCGGTAGGTTGATGCCCGGGCGCACACCATGCAGATGCTTCGCGACAGCTTCATCAATGTCTACCACCCTTCCCTGTGAGAGCACCAGCAGCGCACCTTCGTGCAATTCGCCAATACGCTCTCGGTCGCCACTGCCAATAATACGGCCGCGCGCATCCATCACGTTGACATTACTATCAATAATTTGCATGGTGCGGGCAACGATATCCTGAGCCAGTCGCGCATCGAGATGATAGGTGGCCATCAATCACTCCAGAGATAGGGAACAACTGACAGAATACGCATCACAGATACGCCTGGCATTGTGCAACTGCACATAGCCGGATAGAGATTACGGGAATTGAGGCAGACGTCACATTGCAGCACGGACATTTGCACAAATTGAAACAAAGCAAGTTGGTGCTGATGCTAGCGATTGGACATGTAGACAAAAAAAGGCGAGCCAATACGCTCGCCTCTGTTCACTTGCCTGAACCTTACTGCATTAACAGATAAAGGCTGCTGTCGCCGCGCTGCACGTTGAGTGCCAACACTGACGGTTTGGTATCAAGGATTTTGCGCAGCTCGCCTAAGTTAGCAATCGCCTGCTGGTTAACGCCCATAATCACGTCACCTTTCTTCAGACCAATACGCGCTGCCGCACTACCCGCCTTCACATTATCGACTCGGACACCTTTCTGGCCATTGCTGTCAACGTTGCTGAGGTCGGCACCTTCGATGCCCGTGTAAATCGTCGCGGACTGGACCTTTTCCTGTGAGCTTTGCTGAAGTTCAACGCTCACACTCACCGGTTTGCCATCACGCAGTAAGCCAAGCTGCAGCTTGGTACCCACCGGCAATGAGCCGACTTCCGCACGCAGCGCAGCAAAGCTGGTCAGCGCTTTACCATTCATCGACACCACGACATCACCGGCCTTCACGCCCGCTTTCGCTGCGGCTGAATTAGGCAATACCTGACTGACGAAAGCACCACGCTGTGCATCAACTTTCATCGCTTTTGCCAGCTCAGGATTCAACTCGGTACCCATGATACCCAGCTCACCGCGTTTCACCTGGCCGTACTCGATCATCTGCGCGGTCAGGTTTTTCACCATCGCGCTTGGAATCGCAAAGCCAATACCAATGTTGCCGCCGTCCGGTGCCAGAATCGCGGTGTTAATCCCGATCAGCTCACCATTGAGGTTCACCAATGCACCACCAGAGTTACCCCGGTTGATCGCCGCATCGGTCTGGATGAAGTTTTCATAATTCTCGACATTCAAGCCACTACGACCCAGCGCCGAGACAATGCCCGACGTCACCGTTTCGCCCAGTCCGTACGGGTTACCGATCGCCACGGTATAATCACCAACGCGTAAATCGTCAGAATCGGCGATTTTGATAGCAGTCAGATTCTTCGCATCTTTCAGCTGAATCAATGCAATATCAGACTGTGGATCTTTGCCAATCACTTTGGCGTCGTAACGACGTCCATCGCTCAGTTGCACCTGAATTTTAGTGGCGTTTTCCACAACGTGGTTATTGGTCACCACGTAGCCTTTATCAGCATTGATCACGACGCCTGAACCCAGCGCACGGAATTTTTGCTGCTGGGTGTTGGCTCCGCCATCACCGCCCTGACCACCCTCACCACCGCTTTGGCACATTGGTGAGCTTTGGAATGGCGATCCATCCTGGCAGAATGGCGAGTTATCACCAAAGAATTGCTGGAATTGCTGCGACATACGCGGGGTTTTTACTGTGGTGCTGCCTTCAACGCTGATACTCACCACGGAAGGCATCACTTTCTCCAGCATCGGCGCCAGGCTTGGCAACTGTTGGCTCGAGGAGGAAGCAGTTTCCGCCGCGAAACTAACAGGGCTTAATGCCATGCCCAGACTAAGCGCCAGCGCACTTAACATTAATGTGCTTTTTTCATTTGTCCGTGTCTCTCTAGAATTTACGGCCAGACCATTGCTGTGGTCGTGATGATGAGATTAAGTTTTTAGCGCGAAGTTCCTAATAAAGTTTTAGGTAAAGGTAAAAATTTATTCTTCACCTTTACAAAACTGCGCTTATTCCACCGCCATTAAACGGCGATACTCATCCCACGCATAATTGTCTGTCATGCCGCTGATATAGTCCTGGATCAATCGCGAGCGATAATAACGCTCCCACAACAAACGTTGATATTTGTGCTCGACGATCAAAGCACGCATCTGCTGCTGATAGGCTTTGCGATGTTTACCGGACAGCTTGTGGAATAGTCGGGTTTCAATCGGATGTTTCGCCAGAAAATCGTCGTTCGTCAGCGAGGTGAATTGTTCATAATCCAACAGCATCAGGGACTGATATATTTCCAGCAGCCCTTTAATCACGCGATATCCCTGCAATTCCAACTGTTCAACTTCCGGGTGATTAAACACCTGCTGACGCGCCACGGTTTTAAAGAGATTTAATAACCGCCCTTCATCGCCGTCATCTTCGAGCAAGGCGTGATTAAAATCGCCCTCAAAAATAGCAGGAAGATTATCAACAAAACGACGGACTGCATGACTTACCAGCACATTCTGGACGTTAACCCGTAATGACATGAAAAATTGGTCGCTAATACTGCGGCGTTTTTTCTGATTAGCCTCTTTCCATGCCTCACCAATAGTGCGACTAAAGGCATCACCATTGTTTACCGTACCCCAGACTTTTAACAGATATTTATAGAGGGTTTCGACATCAAAGATATCTTTCTCGACGGCATCATCCAAGTCGGCAATACAGTATGAGATATCATCAGCGGCTTCCATTATCCAGGTCAACGGATAACGATGATGTTCTTTAATATTGGTTGCCGCACGTAAGTCAGCGACATATTCACGCTCAGACAAATAAAAGCCCGGCTTTTTCATTAACACGCTAAATTCAGCCGGTTTATCACCCTGCCACCAGGCCGGTGCAGTATATTTCAAAATACAGGCGACTTGCGCATAACTCAGGTTGAGCTGCAGCAGCGTATGCACTAAACGGATCGCCTGCGCATTGCCTTCGAAGTGGCACAAATCCTGACGAATCATTGCATTTAACTGGTCAAAATCTGCACGCTGAGCATCGTCAGCCACCCCTGCCACTAACGGATCTACCAGCTCTGCTGGCAGATTATCGTCGAACCAGTCATTAATGGCCGCCTCACCAAAGTGGCCAAACGGTGGATTGCCGACATCGTGCAGCAGGCAAGCCATTTCAATCAAACTTTCGAACGCGCCCTCAAACTCATCCAGCCCATACTGGGCCAGCCCGCCTTGTGTTTTGAGCGTTTGCAGAATCTCTTTCGTGATATATCGCCCGGTCTGCTGTACTTCCAACGAGTGCGTCAGGCGTGAACGTACGGCGGCATTGCGCTCCAGTGGGAATACCTGGGTTTTCTGTTGCAGACGACGAATGGCGGCAGAATTAATAATACGCCCACGATCGCTCTCGAAGTGGCGCGTAATAAAGTATTCACCTTCGGGATCTTTGCGGCTGGTATAAGGGCGGGTAAAACTGATCTTCTTCCTGAAATTAATCGCTGCCATCATTCCCCCTTATTTTTTTGGTGAATTCATCCTCTGTTAGCCATGGTAGACTATGCCTCACTTTTGAGGTTTACATCCATAACTACAGCGAGATTCTTTATGAAAGCAGGCATTATTGGCGCGATGGAGCAGGAAGTCACTCTGCTGCGTGACAAAATTGAAAACCGTCAGACACTGACGCTGGCCGGCTGCGAAATTTACACCGGTACCTTAAACGGTGTTGAGGTTGCTCTGCTGAAATCAGGTATCGGCAAAACCGCTGCAGCATTGGGTACCACCCTGCTGCTCGAGCTGTGCAAGCCAGACGTGATTATTAACACCGGTTCAGCAGGCGGTTTAGCCCCTACTCTGAAAGTGGGTGACATTGTGGTGTCTGATGAAGTGCGCTATCACGATGCCGACGTCACCGCGTTCGGATACGAGCCGGGTCAAATGGCGGGTTGCCCAGCGGCCTTTGCAGCGGATGAAAAACTGATTGCCGCTGCCGAGCAAGTGATTAAACAGCTGGATCTCAACGCTGTGCGCGGATTGGTCGTGAGTGGCGATGCCTTCATCAACGGCGCCGAGCCGCTGGCACGCATCCGTAGCACCTTCCCGCAGGCCATTGCAGTAGAGATGGAAGCGACCGCGATCGGTCATGTATGCCATCAGTTCAAGGTGCCGTTTGTTGTGGTGCGCGCCATTTCTGATGTGGCTGACAAAGAGTCGCATTTAAGTTTTGACGAGTTCCTGTCTGTCGCTGCTAAGCAATCGTCTCTGATGGTTGAAAACCTGCTGGCACAGCTGGCGCGTGGCTAAATATCTGCTGCTTGGGCTATTGCTGATCGGCAATAGCCTGTTTGCCGCGGCACCTCGCGTCATTACGCTCGCCCCCCATCTGACTGAACTGGCCTTCGCTGCGGGCATCACACCGGTTGCTGTGAGTGCTTATTCGGATTATCCCGCGCAAGCCAAAACCCTTGAACAAGTGGCTAACTGGCAAGGTATTAAGGTGGAACGTATCCTGCTGCTCAAGCCGGATGTCGTGTTGGCATGGCGCGGTGGCAATCCACAGCGTCAAATCGAACAACTGCAACGTTTAGGGATTAAAGTTGAGTGGATCGACCCACAAACCCTCGATCAAATGATTGATGCCTTAGCCGCGCTACAGCATTGGAGCCCTCAGCCACAACAGGCTGTCACGGCTGCGCAGGCACTCAGGGCGCAGGAAGAAAACCTACGTAAACGCTATCAGCAGCAAACGCCGACTCCTCTGTTTTTACAGTTTGGACAGCAGCCGTTGTTTACCGCTGCGCGTAATACGCTGCAAAACGAGGTGATCACGCTGTGCGGGGGTAAAAACATCTTCGCCGACAGCAGCGTGAGCTGGCCGCAGGTGAGCCGTGAACAAGTGCTGGCACGCCATCCGCAGGCGATCGTGATCGGTGGCGACCAACATCAAGCCGCGAATATTGCCGCCTTCTGGCAGCCACAACTGGCCGTGCCGGTGATCGCGATAAATGATGATTGGCTGAGCCGCCCTGGCCCGCGCATGCTGTTAGCGGCGAAACAGCTGTGCGAAGATTTACATCCGGCGAAAAATAACACCAAGTAAGACTAAAGATTCGACAAAAATTGTCGAAAATCAAAATACAAGGCACGGCGGCCACGTAAGCTCTGTGCCCTTTTTGCGCAAAGCGCAATTTTTGACTTCACCAGGAATCATACATGACCAGAGCTCTGCTGCTGGCCATAGGCCTTGCGATGGCTGCGCCAATTGGTGCGGCCACCTCAACCGGCTCTATTGCCGTTACGCTGACATTGTTCTCCCGATGCGATATCTCACGCCAGAACGGAAAAAACCTGCCATTGATTGATTGTGGGCGTCACTTTAGTGCACAGCCTCGAGTCACTGAAAGCGTGTTGAAAAGCGATGCAAATCGTCGTGAGACGTCACGTTTAGTGACTATCGAGTGGTAAATTTCTGACCGCCAGGACGGCGGTCAGAGAGAAATCAGATGCTGAAAGAAGAACCGCAACCGCAAGTGGTTTTGGCATTCGGGTTAGTGACAATAAAGCGTGAACCCTCCAGGCCTTCGGTGTAATCCACTGATCCACCGACCAGATATTGCAGGCTCATCGGATCCACGACCAGCGCCACGCCCTGCTTCTCAATGGTCATGTCGCCGTCATTCATTTGATCATCAAAAGTAAAACCGTACTGGAAACCGCTGCAACCGCCGCCGGTAATGTACACGCGCAGTTTCAGCTCTGGATTTTCTTCATCCGCAATCAGGTTTTGTACTTTTTTTGCTGCTGCATCAGTGAATTGCAAAGGCAGCGCTGCTACGTCGTCACTCATCTTATACTCCGGGTAAACGTCCAGGTCAGAAAACAACCTTAATTTCACTATTATCTGCCAGCCGCCCAGTGCAATCAAGTACCGTGCTTGACACTGTGTGCCACCAAGGGTGCGCTAAAGTATAGCTTTACTGTGGCTTTAGCACCCGATCGCCTTTCACCCTAAGCCGTTCTTCCTTAGAATGGCGCCAGAATTTTTTCCAGAACAGCAGGAGCCGATCAATGAGTAAGTCAGAAAACCTGTATGCCGAAGCGCAACGCCTGATCCCTGGCGGTGTGAACTCCCCGGTACGTGCTTTTACCGGTGTGGGCGGCGTGCCGCTGTTCATCGAACGCGCCGACGGTGCTTATCTGTATGACGCCGATGGCAAAGCCTATATCGACTATGTCGGTTCATGGGGCCCGATGGTGCTTGGCCACAATAATGCCAATATCCGCAATGCAGTGATTGAAGCGGCGGCGCACGGCCTGAGCTTCGGCGCGCCGACTGAAATGGAAGTCAAAATGGCCGAGCTGGTGTGTGAGCTGGTGCCAAGCATGGATATGGTGCGCATGGTTAACTCGGGCACCGAAGCCACCATGAGCGCCATTCGTTTGGCGCGTGGCTTTACCCACCGCGATAAGATCATCAAATTTGAAGGCTGCTACCACGGCCACGCAGATTGCCTGCTGGTGAAAGCCGGTTCCGGCGCGCTGACCTTAGGCCAGCCCAACTCGCCAGGCGTACCCGCTGACTTTGCAAAACACACGCTGACCTGTAACTACAACGACTTAGCCTCAGTACGTGCCGCGTTCGAGCAGTACCCGGCAGATATCGCCTGCATCATCGTAGAACCGGTGGCGGGAAACATGAACTGCATCCCGCCGCAGCCCGATTTCCTGCCAGGCCTGCGTGCGCTTTGTGATGAGTTTGGCGCACTGCTGATTATCGATGAGGTCATGACCGGTTTCCGTGTCGCACTGGGCGGTGCTCAGGCCTATTACGATGTGACGCCAGATCTAACCTGTCTCGGCAAAATCATCGGTGGCGGTATGCCCGTAGGTGCCTTTGGTGGACGCCGTGACGTGATGGAAGCGCTGGCGCCAACGGGTCCGGTTTACCAGGCAGGGACACTCTCCGGTAACCCGATTGCCATGGCTGCGGGTTTTGCCTGCCTGACACAGATTGCACAACCCGGCACGCACAGCACCTTAACGGAGCTCACGACGCAGTTGTTAGAAGGCTTACTGGCGGCAGCGAAAGCAGAAAATATTCCGCTGGTGATCAACCACGTTGGCGGCATGTTCGGCATCTTCTTTACCGATGCAGCAAGCGTGACCTGCTATGCCGACGTAACGAAATGCGATGTTGAGCGCTTTAAGCGTTTCTTCCATCTGATGCTGGAAGAAGGCGTTTACCTCGCGCCATCGGCCTTTGAAGCGGGCTTTATGTCATTGGCCCACAGCCAGGAAGACATTCAGCGCACCGTTGATGCCGCGCGCCGCAGCTTCGCGAAGCTATAAATCAATTAGCGGTCACCATTAATGGCGTCCACTTAAGCACCAATCAGTGCGCATGAATGCGCCCCCTACGAAAGCCGCACCGAACAATGTAGGGTCGCCATTGATGGCGACTGAAACGCACTGAAGTGAACAGCATTATTCCATTAATGGCGACTCTAAATTGAAAGACACACAACGTTCCCGTATACACCTGGATAAGCATGTGCCCCCACAGATACTCCTTTCCGTAGGTTGCACATTTAGGCCCGACGCAACAGCCAGATAAAGTACGGCGCGCCAATAAAGGTCGCCATCAACCCCGCCGGGATTTGATCCGGGAACGCCAGCATCCTGCCGTACCAGTCAGCAAACAACATCAAGCCTCCCCCTAACAACCCCGCCATCAGTAACTGAGGTAACGCACGACGGAATCCCAGCATACGTACGATATGCGGAGCCATCAGCCCTACGAAACTGAGTGGACCAATGGTTAAGGTCGCGGTAGCCGTTAATGCCGCCGCCAGTAATAGCAGGCTCAAGCGCGAACCGGTCAATGCCATACCTGCCGAACGTGCCGTCGCACTACCCAGCGGTAGCAGCGTCAGCCAGCGGCTTGCCAGCGGTGCCAGTGCAATTAAAATAATGCCCACCCCCGCACTCTGCACTGCCTGCTGCATACTGATGTTGTAAGTCGATCCTGAAATCCAGGTCAGTAACCCGCCCATACGCGGATCGCCACTCGCCATCAGCACCATCAACAAGGTGACAAAAGCACTGTTGAGGGCCATGCCCGCCAGTAACATACGTTCTGGCGAGAAACCACCGCGACTGGCCACCAACATAATCACCAACAGCGTCAGTGCAGCTCCTAAGGCACCGACAGGCAATAACCACGCCACTGCATCACCCGGCACAAAGAACATCATTACCACCGCGCCACAGGCGGCACCGGAGCTAATGCCTAACACTTCTGGGCTCGCCATCGGATTGCCCGTCAGACGTTGGATCAGCGCCCCTGCCACGCCCAGCATCATGCCCACCACCAGTGCGGCCAGCACACGGGGTGCGCGCCACGGCAACAGTTGATGCCACATCTCGCCGCTAACCCACGTCCAGCTATGCGCATCGCGACCAAACGCCAAACCGATAACGCAAAACAGCGCCAGAATCGCCAACCCAGACACACACCAGAACACCACTTTTTGCCGTTCTGCTGGCACTTTATCGCCCAGATTCATCGCGGGCGGTACCGATCCAGTACGCAGACGCGGCAGCAACCATAATAGAATGGGCACACCAATCAGTGCGGTCGCCGTGCCCGTTGAGACTTCACGCCAGTGGCTGGTTAGCCACAGCACACACTGATCGGCCAGCCACAGCTGCAACGCACCAATCAGCGGCGCCAGTAGCATACGGCTCAACAAGCGACGACCACCGAGCATTTTCGCCAGCAAGGGGGCGAACAGGCCGATAAAGCCAATAATCCCTGCCACATTGACCAGTTGCGCGCTGAGTAGGATAGCCAACGCCAGCGCGGCGATACGTGCCGTTGAGAGTGCCAGGCCAAGATTCTTCGCCACGCCATCATCCAGCCCCATCAGGGTTAATGGGCGTAACAGCGCCAGCGCCACCGCAAATGCCAACAACAGGCGCGGCCACAGCATCGCCACATTGTGCCCATCCATCTGATTCAGCGCGCCAGTGCTCCACAGGAACATGTTGAGCAGTTGATCGTGATTGAAAATGGCAAAGATTTGATTCAATGAACCAGCATACAAACTGAGTACCAGGCCAGCCAGGATGAGCGTCACTGGCGAGAGGCGCTTACCCCAGGCCACACCAAATACCAGCACGCCGACCAGCACTGCGCCTCCCATCGCCGCAAATTGCTGAGTCAGTTCACCACCCGGCAGTTGCCATAATGTGGCGACCGTAATACCAAGTTGCGCACCCGATGAAACACCCAGCGTGGTCGGTTCAGCCAGCGGATTACGCAGTACCTGCTGGAATAACAAACCGGCTAAGCCGAGGCCTGCGCCCACCAGCAGCGCCAGTGCCAAGCGTGATAACAGGCTGTGATGAAACACCACTTGTTGGATGCTGTTGATATCTGGCGCCAATATCGCCTGCGACCACTGTGCAGTAGGCAGGGCCTCACGCAAGTTGATGAACGTTAAAATCAGTGCCAGGAGAAAAAGCGTGCTTAACAGCATCACAGGGAAAAGACGATGGCGCATCAATGCGACTCCAGCGCGTGTTCAAGCACGCGAACAAATTTCAGCGCCGCATAGGTCGCGCCGTAATACCACACGGCAGGCACGCGCTTAAAGCGGCCCGCCCGGATGAACGGCAGAGCCTGCCACAGCGCCGTGCTCATCACCTGCTGCATGTCACGGTCGTTGTCATGGTCGAAGCAAATCACCTGGACATCGCCCACGCTGGCTAAACGTTCCAGCCCAATCACCGCGCTACCCCAGAAGTTGGTTTCCCCCTGCCAGGCGTTGGTCAGGCCAAGGATTTCCATCACTTCCAGGAACAAGCTATTGGCACCGAAGGTAATGGCGTGACGACTGTCCATCAGCGACATCAGCAGCACCGGGCGACCAGCCCAAGGCTTAAGACGCTCACGCGCCGCTGCCAATTGCTCATCAAGGTACTGCAGATGCTGCATGGCCTGCACCTCACGTCCAAGCCGTGCGCCCAGCATGTGCAGCGACTTTCGTGCCGTGCTTAAGGGTTTTCCATCGCCGCTATTAAGATCAAATCCCATGGTCGGCGCGATACGTTCTAGCTTATCCAGCGCAGGTCCGTAACCGTTGGAATGCAGTATCAAGGAGGGTTCAAGCTGCGTCATCAGCTCCAGATTGGGTTCAGTACGTAAGCCGAGATCGATGGTATTGGCAGGTAGCCGCGGCTCGCCTACCCAGACGTTATAGTTGCGTAAGTCAGCCACGCCCAGTGGCGCGACACCGAGCGCCATCAGTAACTCCACCGGCAACCACTCCAGCGCCAGAATGCGCTCTGCATTGGGTAGGGCCGCGCGCAGGGGGGCAACATTCATCAGTGGCGAAAGCGCCAGCGCCGTCAGTAAACGACGGCGGGAAATGTCGAACATGCCGAGGCCTCAGTAAACAAAACTGACGGGTGCACCGCCCTGTGGATGGGGCAGAATGCCCATCGGAATACCGTAGATATCGCCCAGGACATCGGCCTGCATAATCACCTCTGGCCCACCCTCGGCGATCATTTCACCGCCGCGCAATGCCACCAGTCGGTCGCAATAACGCGCCGCCATGTTGATGTCGTGCAGCACCGCAATCACCGTTAAGCCACGCTCACGGCTGAGGCGCTGAATCAAGGCGAGAACATCGACCTGATGTGCAATATCCAGTGCAGAAGTGGGTTCATCCAACAGCAGGCAGCGGCTGTTTTGCGCCACTAGCATGGCTAACCATGCGCGCTGGCGTTCGCCGCCCGACAGGCTGTCCACCAGACGCCCGGCGAAAGGTTTCAAACCCACCAGCGTAATCGCCTCTTCTACACGGTCGCGATCTTCCTGGCCATAGCGCCCTAACGCCCCGTGCCAAGGATAACGCCCAATCGCGACCAGCTCGCGCACCGTCATTCCCTCTGCGGCAGGCAACTGCTGAGGCAAATAGGCAACCTGGCGCGCAAAATCTTTGCTCCCCCAGTTGTCGACCGCATCGTTATTGAGCAGCACCCGGCCTTCACTTGCCGCATGGTGGCGACCCAGCATCTTCAGCAGCGTGGATTTACCCGAACCATTGTGACCAATCAACGCCGTGACTTTACCTGGCGCGAAGGTGAGCGAGAGTGGCTGCAACAGCGTGCGCCCCGGTACATGAAAGCTGACGTTGTCCAACGTGAAGGTGGTTTCTTCATGGTGCGGATGCTGCATGGTAATCCCTGGTTAAAGGGCGCCGAAGCGCCCGTATTGATCAGATATTTTTAGAAGCGGAAGGTCGCCGTGCCCACGATTTGGCGCTCAGCACCCCAGTAGCAGGCATAGTCGCGATAGCAACTGGCAACGTATTCACGATCGAACAGGTTGTTGATGTTCACACCAACAGTTGAGCCAGGCAGACCGAAACGCGCGAGGTCATATTTGATCGCTGCGTCAACGGTGGTGTAACCCGCTACGTCGAAGTTCTGGTTTGAGTTACTGCCATTCTGCTCAGTCTCCGCATATAGCCCTTTGCTCTCACCGACGTAACGCACACCTGCTCCCAATGTCACGCCCGACAGTGCGGTTTCATGGAAGGTGTAATCTCCCCACAGCGATGCCATATGCTTCGGCACCTGCACCGGCGTTTTGCCTTTCAGAACCGTGTCTTCCGTATATTCTGCGTCGGTATAGGTGTACGCCGCTGTCATGTTGATGTTGGCGTTAAGTGCCGCTTTGGCTTCCAACTCAACACCGCGTGAACGGATTTCCCCGCTCTGCACGCTGAAGTTAATATTGTTCGGATCTGGCGTCAGGTTCTTGGTTTTGGTCAGTTGATAGATCGCACCGGTAATCACAATTGGGCGGTCTTTCGGTACGTATTTCACCCCAGCTTCATACTGCTTCGCACGTGAAGGGTCGAAAGTTTCACCGCTGGATGTTGTACCCGCGGTTGGGATAAACGATTCGCTGTAGCTGAAGTACGGCGCAATACCGTTATCAAAGACGTAGTTCAAACCGCCACGCCAGGTGAAGGCCTGGTCATGGTTTTTCTCTTCCGTGTTGCCATTGCGATTCAATGCTGAAGTCATCGCATAATCGTAACGGCCACCTAAGGTCAGAACCCAACGGTTCCACTCCATCTGATCTTGTGTGTACAGGCCGGTTTGCTCTTGACGATTCAGATATTGGTAAGGGAATGCAGCACCGTCTAGCGCATCGTTCCCGTACTGAGGATTGGTCGCACTAATTGGGAATGCTGAGCCAAACGCCGCATCAATATCATTACGTGTGCGCTGATAATCCACGCCCATCAGCAAAGTATGATCCACCGCGCCAGTGCCAAATTTAGCCTGTGCCTGCGTATCTACCGCGAATTGGTTTAACTTCTCATCAGACACTGCCGACCCACGAGTGATTTCGTTAGTCGTCGCATCAAAACCATTACCATAAATACTGCGATAATTGGTTCGCAAATCCGCATAGCGCAGATTCTGGCGCACTGTCCAGGTGTCGTTAAAGTTGTGCTCAAAGTTGTAGCCCACCATCTTGGTGTTGCGCGAGATCTTGTTGCTGTCTTCGCCTTCATCAAAATTGGTCGGTAATTTGTAGCTGCTGCCATCTGGACGGGTAATCCCCACAACGGTGCCCTGGCGCGGTAACCAGCCGTAATAACCGGTTTCCGGTTCGTTCTGGAAGTAGGTCAGCAAATCAAAGCGGGTATTCGCATCTGGACGCCAGCTGAACGAAGGGGCGATGGTGTAACGCTTCTCTTTGTTCATCTCCTGCTGTGCGTCAGCACTGCGTGCCAGACCGGTCAGGCGATAGCTATAGACGCCATCATCATCCAGTGAACCGCCAAAATCGAAGCCGGTTGAGAAGAGATTATCAGTGCCCATCTGGAACTGGACTTCACGCAGTGTTTCTTGGGTTGGGCGTTTGCTGACCAGCGCCACAACGCCGCCAGGATTGCTTTTGCCATACAACACGGAAACCGGACCGCGCAGCAGCTCAGCACGTTCCAGGAAATAAGGGTCGATGGCGAACTCAGAGTAGTTATCACCCTGCAGCTTCAGGCCATCAAGATATTGATTGGTATTGGTTTCGCTGAATCCGCGAATCGACAGCGCATCGATCACATCAGAGCTGCCACGGTTACCGGTCAGCACCCCAGGCGTGTAGTTAAAGGCGCCTTTAACACTGGTGACGGCTCGCATCGCCATCTCTTCCTGCGTCACCACCGAAACCGACTGTGGGTTTTTCTCAATCGGAGTATCCGTTTTGGTGCCGGTGGCACTCTGCTTGGCCGCAATCGTCGGTGCCGGCCCCCATGCGCTCTCCTGAGCGACGTTGCTACCGCCATTCGCGGTCACGACTACCGTATCTTCTGCCAGCGCCTGTGCGCTGAGCGTACCCAGTGTTAAAGAAATCAATATAGCAAGCGGACGACGGGAGGCCGCAGCACGCACCAAACAAGGATTAGAAATTCGCGTATTCATAAAAGGTTCTCTCGAAAAGAAAATTATGCAGGTGAATACAAACGAGAATGATTATTAGACGCACGAATTTTAGGCGAAGTTTGACAAGATCCGCAAGATGTAATGCCTGATAGCGGTGTGTTTACGACCAGATCGTGCAAGTCCATGATCGTGATTAACAAAGCACAGGCATGAAAAAGGGCGCCGAAGCGCCCTGTATTCTTTGCAGCTAACTACTTGCTGCCAAACATATCCTTGATCCAACCTGCTACCCCGTCAGCGTCCTTCTGCTCACCCTGTTGCTGCTGAGGTGACTGCTGCTGCGGTTGAGACTCTTGCTGCTGTTGGAGCTGCTGCTGTTGCTGGCACAGCGAGTTGGCATCCAGCGTCCACACCGGCAGTGAACGCCAGGTGCTGCTGCCAGAACCACACACAAAGTTACCGGCAGAATCGACGTTCATCTGGGTGATATCTTCAGGCGGCGTCAGCACCAACGGCATAGGCGCCTGATTATCAAGGTAGCGGCGGTAAAGCTGCATCGCACCACTGGCACCGTACAACTTGGTGGTCTGGTTGTTATCGCGCCCTACCCAAGTAATCGCCACTTCTTTGCCATCAACACCGGCAAACCAGCTGTCGATCAAATCATTGGTGGTACCCGTTTTGCCCGCCAGGTGTGCGTTAGGATAACGCGCGCCCAATGCACGAGCGGTACCGTGATCGGCTACCTGCTGCATGCTGTAAAGCGTCAGATACGCAGCCTGTGCAGGCTCAACACGCTGTGCTTGCGGGAAGCTCTGATACAGAACGGTGCCATCTTCCGCTATCACCGAACGTACCGCTGACAGGTCAGCACGATTACCACCGCTGGCAATCGACTGGAACGCCTGCGCCACTTCAACCGGAGTCAGGTTCAGCGCACCCAACAACATGGCTGGAACCGGGTTCAACTGATCTTTTGGCACACCTAATTTCGTCCAGGTATCGACCACGGAATTCAGCCCCAACGTCATGCCGAGATTTACCGTTGGCACGTTCATGGAGTTGGTCAGCGCATCTACCAGCATCACTTTGCCACTGAAACGCTTATCGTCATTCATCGGTTTCCAGATGGAGCCATTCGGCTGCTTCAGCGCAATCGGCTCATCGGCAATCCAACTGTTGAGGCGATAGCTGTTCGGCTGGCTCAACGCGGTGAGATAGGTTGCCGGTTTCGCCAGTGAGCCAATGGAACGACGTGCCTGCAGTGCACGGTTATAACCGGCAAACTGCGGATCGGCCCCACCCACCATCGCAC
>NZ_MLFR01000035.1 GCF_002095475.1 Pantoea rwandensis
GCCAACAGCGGACATTGATAACATTCTATCTGCATTAACTTGTGGTGAGCAGATCAAAACCGCTTTAGTTCTTTCTGAAGTTGCCGAATCTTATACGGGGCATAAAACTGCGCTTTAGTGGCTGATGAATCAGGACCGTGCTGACATAGAGGCTGTACGTGGTGATGTCAAGACCGCTGGCGATGGAATGTCCACGATCAATGACCTCTTTAACCGCTTAATTTTAAGCTCTCTGGAATGACTCATACCGCTCATGAGCACCACTCTGTCATCTTAAATGAATCTGAGGTACCCGTTAAACCCGTGGGAATTGACAATAACTATCTGAATCAAAGCGTATAAAATTTTTTGAATTAGTCTTTATGAAGTTTTAGTATGTAATGCTTGCCATCGAATTTAAAGACCACCTTTAGGTTAATTTCATGTTAAGATCATGATTTAGAAGTAATAAACCTTCGCACTCACTCGTTAACTCAAAAAATGTGAGGTTGCTTACACACGAAGGACAACTTACTTCACGAGACTCATATGAAATGATGCAGCATGATGTTGTAGATATGCTCTCAAATCATCCTTTGTGGGAAAATTTTATGGGTAACAATAGAACTGGACAGCAAGTGCTTATCGAAAAATACATACTATATTGTTTCGAGGGTAATTGAATGGCATATTCAAAAAGTGTTTCTTTCAGAGCAGACTTAACCTCTAACACGATGGATCTTATGACAGAGATAGGTCTTGAATGTAGTGTGACCTCAAGACTCATCGCTGGGATAGTATCCCAACTTGCAGCATATACTGAAGAAGGTGTTCCGTTAAAACCATCAGTATTTATTTGTAATTCTATTTCAGAGTTACTACAGAGAGCAGGTGTAGGTGAACATGTTCCACTGTCCGATGAGATTAATTTAGAAAATGCCGGTTCTAAAATTTTGAAGGCGGCTGCACCTCTTTGTCGAGATAACTGGCGAATATATATTGAGCGATCTTCTGCAAATCTAACGTGCAAATTTGGAGTATTCTGTGGAAGTAGTGACCCATCTTCATTGACTGTCGATGAAGCGATATTAGATGGCACTCCAGATGGTTTCCCTGTAATTAAAATATCTCAAAGCGCAATTAATAAGGTAGAAGTTAAAACGAACGCAGGAAGTGGTGTTGAGTTTCGCTTTAATAATGATGCAGACGTTACTGAACTAAACGGTGAGGAACACATTCAAGGCTTAGCTAAATCTATTTCTTCGAACCTAGGTGAAAGTTCGGAAATGTTTTCTAGCTTTGTTGGTCGACTACTTGGATCTGCTGTAAATAATAGCCACGGGACATTAATTGCTGTTATTTCATCTGATGCAAAAGTGCTACCAACTTCACTTAACGACGCTGTGCAACTCAATCCAGTCATCGATTTATTTGAGAAAATAACATTCCATTTGGATGAAGGAAGAACCGCCACTTCAGTAAGTCGCTTACAAGCTGCTGCTGAATTAGTATCGGGATTTATAGGAAGCGATGGCATTACTGTTTTTAATAATGCAGGTTGTGTTTTAGGATATCGAGCTTTTATTCGTAGTGAAGAAACCACAAGTATTTCTGGAGGTGCAAGAAGTCGTGCTTATGCTTCGATGAAACAGCTTGTAGGTTCAGAACTGTCAGCTGCTTATTTTCGTTCTCAAGATGGACGAACAGACCTTCATGTTAATAGTGAGGCTAGTACAAATGAATAATTCGGTAGTCGTTTGGAGAGAACCTACAGGTTCAGTTGTACCGAAAACAGCATCAACAGCTTCGGATATTGCGGGAGTCGCTAATAATCTAAGCTCTCGTGACCAAAAACAAATTGTTACTGCATTTCAATCCGACTCTTACGAAATGATGGCTGGTTTTGTTCTTAATAAAGCACTTTCTCAGCTCAAAAGAGCATTAGCATCACTCGGAATGGCCTTCGTTGGTGAAATGCTTGGTCGTGCAGATCTCACAGAGGACTCGGTTCCAACAGTAAGTATTTCAAATTATGAAGCAATTACTCTTGCAAGAGAATTAGGTTTAATAAATTCTACAGACGCCAAACGTTTAACTCAACACCTTGAATTATTAGCACACTTTGATAGTCTCAATTTGGAAGACTCTGAAGCAGAGGAAATGTCTAGAGAGGAAGCTTTATCTTTCTTAAGAACCTGTGTAAATGCAGTTCTGGGAAGAGATGGCAATATTGCGCCTGCAGAGTTTATGGACTTTCGCACTTCCTTAGAAAGCCGTACATTCAAAATATCAGATTCCGAAGTTGAGACTCTACGAGCAGCACCGTATTTTTTCAAAAAAACCACATTGAGTATTTTACTCTCAGGAGTTAAGACTAAATCTGGAGCTCAATTTGAACATACACTGGGCAATATTGTTGTGCTTGTACCATTTTTATGGACCAGTTTGCGAGATGCTGAGAAATGGTCCATTGGCCAATCATATGCAGAAGCTGTTAACTCCGGTCATGCTCCAGCAGTTACAGCCTTAAAAAAAGCATTAACATCGATGAAGGGGTTTGATTATGTTCCTGAATCTCTTCGCTCACAAACATTTTCTGCTGCTGCTTCTAATGTAATCAATGTTCATACTGAAATGAATAACTTTTACAACGAGCCCGCCGCAATATCTGCACTTTCGAAGCTTGGAACAACAATCCCGTGGCCAGCATTTCCAATAAGCATGTCTGCTATATTAGCTGTTAAGCTTGGGAATCAATACGGCGTATCAAACGCTGCACAGCCAGATGCTAATAACTTATTAGAACGCCTGACTGTTAATCAATGGGAGTATTATTTAAATGAGTGCTTGCCTGGTGATGAGCTGATTTTACAAAAACTAGCTTGGTATACTGGGCCAGGAAATCGTTGGATAAAACTGGTCGCCTCTTTTGAACTTGAATCAAAGGCCGCCAAAAATAGGAACATAGTAAAATTACTCGAGGCCAGTGCTAAAGGTGATGAAGTCGCTTTAAGAAAAATCGCTGATAATTTGTTAACAAGCATGAGAAATTAGAATTTACCCTTAAGATAAATAGCCAACAAATCATGTAGCTTAGGTCTGTTGGCGTTATTGACTGCATCAAAATTTTAGATGACCGTGTTATCGCTCTGGACTGTATACGCGATCCCCGCTAAGTCCAGCTTCTGTATTTCATCCGATAATTATTATGAAGGGAGGTTGAAAATACCTTTTTCAGATTCTATTAATACTGTTTTAGAAGGAAGAATCTTGAAATTGTGTGCCGATTAATGCAAACTGCGAGAACTGACTTGGCACTGCGCTGTTGTTAAACTAGCTATGTGCAATGAAAGATACAAACTTAAAAAAATAACTCACATTATGAACTAGGATAGATAATGGAAAAAATAAGAAACGTATTTGTTTGGGTTTTCAGTCGATATCCTGAAGAACGAGAAAAAACCAGCCAGACAGAAAAATTAATAGACAGCATGAGAATAACTTCAAAGTGTAGATTTAATGCATCAAATAGACTATCGCTTAGAAGCAAAACATCGTTTTTCATAACTACAATACTATCCCTTGGTTTAATACTCATTCCATTACTCCAAAACTCCGGTGTGAAGTTAAACTTCACGGCTAGTGTTTTAAATATGCTCCAAATATTTCTTGCTGTATCAGTCCTTATTTATTCGGTGACGATAGGAACAGCACGATATGATTTAAGATCGAGAGAGCTTGATGAGTGTGGACAGAAAATAAAAAGATTAATACGTGACGTTAGGACATTAAATGAAAAAAACCCGGAACAAACCAAAATTGATCTAGACAAAATAAATACAGAATACAACCAGGTATTGAAAGAGTCAGAAAATCACTCTCGGTCTGATTACAAATTATCTAAGCTGGAAATGACGGGTGACTATAATATAACTGGATTAAAAAGATTATTTTTATTGTTCACAGCCTTAGTTCAGTGCTACTTCCCATATCTTCTTCCGGCAATTTTTTTGGGGGCTGAGATTATATTCATAACAGACATGTTGTCTATAACAGAAATACTATCACCTTTTTTGAATGCGGAAATTAAATAGAATTAAAATGGTAAGTATCAGGAGAAATAACCACCGGAATCCCTTCAGTTTCTTGCGCCTATGGCCAGCTCCCTGCTGTTCTCCGTATGGCAGCTTTAATAAGACATTTTTGTTCGAACTTCTGCTTTTCGCTCGTAACGTACCCTACGTCAGCCTCAGACTACTTTGTGCCAGAAGCAGCCGTTGCTAATACCTTAGCATGTCAAAGTATTGGGAACAGGTCATGCATACTATGAATCACTAACGTCTAGTTAGTTATTATGGCACCAAAATTCTAGTTTTATTTCATTATTAGATATCAAAATCCGCATTTAATACACAATACAAAGATTTTAATACAGCTCAACAATACCTCTTACATTTATAGCATTATAATGATAGCTCTCATTCTCAATCATGGAAAGGTCATAAACATGCATAATAACACCCTGCATCATAAGTTCATTTATACGCTCTTGTTTTTCCCCTAATGATTCCCACCACATTGAAGATACAAATATATTTTCGAAAAATGTGAATATGTAATTTGTTAGCCTATCACCTAAAATATCAAGACTACAATTTTTAATGGATTCTATAAATTTCATGGCGACCTCACCATCCTCTGGCAACCATGAGAATATCATATAACCATTATCATCTAACGCCAAAAGATTAACAGTCATGTATGCAGGCCGCTTGTCATCTAAAGATGTAATTTCTTGCAGTCCATTACCAAATATATCAACAATCGGCCCATGAATTCCACAGGCCATAATTCTTGGGACATGTTCTAGATGTAATATCAAATGATTAAGGGCATCGAATGAATGATCTTCAATTGAGCTTTCGACTCGATTTTTTATATAATTGAGATCGGCCAAGCTTAGTTTTGCACCATTTATATTAACATTGGAAATTTTAGCCCATGCTAATTGCTCAGAAAATGAAAATCCTCGATCAAAACCTCTCAACTCTTGCATTACTTTATAATTTGCTTCTTTAACGTAGACCTCTCTCATAAGTGGTCTATATGCCAGCATAGTGCATTGTTTTTTTGTTTCTTTAAAAGATTCGTCTTCCACACAAGAAAAAAGCTCTTTGTCATGATATGAGCAAAAACCTGTGAAGGTAGATGCCTGATTGATACCTATCCTTTCTAAAGTTAATCGCCCACTGTTTCTCTCTAAACTGCTTAAACCATGCTTTAGCCCCAGAACATGCCCCTCATGAGCTATAGCCTTCAAACTATTCCCCTTAGACAAAGTATGAGCCTTAACTATTCTAGTCTGACATTCGTGCTTGACTCCTTCGGGAACGCTACATTTGCTCACATTCGAAAATAAACTGAGCACACCCTGGGCATCTCCACGCGACAAAGGCACTTGCTTATCACGACCTGAGTGACATTTTTTATATTTTTTCCCAGAACCACACCAACACTCTGTATTTCTACCTATTTTACTCATTTTAAACCTCTAACACGTGACGTTTAAAAATTTTAATGCACACCTTATAAAAATATAGGTATGTTCCCATCTGACTGCGATGGGAACAGTCCATACTTCTAACAGGTCATTCAAACTTAGTTGACTGTTATAGTCATCAACCTATTAACTTAAATGACTATAATTCACTCCTTCACACGAACACCACTCCGAAGCTTAGCGTCCCGTCGAAACTTTCATAGGAGCCCTTTCTATGAAGTGTTCGTACACGCCAGAAGTAAAACGATCGCATATCTTGGCCTGGCACATCGGTTAACTCTCGATAGGCTTTACCTTTAGAAACAAGAGCCGTACCGCAGTTTCCATCTAAATGCATAGGGCGAACTGGTCCCCAGCCCACATTCCAGTAATAAAGGTCGGCGACAACCTCATTATCTAATTTCACCTCCAATTGCCCGTTACGAGGAACGATCTCGATCAGTTCATGGCCAGGCATAGTGGGCAATAACAGTCGTCCTGGGTACAGATCATGTTGGAGGTAACCCAAACGGTCAATACCGATCGGCATAGCTAGAGGCCAAGCTCTACTCCTACTGTCCACTACAGAGTAAAGGGTTGGCGACATCAAGACGGTCATCGTACTTAGCGGCTCTGAAGCATAGCTCTGAAGCATTTGTCCGTTACTCCAAAAGTCTTTCAAATGCTCGGCTAAACTCTCATCCTTGATGCAACCACCTACCACCTGACTCCAGCGGACGATCGATACCTCTACACAACGCTCAGTTGACATTACGATGGGCGACGTGAAGGCTATCAGCTCGTCTCCGGGACTTTCGATTGAGGCTTGTTCAATTAGACTGCGTACAGCTGCACCTATTGCCTCGTGGTCACCATCGAAATCAGTTACGCAGGGAAACCAAGACGGACGTCGAGGTCTGAGCAACGCAAGCGTTGGGTGTACAGGCAATGCCAGCAGAGCCATTTCTTCCGCCAATTCTGAAGGCATGCTCCATAACTCTTCGGCAACCGACAACGTGCGGAGATAGGCAGAGATCATCCGTATGGCAACCCTGGAAGAGATGTGACCAATGAACCCGTCGCCAAGTGGCCTCATAAAATGCCAAGGGTCACCCTGATAAGGAGCATCTGGATAGACATTGCTGTTTACTGACCATTCGAACGCCATCTGGCGGACGAATGGGAAGCCGCTATCATGCTCAAGGTTAACCATAGTGGTGTGAAAAATCCTTGGAATATCCGCTCCTTGAACACCTTTAAAATCCTGTGGAATAGCGAAGCTCTCAGTCACCTCTTCCAGACCGGTTATAGGGTTATCAGTCTGTAGGCCAAGGCTTTCCAGCAATAGATCAGAGAGAATGGACGGTTTAGGAATGCTTTGCGCCAATTTCTGGCTCGCCTTGTAACGATGCATCTGCACCGCTATCCAGAAGACGCAAAGTGCCTCCACCACTTCGGCCTCAAGCTTACGCGAGCTCAGAAACCTAAGTAACGCAGCCTCCGTTGTAGCTTTCGATGCCGATTCACCCAGCCGGGTGGCAAGTTCCTGCATGGTCCACCATCTTGTAGCGGTTGATGGCCAGCCGAGTCTGGCGATTAGAATACTTAGGTCATCCATCATTTTCCCATTGTCATCGAAGCATCAAGTTCTTTCGCCCAACGAGGGCGTTCCAGAGGTAGGGTTCGGGTGTCTTCACGCACGCAGTTGACCATCATTTCGGCAAACTTCACGGCATCTTCTACACGCCCCTGTTGCACATAGAAATAGACCATCAGCTCTGTCGGCGCTACACGCTGCAGTTCGGGCTCTCCGAACCAGCTGTAGGTAGTAGCATCAACAAACTCATCGCAACGGCTCGGGAAGTGCTTCACTACCATGTCAAACCTTTTACAGGTATCCGCCTCTCTCTCCATCATTCTCATCCAACCGCCATTTCGAATCTGCGCCTGGACAAGATATTTCCACGCAGCTTTCGAGCCACTCAACCTGCGTTTGGTCTCAAAGGCAAGGTCAGACAGCTCGAAGATGCCCTTTTGCCGCCCCTCGTCTGACTGCAGCAAACCATCCAGAACCGCGAGTAAGCGTTTGCCATGACCGGCGCGATCCCAGTGCTCATACCAGGTTCGAAGCAGTCTCTTCTTGTCGTTGTAGCTAGCTGAGAGACTTACCAGCAACTGATCAAGTTGCTCCGGGGAAAAGGTGGTAACATTGCCAGTGAACGGATTGCTGTCGTTATCGCTGCTGGATGAACTCGTACCCTGCAGCACACCAATGTCCCAGCCAGCACACTCCCTAAGAACACGCAGCCGTTCTGCAGCGCCATTCTGACCATCGCGTTCAAGCTGTATCAACGCGTCCTGAACGTCAGGATGAACTCCCGTTCGCATAAGCGCATCCAGCGGCCAGCCATCCCTGACGCCCTGTTGCACATATATCCGTAAACTGTTCTCCGCATGCGACCATTCACCTGCGTGCGTGTGTTCTTCGTATTTTACAACCAAAGCCATCGGGCTGAGTTTTGCCAGCAGGTGGTCCGCAACTTCAAGCAGGTGCCTCGTGCCTTTTCCGTCTGTGTAGTCCAGCACGTGATGGATTTGTGGCGAAAGCAGACTGAGTAGCCGCCGAGCATCATCTGGTGATGTATCTACAAGGTAGCCAATGGCATCGACCGTGTTACTCAACGTGGGATCTTTACGGTGCCCATAGCCGGTCGTTAACTCCCAGACCTGTTTACAAAGCTCTTGAGCGCTGACGTTTAATCCATGGGCCAAAGTGATGCCACATAACTGCAGAGGCGTCTGCAGATGCACGCTAGTTTCTTCGCGGATATCTGCATCCAGCATGACGCGTTGAGAATGGACGAAAGCTGCGGCCGCTTCATCACTCATCCTTGTCAGCAATCCTGCCGCGTACTGAGTGCGGAAAGATGCACTGTCAAACCACTCAGATTTGCCTGCTGCTGCCAGGGTTGTCTCAGTAAGTGCCACATCGTCACGATTGAAGAGCAGGCAGCTTACAAGTCGAATGTCGCAGGCAACACGATGTAACCCAGCCCGAAAATCCTTCGCCGCTGAACTCGCATTGTGATCCTGCCTGAAATCCCTGAACTTGACTGGTTTGAGCAGTTCGAATATTTCATGAAAGTCTACAAATTCCCTTTGCCACCAACACTCTGCAACTTGAGCAGCAATCGCAGAGAGAGCATCCAGGAAGCGGCTGATGTTCTTCCTCTCCTCGTAGCTGGGTGCTAGTACGAACTCGAAGTCGATTTGCTCCTCGGCTTTCATGCACAGGCCCAAGTGCACACCGCTGAAGAACCAATGGTGTACCAGCGTGTTCAGATCGTCTTTACGCTCGTAATAGTTCCCCTTGAGCCACTCGACCGGAATAGGCTCATTTAGTGGCTTCGAAGTCCGCTTACAGGCCGCTTCCACCGCTGCAACAAAGGGAGTTCGCGTCAGCTTGCTGAAGTCATCGTGGTCGACGATGCTTACTCCGGCCGTTGCGGCCGCGCGAACGCAGAAGTCACTTAGAACACTCGTGTCCGAATCAGGTTGTAGCGAAACAGCCGCACCCATCAAGTCATCCAGGCAACCGTTCTCAACCAACATTCGGGCTCTTGGCATCCATACAATAGGGTTATTTTCTCTAACTAACTGGGCAAACGTCTCTGGGGTCGCCCCGATGGCACCAAGGCGTGTGAACACATCGACCAGAAACTGGAATTCGTCAGACCCCGCGTTGGTTGAATATCGATTGGAGAAGCGGCTGAGGCCTTTAAAACGACGCAGGGTCTCCTCACCGCAGGTCTCGGCTAGTACAGTTTGTCCACGTGCTTGCAAGGCTAAGCCGAGAGCGGCCACATCCAAAATATCTGTCTCGTGCCGGGATGCCATGGCTTCTTGGACGACCCCTTCATTGGCTGTCAGCGTCAGAGTAAATGACACAAGCCGGGCTATGTCGTCGCTCTGCATCTGAAATTCGCTACCGCCAACCATCCGGGACTGCAGGTGTGCGAGCCGATATGCGTCCGCAAACGCGTTGGTCTCCAGAGCCGAAACCAGTGCTTCGGATAGCAGCGTGTCAAAGAGCGATTCTGGATAGCCTTCCTCTAAACGAAGCATGATCCAGTCACGAGTTAGCCCAGCGATGAGATTTTCAGGATTACCCAACCTTGCCTGGACCGTCCAGAGCCAGTTAACGCGAAGAGAAGGTGGCGCCTCAATTTCCAGCCAGACCGCCACCGCTGGCATCAGGTTCTTGATATGCTCGCCGTAGTCAGAGGTCGAGCGTACAAAAACCGCCAGACTCTCATGGAAGACCTTCAGACCAGCAGCCGATGAGTGCAGCAAATGTTCCACCTTCGCGACATCTGGCGGCGCAGTGCCCTGCTTAGCGGAGATCTCCAGAAAAGCGGCTTTGGGCCAAAAGAAGGGAAACGCACATACCAATCGCAGCGTGTCTTTGAGACTTGGTGGCAGCTCTTCCCACAACGATGCGTAGTAGAACTTTGCCTCTTTGGTCATGTCACCCTGTAGCCGCTCAATATTCCAGCTATCCAGGTCTCGTCCTGCGTGCTCAAGCTCAGCCGTGGCATAGATGACGTGCAGCGGGTGACCGTTGGTCTTATTGCGAAGTGCGGTCGCAGCTTCCTGTAGCTGGCGTTCTATCTGATCTTCATCGTTGAACCGGATCAAGAGCCTGCCTTCGTCAACCGCCTTGTGAAGGTAGGACAAGATGGCGTTCTCGGACATCGCCGGCAATGTTCGCCAATTAGCCTTAGGTGCAACTGACAAGAGATCCCTAGGCAGCTGAGTGTCGTCGACCAGCTGTGTGCCTACCAACAGAACCATGTTATCCGGGCAGGGAATAATCTGGGAGAACACATCGTCCAGCGGACGTTTGTCAGCGTTGTTAATGCGCCAGACATGGTCCAGGCCGTCAAGGACCAGTACGAACGGCTTGTCCTTAGTCTTGTAGTAGGTTGCGCACGCTTCGAGGAGGCCCCGCAGGTCACTACCAGGCGCATTAACTTCCGGATGTAACCGTTTGACTTGCGCCTCGATAGATTGCTCAACCACGTAGCTGTTCACACGGTCTCGACCCCGCTCGGTCGTCGAGAGGAAGTAGTGGTGCCGTACCGTGGGAACCCCTGATTCAGCAAGCACTTCGCACATCGCGCTCAAGTATGTGCTCTTCCCTCGACCTGGCGGCCCTGTGAGCACGATTGTCTGCCCAGACCCGGCAACAGTGTCACATACGAATTCACGGTGAAACGTCTCGTCAGGCACCTCATATCCGAGAGGCACTACAAAATCTTCCGGCAGGGGGGCCGGCGGTATTGCCCGCAGAATAGTGCGGACTTGCTCCAGAGAAATCCACCCTTCTGGCGGCGGAAAGTTTTTCTGAATCGACCAGTTCAAGGCGACGTTTTTTTAAGTTCGCAACTCCTTCTGGTGTACCGTGCAAGCGCAATCGTGCATCGATCTCGTGTTCAAGTGATTCGAAACTCTTATCGCTATGAACAATCTGCAACTGCGTGAAAAAGAACTCGCATTTCTTTTCGTCGCCGAGTTCGGCGATAACCTCTAATCGCCGTGGTTCTGGAACTTTGGATAAATCGATTTTTCCATCAGTCAGGCAAGCCTCAATATCGGCATCAGGTCGGCGATTGGTCTTCAACGAGAGCTCTCCGACACGAGCAGAATCCAATTTAACGAAAGCGTCAAACCACTTACGCAGCATCGATCTTGATCGTTCAGTCTTACCAGTTTTCTCCAACATCCACGCCCAGTTCAGAGTGTGTTCTGTAGGATTAGGAGTAAATTTGACCTGCTGGAGGTCAACGAGATTGTCAGAGCGTTCGGCGACGATGTCATCCAGGCCGGTCGGCGCAACAGCCTCGTCGTCGCACTCAAACTTCACTCGGATATAGCGAGAAGGCGCATCTAGCCAGTCACACAGCAGTTTCAGCCCCTGCCTGTTCTGATAGACATAGCCTGCAGCAGTGATCGCAGTATTTTTGATTTGTTCAGACATTAAAGGACCACCTGTGTTTTGGATACTTGACCACCGCTCTCGTAGCTGACCTGCTCCCTGTCTCTGAATGGACAGGACCTCGTTTCAGGGGCATGCTTTTCAGTTATTTGAACTGGCAACTAAAAATTGCATGGCGGTTATGCAGAATACTTCACTTGATGATGCACTTACCGCACATGCACGTCCAATTCCCGTGAATGAATTCGGGTGAGAGCTTGTTCTTTATCGAAGAGCAGGGTATCGACATGACTTACCGTCAGAGTGCTACCGTTTCGCTGAACCAGATTTAAGCTAAGCAACACAACTATATTGAACACCGCCCATCTAAATTATTAGATACTTCAAGCGCTTTCAGGAATCGCTTCACAAGCTCCTTGATCCTTAAGTGTACTTAGCAATACTGTATATAAACACAGCTAATCAGGATCAACATCATGCAATTCACCCGAGCAACCGAGATTTCTCAACCGATCATGCTTCCTCTCTTCTCTGAGAAAGTGCCCTGTGGCTTTCCGAGCCCAGCGCAGGACTATGTTGAGGACAGACTGGATCTCAATAAATTGCTGATAAGACATCCGAGTGCCACTTACTTCATAAAAGTTAGTGGGGAGTCCATGCATGGCGCCGGTATCAGTGATGGGGATCTTTTAGTGGTTGATCGCTCACTTTCGGCTGTACATGGCGATATTGTTATTGCTGCTGTTTCAGGTGAATTTACAGTGAAAGAACTTCGTACTCATCCTTATCTACAGCTAGTACCTCACAATCATGATTATTCTTCGATTTCATTTAAAAATTCAGAAGAATTAGAAATATTTGGAGTGGTCATTTTTAGTATTAAGGCGCATAAATAATTATGTTTGCTCTCGTCGACGTAAATAGTTTTTATACTTCTTGCGAAACTGTTTTTCGGCCAGACTTGCAGGGAAAGCCTATTGTCGTCGTTTCCAATAATGATGGCTGCATTATTTCTCGTTCAGCTGAAGCAAAATCCCTTGGTATAAAAATGGGTGAGCCTTTTTTTAAAATAAAAAACAATATGTATAGCTCCAAAATTTATGTATTCAGTTCTAATTATGCACTTTATGCCGATCTAAGTGAGCGAGTTATGCAAACGCTAACTGAAATGTCTCCTTCGATCGAAATTTATTCAATAGACGAAGCTTTCGTTAATTTATCTGGGGTAATGAATTGCATGCCACTAAGTTACTTCGGGCATGAAATGAGAAATAAAGTCTTTAAAAATACAGGTTTAACTGTGGGAGTTGGTATTGCGCAAACAAAAACATTAGCAAAGCTAGCTAACCATGCAGCCAAGAAATGGCGTTGTACTGGTGGCGTTGTCGACTTATCGAATATTGAACGCCAACAAAGGTTACTAGCACTTATCCCTGTTGAGGATGTCTGGGGCGTTGGTCGGAGAATTAGTAAGAAACTTAATTCAATGGGCATTAATACAGCACTTGACCTAGCTGAAAGCTCATTGTGGGTAATAAGGAAACACTTCAATGTTGTTCTCGAAAGGACTGTTCGTGAACTTCGAGGGGAACAATGCCTTGAATTAGAAGAGTTTGCACCAGCAAAACAACAGATCATCTGCAGCAGATCTTTTGGTAGCCGGATAACTCAGTATTCAGATATGCACCAAGCGATTTGTTCCTATGCAGAGAGAGCATCAGAAAAACTGCGTAGTGAGCGCCAGTTCTGTCGTTTCGTCAGTGTTTTCCTTCGTACCAGCCCACATGCAGATAATGAAGTATACTATGCAAATCAAGCTTCCATGAAGCTACTGACCCCTTCTAATGATACTCGTGACATTATAAATTCGGCTACAAACTCCCTGAGGAGGATATGGGTTGATGGCCATCGATATATGAAAGCTGGTGTCATGCTTGCTGATTTTTTTAGTAATGGCGTGGCGCAACTAAACTTATTTGACGATAGTTCACCACGAAAAAATAGTGCAGCTTTAATGGAGGTTATCGATCAATTAAATAACTCAGGGAAAGGAAAGGTCTGGTTTGCAGGGCAGGGAATCGAAAAAACCTGGGCTATGAAACGGGAGATGCTTTCTCCCGCTTACACAACTCGATATTCAGACTTACCAGTGGCGAGATGAAATTATTTAGGAATGTAACTAGGGAAGTAAACAACCTCTGGTGAGTGCCACTCACGTTCACCACAGTCACGAAAATCAGCGAGAGCGTCTTCGATGACTTTCTGACTAAAATAAGGTGCATCAACTATTATTCGCAAGCATGGATTATGTGTTCGTGATTTTTCAATAATCCCTTGCCAGAAACATCTCGATTGCATTAATTGCACCGAGCAGGTTTGTATTAAAGGAAATTAGGCGAAGCTAAACCGCCTGAGAACTCTCAGAAATAACACTCTTAGCGAGTTAGCTAAGACGGCAAAAGGAATGGAGGACTGTTATTATGGGCGGTTCGATGGCTTGAGCATCAGAAAAAGACGTTGAGCGAATGGAGGAGCCAATCCGATTACTTGAGTCTAATGATATTGAGGAGGGAGCTGTAGTTCGTCTACGCAACGATAATGAGTTTAGCCCGCTAATATGAGAACTGCTGAAAATTTTTCGCAGAATAATTCAGCATCTGGTGAGGAAATTGATGATGATATGAAAAAACTTCTAGGAGATGATTTTGGCTAAATGTGAATTTTATAATGAATGCTGCTTAATGTGGATATTTACTGCGTAGTTGTTACGGTAATAGCTCCTCTGGAGGGCAGTTAAGAACAGAAGCTATTTGGTAAAGTTTTTCAACGGTTATATTGGCTTCCCCTCGTTCGATACGTCCAACATAGCTACGATCAATCCCGGTTAAAAGTGCAAGTCCTTCCTGCGAAATGCCCTGCGCAATCCGCTCTTTTTTTATCCGTTCACCCAACCTTTTGCTCAAATTTTGCATGAAATTTCATAATTCCAAATTACAAAACTATCAGCAGTTGCGGACTAAAAATCCACGGACTATAATCCTCATTTTCCTGCGGAAGTGATTTATGAAGCGAATTTTAATTTTGAGAAGTAAACAGTGGTTAACTAAGGTTTACAAAGCAGCATCATCTCAGCATATGACAATGTATGAAGAAATTGAGTTTCGAAAAATAGTTACTCTTAAAAGAAATATGGCTAGAATTGAGAGGCGACATCCATGCACAGTCGATTGGCTTGATGTTGAGTTTTATGAAGGATATGCAGTAGTTCCTTGCTATGACAGAAAAGGCAGGTTTGCTTTTGATGCATTTCTATATTCTAAAGAACAGATACCTGACTGGTTAGCACTTTATTGGTGTGATCTACCTCCTGTTGATCTACACCTCGCGATGTAAATAACGATTTATTAATTCATAAGAGAAGCTAGCCAAGAATATAATTCCCCACCCAAATTATCATCAGGTTCGGCTGCAAAACAGAATAAGGGGGTTTACCCCGTTAACTCTGACGAAAAACTGGATTGAGAACGTCACTCTAAATATTTATTGACTATCTATAATTTGTTAGCGCTGCATGGGGTATATTATCAACTACATATATCCGCACTAGGGGCTGCTAAAACAGCCATAACTGTGCATTAGTAATAGGGATTAACATTATCTTTGTAATGATTATGGTTCATATATAAGATAAATGAGTATCTAAGCAGCATTACTGATGTTCAACAGAATAATCATCATCAAAAAAAGCCGAGCATCTACCCGACTTTATTTATTTAAATACGACTGTTAATATTTTCTGTCGTTACCAGTAAAAAATCTGAGGTAAACAGTCACGCATCCAGAGTAAACTTTCCGGGTCCTGGCCCTCTATTATGCGAGAGAGATTCTGCCGGTCGTTGGCCCTGCGCCTCTTGGTTGTATGCATACGGTTCCACCACGCAGGGGACTTATTGTAAAAAGCCCGCATGCTGGGGTAGCGATCATACTGCTTAAGATTATGTGGTTTTGGGGTGCCGTCAGGAGCTCGATCCTTTCGGGTGTTAAACGTGCTCATATCATTCCTCATAAGTAAAATTACTTACAAGGTGTCTAGTACATTTACGTCTTTCTTTTTGATGATCATTTTATCTTTTTCTCGAAATCAGTTTATGCATTTTATTGGGATGATTCGTGCTTAACCCGCTAAAAAATCAGTAGCCTTCAGTGTTAGGTACGAGTTTGATTTGTTCCGAATCGGTATCGTAAAACACATCCTATGCGTTTTCTACCTGTTCATAAGAGAGTTCACTTTCGCGGCTGGTATCTTCAACGGTGTGTCCTACCTCGGTCATGGAGCTGCTTAGCGCGGCAAGTACGTTACCATTTATCCAGTCTGCTGCTAACTTCGATGGCATCAGACGATTCAATGCCCGCACTCTTTATAGTACAACGCCCAATCATTAATGACGTTTTGGGCATGAAGTACACCGCTGAACCAATGCTCCTTCATGCATCACCCTGAACGAGGCCGTTAAAACTATCAATTAATTCGTTCTGACTTGGCTTACTCGGTTGGATTAAGTGCAAGCCCACACCATGCTCAAAGGCTCACTGGTCTAGCGCACGGTAGGAAAATTCTGGGCACTATAGTCAGTTCTCATCGTGGCCGGAAAGCCGCAGTGACCTGCTCGCTGTAAAAGGCCCGAATGATAAGCCCCAATGACATCGACTGCTAATAGAGCCTATCTACGGGGCTTGCAAGAAATGGAAATCACTTCCCCACTACCTGCTGCCTTCAACTCGGCTATTTCGAACAACAAGCGTTGATTTACAGAAGCAATTCGGGCCAGATCCTCTAAGAGTTGGTCGTTCTCTGCACGGAGCACCCTGTTTTTTTCCTTTTCAGCCAACAGCGCCTGATGTTTCGAATCACGCTGGGCGCGCACTGACTTACCCATGAGAATGCGGATTCTCTCCGCCACCGCTGGGTAGGTGTTATGAATGAGTCCGGGTGTAACGCCCGCTGCTCGGGCAACCAAAGTGATGGAAATCTTTTCGTTACCTTCTACAAGGCCATTAATGACTTTATCAAGAACATCTAGTGTGTTTGACCGTGAACGGACAAGAGTCTGCCGCTTAATGGACTTCATCGCCATTCCCAGCCTCGTCAATATTGTCATTGATAGGAGACAGACCTAAGCTCGTGATGACATCTAATGCAACCTGTAAATCGCGCTCTGCCCGCTGTCTTACACCAGGCCCAGCATCATCGATTTTAAGCAACTCCTGCTGTTGACAGTATATGTCCTGCCACGTATCCGCGAAAAGCTCATCAATCACCGCGTTTTTACATGTTGGGCAGCGTGTTGCCTCGTATAATCCGGCTCCGCCACAACCTCGCTCTGTTGCAATACACCAGCCGTGTCCGGTCGCACGAATGTTTGCATGTGGGACGGTTTGGGTAAGCAATGCGGCCCTATCTTTGATTGGAATAGCTCGCGTCTTGACGATTTTTTCACCTGCGCCACCTGCTAAAGGCTGTTGTTCATCGAGCCATGATTCGATCAAATCAATTTTGAATTCTGTCATCTGCTGTAAGATTTCATCAAAAAGTGCCAAGTCTTGCTGCGGGTTAGACGCATACAGTTGGGTCATGCTCATGCTGCTGTGTTTAAACTGCCACTTGAGAAAAATAAGCGAAGTTCTTCCCATACAGGACTCCACAAAGCACCTTGCATATGTTCTTCTGCATTGATGTGTCTTTAACGGCCAATTACTTCCAGCAGCTTTAGCTAAACGGCCAAATGCAACATTAGAACCTTGGCCGCTAAGCGCTTCAACGTGATAACCTTCCTTAATTTTTCCTCCTTGGCTGTTTCGTCCCAGAAATAGTTTTTTCGAATCCTTACGAGCTTTTTCGAGCCTAAGAATGTGTTCGGTTGAATTCGAACAATTCTGATTTTTTGCAAGCAACCTAATCTCTTGCTCCAACTCTTTTCTGATAGATGCGGAATATCTCGCCAAAAGATTAAGTGCTTCAAATGTCAGTTCCGGTACAAGATACTCGACTAGCCCTTTGCCTGTTTTATGCTCGACTGTAGCTACCCAGTAAAAGGTGATGCCATTCTTTAACTCCTTACGCCAAGCACCGACCTCAATTCCAATAGCTTCGTCATTGCGCATACCGCTAGTGATTGAAACTATATACAGCACAGCGTCTCTACAACGAATTGACATCTGTTCATCGCTAGGATGATATCCAATGCCACTGACAGCCAACTCAGCCTTCATATCTTGGACAATTTCCTCACAATAATTGAAGATCTTGGATTGTTCATCAGGAGGAATGATATCCGTTCGCCCAACGTTTTTATTTGCTGAATCTAACCCTTTAATATTGGCAATCCCGCAAATACGCCACAATGTTGAACTCCCCCAGGGATAATTTTTGAGGGGGAACATCATATCGGTAGAGAATATCCAGAGAAAATCAATAATCCTTAATCGGCCATACAGCGGAAGAGGCCTTAATTTCAACTCACTTTTGCAATAATGAACGTAATTGCTGATATGGATTGGTGTGATCTCTGCAAAACTTGAAACGCCCAAATTATTTAGCCAGCGAATAAAAGGCATCACGCTGGCAACAGCAAGAATAGTGATGCCCCGTGCGATAGGTGGTTTAGACCCAGGCATTCCTCTCTTAAACCAAGCATAAGCAACAGCTTTACTGTCATCAATGAGCGCCCGAGGCATGCTCATATCCCAGTTGATAAATTTATAAGAATAAGAAACGTTTGCCTGATCAAAAAACGGGCGTAGATCCCACTGGGAATCGCCAAACCGACTAAGAACCAGCGTTTCACCAACTTCATTAACAATAGCGCTGATGACGATTGCATCCCGTTCTGCAGAACTTAGTCCATTAGCTGTAGCTGGCTGGGAGATGAGGACATCATATGCCTGCAACATAGCATTAGCGCTTCTTGTGCTCATATTTCACCACCTAGTTTTTTCTTCATGAACTCGATCTTTTTACTCCAGAACAAGTGTGGAGAGGATTCAGCTTTAGTCTTTGCTTGCAAGACCAACGCAAGATCGAACTTTCGGGATGTGAAATCATCTATTAACTTAATAAAATTAAACTGCCGCCTACGCCATGCATCCCACTCATCAGTAAGAAAGTATTTTATTTCGGCATATAAAAATTGTTGGTAGCTGAACAGCCTGTATAAATCCTCCAAAGTTCCTACAATTGCATAGCTAGGACAAGCAAGACAGTGAATGAATTCAGAACAATGATTGATGCCATCCATAGGCGCCAGACTGCCATAAAGACTGTCTTTGCAACCTCCTGATGGGGTCGGTGTAATGGTGATGCCACGAAGTTTATCAGGGAAAGTCTCACCGATGAAAACCGCGCCCTCAGTCTTGATTTCATCGTTTATTTTCAAATAGTGATTATCTGCAACTTGTGGGGTATGTCCCATAATCGAAGACACTTCGATGATGTCTCCACCACTCAATTTCCATAGGCGGCTTTCCATTGTTTTCCGCAGACGACTAAGAGTGACATTCAGTCTATTTCCTTGATCATCTTGGAGTGAATGACGCTCACAAATACTTTTGCTACACATATATAAAGCACTGGGTTTAAGAGCAACAATTTTGTTCTCACCCCCACGTTGTCCTGAGCGATATAACCATATATATGAACGAATCTCGTCTGATGCCAGCTCCACAAGCGGTTTGCTGATTGCAAGTGCCTTATTCAAGACTGCAACCCCATCAAGTGGAATGGAGCTATATTCATCCAGCAGATTTGTTTGACGTATTGTTTTGTTCTGAGCACCTTTTCCACGACGCTTGATAGTGTTAATAAGTTTGAGATTTGGTAGAAACGGATGTGGTGTTAAAGCGTCTCTCTCCATCTCTAATAATGGTGTTGTATTAAGACCGGACCTTGCAGCCGTTATTAGTAGTAGTACTGTCATTTTCTCAGCTTCATTACCAAGAAACGTGCCTTTATATATATCAATAAAATCGCACTTTAATGCACTAAGCAACCTTTGCATCTCACTCATGGTAAACGGATCTGCATCTTTTGCACTTTTCGCATTATTGGGGAACGGATTAGGCGGTAGGAGCTCGTCAAGAACGTTTTCTATAAACCCATAATCCGCCATAATAATAATCAGTGACTTGAGGCTTGTATAATAATCCTTAGCCGTCGAACCGTTTGGGTATTTAATTTTCAACCAAGATATATAACGTTGCACGTGGCGTTTTGTCAGAGCACTTGGCGTAGCAGGCGGAGATTCAATTATATTTCCAGTTAAAAATTTCATAAAGTTTTTCAATCCTGTTCCCGAATAGCCAATTAAAGTGGCGACAGAAAAATTACCTCCTTGTAATAATGCTCTGATAACATGAATGCTTTGAATTGCCCAAGCGTCAAAACCCAGACCCAAGTATTGAGAATGATCAATCTGCCTATGGTTTCTCGGGTTTCTTGGTAAGTCAATTTTGATATTTTCAACGGCAGGTTCTAAATTTTTAGTGCCTGGTTGCAGAACTGCCTTATAGTTCTTTTTCTGAGCCAATATATTTACCTCAGTCGTGATTAATGGAGGTGGCCATAAACATCATGTCAATTTCATCTTCATACGCAAGTACGGATTGAGCTTCCAGTTGATTGATAAGATGCAAATAGATCATCGTTGTTTGAACATCTGAATGGCCCAGCCGATCTCTTACATACATTAGTGGCTCACCTTCAAATTCTTGAGTTTTTCGGAGGGCAAGCAAAGTATATGTTCCATAGGTGTGACGCAGCATATGGGCACGTACATAGAAACCGCACTTACGTTCGTAGGACTTCATAATGTCTACGACAGCATCTTTTGAGTATTGCCTTCCTTCATTTGTGAGTAATAACGCGGTAACACTTCCATCTCTCCTAGAATTACGCATCTCACGTTGATGAAGGGAATAAGACCACATGTCTTCCATTAGCGACCAAGGCACATCAATGATTCTGGGTCGGTCATACTTAATTTGCATATCTGAAGGATCTAGAGCAACGCTTATCATCTGCCCATGGCGCAGCCCATTCTTCAACCTGGGATTAAACACATATTTGAGAGGAAAAGATCTGGCTTCACAGGAGCGAAGTCCAGTTCGCACCATGAGGTGGAACAGTATCTGATGGCTTGGATCGGCATCTAAGGCAAGGCATACTTTGACTTGATCTTTGGTCAATAATTTTATTAGACGTTTTCGCTCGCGGAGCATTAATGAAATCTTACTTCTTTCTTTTCCTGGCCGAGTTACATGGCTTAAAAGACCTGCGTGGGGAACAACATGAGTTTTTTTCTCACCAAAAGGCAGCACCTTTATTAGGTTGTTCAGCTTCGCCCATCGATAAAATCTCACAATCAACGCCAGACGGTTGTTAACAGTACGCGGATTAAGCGCTAGTTCGCCGATTGACCAATCTCTGTATCTCGAAAGAACGCTGAGGCCGTGAGCTGGGGTTTCATCATTCCAGGCTAGCGTATTGGCTTCCAAGAAAGCAAAGTAGTCATACAAACGCCGACCATATGCTTCCCAGGTCAGAGTGCTTAGTGATTCACCTGATTCGATGAGGATGTGCCAAAGAAAGGATTGTGCTGGCTGAACTGGCCACCCATCTGCTCCAATCAGCAATGGAAAGCCCTCGAAGGAGCGGTTAGCCAGTGTCAAATCTTGAGTTGCAAATACAAGCCTCATATCACACCCACGCCATCAAGAATAAGATGATGTTAAAAGCATAGGGTTAACTAACGTTTCTCACCACTCAGATCGTTGTTGCTTAAGACAATCACCGGTTTGCCCCTGAGATCGGGCCTGAAGACCGTCTCGCATGAAGCATAGAATGAGTTCACATCCACCAAGGCGAACATTACATTTTCAACGTTTTGACGACATGTTTGACAACACCAAATATCTCAAACAAGTCTGGATCAGGAATGGGAATAATCGCGTGCGTGGCATTCATCGGTTTAAGATGTAAATATGGCTTCAGCATCAATTGCTTTACCGTAAACTCCCCCGCAATGGCGGCAACCACCACATCCCCCTGCTCAGGTTTCTGCGCGCTATCCACGATCAGCATATCGCCGTCACTGATGCCACCTTCGATCATTGAGTCACCGCTAACTTTGATGAAGTAGGTGGCGCTGGGATGACTGACCAAGAGATCATTGAGGTCAATACGCTGCTCAACGTAGTCCTGCGCCGGTGACGGAAAGCCGCACGGCACACGGCTGATAAATAAGGGAAAATTGAGGATGGCGCGGAGTTCCGCCGGTTGATAAAACACCATGTTAATGGCCTTTAAATTTACTGTATATAAACACAGTATTACTAATCCCCCTTGTTTGATCAAGCCCCGCTTCCACGTCGTTTTGCAAAATGACTGGAAGGAAAGGAGATTTAGTTTTGACTATCTTTAACGGCGAAATGGCTACCCTACCCATCTTCACCTTGGGTGCAACCAGCGGGCTGTTTGGCTTGCCGCCGGGTGGGGGAAAGTCGATGTCGCTGGAGGATGGAAGGTGATATCTGCCAGGAGCGGATGTCGCTTACAACGTGACAGGTTGATTTATGGAGATGACTCTCCCGATAGAACAGCACTACGATGTGCCATGTATCGTTTATGAACTTAGCATTTGCAGGGCTGATTGAGTCTTTGCTCTGGAGATGCGTGAATGATTTCTGCAGTATGTTAAGAGAGATCAAATTAATTAGCATAAGTAGAAAATGAAATTATGTTTTAACGACACATTATTAATAACATATTGTAATATAACAAAAACCCTAGTAACCTTCCTGTCTCATCCATGACAAGATAAGCAATCATTAAAGTGTAATTATTAAATAAAATGGCAATGAAAAAAAATAAAAGACAACAGAGAACACCGAAAAATAATAAAAAAAGATCAAAACAAAATGGAACCCTCTGAGAAAAACAAATAAAATCATCCTATGGTTGGCAGCAATAGGTATCTTACCTGTATTTAGCAGCTATCTTTTTGATTTCTTTACAGGAGATGTTCAGGTCAAATACATTCAATCTTTTGATCGAGGGTATGAATTTAAACTTATAAATAAAAGCTCTACAAATCAAGTAATTGATAAATTTAGGATTTCCCCTGAATTTGGTCAGCCAATATTATTCAAAATTAACAAGCCCGTTTATGGTACTGTTTCTGGAAATAGCATCACTTTGCCAGGAGGGAACTCTACCTATATGCCTGCCTTTGAATATAAGGAAATGAATGGCTATGTATTGGAAGCAAAGTCAGAAGTTAGCTTTCGTATTCCTCCTCTCACAGCAAGAAATTATATGACTCCAGAGGCCATAATTGTATACGCTGATTATAAAACAAGCTCTAACAACAAAGTCATAAGGAATATTGAACGAGCTTTGGATTTTCTTATGATCAGAGATACTAACAGAAGACAAAAGTACATGGTCGTTGATAACTACTGGACTCCTCTCGCCCAAGGCAATGAAGTTAATGCAATTAAGAATGCCTGTCGAGACGATGATATCTTATCAAAGTCAGATATATGCAAAGGGAAATTTTAGAATAACGCAATCCGTAATCTAACCCTTTTTAATTGACATTGACGATCAGTTTTTATTAAAAATAAATTAGGCGACATCGAAAAGCTTTCAAATAACATTGAGGCTTCCAAAGATGTCTTTTTATCGAAATGGTTTCACGCCTTTGAATATCCACTTTTCGCTGTGAGTTCAACGTCCCGTCACCACCATGAACACTGTCTTATTTGGACTATATTCGTACCTGAAAATTCTTAGATCAAACGCCTTTAGGTCTTAAGGCAGGCCGACTCCTCTCCTAATAAATACACCGTGGCATTTTCGTCTGCAAATATTTGCCAGTGTGTAAAATCCCCTCTTCCGTCCCGCCATAACCTAAATCGACCAACGATAAAAACCACACATATACGCAACAACTCATCTTTATCTCGCATCTTTATCATCACTACTCCCCCACCCAAACGAGAAATAATGGCAACAATTCAATGTTCTCAGGCAGTTTGTAAATTTATGTCTATCCTTAATCCGTTCAAACAGCCACAGAGGCAAGTAAACACTCTGCAACCTGTTTAAATTGTTTGATTTTTAACCAAGGGTCTCGGATTTCAAAGGAACAAAAATGCTAGGCATTAGACGTAAAAAAGTTAAACCCATGCGCCTGAAGGACGTCACCATTATTGATGACGCGCGTTTAAAGAAAGCCATTACCGCCGCCGCGTTGGGCAATGCCATGGAGTGGTTTGATTTTGGTGTTTATGGTTATGTTGCAGCCGTACTGGGTAAGGTTTTCTTCCCCGATGCTTCACCGGGCATTCAGATTATCGCTGCGTTAGGCACCTTCTCCGTTCCCTTCATCATTCGACCTTTAGGTGGCATGTTCTTTGGGGCGTTAGGTGACAAATACGGTCGCCAAAAAATTCTGGCCATCACCATTATTCTGATGACACTCAGCACCTTCTGCATTGGCCTAATCCCGTCTTATGCAACCATCGGCTTCTGGGCGCCGGTTCTGCTGCTCATCGCGAAAATGGTACAGGGCTTTTCTGTCGGGGGAGAATATACCGGCGCTTCCATCTTCGTTGCAGAGTACTCCCCTGACAGGAAACGAGGCTTTTTGGGTAGCTGGTTAGATTTCGGCTCACTGGTGGGTTTCGTGTGTGGTGCTGGGATTGTTGTCTTACTGACGACAATATTAGGGCAGGAAACGTTTAATGACTGGGGCTGGCGTATTCCCTTCTTTATGGCACTGCCATTAGGATTAGTGGGTCTGTATCTGCGTCATGCGCTCGAAGAAACTCCGGCATTCCAGAAGCATATTGATTCACTTGAAGAGGGCTCCAAACAGGGGCTCAGTGAAGGGCCCTCAGTCCCCTTTAAAGACATAGCGCGTAAACACTGGCGGAATCTGATCTCCTGCATCGGAATCGTGATTACCACCAATGTGGCTTATTACATGTTGCTGACTTACGTACCGAGTTACCTGACACATAATCTGCATTACTCAGAGGACCGCGGTGTCCTGATTATTGTTGTCATTATGCTGGCGATGCTTTTTGTTCAGCCCGTGATGGGATTGCTCAGTGATAAATTTGGACGTCGTCCATTTATCATTATCGGCAGCACGGCAATGGTTTTATTTTCAATCCCGTCCTTTATGCTGATAACCCATCACAGCTTAGTGGCCCTCTTCTTTGGGTTATTGATTCAGGCCGTAATCTTGAACTGCCTGATAGGGGTGATGGCTTCAACTTTACCGGCGCTGTTCCCTACAGAGGTTCGTTACAGTGCCTTAGCGAGCACTTATAACATCTCTATTCTGGTTGCGGGTATTACCCCGACACTTACCGCCTGGTTAGTTGAAGTAACAGGCAATCTGTACATGCCAGCCTGGTATCTAATGGTCGTGGGCGTCATTGGCGTAGTGACAGGTATTACAGTGAGAGAAACGGCTAACAAGCCTCTCTATGGCGATACACCTGCAGCCTCTTCTCTTGAAGAAGCTAAAGAGTTATTACAAGAGCATCATGATGGTATTGAAGAGCGTATCGAGGACATTGATGAAAAAATTGAAGTGCTCAAAAACAAGCGCCGGGATTTAGTCGCTCAGCATCCTGACATCGTCAAGTAATGATACTCACCGCTACCTCACTGGTAGCGGTTTTTCTCAGTCGTATAATCACAGCTTTAAACTAGCCTGCTCAACCTAAAAATCATCAAGGCAGTCCTCTATTCGAGGAGAACACGTCCATAATGAAACTCAGTAACTAAAGACTTAAATTCTACATGGCTATAAATCCCATGCAGAATATTCCATTATCATCATCGCTAAACGATGGTACATTCGCAGAGGGAATAGGTAAGCCACATCACCAAGGAGGGAATTTTTCATGACGAAATTATCAACAAAGTTAACCAAGGTTATTGCCATCTTTCTCATTTCTATCTATGTCTGTAATGCGATTATTCAGACATCCGATGTGCTCTCCAGCACGAAGCCTCACGCTTACTGGCACCTAATCTCAGTTTATATTCAAGCAATCTTCTTCAGCTGGTTCTTCTATAAGTATTTAGTGAAAAAATAGATTTTGAAACCACCATTCGCGGGACACACCGAGAGAATATTTTGAAAGGAACTCAAAATTGAAATTCAACTATTCAATTCACAGACTTAATCTGAAAGCTCAATGGCAGAAAGACAGCTTTAGAGTTTTATTTTTTGTATTCACCATGATGCTATTTTCAGTCATCATTAAATGGATTTTACCGCTATTTTCTCATGGTAATGTTATCGGCGGGTTTTCTGGCATGATTAGCGGACTCCTCGTTAACTTTTGGCTTACCAACATATCGGAACTCACGATTAAATCACCCATTTACACAGACGAATTAGTCACCGTTTTAAACAAATATAAGTACAGACAAACGGACCATGACTACTATGAGCTTCAGGTAGCGAAATTGACACGCTTTCAGTCTCAGCGCATTTATATCCGCAACGATGGCAATAGCATGATTCTCGAAGGTCCTTACAACACCCTCAAGAAAATCATCAATCAACTCAATAAATAGCCAGCTCCATCCGCTTATCCGTGCACCACCACATTAAAGCCTTCATCCACATGCGGTGCGACAAAGTAGCTGCTGATCACTTCAAATTGCGCATCCGTCGCCGCGAAGTCGTGATTGCCCGAGGCATTGCGCGCATGCAAACGGCTCTTGCACACCGCATCTGGCACATCGAGAAAATGCAGCTGATGTTCGGCCTGAGCACTCTGGATCACCGCTGTCATCCACTGCCGTTGGTTGACGGTATTGGCTGGGAAATCCAGCACCACAGACACGCCACGTTGTAGCAAGGCGATTAAGTGTGGCGTCATCGCATTGCGCAGTTTGCCCGCACAGCGCACATAGTCGCTGACATCCTGCATCTCTTCCGCAAACAAATGTGACAGCCAAGCGTCTTCGCTGATGATCACGGCACCCGTCTGTTGCGCCAGCTGATGGGCCAGCGTTGATTTTCCCGCGGCAATTTTGCCGCACAGCAGATGTAAGACAGGACGAGATGTGGGCACAGACGCAGATTCCATTAGCCAGCTCCAGATAAAATGACGCTCTAACATGCCGTGAAATGCCGGTCCAGTAAAGCCTGGCAGCTACACTTAAGCTATCTCAGCCAACATGAGGAGAGACACGATGAGTCAACGCCTGCACAAAATTGATTTTCCGGTCAGCAAGGCGCGGAAATATCTGGAGCCCGGTCCGGTGGTGTTATTGAGTTCCCAATTTGAAGATCACCACGACATCATGACGCTCGGCTGGCACACCATTCTGGAGTTTTCACCTTCACTGGTGGGCTGCATGATCGCTGGTGGCAACTACAGCCACGAGCTGATTCGGCAAAGCGGTCAGTGCGTGATCAATGTGCCATCGGCGGCGTTGATCGATAGCGTGGTCGCAATTGGTAACAGCCATGGCGATCGCATCGATAAGTTCGATGCCTTTAAACTCACGCCCGAGCCTGCCAGCGTGGTCAATGCGCCGTTAATCGACGAATGCTTTGCCAGCTTTGAATGCCAGCTGTATGACGACTCCATGGTGAACAACTACAACCTGTTCATTTTCGAGATTGTTAAAGCGCATGTCGCCACGCAACCGGAATTTCCACCCACCCTGCACTACACTGGCGAAGGACGTTTTACCGTTATGAGCAATAGCGTGCTCGACAAACATCAAGACTTTAAGCCAGAAATGTTAATTTGAGTCTGTTGAAATCGCGCTACAGCGCCCTCACAGTAATGCTTTCGACCTGACAGGAGTAATAACAATGGCAACCGAATATGCGGTCATCGCCGGTGGCTGTTTCTGGTGTACCGAAGCAGTGTTCAAAGATGTGATTGGCGTGGAGTCAGTCGAAAGTGGTTATACCGGCGGGGAGCGCCCGAATCCCACTTATGAGCAAGTATGCAGCGGTGCGACCGGACATGCTGAGGCGATCCGTGTTGGTTTCGACCCCGAGCAAGTGAAATATGGCGATTTGCTGGATATCAGCTTTGCCACGCATGATCCAACCCAGCTAAACCGTCAGGGTAACGATGTCGGTACCCAATATCGTTCAGCGATTTTCCCCGCCAATCCTGAGCAGGAAGCAGAAGCGATTGCCGCGATTGCACGTGCACAAGCGGAACTGAACGTGCCGGTGGTGACCACCATTGAGCCGCTGCAAGAGTGGTATTCCGCCGAAGATTATCATCAGGATTACTGGGATGGTGCCGGTCAGCGCAATGGTTATTGCATGGCAGTGATCCCACCGAAATTGCAGAAACTGCGTAAGAGTTTTGCGAATCGCGTGAAACAGGGCTAATCCTGCCCTTGGGGTGCGATGCATCCCGGCCGCTCATCGCCATGAAAGGTCGTCATTTATGACGACCTTTTTACATTTAACCGTCATAATAGCGCCCTCTTCTCTTCGGGAGCGATGATGGGCACGCCACAACCCGCAATCCCCGCGCGCAAGCGCCCTATGAAACTCAATACGCTGGTGACACTGATGCTCAGCGCGGTGATTGTCATGGTGCTACTCAGCGTGCACATGTTCTATTTCTTTCAGATTGGTGCCTCTACGCGCGCTCAATTAGAAGATAAAGCCATGGCCGTGGCGCGCACGCTGGCGAAGTCGCCAGAGATCCAGCATGCACTTACCCTGCCCGCGGAGACGGCGAACGTCCAACCCATCGCCAAGGCCGTTGAAGAGAGCAATAATCTGCTGTTCATTACCGTCACCAACATGGACGGCATCCGCTATTCACACCGTAATCCTGAGCTGGTTGGCAAACACTTTATTGGCGAAGATATCGAACCTGCCCTGCGCGGTCATGAAAACGTCTCCGTTAATCAAGGATCGCTAGCAAAAGCACTGCGCGTCTTCACGCCGGTGTATAACGCCGAGGACCGGCAAATAGGCGTAGTAGCGATTGGTATCTCACTGGATGCGGTCACCGATCAAATCAACGAAAGCCGCTGGAGTATCCTCTGGACCATCCTGATTGGTACGCTGGCGGGCGCCGTCGGTACGTTAGTATTAGTGCGTGTACTGAAACGCATTTTATTTGGCCTCGAACCTTACGAGATTTCCACGCTGTTTGAGCAGCGTCAGGCGATCCTCAACTCAGTAAAAGAAGGCGTGGTGGCGATGGATGACCAGGCGCAGGTGACGCTGGTGAATCAGGCTGCGCGCACTTTGCTTAACGATCCGCTGTCAGACGGCCTGTTCAGCGCCGAAGGGATCGATGATGCTTCGGTGATCAACCATCATCTGCAAGATGTGCTGCACAGCGGTCGCGCACGTCGGGATGAAGAGCTGAATGTGAATGGTCGCTTGCTGTTGAGCAATACGGTGCCGGTGCGCAGTCAAGGGCGGATTATTGGCGCGGTGTGTACCTTCAGGGACAAGACCGAAATCAGCCGATTGATGCAGCGTCTGACCGGCATGGTAAACTACGTCGATGCGCTGCGTGAGCGCTCGCACGAATTTATGAACAAGCTGCACGTGATTCTTGGCCTGCTACACATGAAAAACTATGCGCAGGTTGAGAGCTATATCCTGAAAACCGCCAATAATTACCAGACCGAGATTGGCTATTTGCTGGATAAAATTAAGTCGCCAGTGATCGCCGGTTTTCTGCTGAGCAAGATTAACCGCGCTTCGGATTGCGGTCATCGCCTTACCATCAGCGATGCCAGCTTTGTGCCAGACAGCGGCAATGAAGACCAGATGGCTGCACTGATCACCGTGATTGGCAATCTGGTGGAAAACGCCATTGATGCACTGAGTGAGCAGACCGAAGGCGAAATTCACGTGATGCTGCACTATCAAAACGGTTGGCTGGCATGCGAAGTGAGCGATGACGGCCCAGGCATTGAGCCAGAGAATCTCGCCACTATTTTCGACAAGGGCTTCTCGACCAAAGGTGAAAATCGCGGCGTGGGCCTGTTCTTGCTGAAACAGCAAACGGACAATCTCGGTGGCGGCGTGAGTGTAGAGTCAGAACCTGGCGTGTTTACGCAATTTTTAGTACAACTTCCCTGGGATGGAGGAAACCAATCCGCATGATCAACGTGTTAGTGGTCGACGATGACGCCATGGTCGCCGAGCTGAACCGCTCTTTTATCGGTCAGGTGCAAGGCTTTAACTGCTGCGGCACCGCTTCAACCCTGCAACAGGCGAAAGAGATCCTGTTCAACAGCGATACGCCGATTGATTTGGTGCTGCTGGATATTTACATGCAGCAGGAAAATGGCCTCGATCTGTTGCCTGAATTACGCCAAGCCCAGAGCCAGGTAGAAGTGATCATCATTTCGTCTGCGGCCGATGCGGAGAATATCAAAACCTCGCTGCACTACGGCGTGGTGGATTACCTGATTAAACCGTTCCAGTTCCCGCGTTTTGAAGAGGCGCTGACCAGCTGGCGGCAGAAGAAGTCGTTGATGGACAATCAGCACTACTATCAGCAGTCGGATGTGGATTTACTGATTCATGGTAGCCCAGCCACCCAGCACGATAATAAACGTTTGCCAAAAGGGTTAACGCCGCAAACGCTGCGCACGCTGTGTCAGTGGATCGATGCCCATCCCGGCCACGAATTCTCTACCGATGAGCTGGCAGCAGAAGTCAACATTTCGCGCGTGTCTTGCCGTAAATATCTGATTTGGCTCGCGCAGATTAATATTTTGTTTACCAGTATTCACTACGGCGCCACCGGTCGTCCGGTATACCGCTATCGTTTACAGCCGGAATATCACTCGCTGCTACAACAGTACTGTCAGTAACGCAGCTGCCAGCTGACATCGCGCTGCTGAAAGTGGAAATGGCGCGGTGTAGAGCAGATGATCTGGTGGTCGCGCGTGACAAATATCGCATCGAGATCGGGCTGGTCGGCGAGATAGGCCAGCCCCTGATCCACCCCCATGCCATACAGCAACGTGGTATAGATATCGCCATCCAGCGAACGATCGGAGATGACCGTCACGCTTAACAGTTCGTTATCCAGCGGGTAGCCGGTTTTGGGATCAAAGATGTGATGCCAGCACTTGCCTGCCAACTCGAAGTAGCGTTCGTAAATACCCGATGTCACCACCGATTTTCCCTGCACCTGCAACACCCCCAATAACTCGTCATCGCGACCAAACGGCTTTTTCAGGCCGATACTCCAGCCTTGTGGATCGTGCGGCGGCGCGCCAAGCGTCTGCACGTTACCGCCCAGATTGATCAGTGCGTGCGGCACGCCTTGCTGACGCAAAAATGCCTGCACCACATCCGCGATATAGCCTTTGGCAATGGCGCCGAGATCGATCTCCATGCCTGCCTGCTGCAGGAACACGGTGCGATCCTCAGCGTTAAGGATCACCTGATGCGGATCGGTGAACGGCAGAAGTGCGGCAATGTCGCTGGCGGGTGGGACTTCACGGCCTTGAAAACCAATTTTCCAGCGTTTAACCACCGGACCAATGGTGAAATTGAAAGCGCTGCCTGGCATCACACTCACGGCGTGCGCCACGCTAATCAGCTGAAATACCCTCTCACTGACGCGCACCGGATGGCGCCCTGCGGCATGGTTGATCGACATCACTTCCGATTCAGCGCGGTTCACCGTGAACAGGTTTTCCTGCTGCTTGATCAGCTGGAACACCTGCCGAGCTAAGGTGGGATTGTCATCAAACAGTTTGAGCAGAATGGGCGAGCCCATGAGTACGGCAGAGTAGGAGTAGACGCCAGCGTCTGAAATCATGAGCGCCTCAACAATGGAGCAAGGTGCGCATGAATGCGCACCCTACGAAAAATCACACCGAACAATTTAAGGACGTCATTAATGCGCGCCCAGCTCATTTAAGGTCACCATTAATGCGCACTGCACCGATCAACGTACGACGCCATTGATGCGCGCCCAACTCATTTAAGGTCACCATTAATGCGCACTGCACCGATCAACGTACGACGCCATTAATGCGCGCCCAACTCATTTAAGGTCACCATTAATACGCACTGCACCGATCAACGTAGGGTCGCCATTAATGGCGACCGAAACACGCTCAAGTGACAAGCATGACACGCTTCATGGTGACCTTCTGCCTTTTAATGACCTAACGCCAGCTTAGCCGCGTTATGGCCGGCTTTAATACCGAAGATGATGATATCCGCCACCGCGTTACCGCCGATACGGTTAGCACCGTGGATACCCCCGACCACTTCACCCGCTGCCCATGCGCCTGGAATCACCTGTTTCTGCGCATCCAGTACCGAAGTATCGGTGTTGATGGTAACGCCACCCATGGTGTGATGCACGCCTGGGGCAATACGGATTGCGAAGTAAGGCCCCTGGTTCAGCGGATGACGCAGCGCCGTGGTGCGACCAAAATCTTCATCTTTCTGGTTAATCACAAACTCATTGTAACGTCCCAGAGTGGTTTGCAGCGCTTCCTGATCCATGTTGAGTTTCACCGCCAGCTCGTGCGGCGTTGGCGCGCTGATCACAAAGCCTTTGGCGATATACTCGTCAGCCGCTTTGTTATTGGCACGCACCTGCTCGTCAAACACGATCCACGCGCTTTTCTCTGGCAGCGCAATGATTTCAGCAGAGACTTTGTCACGGGTTTCCATCTCATTGTAGAAACGGTGACCGGCCTGGCTCACCAGAATGGCACCGCCGCCACGCATCGCCTCTGAGATCAGATACGAGGTGGTTTGTTCAACCGTCGGGTGAATCTGGATCTCGCCCATATCCACGGTATCCGAGCCAATTTTCTGCAACATGGCGATACCGCTGCCGGTGGCACCTTTGTGGTTGGTGGTGACGAAGCCATCCAGCTCAGGGCGATATTTCACCACCATCTCACGGTTGGCACTGAAACCACCGGTAGCGACAATCACGCTCTTAGCATTGAGAATACGGCTGTCGTTATACTCATCGACCACTTTCACGCCGGTCACGGCACCGTTTTCCATCAGGATCTCTGCCACCGAGGTTTCCAGTAGCACTTCAATCTCGCGCTGGTTGACGTTCTTCACCAAGCCGCTGATCAGGAAGCCACCCACCGCAGAGCGATCCTCTGGGCGGTGCGTACGGTCAATGCTCATACCGCCGGTGATGGTGATATCGCACAGTTCAATGTCCTTCGCCGCCAGCCATTCAATCGCTTCCGGCGCTTGCTCGACGAATTCGCGCAGCAGCACCGGGTTGTTTTTGAACTTGCCACCTTTTAGCGTCTCTTCATAGAACAGCTCTTTGCTGTCTTCGATGCCTTTCAGTTTCTGGAAACGCGTTTCGGCGGCGTTCATACCCACCGATGCTTTGATGGTATTACCGCCGATGGTGGGCATCTTCTCGATAATCACCACGCGCGCGCCGTCATCGTGCGCCTGAATCGCGGCCGCCAGACCTGCGCCGCCCGTACCGATCACCACCACATCGTAATTGACCGGCGCATTCGGGTTGCCGCCCTCGTCAATCACATACTCTTTGCTGGAGGTGGTCAGCGCACGTGATACCGCTTTTTTCAGCGCCTCACTCTGGGTGGTCGCGCCGGTAATTGCATCCACGTGTGGGCTGTTGGCCACCAACATGCGTTCACGCAGGCTTTCAAAGGTGCTGGTAAAGTCCACATCCAGGCTTGGATCCGGCACCAGTGAAATGTCGGTGATACGGTCGGTGTCGAGCGTGACGTTGATTTTCAACTTCAGCGCTTCGGCTTCCACTTTGGCTTGATAAACACCGGCTTTGTATTTGCGATGGCCATCGCTGACGTCGCGGATCATTGCATCCACCAGCGAGAAGCGCCACAGCGGTTCTGGAATCGTCAGCGCTTCACGCTTGGTGCTGTCGATGTAGAGATCCATGTGTTCATTTTTGATGATGCGATCGGCCCAGTCCGGATAGGCAATACAGGCTTTACCCACCGCCACCAAGTCGAAGCCGTGCGCCAGCGCATTCTCCGCATCTTCTTTATTCACCACGCCGCCGACACCAATCACCGGCACTTTTGCCAAGGTCTCAGAGCGCTCAGCCAGATACTTAGTAATCAGTGGCGTAGGGTCTTGAGTGTCAATAATCGATGGGCGCAGCAGCTGCCCAACCGAGAAGTGCACATAATCCAGACCGCGCGCCGCCAGTTTTTCCAGCAGGTACAGCGTGTCGTCCCAACGGATGCCGGGGACTTCCAGCTCTTCCGGTGAGAAGCGATAGCCAATGATGAAGTCAGCCGCCGCAAAGCGATCGGCCATTTTGTGGGTAATCTCCAGCACTTCCATCGGGAAGCGTGCGCGGTTGTCGCGGCTGCCGCCCCACTTGTCATCACGCTGGTTAGAGTTGGGTGAGTAAAACTGCTGGATAAGATAAGTGTTGGCTCCGTGAATCTCCACGCCGTCATAGCCGGCTTTGATCGCACGGTTTACCGCATCACCAAATTTGGTGATCATTACGTCGACTTCTTCCGCCGTCAACGCTTGTGGCTTGGTGGCGCCTTCACGCGGTGCAGCAATGGCGCTTGGAGCGACCGGAGTTTTACCGCCAATCAGCGCTGGTTCCACCATGCGGCCGCCGTGGTAAATCTGCAAAATGGCTTTTGAACCCTGGGATTTGATGGCATGTGCGATTTTTGCCAGGCCGGCGATTTTGTTGTCGCTGTCGATACCCAGTGCGCCGGGGAAGGCAGGACCACGGTTATCAATAAAGCAGCATTCCACGATGACCGTACCGATGCTGCCCGCACGCACGCGGTAGTACTCGACAAGATCGCTGGTGACACCGCCATCAAAGTAACCGGTACAGGTGGTCATCGGTGCCATAACCAGACGGTTTTTCAGCACCGCACCGTCCGGTAGCGTGAGCGGGTTGAGGATCGGGGTGAGCGTATTCATAATGAGCAACTCCAGAATTAAGAAATTGTGTATTCAATTCTTTGGCAGTTCGGAGAGTATTTATAATTATTTAAGTGGTCCGACTTCATGGCGCAAATATACCATTTTATTTAATTACATAACCCAGATTGTTAGTTATATAAGTTTTACGATAAAAATTAATATTTGATGCTCATTGCTGGAATTGGCGCTCCGCTAAGTTTTGACCAAGACTTGACAAAAATCAACTTTTTCCTTACCTTTAAAACAAATGTAGTACTATCATAAAGATAAAAGCCATCCACCTTCCTCATTTTGCTTGATTTTTTGCGTTTCGTTAAAGTGCAGCGCTTAATCCACAGCAGACATAAAGATAAATAAAAAGCAAAGATTAAAAACTAAAAAAGAGTGCATATTTTTTATTGATCTAGATCAAAATAGATATTTTAATTAATCGCATCATAGCTGCATTCAATTGATAATTCGCGTATCGAATTTGCAAAGTAAAGATTCATTTAAGAGCAAAGTTTAAATTGTTACGGCTCATCTGCTGCACGCATGTTGAAAGTAAAAAAACAGTGTGTCCGTGACGATCAATCGCATTCTTTCTAACTTGCAGACCAAAACTATGAACACACAAACAACCCAGAGTGCCTCCCCCGTAGTGCCTCCTGCGGCGCCGGGGAAAAAGAATCGCCTGCTTATGTTGTGCCTGCCAATCATTGTGGCGGTGCTGTTGCTGCTGGTCCCTACCCCTGCCGGGCTGGAACCTTATGCATGGCACTTCTTTGCCATCTTTGTTGGCGTGATTGTGGGACTGATCTTTGAACCGCTGCCAGGTGCCGTTATCGGCCTGACCGGCGTGGTGGTCATTTCACTGTTCAGCCAATGGGTACTGTTTAGCCCGGCGGAGCTGGCAGATCCCAAGTTCAAAACCGCGGCGCAGTCGTTTAAATGGGCAGTGAGCGGCTTCGGCAACTCCACCGTCTGGCTAATCTTCGGTGCCTTTATGTTTGCCGCCGGCTACGATAAAACCCAGTTCGGTCGCCGCCTAGCGCTGATTCTGGTGAAATATCTCGGCCGCCGCAGCCTGACGCTCGGTTACGCCATCACCTTCGCTGATCTGTTGCTGGCACCGTTTACGCCGTCCAACACCGCGCGCAGCGGCGGGACCATCTACCCGATCATCGCTAACCTGCCGCCGCTGTACGGCTCAAAACCCAACGACCCAAGCGCGCGTAAGATTGGTTCTTACCTGATGTGGGTCGCGATTACCGCCGCGTGTATCACCAGCTCGATGTTCCTCTCGGCGTTAGCGCCTAATCTGCTGGCGATTGCGCTGGTAAAAAGCATCGTCGGGTTTGAAATCTCGTGGGGCATGTGGTTCCTCGCCTTCCTGCCGCTGGGCGTGCTGTTGATTCTCATCATGCCGCTGCTGGCCTACTGGCTCTATCCGCCGGAAGTGAAAGTCAATGATGAAGTGCCACGTTGGGCGACCGCTGAACTGGCGAAGCTGGGCAAGCTGACCCGCAATGAAATTCTGTTGCTGATATTCGTGGTCTCAGCACTGATGATGTGGATCTTCGCTGCATCATGGATTGAACCGGCGATGGCTGCTCTGCTTGTCATCGTATTAATGCTGTGGACCGGCGTGCTGAACTGGAATGACATCACCAGTAATAAAGCGGCGTGGAACACCTTTGCATGGTTCGCCACTCTGGTGGCGCTGGCCGATGGTCTGGCGCGTGTGGGCTTTATCGCCTGGTTAGGTAAAGAAGGGGCGATGCTGTTGCAGGGCTATGATCCCCAGGTCTCTGCAGTGGTGCTGCTCATCGCCTTCTACCTACTGCACTATCTGTTTGCCAGTACTACAGCGCACACGACTGCACTGTTGCCCGCCATGCTGACCATCGCCGCCTCCATTCCTGGCATCAACATGCCGGTATTCTGCTTAATGATGTGTGTGTCCTTGGGTGTGATGGGTATTATCACCCCGTACGGCACTGGCCCAAGCCCGATTTACTACGGTAGCGGCTACCTGCCAACCAAAGATTACTGGCGCCTCGGCACCATCTTTGGTGGTCTGTTCCTGGTTGCTCTGATGGTTATTGCCTACCCATGGATGGTGATGATCTTCTGATGATGTTGCTCCGATGTTAAAAACGGAGCCGCGCAGTACCGTGAAAGTGTTATGATGCTCGCCAGTCAGCCCCTGCGGAGGGCTGGCGAGAGAAAATCAAAAAACAGATCGCATAATTTGTCGCCAGCCACTCTGACGGGCGACACGAAGCTAAGTGAGCCAACATGTCGAACAAACCCTTCTATTATCAGAATCCCTTTCCTCTCGCCAAAGATGATACCGAATACTATCTGCTGAGCCGCGATTACGTGTCGGTAGCAAATTTCGATGGTGAAGAGGTCCTGAAAGTTGATCCTAAAGCGCTGACGCTGCTGGCTAAGCAGGCGTTCCATGACGCCTCCTTTATGCTGCGCGCCTCGCATCAGGCACAGGTTGCCGCGATTCTGGCGGATGACGAAGCCAGTAAAAACGACAAGTACGTTGCCCTACAGTTCTTGCGTAACTCGGAAATTGCCGCCAAAGGCGTACTGCCCACCTGCCAGGATACCGGCACCGCCATTATCATGGGCAAGAAAGGTCAACGCGTCTGGACCGGTGGCGGCGATGAAGCTGCGCTGTCGCAAGGTGTCTATAACACCTTTATCGAAGACAACCTGCGTTACTCGCAGAACGCGGCGCTGGATATGTATAAAGAGGTCAACACCGGCACTAACCTGCCCGCGCAGATTGATCTCTATAGCGTGGATGGTGACGAATATAAATTCCTGTGCATTGCCAAAGGTGGCGGTTCAGCCAACAAAACCTATCTGTATCAGGAAACCAAAGCGCTGATTACCCCGGCCAAGCTGAAGAACTACCTGGTCGATAAAATGATGTCGCTGGGTACTGCCGCGTGCCCGCCATACCATATCGCCTTCGTCATTGGCGGCACTTCAGCAGAAAGCACGCTGAAAACCGTTAAGCTGGCATCCACCCACTATTACGATTCATTGCCGACCGAAGGTAACGAACACGGCCAGGCATTCCGTGATGTGGCGTTGGAACAAGAACTGCTGAAAGCCTCACAGGAATTGGGCTTGGGTGCGCAGTTTGGTGGTAAGTACTTCGCGCATGATATCCGTGTGGTGCGTCTGCCACGCCACGGTGCATCCTGCCCGGTGGGTATGGGCGTATCTTGCTCTGCGGACCGTAACATCAAAGCCAAGATCAACCGTGAAGGTATCTGGATTGAGAAGATGGAAGACAATCCAGGACGCTACATTCCGGAGGAACTGCGTCAGCAGGGCGAAGGTGAAGTGGTTAATGTCGATCTGAACCAACCGATGAGCGAAATACTGGCCCTGCTGTCGGCGTATCCGGTTTCTACTCGTCTTTCACTGAATGGCACCATCATCGTGGCGCGTGACATTGCTCACGCCAAGCTGAAAGAGCGCATCGACAACGGTGAAGGTCTGCCGCAGTACATCAAGGATCACCCGGTGTATTACGCGGGTCCGGCCAAAACTCCAGAGGGTTACGCGTCCGGTTCACTCGGTCCTACCACCGCTGGCCGTATGGACTCCTACGTGGATCTGTTGCAGGAACACGGCGGCAGCATGGTGATGCTGGCGAAAGGTAACCGTAGTAAGCAAGTCACTGATGCATGCCACAAACACGGCGGCTTCTATCTGGGTAGTATCGGTGGCCCAGCAGCCGTCCTTGCGCAACAGAGCATCAAGAGCCTCGAGTGCGTGGAGTATGCAGAACTGGGAATGGAAGCGATCTGGAAAATTGAAGTGGAGAACTTCCCGGCATTCATCTTGGTGGATGACAAGGGTAATGACTTCTTCCAGCAGATTCACAATCAGTGTTCAGCCTGCGTAAAGTAAGCCTTTAAGCCGTGTTAAAAACAAAAAATCCGCGGCTAAGGGCTGCGGATTTTTTTATGGGTTGGGACCTGCGCGGTAGTTACATTCCACCGAGTTGCACGTCTAACAGCATATCGGCATCATCATCATTCTGACCAATCACGTAGATCGCCTGACGACCCGGCAAATTCACGGTAATGATATGTTGGTCATCTGCATCCAGCACGTCGTCATGCTGTTCCTGAAAGTTGTACAGTGTGTTCATGTTTTCTCCTTAAAAGTCCGTGTCCACAGTGCTTAATATCGACAAATTGTGGCGAAAATGTAGCGGAATATTCTGCTTTCGTGATGTTGGCACTGTGGCACGGCTAAATGACAGTCAGATTAAAGAAGTAACGCACATTTCTTACGGTGATGATGAATGCGCAGTACAATTCAGGGCCAATCTTGTTCGCCAGTCATCTGATCACGTCAACGTGGTAGCTGCGTATCCAGTTTAAGCGCCGGATAATCAGGCTAGATTCGCCGCACGACGGTCACCGCCATGTGAGTAAAACAGGATTATCCGGTGTGAAGCGCCGATCGCGCTGGACGAACCCACTCTGGGCTCCAGCAGCCCAGAGTGGCATATGACAAAAATGGCAGCGGTGTGACCCGCTGCCAGCGGGCTTAGAAGAAACCGAGAGGTTGGGTGCTGTAACTCACCAGCAGGTTTTTGGTTTGCTGATAGTGATCGAGCATCATTTTGTGGGTCTCGCGGCCGATACCCGATTTTTTGTAGCCGCCAAACGCCGCATGCGCTGGATAGAGGTGATAACAGTTGGTCCACACGCGCCCGGCTTTGATCGCACGGCCCATGCGGTAAGCACGATTGATATCACGCGTCCAGACGCCTGCGCCCAAGCCGTAGATCGAATCATTGGCGATGGCGAGGGCTTCTGCCTCATCTTTGAAGGTCAGCACACCGACTACCGGCCCGAAGATCTCCTCCTGGAAGACGCGCATGCTGTTATCGCCTTTCAACAGCGTGGGTTGGATGTAGTAGCCGCTATCGAACGCTTCACCGATTTTCTCCACTCCGCCGCCGTGCAGCACCTGTGCACCCTCTTGCTGCGCAATCTCCAGGTAAGAGAGGATTTTATCGAACTGCTGCTGGGACGCTTGGGCACCAATCATGGTTTCGGTGTCCAGCGGATCGCCACGTTTAATGGTTTTGATACGTTTCATCACCGCCGCCATAAACGGCTCAAAGATCGATTCCTGCACCAGCGCGCGCGACGGACAGGTACAGACTTCACCTTGGTTAAGGAAGCCAAGCACCACGCCCTCTGCCGCTTTTTCAATGAAGCTCTCTTCCGCGTCCATGATGTCTTCGAAGAAGATGTTCGGGGATTTACCGCCCAGCTCGACGGTAGATGGGATCAGGCTTTTCGCCGCCAGTTCGAGAATGTGACCGCCGGTTGCTGTAGAACCGGTAAAGGCGATTTTGGCGATACCCGGATGTGAGGCCAGTGCCTCACCCGCTTCTTTGCCGTAACCGTGTACCACGTTAATCACGCCTGGTGGCACTAGATCTTTGATCACTTCCATAAACAGCGTAATCGACAGCGGCGTTTGCTCTGCCGGTTTTAGCACCACGCAGTTACCGGCACCCAATGCTGGCGCCAGCTTCCACGCCGCCATTAATAGTGGGAAGTTCCACGGGATAATTTGCCCAACCACACCCAGCGGTTCGTGGAAGTGGTAAGCGGCGGTGAATTCATCGATTTCTGCGGCGGTACCTTCCTGCGCACGCACGCAACCGGCGAAATAGCGGAAGTGATCCACCGCCAGCGGCAGGTCTGCTGCCAGCGTTTCACGGACCGGCTTGCCGTTATCCCAAGTTTCATTGACCGCAATATATTCCAGTTTCTCTTCCAGACGATCGGCGATTTTCAGCAGCACCAGCGAGCGTGCCTGCGGTGAGGTTTTGCCCCAAGCATCAGCGGCGGCCTGTGCTGCCGCCACGGCGTTATCGATATCCGCTTTATCGGAACGCGGAAACTCACCGATGGTGGAACCATTGATCGGTGTGGTGTTGACGAAGTAATTACCATTCACCGGCGCAACAAATTCGCCGTTGATAAAGTTGCCATAACGCGATTGCAGAGTGATGAGAGAACCTTGTTCTCCCGGAGCAGCGTAACGCATGGTGTTTCTCCTTGCGGGACAGGGTGGCGAATAACAACTATGAAACCTGTTATTAACATTGATCGATCAATGTCAGCCTGTCAGATCGCAGAGCGGGAAACTGTGACCGCATCGAAGGAAAATTCCGGGATTGTTGTTTTGAGATTTAGCACAGGTGTTAAACCAAGGTTGCCATTTAAGGAGAAGCATTCGTCACAACATTTTTTCGGTCGCCATAAATGGCAACCCTACGACCATCGTGCAGGGTTTTCGTAGGATGCGCATTTATGCGCATCTGAAATACGCGTAAACCTCCCGCTTCGTTGCGGATAATTCCGAGTTTTGACTGATTCGCAGCGAAAAGCGAAACAAGCGCAATGATTTTGGTCAATATGAAACAGGATACTCATCAGGAGAAAGAGATGTTGGCTTCAGCCCTGACGTTGATGCGCGCCAAAGCGAACTTTGTTCAGCAATTTATTCGAAACCCGCGCAAGATGGGCAGCATCACGCCCTCCTCTGCTGCGCTGTGCCGCACCATGTGCGATGCCGCCAACTGGGATCACAGCCTGCGTATTGCCGAACTCGGTGCCGGGGACGGTGTACTAACTCGCCACATTCTGGACAGAATGTCTCCGCAAGCGCAGCTGGATGTGTTTGAAATTAGCCCGGAACTGGTTGAGAACCTGCGCGGCTGGACCGACCCGCGCATGCAAGTGCGTGCCTGCTCCGCCGAGTATTTGTCCGGCGAATATGATGTGATCTTTTCCGGGTTACCCCTGTTATCACTGCCGCCAGAAACGCGTGAAGCGATCCTTAGCGCGGTACACGATGTGCTGGGCCCGCGTGGCGTATTTGTGCAGTTTCAATACACCTCGCTTACCCAGCCGACGCTGTCACGCTACTTCACCTGGCAGCGCCAGCGGGTGCTTAAAAACATGCCACCCGCTTGGGTTTATCGCTGCACACGGCATTACGCACCCTGAGCTTGCACGCGCGGCTGCGGCCGCGTTTGTAACCAGAAACGGCGCAGCAACTCGCGCGACCAATCCTCCCCGGTCACCTCTGCACCATCATCTCGGAGGCCATCCGGTAAGCAGGCCGTCATAATGTCACGAGTGAATTCAGGGTGAAACTGCACGGAGAGCGCCTGCGGGGAGTAACGCAAAATCTGGCAGCCATCAAGATCGGAATGCGCCAGCACCTCAGCGTGCGGCGGCGGCGTGATCACCGACTGGCGATGTGAAAGCCACGCTTGAAACGACTGAGGCAGCGGAGCTAACCAAGGATCGCGGCTGGTATTGTGCGTCAGCGTTTTCAAACCACGCTCCCAACCATGCGGGTTATCGCCCACTTTACCGCCCAGCGCATACGCCATCAGCTGGTGGCCGTAACAGACCCCCAACAACGGCAGCTCAGCTTCTAGCGCGCCGCGAATCCACGCTGCAGTGCGCTCGCTCCAGTCGGCATGATCGGTGACCATCGCCCAGGAACCGCTGAGAATCGCGCCGCTGACGCGATCGAACGTCGGCAGTTCTTCGCCGAGGTGTGGACGGACAATGACATAGTCATCAGGCTGCAATTGCAGCGCATCGATAAACCAGACGGGTTGTTCACCAATTTGCGCCACAACCTGCGGTGGCGGCACTTCGAGTTGAATCAAGGCAAGAGGTAAAGCGCGGGCATGTGTCATTCCGAATTCATTCCTTAACGGAGTCAGCTTTCGGACATCCACTTTGACAGGAAATCAGTGACCTGTCTTATTTTTTTCCTGCATATGCTCATGCGATATCGAAAAATATTTTTGCACAATGTCACAGAAGTGAATGGCTTCGTGCCATGATTAACCGGTGATTCTCCCCTTTCATGTAAAGGATAACATTGTGGCAGTGCGGCATTTGTTTATGGTTCTGATGGTGGTCTCCATCTGGGCTTTCAATAACGTGGCGGTAAAATGGGGACTCCTGGAGCTTCCGCCGCTGTTTCTCACCTGGATGCGCTTTGTGGTGGTGGCTATTGTGTTGGTGCCTTTCTGTCGCATCACGCGCGAGCAACTGCCATGGCTGCTTACCCTTGCCTTCACCTTTGGTTTCATGCACTTCTCTCTGCTGTTTGTCGGCATGCGCTATACCGATGCCGGAACGGGCGCGATTGTCGTGCAACTGGGTACGCCCATTGCCATGCTGTTGGCGATGGTGGTGCTGAAAGAGAAGCTGCGTCTGGTACAGCTGTTTGGTATCGCGATCTCGCTCAGTGGCGTGGCAGTGCTGTCAGGCAGCCCGACGATTCCCGCATGGTGGGTGCTGTGTATTCTGCTATGCAGTGCCTTTGGCTGGGCCATCAGCAATATGATCGTCAAGAAATCACCGCCGATTAAACCGCTCACGCTCACCGGCTGGATCTCTTTTCTCGCCGTGCCGATTGTCGGTGCTGCCTCCTGGCTCACTGAGTCGCAGCAGTTTTATGCGCTGAGCCATGCTGGCTGGCGCGGCTGGTTTGGCATTCTTTATAGCGCGCTAGCCTCGTCCATTGTGGCCTATACCCTATGGTACGCACTGCTAAAAAAGTACAACGTCAATCTGATCATGCCCTATTCGCTACTCACGCCAGTTTTAGCGGTCTTAATGGGCGTACTGGTGCTGGGCGATAGTATGAACAGCTTCAAAATTCTGGGTGCTTCATTAGTGGTGTTAGGCACGGCGATTGCGGTTATCAACCTGCGTAATTTGCGAATGCACGCGCGTTTCCCGCGGTTGCGTCGCCGTTAAATCGACTCTGCTATATTTGAGTCTCGCGTGTTTTCCGGAGACTCACTATGGATACTCAATCTGCTGCCGCGTTATGGCAGCAACTGTGGCAGGGATTGCGGGGTGCGGATCAACGTCCTGCACTCACCTTTCTCCAGACCGACACCTTCTCCTCGGCTTTTGCCGTCAGCGAACTGGCAGCCACCAGCATCGGGCTGGCGAGCCAGGCACTGAGCGATTTACTCGGCCAATCGACTCCCGTTAGCGTCGATGTGCGCCTCGCCTCGCGTTGGTTTCAACACAGCTTAACGCCACTCAATCGCCCGCCTGCTGCGTTGTGGGATCCCTTTGCCGGCGATTATGCCACTGCAGATGGTTGGATTCGCTTACATACCAATGCCCCACATCACCGTGCCGCGATGGAACAGGTATTGGGCCAGCACGCCGATCGTGCGGCATTAGCCAGCGTCGTGGCACAATGGCAGGCTGAAGTCTTAGAGCAAACAGTGGTTGAAGCTGGCGGTTGTGCGGCGCAAATGCGCAATGAGCAACAGTGGCAACACCATCCGCAAGGCATGGCCGTCAACAGCGAAGCCTTAATTGCGCAACAAGCCACTGACGACGCACCCACTCCTGGCTGGAGGCTCCCAACCGCACGTCCCTTACTCGGCGTGCGCGTTCTCGATCTGACCCGCATCATCGCTGGCCCGGTCTGCACACGCTTTCTCGCCAGCTTAGGTGCTGAGGTATTACGTATCGATCCCTTCGGCTGGGAAGAACCCACGCTGGAAGAGGAGATCACCTGTGGAAAACGCTGTGCGCGGCTCGATCTCAAAACTAAAACAGGACGCGATCAACTGATCGACCTGCTCAAACACGCCGATGTGCTGGTACATGGCTATCGTGCGGATGCGCTGGAGAGGCTGGGATTGGATGCCGAAACTCGCCGTAAACTCGCGCCCGGTTTGGTGGATGTCAGTCTTAATGCATGGGGCTGGAGCGGTCCGTGGCGCAATCGGCGTGGCTTCGATAGTCTGGTGCAGATGGGATGTGGCATTGCCGAACGCGGCATGATCTGGAGTGGTGGCACTAAACCCACTCCGCTGCCGGTACAGGCGCTCGATCACGCCACCGGCTACTTAATGGCAGCCGCGGTGTTAGAAGGCCTGCGTCAGCGACGCGAGAATCATGTGGGATGGCAGGCGCGTTTGTCTTTGGCGCGCACCGCTCGGTTGTTGCAACAGCACGGCGCTGCGCCTCAACAGCCACAAAGCGGGATTCACTCGCAGCAAGGCGATGCAGTTGGCACCATTGAGATTAATGCATGGGGGATAGCGGAGAGGTTGCGTGCCGCGGCCTATGTGCCCGGTACGCCAATGATCTGCGCCACGCCGGGCGTGAAGCTCGGCAGCAGCGCAGCCAGTTGGTAATTAAGCTTCTTCGTCGTCGCCTTCGTTCAACTCATCGTACATGGCCTGAATAGCCTCACGACTCAACGCTGCCAGCGTACGGTAAAACGCGCTGGTGGCGTGCGCCTCCACTTTCCCGAGGAACGCACCGCACCATGGCAGCAGATAGTCGTTGAACAGCGCCAGTTGTGCAGTAGACTCGTCCTCCGCTGACTGATCTTCCAACCAGGAGGCAGCCAGCATTAACACGCCAAAGTGATCGGCAGGTGCCTCGCTTAGCGGCATACCCCGTGAGCTCAGGAACGCACGAATCTCTTCCTCTTTCGCTCCGTTTGGCCACTGCGACGCGTATGGCGGCACGCTGCATTCGCTTCCGACAAACAGCGCGTTGTAGTCAGAAGCCAGCGCCTGCGGATCGCTATTCTGCTGCAAACGCGTCAAGAGTTCATCCTGCTCCAGCGGCCACTGTTCTTTCAGTTTGCCTTCACGCAATAAGGTGAATAACGGCATTAACAGCGGATCTTGTGGCTGGCGGTTGAACAGCGAGCCGATGACGCGACAGAGAATGGAAAACTCATTCATGCAACAGAATTCCTTGAGGTAAAAAGTTAAAAGTCTGCAAATTCAGCAATATGCTTGCCGGTGCGCTGTTCGAGAAAATCGAGCAGACGGCGTGGCGTGACATTTAACACGCGATCTTCAGGAAAATCCACCTCGCGCGTAATACGGATGCAGTGTTCGAAGTGACCCAGCGTGAAAGCGGTATGCGAATCAGAGCCAAAGGCCAGGCGCCCGCCCGCATCACGCACCGCTTCGGCTATCGCGCGGCAGTTCGGTTCACTACCCGGGCGTGAATGGGTAAAGGAAGAATTGTTAATCTCCAGCGCGACATCATAATGCGCGGCCGCTTCGGCAATTGCACGGATGTCAATAGGGAACTTTGGATTTCCTGGGTGAGAAATAATGTGTACCAACCCACCCGCCATCGCCGCAATCATCGCTTCAGTGTGATGGGCTTTATCACGGGGCGCATAAACTGGCTCGTGGAAACCGGCCACAATCAAGTCCAGCGCATCCAGCATCGGGCCACTGCAATCAATCTCACCCTGCTGATTTTTGATGTTGGCTTCAATGCCACGTAACACACCCACGCCATCAATCACACGCGGCCAGATGCGCATATTAACGAAGTGCCAGTAGTGCGGTGCATCGGCCATATCTGGGCCGTGATCGGTGATAGCAAACAACTTCAAGCCATTCTGTTTCGCCTGCACCACATAATCATGCAGTGTGCTGTAAGCGTGGGTACTGGCAACGGTGTGCATATGCAAATCGACGGGATACATCCTCTTCTCCTGACACTAGTGAATTAATAACCGCGCTGACGATCGACCAAGCCATTCGGCATTTGCCCTTGCTCCAGAGCAAGTATGGCACCCGCCATATAATCCATCGACTCGGCTGGCAACGTCATGGCTGCAGTATGTGGCGTTATTGTGACATCTGGATGAGACCAAAGCGGGTGATCCACCGGTAAGGGTTCGGTCTGGAACACATCCAGCGCCGCACCCGCCAACTGGCCGCTGTTAAGTGCGGCCAGTAGATCCGCTTCCACCACATGCGCACCGCGCGCCAGATTAAGGAAGAAGGCCCCACGCGGTAACACGCTGAGTAACCGCTCATCAATCAGATTAGTGGTTTCCGGTGTAGCAGGAAGCAGGTCAATCACGACCTGAGTGCCATCCAGAAACGCGTCCAACTGTTCACGTCCATGGAAAGCCTGCACGCCGTCGATGGTTTTGGGTGTGCGGCTCCAGCAGCGCAGCGGGAATCCCCACTGACGTAAGCTTTCCAGCACGCTACGCCCCAATACGCCCGCGCCAAGGACACCGATCGTAAAGTTTTCACGCTCACGATCATCCAGAGGTAACCATTGCGCTTGCTCTTGCAGTTGCCGATATTCGGCAAAGCGACGGAACCAACCCAGCACGCACCAGTTAGCATACTCCTGCATCTGACGTGCCATGCCGGTGTCTTCAAGACGAAACAACGGAATATCATCGGAAAGCATTTCTGGATGCGCACTTAACTGCCTCAGAATTTCATCCACGCCTGCACCCATGGCAAACACCGCTTTTAAGGATCGCCCCGCTAGCATCTCGGTAGGCGGTGAACGCACGATGGCGTAATCCGCTGGGGCATTGTCCCCCGGCTGCCATTGGCGGACAGTGGCCTGTGGCACTCGCTGGCGCATGCCGTCTATCCAGTTCTGCGGGTTTATCGAGGGGTGATACCAGATGATTTCCATACTGCTCTCCTTTTTTCCTTCAGACTCAGGCAAATGCCGTTTGGGGGCAAGCAAAAACCTTAGGGTTTGTACAATCTCTTCGGTGATTAATTCCAAACGCTTCACATTTCCATCGCCTTAAGGGGATAAGCGGCAGATAAGCGACTAAAGTTGTTCGTGTGGTCAATGCGTTAGCACACCACCTTTTCGGACAAGGAGAAAAACCGATGATAAAAAATGTCGTATTTACGCCCTCGCGCCTGACCTTTTTATTGAGCGCGGCCCTGCTGGCCGGTTCCCCCATCGTGCAGGCTGCAGATGATAGCCGTATGCTCAGCAGCCAACCGCAGCCGCCCGATATTCGCTTAGGGCCGCTCTTTGAAGCTGTGCAGCAGGCGAAATTTTATCCGGACCAGAAAACCTTTGCCGATGCGGTGCCAAAATACAATCCGTCTTCGATTTTGGCCGATTGGCAGATGCAAAAAAGCCAGCGCAACTTTGACCTAAAGCACTTTGTCGATGCCAATTTCACCCTGCCAAAAGAGCAGGATAAATATGTGCCACCCGCGGGACAGAGCCTGCGCGAACATATTAACGGTTTATGGCCTGTGCTGACCCGCTCCACACCCAGCGCCAGCCAATACGATTCGCTGCTGCCGCTGCCAAAACCCTATGTGGTTCCCGGCGGGCGCTTCCGTGAAGTCTATTACTGGGACAGTTACTTCACCATGCTGGGTCTGGCAGAGAGCGGGCACTGGGATCGCGTTCAGGATATGGTGGACAACTTCGCGACCGAGCTCGACAAATATGGTCATATCCCGAACGGCAACCGCAGCTACTATCTCAGTCGTTCTCAGCCCCCGTTCTTCAGTTTGATGGTGGATCTGCTGGCGACACATAAAGGGGATGAGGTTTATCGTCAGTATCTGCCGCAGTTGCAGAAAGAGTATGACTACTGGATGGCAGACAGCGATAAAGTGGCTGCCGGACAAGCCAGTAAACGCGTAGTCAAGTTAAGCGATGGGACGGTGCTGAATCGCTACTGGGATGATCGTGATGCCCCGCGCACCGAATCTTGGCTGGATGACGTCAATACCGCCAACAAGGCACCGGATCGCAACAAACAGCAGGTGTATCGCGATCTGCGGGCAGGTGCCGCATCGGGTTGGGATTTCAGCTCACGCTGGTTTACCGACGCCCATAATTTGGCTTCGATTCGTACTACACAAATCGCACCCGTGGATCTCAATAGTTTGATGTTCCATCTTGAGCAGGTGTTGTCGAAAGCCTCGAAACTGGCGAATCAGGATGACCAAGCCAAACAGTTTGCTCACGATGCTGAAAAACGTCAGGCGGCAATTAACCGGTATCTGTGGAACGAGAAACAGGGCTGGTACGCGGATTACGACTGGCAGAAAAAACAGATTCACCCGCAGCTCACGGCTGCAACGCTGTTCCCACTTTATATGCAGGTGGCGAGTGAGAAGCAAGCCGAGCGTACCGCTGCAGCCGTTGAAAAACAGCTCTTGAAACCGGGCGGCCTGGTGACAACCACCGTCAATAACGGACAACAATGGGATGCACCTAACGGCTGGGCACCTCTGCAGTGGGTGGCAGTTGAGGGGCTGGAGCACTATAAACAGCCGAAGCTGGCAAAAGAGATTGGTCAGCGTTTCCTGCAAAATGTGCAAACCACTTATGACAAAGAACACAAGCTGGTTGAGAAGTACGTTGTGGAAGGCGCACAGCTCGGCGGTGGTGGTGGTGGGGAATATCCTTTGCAGGACGGTTTTGGCTGGACCAATGGCGTGACGCTCAAGTTGTTGGATAAGTATTGTCCGAAAGACAAGACCTGTAACAACGCCAGTGATATTCCCAATCTCCCAGCGTTGAGTGCAGAGAAATAGCTTTAATTTTTTCGTTAATACCACCACTTAAGGGCGCAAGAGGAGTGGCTACCGTCCTGTACGTCAAGCATTTGTAGGGTACGGCCTTCAGGCCGCCCAACAGGTGCGCGACAAGGCTCGCCCCAGCAAAATAACCCTAGCGGTGCAATTTATCGCGCATTCTGCAGCCGTATTCGATTGCACTTTGCGCGATAAATCGCCCTGCTACACCTCCCCGCAAATTCACATCTTGAAACACACCTCACTTAAAGATAATAATTATCACTCTAATATCGATTCCCATTCTTACACTTGTGGCGGTATCTCAGCTATCACCGCTACTTAGACGGCTTTTAGTTAAAGGATTACAGATGTCGCTTTTCACCCTCAGTCGTGGCCGCGTGCTTTGCGCCTTAGCTTTAGCACTGCCAGCTGCTACCTTCGCCGAAGATTCTATGGTCGTGTCCGCTCAACCTCAGGAGAGCGCTAACTCACCCACGCAGGGCTATCTCGCTACACATAGCAGCGGTGGCAGTAAAACCGATCAGCCCTTAATCACCACACCGCAATCCATCTCGGTCATTACGCGCCAGCAAATTGAGGATCAGGGCGCACAGGATTTGAACCAGGCACTGAACTATACGCCAGGCGTGTTTACCAACTTCGGCGGTGCGGCAACGCGTTACGACACCATCGCACTACGCGGTTTCCATGGCGGCGATGTCGATAACACCTTCCTTGATGGCCTGCGCATCATGAGCGACGGTGGCAGTTTCAACATCCTGCAGGTGGACAACTGGTTCCTTGACCGTATCGATGTGATCAAAGGCCCCTCCTCTGCGCTGTATGGCCAGACGGTGCCAGGTGGGTTAGTCAATATGGTCAGTAAGCGTCCTCAATTTGCCGAGGAAGGTCATTTCCGCCTCTCAACTGGGACCAACGCCACCAACAGCGCCGCTTTTGATTACACCAATGCCATTAATGATCAATGGGCATTCCGCCTGACCGGCATCACGCGTAACAGCGACACGCAATACGATCACACGCGTGAAGAAAAATATGCCCTTTCGCCACAGTTGCAATGGCAACCCAGCGAAGACACCAGCCTGTTATTACGTGCTTATTTGCAAAAAGATCCTTCCGGCGGTTATCACGGTTCAGTACCCGCTGACGGAACGCTCTACAGCCACAATGGACGCAAGTTAAGCGATAGCTTTTACGAAGGTGATAGCGCTCTCGATCAGTTCAAGCGTAACGAACAGATCTACAGCTATGACTTCTCCCATCGATTCAATGATGTCTGGTCGTTCACCTCCACCGCCAGCTACAGCCATTCGAATGTCGATCTCGATCAGGTATATCAAATTGGCTGGAATGCCACTCAGCCTGATTTGCTGACCCGCTACTACTCCGGTGAACGCTCATCACTCAGTGCATGGGCCAATGACAATCGCCTGCAAGCCGATTTCGAGACCGGTGCAGTGCAACATCGGGTGATTTTGGGCGCTGAATACCATCGCTACAAAAACGATCTGAGTAAGGCCAGCGGATACGCCAGCTCACTGAATCCATGGACCGGTGAAACCGTCGGCGCCATGCCCGATTACAGCTGGTCAGAGTCCACGCGTCGCTACTATCAAACCGGTCTCTATTTGCAGGATGAGTTGCAACTGGATCGCTGGCATCTGGATCTCTCTGGCCGCTATGACCGCATCGTGTCGAATAACGGCACCAGCCGCCGTCAGGACGATCACATCAGTGGTCGCGCTGCACTGCTGTATGCCTTTGACAGTGGCATCTCGCCGTATGTCAGTTGGAGCCAGGCGATTACCCCGGCCTCACTCACCGATCCTTACGGTAACCAGCTGAAACCGACAACGTCCGAGCAGTACGAAGCGGGTGTGAAATATCAGCCGGTGGGTACACGGGATATGTACTCGATTGCCGTGTATGACCTGACGCAGAACGACGTGGCTAACCGCAACGTCCTCGACAGCACCTATACCCCGTCAGGAAAAGTGCATTCACAAGGGATTGAGCTGGAAGCGCGCAACCAGCTGACACCACGCTTCAGCACTATCGCCGGTTATACCCTCAACCATCTGCGCTTTAAGGATTCGGTAGACGGTAACGACGGCCATACACCGTACGTCACCCCTAACAGCATGGCTTCATTCTGGGGACATTATCAGTTTGATTACGGTTTGAGTGCCGGTGCAGGTGTGCGTTACATCGGTAAACAGTGGGCGGACAATGAAAACACCACTCGTTTGCCGTCCGTCACGCTGTTTGATGCTTCAGTACGCGCCGATTTGGGTGCATGGGATTCACAGCTGAAAGGTGCATGGTTACAGGTCAATGCTAATAACCTGACCGATAAAAAGTATCTTACCGCCTGTTACGGCACGGGTTATTGCTATCGAGGTGCCGAACGCACCGTGATGGCGACCGTGGGCTACGATTTCTAATCAGCCATAAAAAAAATCCGCACCCCAATGAGGTGCGGATTTCGTTAAATCATTGAGGACTGTCAGGTGCGAACTTTACGGTAAATCCACAGCACTACGATGGCACCAATCACCGCCACCACAAAGCTGCCGAAGTTGAAACCGTCAACTTTGCCAAATCCAAATAGGGTACTGATCCAGCCACCGACCACCGCACCCACAATACCCAGCACGACGGTGATAATAAATCCGCCACCATCTTTACCTGGCATGATCCATTTAGCGATAATCCCGGCAATCAAACCAAAAATAATCCATGAAAGAATACCCATTTACTGCTCCTTACGTTATGAATCAATGTGTTCACTGCGGTAAGTATAGTCGGAGATTTTCACTCTGCCTGGTGAGCGCAACGGTAAAATAATCGTTAGCAGGCTAAAGCTTTTTATAGCCAAGCCGATAACAAATCGATGGCATTGGCACTCATGATAATAACAATCGGATAAGTGGAGCAGGACGTGAAAGAAGCCGATAAAGAACAATACCTCAAACGCGGTACGTTGGCGGTATTGAACGTGATGAAGGATCTGTTACGTTACCAGACGCCGTTGATGGTCAATTTTTCTCGCGGCCAGTTTATTAGCCGTTTACTCGCTGCCGACGAAGAACAGGTTGTCTTCGATCTTGGTAGCAATGCGCTGGATAATGATTTAGCCCTGCAGGGTGGTGAAGTGAATATCGCCGCCGAAACCCAAGGTGCCAAAGTTGAATGTGGTCTGACCGGATTACAACGCATCGAATTTGAGGGTTTACCCGCTTTTGCCGCCCCGTTACCCGAGTTGCTTTGGCAGATTCAGCGCCGTGAATTTTTCCGTGTCAGTGCGCCGATGGAACCCGTCTTCTACTGTCACAGTGAATGGCCGGATGGTAGCAAAGCACGTTTTCGCTTACAAGATCTCTCGCTCGGTGGTGCTGGCGTGTTGCTGGATGAAGCTTTGCCTGAAGGGTTAAATCGTGGCGACACCTTTAAGAAGTTGCGGGTAGAGCTAGGCGAATATGGCCATTTTGAGGTGACGGCACAACTGCTGCACATTGGTGAACGCAGCACCATTACCAGCAAAAATGAAACGCGCACCACGCCACGTCTGAGCTTCCGCTTTACCGTTATCGAACCGGTGCAAGAGCGTCAGTTGCAGCAGGTTATCTTTGCACTGGAACGTTTGGCGCGCGACAAGGCGAACCGTTTTCAGTAATGCATGAAACCCGCACGTTGACATCACTGCATGCCAAAGGTCGCCATTAATGGCGACCCTACAGGGTTCGGGGGATGTCCACGACAAAGGTCGCCGTCAATGGCGCCCCGACAAGGTTCAGGGGATATTCACGACAAAGGTCGCCGTCAATGGCGCCCCGACA
>NZ_MLFR01000036.1 GCF_002095475.1 Pantoea rwandensis
TAAAGAAGAATACAATGTGAAAAGTCGCTAACGCGGCAGACGGACGCGGGGTGGAGCAGCCTGGTAGCTCGTCGGGCTCATAACCCGAAGGTCGTCGGTTCGAATCCGGCCCCCGCAACCAATTACAAATAAGCACCTTAACGGGTGTTTTTTTGTTTTTGGCACCCGGTAAAAAAGCGGCATTGCTGCCGCCTTCCCTTCAACGATGCGCAAGCACCGCCCCTTTCTCGAAATAGGCTTTGATGCCATGCAGGATAGCCTCAGCCACCTGATGCTGATAACGCGCCGTCCGCAGCTTGCGCTCCTCCTCCACATTACTGATAAACGCGGTTTCCACTAAAATCGACGGAATATCCGGAGCTTTCAGTACGGCAAAGCCGGCCTGATCTACCGTGCGTTTATGCAGATGGTTGATGTGACCCATACGCGATAACACCTCTTTGCCAAATTTCAGGCTGTCGCTGATGGTCTGTCGCTGCACCATGTCGAACATGGTGTGATCCAGATAGCGGTCGCCACTCATACTCACGCCACCAATCAGATCTGATTCGTTCTGTGTCTGTGCCAGAAAGCGTGCGGCGGTTGAGGTTGCGCCACTGGTAGACAAGGCAAACACTGATGAACCACGAGCGGCTCGGCTGGTAAACGCATCAGCGTGAATCGACACGAACAGATCGGCGCGCTGCTTGCGCGCCTTAGCGACACGTACGCGCAGTGGGATGAACACATCCTCATTGCGCGTCATATAGGCCTTCATGTTGCGCTCTTTATCGATCAACGCTTTCAAATAGCGGCCAATCTTCAGCACGATATCTTTTTCCCGCGTTTTGTATTTACCGTGCGCACCGGGATCTTCACCGCCATGACCAGGATCGATCATGATGATAATCGGACGATCCCGCCCTGCCTTACCCGGTAACGGCGCTTGCGCAGGTTGGTCGCGATCAAGTTCACCTTGGTTGTAATCGTTCAGTAACGCCAGTAGCGGATCCTCTTCCGGCGACGACTGGCTCGGATAGAGATCGACCACCAGACGGTGTTTAATCCCGGCCACCGGCGTCAGCGTGAAGATCTTCGGTGCGACATGGCGTTTAAGTTCCAGCACGACACGCACCGTGTTGGCATCAAACTGACCGACACGTGCATTTTTGATATAGGGATCGTCAACGCGCACTTGCTTATCCACCCCTTTCAGGACCGGATTGATATGCAGGTTATCGATGTCGATCACCAGGCGATCGGGATTGCTCAAGGTGAACTGTTTATACTTGAGGGGAACATTCGACTCCAGCGTCACGCGAGAGTACGTCGATGAAGGCCAGATGCGCACCGCCACAATATGCTGGCTGGCTGCAGCCCCGGTACGTGTGACGCTTAACAGGAATAACGCACCTGCGCCCTGTATTAATCGTCGTCGTGTAAAAGCTTCGGACATGCCGCTCCAACTGCTGTGTAGTGTCTAAAATATCGTCAGTCGACGAAAGGAAGGCGAAAACTTTGCTTAGCAAGCCGTGTCTTGTTTTGCCGGAAAAACCAGATAATGCAGGCTGTTAGCGAGGGTTGCATCAGGAAAATCGTAAAGTAACGTCAGGTCCGACGCTTGCAATGGCAGGCAAAAGAGCATAAAAATACAGAAATTACGAATAAACATTCACAGAGGGTTTGCCGTGAAGGAACGTAGTACTGAATTGGTTCAAGGTTTTCGCCATACCGTTCCCTATATAAATGCCCATCGTGACAAGACCTTTGTCATTATGCTGGGTGGTGAGGCCATCGAGCATGAGAACTTTTCCAGTATCGTTAACGACATTGGCTTGTTGCATAGCCTCGGCATTCGCTTGGTGGTTGTCTATGGTGCCCGCCCACAAATTGATGCCAGCATGGCACAGCAACAGCTGGAACCGATTTATCACAAACACACTCGTGTTACCGATGCGCAATCACTGGAACTGGTGAAGCAAGCGGCTGGCCGATTGCAGCTGGATATCACCGCACGCCTGTCGATGAGCCTGAATAATACGCCGCTGCAAGGCGCGCACATCAACGTTGTCAGCGGTAACTTTATTATCGCCCAACCGCTGGGTGTCGATGATGGTGTGGATTACTGCCACAGTGGTCGTATTCGCCGTATTGATGAAGAGGCGATCCACCGCCAGCTGGATAATGACGCCATTGTGCTGCTCGGTCCGGTTGCCGTATCAGTGACAGGCGAAAGCTTCAATCTGACGTCGGAAGAAGTGGCGACGCAGTTGGCGATAAAGCTAAAAGCTGAAAAGATGATTGGCTTCTGCTCCGAGCAGGGCGTGACCAATCGCGAAGGTACGATTATCTCTGAGCTGTTCCCTAACGAAGCGCAGACGCGTATCGATGAAATGGAAAGCGACGGCGATTTCCTGTCGGGCACCGTGCGTTTTCTGCGTGGCGCGGTCAAAGCCTGCCGCAGCGGCGTGCGTCGTAGCCACCTGATCAGTTATCAGGAAGATGGCGCACTGATTCAGGAGCTGTTCTCGCGTGACGGTATTGGTACGCAGATTGTGATGGAGTCTGCTGAGCAGATTCGCCGCGCCACCATCAACGATATTGGTGGCATTCTCGAATTGATTCGTCCGCTGGAGCAGCAAGGCATTCTGGTGCGTCGTTCACGCGAGCAGCTGGAGATGGAAATCGACAAATTCACCATTATTCAGCGCGACAGCCTGACCATCGCCTGTGCCGCGCTCTATCCCTTCCCGGATGAGCAGATTGGCGAAATGGCCTGCGTGGCCGTGCATCCCGATTATCGCAGTTCCTCACGCGGTGAACTGTTGCTGGAGCGCGTGGCGCTGCAGGCACGCCAGATGGGCCTGAAGAAACTGTTCGTGCTGACCACCCGGAGTATTCACTGGTTCCAGGAACGGGGCTTTACGCCGGTTGATATTGAATCACTGCCAGAGAGTAAGAAGCAGATGTATAACTATCAGCGCCGTTCGAAAGTGCTGATGGCGGATTTACGTTAGAGCAAGGGAAGCCGGCGTGATTTATCGTGCGTTTCAGCAGCCATTACGCGGCTAGAAGGGGCGCGATAAATCGCGCTCCTACCAAAAAGCATTATTTTTCGCCGCCCAAACGATCCAGTAATCCACTCCGGCGCTGAGTGCGAAGCTGCACCGCGCGACGAAACACACCTTCATCGCTGTATAAGGTAAGTTGCTTGCGGGCGCGGGTAATCGCGGTGTAGATCAACTCACGCGTCAACACAGGTAAGAACTGCGCAGGCATCACCAGCGCGGTATGCTCGAACTCCGACCCCTGTGATTTGTGTACCGTCATCGCCCATGCTGTATCGTGCGCCGGTAGGCGACTCGGCTGTACCGCTTTGATGCTGCCATCCGGCAACGGAAAGAACACTTTCAGCAGCCCTTCCTCATCCAGCAGCGTAATACCAATATCGCCGTTAAACAGCCCCAGTGCGCTGTCATTGCGCGTCACCATCACCGGACGGCCCTGATACCAACGACTTCCGCCTTGCGGACGACGAATCAACTGCAGCTGCATCAGCTTCTGTTCAATTCTCTGATTCAACCCCTGTACACCAAAAGGCCCCTCGCGTAAGGCGCACAGCAACTGATAGCGGCCAAATGCGGCAATGATTTCGCCGGGTGCGGCGTGTTGACCCACCAAGCGAAGAAACGGGCGATAACCCTCAGCAATGTCAGCCAACATAGCCTGATAGGCTTCACCGTCGTTGAGCGGCTGGCGAGCAATGTCGGTAAACCCGGCCATGAAAGCGGCTTCAACCGCTTGAGGATTACCCGCATTCACTGCTGCCGCCAGTTTACCAATGCCCGAATTGGCATCGAAGCGATAGCTTTTGCGCAGCAGGCAGATGGCGTCACGCACTGCTGGCGCGCTGTCGTCATCATTCCCGACAATTTCACAACCGGTTAAAGCACTGAGTTGGGCTGCACGTGCCGGGCTGTAACCCGACTCCGCACAACGACAAATATCACCCAGCACGGCTCCCGCTTCCACTGAGGCCAGCTGGTCGCGGTCACCCAGAAAAATCACCCGTGCCTGTGGCGGTAATGCAGCGATAAGATTGGCCATCATCCCTAAATCGACCATCGAGGCTTCATCGACCACCAGCACATCAAGATGCAGCAGATTACCGGCGTGATAGCGTAAGCGTTGCGTTTCAGGCTGAGCGCCCAGCAGACGGTGCAGCGTGGTGGCTTCGGCCGGGAAACGCAGCCGTTCAGTCTCGCTCACGGGCAGCGCCTGTAGCGCCTTGCCCAGCGATTCCGTCAAGCGTGCCGCCGCTTTCCCGGTAGGCGCGGCGAGTTGAATGCGCAGCGCCCCTTCACTCAAACGAATCAGTGCCGCCAGCAATTTTGCTACGGTAGTGGTTTTACCGGTGCCGGGACCGCCGGATATCACCGCGGTTTTTTGCGTCAGCGCCACCGCTGCAGCGATTTTTTGCCAGTCATCAGGCTGGGTGCCAAACAACGCATCCAGCACTGCACGTACCTTTTCAGCCTGGAATTGCTGCGGTGCCGACTGTGCGAGGAAGAAGTTTGCCACCTGCCCCTCGTTATGCCAGAAACGATGCAAATAAAGGCGGCGTTCGCTCATTACGATCGGCGCAGCGTGTTCGCTACTGCTGAGTGCAGGCCAATCTGCGAAGACAGTATGCCACGCCTCAGGTTCTCCAGCCGTTTGCCAAATCTCCTGAGCCAACTCGGGATGGCGTCCCTTAAACAATTGATTCTGGTTGAGCTGAGACAGAGGCAAGCAAACGTGCCCTTCTCCCACCTCTGCACTGAGGCAAGCGGCAGCCAATAGCCGTGCGGGTTGGCTATCATCTGCCAGTAGCTGTGCGAACTGCACGTCCAAAGGGCGCAATAACCGCAAGTCAACCGCCTGTGCTAACAGCGTTGTCATGCTGCTCATGCTACCACTCCCTGCCCGCGAAACAGGCAATCCAGTTGTGTAACAAAATCGAGGGTTGGCCGGGTATGAAACACCCCATTGGCAGGTGAAGTCCCATCCATACCGCGTAAGAACAAGTAAAATACCCCGCCAAAGTGCTGCTCGTAGTCATAATCCGCCAGACGATGTTTGAGATATCGGTGTAACGCCAGCGTATAGAGTTGGTACTGCAAATCGTAACGGTGGTCGATCATCGCCTGTTTCATCGCCTCTGGCGTATAGGCGTCGTGACTGTCGCCCAGCCAGTTGGATTTATAATCCAGCAGGTAATATTTTCCCTGCCAACGGAAAACCAGATCGATAAAACCTTTCAACATCCCCTGAACCTGACGGAATTCGAGTGGCGGAGCACCAGCAGAGAGTGCATCCTGGCGTATCAGGCTATCGAGCGCATTCGCCGTCAGTAGCCCTTCAATCGGCAGATAAAAGCCCATCTCAACCAAACGTTCACTGGCCTGCACGCTACCAAGTTGAATGCCCTGCGCATTAAGCGGGGTGTTCACCACTCGCGCGATCCACTCACTCAGCATCGGCTGCCAGTAAAGTGGGTAGCCATTCTGCTGCAGATGTTGTTCCAGCTTTTCAGCGACAGGCGGCTGCGGGAAGTCGAGCGATTCAAACAGTTCGTGCAAAAAGGTTCCGGGTGCTGCACCACGTGGAAAATGATGCGGCGTCAGTGCACGATCCGTTTCCTCTTCCTCGCGATCCTCACCTGCGGCTTCAATATCAAAGTTCGGCATGACATCCAGCAGTCGTTGGCTACCGTGTTGCTGTAAGCCGGAATAACTGGTCACGCGCCAGGGTTCAATCAGCGTACGCGAGACTGATCGCGCGGCGAGCGCCCCCTCATTGGCGACAGGTTCTTGCCAGGGTGAAGCAGGCTGTTCCTGTACGCGCAACACTTCGGTGCCCACCACCTGCATGTCATTCAACAGGACTTCCAACTGCTCGGCCGTGGCCGCTTCACCACGCTGTAACAGGAAACCCAGCGCACTTTTGTGAAAATCGCTTTCTCCCTCTTTCTTACGCGTGCCGCGGAACAGCGGTGCGACGCCCACGCTACAGTGATAAACCGAGCGCGTCAGCGCCACATACAGCAGACGCAAATCCTCTGCCAGCCGCTCTTGCTCCGCCAGCGCCAGGCTCGCGTCGTCGGCTTGCAGATCGAGCACCGCAGAGAAGGTTTCACGATCGTGGTAAAGCGCGGTATCGGCTTCCCGAAAACCCGCTGCAAACGGCAACCACACCAGCGGATATTGCAGCCCTTTGGATTTGTGGATGGTGACAATCTGCACCAGATGGCGATCGCTCTCCAGACGCAGTTGCTGACTGGAAGACTGGCTATCAGGATTGGCAATCTGTTGGGCGAGATAACGCACCAGCGCGTGCGGGCTATCCAGTTGTGCGGCGGCCTCCTGCAACAACTCGCCCAAGTGCAACAGATCGGTCAGACGCCGTTCGCCGTTTTCTGACGCTAACAGATTTTCAGCCAACTGACGTTCCTGCATCAGCTGGCGCAGCATCGGTAACACCCCACGCTGCTGCCACAGTAACTGCCAACGGGCAAAGGTATCCACCAGCTCATCCCAGCCGCGCGCATCCTGATCCAGCGCGTCCAGTTGAGCGGCATCAAAAGCAAACAGTGAAGTGGCCAGCGCCGTGCGCAGCATACGCTCTTGTTCAGGTGCCAGCACCGCTTGAAGCAGCCACAACAGTTCGTGCGCTTCCGGCGTGGTGTAAACACTGTCTCGGTTTGAAAGATAGACCGACGGAATGCCAAGCTGATTGAGCGATTCACGAATCAGGTTGGCTTCATTACGACTTCGCACCAGCACCGTCATATCCGATGCTTCCACAGGGCGTTGCGCTGAGGCAGTGCCCAACAGCGCCCGCTGCTGCTGTCCTGCCTGTAACCAATGGCTGATATCGGCGGCACACTGTTGTGCCATCGCTTGCTGGTACTCCCCTACGCTGCAGCCCGCGCCCGGTTGCAACCAAAAGCGCAGTGCAGCTTGTTCCTGCTGATCAATACTGAGTGACAGTTTTTGATTCGGCGGTGCGAATTGCACGGACTGAAACGGGATGGCCTCAAACAGGAAGGGCGACTCAAGGCGTGAGAACAGTTGATTGACGCTCTCGACCATGGCCGGTGAAGAACGCCAGTTGGTGTCCAGCGTGTAGTGCGCCTGAACTTCATTACGCGCACGGATATAGGTAAAAATGTCCGCACCACGAAACGCATAAATAGCCTGTTTAGGGTCGCCAATCAGCAACAGGGCATGTTCGGGCTGATTGATGTAGAGCGTGCGGAAAATGCGATATTGCAGCGGATCGGTATCCTGAAACTCATCAATTAACGCCACCGGAAAGCGCTGACGAATCGCTTGCGCGAGCTGTTCTCCACCGGGCTGCTGAAGCGCGTCATCTAAACGACTGAGCAGGTCATCAAAACCGAGCAGCGCCTGCTGGCGCTTCTCTTTCCGCACCGCAGCACGGACTTCGACTAACGCACGCGCAATCACCAGGTCGCGCAGTGAAATCGGCTGGGCGAGGAAGGCATCAATGGCCGCAAACAGCGCATGCTGTGGGGGATTGCCCTTCTTGGTTTTTTCATCAAGCATCTGCTGACCAAAACGCGCCAGTTCAGGCGGCACCTGATAATCTCCGGTTTCACTCTGCGCCCATAAACTCACCTTGCTGACCCAGACCGGCAAGTTTTTGCTGCTGTAGCTGCGTTTATCCACATCAGACTGGCCAACTAACGACAGCACTTCTTCGCCGACTGCAAGCCACTGAGCTTTCATCGCGTCAATACGCGTCAGATTGTCATGGTGGCGAGTGCTCAGTGTTTCTGCATCACCAGGCGGCAGCCGTAAGTTGGGTGCTTCCCCCTGCAACCAAGGGCGTAACGTCGCAAGCAGCTGTTCCGGGCCACTCCATTCACTGACAATCACGCGAGCGATATCCAGCGAGAGCGGATAGCAATGGCGACGCCAGAAGTCGGCGGTAGCCTGCCGCAACAGTTGTTGTTCATCTTCAATCAACTGCTGCTCAAACAACATGCCTGACTCAAACGCATTCAGATTAAGCATGCGCTGGCAGAAGCCGTGGATAGTAAAGATTGCCGCTTCATCCATCTGACGCTCGGCCGCCAGCAGCAGCGACGCCGCCTCAGCGGGTTGCGGCATCTCGCTCAGCAATTGCATCAGCATCGGGTTGCGGCTTACCCCCCTAATACAGGCCAGGCGTAGCTCATGGATGTTGGCGCGGATGCGTCCACGCAGTTCCGCCGTGGCGGCTTCCGTAAAGGTCACCACCAGAATCTCTTCGACCGATAGCGGACGCGAGTAAGCATGAGTACCGCCCAACCCCAGCAACAACCGCAGGTAGAGCAACCCAATGGTGAACGTTTTACCGGTTCCGGCAGAAGCCTCAATCAAACGCTCGCCCCGTAACGGCAGCGTCAGCGGATTGAGCGATTCAGGCGGTTGAAGCTGACTCATTGCGCATCACTCTGAACAGGCAACGATTGCTGCAGCTTCTCAACTTGATCCCAGGTTGTGAAGCCAGGTAATGGCGCGTAATCATCTTTGGTTGCGCCATCATGACTGCCACCAATTTGTGAAATCATTGCCATACCCTGCTGTTCCAACACCGCCTTGTGGAAGAAATCAGCTAAGCCTACCGGCGTTAGTTTTTGGATCTGCTCAACCGCTTTCTCACGGGTATCAAAGGCAAAGTTCTGGCGATTGAAGTCACGGTTATAGCGGTTCGCTTCTTCATCCAGCGTTTGTGGGCGCTGTTTCAAATCGTTGATCAACGCTTGCTGGTACTGAGCGAAATCTTCTGGCTTCATGTCACGCAGCCGTTTTTCGGCCTGCGGGTAGAAGGCCTCAAAGCGCTGCATCAGGTAGGCAGGCTGCTTGCTGTTACTTTGCAGCAAGAAACCGATTCCCCACTGACGTCCAATCGGCATTTGGTAAGAGAACACGGCATAACCGAGCTGTTCCTGGGTACGCAGTTGGTTGTAGAACCAGGGCTGCACAATCTGGCTCAGCATGGTGCTATTGGCCATACTTTGGTACTCGTCATAGCCGAGTGGGACATAGAGCGCAGCCAGCGCGGAATCGGTGCTGCTGCCAGCCGTTTGCAAGTTGGCCTTCATGGCTTTATCAATCACAACGTATTTACTGTGCCAGTAACTGTGGCCATCACTGTGTAACTGCTGCTGGAGATCGGCACCCAACTGTTTCACACGATCGGCAGACAGGTTACCCACCACCATCATTTCCGGCGTGGCCTGGCGAATCAACGCATCGCGATAGTCAGTAACATCTTTCAGCGTCAGATCTTTGACCAGCTTACGGCGCGTTTCACGTTGGGTGTAAGGCAGTTGTGACAACATCTGCATCGGCTGGATCGCTTGTTCAAAGGCTTTACCTTTCTCTGCGGCTTCCAGACGCTCCAGATACCAGGATTTGGCTTGTTCTAGCTGCTGTGCATCTGGCTGGAAGCTGGCATAGCCTTCAACCAGTTTTTGCAGCAACTCGGGCAAACGCTGAGTAAAGCCGCTGGCGTTGAATACAATGCCGTCATCTTCGCCGGTCGAGAAGCTAATCCCTCCTACCGAAGCCTGTGAATTCAGCTCATCCAGCGCCACGCTAGAGAGGTAGTCATTCAGGCCAAACAGGACTTGTTGCCGAGCATCACTAATGGCCGCTTTATTGCGCAAAGCCAGCGTGATCGCCGCTTTAGGTTCACTGGCGTAGTACTGGCTTGGCATCCAATAGATACGCATGCTGTCGCCGTTGGTAAGCGGCACCGGATGGGAATAAGTTTTGCCGTCTGAAGGGATCAGAGCAAAATCCGACGGGATATACGGATTGAGCGTTGGCATCGACAGTTGAATCTGCGCACCGCGCTGCTGCCAGTCACTGAGCTGATCAGAGGCGATTTTATCGACCTGATAAGGCGCGTTAACGAAATAGGCTTCTTTGTTGTGGGGCTCATTCGGGCTGATGTACCAGATGCGGGCGTTTTGCGGCGTCATCTCATCAAGACGCGACTTGATGGCCGCAGGGTCGAAGTTATCGGCCAGGTAGGGAGCATCCAGCGTGTGATCCACCGGCACCCGAAGCATGGTGTCAACCAGCCATTCGATGTAATCCATATCACGGGTGATGGAAGGATAACGAAAATCTAACGCCAGCACGTGCGAGACTTCGTCGAAATATCCCTTATCTATGCCCTTAGTACGCAGCATATCCAGATAGCTGAACACGGCGGCAACCACTTCATCACGCTGCGCCAGCCCTTTATCCGTCAATGAGATTGAAATCGCGAACACACCGGTATTACGTTCGGTCATGGGATCTGCCCCGGCATTCACGCCATCGGCTAGTCCCTGCTTTTGCAGCCAATCGTTCAGGGTATTTTTACTGCGGTTGCCAAGGATGTAGCTGATCAGGGTATCGGTTTTGCTGCGAAATTGATCGCTATTGTTGGCAATGCGGAATTCAATTTTCAGTTGTTTACGTGGCTGCGCGGGAACGTAATGAATGATGATGCCTTTCTGCGCATCAGTGACAACTGGCACTTCAATTTTCGGGACAATAGCCTGATGATTGGCAACTCGGCCAAAGGTTTTCGCTGCGATGTCAGCCATTTCCGGCAACGATTTGTTGCTATAAATCACTGCTTTCATCAGGTTGGCGGAATAGTGGCTGCGATAAAACTCGGTCAGTGCCTGATGCAAATTACTGTCCGGTTTATCACGCAACGTCTCGAGGTTACCCCCTGAGTAACGCGAACCTGGATGCGCCGGATTCAGGGTCTCTGCGCCGACCTGAGACATACGCAAACCATCACGTGAACGTGCCATAGTCAATTCAGCATTCACCGCATGGCGTTCGCGATCGGCATTGACCGGGTCGAGCAAGGGTTCGGCAATCGCATCAGCAAGGCGATCCACCGCCGGTTGCAGCGCATCATTCTCCACTTCCAGATAAAATGCGGTGCGATAGGACGCGGTACTGGCGTTGTGGCTACCCCCGTGCTTTTTCAGAAACTCGGCCAGATTATCCGGCTGCGGATAAAGTTTCGATCCCATCAACACCATGTGTTCGGTGTAGTGCGCTAAGCCAAGTTGCTGATTAGGATCGTCAAGCGAACCAATAGGCAAGGTGATCGCCGCCAGTGATTTTGGCGCAGCGGCATCAGAAACCAGCAGTACGGTCATGCCGTTGGAGAGCGTGACAGCCTGGTAATTGCGTGGATCGTGATCGCTTTTGCGAATGGTTTCATTGATGGGCTGCCAGCCGCGATCGGTATCGGCAAAGGCACTCAGCGCCAGCATACTCAGCAGCAGCGCTCCTATCCAGCGTGCGTAAATCCGCATTTAAACCCCTTACGTTACCCTTTACCGCTGGCTGTGTGCCCAGCGGAGAAATAAACAAACTTTTTTATGGTTTGAGAACAACAGCAAAGGCTGTCGTTACCCGATTGCTATTCATCATCTTGGTGGGCGAGCCGCACCGGTAAATACCATTGGCGTGCAGCGGCAGTGATGGCCTGCACCGCATCGTCATCCAGCGTCCGGCTTAACCGTTGCAGATAAGGATCGCTCCCCTCGCCTTCAACCTGGAAACCACCCTGCCAGGCTTGCAGCAGTTTGTTAAGTGCCTTTTTCTGTGTTGCTTCGTCTTCTAACAGCTGACGTGATTTGCTATCGAAGCTGGCATCAAGCCAGGCACCGCCAGATTTATTCAGGAGCCACAAGGGTTCCGTCATACCTAACCGGTAGGCTTCAACATAGTCCCCCAGCCATGACAGCGCCTGCTCCCGGCTCACCGACTTAAAACGCCAGTCGCTCTGTTTACGTCCGTACATGCGGCTCTCACCTGTGCCGCCCAGCGCACAGTAGACCAGATGTTCCAGCCAAAGCAGCAGGCCATCATTCATATTCAGCACGCCCGGTCGCCAGCGTAACAGGCCATCAGATTGCACCTGTGTCAGCCAGCCGGTCAACTGCACACCGCCCAAGGCCAGATTGACCTCCCAACTTTCCGCGATCTGACGTTGCCCACTGACTTCAGCCGCCACTTCCTGCATCTCTTCGGTCTGACTCTGCCAAAAAAGTTCCCCAAAAGCGCCATAAGGCAGATTGCCTGCGGCACGATGCCGGGCATAAAGCAGAGCAGGATCGTCACCGTTGACCAAGGTATTGAGTAACTGCGCATTGATCTGATAACGCTCCAGACTATCTGGCGCAAAAGGCTCGCTGTCCGGCAGTTCACTCTCCTCCATCCAAAAGGCGACACCCAATCGCTGCTGGAACCAGGCACGAATCGGATGGCGCCAGAAACGCAGCAGTTGCTCCAGAGAGAGCGTGTCTAGTGGCTGGGGTTCCAGCTTTTGCACGAAAGCTGGCTGAGCCACACCGCTGCCCGTGGCGGCAGGTAGCCATTCCGCAGCAAAGCTTTGACCATAGGCCCCGGGCTGGAAATTTTCCGCAGCAAAGGGCATACGGCTATGCAGTATTTGCAGATGATCGCGCACTCTTTGCTCGCTGATATCCGGTTCACACTGTTCATCGCCCGGCAGGCAGAAACTCTGTCCAAGATAGTCGACCAGCTCCGTGACCAACACGGAGGGATAACGTTCGGTGTTGTCCTGAATGGCACGACCGATATAGCTGATATAGAGCTGCTGCTGCGCAGAAATCAGCGCTTCGAGGAACAAGTAGCGGTCATCATCCCGACGGCTGCGATCGCCTTTGCGCGCCCGTTGCTGCATCAGGTCGAAGCCAAGGGGTGCCAGCGTGCGCGGGTAAACACCATCGTTCATGCCCAGCAGGCACACCACTTTGAAGGGGATGGAACGCATCGGCATCAGCGTACAGAAGTTGATGGGGCCAGCCAGAAAACGCTGGCTGATACGCTGCTGGTCAAGGCGCGAATGCAGTTCATCACGTAATAACGTGACAGGAATAGGTTGCTGATACGTTGCTTGCATGCCCTGCTCAATGATCAGCTTCCACTGCGTTTCCACCAGCAATAGCGCGGCTTCACTTTCGGCATCGCCAGCAAAGAAGCTATCAAGCAATTCACGGCACAGCGGGAGCCATTCAGGTAACGTCCTCTCTTCCGTCAGACGCCTACGCCATGTTTCAAGGCGCGAGAGTAATTCAGCCAGATGCCCAGCCAATTCGGCGATTAATCCGCTGGATTCGTCATAGGGCAAAATGCCCTGCCAGTCTCCGTTGCGACTCTCCAGTGCATAGCCCAACAGCATGCGTTGTAGACCAAAGCGCCAGGTGTGCTGACCGGTGACCGGCAGCGCTAGTGCTTCAACGCTGGCATCATCCAATCCCCAGCGAATACCCGACTCCATCACCCAGCGTCGCAGCAATCGTAGCCCACTTTCATCCACTGAAAAGCGCTGCGCCAGCGCGGGCACTTCAAGCAAAGCCAGCACTGCTTCAGAGGCAAAGCGGCTTTCAGGAAGCGTCAGTAGCTGAGCGCCGCCAGAATGGCCGGGTGTGCCTGACTGGCTCGACGATCCGAAATAGCAAAGGGGAGATAGCGGTCAGCGGGGGCGCTGGCAAAGGCGGCCTGTATAAAGGGCGCGTAGCTGTCGATATCAGCCACCATCACAATGATGTCGCGTGGTCTAAGATTGGGATCGGCTTCCATCAGCGCCAGTAAGTGATCCTGCAAGACCTCCACTTCACGCTGAGCGCTATGGCATACCTGCAGCGTGATAGAGCGATCTTGAGGATCGAGCAAGCGCTTATTGCTGCTGTTACCCAACTCATCGGCATTCAGGCCGATGACCGCCTTATCATCCAGATTGAGCAGATCGGCCTGCAAGCTGTGCAGCAGGTTGTCTTGCGGGATCTCAACAAAGGCATCGATATCGTTGGCTGCAGATTCCATCTGGCTGAGTAAAAACAGGTTGTCGCGCCCTAACTTGCCCCATGAGGCCAACAACGGGTTAGTCAGTTGCTGCTCGCCGAGATCGTTAAACAGTGCAGCAGCGGTTTCAGGTTGGCGGAATAGCGGCTGCAACTCATCAGATTGCACTCGGCGGCGCTGGCGGCTTTGTAGCTTCGCCAGGAAGGCATAATCCTGAATATCGCCCCAATAGTGCCGGCAGGGGTTGGTAAAGAGCAGATGAATGTCGATGTGACGGCCAAGTGCCTCCAGCGCCTGTAAATAGACCGGCGGCAGTGCAGAAATGCCACAGATAAACACGCGCTGCGGCAGGCCCGGTGGTGGCGTCTGCGCCTGTTCCAGCGCCTGGATAAATCGCGCGTAAAGATTGGCACGGTGCCACATCGGCTGGCCCAACTGCTGCGTAAACTCGACCAGATCGCGCCACAGCGGCGCCTGCCACTGCTGAGCATCGCCCACGCCTTCGATCTGCTCTCCACGCTCCCAACTGTTAAGCCAGTCGGATCGATAGACCAGATACTGGTCAAACAGATCGGCAACGCGCGCACTAAGTTGATAGAGCTTACGTTTGTCATCATCATCGCTGAGATAGTGGCGCAACGGCTGGAAGGCGTCCTGCTCCAGTAATGTGGGCAAACGATGCATCAGCTTCCAGCTCATGCTGGCTTTGGTAAACGCACTCTCTTCAGGAATGCCGGGCAGCACCTTCACGAACATGTTCCAGATAAATGTGGCTGGCAGCGGGAAATCAATGTTCGCTGCAATGCCAAAACTGTTAGCCAGCTCCATCTGCAGCCATTGTGCCATGCCGGGGCTTTGCACCAGCACCTGCTCGGCCGCGAACGCATCGCCTAGCGGTTGATTTTCAATCAAAATACCCGCCAGATTTTTCAACAGATCAAGCTGGTTGGAGTGGTAAACCCGGAACATAAGTCTCCTTGTGAGAGGTAAAACAGCGCAGCCAGGTCACTCTACCTTGTATCGCCGGGGATGCCTATCGCGGAGGTCACCTTAGTGACAATTGAGCCGTGCCAGACTAGCCGTGCGTTGCTGAGGCCCGTTAACGGTGACATGTTCGAGTACACATCCCAACGTTATACTTCGTTGCTGTCGCTGAATCTGCCAGCCTTCAACCTCCCGTCCGAGTAAAGCCTGACCGGCAACCTGCCATGCCTGGCGTTGCTGCCACTGCTGGCTAAATCCCAGCGTTAAGGCACGGTGATAATTCAACAGCGTGCTGACCGTCACCGCCAGCAGCAGCATCGCCACTAAGGTTTCCGCCAGACTAAAGCCCTGCTGATTCGGTCTGTGGTTGGCAGTTTTCCGGCTTTCCCAGCGGGCAGAAGTCGAGCCAACCGTGTCGCTGCGGCTGCACCGTCTGACCCTGTGGCGACACCCATTGCCAGAGCCGAAGCTCACGGCCTTCTCCTTGTCCTGATAACACGGCATTACCCTCCTCCATGCGTAATAAACAGCTGCGCCACTGCTGAGGCGCCCATGTCTGGCACTGCCACCCCACCACCGCTGGCCAGCTCTGTGTTAATCCCCACTGCAACGCAGCCTGTGCTTGCCAAAAGTCTTTGTGATGCTGCTGTTCATCAGCCACCAATACCATGCCCAGTGCAAGCTGAGTGCGTGAAGCATGCAGTGTCAGGCTCCCCAGTAGTAGCAGCATGAGCACCATACCCAATGTGCTATTACCGCGCTGATTCACAGATTCCCTCCCTCAATCCATGTCTCCTGCTGAACGCGCTGTTTGCCCGCCCGGCCAACGAGAGACAACATCAGGCGCTTGTTCTGCCGCTCCAGCCGGAAGATATCAATCGACAAAAATGCGGGGTCTGTCATGCGTTCCCAACCGCTCCCACTGCAGTTATCCACGCCGCGTTGCATCTCTATTTGCCCATTGCGCAGTCGATAACCGTAATAATCACTGTCGCTACTCGCCACCCCTTCCCAGCGCCCATTGCTGTTCTCATCCCAACGCAGTAAGAGACAGCTGCCCCCTGCGGCAAGAGTTAGCGCGGGACCACTACACTGACCACGACAATAACCTGCACGCTGCAAGGCTTTTTGCAACGTATGCGAGAGTTGCTGCAGCTCCTGCTGCAATTGCACACGCTGTTGTAATTGCAGGTTTTGCGCCAGCAGTAGCGGTAAAAAGCGGCCAACGCTAACCATTAATATCGCACCCACTGCCATGGCAATCAGCATCTCCAGCAGGCTAAAACCGCTCTCGGCTATTCGCATCCCTTTTCCCCCAAAGGGCAGGCACGAATGCGGGCGCGCGCAGAGATGATCAGCCGCCATTGGCCGGCATCACTCTCCATGTTCACACTGCCTGGTCGCGCAACATCACGCCGCCCATAAAAACCCGGCTCACCGACCAAGCCCGTGAGCCGCACACCGTTATGGGGCGGCTTGAACCACCAGCGCGAGGAGAGCAAGCACCCATCCGGCGGCTTGCTACCCACGCCCAGGCAACCGCTGCCGCCGGGTATGAACCACAGGCTGAGGTCGTTGTTATGCCAGTTTGCGTGAGCGCGCAACCGCAGCAGAAATCCCTGCAATTGCTGCACGCTGTCTCGCAGCTGTTGATGTTGTTGCCAGCGCTGCCAGCTATGTAAGGCACCAAGGCTGAGTATGCCGGCGATCACCATCACCCACAGCAGTTCTGGCAAGGTGAAACCGGCGTTAGGATGTTTTTTCATAGCGGGCACTGTGCGCTTCAGGCTCACAGGTAACAAGCAAGCCAGCGGCAGGATGGAAGAGATCGCGAAGGATTATTTTATGACGTACAGGTCGATACCGTTTTTTGCGAGGCGGCACATAAAAAAGCCCTGCACAGTGGCAGGGCTTCGGGATATAGCGGGTACGATTATATCGCGACTGGCGCTTTGATGGCCGGATGCGGATCGTAGCCTTCAATCTCAAAATCTTCGAAGTTGTAGTCGAAGATTGAGGCCGGTTTACGTTTGATCACCAGCTTCGGCAACGGACGTGGTTCACGCGTGAGCTGCAACTGCGCTTGCTCAAGGTGGTTGCTGTACAGATGGGTGTCTCCACCGGTCCAGACAAAATCACCCACTTCCAGATCGCACTGCTGCGCCACCATGTGCACCAGCAACGCATAGCTGGCGATATTGAACGGCAGGCCAAGGAAAATATCGCATGAGCGCTGATACAGCTGACAAGAGAGCTTGCCGTTCGCCACATAGAACTGGAAGAAGGCATGGCACGGAGCCAGCGCCATCTGATCCAGCTCACCCACGTTCCATGCCGATACAATGATGCGGCGTGAATCGGGGTCGCGTTTAAGCTGCTCAATCACTTTGCTGATCTGATCAATTTCTGCGCCTGACGCACTGCCCCAGCTACGCCACTGCTTGCCATAAACCGGGCCTAAATCGCCATTCTCATCAGCCCACTCGTCCCAAATGGTCACCTTGTTGTCTTTCAGGTAACCGATATTGGTTTCGCCTTTAAGGAACCACAGCAGCTCATGAATGATAGAGCGCAGGTGGACCTTTTTGGTGGTGACCAGCGGAAAACCATCCTGCAAATTGAAACGCATCTGGTGGCCGAAAATGGACAGGGTGCCGGTGCCAGTGCGGTCGGCCTTCTCTGCGCCTTCATTCAGCACATGCTGCATTAAGTCCAGATACTGTTTCATTTTACCTCACGAGTGTGTTGCTGTGGACGACGATGATACGCCCAAATCATCATAATCACGCCGGCCAGAATCATAGGAATAGAGAGGATCTGCCCCATGCTGATGCCGCCTTCAAACAGGCCCAGCTGCGCGTCTGGCTGGCGGAAAAATTCTACGATAATGCGGAACGCACCGTAGCCAATCAGGAACAAGCCAGAGACGCTCCCCATCGGACGCGGTTTGCGAATGAACAGGTTAAGGATGATGAACAGCACGATACCTTCCAGGCACAGCTCATACAGCTGCGACGGATGACGCGGCAGCACCCCATAGGTGTTCAATAGCTGCTGATATTGCGGATTATTGGCAGCCAGCGCGATATCTTCGCTGCGCGAGCCTGGGAACAACATGGCAAATTTGAAGTTAGGATCGACGCGACCCCACAGTTCACCGTTGATGAAGTTACCCAGACGACCCGCACCCAAGCCAAAGGGAATCAGCGGTGCAATGAAATCGGATACCTGGAAGAAGGTACGCTTGGTACGGTGCGCGAACACCAACATCACCACGATCACACCAATCAAACCGCCATGGAACGACATACCGCCATCCCACACTTTGAAAAGATAGAGTGGATTGTCGAGGAACAACGGCAGGTTGTAGAACAGCACGTAGCCGATACGACCGCCAAGGAACACACCCAGGAAGCCTGCATACAGCAGATTTTCCACTTCCTCTTTTTTCCAACCGCTGCCTGGTTTATTGGCCCGGCGTACCGCCAGCCACATGGCAAATACAAAGCCCACCAGATACATCAAGCCGTACCAGTGAAGCGAAATCGGTCCGATAGAGAAAATTACCGGATCGAATTGGGGAAACGAAATGTAGCCGTTAGTCATCTTTCACCATCGATTTTTCTGCCCTGAAAACGGGTCTGGCTAAGGGGGTCATATAATAAAAGGCTGCGCATGATAGCACAGCCGCTTTTCACAAATGGCGTGGAAATGTAAACGCCGTTAACGACCGCCGCGAATCAGGCCGCCCAAACCACGGCGCTCCATAAAGGCGGAAACCAGATGCCGCACTTCAGAAGCGGTATGCGCAGCCGCACCCTGCTCGCTCAACTTCTGGGTCTCCTCATGATCGAGATGACGCAGCAAATATTTCACGCGCGGGATATTCTTACCGTTCATGCTGAGGTGGTGATAACCCAGCCCCACCAGCAGCGCAACGCACATCGGATCGCCGGCCATTTCACCACACAGGCACAGCTCCAGCTTGGCCTGACGGGCTTCGTGCGCAATGCTTTGTAGCGCACGAATCATCGCAGGGTGCAGCGGATCGTAGAGATTCGCCACGCGCGTATTGTTGCGATCTACCGCTAACAGATACTGGGTCAAATCATTGGTGCCAACGGAAACAAAGTCCACACGATCGGCCAGATGCGGAATCATGAACAACATGGATGGCACTTCGATCATCACGCCAATACGCGGTTTCGGCACCACATAACCGAGCATCTCTTCCACTTCGCGACCGGCACGATCGATCAGTCGACGCGCATCGTCGATCTCATCAATGTGGCTGATCATCGGCAGCAGAATGCTTAAGTTGCCCGATGCCACGTTGGCACGCAGCATCGCACGTACCTGCACAAGGAAGATTTCCGGTTGGTCGAGGGTCAAACGAATGCCACGCCAGCCCAGACACGGGTTTTCCTCACTGATGGGCATATAAGGCAGCTGTTTGTCCGCGCCCACATCCAGCGTACGCAGCGTGACGGGTTTATCGTAGAACAGTTGCAGCATGCCTTGGTATTGCGCCACCTGCTCCTCTTCTGACGGAAAACCATTGTGCAACATAAACGGGATTTCAGTGCGATACAGGCCAATGCCATCGACCCAATTATCTAACTTCTGTTCATGCTCGGGGCTAAGGCCGGCATTCAACATCACCTGCACGCGCTCCCCGCTTTTCAACTCGCCGGGCTGTTCTACCACCCCTTCTGCCATTTTACTTAGCGCGTTCTCTTCGCTGATTAAGCGTTGATACTCCTGCACCAAAACCGGCTCAGGATCGATCAGCACCTCACCGCGATAGCCATCAACGATCAACACACGCTTGTTAAGCTGTGCCGGAATGATATCGGCGCCCATCACGGTGGGAATGCCCATCGCGCGAGTCAAAATTGCTGCATGCGAGTTGGCGGCACCGTCACGCACCACCACACCGGCTATGCGCTCCTGCGGCAGTTCCGCCAGGGTGGTAGCGGTGAGTTCATCTGCGACCAACACAAAGCGCTCCGGCCAGGCATTGGTGCCGGACAGCGAGTCATCAAGGTGGAATAGCAGACGTTGCCCCAACACACGCAGATCACCCGCGCGCTCGCGCAGGTATTGATCTTGTAGGTTGGCGAACTGTTCGGCGAACTTCTCAATGACGGTTTTTACGGCCCATTCGGCAACCGATCCGCGATCGATCTCGGCAAACAGATCTTTTTTGAGGCGTGCATCGGTTAACAGGTGAGAGTAGAGATCGAAAATGGCCGCACTCTCTTTCTGCACGCTGGCGGCAAATCGCTTACTGAAACGGCGAAACTCATTGCTGGCCTCGCCCATCGCCACGCTGAGGCGCTCACGTTCACGTTGCACATCCAGCGTTGACGCGGCCGAAACCTGATCGAGCAGCGGCTGAGTTTCATCGACCCATCCCGGTGCCACAGCCACGCCCGGCGCGGCAGCTATCGCTTTAACACGCGTCTGGCGGAATTGACCAAATAGCTGACCGAGTTGCGACTGCGACAGTAATCCAGCCATTTGCGTGGCCAGCGTGACAAGGAATGACTCTTCGCTTTCGTCGAATTGGCGATGTTCGCGCTGCTGTACCACCAGCACGCCCAGTAGCTGGCGACGGCTGATAATGGGTACGCCGAGGAAGGAGCGGTAACGCTCCTCTTTTACCGAGGGGATATATTTAAAACTGGGATGGCTCTGCGCGTCAGCAAGGTTAATTGGCTCGGCTAAACGTCCGACGAGCCCGACAATCCCTTCATCAAATGCCAGCGTGACGGTGCGACCGCGCGGCTTTTTGAGGCCGCGCGTCGCCATCAGGTAGTAGCAACGCCTGTCGTGATCCGCGAGATAAACTGAGCAAACCTCGGTTTCCATCGCAAGGCATATTTCGTTTACCAGAATGTCGAGTGCTTCATTCAGACGCGGTGCACTCGCCACTTTTTCTACTATTTCGCGCAACTGAGTGAGCATAAAGGGCGTGGCCTATCCTCTTTTACGTCGATGGGCGGCATTATTATTACGCTGCCCCGCACTCTCCTGCATAGACATCACCACGCCAGCGAATTCTTTCATCACGCGGCGATACACATCGCGTTTGAAAGAGACAACCTGACGCACCGGATACCAGAAGCTAACCCAGCGCCAACCGTCAAATTCCGGCGTGCTGCTGTGTTGCACATTGATCTCCGCGTCACTGCACATCAACTGCAGAAGAAACCACTTTTGTTTCTGGCCGATACACACCGGCTTAGTGTCCCAACGCACCAAACGTTTTGGCAACTTGTAACGTAACCAGTTACGGGTTGAAGCAAGTATTCGAACATCTTTGCGGTGTAAACCCACTTCTTCGAACAGTTCGCGATACATCGCCTGTTCAGCAGTTTCACCCGGATTGATGCCTCCCTGAGGAAATTGCCAGGAGTGCTGTCCAAAGCGCCTGGCCCATAACACTTGTCCTTGCCTGTTACAGATTACGATACCAACATTCGGGCGGTAGCATCATCATCGATCACTGGACTACCTCAAAGCTAAATTTGAATAGGCTGATTGTTTCACACTCCTTACAGGCGGTAAACCACTGGATATCCGGGGTGATAGCAGAATAAAAACAGGATAACTCACAGAGATTAGCCAAGTTATAAACAGCGAAGGGTGTTTTAGGGCGATCTTATTCACCTTTTCTGTGGATAGCTTTGTGAAGAACACGGGAATGAGTTGAATAACCGCTTCAGAAAAATCTTATACACCAAAAGGAGAATAGCACTAAAACCACCATTTATCATAGCGATAGACTAAACCAACAGTGCAATTATGAAGAAGATCCAGTGTGATTAACTACGCCGTTTAATCTTCTGCTTAAATATTAACCACAGACTCTTTTATCCACAGAGAATGCCCTAAACCTGGACAAATAAAGGAAAAAAAGCGTTCAAATCGTTAAAGTCAAGGCTGTAAATGGAAACAGTGGTGGCAAAAGACGAGGTTATCCCACCTTTCTGTGGATAACTAGGTTTAAGATCCTGTTCATTGTCGATAACAAACTGGGATAACCTGGCCATAGCATCCACAGTCACTGGACAATCCCGTAAAAAAAGCATGCTGAATCATGCTATTATCAGGGTTATTCACGCCGCTGAGATGTGGAAAACCTTTGTCTGCCAGCGCTGTTCATCCTTTAACCAATATGAGTTTTCCCATGAATGCCCCTGCTTTACTGCCCACCCCGCCGCAAGATGAAGCCGAGCTGCTGCAACGAGCACAGCTGCTGGCCGGCCAGACGTTTGCCGCACTGGCTGCGCAGTTAGGGTTACCGGTGCCAGCTAATTTAAAACGTGATAAAGGCTGGGTCGGTATGTTGATTGAGCTGCACCTTGGTGCCAGTGCAGGCAGTAAGGCAGAACAGGATTTCGCACACCTTGGCATCGAACTCAAAACCATTCCTGTGAATGCCCAAGGTAAACCGTTGGAGACGACCTTCGTTTGTGTCGCCCCCCTCACTGGCACTAGCGGCGTGACTTGGGAAACCAGCCATGTGCGTCATAAACTGGCACGCGTATTGTGGATCCCCATTGAAGGTGATCGCGCACTGCCACTGGCGGAACGCCATGTTGGTTCACCGCTGTTATGGCACCCCAGTGAAGAAGAAGATCAGCAATTGCGTGAGGATTGGGAAGAGTTAATGGACATGATTGTGCTCGGGCAAGTGGAGCGCATCACCGCACGTCATGGAGCTTGGCTACAAATTCGTCCCAAAGCTGCCAACAGTAAAGCGCTCACCGAAGCCATTGGTGAGCATGGAGAACCTATAATGACGCTACCGCGCGGCTTTTATCTTAAGAAAAGTTTCACCGGCCCGCTGCTGGCACGCCATTTTTTACTATAGATGACTCGACTCGTTCAGTTCCCCTAAGCGGCCTATTTTTGGTGCAACCAAGCGGCAAGCTATTAAGTCCTCGGGAACTTACACAATTCATTAACTGAACTCGTTACACGACCGGTTCGGTTTGCGGCAAGCACGCCAATCCTCAGGAGCTTGCATAAGTCAGTGACTGGGGTGAACGTGAGCAGCCAACGCAGCTGCACCAACAGTAGGCCCCATTAGGGGACCCGAACCGGGACGTGTATAATCGTCGTTTAATTTTCGTTTAGGATTGAATGATTCATGTTTGACTGGATTGCTGATCCCAATGCCTGGCTGGCACTGGGAACATTGACCATTCTGGAAGTGGTTTTGGGTATCGACAACATTATCTTCCTGTCGCTGGTTGTCGCTAAGCTGCCAAAACATCAACAAAATAAAGCACGCCGCCTCGGTTTGATGGGTGCCATGCTGATGCGACTGGGCCTGCTGGCGTCCATCGCTTGGGTAGTACGCCTCACTAACCCATTGTTTACCCTAATGGATCACAGCTTCTCTGCACGCGATCTGATTCTGCTGTTTGGTGGTCTGTTCCTGTTGTGGAAATCCAGCATGGAGATTCATGAGACCATTGAAGGCGCCGAGGGTGAGCACAAAACCAACGTCCACTCCTTCTTTGGCGCTATCGTACAGATCATGTTGCTGGATATCATTTTCAGCCTCGATTCGGTGATTACCGCCGTGGGCTTGTCCGATCATCTTTTCATTATGATGGCGGCAGTGGTGATTGCGGTGCTGATGATGATGTTTGCCGCACGCTCGATTGGTGAGTTTGTTGAGCGTCATCCCTCAGTCAAAATGCTGGCATTGGCGTTCCTGATTTTGGTCGGCTTTACCCTGATTCTTGAGAGCTTTGGCATCCATGTACCAAAAGGTTACATTTATTTTGCCATGTTCTTCTCGATGGCTGTGGAGTGCTTAAACCTCATGCGCAGCAAGAAAAGCGCGGCTTGAGACTGTCAAGGGCGAACGTATCTCGCCCTTTAATTTTAGGAATGATGCGATTACGTCAGCCAGCAAAAGCATTTATTACTACACTTTTGCAGTTGAAGTAGGTTGATGGAGCTAAGAATGAAAGGGTTGGTAAGTGCAGTGGGTTTGATGTTGGTCGCGCTAACGTTGAGTGGTTGCAGCAGTGACTATGTGATGGCGACCAAAGATGGCCGTATGATCATGACTGATGGCAAACCGTCCATCGATAAAGAGACCGGTCTGGTGCAATACACCGATGAGAAAGGCCATGAGATGCAGATCAATGGTGATGAAGTTTCTACCATCATTGAGCGTTAAGTGCCAAATTCCATTGCCTGCACCCTTTTTTCCCCCGTGCAGGCGATTTCCCGAACTTTCCCCCCTTCCTTCCTCGCTGCTTCACAGGCTATAGTCCCAGAGGACACAACATTCCATTTCATAATGAAAAAAGGAAGCCGGCAATGCATTATCACCGCATCCCCCACAGTACGCTGGAAGTTAGCCAACTGGGGTTAGGAACCATGACGTTTGGTGAGCAAAACAGCGAAGCCGACGCCCATGCGCAACTCGATTACGCCATTAGCAGTGGCATCAACCTAATTGATACTGCTGAAATGTATCCGGTGCCACCGCGCCCGGAAACTCAGGGATTAACCGAACAGTACATTGGCAGCTGGCTGAAGAAGCGCGGCAGCCGTGACAAAATCATTCTGGCCAGCAAAGTGGCCGGGCCGGTGCGCGGCGCAGATGCGTCGATTCGCCCTCACCAGGCACTGGATCGTAAAAATATCCGCGAAGCGCTGGATGCCAGCCTAAAACGCCTGAACACCGATTACCTCGATCTCTATCAGCTGCACTGGCCTCAGCGTCAGACGAACTACTTTGGCAAATTGGGCTATCAGTATAGTGAAGCCACCGCCAACGTGACGCTGCTGGAGACGCTGGAAGCGCTGACCGAACAGGTGCGCGCCGGTAAGATCCGCTACATTGGCGTGTCGAACGAAACCGCATGGGGCGTGATGCGCTATCTGCAACTGGCTGAAAAGCACGAGTTGCCGCGTATTGTGACTATCCAGAATCCGTATAGCCTGCTGAACCGCAGCTTTGAAGTGGGCTTAGCCGAGATCAGCCAGCATGAAGGTGTGGAGCTGTTGGCTTACTCCAGCCTCGCCTTTGGTACGCTGAGCGGCAAATATCTCAATGGCGCGAAACCTGCGGGTGCGCGTAATACCCTTTTCAGCCGTTTCACCCGCTACAGCGGTGAGCAGTCGAATCATGCGATTGCCGCTTATGTGGATTTGGCGAAGAAGCACAATCTGGATCCGTCGCAGATGGCATTAGCCTATGTGCGCCAGCAGCCATTTGTGGCCAGCACCCTGCTGGGCGCAACCACCATGGAACAGCTGAAGATTAACGTGGAGAGTTTCAATTTGACGCTGAGCGCCGAGGTGTTAGAGGAACTGGAAGCGATTCATCGCCAATACACGTATCCAGCACCTTAAGGGGTGTTTCACCTTAACGGGTGCTTCACCGTAGCGGCGCGATTTATCGCGCTGACCTGAAGCGGCATCGCTGCTGACAGGCGCGCAATAAATTGCGCCGCTACGGCATTCTGCTTTAATTACTTGCGTGATTTCCACCACAGCACGGCAATCGCCACGGCGAAAATCCCACCGAAGCCAATACCGGTTGCCACCGCAGGCGCACCCAATCTCACGGCGAGGGTGTACAGCCCCAACATCACCAACATCGCGATGTTTTCACCGAAGTTCTGCACCGCAATGGCATTGCCCGCCCCCACCGAATCCTTGCCGCGCTCTTGCAATAATGCATTGAGCGGCACCACAAAGAAGCCGCCCAGTGCACCGATCAGCATCAGCACCAGATAAGCATTCAACAAACTGGTTTGCAGTGAGAACACCACCACCATCACACCAATCAATATCCCAGCTGGCATGCAACGGCGGACGGTCTCCAGTGTGACGAGTTTTGCCGCTGCTGCTGCACCCATCACGATGCCAATCGCGACCATGGCATTCAGCGTCGTGGGCGTTTTATTATCGGTGATACCGAGCGCCACCGGCACCCACAGCACCAACAGAAAACGCAGCGTCACGCCCGCGCCCCAGAACATGCTGGTACCCAGCAGCGAGAAGCGCGTCTCGCCATTGCGCCATAGCAGCAATCCCGAGTCAGCGAAACTGCGAAACATCGCGCCAAACTTCCAGCTCTGTCCAGGCCGTGCTGCGCGTAATTTTGGAATAAAGATGTTGGCTACCACCGCCAGCGCGTAAGTGAGTGCACACACAATCAGTCCGGCCAGCAGATTCCAGTCGGCGAGAATCCCCCCGGCAACCGAACCCAGCAGAATCGCGGCAATGGTCGATGACTCCATCAAACCGTTGGCTTTCACCAGTCGCTCACCGCTGGTGATCTCGGTAAGGATGCCGTACTTAGCCGGTGAGTAAGATGCTGCACCAATGCCCACTAGCGTGTAACCCAGGAACGGATTGAAGCCGAAGCAGATAACCAATGCACCGAACAATTTCAGGCTGTTAGCGAACATCATTACCCGACCTTTGGCAAAGCTGTCGGCCATCTGTCCGACAAAAGGCGCGAGCAGGATGTATGTAGCGACAAACATCATCTGCAGGATCGGCTGGCTCCAGTCGGGATAGAGCTGGTTTTTCAGCACGGCCAGGGTAGCAAACAGCAGCGCATTATCGCCAAAAGCGGAGAAAAACTGTGCCACGATCACCGCCATCATATTACGCGACAGCAACGGTGCATTAGAATTGACCGCCTGACTCATGCTTGTTCCTCTTCTGCCAGTTGTTTCAGGCTAACGTAATCGGGTTTACCGCTACCCAGCAGCGGTAGTTGTTTCATAAAGCGGATATCACGTGGCACCGCCAGTTCTGGCGCACCGATTTCGCGTGCCGCTTTTAACAGCAGATCGCGGGTCAGTTCGCTGTCGCCAGTAAACAATACCAAGGCTTCACCACGATGACCGTCAGGACGTAATGACGCGGCATGCTGCTTCTCGGCTGAGGCTTTCAGCGCGATCTGCTCGACGATCTCCAGTGACACCATCTCACCGGCGATTTTAGCGAAGCGTTTCGCACGCCCCTGAATTTGACAGAATCCGCCTTCGTCGAAGCTGACGATATCACCGGTATCGTACCAACCAGGCTCCATCTCACCTTCGCCGTTGTCCGCCACCGGTTTCTCCAGCACACCGGGATTCTCAACACGTAGATAGCCGTTCATCACGTTAGGCCCACGCAGTTGCAGACGCCCGCCCTGCTCAATGCCCGGTACGGAGATCAAACGTGAATCCATACCTGGCAGGATACGGCCCACAGTGTGGCTTTTCGCTGCCATCGGCACGTTGATCGCCACCACGGGTGCACATTCGGTGACGCCGTAGCCTTCGAGAATGCGAATACCGTACTTCTCCATGTAAATCTGGCGCGTGCCTTCCTGCAATTTCTCCGCACCCGCCACCACGTAGCGCAAGCGTGCAAAGTCATACGGGCTGGCAAAGCGGGCATAGTTACCCAGGAAGGTCGAGGTGCCAAACAGCACGGTGCAGTTACGGTCATACACCAGCTCCGGCACAATGCGGTAATGCAACGGGCTGGGATAAAGGAACACTTGAGCGCCCGTTAACAGCGGCGTAAACAGCCCGACCGTCAGGCCGAAGGCATGGAACAGCGGCAGTGCCGACATAAAGCGGTCGCGTGGGGTAAAATCTGCCACGGTGCGAATCTGCTCGACGTTAGCCAGCAGGCTTTTGTGTGAATGGACGACACCTTTGGGATTGCCTTCCGAGCCCGAGGTAAACAGCACCATCGCCGCATCTTCTGGCTGCTGCTGCACCTGCGCGCGGCGCGGCATTAACAGGTGTGCCAGAATCCAGAGTTTATCTTTGAGCGTGACGGTATCTTTGAGGTCTTCGAGGTAAATCCACTGCACCTCGGTTAAGCCCTGCGGTAGATGCCACAGATTGCCTTTCTCCAAAAACTGACGCGAGGTAAACACCGTTTTGACCTGGGAAGCGGTGAGTGCGGCGCGCATACCCTTGACGCCCGCGGTGTAGTTCAGCATCGCCGGGATGCGGCCCCGCAGCGAAGCACCGAGAATTGCCGCCGCCGTGACGGTGGCATTGGGCAGTAACAGGCCCACATATTCGCCCTGCTGGCTGTAGCGCTCCAGAATTCGGCCCACTCCCAGCGACTTCTTCAGCAACCCGGTGTAGCTGTCGGTTTTAAAATTGACGTCTTCAATGCAGGGTTTGGTGAGTCCATAGCGCTGACGCGCATTGAGAAATGCTTCGAACAGGGTTTCACGTGGACGTACTGCCATGCGCGCTTCCATCATCACGTGATGTAAGTGCTCACCCGCCAGTACGCGGCGATCGCGCGCACGCTTGGCTTCCGGCATTGGGATGACGGTAGCGGGCAAGATGCTTAAGGTGATGCGTGGGAACAGGCGACGTTTGAACACCCCCGCCAGACGCCCAAACGGCGTGTATTCCGCCCCCTCAATACGCATCGGCACGACGCTGGCACCCGATTTCGCCGCCACAAAACCGGCCCCACTGTAGATCTTCATCAGCGAGCCCGTCACCGTGATACGCCCTTCCGGGAAGATCACTACAGGACGCCCTTCGTTGATCATGCGCACCAGATGCTTGATTGACATCGGTTTAGTGGGATCGAGTGGGACAAAATCAATGATCGGCTTAAGGAGGCGCATAAACCATTGATCGCTGATCGACGAGTAAACGGCGAACACCGGTCTGATGGGCAGAAACAGTGCCACCAGCACGCCATCCAGGAATGACATGTGGTTAGGGGTGATCAGCACTTTCTCTTTATAAAGGGCAGTGAGATCGCCACGCAGTTCCACCCGCCATAACAGGCGAAACAGGAAACGCAGAACAGTGAATAGCATGCCAGCTCCTTAGCAGCGTTAAAATATGGCGCTTACCTTGCAGGATCTGGCGATTTTCGACAAGTGGCGAGCGGGAGAAAACCCCCACAAATATCCAGCCGCGTGATTTATCGCGCATGCCTGAACAACGGTGATGTTGATCGATGCGCGATAAACCGCGCCACCAGAGATAATGGTACGCTATTACCCCTGCCAGCCCCCGCCCAATGCGGCGATCAACTCAACGCTGCTCACCCACTGCGTACTCTGCAGTGACAGCAAACTCTGCTGCTCGCTCAGGCTGCTGTTTTCGGTGGTGGCGACATCAAGGTAATCAATCATGCCGGCGTCATACTGGTTACGCGTCACACGCGCTGATTCCTGCGCGGCGCTGGTCGCCAGCTGCTGCGAGGCAATCTCGCCCTGCAGGGTGTTCAACTGCACCAGATAATCTTCCACTTCCCCCATCGCCGTCAGCACTGACTGGCGATAATCCGCCACGCTCGCGTCATAGGCGGCGCGTGCCTGCTCCACTTTTGCCGAGGTGGCGCCGAAGTCCAGCAGCGTACCGCTCAGCTCCGGCCCCAGCGACCAGACACGATTGGGCAGTGAGAACAGGCTATTAATGGCCGATGAACTCACCCCGCCGCTGGCACTCAAGGTTAAATCTGGATAGTAACCGGCAATGGCCACGCCAACCGCCGCATTGGCCGATGCCACATTACGCTCAGCGTAGGCAATGTCCGGACGACGCTGCAGCAACGCAGAAGGCAGACTGTTGGGAATGGCGGGCAGTGTCGCATCCAGCTTCGCCACTGGCAGAGAAAAATCAGCCGGTGCACGGCCCAGCAGCAGCGCAATCGCGTGTTCCGACTGCGCACGCTGCCACTGGTAATCCTGCGCGGAAGCACGCGCGCTCTCCAGCTGCATCTGCGCCTGCGCCAAAGTGGCACGCGATTCGCTGCCCGCAGAGTACTTGTTCTGGATCACCGTCATATAACGCTGATAAGCATCAATACTGCGCTGATACAGGGCAATTTTCTCGTCAAGGATGCGCAGCTGGAAGTAATCCTGCGCCAGCTCTGATTGCGCGCTCAACGTGATATTGGCTAATTCCGCCTTGCTCGCCTGTGCGCTGGCCTTGTTCTCTTCCAGGGTACGACGCAGCTTGCCCCATAAGTCCAATTCCCAGCTGGCGCTGAGATCGGCAGCATGTGCGTTGCTGACGCTGCGCTGCCCCGTGGCGCTGGAACGGCTGCCGCTGCGGGTGCTGCTGGCGTCATAACTCACCGACGGGAACAGTGCCGCACGTGATTGTGAGGTCAACGCCTGAGCTTCACGGTACTGCGCCGCATAGCTCGCCACGTTCTGGTTAGAGATGCTCACCTGGCTCAGCAAACTACTCAGCGTGGCATCGTGATACACCGACCACCAGTCGCCTTTGCTCTGCTCATCCTGCGGCGTGGCCTGCTGCCAGCCTTTGGCTTCTTTAAAATGGGTCGGCATCGCCATGGTGGGACGCTGATAATCCGGGCCCACCGCACACCCCGCCAGCAAAAGTGCCACCACCATTGGGGTAAATTTCAGGACATTTTTCATCGATCAGGATTCCACATGACGCAACCGCTGCCACTGACGTTTGGTGGCACGGCTTAAACGATCAAGCCAGAGATAAACAACCGGCGTAGTAAATAAGGTCAACAGTTGGCTCAGCGCCAGACCACCCGCAATCGCGATGCCCAGCGGGCTTCGTAAGTCCGCATCGCCGCCGCTGCCTAATGCCAGCGGCAAGGCACCAAAAAAGGCCGCCAGCGTGGTCATCATGATCGGACGGAAACGCATTAAACAGGCTTGGGTGATCGCTTGTTGTGGCGACATACCTTGCGTGCGTTCAGCGTGAATAGCGAAGTCGATCATCATGATGGCGTTCTTCTTCACGATGCCGATCAGCAGAATGATGCCGATCAGGGCGATCACCGTGAGCTGAGTATTGGTCAGCAGCAATAACAGCAGCGCGCCTACCCCCGCCGACGGTAAGGTCGACAGGATGGTAATGGGATGGATATAGCTCTCATACAGCACGCCGAGCACGATATACACCGCAGCCAGTGCAGCAATAATCAACCACGGCATGGTTGCCGTCAGTGCCGAGAAGGCTGCCGCGGTACCGGCAAATCCAGCCTGAATGGTGGACGGTAAACCCAGTTTCGCCATCGCTTGCTTGATCAGCGCCTGCGCCTGCTCCAGTGATACGCCATCGTTGAGGTTAAACGCCACGGTGCTGGTGGCTGACTGGCCCTGATGCGCGACCGACAGCGGCGCATTCCCCCCTTTGAAGCTGGTGAAGGCTGACAGCGGCACGCGATCGCCACTGTCATTAATCACATACAGCTGTTGCAGGATGTCAGGGTCACGCGTGTAGCTACTCTGCAGTGACATCACCACGTGATACTGATTGAGCGTGTGGTAAAGCGTAGCGACCTGACGCTGGCTGAAAGCGTTATTCAGCATCGTATCCAGCATCTGTACATTCACGCCAAGCTGTTTAGCACGATCGCGATCGATATTGATCACCACTTCCTGCCCACCGGTTTGCGAATCGGAATCCACGCTGTTGAGTTCTGGGATCGCCGCCAGCGCGGCCTGTACTTTCGGTGTCCAGACACGCAGCAGATCGAGATCGTCTGCCTGTAAGCTGTACTGATAAGTGGCATTGGCACTGCGCCCGCCAATATGCAGATCCTGCGCCGCCATCAGGAACATCTGCGCCCCGGCAATGTGGCTGGTTTTTATGCTCAGGCGGTTAGCGACTTCGGTGGCCGTGGCATCACGATCGCTGAAATCTTTCAGACGCACAAAGAAGTTGGCGCTGTTACGTGAGCCAAACATGCCGCTGCCCATTGAGGACATCACGCTTTCCACTGCGGGATCAGACTGAATGATCTTGGTGAACTCCAACATCTTCGGCTTCATCGCCTGGAACGAGATGTTTTGATCGGCGCGCAGAGCGCCCATTAGCAACCCAGTATCCTGATTAGGGAAGAAGCCTTTCTGCACCACCGAGAACAGAAACAGATTCAACAACACCGTCAACACCAGACTAAACATCGTGATCTTCTGGTGCGCCATCACCCACGCCAGACCGCGCGAATAGGCCGCCAGCAATCCATTCAGCTGGTTTTCGATAAACTGGTAAACCGGGTGTGGGCGTTTACTGACTTTAGGTTTTGGCTTCAGCAGCCGTGCGCACAGCATGGGCGTCAGGCTGAGTGAAACAAACATCGAGATCAGCAGCGAGATGGTCAATGTCACCGCAAACTCGCGGAACAGACGCCCGACAATACTGCCCATCAACAGAATCGGAATAAACACCGCGATTAGCGACATGGTCATCGACAGTACGGTGAAACTGACTTCCTGCGCGCCTTTCAGCGCCGCGCGCAACGGGCTTAAGCCCTCTTCGATATGCCGCGTAATATTTTCCAGCACCACAATGGCATCATCGACGACAAAGCCTGTGGCGATAATCAGCGCCATCAGTGACAGGTTATCGAGGCTGTAGCCGAGCAGATACATCACCGCACAGGTGCCAATCAACGACACCGGCAGCGCCAGCGCCGGGATCACCACCGCCTGCACGTTGCGCAGAAACACAAACACCACCGCGATCACCAGTAACATGGCGATCAGCAGCGTTTCTTCTGTGTCGTACAGCGATTCGCGCACCGTGGGCGAACGGTCCACCACCACTTTCAGCTGGGTATCAGCAGGCAGGTCTTTTTCCAGCGCCGGAAGCTGCGCCTTGATGGCATCAATAGTGTCGAGCATATTGGCCCCGGCCTGGCGCTTAATGCCCACCATCACCGACGGCTGCGAGTTAAGGAAACCGGCCTGATACTGATCCTCTACCGAGTCATACACCGTCGCGACATCGTGCAGACGTACCGCTTTGCCATCCTTATAGGTCACGATCAAGTTCTGATACTGCGCGGCTTTATCCAGTTGGCCATTACTGTCCACTACCCATGACTGGGTGCTGCCTTCCAGGATACCTTTCGGTTTATTCGTGGTGCTATTGGCGATGGCTTCACGCACGGTATCGAGCGAGAGGCCGTACTGCGTCAGCTGAAGCGGTTGCAGATCGATGCGCACGGCGGGCAGCGCACTGCCCATCAGTGATACTTCACCGACACCTTTCACCTGCCCCATCGCCTGCTCGATTTTGCTTTCAGCCAGATCGTAGAGTTCGCCGGGCGTGCGGGTGGCTGAAGTGAGCGCCAGCATCACTATCGGCGCATCGGACGGGTTGGCTTTGCGATAGGTCGGCAGCGACTCAATGGCGCTCGGCAGCAGGCTGCGCGCGGCGTTGATCGCCGCCTGCACATCTCGTGCCGCACCGTTGATGTCGCGGTCGAGATCAAACTGCAAAATCACGCTGGTGGAACCCTGCGAACTGGTCGAGGTCATTTCGGTGACGCCCGCAATCTGCCCCAGTGAGCGCTCCAGCGGCGTGGCGACGGTCGCTGCCATGGTCTCTGGACTGGCACCGGCCAAGCTGGCGCTGACCATAATGGTCGGGAAATCCACCTGCGGCAGCGGGGCTACCGGCAATAACCGATAACCCAGCAAACCCAGCAGCATGATCGACAACGTTAACAACAACGTGGTGACCGGGCGGAAGATAAACAGCCTTGTTAAGTTCATTCCTCGCTCCGCGCCTGCTGCTGTTTACGCTGCATATAGCGCTTGCCGCGCTGTGCGATGCCATCAAACCACAGATAAATCACCGGCGTGGAGAACAGCGTCAGGACCTGGCTGACAATCAAACCCCCGACGATCACCAGACCGAGCGGTTGACGCAGCTCTGCACCCGAGCCTGAAGCCAGCATCAGCGGCAGCGCACCAAGCAGTGCTGCCATGGTGGTCATCAGAATCGGACGGAAGCGCAGCAGACAGGCCTGATGAATCGCATCACGCGCACTCATGCCCTGCTTGTTTTCAGCCTCAAGCGCGAAGTCGATCATCATAATCGCGTTCTTTTTCACGATACCGATCAGCAGGATCACCCCGATCAGCGCAATCAAACTGAACTCGGTGCCCGCCAGCAGCAGCGTCAACAGTGCGCCCACGGCCGCCGACGGCAGCGTTGAAAGAATAGTGACGGGGTGGATAAAGCTCTCGTAAAGAATGCCCAGCACCACATACATGGTGATCAGCGCCGCCAGAATCAGCCACAGCGTGTTGCCGGTCGCGCTCTGGAACGCCGAGGTTTCCCCCTGATAGCGCAGCGTGATGCTGGACGGCAGATTCAACTGTTGCGTCACTTCCGCAATCGCTTTCTGTCCATCTTCCAGTGAATAGCCGCTGTTGAGGTTAAACGACACCATCACCGCGGGGAATTGATTGAGGCGCATGTGCATCAGCGATCCCGTACGCTCGTGGATAGTAGCAATCGAGGTCAGTTTCACCATGCCGGTGGTGGTGGTCGTATCGCTGTCCGAATCCGTGCTTGAGCTGCTGGTGGTCGAGCTGGTGCTGGTGCTACTGGTAGACGAGGTTGAACTACTGCTGCTCACCGGCAAATAAACATCATCAAACGAGGCTGGAGACTGCTGATACTGCGGCGCCACCTCGAGCACGACGCGGTACTGGTTGGCTTGGGTAAATATCGTGGAGACCAAGCGCTGACCGAAACTGTTGTAGAGCGCGGTATCGACGTCAGAGGCGGTAATACCATAGCGTGCGGCTTTATCCCGATTCAGCTCCACATAGGCCACGCGTCCTTGATCTTGCAGGTTACTCACCACGCCATTGAATTCCGGACGCTTTTGCAACGCAGCCACCATCTTCGGCGTCCAGTTCACCAGATTTTCACTGTCAGCATCATCAAGAGTGAACTGATATTGGCTCGGCGTGACCTGATCGTTGACCGTCAAATCCTGCGCCGGTTGCAAGTAGAGCTGAATGCCCGCCACCTGCGCCGCCGCTTGCTGTAACTGCTTGATCACCACATCGGCTTTGTCATCGCGCTCATCAAACGACTTGAGGTTGATCTGGATGCGGCCGCTGTTGAGGCTGGTGTTACTGCCATCGATGCCAATGGTGGATGACAGGCTGTCCACCGACGGGTTCTGCAAAATCACTTTCGCCAGCGCCTGCTGACGCTTCGACATCTCGCTAAACGACACATCCTGCGAGGCCACGGTGACGCCCTGGATCAGGCCAGTGTCCTGAGTGGGGAAGAAACCTTTGGGGATGGCAATATACAGCAGCGCCGTCAGCGCGAAGGTCGCCAGCGCCACGAGCAGCGTCAACTTCTGATGGTTCAATACCACGGTCAGAAGACGGTCATAGCCGCGCACCAGTTTATCGAATATCTCGCCGCCTTTGCGTGAAAAGCGCGACTGCTTCTCTTCCGGGATATGCTGCAACAGATAGGCGCACAGCATCGGCGTGAGCGTCAGTGACACCACCATCGACACTAAAATCGACACCGCCAGCGTGATGGCAAATTCGCGGAACAAGCGCCCCACCACATCGCCCATAAACAGCAGCGGGATCAGCACCGCAATCAGCGAGAAGGTCAGAGAGATGATGGTGAAGCCAATCTGCTGCGAACCTTTCAACGCGGCCTGCATCGGGGTTTCACCCTCTTCCAGCCGTCGTGAAATGTTTTCCACCACCACAATCGCATCATCAATCACGAAGCCCGTGGCAATGGTTAAGGCCATCAGCGACAGGTTATTCAGGCTGAAATCAGCGAGGTACATCACGCCGAAAGTACCAATTAACGACAGTGGCACTGCCACGCTCGGAATCAGTGTGGCCGCCACATTACGCAGGAACAGGAAGGTGACCATCACCACCAGCGCCACCGACAGCATCAGTTCGAACTGCACATCGCTGATTGAGGCACGAATGGTTTGAGTTCGGTCCGACAAAATCGTCATCTTCACGCCATCGGGCAGCGCGGCCTGCAAGGTCGGCAACTGCGCTTTGATGCTATCCACTACCTGAATCACGTTAGCACCCGGCTGGCGCTGCACGCTGATCACAATCGCCGGGCTGTTGTTAGCCCAGGCTGACTGGAAACTGTTTTCCGGTCCCTGTTCAATGTGTGCGATGTCTTTCAGGCGCAGTGCGGCACCGTTCTGATAGGTGATGATTAGGTTGCCGTACTCATCGGCGGTGCGCAGCTGATCGTTGGCGTCGATCGTAACGGAGTGGTATTTGCCATCGAAGCCACCTTTAGAGCCATTGACGTTGCTGTTACTGATCAACGTATTGACGTCTTCCAATGACAGGTTATGCGCCGCCAGCGCTTTCGGGTCCATCTGCACCCGAATGGCAGGCTGGTGACCACCCGCCAGTGTCACCATGCCTACGCCGTTGATCTGTGAGAGCTTCAACGCCACGCGGGTATTCACCAGATCCTGCACCTGCGTAAGCGGCAGGTTATCGGAACTGGCCGCCAGGGTGATCACCGCCGTGTCTGCCGGATTGACCTTTTTATAGGTCGGCGGATTGGGTAGATCGGTCGGCAACAGGTTATTAGCGGCATTGATCGCCGCCTGCACTTCCTGCTCGGCAACATCCAGCGACAGATCGAGGCTGAACTTCAGGGTAATGATCGAAGAACCGCCGGAGCTGGTGGACGTCATCTGGCTTAAACCGGCCATCTGCCCCAGCTGACGTTCCAGCGGTGAGGTCACTGACGAGGCCATCACATCCGGACTGGCGCCTGGATACAAGGTGGTGACCTGAATAGTCGGGTAATCCACCTGCGGCAGCGCCGAGGTGGAGAGGAATTTATAAGCAAAGATCCCGGCAATCAGCACGCCAACCATCAGCAAGATGGTGGCAACGGGACGCTGGATAAAGAGGCGAGACGGATTCATTTTTGCGTCGCTGTAGCGGTTTTACTGTCATCAGCCAGCGACACTTTACTGCCGTTGGTCAGGCGATCGATACCTTCGGTGACCAGACGATCGCCCGGCTCAACGCCTTTGAGGATCGCCTGCTGATCTTCACCAAACGCTGGACCCGTGGTGACGGCTTTACGCGTGACGGTATTGTCTTTGCTAATCACAAACACAAAGCTGCCGTCGCTACTCAGCTGCAACGCCTGCGCAGGAATGACCGTGGCACCTTTCAGGATATTGGTTTGCAGGCGCAGGTTAACAAACTGGTTAGCAAAGAGTGACTCATCTTCATTTGGGAAGGTAGCTTTCAGCTCAATGGTTCCCGTGCTGGTATCAATCTGGTTGCTGATGAACTGGACGGCACCTTGGGCCAGCTGGATGCTGTTGTCCTGATCAAAGGCGACAGCCGGTAAACTCTGTCCATTGTGCAAGGCTTTGGTCAACTGTGAGATGTTGCTCTGCGGCACGCTGAAAGTCACCGCCGCAGGCTGCATCTGCGTCACCACCACAATCCCGGTGGTGTCGGTGGTTTGTACCATGTTACCGGGATCGACCAGACGCAACCCTACGCGGCCACTGACCGGCGAAGTGATGCGCGCATACTCAATATCCAACTTGGCGCTGGCAATCTGCGCCTGATCGGCCGCCACGGCGCCTTTGTACTGGCCGACGGTGGCAGTCTGGGTGTCGAGATCCTGACGTGACAACGAATCCTGCGCCGCCAGCTTTTTATAGCGTGCCAGTGTTAGTTCAGCGCTTTTGAGCAGCGCCTGGTTCTGATTGAGATCGCCCTGATACTGCGCCAGTGTCGCCTGGTAGCTACGCGGATCAATCTGTGCCAGCAGTTGACCGGCCTGCACTTTTTGCCCTTCGCTAAAGAACACTTTTTCCAATTGACCTGCAACACGGCTGGTAACGGTGACGCTAGCATTGGGGATCACCGTACCCAGCGCATTGAGATATACCGGTACATCGGCTGTTGTCGCCACACCGCTGTGCACCAGCGTGGCCCCCCCGCCCATCATTGCCATACCCGGAGGCCCCCCCGCTCCACCACGGTGACCACCACGAGCCCCTTTGCCTCCCCCTGGCGGCATGCCACCTGGCGCACCGCCATGTCCTCCCACCACGCGCCAAATCACGCCAGCCACGACCAATACAACAAGTAAAATGAGTAGCCATTTAAGCCAGTGGAAACGCGATCTGCGAGGAGAATTAATTGTCATCGGACTCTTCAGATAAACAGGAAAAAGGAAAATCCCCTGCAATGACAGGGGATTATTTCAAAGGAAATCATCACTGCTTGTATTATCAGCTGAAGTGCCATGGAATTTCCATGGAGAAACCGTAAGGGTAACGTTAAGGCTTTCAGGCCTTCCAACCGCCTCCCAACGCTTTATACAAGGTGATTTTCTGGCTCAGCTGGCCCAGATGCGCACTGATCAGCGACTGCTGCGAACTGTAAAGCGATCGCTGGGCCACTAATACATTGAGATAATTGTCTACGCCTTGCTTAAAGCGCATTTCGGAATAGTCGTAATCGCGCTGATTCGCGCCGACCTCCTGTTGCAACGCTGTCAGCTGATCCCGCCAGGTATCCTGACCGGCCAGCGCATCATTCACCTCTTTGAATGCGGTTTGAATCGCCTTCTCATAGTCAGCAATTTCAATGCGTTTCTCGATGTGCGCTATGTTGAGGTTAGCCTCGTTTTTGCCGCCGTCAAAGATGGGTAGATTTATCGATGGCACGAACGACCAGGCACCCGTGCCGCCGCCCAGCAAACTGCCGAGCGAGCTACTGGTGGAACCACCGGAGGCCGTCAGCGTGATGCTCGGGAAGAAGGCGGCACGCGCCGCGCCGATATTGGCATTCGCTGCTTTGAGGCTGTGTTCCGCCGCCATGATATCCGGACGGCGCGTTAACAGGTCCGACGGCAAGCCCGCAGGCGTGGCCGGGAATTGCCAGTTGGCATCGAGCGTAGCGTGAGACAGCAAGGTGGCGGGGAGATCGGTGCCCACCAGCAAGCGCAGTGCATCCACGTCCTGACGTACCTGACGTGTATAGCTCGCTACATCCGCCTGAGCAGCCCGCACGGTGCTCTCTGCCTGGGCCAGATCCTGATCGCTACTGGCGCCGCCGTTATAACTGAGTTGCGTCAGACGATAGGACTCCTGCTGACTTTTCGCCGTGTTTTGCGCCAGGTGCAGCAGATCGTTATCAGAACTCAAGGTCAGCCAGGCCGTCGCCACTTCCGAAATCAGCGAGATGCGGGTGGCGCGTTCAGTGGCCGCCGTAGACAGGTAGGTCTCCTGCGCCTCATCACGCAGGCTCTGCAGACGGCCAAAGAAATCCAGCTCCCACGAGGTGACGCCCAGTCCGGCGTTCAACTCGTGATAGGTCACCGCCCCGGTGGTTTTGGTGTTATAGAGGTTAGCCGGTTCATGCGCCGAAGTCTGGCTCGCCGTGGCGTTGATCGACGGCATTAACGCGGCGCGCTGCACCGTCACACTCTGTTGGGCTTCTTCGACATTCAATGCCGCGACGCGCAGGTCGCGGTTGTTATCAAGCGACAGCTGAATCAGATTGCGCATCGTGGCGTCGCTGAAGAAGTTCTGCCACGGCAAATCTGCCACGTTGCCCACTGGCGTAGGCTGATCGTATTTCGCATCCACTGGCATTGATGGGCGACTGTAATGCGGTGCCAGCGTACAGCCCGCCAGCACCATGGCCAGCGGCAGCAGCGCCATACGGAAAGTTTTAGTGTTCATGTTTATTCTCTGCGGTAATCAGCAAGGGGCGCACAAATGCGTCATCCACTCTCTGCGGCCATCAGCAAGGAGCGCATAAATGCGTCATCCACTCTCTGCGGCCATCAGCAAGGGGCGCATAAATGCGCCCCCTACACATGTAGGGTCGCCATTTATGGCGACCAATCAGCGGCTTACGGTTTCTCTTCGGCGACGATCGCGTTTTTTTTCTTACGGGCGAAGAACTGCGACACCACCACGTAGAACATCGGCACAAAGAAGATGGCGAGGAAGGTGGCGGTGATCATACCGCCCGCCACCGCCGTACCAATCGAGTGCTGGCTACCGGCACCTGCGCCGTTAGAGATGGTGAGCGGCAACACGCCGAGGATAAACGCCATCGAGGTCATGATAATTGGACGGATGCGCAGTCTGGCTGCTTCCACCGCCGCCTCAACCAGCGTTTTGCCTTCACGTTCATGCAACTCTTTAGCAAACTCCACAATCAGAATGGCGTTTTTCGCCGCCAGTCCGACCGTGGTGAGTAGGCCCACCTGGAAGAACACATCGTTTTGCAACCCTCGCAGCAGAACGGCACTGATAGTCCCGAGAATACCGAGCGGCACCACCATGATCACCGAGAACGGTATCGACCAGCTCTCATACAGCGCTGCCAAACACAGGAACACCACCAGAATCGAGATGATATATAGCTGCGTGGTCTGGTTGCCTGACGCCTGCTCCTCATAAGAGATGCCGTACCATTGCACACGGAAGCCCTTTGGCAACTGCTTCGCTAACTGTTCCACCGCTTTCATCGCTTCACCAGTACTCTGTCCGGCCGCTGGCGATCCAAGGATCTCTTCGGAGGTCAGGCCGTTAAAGCGTTCGAAGTGTGGCGAGCCATAAACCCACTTGCCGCTGGCGAAGGCGGAAAATGGCACCATGGTGCCGCTGGTATTGCGGAAGTACCACTTATTGAGATCGGACGGCGTGACGCGCGAATCGGCTTTCCCCATCAGGTACACCTCTTTCACACGGCCGTTATACATAAACTGATCGATATAGCTGGAACCCCACGCTACCGACAGCGTGTTGTTGATATCGGTCATGCTCAGACCCAGTGCGCTGGCCTTCTCGTCATTAATTTCCAGCTGATACTGCGGCTCATCTTCCAGCCCGTTCATACGTACTTGCGCCAGATGCGGATCTTTATTGGCCAGATCGATTAACTGGTGCGTGGCAGCCATCATCTGCTGGTGGGTATGCGCGCCGGTATCCTGCAGATAGAGATCGAAACCGGTGGCGTTACCCAACTCCATGACCGCAGGCGGTACCATGGCAAAGATTTTGGCGTTTTTGTAATTGGCAAAGTGCGCCATCACGCGATTTGCCAGATCCTGCACACTCTGTCCGCTGTGGGTACGATCGCCCCAATCCTTCAGACGCACAAACGCCATGGCGTTACTCTGGCCACGACCGGCAAAGTTAAAGCCCGCGACACCGAAGGTGGTGGTGACCACCGAGGCTTCGTTCTTCTGCAGATACGCATTAAGGTCGTTGATCACCTGCTGGGTACGCTGTGAAGAAGAGTTAACCGGCAGCGTCATCTGCACCATCATCAAACCCTGATCTTCTGCGGGCAGGAAGGTGGTCGGTACACGCGTGAACAAAAAGCCCGTCACGCCGACGATCACCAGGTAGATCACCAGGAACAGGCCGCGACGGGAAATGACTTTGCTGACGCCGCGCGTGTAATGCATCGCGCCGCTATCAAACTTACGGTTAAACCAACCGGCAAAACCGGTGGTCTTATGCTCCGCCGCTGCAGGTTTGAGTAAGGTAGCGCACAGCGCAGGAGTGAAAATCAGCGCCATGATCACCGACAACGCCATCGCCGAAACGATGGTGATAGAGAACTGGCGGTAGATAACCCCGGTCGAGCCGGAGAAGAACGCCATGGGCAGCAGTACCGCCGACAGCACCAGCGCGATACCAAACAGTGCGCCCTGTATCTGCTGCATCGACTTGATGGTGGCGGTTTTCGGATCGAGGTGCTCTTCATGCATCACACGCTCGACGTTCTCCACCACCACGATGGCATCATCCACCAATAGCCCTATTGCCAGCACCATGCCGAACATCGTCAGGGTGTTGATGCTGTAACCGAAGGCTGACAGGATGCCAAAAGTGCCGAGCAGCACCACGGGGACCACGAGGGTCGTAATCAGGGTGGCGCGCAGGTTTTGCAGGAAGAGCAGCATCACGAAGAACACCAGCACCACCGCTTCGATCAGCGTTTTCACCACTTCTTCAATCGAGGCGCTGACCACCGGGGAGGTGTCATACGGATACTGAATTTCAACATTATCCGGCAGTGAGTCTTTGAGATCGGCAATGGTCTGTCGCACCGCTTTGGCGGTATCCAGCTCATTAGCGCCGGTGGCCAGACGCAATGCTATACCTGCCGCCGGTTGACCATTCATGGTCGCGTCAATGCCATAGGCTTGCGGACCGAGCGCCACGCTGGCAACGTCTTTCAAGCGAATCTGTGAGCCGTCACTGTTCACCTTGAGCAGCACATTCTCAAACTGCTGTACGGTGGTGAAGCGTGTTTTACCCAGTACCGTGGCCTGAGTTTTCGCGCCCTGAATGGTCGGTAACCCACCGAGTGAACCGGATGACACCTGCACGTTCTGGTTATCAATGGCGGTGGAGACATCACTCGGCATCAGGTTGTACTTGTACAACTTGGCGGGATCGAGCCAGATGCGCATGGCATATTCCGAGCCCAGCACCATAAAGTCACCGACGCCTGGCGTACGGGAGATCGGGTCTTCCAGTTTCGACACTAGCATGTCGGCGAGGTCGCCGTTGGTGAGCTTGCCATCTTTGGAGATCAGCCCGATGACCATCATGAAGTTCTTCTGGTACTTACGGATGCGGATACCCTGTTGGGTCACGTCGGTGGGCAACTGTGACTCCGCCAGCGATACACGGTCTTGCACCTGTACCTGAGCGATATCGGGATTAATGCCTTGGTTAAAGGTGGCGATGATCTGCGCACTGCCGTCCGAAGCACTGCTTGACTCCAGATAGCGCAAGCCATCCAGGCCGTTCAGCTGCTGCTCAATCACCTGCACCACGGTGTTCTGCGTGGTTTCGGCGCTGGCTCCCGGATAGGTCACCGAGATCGACACCGCCGGTGGTGAGATATTGGGATACTGATTGACCGGCAAGCTGATGGCCGCAATCCCGCCCACCAGCATCACGATAATCGCGATAACCCAGGCAAATATCGGGCGTTCAATAAAAAACTTAGACATACCGCCCCCTTATTGTGCCGCTGCGTCAGTCATCGACAGACTGACCGCGCTCGCGGATGGGGTGTCATTGGTGTTTGCCGCAGTGGTGGTGACTTTAACGCCAGCACGTACGCTTTGCAGATTATTCACCACTACGTTTTCACCTTCACTCAACCCGGATGTCACCAGCCATTCGCCTTTGATCATTTCACCGGTGTGAATACTGCGCTGCTCAATGGTGTTGTCGCCTTTCACCACATACACATACGGCTGGCCTTTCGAGTCATGCATGATCGACTCCTGCGGCACCAGAATCCCCTGCTGCTGAATGCCCTGCGGGAAACTGGCGTGTACGTACATGCCTGGTAGCAGTTCGTCATGTGGATTTGGGAACACCGCACGCAGTACCACGGTGCCCGTGGCGGTATCCACGTTCACTTCCGAGAACGCCAGTTTTCCCTGCTGGCCATACTGGCTGTTGTCTTCCAGAGAGAGGCCAACCGCAGCGGTATTGTCATCCACTTTGGCAATCTTGCCGTCGGCCAACGCACGGCGCAGACGCAGCAGATCGGTGGAGGATTCACTGACATCGACATAGATCGGATCAAGTTGGGTAATGGTCGCGAGATAGTCGGTCTGTCCGTTGGTCACCAGCGCACCAGCGGTATACAGCGAGCGGCTGATATGGCCCGAGATTGGCGCTTTCACCAGCGTGTAATCCAAATTCACCTTGGCAGTTTCCACATCGGCCTGCGCTTCACGTTCTGCGGCCACCGCATCGTCATAGGTTTGCTGGCTGATGGCATGGGCAGAAGCCAGCGGCTGATAGCGTTTTGCCACCATGGCATCGTTTTGCCAGGTCGCCATGGCTTTGTCATAAGCGGCTTTATAGGTCGCCGGATCAATCTGATACAGCGGCTGGCCCGCTTTCACTTCACCGCCTTCGGTAAACAGGATTTTCTCGATGACGCCGCTGACCTGCGGGCGCACCTGCGCGGTACGAACCGCAGTGGTGCGCCCGGGCAGTTGAGTCACCAGCGTAACGGGCTCAGATTTTAGGGCAATGACACCCACCTGGGGTGTGGCGGATGCAGCGGGCTTTGCTCCACCCTGGTCACAGGCTGCCAGTAAAAATACCACGCTGGCAGAAAGAAGTTTCAGGCGCATAATTTTTCTCTGGATAGAAGGAGGAATAATTCTGATGTGATGGCATGCAAAAAATCATTGTAGGGAGGGAGCAAGACGGCGGTTGTTAAGGTTGCGTAAAATATATTTTCCAAAGGAAAATGGTAAACCTTTCGTGCCATAAATGGCTGTGAAATTTAGCTTTTCGCGGGTTTTTATCGATGGTGCGCATAAATGCGCACCCTACGTCGTCTGTAGGGTCGCCATTTATGGCGACCGCCGGATTACCGCACAGGATTCATGACGAAATTTTTAGCGATACCGTTAACCTTTAGGCTCAATCCCTCTTCGGCGCAGTTCACGGCGCGCCAGATCTTTCAACCAGCACGATAGCGTGATGTTTTCATCCTCGGTGACTTCACGCAGCTGATCGTGCAGCTCCGGATGAATACGCAACTGGAACGCCGAGGAGCGGCCCTCGCCTTTAGGCGTTCGGTCTTTGGTTTTTGGCATCGGGACAAACCTCAACGAATGACAATAAAAAACGCCCCAAAGCCGTGCTACCAACACAGCCAGGGGCTGGCGAACCGAAATGGAATGCGGCATCGCGGTGCGTTACATGCAGGTTACACGGCAAGATATTTTTATGTTGGCGGGGAAGTGTTAAGACTCAGACAAGAGGTGTGAGCGAGTTCGCTCAGCGGTAAATTTCAGGTAAAAAAACCCACGCATCTGCGTGGGTCGGTGCAACCGAACAGGGTGAATACCTGAAGACAGGTATCGCTGCCGCAGCAGCCGATCTTCACACCAATCAATACCTCTGGGACTTTTATCGTCGCTCAAAGCCATCAGAGATAACAGCGGCAAATCGCAACGGAATTCGGCGAAATGCAACGAGGTGTGAAAAGCACGACTGTAAAGTTACACACTGATTTTATTAAGATTTATCCGAAGGTGGCTTGCTATAGATCGCATCTGGCGCGATGTTCATATGCTTCAGCACCGGCCCCATAATGTTGCCAAAGGTCGGTGCCGCCACCGTACCACCGAAGTGGTCACCCGCAGTAGGATGGTTAATCAGCACCACCAGCGCCACTTCAGGATGGCTGGCCGGCGCAACACCGGCGGTGTAGTTGACGTAGCCGCCATCATATTTGCCGGTGGTGCCCATTTTCTCAGCGGTACCGGTTTTAGTCGCCAGACGATAGCCCGGCACATTGGCACGTAAACCAGATCCCCCCGGCAGTACGTCACTCTCCATCATATGTACCACGATTTCTGCCGTCACTGGATTCGCCACCTGGGTGCCCACCACTGGCGGTGTCACTTTGGTAATCGAGAGAGGACGGTATATGCCATAGCTGCCTAAAGTGGCGTATTCACGCGCGATTTGCAGCGGCGTCACACGCAAGCCGTAACCAAAAGCAAAGGTCGCACGTTCGATATCCGCCCAGCGTTGACGGTGCAGCGGGAAATACCCCACGCTTTCGCCTGTCAGGCCTAATCCCGTGGGTTTACCCAAACCAAAGGCCTGATAGGTATTCACCAGCGCGTCGGCGGGCATTGCCAGCGCAATATGTGAGGCGCCGGTATCACTCGATTTTTGCAGGATGCCGGTCACCGTCAGTCGCGGCCAATGGCCGACGTCACGGATCAGGTGGCCGTTTACCGTGTAAGGCGAGGTATCCAGCACGGAGTCGGGGCGGATTAAATGACGCTCCAATCCCTCTAACACCACCAAAGGTTTTACCGTCGATCCTGGCTCGTAGCTGTCATTGATCGCGGTGTTACGCATCTGGGCGGGTGTGGCATTCTCGTAGTTGTTAGGGTTGAACGAAGGATAGGACGCCATCGCCAGAATTTCGCCGGTATCAATTTTGATCAACACCGCCGCACCCGAATCAGCCTTGTTCAGCAATACACCATCACGCAGTTTGCTGTAGAGCGTGAACTGGTCAAACTTATCAATGCTCAGTTGAACGGTTGGTGGCTGTTTGGGCGGCTCATAATCCAGCATCGCCACGATATTGCCCTCTTTGTCCTGGCGATAAACCTCTTTGCCCGGCTCGCCTTGCAGCACATGATCAAAGCCTTTCTCCAGCCCATTCAGACCGGTACTGTCAGCACCGACAATGCCAATTAATGGCGCGGCCGCTTCACTCATTGGGTAGAAACGGCTGTCGTTATAGACCGAACTGATGCCCTTGAGGTGCAACTCGGCAATATCTTTTGCAATGCCCAGTTCAATTTTCCGGCCAAGGTAAAGAAAGCGCTTCTTGGGATTCGCGGTGATTTGATCGCGCAACTCTTCCGGGCGCAAATTCAACGCCGATGCAAGGTAAGTCCACTTGGCATTACTGAAATCGGGGTTAGCTTCCAGCACACGCATGGGGTCAGCAATGATGTCTCGCGCCGGCACGCTCAGCGCCAATGCCTGGCCGTCACGGTCCAGCAATGTGCCACGACTGGTCGGCAACGTGACGGTGCGCAACGAACGCTGATCGGCCTCATGTTCCAGCATCGGATGCTTAATCAGTTGCAGGTCACCGACGAAGATCAGCAACACGACCATGCAGCTCAACACACCCAGACAAATCAGGCGAAAACGAAAAGGGTTAAACGGGGCTTTAATCTGGTCTTTTCCCAGAAATTTTTTAATCGGGGGCATAGCATTCCGCTGCGGTAGAGGAGTAATCCAAGCTTATTAACTGCAGTTATAAAGAAAGGTACGACGTGATGACAGGAAAACTGTGTATCAGTTCGTTAGCGAAACGTGCGGGCAAAAAAAACCTGCGCATCTGCGCAGGTCGGTGTAATCAAGAAAACTTTTTGATGTTCACCCATCAATACCTCTGGGACCCTGACTTTAGCAAGGTGGCACGATGGGAAACCATCTCTCAAACGCAACAGTTACCCGCAAAATGTAACCAGCAGTGAGATTGTTAGCACCCCATTCACATCAGGTGTTTTTTGATTTCCACCAGGCAACTCATGGCGTTAGGTCCCTGGGTTAACGATGAGGTGCCGATGTCCAGCGTCAGCACGTTCGGGTTGCCCGCGCGGTCCCACGGTTGCCATGCGCGGCCGAATCCGGGATCAAACCAGGCGCCGGTGGAGATAATCACCACGCCGGGTGTTAAGCCATCGGTAAGCCGTACCCCTGCCAACATACGACCACGCGTATTACTGACTTCAATTTCATCGCCATCCACAATGTTACGCACGCTCGCATCCTGCGGATGCATATACAGGGTTTCACGCCCGGCGGTTTTATTTGCCTGCACCGTCGCCGTAGCGTCCATTTGGCTATGGAGACGATCTGAAGGCTGTATTGAGATCATATGCAGCGGGAAATCTTCGCTCAGCGGCGCACCTAACCACTCCTGCGGCTCACGCCACTCAGGGTGACCGGCGAAATCGTCCAACTGGTAATCGGCAATAGTCTGACAGAACAGCTCAATTTTTCCGCTGGCGGTCTGGATCGGATGCGCGATCGGGTTAGCGCGGAAATCGTCCATAAATACATACGGTTTACCGCCTTCCGGGATCTCAACAAAGCCGCGCTCCCAGAATTCACCGAACTCCGGGAAGTGAATATCTTTGCGCGCATGGGCCACCGCGCACTGCTGATACAGGTGTTCAATCCACTGCATCTCATTGCGCCCTTCAGTGAACACATCGCGATAACCGAGACGATCGGCAATATCCGCGAAAATATCGAAATCATTGCGCGCCTGATGCTGAGGTTTCACCGCCTGATGCATCGCAAAGACAAAGCGATCACGCGAGGAGCCACCGATGTCATTGCGTTCCAGCGTGGTGGTGGCCGGTAAAACGATATCCGCCATCTGCGCCGCCGGGGTCCAGACAATATCCTGCACGATCACGGTGTCCGGGCGCTGCCAGCCTTCAACTAAGCGATTGAGTTGCTGATGGTGGTGGAAAGGATTGCCGCCTGCCCAGTGCACCAGGTGGATATCGGGATAGTGCAGGGTTTCGCCCTGGAAGTTATAGGGCTGACCGGGATTAAGCAGCATGTCGCTGATGCGCGCCACCGGAATCGAGAAGTTGCCGGGATTTGGCCCGGTACTCATCATCGGCGCGGGCCCTTCCTGACGCGGATTGCCGACGCTGTTCATCGAACCGTGACCAAAGGAGAAGCCGCCGCCCGGCAAGCCTGGCTGTCCGAGCATTGAGGAGAGCGCAATCATCATCCAGTACGGCTGTTCACCGCGATGGGCACGCTGTACCGAGTAAGAACAGGTGATAAAGCTGCGTTTGCCAATCAGCTGTTGTGCCAGCAACGCAATACGCGCCGCCGGAATCCCGGTGATGGCACTCGCCCACTCCGGCGTTTTGGCGAGTCCGTCGTTTTCACCTAATAGATATTCACGCAGCTGCGGCCAACCGGTGCAGTGGCTGGCAAGGAAGCTTTCGTCCAGCGCATTGCGACGCGTAATCTCAAAACCGAGCGCCAGCATCAGCGCCACATCAGTATTCGGGCGAATCGGAATCCACTCGGCATTGACGAAGGCTGGGCAGTCATCGCGCATCGGGCTGATGTTGATAATCGGTGTGCCTTTGGCGGTGAGCTGCTCCAGTGCTGGTTTCAGGCTGTGCTGCCCAGCGCCGCCCGAAGCCACCTGGGCATTCTTGAGGGCCAGCCCACCAAAGGCGATAAAGATATCCGCATGTTCAACCACATCTGGCCAATCGGTAACGCGGCCGGTGAGCGGCATATAAGTGCCAATCACATACGGTAGGAAGAACTGCGCCGCGCCCCAGCTGTAGTTACCCTGCTGATCAACACCGCCGCCCCCCTGAAAATAGAAACGGCGAATCAAAGTACGTGCATGGTTAACGCGGCCCGCTGAAGACCAGCCATAAGAACCGTTGAAAATACCGGAAGCGCCATAGCGATCGCGCACACGGCGATTCTCTTCAGCCACCAGGTCCAGCGCGGTATCCCAATCCACGGCCACAAAATCTTCACGTCCACGCAGCGTGCGGTCGCTGTTCTCGCGGGATTTAAGCCATGAACGACGCACCATTGGCTGGCGGATACGCTTATCCGAGTAGACCAGTTCCGGGATGGTATTGAGCATCGGTGAAGGGTCGGCGTCAGCAAAAAAGGGATCGCAGCCAATCAGGCGATCATTTTCAGTGACGGCAGTAAAAGCGCCCCAGTGCGCCAGGTGCGGCACGCGAGTTTTCATGGTTATGGATCCGGCAGACAGGTGTAATAATGGATAGCAGCATACCATGAGGGGGTTGGCGTGCTAAAGGCTGGCTGAATCCCCTTAATTTCCGCGCTTTTGCGACAGCGCTGGCATTCTGACGGGTTGCTACAGGTAGTGTTTTCCGTAACACTGGGGGGATGTGTAAACGTTTTCCCGGATGCAAGTAATCGCATGGCTACCATTAAGGATGTTGCCCGCATGGCAGGGGTATCGGTCGCGACCGTTTCCCGTGTCATCAATAATTCGCCCAAAGCCAGCGAGAGTTCACGCCTCGCCGTGACCCAGGCAATGGAGCAGTTGCAGTATCACCCGAACGCCAACGCACGCGCCCTGGCGCAGCAATCCACCGAAACGCTCGGGCTGGTGGTGGGTGACGTTTCCGATCCGTTTTTCGGCGCGATGGTGAAAGCGGTCGATGAAGTGGCAGGTGCCACCGGCAACTTCCTGCTGATTGGTAACGGTTACCACATCGAGCAAAAAGAGCGCCAGGCGATTGAGCAACTGATGCGCCATCGTTGCGACGCCTTAGTGGTGCATGCTAAGAAAATCCCTGATGCGGATTTAGAAGTACTGATGAAGCAGGTGCCCGGTATGGTGCTGCTCAATCGTCTGCTGAAAGGCTTTGAGTCACGCTGTATTGCGCTTGATGACCGTTACGGAGCCTGGCTGGCGACACGCCACCTGATTCAGCAAGGGCACACGCAAATCGCCTTTATCTGCTCGACTCACCCGATTTCCGACTCCGAAGACCGCTTGCAAGGCTATTACGATGCGCTGAAAGAGCACGGACTGCCGTCTAACGATCGTTTAGTGGCGTGGGGCGAGCCGGATGAAGTGGGTGGCGAGCAGGCGATGACTGAATTATTGGGGCGCGGTAAACAGTTCACAGCGGTGGCCTGTTACAACGATTCAATGGCGGCCGGTGCGCTGGCGGTGTTAAGCGATAATGGCATTCGTGTGCCGGAAGAGATGTCGCTGATTGGTTTTGATGATGTGCTGGTGTCGCGGTATGTGCGCCCGCGTTTGACCACGGTGCGTTATCCAATCGTCACCATGGCACAGCAGGCGGCACAGCTGGCACTGGCGCTAGCCAACGGCACCGAAATGCCGGAAGTGACCAACATGTTTAGCCCGACGTTGGTAAGACGCCATTCGGTGAGTGGACCAGGTTGATTTCCCGGTGCGCATGAATGCGCACCCTACGGAAAACGGCCTCTCGATCCGATGAAAAATGTGGTGCACGGATACTCGTCTATCGACCCGATGCCCAATCTGGCGTGCGGATACTCGTCTATCGACCCAATGCCCAATCTGGCGTGCAGATACTCGTCTATCG
>NZ_MLFR01000037.1 GCF_002095475.1 Pantoea rwandensis
TTCGGTCGCCATAAATGGCGTCCCTACGTTGTTCGGTGCGGTTTTCGGTCACCATAAATGGCGTCCCTACGTTGTTCGGTGCGGTTTTCGTAGGGTGCGCATTTATGCGCACCTGGCTCAGTATCCACAAAATAATAAGGAAGCAACATGAGTGTCGTCATTGCCCTCGCTGCGCTTGGGTTGCTGATGTTGGCCGCATATCGCGGCTATAGCGTAATCCTGTTTGCCCCGATCGCCGCGCTGTTAGCGGTATTACTCACCGAACCGGCAGCGGTTGCGCCCGTGTTCAGTGGTCTGTTTATGGAAAAGATGGTGGGCTTTGTGAAGCTCTACTTCCCGGTCTTCCTGCTCGGGGCCATCTTTGGCAAGTTGATTGAACTCTCAGGATTCTCACGTTCCATCGTCACGGCGGCGATTGCATTACTGGGCCGTCGCCACGCCATCCCAGTGATTGTGCTGGTGTGTGCATTGCTGACTTATGGCGGGGTCTCGCTGTTTGTGGTGGCGTTTGCGGTCTACCCTTTTGCTGCCGAACTGTTCCGTCAAAGCAACATTCCCAAGCGTTTGATCCCCGCTACAGTCGCATTGGGCGCGTTCTCCTTCACCATGGATGCGCTTCCCGGTACGCCGCAGATTCAAAACATTATTCCCGGCAGTTTCTTCGGTACTAACGCCTGGGCGGCGCCATGGTTGGGGTTGATCGGTTCACTGTTCATTATTGTGGTTGGCTTAGCTTGGCTGGATCGTCAACGCCGTAAGGCGCAAGCCAACAACGAGCAGTACGGTACCAACCTGAAGAATGAGCCGGAAACCGCTGAGAATGTGCAACTGCCGCATCCGGCGATTGCCATTCTACCGCTGATTTTGGTAGGGGTTCTCAATCTCTGTTTCACCTATTGGATTCCTGCCTGGTACGGTGCGCACAGCAGTGTCACGCTGCCTGGCAATCCCACGCCAATTGTTACTGATATCGTCAAAAGCACTGCGATTTGGGCCGTGCAGGCCGCATTGCTGAGCGGCATTCTGGTGGTGTTGATCTTCGGCTGGCGCAATATTCGTGGACGACTGGCGGAAGGTAGCCGCACCGCGGTGGCGGGTGCACTGCTGGCGGCCATGAATACCGCATCTGAATATGGATTTGGCGCAGTGATCGCGGCGCTGCCGGGCTTTGTGGTGCTGTCTGGCGTGTTGCAGGCGATCCCAAATCCGCTGCTGAATGAAGCGATTAGCATCACGGTGTTGGCGGGGATCACCGGTTCGGCTTCAGGCGGCATGAGTATCGCGCTGGCAGCAATGGCCGAACACTTTATCGAGGCGGCGCAGGCGACAGGCATTCCGATGGAAGTGCTGCATCGCGTCGCGGCCATGGCCAGTGGGGGGATGGACACGCTGCCACACAATGGCGCTGTCATCACGCTGTTAGCGATCACCGGTTTAAGCCACAAAGAGGCGTATGGCGGCATATTCGCCATTACCATTATTAAAAGTCTGGCGGTGCTGTTTGTGATTGGGGTGTTCTACCTCACCGGCATTGTCTAAAGGAGGATGACGCAATGCAATTAACAGGAAAAGTGGCTTTGGTCACCGGCTCAACCAGCGGCATTGGTTTAGGTATTGCGCAGCAGTTGGCGCAACAAGGCGCAACGGTGATTCTTAACGGCTTTGGTGACGTGGAGCAGGCTAAAGCGCTGATCGCCGCCACCGGCGCGGAGGTGGATTACCACGCTGCGGATATGTCGGACCCCCAACAGATTGCCACGATGATCACCTGGATTGAGGAGACATACGGCGCGCTGGATATTCTGGTGAATAATGCCGGGATTCAATACACCGCCCCGGTTGAGCAATTCCCGGTAGAAAGATGGGACGCTATTATCGCCATTAACTTGTCGTCGGTATTTCACACCAGTCGTGCCGCGTTGCCGGGCATGCAAGCACGCGGCTGGGGACGCATCATTAATATCGCTTCGGTACACGGTCTGGTGGCATCGAAAGAGAAATCAGCCTATGTGGCGGCAAAACATGGTGTGGTGGGGCTAACTAAAGTGATCGCCTTGGAAAACGCGCAATCACCGATTACCTGTAATGCTATCTGTCCCGGTTGGGTACTGACGCCGCTGGTGCAGCAGCAAATCGACAAGCGCATTGCGGCGGGCGAAGACCCGGAAGCCGCGCGGCTGGCCCTGTTATCAGAGAAACAGCCCGCGCAAGCGTTTGTCACGCCAGAACAGCTGGGCGCACTGGTGCTGTTCCTGTGTAGTGAGGGCGGAGCACAGGTGCGCGGTGCTGCCTGGAATATGGATGGTGGATGGCTAGCGCAGTAATAAAAGTTTAGGCTAGCCAACGTTCGATCAATGCCATGGCATAGGGTTCTGAGCTGACTAACTGGTGTGAAATGCCGAATAGCTTGCGCATTTTCGCCAGTTGCTCACAGCGCTGGAGATCACTTTCGATGCTGATCATCCCCCGGCAGATTTGACTGAGTGTTTTACGATGTTCAATCAGCCAGCGGCTGCGTAATTCTCGATCGGCATTGCTCTCTTCTGCACGCATGTGGTCATAGACCATCACAAAGGGCGTGCCCTGTTCCAACAGGTAAGTCATCTCCTCAATCCATTGTTGCGCATAGCCTGCACTAACAGCCTGTTGGTTGAGTGTCACCATCGGGAAACGGCTCACGTTGAGCACGGTAAAGGCAGTGGAAGTCGGTTGCATAACATCTCCTTGATATGATTAAAGCCAGCGGGTGAGCAGCGAAGTGAGGCGACCTTGTGGTGTGCGATTGCCTATGACCGCGATGCTGCAACTCATGCCAGCGGTCAGTAATTGATTGTCAGGCAGCGCATCGAATTCAATACGCACCGGGATGCGTTGGGCCAGGCGAATCCAGCTGAAAGTAGCTTCCACACTGGGCAACCCTTGCGTATCTGATATTTGATTGCTGTCACTGATGCCGCGACCAAAGCTGGCGATATGGCCTGCAAGCATTGTCTCTTGCCCCATCAGGCGGATATGCACGCGATCGCCAATCTGCATGCGTTGCAATTTGGTCTCCTCGAAATAGCCGGTGACCCAGAAGCTGTGTGCATCCACCAACGCAATATCCGGTGTGCCAGCCACGGCATAATCACCGGGCTGTAAGTGCAAATGGGTGACGTATCCATCAACTGGCGCGCGAATGGCGGCACGTTGCAGATTCAGGCGCGCCAGGGACAGCGCTGCCAGCGCCTGCTGTTGTTGCGCTTCTGCCACGAGTGCGGCTTCGCGCGCGCGCTGCCTATCCTCTGCCGCCATCAGGGCTCCCATTTGCTGGCGATGCTTCTCCTCCTCACGCTTTTGCAACAGCGTGGCGGTGGCTTCATTCAACTGTGCCTGAGCCGTGCTGACGGCGAGTTCGAACCGGGCAGGGTCAATGTTGTAAAGCAATGCGCCTTTTGCCACATACTGGTTGTCTCCCACTGTGAGTTGGCTAACCGTGCCGGAGACTTCCGGTGCGATGCGAATGACCTGGGCACTGACTCGACCATCACGGGTCCACGGCGCCAGTACATACGCCCGCCACAACGTGACGGCCAGAAACAGCGCGATGCCCACCATCAGCAGGGTGAACAAAGCCTTGAGAGACGATTTCCAAGTAAACGCGTGATTAGACATAAAGAATCAGTACCGCCAAAAGAGTGAAAGAGAGAGAAAACTCCACTAACGCCGGGTGCCAGACCCATCGCAAGATGCCGCTGCGCATCAGACACAGACGCAGCCCGATAAACAGCGGGTAGGTGATGCACAGGTAGATAAAAAACGGTGGCAGATAGATACCCGCCAAAGAGACTTCACTGAGCATCGGTTTCTCCTGCGGCCATCGCCTGCAGCAATTGGGCCGCTGAGGTTAAATGCGCTATCAGCGTGACGTTGTCACCACTGATCGCTAAGTTTCGAGCGGCACGCACCATATGTTTTGCCGCTAATGAGGGCTGCTGAGCACGACGTGTTATGCGCTGCTGCAAAAGGGTGATGAGGGTTTGCTGCTGGGAAGTCTGAATAGCATGAGGCAGCGCTAACCATGCACGGCCCAGATTCAATGCCACTAAACCTTGTTGCAGAGCCTGTTGCTGTTGCTGAGGCTGCGCGCGCAGTAACCCCACCAGCTGTGCCAGGCGATGTTGTTGATGCTGCTGCCAGCGCGTAGCTGAAACCTTTTTTCCTGACAGCAATGTGACCAGGTTATGGCGAATCTGTTTCTGGAGTCGCACAACTTGTCGCTCAGGCCGACGCGGCATGAGTTGAAACGCCAACAGCGTGGCTGCCGTGCCCAGCAACCACGCTAGCGACCAGTTAAGGAATTGTGCCGCGTCGTAGACCATCGGATTCGTGGCTGCCGTTAACGTGTTGAATCCAACCAAATAGGCCAGCCCGCTCAGCATATGTTGCGGCATGCTGGTGGCATAAATGCCAGGCAACCAGAAAAGGCTTAGTACGATTAACAGCAGGGGCAAGCCGTTGATCAACGGCAGCAACACAAAGGCGCAAATAAAGGCCATCGGTAGGGCAAACAGCGTCCCAAGCAAAAATTTTCGTGCGCCCGCGGCCGGTTGGGGGGCCGTAGAAAGCAGGGCAAAATAGGGTGCAATAACCAATAGCATAATGTCACCGTCTGACCAGCCACTGCCTATCCACAGCGCGGAGGCTGCCAGCAGGGTTATCGCGGCACGCAGGCCATTACGCCAGGCTCCGCGCCAGTCACGATGAAAAGCGACAGGCGGCAACGATTGGCGAACCGGTACATGATCCAGACTGCTCAGCAGAGTGAGTACGCGCAGCAGGTTTTCCATCGGCAGGTGTTCATTCGGCGGCAATGTTTCTGCTTTGAGTGCGGCGCGCAACTGTACTTGTGCCGCAGGAATATGACTGGGGCCTCGTTGAAGTAGGTCGTTATTCTGCTGCCAGCGTGCATGTTGAGTTGATGCCTGCATGGTGGCGTTCACCAACAGCAAATCCATCACCTGGCGAATAATGGGCGTTTGTTGTGCCAGCAGAGGGGACTCTTGACGCGCAGCGGCCAGTAAATCATCCACGCCATACAGTTCAGCCAGCAACTGGCGTTGCAGGGGCGTGCGGTCATATTCGGCTTGTATTCGCGTAGTTTGCTGTGTCAGGTGCCATAGCTGCGAAGTAACCTTCCCGCTCAGACTTCGGCGACTAAACAGGGCGCTAACCAGTCCCAATGAAATGACACCCAATGCTACGGTAGAAGCGCGTCCGACAGCATGTTCAAACGCCAATTCAGGGTGTTGCATGGCACCAAGTGTTGCCAACCCAATGGTGTAACCGGCGACGGCGGCGCCAGAGGCACGGAAATGACGCAACACGCTCATCGCCATTACGCATGCCCCCAACCAGAGGCTATCTGCGATAGCAAACAACCACGGTTGCTGGGTGAAAGCCGCCATTAAAGCCAGTGCAACCACCATCCCCATTAACGTGCCAATCAATCGCCATTTTCCCTTGCCTAATACCGCACCTTGAACGGGGTTCAGCACCAGCAGAACCGTTGAAGCCGCCGAGTAGGGCATATCCAGTTCCAGCCAATAGGCGGCTACCAAGGCGAGATTAGCCGCCAGCAGCGCCCGCAGGATATAGGTGGCACGCGGTGAAGTAATATCGCAGTATTTAATGCAGGTCAGAAATGTATTAGCCGGGAAAGATAGCGCTCCGTTCATCGGCTTCCCTAAGTCAGTGAGAGTGAAGACTCAATGTAGAGAAGCGTCACGGTGCATAAAAGTGAGCTTTTTCGAATCTATCCGTGCGCTAAACGCACGGATAGGGGGGCCGTTATTCATCCTCGTTGCAAAGTTGCCTGATGGTTTGGCGTAACCAGCGGTGTGCCGCATCTTGCTGAAAGCGTGGATGCCAGGCCTGAGTCAGGGGTACGGTTTCGAGAGGGATAGGTAACTCAAACAAACGTACACGAAGTCCAGCGGCCAATGCGCTACGCGCAAGATGTTCGGGCATTGGGAGTAGCAAATTAGAATCCAGTAGGGCGAAAATAGCACTGTAAGGGGTGGCGACAATCAGAGAAACCTGACGTCGCAGGCCCAATTCGCCTAAAACACGGTCTATGGGACCACTGTCTTTACCACGCCTTGATATGCTGATGTGCCCCCACTGCGCGAGTTGCTCAGGTGTGATGTCCAGAGAAAAAATCGGATGTTCTTCCCGCGCCATCCCCACAAACCGGGTGGTAAACAGCGGCTGTACACGAATCTCTGGCCCTAGCTGGCGAGCCGCACTGATGAGAAGATCAATACGACCACTGCGCAGCATCTCAACATCGACATCGTCCTCTTCCGGTGCAAAGTGAAGCGTTGCACGCGGCATGGCTTTTGCCATCTCATCGAGAAGACGTCCCGAGTAAAGCCCGACAAAAGTATCATTGGCGCGGACATTAAAACGACGCGTCACTTCCTGTAATTGCACATGTTCACCCGGCGTGAGGACCTGTGTTGCTTGTTCTACAGCACTTCGTACCTGGTCACGTAAAGCCAGTGCGCGCGGCGTTGGCACCAATTTGCGGCCAGCCTGAACGAACACCGGATCACCCAGGGTCTCTCGAATCCTTCCCAATGTGCGGCTCATTGCCGGTGCACTGAGATTCATCCGTCGCGCTGCTGCGGCGACGCTGCCCTCTTCCAGCAGAATATCCAATGCCAGTAGCAGATTCAGGTCAGGGTATTTCATGGCAGCCTCCGGGCAGGAAAACGGCATCCTAGCGCGATCGCGTTAGCGTTAACAATCATCATCGATACGTGCGTTTAACGCATTCATAAAGTGACTGTCACGGCATTTACCGGTTACAACAGACAAATGAAAATGATTCTCGTTTGAATGCAGAATTTATCACACTATTCGCTACCAACCGGGAAGAAAATGAAACAAAACTGGGACTTATCACGTCATGTGCCACTCGCTACGATACTGCTTGTTTCGTCAACCCTGGCAAGGGCTGAGGAACAAACACTGACGGTAGAGGGGACTCCCTCGTTAGGTGATACCACTGAACAGACCGCTTCCTACACCACGGGTGAGACCCGTGCGGCAACGGGACTTACGCTTTCTCCGCAAGAGACGCCGCAGTCCGTTTCGGTGCTCACCCGGCAACGGATGGATGACCAGCAATTGACCAGTGTGCAATCGGCGCTGGAAGCCACAACCGGCATTACCTCGCGGACGCTCGACAGTGAACGCGTCGATTTTTATTCACGCGGCTTCAGTATCGATAGCTTTCAGTTTGACGGTGTACCCACCAGCTTTGTTAATGGCGCGAGTTTTCTCGATACCGCGTTCTATGACCGTATCGAAGTGGTGCGGGGTGCAACCGGGCTATTAACCGGGGCTGGCAATCCTGGCGCTTCAGTGAATTTAGTGCGCAAACGACCCAGCGAGGTGTTTCAGGCACATACCACATTGAGTGCGGGTTCCTGGGATAACTACCGCGCCATGGCGGATGTTTCTGTTCCACTAACGGAAGACGGGCGTGTGCGGGCGCGTGTCGTCGGCAGCTATCAGGATCGACACAGCTGGCTGGATCGTTATCAACAGAAGAAGCAGGCGCTGTATGCGGTAATAGATGCGGATTTAAGCGACGATACGACGCTCAGTGTCGGCTATGATGCACAAATCATTCAGCCCAAAGGCACCACCTGGGGCGGCGTGCCGCGCTGGTACAGTGACGGTTCAGAAACGCACTGGTCACGTTCCGTTAATTCGGCGGCTAACTGGAGCCATTGGAATAATACCCTGCGCACGGCCTTTGCCAGCCTGGAACATAATTTTGATAACGGCTGGAATCTCAAAACTCACTTTAGTCAGCAACGCACAGAGTCTGACGCAAAGCTATTTTCCTCTCTGGGTTATCCTGACCGCAACAGTGGCGAAGGGCTGATTCCCATCGCGTTAGCCAGTCGTGCTTCGTCCCGGCAGAACAGTCTCGATGTGCAGACCAGCGGACCCTTTAGCCTGCTTGGGCGGGAACATGAAATGGTGATGGGACTGATGCTATCGAAACGCATCAGTGATGAGTACAGCAGTGGTTTTGTGTATCCGAGTAGTCCGTTAGGGAGTATTTATCAGTGGAACGGCGACTATCCGTAGCCGGATTTCAGCCTGGCAAATTGGACAAGAACACACACTGAAATCACTCAGCGTGGATTTTACAGCGCACTGCGCTTGTCATTGGCTGACCCGCTTAAGCTGATTGTCGGATCACGTGTTAGCCAGTATAAAATCAACCAGAGTGACGGCAGTACAGATTTTAATTATGAAAAGAAATCCGCGCTTTCACCCTACGCCGGACTGATTTTCGCGCTGAATCCCACGTATTCGCTCTACACCAGCTACACCACGATTTTCAATCCGCAAACCTACCGTGACCGTAATAACCAAGTGCTGAAACCTACCCGTGGTAATAATCGCGAAATCGGGATAAAAGGGCGCTATTTCGACGGGCGATTCAATGCGTCGTTAGCCTTGTTTGATGCTCATCTCAATAATGTTGCCACGTTGGATAACGGCTATTTGTTGCCAGATGGCAGTCAGGCTTATAAGGCCAGCAATGGCACGGTTTCAAAAGGTATCGAAGTCGATTTGCAGGGCGAGCTGTCGCCGGGTTGGAATCTTTCCTTGGGGGTGGCGAACTTTGCTGCCGCTGACAGCGACGGTTCGCGTTTAAATCCACAGTTACCCCGCACCACTGCAAGGTTGTTCACGACATGGCAACTTCCTGGCCGTTTTGATGCCCTGACGATAGGGGCGGGTGCCAATTGGCAGAGTAGTAGCTGGTTGGCCGCCACCAGCCCTTCGGGCAGCACACGTGCGACACAGAAGTCTTATACGGTGGCTTCGTTGATGGCGCGTTATGCTTTAACGTCACAAGCGGATATCACCGTTAACATCAACAATCTCTTTGATCAGCGCTACACGGTGATGAACGGTTTCTATAACCAAGTATTGTATGGGGAACCGCGTAACGTGGTGCTGACGGTGGATTATCGTTTTTAGCGGTTGTCTAAGGCTTAATCCACGCCGCAATACACTCTTTCATCACACGCAGGCGCTCATCGAGCGCCGCTTTGGCACTGAGATCTTGCTGGTAGATAATGGAGAGGGTGGACTGGTTAATCAGATAAAAGAAACCCAGCGCCGAGATGTTGATGTTGAGCTGCATAACATCAATCTCTTCGCGCACGCAGCCCTCTTGGCGGCCCCGCTGTAACAGCTGATGGGTAATGCTGCTCCAGCTCTGGTTGATCTGTACAGTGACATCCGAGTCTTTTAAGTGCCGTGCTTTGAGTTGGTTTTCACTGTTCAGCAGGCGGATAAACTCGGGATTTTTGAGATAGTAGTGCCAGGTAAACTCGACCAATTGCAAAATGGCCTGATCGGCGGGCAAATGGTCTAGATTCAACGCCGCTTCCTGTTCACGTATATCGCGATAAGCTTCTTCTAACACTCTGGTAAAGAGAATGTCTTTGTTGGTGAAGTAATAGTAAATCAGTTGTTTATTAGCGTGGGCACGTTCGGCAATGCTGTCAACACGCGCACCGTCAAATCCCTTCTCAGCGAACTCGGCACGCGCGGCCATCAGTATCCGCACCTGCTTGTCTGTGACTTCATCAATATTGCTTGCGACACGATCAACCAAAGCAGAATCCCCACACATCACTGTTTTTCTGAGCATTATAGTGCCTCTTTTTGCGCATAAAACAAGGGTAAAAAGAATTTCAACTAACTAGTTGGTTATGTGAATTCGATCAAAGTCAGCCGCATTGATGAACACTATAGTGACGTCATCAACCAGTTAGTTGATTGATTATGAATCAGCGCGCGTTGATGTGTGAAAGCAGATGTTGAACGTGTTACTTCCATCACAAACTAAGTTGAGGTGAATACATGGCACAGATTCCAGTGGGCATCATCATGCACGGCGTGACCGGACGAATGGGAAAGAATCAACACCTCATCCGCTCCATTGTGCAGATTCGTGAGCAGGGAGGTGTACCTCTCGCCAACGGCGATCGACTGATGCCGGACCCCATTTTGATTGGTCGCAATGCGGAGAAGATCGCCGCGTTGGCGCAGGCTTATGGCATTGAGCGCTGGGGCACTGATATTGATGAGGCGCTTAATAATCCGCATGACATCATCTTTTTTGATGCGGCGACCACGCAAGCGCGCCCGGCTTTATTAAAAAAAGCCATCAGCAAAGGCAAACATGTTTACTCCGAAAAACCGGTCGCGATGGGATTGGATGATGCCATGGATTTGTATCATTTCGCCCGTGAAAAGGGCGTTTGTCACGGTGTGGTGCAAGACAAACTCTGGCTACCGGGTTTGCAGAAATTACGTCTGCTGAATGAATCCGGCTTCTTTGGCCGCGTGTTGTCGGTGCGCGGCGAGTTTGGCTATTGGGTATTTGAAGGCGACCGTCAGCCCGCGCAGCGTCCCTCTTGGAACTATCGCAGTGAAGATGGCGGCGGCATCATCCTCGACATGATTTGCCACTGGCGCTACGTCATTGACAACCTGTTTGGGGAAATCAAAAGTCTCAGCTGCATTGGCGCTACGCATATTCCGCAGCGCTGGGATGAGCAACAGCAACCTTATGATGCCACCGCCGATGATGCCGTCTACGCCACCTTTGAACTGCACAACGGTGCGATTGTGCAAATCAACAGCTCATGGTGCGTGCGCGTGCGCCGTGATGATTTAGTGACATTCCAGGTTGATGGCATTAAAGGGTCCGCGGTTGCTGGGTTAAGCGACTGCTTTACTCAGGCCAGTGTGAATACGCCGAAGCCGGTGTGGAATCCAGATATTCGTCAGACTCATAACTTCTTTGATGACTGGGCTTCTGTGCCCGACACCCAGGTTTACGACAACGCCTTCAAAGTGCAGTGGGAAATGTTTTTACGCCACGTGTGGGGCGAGGGTGAATATCGCTGGGATCTTCTGGAAGGCGCCAAGGGATTGCAGTTGGTGGATTTGGCACTGAAAAGCTGGAAAGAACGCCGTTGGGTCGATTTGCCTTCATTGGAGCGCTGAGGAGCCGATCATGAATCAACCCCGTCCGGAGCAACTGTCATTAAACACAGCCACTGTGCGCCAGCAGTGGGATTTGCGTCAAATCATTGAAGGCTGCGCGCGTCATGACATTCGTGGCATTTCGCCGTGGCGCGATCAGGTTGCCGCGTTGGGATTGCGTGAGGCCGCTAGGCTGATTCGCCACCACGAATTGGCGGTCAGCGGCTATTGTCGTGGCGGCATGTTCCCCGGCAGTGATCACCAAGCGCGCCAGGCCACTCTCATCGATAACCAGCGTGCGGTTGATGAGGCGCTGGAATTAGGCGCGCAGTGTCTGGTGCTGGTGGTCGGGGGATTACCACCGGGTTCAAAGGATCTGCCGGGTGCGCGCCAGCAAGTTAGGGATGGGCTAAGCGCATTGCTGGAATATGCCCGTGCAGGTGGCATGCCGCTGGCCATTGAGCCGTTACACCCGATGTATGCTGCCGACCGCGCGTGTATCAACTCGTTAAAACAGGCCAATGATCTCTGTGACGAGCTGGGCGATGACGGGCTCGGGATCGCGGTCGATGTCTATCACACCTGGTGGGATGCCGAGTTCAACCAGGAAATCGCTCGCGCAGGACGCAAGCGGCTGCTGGCGTTTCATATCTGTGACTGGCTTAGCCCAACCCGCGATCTGCTGGAGGATCGCGGCATGATGGGGGATGGCGTCATCGATATCCGCGCCATGCGGATGGCTGTTGAAGCGCAAGGCTACGCTGGGCTGCATGAAGTGGAGATTTTTTCCCGCCTTAATTGGTGGACTCAGGATCCGGATGAGGTACTCAAAACCTGTAAGACTCGCCATCTGGTGCACGGTTAACCGTATCTGACAGAGCTGAAAAGCTGTTTTCGTCGGTCAAAGACATTGTCGAGGAAAAGATGAATACAGATACCCGCAAAATGATTCTGGTCACCGTGTTATGCGGCCTTGGCTACATGATGTACTCGGTGGATCGTATGACGGTTTCATCAGCGATAGGGCTGATAGCCGGTGATTTTGGTCTCGGCAAAGCCGAGAGCGGAATTCTGCTCTCCTCCTTCTTTTTTGGCTTTATCGTCTTTCTGTTTATTGCAGGCATCATCGCCGACAAGTTAAGTGGAAAGCCCGTGTTAATTCTCGGCCTGATGATGTTCTCGCTGGCCACCTTGTTAACGGGTGTGGCGGGCAGTTTTACCAGCTTGATTTTCTATCGCGTTATGACGGGCATCGGTGAAGGCATCTTCTGGCCTGCGGCATCGTTGGAAGTGGCCAATGTCACCAGTGAGAAACAGCGCACCACAGTGATGTCACTCTATTGGATGGGCTACCCGATTGGCGGTTTTCTCGGCACCTGGATGGGGGCCATGCTCGGACCGATCTTCGGGTGGCGCGTGGTGTTCTATGTCGCGGGTGCCATGGGTATGTTGGTTGCCCTGCTGTATCTGGTGCTGGTGAAAAACGACCGCAAACCCGCTGAGCTCATTGCCCGTCAAGCTGCAGAAAAAGTGCCACTGAAAATGCTGTTCCGCCACGCGCCAGTGCTGTTAATGGCCGCCTTCTACTTCGTGCTGTTGGCAGGTTGGTGGATTGTGTTGCTGTGGGCGCCAAGTTATCTGATGCAGGTAAAAAATCTGTCGATAGGTACTGCCGGTACCATTGCCAGCCTGCTGGGGATTACCGGTGCGCTGGGTGGCTTCGTACTCGGACGTTATTGCGATAAGGGAGACTTCAAACGCCGTCGTACCTTGCTGATGAGTATCACCTTTGTGAGCGGGTTGGTAATGGCGGCGATGGCGCTCAATCTCTCAGTGCCTCTGGTGATCGTGCTGGTATTGATACTGGGTTTTCTCGGTTATCCGATCACGCCTATCGTGCTGTCACTCACCGCCGAATTAGTCCCGCCCTCGCTGCGCGGTTCTGCCATTGGCTTCGTGATGAATATGGGCATGGCAGCAGGCGGCATCTCCCCAATCGTTGCTGGTTATTACGCGCAACATTACACCTTGCAACCGGTATGGCTGGCGGCATCGCTGGTGATTCTGTGCAGCAGCGTTGTGCTGCTCGGCGTGCGGCGTTTACCGGTCGCGACATCTAAAAATGCGCAGGACGTGATGCCGTCCGGGCATCTGGCTAAACACTGAAATAAGGATAGAAATCATGTCTGTCAGCAATAAAGTTCGTTTACTGGATCGCAACGGGCAACCTTACAGCTATGTGTTGCAAGGTGAGCGCAATTGGCATCTGCCAGTCAAACCGACGTTTAATCGCCAGGTGTATGCGGCGGCGCATGTGGTGGCTGACCCGCTGCAGATGCAAAACCCGCACAGCGATATGGCTATCGACTGGGATGCCACGCTGGCATATCGACGCCACCTGATGTCACTGGGGTTGGGTATTGCGGAAGCGATGGACACGGCGCAACGAGGCATGGGGTTGGACTGGCCTACGGGCTTGGCGCTGATCAAACGCAGCGTTGAGCAAGCGAAATCCTATCCTGGCGCTCGTATCGCCAGTGGCGCGGGAACCGATCACCTGACAAATTTTACCGGACTCACGGTACAAGATGTGATTGCGGCTTATGAACAGCAAATTGCGGCAATTGAAGCCTGCGGGGGACGCATTATTCTGATGGCCAGCCGCGCCCTGGCGGCGATTGCGAAAGGTCCGGACGATTATATCCATGTGTATGGCACGTTACTGCGTCAGGTGCGTGAGCCGGTTATCTTGCACTGGCTCGGCGATATGTTTGACCCGGCTTTACGTGGTTATTGGGGTAGTGAAAGCATTCACAGTGCGATGGAAGTGTGTCTCGCGGTGATCAGGGAAAATCAGGCGAAAGTGGAGGGTATTAAAATCTCCTTGCTGGAGAAAGACCGCGAAATTGAGATGCGCCGCCAGTTACCTTCGGCTGTCAAAATGTACACCGGCGATGATTTCAACTATCCCGAACTGATTGCCGGTGATGAGCAAGGATACTCTCACGCGCTGTTAGGCATTCTGGATGCAATTGCACCAGCGGCTACCAGTGCGCTCCACGCACTGGCGCAGGGTGATCGCGCTACTTTCGATAGGATTCTTGCCCCCACTGTTCCACTGGCGCGTCATCTGTTCTCCGCACCAACCCAATATTACAAAGCCGGGATTGTTTTCCTCGCTTGGTTAAATGGACATCAAAAACACTTCACCCTGCTGGGCGGCATGCAAAGCGCACGCAGCTTATCGCACTACTGCGAAGCCTTCCGTTTAGCGGATCAGGCGGGGTTATTGGAGAATGCGGACATTGCCTCTGAGCGCATGTGGTTGCTGGCAAAATTGCACGGTATTTAACAGAGAATGGCGGGGCGGTGAGTCGCCGCCCATGCTCATTAAGTCCCCGTATTGCTCGTCATAATCCTCTTAGTCAGCGACCTAAACCCTTCATAAGAAACACCTATACCCAGAAAACCAGCTGAATAACATGATGTTATATGCAATTTAACAAAACTGTGACATCGCACAATATACATATAACATATTATGTTTTATAAATACTGACATAACATTACAGTCAAGGTTCTGGAGGCGTTGATGAGTACTATCCCGTCAGGAAATACCCGCAGTACAGCCGAGCATGAAGAGCGAAAATTCAAACGATCGATCGGTTTGATGTCTAACTTCTCGCTGGGCTTTACCTATTTATCCCCCCTCACCGCCGTATATTCCCTGTTTGCCTTAGCGATGACCCTGGCCGGTCCGCCCTCTATCTGGTGGATCTTGATTGCTGCGGGCGGGCAATTACTGGTGGCGATGGTGTTTGGTGAAGTCGCGTCGCAATACCCGATTACCGGCGGCTTATATCCGTGGTCGCGCATACTGTGGGGTAAAAAATATGCCTGGATTGCCGCATGGGTGTATCTCTGGGCACTGGTGGTGACCATCACATCCATTGCCGAATACAGCTCAACCTTTGTCGCTTCCTTGCTCGGTTATGAACAAACCGCCATTAATCTGCTGATGACGTCGGTGGTGCTGCTGTTAATGATGATGGCTATCAATCTGTCCGGCACCAAAAATCTGGCACGTGTAGCGCGTATTGGTTTCTGGTGTGAAATCGTCAGCGTTATCGCTCTCGGTATCTATTTATTGCTGTTCCATCGCATGCAGCCGATTAGCGTGATCTTTGATTCAATGGGCGTGAGTGCCAGCGGTGGCTATACGGGTGCCTTTATGTCGGCATCGCTGCTGGGGCTATTTATGTTCTTTGGCTTTGAAGCCTGTGGCAACGTGGCGGAGGAAGTGCAAAACCCGAGCCGTAAAATCCCGGTCGCCATGATTTTAAGTATCGTATTCGGTGCGATTTCGGCAGTGATTTCTGTGTTGGGCTATCTGCTGTCCTATCCCAATCTGCACGATATTGTGTCAGGCAAAATTCAGAACCCGATTCCCGAGATTCTGAATAATGCGCTGGGGCCGATGGGGGAGAATGTCTTCATCGTGGTGGCGGTGATTGCGATGCTCTCGTGCATTCTCTCGCTACAAGCGGCGCTGAGCAGGCTGTTGTTCTCTTTCTCACGTGACAAAATGCTGCCGGGCAGTCGCTGGATGGCGAAGATCTCCAAGCATGACGTGCCGGATAACGCCATGATTGTCAGTTGTGCTTTGCCGCTGTTGATTTGCATCTGGGTTTATTACCAGCCTGATAACCTGGCGCGTATTACTGCTTTCGCGGTAGTGGGCATCTATATCTCCTTCCAGATGGTGGTGCTGGCCGCATTACGCAAGCGTCTGCAAGGCTGGAAACCGCAAGGCGAATGGAGCATTGGCCGCTGGGGCATCTGGGTGAATATTCTGGCGCTGATTTATGGTCTGAGCGGCATCTATTTACTGGTGCAGCCAGGTGAAGGAAGCTTCGTCGACAAATGGATTGTGTTGATCGGTCTGTTTATTGTGGTGGGGTCGGGTGCGCTGTATATGTTTATCGCCAGACCTTTCAGCCAGAAGAGCAATGAGCAGCATTATGATTTGAGTGCCGTCAAAGAATAATCCTAGTGGGTGAGGGTAGCCTCACCCCCCTTCCGACTTTAATCCAAACTTCAATTCATCGCCGGTGCCATGCGAAGAGAACGGCGTGTCTGACATATTGAATGGGAATTGCTATGAGCCTGAATTCAAGAAAAAAGACAAATCTTTCCATCTGGCAAGTGATCATTATCGGTATTGCCTATATGACGCCGATGACGGTATTTGATACTTTCGGTATCGTCTCTAAATTAACCGAAGGTCGTGTGCCATTAGCTTATTTATTGGCGCTGGCAGCGGTGTTATTTACTGCGCTCAGTTATGGACGCATGGTGAAATTACACCCGTGCGCTGGCTCAGCTTATACTTATGCTAAGAATGTTTGCGGCAATAATATTGGCTTTATGGTGGGGTGGTCATCGCTGTTAGACTATATTTTCCTGCCGATGATTAACTCACTGTTGGCCGGCATCTATCTACAAACGTTGTTGCCCGAGATTCCACCGTGGATTTCGATTCTCGCTTTCACCACCCTGATTACTTATATCAACTGCTGCAACATTAAAATTCTGGCCAATGTGAATTTTCTGTTTGTCGGCATGCCGGTGATTCTGATGGGGGTGTTTGTCTATCTGGTGGTCAAGGATCTCGACACCGCCTATGGCAGTGGACGTGTGCTCACGGTGACCCCACTGTTTAATGGCAATGCCAGCATCCTGCCGCTGATCAGCGGTGCGGCGGTACTGTGCTTCTCTTTCCTTGGCTTTGATGCCGTCACCACACTCTCTGATGAAACCGACAAACCGGAAAGTGTTATCCCCAAAGCGGTGTTTTATACCGCACTGAGTGGTGGAGCTATTTTCTTCCTCGCCGCGTGGTTTATTCAACTTTATTATCCCAATAACGCCATGTTTAAAAATCCGATGGAGGCGATGCCTGAAATCGTTTTATACGTTGGTGGTCGCTTCTTCCAAACGCTATTCCTGATTGGCATCTTGCTGAATACCGTTGCTTCAGCCTTGGCCTCTCATGCCAGCGCAGCACGATTGCTGCATATCATGGGGAAAAACAATCCGGTTACGGCACCAGTTTTGGGTTATATCCATCCTCAAACGCACAATCCGCTTTATTGCGTCTTGCTCACCGGATTTATTTCACTCAGCGCAATCTTTTTTAATTTAGATACCGCTGTTTCGCTCATCAGTTTCGGTGCGCTGGTGGCTTTTAGCGCGGTCAATCTCTCCGTCATAGTGAAGTTTGTTTTTGTCGATAAACAAATCACGACCCTCAGTGATCTGTTTAAAAATCTGGTACTGCCGCTGTGCGGCCTGGCGTGTGTGGCAATGATGTGGGTCAATCTCGATCATGATGCCTTTATGCTGGGATCCATTTGGGCGGTGATAGGCATTAGCTGGATTATTTACTGCAGTGTAACCCAGCGTGAAGTGATGATTTCCGAGTAAAGCCAACAATAAAACTCACAGTGAATCTTCCTGTGGTGCGATTAACGAACCGAGACTAATAGATGAACAGACAGCCCGATTTAATTAAGCCGGTATTAATGCGCGATGCAAAATTTACGCGACCGAGTCACACCGCCATTGATGGTGACTGGAACTGGGTCAGACAATGTGACGAAACCGAGAATATCGATCCGGGAAATCCGGCCAATTACTACGAGTCGACGCTTGCACCCTGGACAACCTTTCCACCATTGGATGGTGAAAAAGTGTGTGAATTCGTAGTCATTGGCGGCGGGTTACTGGGGGCTTCCACGGCGCTCCATTTGGCTGAGTCCGGTCTTGAAACGGTATTACTGGAGAAAAACGCCATCGGTTCGGGCGCATCAGGACGCAACGGCGGGCAACTTACGCCGGGACTGGCACGCTGGGAAGCGGAGTCAATGCTGGATAATCTCAGCCTGGATGAAGCTAAACGCCTGTGGCATTTCACTTCAACCGAAGCCATGTCGCTGATTGATGATATCGCGAGCCGCTACCACCTTGATTTGGATCGCCAACGCGGACACATCACCGCCGCGATTCATCCCGGCCACATGAATGCCCTGGTGCAGGCCGCGGATGCCCGTCGCTTCCTCGGTGACGATAACGTCACGGTGTTAGGCGGCTACGAGCTGCATGAGCATATTAAATCGGACGCGTATTACGGCGGCGTGCTTGACGATCTCGGCGGGCAGATTCATTCGCTGGCGCTTAATCGCGGCCTGATTTACGGCTTTGTGATGAATGGCGGTCAGGTCCATGAACAGAGTGAAGTGATGCGGATTGAGGAGGTGGGAAACGTGACGCGCGTTCACACCGCAGCGGGCGTGATTACCGCCACCAAGGGCGTGGTGATCGCGGTACATGATGCGACCCATACTCTGCTCAACGAAAACAACGCGACCACTATCCCGTTTTATACCTATGTGGGGGTGACCTCGCCAGTGGCCGGTGGCACTAAAACTCTGCTGCCGACGGGGAAACCGGTGTATGACACTCAATTGCAGATCGACTATTACCGCCCAGTGCGTAATGAGCGACTGCTATTTGGTGGGCAAGGCACGGGCATGCGCTGGGATGACACGCGCACCGTGGATTACCTCACCTCACGCTTACGCGCCGTGTTTCCCGAACATGACGCGCTTCAGCTGGATTTCGCCTGGAGCGGTACGACGGATTTAACGCTAAACGGTGCCACGGATTGTCGTAAAGGCGGCAAGAACGGCAAAATCTACTCGGTACATGGCTGGAGTGGGCATGGTATTGCGCAGACGGTCCGCATTGGCAAAGCGATTCGTGATGATATCGTCAACGCCAACAGTGATTTTTCGATGCTCACGGCAATAAAACATACGCCGTTGATGATCGGACGAAAACTGGCACCTGTGGCGATTCCGTTAGCGAAAACCTTGCTCGGCATCAGTGCCAAACTGGCACCGGGAAAAATGATTTCGTTTTGATGAAAAACCTGCCGCGACGTGCGGCAGGTTTTTACAAGAAATAGATTTTACAAAAACCGTTTTGCGTCGTTTGATAGGGCACATCAATATTCACCAGTGACCCAGTGCGGTATTGCAGGTGGCTGGAGAATATTACGCGATTATCACTGTTAGTCATGATCACTTTGCTGCTTAATTGCTTAACAATAGGCAGCAGCGCTTCCTCAATGCGGCTCACTAATATATCCACAGCCGCGACACCTACCATATTTCCTGCAATCACTACGGGTGATGCTGCAGTAATGGTATAAGCCGAGGTGCAGACATAATCAACATAAGGACCGTGTAAATAAACATCTTCCGCGTCTGGCGTATTTTTAAACCACTCAAAGGTGCTGAAATCCAGTCGTTGCTGCGTGGCTTGATCAAGATCTAAGCAAGACTGTTGATGGCTCTTCGGGTTTTTAAACCACCACTCCAAAAACCAGTAAGGCTGAGCGAGATTCTCAGTGGCCAGATGGCTGGCAAATCCTGCACCTGAACAGAACTGGCTCTCCAGCAGGACTTTTTCAATCGACGGGTAGAGGCTTTTTCGCAGGCTGCTTTCACGCTGTTTGTCAGCAGCGATGCCCGCCACGGGAAGCGTGGCGAGCTGGTGGTTGACGTGATTAGAGAGCGCTTTGGTTGAGAGGGTTACTGCAGCGAATAGCTCTTCTAACGTATTGACGATCCGCGCGTGGTGACTGACATCGCTCACTGTTCTCTCCTCACAGAATCTCTTTAAAGCTTATTTTATATTCAATTAACTTTGACGTTAATTCATTAATTAACGCACTCGCCAGATTAACCGCAGCCAGTTCATCATGACCACGAAATGCGGTCAATAACTTGCGATAAATATCGACAGTAGTGTGATGAGCCGCATCTGACTTATATAAAAGTGTGACCAGTGACGCCCATTCAGATTGAATAATCAGTTCCTGACTGGCAATTCTCGCTGACTGCGAGTTTGCCGCAATCGTCAATAAACAGCGCATATCTGCCTGGCTGCGCATTTCCGCGCTGGTGGCGTGCTCCAAAGTATCGACAAATTGCGTCAGTGTGGCGATGTCATTGGACGTCATGCGCGTGGCCGCTAATTTCGCGGCATGACAGAAAATCGCGCAGTGCCATTCACCGAGATCAGACAGATATTCGGTGCTGATCAAATTGAACGGATGTTGCGACGATGCCTGTTTATCAATGCTATTGGCGACAAAACTGCCACCGTTACGGCCACGCACGGTATAAACCAAACCGTTGGCACGCAGGGTATTCAGCGCTTCGCGAATCGTGATGTGTGAGACGCCCATCATCCGGGCCAAATCCGCTTCATTCGGCAGTTGCTCATTGGCTTCAAGTAATCCTGAAACTATCGCGTTGGCCAGTCGCTGCACGATTTGATCGGAACGACTGGACTGCCCAATAGGGGAAAAAATCACAGCATGAGTAATCATAGTCCTCGTGATTTCTTATTCGTGTTGGGGAGGCAGGATGCACATTCATAACATAAAACATCCACATTGGAAACAATGAGTTGCCTTATCTGGTCGCGGCGCGATTGGCTGAAAAGTAACGCAATCAGCAGCTTAAACAATCTACTACCGAAACAGCCTCTTGTGGATTGGTGAACGGGCAAATATGCGAGTGCAATCAAATTAATGTGAAAGAAACGTTGCCTGATTTGTGATTATAATGATAAAACCTAATATGTTATATGATTAAAGGAGCCTGTGGCATGCGTAAGATAAAACACTTTATCAATGGGGCCTTCTGTGAGGGCTCAGGCAGTGAGACGTTCGAACTGGTCAGCCCGGTGAGCGGTGAAGTCTATGCATTATCTCCCCTTGCTAATGAAGAGGATGTCAACGCGGCCTATGCCGCCGCCAAAGTCGCGTTTAAAAGCTGGAAACAGAGTACGCCGAGTGAACGTCAGCGCGCGTTATTGCACTTGGCCGATGCGATCGAGCAGCACTGCGATCGCATCGTCGATATCCAGAGTGAAGAGACCGGTCAGCTGAAACACTTCATCCGTCAGGAGGAGATTGCGGCTTCCTGTGATGCCATTCGCTTCTTTGCCGGTGCAGCGCGCTGTCAGGAAGGCAAGGCTTCCGGTGAGTATATGGCGGGTTTTAATTCGACCCTTCGCCGCGAACCGTTGGGCATCGTCGGTCAGGTCACACCTTGGAACTATCCGTTCATGATGGCGGTGTGGAAGATTGCCCCAGCACTGGCGGCGGGAAACACCGTGGTGTTAAAACCCAGTGATACCACACCGTTGAGCACCTTACTGCTGGCTGAGTTGGCTGCGCCATTTTTCCCGGCAGGCGCCATTAATGTGGTGCTGGGTAAAGCCGAAAGTGGCTCGCTGGTGGTGTCACACACCGCTGCCTCGCTGGTGTCGATCACGGGTTCCGTGCGCGCTGGTTTGCAAGTCGCGGCGTCGGCAGCAGCCAATCTCACCAAAGCCCATCTGGAACTGGGAGGTAAAGCGCCGGTAATCGTGTTTGGTGATGCCGATATCGATAAAGCAGTGAAAACCATCTGTGCCGCAGGTTTCTTTAATGCGGGTCAGGATTGCACTGCGGCAACGCGGATTTTGGTTGAGGAAGAACATTATCCTGGCTTCCTCGACAAATTAGTCAGTGAAGCGCGCAGCCTTCGTTTTGGTCAGCCAGACGATCAAGACGCCTTTTATGGCGCGTTGAATAGTCAGAATCAGCTGGAGCAAGTCAAAGGCTTTATTGCCCGTCTCCCAGCGCACGCCCGCATCGAAACAGGTGGTAAAGCGGGTAGTGGGCCGGGTTTCTACTTTGAGCCGACGATTATTTCGGGCTTGAAGCAGAGTGATGAAGCCGTCCAACACGAGGTATTTGGGCCGGTGATGACCATTCAAACTTTCGCGTCAGAAAGTGAGGCGCTATCAATGGCCAATGACGTGGAATACGGTCTGGCTGCCAGCGTATGGACACGCGATCACCGTCGTGCACAGCTCTTTAGCCGTGATCTCGATTTCGGTACCGTCTGGATTAATAACCATATTCCCCTTTGCGCAGAAATGCCGCATGGCGGATTTAAAAAGTCTGGTTATGGAAAAGATCTTTCTGCGTATTCATTAGAAGAATACACACGCATTAAACACGTCATGAGTGACTTATCTTAAGAGCGGGTATTAATCATGAAAAAGATGGCAATGGTCGTAGCACTGTTTGTTTCTTCCAGCTGCTTTGCCAGCGAAACGCCACTGGAAGTGGTGCAGCATTATATGAGCGCATGGAATCAACATAATGCTCATCAGGCTGGCACCTATCTGGCAAAAGATGTGACCTATTATGACGCAGCAGTAGGCACACCGGTAAAAGGCAACAGCGATGCGGAAAAAAATGTCATTAAAGCCTTTATTGATGGTGTCCCTGACTTGAAATGGCAGATGGTCGGCAAACCCGTTTATAACCACGATATTGTGGCTTTTGAATGGGTATTCTCGGGCATTAACAGCGGCGAGTGGGCGGGAAGTCCGGCAACCAACAAACCGATTAAATTTCACGGTGTTTCTTATATAAAAGTGAAAGAGGGCAAAATCACCTATCAAGGTGATTATTACGACTCGAAGAAACTCGACGAACAATTAAAGTGATTTTTAACGTTTGAATCCATGCCTGAATAATTCAGGCAGGCACCCTATCGTTTGAAGAGAAGGTTTGAACCATGAAGAACGCTGATTTTAATCAACGCCGTAAAAATGCGACGCCGCGTGGCGTGGGCGTAATGTGTGATTTCTATGCCCAGCAGGCTGACAACGCCACTATTACCGATGTTGAGGGTGCTGAATACATCGATTTTGCAGCGGGTATTGCAGTACTGAATACGGGACATCGCCACCCTAAAGTGGTGCAAGCGATAGAAAAACAGCTGACGCACTTTACCCATACGGCCTATCAGATTGTGCCCTACGAGAGTTATGTTGGCCTGGCGGAAAAAATCAATGAATTGACCCCAATTGAAGGTGAGACCAAAACAGCATTCTTCTCTACGGGTGCAGAAGCCGTGGAGAACGCGATTAAAATTGCTCGTTGTCATACCGGACGTCCGGGCGTGATTGCTTTCGGTGGCGGTTTCCATGGGCGGACTTATATGACCATGGCGCTAACCGGTAAAGTGAAGCCTTATAAAGTCGGCTTTGGTCCATTCCCAGGTTCGGTGTTCCATGCCGTTTATCCTTCAGAGGCACGTGGCATCAGCGTGCAGGACAGCATCCGCTCATTAGAGTCGCTGTTCCAATGCGATATCGAACCGCAGCAGGTTGCCGCGATTATTTTTGAGCCGGTGCAGGGTGAGGGCGGTTTCAATGTGGCACCCGCCGAATTCGTTGCCGCGCTGCGTGCGCTTTGCGATCAACACGGCATCGTACTGATTGCGGATGAAGTGCAGAGTGGTTTTGCGCGCACCGGTAAGCTGTTTGCCATGCAGCATTACGCTCATCAGGCTGATTTGATGACCATGGCAAAGAGCCTGGCAGGTGGCATGCCGCTTTCAGCGGTCGCGGGTAAAGCCGCGATCATGGACAGCCCGTTGCCGGGAGGCTTGGGCGGAACCTATGCTGGTAACCCTTTGTCTATTGCGGCGGCCCATGCAGTCATTGATGCCATCAATGAAGAAAAGCTGTGTGAACGTGCGGTACAACTCGGCGATAAACTGCGTGCGGTGCTGGGAAATGCGGTAGAAACCTGCGCGTCATTGAGCGACATTCGCGGTGTAGGGTCGATGATTGCAGCCGAATTCAGTGATCCCGCCACCGGTGCACCTTCTGCGGCAGCGGCTCAAGCCGTGCAGAAACAGGCACTGGCAGAAGGCTTACTGTTGTTGACGTGCGGACCTCATGGCAATGTGATTCGATTCCTCTATCCACTGACCATTCCTGATGCGCAGTTTGATGCAGCACTGGCAATAGTAAAAAATGCCCTCTTAACGGTAAAGGCTGTTAGTTAAGTTCTTGTGCGTATAAGGCTGCTATTTTCTTACAATGGCGGCCTTATTTTTTTGTGCGTGTGTTTGTGCGGGCCACAGCACCTCTGCTGCTGCCGGGCCGTCCTCGCGCCGCTTCGCGGTGCCCTCGGCTGCAACGTCGTGCCGGTCGGAACGTTCGGGTACGGCCATCCATGGCCTACCCGAACTGCCTGTCGCATCCCTGCGCCTGGCTCCTGGCACGACGTCTCCGCCTCAGCGCTGCGAATAGCCCTTGCAGCATCAGAGGCGCTGTGGCCTCAGACAATGTGCCCTTTGTGGCAGTAAAAGCGCTAAAGTCTTCACCATCGAGCCCTTTCCAACAGCGTAAACAGATGTTAGCGAGCAGGCTGGGGCCGCTCTGGGGATGGCATTTCGCAGCGCTGAACGGAATGAGGAAGCCAGGAGAGCCAGCATGGATGCTGGCGAAAGGTGCAGCCGGGACAGGGAAAGTCCCGTCTGCACCGGTCCGTCAGGCTGACGAGTGAAGTGAAGGTACCGCGTCAGCGGCGCGAGGACAGCCAGCCCCAGAGCGGCACCAGACTGCGTTATCCCCCTATGCTTAACTGACATGTATTTGCTATTCACGGTCGCTTAACGTTATGAGTAAACCAATTCTTGTTTAGATTAGCGAAGGAATCGGTTTGGTTTCACCGTTGTAAGGGCATCACATCACTCCTCCTCGGCATTCAAACATATTGAATGTTCAATACGCCGACTTCGGAAGTATTGATATGCGCCTTCACCCGCCATGTCGCGCTAATACGCTCTGGTGTCAACACGTCGGCAGGTGTTCCTGCCGCCACAACCTGCCCCTCGCTGAGTACCACCAGATGCTGGCAGTATTTTGCCGCCAGGTTAAGGTCATGCAGAGCGATGACGATGGTAATCGGAAGCGATGAAACCAGGCGCATTAATTCCAGCTGAAACTGAATGTCCAGATGATTCACCGGCTCATCCAGCAGTAACACATCCGGTCTTTGCGCTAGCGCGCGTGCAATTTGGCAGCGCTGCCGTTCGCCGCCAGACAACTGATGCCAACAGCGATCGACCAGCTTTTCGAGCTGCATCAGTGCCACGGCTTCCTGAACTGCCGCATTATCCTCTGCCGTCCAGAAAGTGAATGCGCGGCGATGCGGCGTGCGGCCCAAGCGAACAATATCTATCACGGTTAATTCATCATCGGCCTCAGCGTGTTGAGGAACAAAAGCCAGCTTGCGTGCTAATTGAAGACGCGAAAGGTGGCTAAGCTTTTCTTTACCGATGTGGATATGCGCCTCAGCACCAGGGATCAGCCCAGCAAGCGCACGAAGCAGTGTGGATTTGCCGGAACCGTTAGGCCCAAGTAAACCCACGGTTTTAGACTGTGGTGCGTGTAACGTGATCGCCGTAAGGATACGACGAGCTTGCAGTTGCACACTGAGGTCATGGACTGAAATCGTCACCGTTGAGGGACTCCTCTTTGGTAAAGAATGAAGGCGAAAGCGGGCGCACCGATCAACGCCGTCACCACGCCAACAGGCAAAACCTGATGTGCGATCAGCGTTCTGGAAATCAGGTCAGCGATGATCATGAAATGGCAGCCAGCCAGAAATGCGATGGGAAGGGTGACAAGATGGCGATGACCGGCAAGCATGCGGGTCACATGAGGGATCACTAAGCCAACAAAACCCACTGCACCAATGGAACTGACAATCACTGCGGTTATCAACGCGGTGATCAACAGCAACACGATACGCACTGCCGTCACCTGTGTACCCAGTGTTGCTGAAACTTCACTACCAAAGGAGAAGGTGTCTAGCGTGCGTGCATAACGCATGATCACTAACAGGCCAGCAAGAATGACCACGGAGCACAGTATGGCATCAGCCCAACGCACACCGCTTAAGCTTCCCAACAACCAAAACATCACGCCACGGGATTGCTCAGCGTTCGCCGCCGTGCTGACAATGTAAGAGGTGAGCGCATTAAACAGTTGTGTACCGGCAATGCCGGCCAGAATAATGCGCCCTGTGTTGCCGCCCATCCCGCGTGAAAGGAGCAGGATGAAGGCAAAAGCCAAGCAGGCTCCTGTAAAGGCACCCCCGCCCACGCTGACCACGCTACTGCCAACGCCCAATAACATCACGACAACCGCACCTGTGGATGCACCGGCGGAAATCCCCAGCAGATAAGGCTCCGCCAGTGGATTTCTGAGTAAAGATTGCAACACCAGCCCACATATTGCCAATCCACCGCCACTGCATGCCGCCATCAAAGCCCGGCTCATGCGGTATTGCCACACGATGCCCGCTTCAACAGGTGGCAAATCGTAGTGAGTAATGCCTAACCCATTGGTGATAGCGCGTGTGGTATCGGTCAATGAGATGGGCATATCACCGATGGAAGCCGAAAAAACCATCATGACAGGCAGGCTCAGCAGCCCTGCCATAAAAATAAGCGCGACTCTTATAAAGTTTGCCGTTCTCATCTTATTTAAACGCGGCGATCTGTTGGCTAATCAATTCGACGGCATCCACATTTCGCAGGGAAGGATTCAGAGACATGGCAGGAACCACGACAATATGACCTTGCTTGACCGCTGTCATTTCACGGGTCACGGGATCGCTGGCCAGAAAAGCTTGCTTAACGGCGACGTCATCAGCCGGGTATAACCTTCGGTCCATACTGGCGATCACGATAATGTCAGGCTGGGATTGCGCGATATGCTCCCAGCTCACGGCAGGCCACTCTTCTGATGAATCCGAGATATTTTTCAGCCCTAGCGTCTTGCTGATCCAGCCCGGTGCGCCCAGATTACCGGCAATCCATGGGTCGCCCTTCAGGCGCGTACTGGAAAACCAGTAAACCACTTTGAGAGGATGAGCGCCTTGCAGCGCGGCGCGTTTCTGCGCCTCTTCAACACGCGCAGATAGGGTCTTCTTGAGTTCATCACCGCGAGTGGGAACATCAAAGATAGCGGCGAGCTCAGTAATCTCATCAAAGATAACGTTGATTGAGTAAGGCGTGACTCGCGCACCGTCGCCGTTTGAGGTGGCGGTCACTGCTTTCCCTTCGCAATCTGCGGGTGAAATCCAGGTGTTGATGCCGAGTTGCTCAAACTGCTTGCGCGTAGCGACTTCGCCTTGTGGACCCACATGCCAACTGTATTGGGCCAACACCAAATTCGGTCGTTGTGCCGCCACGGCTTCAAACCCTGGAGAATTGTCGGCGAGACGTGTGAGTCCTTTTCCTGCTGCTGCTAAATCAGACGGCAAAGCGCCGAACCAGACAGAGGTTCCAACAATTTTGCTGCCCAGCCCCAGTGCAAGCAGAAGTTCTGTTTCATGTTGACCAATCGTCACCTCCCGGGAAGGGGGCTGGTTGAAGGTTTCTGAATTACCGCAATTTTTGACAGTGAGAGGAAAGTTCGCTGCCAGAGTAGGTGCGCTTGTTAATGCGAGAGTTAGTGATAAAAAAAACTTTGAGAGAGAGTGCATGATCAACCGAAAATGTGATGTTATAACGTAACATTGTGTGGATTTCAGAAGTGAGTTGTCAACCCCATTTTCTAAGTGGAGTCCTTGAGAGCAAACCGAGTGAAAAAGAGAATGTCGATCACTTCCTGCAAATAAATCTCATTATCATCTATCATGGTGAGGGCTTCATTCAAATCAACGGCAATCAGGGAGGCAGTCAGTGATTTTGGCAATCCGCTATGTGTTTCTATCCTGTCCGATACGTATTTCCGCACTCATCGCTATCATTGTTCTACAAGGTTTAATTCCGGCACTGAATATTTTCATGACGGGAGAAATCATCAATGGCCTTCAAACATCGGCCACCAGTAATAACAATTTGATGGTCACCATTGGTTTATGGTGTCTTTCTTTGCTGGGTATTCAATTAATGCAGCCTTTGGTCAACCTTCTTCAAGGGGATGTCACGGAGATCGCTACCAGCCATTTTAGTGGTCGTATTATGCAAAGAATGAATAGCTCATTTTCACTCAGCCTGTTTGATAACAAGGAGCGCTATGAACAGTTGGAATTCCTGAAAAAAGAAGCGGCTTACCGGCCATTGAATTTTATTATTTGTTTGATCTACACCTTCAGGGCGTTAGTGATGGCAGCGGGGTTGCTGGTGGTGCTGGTCAAATATTCGGGAATAGGTTCAGCCCTATGCGCGTTGTCGGTCATTCCGTTAATTCTGGTTAATCTGCGTATTGAGCGGAAATACTGGGAGAATCTGCTAAAGAATTCGAAAGATTCTATTGTCATGCGCTACGTTTACGGCCTGAGTATGGACAAAAGCTATCTGCAGGAAATTCGGCTCTACGGACTGGGAAAATATCTGCTGGAGAAATTTACGCGAGCAGCGAAAAGCATGCATGAGCGTATGCACAAGCAGCGCATTCGTGCACTTTTGATGCCGATTCCAGCCAGCATTCTGAGTTTGTTAATGCTGTTCGCCGGTGTGTACTTGTTTCTCAATACGTTGCGAGACAGTCATCTGGCAGTGAGTGCTCTGGTTATGGTATTCCAGTCGATTGTGATGATGAAATCGCACCTGGACGAGATCGCGACCTACGGGGTCAATATTAAAAGCACCAGCGCCTTTTTCGATAGTTACCATTCTTTTATCACCGATGAGATTGAACCGGTGGTGAACGGAGAGGTGGCGCTACCGCATCATCATCCCTTTTCAATCCATATAGCAGGCTTGCACTTTCAATATCCGGGTCGTAACAGCCCCGCACTGAATGGCGTAGATCTCAGCCTTCAGGCTGGCGAGAAGGTGGCCATTTTGGGGGATAATGGCAGTGGGAAAACCACGTTAATAAAACTTTTATTACGCATGTATGCGGCTCAACATGGATCGATATCTGTATCAGGGGTTGCGCTTGAAAATCTGGATATTGAACATTATCGTCAACAGATTGCCACCGTGTTCCAGGAATATGGGAAATATGAGTTCTCGGTGGGGGAAAACATTGCCTTAAGCAACTACGAGACAGAAACGCATGCTGAACGTCTTGAAGCGTTAATTAAACAAGTTAAATTCCCGTATGCCTTGAACACCGGTTTGGGTAAACAGTTCGGTGGGGATGAACTCTCAATCGGGCAATGGCAAAAATTGGCGATTGCGCGCGCTCTATTTAGAAATGCCAATCTGTTTATATTTGATGAGTTTTCTTCATCACTTGATCCTGAAACCGAACACCAATTATTCATGGATATACTGGCACTTAACACCACGGTGGTCGCCGTCACTCATCGGCTAGGTAACATTAAAGCCTTTGATCGCATCGTGGTGATGTCGGAAGGAAAGGTGATTGAGAACGGCGATTTTACTTCGCTGATGAACAAGCGCGGGAAATTCTATGATATTTGGCATGCGCAGTTCCAATCTGTCATGAGTGAAGCGGTGTAACTACGGCTGTATGCAGCCAAGGAGGAGTGACTCTATGAGTCACTCCTGAGTGAAGAAACCGTCAGCCCGGCCCCTCACTGCCAGCCGCCAGTAGCGGCACCACCACATCACTGATCGGTGTCGCGATACCGTGCGCCTTACCGCGCCGCTGGACCACGCCGTTGCGGATATCCCATTCCAGGGTTCGGTTCGCCTGGCGATCGGCAAGAATGGAGGTGCCTAAATCCGTTGGTGCGCGATGGAAGCCATCAATGATTTCTTGTGGCACGTTATCACTCAATTTTGCGCCTTCTGCGCGTGCTACGGTCAGGCATTCGTGCAGATAAGCCAGCCCTAATACGGTGATATCCTGGCGCTGAAACATGCCTGCGCGACGATTGGATAACACCATCAAGCCCGCTACTGCGTTTTGCAACAGTTTGCGCCAGGCGATGGAGAGGAAGTCCGCTTCCAGTTCGACTGCGCAGCGTGAATGCTGCAACGCCTGAACAATTTTCTGAGCGGGGGTAACTTCGGGCAAGGTCAGTCGCGGTTTGGCACGCAGCCACACAGAAGCATCGGGTTCGCGCTGAGCCGGGAACCACACCACGGAAGGCAGTACCGTTGCGCCATTGACCAGCGGTGACAGCTGCTCAACTTGCTCCACACCATTTTGCAGGGCGCAGACCACTGTATTTTCATCGCATAAATTAGCCAGCCAAGGGGCAGTTTCAGCAACTTGCGTGGTTTTTACCGCCACAAATACCAGCGCAAAAGGTTTCGTGATCTCTGCAGGATTGCTCAACACCGGACCCGGTACCACAATTTCCCCGCTCTCATGGCGCAACAGTAATTGGCTGTGGGCCGTGCGCCCACAGAGCAGTGGCGTGCGATTCACTTCATGCAGGGCGGCGGCAACGGTTGTGCCGATCGCGCCTGGCCCGATAAGGGCAATACTTTGAAACTCAGACATCGTCATCTTTCCCCTGTTTATCCTGTGCTGCCACCGAGGCCAGCGTGCATCTCACTATACAATCATGGGTTTATTACCCGATGATGAGCGTGCCAATCGCGATCACTGAACAGGCGGATATTTTGCGCACCGTCAGTGTTTCTCCAAGAAACAGATACCCGATCAAGGCGGCGAACAGTACGCTGGTTTCGCGGAGTGCTGACACCGCGCCCAGTGGTGCGCCAGACATGGCGTAAATGATGATGGCATAAGCCAGCAATGACACCACTCCCCCTAGCACTGCCATCCCCATACCCGGGCGTGGCTGCCATAGGCTGCGTGCGTCGCGCAGTAGGATATAGACTGCCGGCATCATCACTCCCCACAAGGCGCTCATCCACGCCGTATAGGCAAGCGGAGACCCTGCGAGTCGAACCCCCATCCCATCTACCACACTATAGGCAGCAATAAATCCGCCGGTGGCCAGTGCATACGGCAGGCCTGGCGTGACGATTTTTCGCCCCCGCAGTGCCAGAAAAAGAATGCCGCCTGAGACCAACACCACACCAAGCAGGGTATGTGCGGTGATCTTTTCATCGGCAAACAGCGCTGCGGCAAGGGTAATTAACAGTGGCGATGACCCGCGAGCAACGGGATAGATTTGCCCTAAATCGCCTGTCTGATAACTGCGCACCAAACACAGGTTATAGCCCACATGCAGTACCGCAGACAAAATCGCAAACGGCCAGCTTGCGCGATTGGGCGGTGAAATAAAGAGTGCGCCCGCGGCACTGACCGCAGCAATGGCGATACACATGATGCTCATTGACCATAACCGGTCATGACCACCACGTAGCAGCGCATTCCAACTGGCATGCAGCAAGGCGGCAAACAGGGTGAGGAAAATCAGTGAATTTGGCATGCGCTGATGCTAAGCAGCGCATGGCCAAAGTTAAAGCGAAGTCTCAACATGCAAGCATGAGTAAAAGCTCATACTTAGAGATAATTTTGCTGCGCCTGACGTGATTCTTCTAACAACCAGTCACGGAAATGAAGAATGTGTGTCTGCGTTTCAGCGCCTTTTGGACAGACAAAGTAGTAAGCCGCAGGCGAGGGAAAAGAGAGGTTAAATAAGCGCACTAAACTTCCGTCGTTAATCTCTTTTTCAACGTGTCCGCTGCGTGCCAGCGCAATACCCTGGCCTAGCAGTGCGGCTTCAATTGTCATGTTGGTATCAGCAAAGCGCACGCTCTCCTGCAACGCGCTCATACTGATGCCAGCCTGCTTGAACCAGATTTCCCACTTAGGCACTAAATCAGCTCCATCACGGGTTAATAAGGGATAGCGCAGCAGTTCCGCAGGTTCGACGGGTGTGCCCAGCCGCTGCAGTAATGCCGGGCTGGCCACAGGAAACAGTTGTTCGCGAAACATAAATGCGGAGTGTAATGCCGGTTGGTTGCCATAGCCGAAACGAATCGCTACTTCAGGATCGTTGTCAGAGAAGTTGATCGCGTCGTCGGTGCTCTCGATCGTCACCTTTATTTCCGGATGTTGTTCGGCCAAACTCGGCAGGCGTGGAAGTAGCCATTTCAGCGCGAAGGAGTAAGTGGTGCTGACACGCAATCGCACACGGCCGACCTGTTCACGTTGATCGGCCAGCGTGGCTTCTAGCTTATGGAAAAATTCGCGCACAATCGGTGCAAGTGCAGCACCTGCAGGGGTCAAGGTCAGCGTTTTACCGCGTTGAAAAAGCTGAAGTCCCCAAATTTCCTCCAAATTTTTTAGCTGATGGCTCACGGCACTTTGCGTGATATGCAACTCTTCGGAGGCGGCAGTAAAGGTTGCATGACGTGTGGCGACTTCAAAGGCCCGCAGGGTAGCGGTAGGCGGTAAATCTCTCATCATTGGCTCCAGCACTATGAGTGAATGCTCATAGCACGGTAGCCTAAAGTGGTGCGATTTACAGCAGGGTAATCTGCTTTTGTTGCAACAACTGCTGCATGGCGCTGTCAGGTTCACCATCCACAATCAGCGTACTGGCAAGGGATAAATCGCCAATGGCAAAGGCCGATGCCGAATTAAGCTTCTCCCTGGACACCATCACCACTGTCTCCGCCGCACGGGCTGCCAGCGCACGCTTCACACCGGCCTCTTCATAGTTGCCCGTAGTTAACCCTGCGGTTTTGTGCACGCCCGTGACGCCCATAAAAAACAGATCGGCATTGATGCGCGCAATCGCTTCGAGCACCGCCGAGCCTATCGCCACCACGGAGTGACGATAAAGCTGGCCACCAATCATGATCACCTCAACCAACGGAAAATCGACCAGCGCCACGGCGATATTTGGGCTGTGCGTGACCACAGTAAAGGCCAATGTTTTTGGTAACAACTGCACCATCTCTGCCGTGGTGGTCCCGCCATCAATGATCACCACCTGACCTGGCTGAATTAGCTGTACCGCTTTTTGCGCGATCAGGCGTTTAGAGCTGATTTGCACGTTTTTGCGTGTTTCAAAAGGCGCAATAGCGGCAGAAACCGGCAGCGCACCTCCGTGCACGCGCTGCAGCAATCCCTCGCTAGCCAACTCACGAAGATCGCGCCGGATAGAGTCCTCAGAGACCTCAAATCGCTGGCTTAACTCACTGGACATCACCTGTTTTTCTTCGGCAAGGATCGCCAAAATCTGTTGTTTACGCTGGCTGGAAAGCATCATTTTCTCGTTCGTGTTTTTGCTTGTATTTGCACGATTATGCATGATAACGTCTGCTTTGTCATCAGGTGGAGGTTAAACATGCAGCAAAAAGTCCGTCATATTCGTGAGCAGTTGTTATCTGATAACTGGTACACGCTCAAAAAATACACCTTCGAATTACAGCGTTCCGACGGCAGTTGGCAAGAACAAAGCCGCGAAGCGTATGACCGAGGGAATGGCGCGGTGATCCTACTTTATCATCGTCGTAAACAAACGGTGGTGCTGACGCGCCAGTTTCGTTTTCCCATTTTTATCAATGGGCACGATGGCTTTTTGATTGAGGCCGCTGCGGGTTTGCTGGATAACGCCTCGCCGGAGGCGCGCATCATTGCCGAAGCGCAGGAAGAGACCGGTTACACCGTTCGCAACGTTGAGAAAGTGATGGAAGCCTACATGAGTCCAGGCTCGGTGACGGAAAAACTCTTTTTCTTTATTGCGGAGTATAGCGATGACGACCGACAGCATGCCGGTGGTGGTCTCGAAGAAGAGGGTGAAGATATTGAAGTGCTGGAATGGCCCCTTCATCAAGCACTGGCGGCGATCCGCAGCGGTGAGATTGTGGATGCCAAAACCATCATGCTGCTACAACACCTGGCGCTAAACATGCAATTTGAGGAGAAGAAGTCATGATGATTCTGATTGCGGGTCCGGTACGCAGTGGTACCCAGGGCGATCAGGCTCTGATCGAACGCAACATGCAGCGGCTCGATAAGATGGCCTTACAGGTATACCAAAAAGGGCACATTCCCGTGATTGGGGAATGGCTGGCGTTACCGCTGGCCAGTGCGGCAGGCTCACAGCAGATTGGCGATGAAATCAGTGAAGCCTTCTTGTATCCGGTTGCGCATCGGCTTATCCAACGCTGTGATGCCATCTTACGCATGCCGGGCGCTTCGACGGGAGCAGACAAGGATGTGCAAGTCGGCCAGGCTTTGGGGCTGAGTATCTACCATCACATTGATGAGATCCCGGCGGTCCAGGCATAAACAAAGAATTGATATACGTTGCCCTGTCTGTCATTCCCTGATTTTAAAAGGGGGCGTCGATAACAGAGCGGTTTCGGTCAGCTGCTGCTTCCACGTATTGCAACAACCGCTCACCCAAGCATCAAAAACGCGCTAACTGTTATTGCAGAAGAATGGTGTAAAATCGACACAACTTTTTCTGTGTATGGATAATCGAAATGGATCAGTTGATGGCAATTCGGGCATTCGCTCGCGTCGTGGAGGCGGGAAATTTCACTCGAGCGGCTGATTCGCTGGATATGCCGAATGCGACCTTAAGCAAGTTAGTGCAAGAGCTGGAAGCCCATCTCGGCGTTCGTTTGCTACAGCGCACGACGCGGCGAGTCACGGTGACGCCAGAAGGGCGCGATTACTATGAAAAGGCGTTGCGCATCGTGCGTGATTTGGAAGACATAGACAGTGCGTTTAATACAGAAAGCGGCACGCCACGGGGTTATTTACGCGTTGATATCGGCGGGTCTACGGCACGCGATGTGTTGATTCCGATGCTGCCGGATTTCGTTGCGCGTTTTCCTGAGATTCGCATTGATCTAGGGGTGTCAGACCGCGCGGTGGATTTAATCGGTGATAACGTTGATTGTGTGATTCGTGGTGGCCCGCTGAGTGACTCTTCCTTGGTGGCGCGTCATCTTGGCGATGCAGAAATGATCACCTGCGCATCGCCTGGCTATCTGAAAACCTATGGCGTGCCAGCTTACCCAGAGGAACTGAAAAACGGCCATCGCATGGTGAGCTATTTATCCTCACAAACGGGACGCGCGTTTCCGTTTCGCTATACGCTAAAGGGCGAAAGGCGCGAAATTAAAATCGAACATCGTATTGGCATCAATGAGAGTAATGCCCACCTCGTAGCGGCTGTGGCGGGATTGGGCATCATCCAGACGTTTCGCTATGCAGCGGCAGCCGACCTCAAGTCTGGCGCATTGGTGGAAATTCTTAGCGACTGGCGACCGGTACGCTATCCATTCCATGTGGTTTATCCACAGAATCGCCACCTGACGCAGCGTTTACGGCTGTTTATTGAGTGGCTGCGTGAGGTCTTTCCGACCCGGCTGAACGGGTGACAATGGCAACCCGTTCTGTTAACTTTTTGTTTCTCAAACTTCTATTCTTCAATACAGGCCAGCGTCAATGACACTTTCAATCGCACCTCTTTCGTCATACGGACATGGCCTGTATGCAATCTGCTGCCCACCGCCACCTCCGGCAATCGTTGTGGTTCGTTAAGAACCGAAAATCGTCACGCTATACCTTACAACGTTTGTTTCAGGAGCATTTTATGTCTTCTCGTTCTTCCTTGGCGTCGCAAGCTGCGACGTCCGGCTTCGTATTGCTTTGGGGCAGTGCCGCCATTTTCTCCCGTCTGGGGCTCGATAATGCGTCACCCCTCGCGCTGTTGATTGTGCGGTTTGGCGTTGCACTGAGTGCCCTGTTGTTAGTTGGCATCTTTCGCCGCCGGTGGCTGCCGGATACCGGAACACGCAAAACGGTGTTATTGACCGGACTTATTCTGATTGGCGCTTATTCGGTGTGCTATTTCCAGGCGATGGCTGAAGGCGTCACACCAGGATTGATTGCCACAATTATGGGCATTCAGCCTATTCTCACGCTCTGTGTTGTCGAACGGCGCATGCAGGGCATGCGGCTGGTGGGCTTGTTGATTGCATTGGCAGGATTGGTGCTGTTGGTGTGGCGCAGTCTGGCGGCTTCGCAGCTTCCTTTGAGTGGTATCGTGTTCGCGCTGGCAGCCCTGCTGTGCATGACGTTTGGCGCCATCATGCAGAAAAAAGTCACGCAACATCCGGCGCAGGTTCTGCCTTTGCAGTACGCCGTTAGCTTGGTGTTATGCGTATTGTTACTGCCACTGAAGCCATTCCATATCGACTTTACGCTTCACTTTTGGGTTTCAGCGCTGTTTCTTGGCGTGATGATCTCGGTAGTAGCGCAGTTACTGCTTTATCGGCTGTTGAGTGCAGGCAGCATTGTTAATGTCACCAGCCTGTTTTACCTGGTGCCAGTGATCACTGCAGTATTGGACTATCTGTTGTTAGGACATGAATTGCCGTGGTCAGGGCTGATAGGGATGGTGGCGATTTTACTGGGCATTATGCTGGTGTTTCGCGCGCCCCGTGTGAAAGCTATCTAAGGTGATAAGGGAGCGACATCAAGGTCGCTCCCTTGCTTTTCATCCATTAGACGGTGCCGGTACCGCCATCCGAACACCACACCTGTCCTGAAGTAAAGCTGTTGGTGGATTCGGCGAAGGTGACATACAGCGGTGCAATTTCAGCCGGTTGTCCCGGACGCCCAGCGGCGCTGTGGCACCAAACTGTTCAATTTTTTGCTGTGGCTGGCCACCGCAAACCTGCAACGGCGTCCAGTACGGCCCAGGAGCCACGGCATTAACACGAATCTGCTTCTCCGCCAGCTGCTTAGCCAATGCTTTGGTAAAAGCGGCAATTGAGGCTTTGGTTTGCGCATAATCCAGCAGAATAGCGCTGGGATCATAAGCCTGGACCGAAGTGGTATTGATAATCGATGAACCTGCTGGCAAATAGGGTATGGCCGCTTTGGTTATCCAGAACATGGCATACACATTGGTCTTAAAGGTGGCGTCAAAATCTTCGGTGGAAAGCGTAAGAATGGATTCGTTAAATTGCTGGCGGCCTGCGTTATTGACCAACAAATCTAAACCCTCTAATTTTCCAGCAGCTTCTTTCACCAATTGTTGGCAAAAAGATTCAGAACGAATATCACCGGGGATAGCGACAGCTTTTCGGCCTTCCGCTTCGATTAATTTAATGACCTCAACAGCGTCCTGTTCTTCATCAGGAAGATAATTAATCGCGACATCAGCACCTTCACGTGCAAATGCAATCGCAACTGCACGACCAATGCCGGAATCTCCTCCAGTAATTAATGCTTTGCGACCAATAAGACGACCCGTACCGCGATAGCTGGTTTCACCATGATCAGGACGCGGTTCCATTTCACTGGCGAGTCCTGGAATAGGTTGGTGCTGTTTTTTAAACGGCGGTTTAGGATATTCTTGGCTTGCCAATTTAATGTGGTTTGATGACGACATACATATCTCCATATAACGCGTTGCGAATCAGTAAAGCCTGGCAAAGATGTGATGTTTGTCACTTTTAAACTGGATAAATAGGAAATTAATTTAAGCGAGGCGTAATGCTCAGGATGAACGTGGTAGGGGAGGAGTCAAGCTAAAACAAGGCATAGGTGGTTATAAAATAAGAATAAGTGCAACACAGTTAAAAGGTTTTACTGTTGCACTTATTCTCTTCAAAAGGCGTTAAGAGCCTTTATTGCTGCTTTTGCCGCCTTTCTTGCCGGCTTCAGACGCTTTTTCGCGGTCGTTTTTGAAATTACCACCACCGCTATTCTGACCACCTTTTTTACCGGCTTCTGATGCTTTTTGTTTATCATCAGCAAAATTACCTGAACCGCCTCTATGCTCGGCCATAATATGTCCTAATCATGAGTTTTAAAAAATGTAACGACGCTGAAAAATCATCGTTATTCATGTGGTGCAGGAATAATTCTAGTTGTGCAAAAAATATTCACAAGCGCAGCGCTGATTGCTTCATAAATAACCTGTGGTGAATTTAATTCGAAAGTTATGAGTGGCTTATGCAGCGTTCACTTAGCGATAAAATAACCGGAGCGTCATTTACGCTCCGGTTTAAGATAAATTATTTAGCGGGCATTTGGGCAAAATAGGTTCCGCTGTAGGGAATCGGCAGAAAATCGTGGAAGATCTGTTTCAACGTTTTTTCGGGCTCAATGTCTGTAAACAACTGCGGATAAAGAGTTTTTGCCATAAATTCGGTTGCGGCAATATGCCAAGGGCTGAGATAAAAATTCATCCAAATCACCGCGGAGTGTCCATTATGCAGTGCGGTGAGTTCACGCAATCCATTTTGCTGCGCGGTCAACTGCTTAAAGCTACTTTGCACCGCGTTTAGCGCCACTTCTGGCCCCAGCTTGAGTAACCCTTGGGCATCGTTATTGCCAAAACCCGTAGCAAAATAGAAATCCGGCTGGGCTGCAATGACTTGCTCTTCACTCAAACGCCCGAACACCCCATGCTGAGTTTGACGGGCGATGTTGTCGCCACCCGCCGCATTCAGCAATTCACCCAGGCTACCATTGACTGCGGTGACACAGCATTCATTACGTCGGCCTAAGTGCAGTTGCAGCAGTACCGAGGGCTTTTTGCCGTGATAGGTGTTGAGACGTTCACGAATCACCTGCATGTGCGCATCATAGAAACGATTGAACGCCTGTGCCCGTGCCTGCTGATCCAATACTTCACCAAAGATCTCCACGCTACGACGGGTATTTTTCAGGAGATGGACGCGTAGATCGATCTTCACAACCGGGATATGAGCGGCTTTTAACATGCTGACTAACCGCAAATCTGCATCGTCGTAGCGCGCCAGGCTGGGCAAGATAACCACATCGGGTTTGAGTGCCAAGATTTGCTCAGGGTTAATGGCGTTCGGGCCACCAGGTCCGAGTGAGGGGATCTTCAGCATCTGCGGGAATTGGCGTGCGAAGCTATTCCACGTTTGGCTGTCGTACTTTTTGAGATCCTGTGGCCACGCCACAATGTGCTGAAACGGATCGCCCGGCTCGAGCAGGGCGAGGGTATACAGCATTCGGCTCTCGCCTAATACAATGCGTTGAGGATGATCGGGTATCTCTACCTGATTGCCGTCTATATCAGTAACGGTTTTTGCCAATGCCGCGCTGCTTAACACCAGTAAAAAGCAGGCCAAGACAAACAGCATCGGACCGAGTAGAGAAGGGGCGCGACGCGCGCCTGCTTTAACAACAGAATCAGAACTCAACGCTGGCCTCGAGCATCAGATTACGGGTTTCGCCTTCACGCACGCGCAGATTGCCGCCGCTGGAAGTGTAATAGTGTTTGTTGAACAGATTGTTCATGTTCAGTTTCAATTGGGTTTTCTCGCCAAACAGCTGATTGTTCCAGGCAATAAAACTGTCTGCCACTACGTAGTCTGGCAGGGTAAAGCTGTTCTCTGGATCGCCGGCGCGAGTACCGATATAGCGAGCACCGCCACCGACGCGGAAGTCACCTGGGACCCCACGAATAGAGAGATTATGGCTCAGATAGAGTGCCCCAGAGTGGCGTGGCGCGTTTTGCAGGCGGTTGCCATTGTTCGCAGAATTCACGCCATCGTCGACGATCTCCGCTTTATCGTAACTGTAGTTGGCGCTCAGGTCCCATCCTGGTAACACCTCGCCATTCAATTCAAATTCTGCACCGCTGGAGCGTGCTTTATTGATCGCGCGTGTCGTGCCGTTAATGCTCAGTGACATGTCACGCTCATCAATACGATACAGGGCTACGCTAGCAAACAGTTTTGGTGAGATCTGCCATTTGCTACCGACTTCCCACGTGGTGCCCTGTTCCGGTTTGCCGACATTGCCATCATCGTCGACATCGGTAGAAGGCGTGAAGGATTTGCTAAAACTGGTGTACAGCGACACATCAGGCGTTAATTTGTAGATCAAACCGGCCTGAGGTAAAAACTTATCCCCTTCGCTGTTGAGCGTTTCCACAACAGGATCGAAGCCTTTGGAAGCACGCTGTTCGTAATGCTGATAACGCCCGCCTAACACGGCAATCCAATCTTCCGTCAGTGAAATACTGTCTTTGGCATACACTGAGCGGCTATGAATACGGTTGAGATTGTTGGCGTTAGCGGTATTTTCCGTGGTGCTGTTGGTGACAGGTGACAAAATATCGTATTGCGGAGCGGTAAAGTTAAATCCGGTATTGGATTTTCCTTGAAATTGATGCGCACGGTAAGTCTGGTTCATCTCGTAGTCAGTGCCCAACACGATGTTGTGAGTCATGCCAAGCAGCTGTTGTGATCCCAGAAGATCCCATGAAACATATTTGGTTTTGTGGTTGAAGCCGCGGTTGGCGTCGGCCCGGCGAGTCACTACGCCCGTCGTCGGATTGACGGCGGTGACGCGCACTTCATTGTTGTCGTACTGGCGTTGATTCCAACCAAAAGTGACGCGGGTGCTCCAGTCATCATTGAATTGCCAGTCGTAATGCGCATTGAAGGTCTTGTTGTGACCCCAAGCGTGATTGGCTTTATCATCGAGGCGGTCTTTATAACCGATATCCAGCGGCTTACCATTGATAAACGCGGTTCCGCGATCGTAAGGAATATCATACTGATAATCTTCGTAGCTGATCAGGAAGCTGGCTTTTTCACCATACCATTGCAGCGAAGGCGCAATCAGCGTGTGTTTATCGCTGCCGAAGTTGCGCCAGTAATCTTGGTTCTGCTTTTCGGCAATTAAGCGAAAGGCAAAGCCGTTGCCTAAAGGGCCAGTGACATCGACCGTTCCCGCACCGCCACCTTCACTTGATGAACGCCCGCTCACTTTGGTGTGCCAGTCATACTGTGGCTTTTTGCTTACCACATTAATGACGCCACCCGGATTTTGGATGCCATAGAGTAAAGATGCTGAACCCTTCAGCACTTCAACGCGTTCAGTGGTCGCGTCAAAATTTAACCCCTGACTGCTGCGCACGCCGTCACGATAAACTGAGCCATCGGAATTGCTGCCAAACCCACGGCGTACAAAGCCATCCTCCGTGCCCGCCAGCGTATTTCCTTCACTCACGCCACTGACAAATCGCATCGCATCGGCAAGGCTTGAGGCCTGATAATCTTCAAGTTGCTGTTGTGTCACGACGCTGATGGATTGTGCTTCATTGAGGCGCGGCGTCGGGGTTTTGCTAGCAACAGAGCTGCTGGTGGCATTATACCCTTGCGTACTGTTTTCCTGCGCGGAGACGGTCAACGTGCTACCGCTCTCTGCCGCCATGCTGCTGGCTGCACTCAATACGGTAACGCCGTAAATCGCGGCAATAATCGCCGGATGACGTTGTGTTTTAAAAGTGAACGGCTTGTTGTTATTCATTTAAATTAAACCTGGTGTTGGTGCGGGATTAATTTTCGTCCATGAAACGAAGTAATAAGTTAAATTTTTTCAAACATTAAGGCGTTATTTAGCTCTGCGATATTTGCGCAACATATCGCGTAAAATCGACTCCCTTAACGTTATTGAGAATCATTCAAACATGAAAAAATGTAGTAGTAAATCGAAATAATAGCGTGGATACTACAGCAAGATTTGCGTTAATGTTAAGGTTTGATATTCTGTTTAATTCTTATAATTTAAATTAAAAATCAGTTACTTGAATTAATCTCTCTATGGGATTCGTTCGCAAGTGTCGTGATGGTCTTAAACCGGACTTGGCCGTTTTTATGCCAAAAATTCACTACATGGTGACTTGATAATGGTCACCAAGGGCAGTCATCAGACAACAGCAGGAAAGCAGATGGCGGTAAATAAAATTAAAAATCGGGTTGATGTATTAGGTGAGCGTTACCGTGCGCGTGCGCCATCATTATCATCCAGCCTTCAGTCGGTCGCGCGATATATCCACGATAATCGTGAGGCAATATTAGATGCAACCGCAATGGAAATAGCCGATGCGACGCAGACCTCGGACGCCACCGTCGTGCGAACAGTACAGGCATTGGGATTTGCCGGACTACGTGATTTGAAAACGACGTTGGTGCGTGGTTTGGACCGGCGATGAACTCTGAAGAGAAGATGAGCGCAACGGTGAGCGAACTCTCTTGCGATATTAATTCCGGTATTGATTTTGTGCTGGGCGGCCATAAACGCGCCTGTGATGCACTTTCAGAACCGCATAACCGTCAGGCGGTAGCGAGAGCCGTAGCCATGTTAATTGAGGCACGCCAGGTAGCGCTTTTTGGCATCAATGCATCAGGCATACTGGCCGACTACAGCGCTCGGTTATTCACACGCATTGGTATTCCAGCAGTGACACTCAATCGTTCTGGGATTGCATTGGCTGAACAGCTCATCACCTTGCAGCGTGGGGATGTGTTAATCATGATGGCGCAGAAATCAGCCCATCGTGAAGGCCTGACGACCCTAAAAGAAGCCAAACGCCTTGGTATGCCTGTGATTTTGTTAACCAATGCGCTTGATTCTGCGTTCGCTAAAGAGGCGGATGTGATCATCAATGTGCCGCGCGGCGGTGAAAATGGTCGTATGCCGCTTCATGGCACGGTACTGGTCTGTCTGGAGATGTTGATTCTTTCTGTGGCGTCTGCCACTTCATCGCGGACGGTTAAGACCATGAAGCGTATCCAGGATCTTAACCGTTCACTTAAACCCGCCAGTAAAAAGTGATTAGGAGCGGACTTTACGCCAGTTTTCCAGGCCATTGCTGTTCACCAGCCAGATGGAGAACACAATCAATACGGATGCGCTAATGAAGCCCTGATTGATCTGCTCACCGAGTACCAGCCATCCCCAAAAAATACCAAACGGAGGGATCAGAAAGGTCACGGTCAAGGTGCGCAGCGGGCCGATATCCGCCAGTAGGCGGAAGTAGATAATGTAGGCCAAGGCGGTACAGATAAAGCCGATCGCGAGAATGCAGCCCCAGACTTCCGGGATCTGCCAGTTCGCAGCAGGCGTTTGCGGGGCGGTAAAGGCGAAAAATGGCAGCAGGAAAAGCGAGGCACCGAGCTGGCTACCAAACGCGACTTTGGTGGCATCCAAACCACCGCGAGCGCCGATCCAGCGCTTTGCCAGGAACCCGGCAAAACCGTAGCAGGTGGTTGCCACCAGACAGGCGACAATCCCCAACACCAACGCTTGCGACAGCACGACTTCGCCCGTGGTGCTGATCAAAATAATGCCGATGAAACCCACTACCATTCCCAACACTTTGCTGAAGGTCAGCTTTTCATTAAAGAAGGCGGCGCCGATGATCACGCCCATCAACGGTGTGGTGGCGTTAAGGATGGCGGAGTAGCCGGCGGGTAGTACCCGTGCAGCAAGGCAATACATCAGAAAAGGTAATCCTGAATTGATGACTCCCAGCAGCATCGCCGAGCTCAGTTTGCCGTCAACTCGACGGGGGATTCGCATCACCGCCATCACCACTAACAGGCCGAAGGCACCGCACAAGACACGCAGAAACGCGGTATTGACTGCACCGAGAGCAGGAACGGCAATACGCATAAACAGAAAACTGGCACCCCAAATAGCCGCCAGCAGAAGAAGTCGCAACGAGTCCGTAGTTCGCATGATTAAATTCATGTACAAAAGAAGAGAGCTGACATCATAGCAAAGTTTCTTAACACTCATAGTGGGCACAGGGTGCTATGTTAAAAGCCTATTTTGAGAAATAGCCTGTGAAAACAGCAAGGAAGTGTTATGCACTGGGAATCAGAAAGACTGCTTTATCGGCATATTGAGCGTAAAGATTTAGCGGCACTATTTCGTATTTATGGTGACCCGACCACCCATCAATTTAATCCTCGCGGTCCTTACCCGGATATTGATCATGCACGGGAAGTGTTGCTGAGACGACTTAAAGATCGGGCCATTCATGGTTTCGATGACTGGGTCATTTTCGAGAAAACCGCACCTGAAACGGTTATCGGCTTTGGCGGCGTCTTTGTCAGCGAATTTAACGGACGTCGAACCAATAATCTTGGTTACCGTTTTGCTCCCGATGCATGGGGCAAAGGCTTCGCAACGGAACTGGCTATACGAGCGCTCCGTTTTGGCTTTGAAGAGTTATCACTCAGTGAAATTGTCGGCGTTGTCAGAGAAGACCATATTGCTTCGCGCCGCGTGCTAGAAAAAGCCGGATTAACGTTTTTGCAGCGAGTGTCCGATCCACAAGACCCGCCGGCCCATTTAATGTTTAACATCACCCGCCAACAATGGAGATCGAAGAATGGACTTCACCATCCGTCAGCTCAATGAAAACGATTATGTGCAATGGAAAGCCCTGTGGTTGGGTTATCTCGATTTTTATATCAGCGAAGTCACTGAAGAGGTGACGAATACCACTTTCCGCAGATTGTTGGCTGAAAATGAACCCATGTATTGCCTGGTGGCTGAAGAGCAGGGGGCTTTGACGGGTTTGGTGCATTTTCTTTGCCATCGCAGTACCTGGACTACGGGAGATTATTGCTACTTGCAGGATCTGTTTGTACGGCCCGAGGGGCGAAAGCATGGCACCGGCCGCGCGCTGATTGCTGCCGTCAACGCTGCTGCCATTGAGATGAACTGCTCCAAGGTTTACTGGATGACGCGTGAGAATAATTACCGTGCCCGCGCGCTGTACGACCAGGTGGCGACCAAGACAGACTTTATTCAGTATCGCAGCACGTTTTAAGCAAATTGCCTCGCGCTTAAACTGAAAAGCATCAGGAGGAATTCCTCATTGCAGGGATTCTTCCCACTTCCCATTGCATTCTCGTATTCCCGTCTTGTAGTATTTAGGAATTAGTCGTTTCCTAAATGGTTTGCATGCCACAAACACCCTCTTTGTCAGAGCTGGACCAGCAACTGAATGGGAGTGTTCGCATCGCAGAATGACTTAATGGCCGCCGCATTCAAACTACTGGATTAAATTTTTTTGCCTATTAGGGAAGCGATCGTTTCCTTAATATTACGGAGAACTAACTTGAACGTATCTGAATTGAAGCAGACCACGCGCTGGTCACAAGAAGTGACTGGCTTGAGTGGATTTTTCCATGGTTATGCCACGGTTGACGGGGTGAGACTGCATTATGTCAGTGGCGGTAATCAGCAAGGAGAAACGTTAGTGCTTTTGGCGGGGTTCCCGCAAAGCTGGTTTGCCTGGCGCCATGTCATGGCAAGGCTGGCCGAACACTATTTTATTGTCGCACCGGATCTGCCTGGCCAAGGGGACTCTGATAAACCTTACGCTGGATACGATACCCTTTCACTGGCCCGCCGGGTGCAAGGCTTACTGCAAGCGTTGCAGATTAGCCGGTATTATCTGGCTGCGCATGATGTGGGGTCATGGGTTGCCTGGCCCTTTACCACGTTGTATCACGAACAGGTGATTAAGTTGGCGCTGCTTGATGCCGGTATACCCGGAGTGACTTTGCCTGATGCGCTCTCCGCGACGCCGGATAAAGCCTGGAAAACTTGGCATTTTGCATTTCATCTGTTGCCAGATCTGCCAGAGGCTTTAATTGAAGGACGCGAGGAGATTTACCTTGAGTGGTTCCTGAAGCGCAAAGCGGCCAGTCCGATGGTGTTTGGTGATGAAGATATGGCGGAATATACCCGTTTACTACGACAGAACGGGGCACTCAGGGCTGGCATGGCAGCCTATCGGGAAGTGAGCCTCTCAGCCGCGCAGAATCGCGAATTGTTACGCGAAAAGGGCAAGTTATCGGTGCCATTGTTGGCCGTCAGTGCCGATCAGGGATCGATCCCGGATATGGCGATTCCACTGCGGGAGTTTGCAGCCGATGTTTCTGGCATAAAAATAGCGCACTGCGGTCACTTTATTCCTGATGAGCAACCACAGGCGCTGGCCGATGCGCTGCGTACGTTTTTTAGTTAAGCACGCAGGCTGGCGATCTCAACACGTTCACCACGCGCAGAGGATTGCACCATCGCCTCAATAATTTGCTGATTTTCCAAGCCAAAGCGGAAGTCCGGGAAGCATCCGGCTTCGCTGCTGAGGCCTTTGATCAGGTCATAGATTTCGATCACTTTAACGTCGAAATAGCCCAGGCCGCCGCCCGCGAAATCAAAGCCGAAGAAGCCGCCAAACTGTTCAACCTGAGAACCGGCATAGAGGGTTTTGAAACCGCGATCGTGCTTTGCATCGCCGTAACGTGCAATTTTCAGCTCATTAAAGCGTTCTCCGTCCATCATAATGGTGCCTTCCGTGCCCGATACTTCCCACGCAATGCCGAACACTTTACCCGCAGAGATACGGGATGATTCAATCACGCCGCCTGCACGGTTCTCAAACGTGACTAATGCCTGGAACTGATCGTCATTTTCGACTTTCAGCCGCGTCGCCTCTTTGTCAGCCTGTGCGCCATAGCCTGAGCCGCCGCCCGCTGCGGGACGCGTATCGATAAACAATTGCTCTTGCCCGACCACGCTTTTGATGGGGCCCATGAGATATTGCGCCACGCTGACCACGTGTGAACCGAGATCGCCGAGTGAACCGGACCCCGCTTGTTCGCGCGAACAACGCCAACTCCATGGCAGATCAGGATCGTTGAAGAAGCCCTGATCGAACCAGCCTCGGAAGCGGGTGAGTGTGCCGATATCTCCGCGTTCAATTAATTGTTTTGCCAACTGCGCTGCCGGTGTCTTGATGTTATTGAACGCCATAATGGTTTTGACACCCGCGCGCTCAGCTTCTTGGGTGAGGATTTGTGCTTCCTGCAACGAAACTGTCAGGGGTTTCTCACAGTACACGTGCTTACCCGCGCGGATGGCCGCCAGCGCCATATCGAAATGCATACTGTTTGGCGTGGTGATATCAACGATATCAATGTCAGGATGATTGACCAAGGATTGCCAGTCCGCCGTGCTGTGTTGAAAACCGTAGCGACGTGCGGCTTCTTCGGCAAGTGCTGGGGTGACATCTGCCAGCGTATGGAGTACGGGTTGCAGCGGCAAGTTGCGATAGAGCAAGCCTGCACGACGCCATGCATCAGCATGTGCTTGACCCATAAAGCCTGAACCGATCAGGCCAACATTGAGCGTTTTTCCAGCCATGTGATGCTCCTTAAGCGTTTGCAGATAAAATGCGTTGTGCAACATAACGTTGCGCGCGGGTGACGGTTTCAAGAGGTGGGGCTTTAACCGGGTCTTGTTCGGCTTCTACTACCATCCATCCTTGATAACCACTGCGAGCAATAAACTCCGCCAGTGGCCGAAAATCGATACCGCCATCACCGGGCACGGTGAACATGCCAGAGAGCACCGCTTCGTTGAAGGTCATGCCCGATGCGCGAACCTGCTGCAAGCGATCCAGTCGCACGTCTTTAAGATGAATGTGGCAGATACGATCGGCAAATTCTTCAATGAGTTGCGTGTAGGAGAAACCCGCCGCGGTGGCATGGCCGGTATCCAGCAGCAGACCCACAGAAGGGGAGCAGGCGCTGAGCAATGCGCGAATTTCCGGCAGCGTTTCTGCCACCATCATCAGGTGATGGTGATAAGCGAGGCGCAAACCGTATTGGTTGCAAAGCGCATCGGCGAAGGCTGACAAGCGCTCGGCATAGGCTTTAACCTGTGTGTCTGGCAACAGTCGCCGGGCATGAAGTGGGATGTCCAGTGCATTGTCCGCCATCCAACCGCATTCACCGTAGACCATTACCTTGGCACCGTTTTCCTGCAGCAACGAAGCGTGGTTATGCACGGCATCCATTTCTTGCTCCACGCTGCGCTCAGTAAGAAACCCATCGTGCCAACCAGAAATCAGTTGCAGTTGATGCTGCGCCAGTAACTGCTTCAATGCCCCCGGCTCACGAGGAAAAATACGGCTCAGTTCCACACCCTGAAAGCCTGCCTGCTTGGCCTCGCTTAAGCAATGGTCGGCGCTGGTACCCGCGCCGAGATAGTGCAGCACCTCGTTAACCCAGGAAAGTGGGCTGACACCGACGAGCGGGGAGGGATGTCCGGTACGGTAAAACGCATCTTTTATCATGTGCTTTGATCCTGTAGGGGGGATAGCGATGAAATTAGCGAATGCGTGCTGGAGCAGCGAGGAGATATTTGAGGTAAAACCTTCAAAATATAAAAGAGGGGATTAAGGCGTAATTCTTGTCAGTTGGCGTCCTAGTCGATTGCGGCGGCTATTTTGTTAAAATCGAGGGCTTTTTTATACGCGGGTGTGCATGTTGGTGCGGGCCGCAGCACCTCTGCTGCTGCCGGGCCGTCCTCACGCCGCTGCGCGGTGCCTTCGTCTGCAACGTCGTGCCGGACGGACCGTTCGGGTAAGGCCATCCAGGCCAACCCGAACTGCCAGTCGCATCCCTGCGACTGTCTCCTGGCACAACGTCTCCGCCTCAGCGCTGCGAATAGCCCGTTGCAGCAGCAGAGGTGCTGTGGCCTCAGACATCGTGCCCTTTGTGGCAGTAAATGCGCGAACGTCTTCATCACTATGCCCTTTCCAACAGCGTAAACGTAAGTTAGCAAGCAGGCTGGTGCCGCTCTGGGCTGGCATTTCGCAGCGCTGAACGGAATGAGGAAGCCAGGAGAGCCAGCATGGATGCTGGCGAAAGGTGCAGCCGGGACAGGGAAAGTCCCGTCTGTGCCGGTCCGTCAGGCTGACGAGTGAAGTGAAGGTACCGCGTCAGCGGCGCGAGGACAGCC
>NZ_MLFR01000038.1 GCF_002095475.1 Pantoea rwandensis
AACGACCCATCAAGGTTGTGAAGCTTCTGAAGAAAACATCTAAACATACAGCAGGTTAAGATGGTGGGTCGTGCAGGATTCGAACCTGCGACCAATTGATTAAAAGTCAACTGCTCTACCAACTGAGCTAACGACCCATCTTCAGGCTGCCGGACGCTTTGTTAAACTGCCCGGGCAACGGCGGCATATATTACTGATTTAGCGGGAGGGCGCAACCCTTATTTTTCACCAAATCACTCAATTGCTTACCTTTCATGCTGCAAGACCAGAAATCATACGAAATCCGGTCTCAACTGCACAAATTACATCCCAGCCAGACGCTTTTGCGCCAGCTTGGCAGATTCACTATTTGGGAATTGTTTGATCACTTGTTGATAGACCGCTTTAGCTTTCGCCGTATCGTTCTTCTCTTGCATGATCACGCCAACTTTAAATAGCGCTTCTGGGGCTTTAGGTGATTTTGCGTAGTTTTTTACCACAGTGGCAAAATAATAGGCAGCATCATCCTTTTTACCCTTGTTGTAATTCAACTGACCCAGCCAATAATTGGCATTTGGCTGATAGGTGGAGTCAGGATACTTCTTCACCCACGCCTGCAAGGCAGTAATAGCCTGATCGAACTGCTTCTTCTCGAGAATCAGCGCGACTGCTGCGTTGTAATCGGTATTGGCATCGCCGGTTTGCGCAGGGGCAGCGGAACTTCCACTGGCATTGCTGCCGCCTGCATCAGCGTTTCCCGCTGCGCCCGCCGCTGCGGCATCACCGCCAGCGCTCGCCTGTGCGCCCGCATTACCGCTGCTCAACGTATCAATCTGCTGATAGAGCTGCTTCTGGCGCTCGACCACCTGATTAAGTTGATAGCTGTTCTGCTGGATTTGGCCGCGCAGCGAATCGATATCGCTTTGGTTGTCACTCATCTGCTGCTGCAGTTGCTGCAGAAGCTGAGCCTGGGCATTAGAGATACGTTCAAGATTGGTGACACGGTCTTCGACCGAGCCTGAGCCAACGCTACTGATTGACGCTTGGGCATTAGCGGCCCAAGGAGCCGCTACGCCAACCAGTAACGACAGACTCAACAGATGAAGTCTGAAGTTACTCATCATATGATGCTCTTAGTAAACCAGTACGGCACGACGGTTTTTAGCGTAAGCCGCTTCGTCATGACCCAGTACAGCTGGTTTTTCTTTACCGTAAGATACGATAGACATCTGGTCAGCAGACACGCCTTTACCTTGCAGGTACATTTTAACGGCGTTAGCACGACGTTCGCCCAGGGCGATGTTGTACTCTGGAGTACCGCGCTCATCCGCATGACCTTCGATGGTCACTTTGTAAGACGGGTTGCCACGCAGGAAGTTAGCGTGCTGATCCAGCATCTGAGCATAGTCAGAAGCCACATCATATTTGTCCAGACCGAAGTAAACGATGTTGTTCTGCTGCAGCTGCTGCATCTGCAGGCGCGCTTGCTCGTCAGAAGACATGTTACCGTTCTGGCCAGCACCGTAAGCGCCGTTGTCTGCGCCCATACCAGTCTGATCGTTGTTGTTGTTTTTGTGCGAGCTACATGCAGCCACCGCGATTACCGGCAGAGCCAGCATCAAACCCTTCAGCACTTTGTTCAGTTGCATTTCTTTATCCTATTATTTTGTTTGCTATACATTGTCATCCCCCGCTGTGCAGGGGACTCATGCATTACAGATACGGCGACCAGGCAGGGAATTTGACCTGTCCATCGGTTGCCGGAAGACGCGCTTTGAAACGCCCATCTGTTGAAACCAACTGCAACACGGAACCCATCCCCTGAGTAGAGCTATAGATTACCATCGTGCCGTTAGGCGCCAGACTTGGCGTCTCATCCAGGAACGTGTCCGTTATTGTTTGAACGGCTCCCGTTACCAGATCTTGTTTGGCGACATGCTGAGCACCACCGGCGCTGCTGATCATCACCATGGTTTTGCCGTCGGAAGACACATCCGCATCCTGGTTCTGCGCACCTTCCCAGGTAATACGTTGTGGCGCACCGCCGTTAACACCAATCTTATAAATCTGAGGCGCACCTGCCTGATCCGAGGTATAAGCCAGTGTCTGGCTGTCCGGGAACCAAGTTGGTTCGGTGCTGTTGTAGCGACCATCGGTCACCTGACGCGTCTGACCTGAAGCCAGATCCATTACATACAGGTTCAGGCTGCCAGTTTTAGACAGCGCGAACGCCAGTTTAGAGCCGTCCGGCGAGAAGGCCGGTGCACCGTTGTGACGTGGATAAGAGGCCACCTGACGAATCGCACCGTTTGCCAGCGTCTGCACCACCAGTGCCGATTTACCGCTCTCAAACGTCACATAGGCCACTTTGCTGCCGTCTGGTGACCAGGCCGGAGACATCAGCGGTTCAGGTGAACGATGAACGGTGAACTGGTTGTAGCCATCGTAGTCGGACACACGCAGCTCATACGGGAACTGACCGCCGTTGGTCTGCACCACGTAAGCGATACGCGTACGGAATGCGCCTTTAATACCGGTTAGCTTCTCAAACACTTCATCACTGGCGGTGTGGCCTGCATAACGCAACCACTGCTTGGTGACTTTGTAAGAGTTTTGCGCCAACACGGTACCCGGTGCACCACCGGTATCTACCAGTTGGTAAGCAATCTGATAGCTGCCATCTGGGTTAGGCGTGACCTGGCCCACGACGACCGCATCAATACCCAATGCACTCCAGGCAGCAGGTTGCACTTCCTGCGCGCTGGTTGGCTGCTGTGGCAGACGTGAACGATCCAGCGGGTTAAATTTGCCGCTATTGCGTAAGTCAGCACTGACAATGCCGCCAATATCTTCAGGTGCCGCGCCTGGGCCAGCCCATTTGAACGGCACCACACCAATTGGACGTGCGGTATTCACGCCCTGCGTAATTTCAATGCGCACTTCTGCGTGCAGCATCGCCGCCCACAGCAGTACAAAAAAACCTAAGGTTACACGAAGTGCCTGCTTCATCTTTTCTCCCTTATCTGAACCTGAGTCCACGATAATTCGCACAGTTCCTGAAAAACACGAGTGTTCATAAATTACGGCAAGCTAACCTTAGTTCAACCTGCCGTGGGTTACTGCATTATTCCGGTTTGAAACGCATTGGGGCGTTTTTAAACACTTCATACACTGCTTGCGATGGTGGCTTAGGAATACGAGCCTGCTTCGCGGCGGTAATTGCAGCCTGGCACAATGCCGGGTCGCCACCTTCTGATGTAACATCTATCAGCAAGCCATCTGGTGCCAGCTTGATACGCAGATTACACTCTTTACCCTTAAAGGTATCCGCATCATAGAAGCGACTTTGAATCGCGCCAACGACCTGGCCCATATAAGAGTTAATCTCTGCGCCTGATGCACCCGCTTTCTTCTGATTCCCCTGCCCCGCTGCACCGCCAGAAGCCGTGCCACTTTTCGGTGCATTCTTACCAGACGAGAGTCCACCTAACAGGTCATCAACGTCACTTTCATTCTTCGCAGCTTCAGAGGCGGCTTTCTTCTTAGCATCGGCAGCCGCTTTCGCTTTCGCCGCAGCGTCTGCTTTCGCCTTCGCAGCAGCATCGGCCTTGGCTTTCGCCTCGGTCGCAGCTTTCTCTTTTGCCGCTTCAGCCGCTTTTGCTTCTTTCGCTTCTGCCGCCGCTTGCTCTTTAGCTTCTTTCGCTTCCTGAGCCGCTTTCGCTTTAGCGTCTGCAGCAGCCTGCGCTTTGGCCTCGGCAGCCGCTTGTGCTTTCGCTTCGGCGGCAGCTTTGGCTTGCTCTACCGCTTTCTCTTTCGCCGCTTCAGCCGCTGCTGCTTTGGCCTGCTCGTCCGCTTTCTTCTTTGCGTCCGCTGCAGCCTGCTTAGCCTCTTCTACCGCTTTAGCTTTGGCATCTGCGGCCGCTTTAGCTTGGGCATCCGCCTCTGCTTTCGCATCGGATTTAGCTTTCGCCGCAGCAGCTTCCGCCGCTTTCTGCTGGTCCTGCGCCTGCTTGGCGGCGGTCTCAGCGGCTTTCTGCTGCTCAGCCTGCTGTTTCGCCTGCTCTTTGGCTTCTTGCTGCGCCTGCAGTCGCTCTTTTTCCATCTCTTTTAGACGCTGCTGTTCAGCGGCTTGCTTCTGCTGTAACTCTTCGGCCTGCTGCTGAGACTGCTTCTGTCGCTGCTGCTCGGCACGTTGGCTGTCACGTTGTTGATTCTGCTGGCGGTTGTATTGTTCAACCACGGCGCCGGAATCGACCATCACGGCATCAATATCACTGCCGCCACCGCCGCCGCTGGATTCGATCTTTTCGTTAAACGAGCTCCAAATCAGCAGGGCAATCAGCACGATGTGCAGAATCACCGAAATGATTATCGCGCGTTTTAACTTGTCGTTCTGCTCGGTTACCTTCGACACTCTCGGATCCCAAAAACGGTTCGCTTTAAATCGGCTGTGTCATCAAACCGACAGATTTCACGCCAGCCTGATGTAACAGGTTCAGCGCCTTGATGATTTCGTCGTAAGGCACGTCTTTCGCACCACCAATCAGGAACACCGTCTTCGGATTGGCTTCGATGCGACGCTGTGCTTCGCTCACCACCTGTTCCGGCGGCAGTTGCGTCATACGATCGTGATCCACCACCAGGCTGTACTGACCGACACCCGCCACCTCAACAATGACGGGGGGGTTATCGTCCGTTGAGACCGTTTTAGAATCGGTCGCGTCAGGCAGATCCACTTCCACGCTTTGCGTAATAATCGGTGCCGTTGCCATAAAGATGAGCAGCAACACCAACAGCACGTCCAGCAGTGGAACAATGTTGATTTCCGACTTAAGGTCGCGGCGCCCGCGACCACGGGTTCTGGCCATCGTTAACCTCGACTTACTTCGTGTTGTCGGTGGAGAAAGCCTGACGATGCAGGATAGCCGTGAACTCTTCCATAAAGTTGTCGTAGCCCTGCTCCAGCTTATTCACTCGCTGGTTCAGACGGTTGTACGCCATAACGGCAGGAATGGCCGCGAACAGACCGATAGCAGTGGCAATCAGCGCTTCGGCGATACCCGGCGCAACCATCTGCAGCGTGGCCTGCTTAACCGCACCCAGTGCGATAAAGGCGTGCATGATCCCCCACACTGTACCAAACAGACCAATATACGGACTGATGGAACCGACGGTGCCAAGGAAAGGAATGTGATTTTCCAACGCTTCCAGTTCACGGTTCAAGGAAATACGCATCGCGCGGCTCGCGCCCTCCACCACCGCTTCAGGTGCGTGGTTATTCGCACGATGTAAACGCGCAAACTCTTTAAAGCCCGAATAGAAAATCTGCTCAGAGCCGCCCAGTTCATCACGGCGTCCCTGGCTCTCCTGATACAGGCGCGATAATTCGATACCTGACCAGAACTTATCTTCAAACGCTTCGGCTTCACGGCCCGCCGCATTCAGGATGCGCGTGCGCTGAATAATGATCGCCCAAGAGGCAATAGAAAAGCCGATCAAAATCAACATGATAAGTTTGACCAGAAGGCTCGCCTTCAGGAACAAATCAAGAACATTCATGTCAGTCACTGCTTGAACTCCGCGACAATAGACTTGGGAAGCGCAATCGGCTTCATTAGATGTGGGTTGATGCAGGCAATCATGACTTCTGCTTCATTCAGCACTTTGCCTTCTGCATTCACGATACGCTGCGAGAACGTCATGGTTGCGCGCGTCATGGCAGTCACTTCACTCTGGATATCCAGAAGATCGTCAAGACGTGCTGCGGCAACGAAGTCTATCGTCATGCGTCGTACCACAAACGCCACCTGTTCTTCCAACAGGGCTTGTTGATTGAAATGATGCTGGCGCAACATCTCGGTACGTGCTCGTTCATAGAAAGCAAGATAACTGGCGTGGTAAACCACACCACCGGCGTCAGTGTCTTCGTAATAGACCCGAACCGGCCAGCGAAACAGCGTTGTACTCACTCTACATCCCGGTCTCATTTTAAACGTTGCTACTATACGCAAGTGAGATCGGCTTGGGAATGGTCCGCCAGAGCCTGGAGAAAATAATTATCACACGTTAACAACTGGAAGGATTTTTGGGATATTTCTTGACCAGGCGCTGACAAAAACTCACGTCAGCCCCTGAATTTAGACATAAAAATGCGCGGATTTTGGTCCTGAGGCAGGACTTAATGATAGAACCAGTAAATTCCCAGAATCAAAATGATCATCGCAGGCAATGGCGCGAAAACTGCTCGCCAGCGTGTTTGCTGTGGACGAAATCCTGTGCCGTGTACCACGCCAGCACACACCGCCCAAATCAACAACAATCCGTGCCAGATGGCTAACTCGCTGGTGCGGGCAGCAAAGCGCGACGGTTGCCAAATAACACAACCGGCCAGCCACAATGCCAGAATCAGCGAAAGGGCCCGCAATGGGCCCTTATCCATCAGACCGTAAAGCGTCTGAATCAGCGTGCGCATCAGTGCTGTTTGTCCTTCGCGCCACTCTCTTCTGCTTGCTCAATCGCCAGCGCCGTGATCACGCCAAACGCACAGGCCAGCAAGGTGCCGAGAATCCAGGCAAAATACCACATGCTCAATCTCCTTAATCAGTACAGGGAGTGCGTATTGCTCTCAATGTGTTCTTTGGTGATACGGCCAAACATCTTGTAGTAACACCAGGTGGTGTACACCAAGATGAGCGGAACGAAGATGGCGGCAGCAAAAGTCATGACTTTTAATGTCAGCAGGCTAGATGTGGCATCCCACATGGTCAGGCTGGTTCCTGGCACGGTACTGGATGGCATGATGAACGGGAACATCGCAATACCCGCCGTCATAATCACGCAGGCCAGTGTCAGAGAGGAGAAGATAAACGCCCACGCCCCTTTTTCCATGCGAGAGCACAGCACCGTCAACAATGGCAGCAGCACACCCAGTACCGGGAACAGCCACAAGACAGGCGTCTTCTCAAAGTTGACCAGCCATGCACCGGCTTCGCGTACCACCTCTTTGCCCAGCGGGTTAGATGCCGCATGGTGATCGAGGACGCTTTTCACCACATAGCCATCAATACCGTATTTCACCCACACGCCTGCCAGCACGAAGCACACCATCATCACCAGCGCACTGATCTGCGCGGTGCCGCGCGAGCGCAGGTGGAGTTCGCCGTTGGTACGCATCTGCAGATAGGTTGCGCCTTGCGTCAGAATCATCGCCACACTGATCACCCCCGCCAGCAAGCCAAATGGATTCAGCAACTGGAAGAAATTACCGGTGTAGAACAGACGCAGATACTCATCCGCATGGAAAGGTACGCCCTGTAGCAGATTGCCAAACGCCACACCAATCACCAGAGGTGGTACAAAACTGCCGATGAAGATGCCCCAGTCCCAGGTGTTACGCCAGCGCGTATCTTCAATCTTCGAACGGTAGTCAAAGCCAACCGGGCGGAAGAACAGTGAGGCCAGCACCAGAATCATCGCCACATAAAAACCGGAAAACGCCGCGGCATAGACCATTGGCCAGGCAGCGAATAACGCACCACCGGCGGTGATCAGCCAAACCTGGTTGCCATCCCAGTGCGGTGCGATGCTGTTGATCATAATACGACGTTCAGTATCTGTACGGCCGAGGATGCGAGTCAGCATACCGACCCCCATATCAAAGCCATCCGTCACAGCGAAGCCAATCAGCAGGATGCCAATCAGCAACCACCAGACAAAGCGCAAAACTTCATAATCAAACATGGTTGCTCTCCTTATCCACGTGCTGGCTGAGCGGCCGCTTTCACGGTTTCATGATGGTAGCGGCCGGTTTTCAGGCTGCTTGGCCCCAGTCGGGCAAATTTGAACATCAAATACATTTCTGCCACCAGGAACAGCGTATAGAGACCGCAAATCAGAATCATCGAGAACAGCAGATCGCCAACGGTCAGCGAAGAGTTCGCTACGGCAGTCGGTAATACTTCACCAATCGCCCAAGGTTGACGGCCATACTCAGCGACAAACCAGCCCGATTCGATGGCTATCCACGGCAGCGGAATACCGTACAGCGCAGCTTTGAGCAACCAGCGACTCTTACCAATGCGATTACGAATCACGCTCCAGAAGGACAGCGCGATGATGCCCATCAGCAGCACACCACACAGCACCATGATGCGGAAAGCAAAGTAGAGTGGCGCAACGCGTGGGATCGAGTCCTGCGTGGCTTTCTGGATCTGCGCTTCGGTGGCATTGGCCACATCCGGGGTATAGCGCTTCAGCAGTAAGCCATAACCCAGATCCTGTTTGCTGGCTTCGAACTGGCTACGCACTGCGGGATCTTTGCTACCTGCCCGCAGTTCGTTCAGCAACGCATAGGCTTTCATGCCGTTTCGGATGCGCACTTCATGCTGCGACAACAGATCTTTCAGACCGGTGACGGGTGTATCTACCGATCGCGTCGCAATCAGTCCGAGTAAATACGGGATTTGAATGGCGTACTTGTTCTCCTGCGAATCCTGATCGGGAATACCAAACAGCGTGAAGGCAGCAGGTGCTGGCTGCGTTTCCCACTCGGCTTCAATTGCCGCCAGTTTGGTTTTCTGCACGTCACCCATTTCGTAACCGGACTCATCACCCAAGACGATCACCGACAGGATCGCGGCCATACCGAAGCTGGCGGCAATACCGAATGAACGCTTAGCGAATGCCACATCGCGGCCTTTCAGCAGATACCAGGCACTGATACCCAGCACGAACATCGCGCCGGCGGTGTACCCTGCGGCGACGGTGTGAACAAATTTCACCTGCGCAACCGGGTTGAGCACCAGTTCAGAGAAGCTCACCATCTCCATGCGCATGGTTTCGAAATTGAATTCAGAGGCGATCGGGTTTTGCATCCAACCGTTTGCCACCAGAATCCACAGTGCGGACATGTTAGAACCGAGCGCCACCAGCCAGGTCACCGCAAGGTGCTGGACTTTGCCGAGGCGATCCCAACCGAAGAAGAACAGACCGACGAAGGTGGATTCAAGGAAGAACGCCATCAAGCCTTCAATGGCGAGCGGCGCACCGAAGATATCGCCGACGTAGTGGGAGTAATATGACCAGTTGGTCCCGAACTGAAACTCCATGGTCAGACCGGTTGCGACGCCCAGCGCAAAGTTGATACCAAACAACTTGCCCCAGAACTTGGTCATATCTTTATAAATTTGCTTACCCGTCAGGACATATACGGTTTCCATGATCGCCAACAAAAACGCCATACCCAGCGTTAAAGGGACGAACAGGAAATGGTACATCGCCGTCAGGGCAAACTGTAAACGCGACAGCTCGACAATATCTAACATGATGACTCCTTGCTCCTCGCATGAATTTATTCTGCGGCTGACAACGATAAACAACGAACATTGACGTGCAGAATAAGATCCAGGAACGACTGATTATTGATTCCAGTTTTATTACTGACAGAACAGAGAAATCTGTAGCCCGAAATGAGTGAGTAACAGTGATGAAAATTCCCGAAAAACCGATCGCTTCAATCTGTTTCGATTAAGAGTGTGATGCGTGGAGGCAGCAGAATTGCGCTAACAACGCTTGGCTCAAACTCCTGAAAAATTTCGGAAAAGACTGAATTGATGCAGCGCAATTTATACCGTTTGTCGTGCGTGATGCCAGCAGTAAAGTTTGTTATATCTCACGGTTTATTGATCTGGATTAACACAATAATTTTTCAGGTATGTAGTGTTAGCGTTGTTGTTAATTAGTTGTCATCAACGAGTGATGCAATTAAGCAAATAATTACTTCTCCCGCATTTTTTTAACGTTAATACCGGATGCTAAGGTTTGATTTCCCATGTGAAATCACGCACATTTTCTAATCTTTACCTTTCCAACCCAGTAAGCATAGCCGCAGATTTTATCCCCGTTAGGGTTTTTCCCTGCTTTTTGTGTGGCTCTGCACAGGGCGTTGTTGCCAATCGCCTCCCCTGCCCTTTCAGGCATAAAAAAAGCCACCCGAAGGTGGCTTCATACTCATCACAAGTGACGGCTTATTTGATTGGCAGAACCGCTTTAACTGCGTCGCCAATGTCAGCCAGGCTACGTACGGTTTTCACACCGGCCGCTTCCAGCGCTGCGAATTTCTCATCAGCGGTGCCTTTACCACCGGCAATGATGGCGCCTGCGTGGCCCATACGTTTGCCTTTCGGTGCAGTCACACCCGCAATGTAGCCGACAACCGGCTTGGTCACGTGCTCTTTGATGAAGGCTGCGGCTTCTTCTTCAGCGCTACCACCGATCTCACCGATCATGACGATCACTTCGGTCTGGGCATCATCCTGGAACATTTTCAGGATATCGATGAAGTTAGAACCTGGGATCGGGTCACCACCGATACCGACGCAGGTTGACTGGCCGTAGCCGATGTCAGTGGTCTGCTTAACCGCTTCATAAGTCAGGGTGCCTGAACGAGACACGATGCCTACGCGGCCTGGCTGGTGAATGTGACCTGGCATGATGCCGATCTTACATTCGCCTGGGGTGATCACACCTGGGCAGTTCGGGCCGATCATGCGCACGCCAGCTTCATCCAATTTCACTTTCACGGTCAGCATATCCAGTGTAGGGATACCTTCGGTGATGGTGATGATCAGTTTGATGCCTGCGTCGATAGCTTCCAGGATGCCATCTTTACAGAATGGGGCTGGAACGTAGATCACGGTGGCAGTCGCGCCAGTGGCTTCTACCGCTTCACGTACAGTGTTGAACACTGGCAGACCGAGATGCGTGGTGCCGCCTTTGCCTGGCGTGACACCGCCAACCAACTGCGTACCATAGGCCAAAGCCTGCTCAGAGTGGAAAGTCCCCTGGCCACCGGTGAAACCTTGGCAAATGACTTTGGTGTTTTTGTCGATAAGAATGGACATTATTTACCCTCCGCGGCAGCAACAACACGCTGCGCAGCGTCTGTCAGGCTGGTTGCTGCAATGATGTTCAGACCGCTGTCGGCCAGTTTCTGCGCGCCCAGCTCGGCGTTGTTACCTTCCAGACGCACCACAACTGGCACGTTCACACCCACTTCTGCTACTGCACCGATGATGCCGTCTGCGATCAGATCGCAACGTACGATGCCGCCGAAGATGTTAACGAATACCGCTTTAACAGCATCGTCAGACAGGATGATTTTGAAGGCTTCGGTTACGCGCTCTTTGGTCGCGCCGCCACCTACATCAAGGAAGTTAGCTGGCTGGCCACCGTGGTGTTTCACGATGTCCATGGTACCCATTGCCAGACCGGCACCGTTTACCATACAGCCGATATTGCCATCCAGCGCAACGTAGTTCAGTTCCCACTGTGTCGCGTGCGCTTCACGTGGATCTTCCTGGCTTGGATCGCGCATTTCACGCAGCTCAGGCTGACGGAACAGTGCGTTGCCGTCTGCTCCCAGTTTGCCATCGAGGCAGATCAGGTCGCCCTGCTTAGTGATCACCAGCGGGTTGATCTCAACCATCGCCAGGTCGCGCTCCAGGAACATGGTCGCCAGACCCATAAAGATTTTGGTGAACTGACTAACTTGCTTACCGGACAGACCCAGTTTGAACGCCAGTTCACGGCCTTGATAAGGCTGAGGACCGGCCAGTGGATCCAGCGCCATTTTGTGGATCAGGTGCGGGGTTTCTTCCGCCACTTTCTCGATTTCCACGCCGCCTTCAGTTGAAGCCATGAAGATCACACGACGGGTAGCACGGTCAACCACCGCACCCAGATACAGTTCCTGATCGATGTCAGTCGCGGCTTCTACCAGAATCTGGTTTACCGGCTGACCGTGTGCATCAGTTTGGTAGGTCACCAGACGCTTGCCCAACCAATGCTCAGCAAATGCACGGATATCTTCCTTGCTGTTCACCACTTTCACGCCACCCGCTTTACCGCGGCCACCGGCATGTACCTGACATTTTACTACCCACGGACCTGCGCCAATTTTAGAGGCGGCTTCTTCTGCTTCACGTGGCGTAGCGCAGGCGTAACCAGTTGGAGCTGGCATGCCATAGCGAGCAAACAACTGCTTCGCCTGGTATTCATGTAAGTTCATGATGTTCTATCCATTCAGATATGAGTTTGGGCGCACCAATATGCGGCGCGCCCGGCGAAAATTAGACGTCCAGCAACAGACGTGCCGGATCTTCCAGCATCTCTTTCACCGCGACCAGATAGCCAACGGATTCACGGCCATCGATCAGACGGTGGTCGTAAGAGAGAGCCAGATACATCATTGGCAGGATCACCACTTGGCCATTGACCGCCATCGGGCGCTCTTTGATCGCGTGCATGCCCAGAATCGCGCTCTGCGGTGGGTTGATGATCGGGGTAGACATCAGGGAACCGAACACACCACCGTTGGTGATGGTGAAGTTACCGCCGGTCAGCTCTTCAACTGTCAGCTTGCCGTCACGGCCTTTCACCGCCAGTTCTTTAATTTTCTTCTCGATGTCAGCCATGCTCAGCGCATCAACATCTTTCAGCACTGGGGTCACCAGACCGCGCGGGGTAGACACCGCGATGCTGACGTCGAAGTAGTTGTGGTACACCACATCTTCGCCATCGATAGAAGCGTTTACTTCTGGATAGCGTTTCAGCGCTTCAACTACCGCTTTGATGTAGAAGGACATGAAGCCCAGACGCACACCGTGACGTTTTTCAAACGCGTCGCCGTACTGCTTGCGCAGGTCCATGATCGGCTTCATGTTGATTTCGTTGAAGGTGGTCAGCATCGCGGTGCTGTTTTTCGCTTCCAGCAGACGCTCAGCCACACGCTTACGCAGACGCGTCATTGGCACGCGTTTCTCGCTGCGATTAGCCACAGCGGCTTGTGGTGCTGCCGCCGCTGCTGCAGGGGCTGCTTTCGCGCCGTCGGCTTTCTTAGCGACATGCTTCTCAACATCTTCTCGCGTCAGACGACCGCCTACACCGGTGCCTTTAATCTGGCTGGCATCGAGGTTGTTTTCAGCGATCAGGCGACGAACCGCTGGGCTCAGCGCATCGTTGCTTTCTTCTTCCAGGGATGCGGTTTTACGCTGTTCTGGTGTTGCTTCATTGCTTTCTACTTTCGCAGACGTCTCTTTACCACCGCTGTTGCCTTCCACCAGGCGGCCTAACAGCTGGCGCGAGAGCACCGTTGCGCCTTCATCTTCCAGAATCGCTTCCAGTACACCGTCTGCTGAAGCAGGCACTTCCAGCACAACTTTGTCCGTTTCAATCTCAACCAGTACTTCGTCGCGACTGACCGCATCGCCGGGTTTTTTGTGCCAGGTTGCAACCGTTGCGTCCGCTACGGATTCAGGCAAATCGGGAACCAGAATTTCTACGCTACTCATTTTCTTTCCTTTTAATTAACCAAGGTTCAGCGCGTCGTTAACCAGGTCTTGCTGCTGTTGTTGATGTACGGACATGTAGCCCACGGCTGGTGAAGCAGAAGCCGGACGACCTGCGTAACGCAGTGACGCACCGAATGGAACCACTTCGCGGAAATGATGCTGACTGCAATACCATGCGCCCTGGTTCAGTGGCTCTTCCTGACACCAGACGAAATCCTGCACATGGGCATAATTTTTCAATACGTCCTGCACCACTTTGTGCGGGAACGGATAGAGCTGTTCGATACGCACGATGGCGACATCGTTCTTCTCATTCTTGCGACGCTGTTCCAGCAGATCGTAATAAACCTTACCGGAACACATCACCACGCGTTTCACTTGCTTCGGATCCAGATCGTCGATTTCGCCAATCGCCGGTTGGAAGCTGCCATTGGCCAGTTCTTCCAGGCTGGAGACCGCCAGTGGATGGCGCAGCAGCGATTTCGGTGACATCACGATCAGCGGACGGCGCATACCGCGCAGCGCTTGACGGCGCAGCATGTGGTAAACCTGAGCTGGCGTTGACGGCACGCACACCTGCATGTTCTGTTCAGCACAGAGTTGCAGATAGCGTTCCAGACGCGCTGAGGAGTGCTCTGGACCCTGGCCTTCATAGCCGTGCGGCAGCAGCATCACCAGGCCGCACATACGGCCCCACTTCTGCTCGCCGGAGCTGATGAACTGGTCAATAACCACCTGAGCACCGTTGGCGAAGTCGCCGAACTGCGCTTCCCAAATGGTCAGCACGCGCGGTTCTGCAGTGGCATAGCCGTATTCAAAGGCCAGCACCGCTTCTTCTGACAGCACGGAATCCCACACTTTGAACTGACCTTGGCCGTTATGGACATGGTGCAGTGGCGTGTAAGTTGAGCCGTTAGTCTGGTTGTGGATCACCGCATGGCGGTGGAAGAAGGTGCCGCGGCCGGAGTCTTCACCCGACAGACGGACAGGAATGCCTTCATCAACCAAGGTCGCATATGCCAGGTTTTCAGCACCGCCCCAGTCGAATAGTTTGTTGCCTTCCGCCATCTCTTTACGGTCGTTGTAAATCTTCGCCACGCGCGACTGCACTTCAACCGCTTCCGGTACGCTGCTGATGCGGCGCGCCAGCTCTTGCAGGCGTTTGAACTCAACAGTGGCAGGATAGTTTTCATCCCACTCGTGGTTCAGGTACGGCGACCAGGTGAAGGAGTGCAGGCTCATCGGACGCCATTCTGGCACCACGCATTCGCCTTCATCCAGCGCATCGCGGTACAGATTAACCAGCTCGGTGGCATCTTCCTGCGTGGCAACGCCTTCGCTTTCCAGTTGGTCTGCATACAGCTTACGCGGCGTTGGGTGTTTTTTGATTTTCTGGTACATCAACGGCTGGGTTGCACTTGGCTCATCCGCTTCGTTGTGACCGTGGCGGCGATAGCACACCAAATCGATAAATACATCACGCTTAAAGGTGTTGCGATAATCCAGTGCGAGGCGAGTGACGAAAGCGACCGCTTCCGGATCGTCCGCATTCACGTGGAAGATCGGCGCCAGTACCATTTTGCCGATGTCGGTGCAGTAAGGCGTTGAACGCGCATCTTTCGGGTTGGAAGTAGTGAAACCCACCTGATTGTTAATCACGATGCGAACGGTACCACCCACTTCGTAACCGCGCGCCGCAGACATGTTCAGGGTTTCCTGCACCACGCCTTGGCCGATCACCGCCGCATCACCGTGAATGGTGATCGGCAGAACTTTGTTGCTGCTTGGCTCAGCCAGGCGATCCAGACGTGCACGCACCGAACCCATAACCACTGGGCTAACGATTTCGAGGTGTGACGGGTTGAACGCCAGCGCCAGGTGCACTAAACCACCTTCGGTCTCAACGTCAGACGAGAAGCCCATGTGGTACTTCACGTCGCCGGTGCCGAGGTGCTCTTTATGTTTGCCTGAGAACTCGTCAAACAGATCCTGTGGCTTTTTACCCAGTACGTTGATCAGGACGTTGAGACGACCACGGTGTGCCATCCCCAAGACCACTTCACGCGTACCGCTTTTGCCCGCGTGACGAATCATTTCGCGCAGCATTGGCACCAGCGCATCGCCGCCTTCCAGCGAGAAGCGTTTTGCACCCGGGAATTTCGCGCCGAGGTATTTTTCCAGACCTTCAGCCGCGGTCAGCTCTTTCAGGAAACCTTTTTTCTCGTCACTGCTGAATGACGCATGGCCCACCACCGATTCCAGACGCTGTTGAATCCAGCGCTTCTCATCGGTGTTGTTGATGTGCATGTACTCTGCACCAATCGAGCCACAATACGTCTGCTGCAGCGCCGCGAACAGATCAGCCAGCTTCATGGTCTCTTTGCCAATGGCGAAAGAGCCTACGTTAAAGCTTTCCTGAAAATCGGCGTCGGTGAGATCGTGATAAGCCGGTTCAAGATCCGCGACAGGGTCTTGTTTCCACAAGCCTAACGGATCGAGGTTAGCGTGCTGATGGCCGCGGAAGCGGAACGCATTGATCAGCTGCAGCACTTTAACCTGTTTGGAATTAGTAGCCGGATCGGTGACTGAGGATGTGTAACGGGTCGCATCTTTTGCCAGGCGGCGGAAGTAATCACGCGTGGTGGAGTGAAACTGCTCAGGTTTCACGCCGGTGCCGGGCAGCTGTTGGAACAGCTCACGCCACATTTCATCAACAGAGTCAGGATCGGTCAGGAAATCCTCATAGAGTTGCTCTATGTAGGATTGGTTCGCGCCGGCCAGCCAGGAGGAGTCCAGCCAGGGTTTCATCGCGCTGTTCTGCATTGTGATCCCTTAAGCATTAATCTGCTTTTTATGAGGTTTCATTTGTTGCCGCTTTCGCGGCTTGCCGTAGTGAGTTCAGCGATACGAACCTATGCGCAACCAGCGCCTGGCCCGTAAGGGAACCTTTATAAGCGTGGTCAGTACCGCGCTTATAGAGGCTTCCGTAAACTGCCGGGAACCTGGGTTCCCGGACAGTGACTTCAGTATGTTATGCGCCGCGTTGCAGCAACATGGACTTAATATGACCGATGGCGCGCGTCGGGTTTAGTCCTTTCGGGCACACGCTCACACAGTTCATGATGCTGTGACAGCGGAATACACTGAAAGCATCATTAAGATTGTCCAGTCGCGCATCGGTTTCGGTATCGCGGCTGTCGATCAGGAAACGGTAAGCGGCTAACAAACCTGCCGGACCGATGAACTTGTCCGGGTTCCACCAGAACGAAGGGCACGAGGTTGAGCAGCAAGCGCACAGAATACACTCGTACAATCCATCCAGATGCTCACGTTCTTCAGGCATCTGCAGATGCTCACGCGCTGGCGGATTTTCCCCATTATTCAACAGGAAAGGCTTAATCTTCTCATACTGCGTATAGAATTGTCCCATATCAACCACCAGGTCGCGGATCACCGGCAAACCAGGCAGTGGACGGATAACAATTTTCTTCGTGCCATTACCCAGAGCGGAAACTGGCGTGATGCAGGCTAAGCCATTTTTACCGTTCATGTTGAGGCCGTCAGAACCGCACACGCCTTCACGGCATGAGCGACGGAAGGCCAACGTTGGGTCCTTCTCTTTCAGACGAATCAACGCGTCCAGCAACATCATGTCGCGACCGTCTTCTGACTCCAGCGTGTATTCCTGCATACGCGGTTTGTCATCGACTTCCGGGTTGTAACGATAGATAGAAAATTCGAGTCTCATGATGATCTCCGCAATTAGTAGGTACGCGCTTTCGGCGGGAAGGCCGCACGCAGTTTCGGTTGCATGTTCACCTCACGGCGCGTCATGCTTTCCGTTTGCGGAACATAGAGGCTGTGACACAGCCAGTTTGCATCATCACGTTCCGGGTAGTCGAAGCGGCTGTGCGCGCCACGGCTTTCGGTACGGAAGTTGGCGGCGACCGCAGTGGCGTACGCGGTTTCCATCAGGTTATCCAGCTCAAGGCACTCGATACGCTGGGTGTTGAAATCTGGCGAACGGTCATCAAGACGCGCTGACTTCAGGCGTTCACGAATCACTTTCAGCTCTTCCAGACCTTCACGCATCGCATCACCTTCGCGGAATACCGAGAAGTTGTTTTGCATGCAGCGCTGCAACGCTTTACGGATTTCAACCGGATCTTCACCCGTGGTGTTGTTTTCCCAACGGTTAAAGCGCGCCATGGCTTCATCGATATTTTCCTGCGTGGCCTCACGCAGTTCACCCTGCTCTTGCAGACATTCCAGCAGATGCACACCGGCAGCACGACCGAATACCACCAGGTCAAGCAACGAGTTACCGCCCAGGCGGTTGGCACCGTGAACCGATACGCAAGCAATTTCGCCTACCGCGAACAAGCCCGGGATCACTTCATCTTCACCCTGCTCATTCACGCGCAGCGCCTGGCCAGTCACTTTGGTCGGTACGCCGCCCATCATGTAGTGGCAGGTTGGGATGACTGGAATCGGTTCTTTAATCGGGTCGACGTGGGCAAAGGTGCGCGACAGTTCAAGGATACCCGGCAGACGGGATTCCAAAACTTCTGCACCCAGATGGTCGAGTTTCAACTTGATGTGCGGGCCCCATGGACCATCGCAGCCACGGCCTTCACGGATTTCCACCATCATGGAACGTGCTACCACGTCGCGGCCTGCCAGATCTTTGGCATTTGGCGCATAACGTTCCATGAAACGTTCGCCGTGTTTGTTCAGCAGATATCCGCCTTCACCACGGCAACCTTCGGTCACTAGCACGCCCGCGCCGGCGATGCCGGTTGGGTGGAACTGCCACATTTCCATATCCTGCACCGGCACACCGGCACGCAGTGCCATGCCAACGCCGTCGCCGGTGTTGATGTGTGCGTTAGTGGTGGACTGGTAAATACGGCCTGCACCACCGGTCGCCAGAATGGTCGCTTTGGCTTTGAAGTAGACGGTTTCACCGGTTTCCATGCAGATGGCGGTACAACCGACAATCGCACCGTCTTCGTTTTTCACCAGGTCTAGCGCATACCATTCTGAGAAGATGGTGGTTTTGTTTTTCAGGTTCTGCTGATAAAGGGTATGCAGCAAGGCGTGGCCGGTACGGTCAGCGGCCGCAGCGGTACGCGCCGCCTGCTCACCACCGAAGTTCTTAGACTGACCACCAAACGGACGCTGATACACGCGGCCGTCATCAAGACGGGAGAAAGGCAGCCCCATGTGCTCCAGTTCCAGAATCGCTTCTGGGCCGACGTGACACATATATTCGATCGCGTCCTGGTCACCGATGTAGTCGGAGCCTTTAACGGTATCGTACATGTGCCATTCCCAGTTATCTTCGTGGGTGTTACCCAGCGCAACGGTAATACCGCCCTGCGCCGACACCGTATGAGAACGGGTTGGGAAGACTTTAGATAACAGAGCACAGGTCTGGCCTGATTGGGAGATTTGCAGAGCCGCGCGCATTCCCGCGCCACCCGCGCCGATCACCACGGCATCAAATTCTCTGACTGGCAAACTCATTTACACACCCCACACAACAACGATTCCATAAATGGCATACGACAACAGCGCGACCACAATCACAAACTGCAGCAGCAAGCGAGTTGCTACCGGTTTGACGTAGTCGGTCAGGACCTGCCACATACCAATCCAGCCGTGGATCAGAATCGAGAACAGCGTCAGCATCGTGAACACTTTAGTGAAGGCAGAGGCGAAGAAGCCATGCCAGGCGTCATAGGTCAAGGTGCCAGTCATCACCACAAAACCAAGCAGGTAGATGATGTAGAGCGTCATTAAGATTGCAGCAGCACGCAGTAACAGCCAGTCATGAATACCGTTGCGTCCTAATGCAGAAGCATTGCTTACCATACGAGGACTCCAGCCAAAATTGAGAGCACGACAGTGATACCAAAAGCCGCTTGCGCGGAACGGGTTCCCACCTGCAGGGTTTCTTCCATAAAGCCAAAATCAGCCAACATATGACGAATGCCGCCCACGACGTGATACGCCAGCGCAGTCAGGATGCCCCACATGATGAATTTGGCGAAGAAGCTATCCATGATGGATGCCGCTTGCTGGAAGCCTTCAGGAGAAGAGAGAGAGAGACCCAGTAACCAGAGCAGAATTCCGAGGGCGACAAAGGTAATCACGCCGGAGACGCGGTGGAGAATGGACGATATTGCAGTAACGGGAAACCGGATCGTCGAGAGATCCAAGTTAACAGGTCTTTGTTTTTTCACGGTTTTGCCCACACAGCTCTTTTTTATTTTGCTTCCTCCGGACCTGAGTCGCATCAGAGCACAGCGCGTGTTCAGACTGCAACCGCCACCAAAATAGCAACATCCAGTGTTATGTGACGCGGGTAAAACGCTGGGTGGCTCCTGGTGTCAGGGTGTTCCGGAGACCTGGCGGGAGTATAGGAGGATCACATTCTGATTACAATTCCCCTACAATCTCTTTGGTCACATTTAAGCTGAACAGTGATCCTCCTCACGATTTTCACAATTCATACATTTTTAATTATCTGATTTGACAATAGATCAACATTTCAGTTACAAACAAACGCATTAAAGCCCTATGATGCACAAAAGTTATGGGGATACACTTTCCCCTAAGCTCAAGTTATGTAACATTGCCTTTACGAGCAACACAAAGCATCAGGTTATTGGTTACCAAGAAGTTATGTCGTGACAGGATCTTTAACATCCGCGCTGTTCAGCATGTCATGCCCGAACGCCACCGACTGGCCCTAATACATCTCCCTGTAACCCTGCACGACAAACGTTACCGCAGAGTGATACTGTGAAGATTGTGGTTTTATACAACATGAAGGCTATTCTGGTGTCTAAGATCCTTACCTACTAAGGCGCTATGGAGACGAAAAATGACAGATAAAAAAGTGACGCTAACCCTACAAAATAATGCTTCCGTTGAACTGGATGTGATGCAAGGTACGCTGGGACAAGATGTTGTTGATGTCCGCACACTTGGCAATCACGGCCTGTTCACTTTCGATCCCGGTTTCACCTCTACTGCGTCATGCGAATCTAAAATCACTTTTATTGACGGTGATGAAGGCATTCTGTTACATCGCGGCTTCCCGATTTCTGAACTGGCAACCCACTCCAACTACCTCGAAGTGTGTTACATCCTGCTGAATGGCGAAGCCCCGACCCAAGCCCAGTTTGAAGAATTCCGCACCACCGTTACCCGTCACACCATGATCCACGAGCAAATCACCCGCCTTTTCCACGGCTTCCGCCGCGATTCGCATCCAATGGCAGTGATGTGTGGGGTAACGGGCGCGCTGGCCGCGTTTTATCACGATTCATTGGACGTCAACATTGAGCGCCATCGCGAGATTGCCGCTTTCCGCTTGCTGTCGAAAATGCCGACCATGGCGGCGATGTGCTACAAATATTCGATTGGTCAGCCGTTTGTTTATCCTCGCAATGACCTGTCGTATGCCGGTAACTTCCTGCACATGATGTTCGCCACGCCGTGCGAAGAGTACAAAGTGAACCCAGTGCTTGAGCGCGCCATGGACCGTATTCTGATCCTGCACGCCGACCATGAGCAGAACGCTTCTACTTCAACCGTGCGTACCGCCGGCTCTTCTGGCGCGAACCCATTTGCCTGTATTGCTGCCGGTATCGCTTCGCTGTGGGGACCGGCACACGGTGGCGCCAACGAAGCCACCCTGCGTATGCTGGAAGAGATCAGCACCGTTGAACACATTCCAGAATTTGTTAAACGTGCAAAAGACAAGAACGATTCGTTCCGTCTGATGGGCTTTGGCCATCGCGTTTACAAAAACTATGATCCACGTGCCACCGTGATGCGCGATACCTGCCATGAAGTGCTGAACGAACTGGGTATGAAGGATGATCTGCTGGAAGTGGCGATGGAGCTGGAACACATCGCACTGAACGACCCGTACTTTATCGAGCGTAAACTCTATCCGAACGTCGATTTCTACTCTGGCATTATTCTGAAAGCGATGGGTATTCCTTCTTCCATGTTTACCGTGATCTTCGCGATGGCGCGTACCGTGGGCTGGATTGCACACTGGAAAGAGATGCACGACGAAGGCATGAAAATTGCGCGTCCACGTCAGCTGTACACCGGTTACACCGAGCGTCCCTTTACCTCGGCGCTGAAGAAATAACATTGAGGGCGGGTTATCCCGCCCTTCTCATTTCTGGCATCCCGGACACCAGTAAAACGGTCGCGATGACAGCACGCCTTTCTCGATCACTTCACCGCAACGCCGACACTTCTTACCCTGTCGATGAAATACCTCGAAACGAAACGCCGCCTCTTCGTGATACTTTTTCATGCTGCCGCGCATCTGATACGACAAACGTGGCACCGCCAGCATGGCTTCACTTAGCGCATTAAGCTGATCTTCAGTCAAATCCTGTGCCCGGTGCGATGCCAGTAATCCGGCATGCCATAATATCTCCACCCGCAGATAGTTACCCAATCCCGCCAGAAAAGCCTGATCCAGCAGGAGTCCGCTAAACTGCCGACGACGAAAACGTGGCGATAACAGCCGCTCACGCACCTCTTCCACCGTTAATGTGGCATCCAGTACATCGGGGCCAACGCGCTGTAAAAAAGGATGGGCGCCCAAGGTATCCGCATTGAGCAGTTCGATATCCGAAGCGCTGTACAGCAGGATGGTTTGATCGGCATTGGCTAAACGCACGCGCAGCTGCCGCGAAGTGTTAGGTTCAGTACCGGTCGGTACCACCCGCCACACCCCATACAGTTGGTTATGGCTGTAAAGAATTAAGCCATTGGAGAAGTGCGTCAGCAGTGCTTTGCCGCGCGTTTCAAAGGCATTAATGGTTTCACCCATCAGTGCAGGTTCGTAGGTTTTCAGTTCAGGAAAGGCAAACCACACGTCGGTGAGTGGCTTGCCTTCCATCGCCGCTGCCAGTTGATCCGCCGCGCGGCGGATCTCCGGTCCTTCAGGCATAACGTCTCCTGTTAGTGCGTCGCTCCACCGACCACGCGAATGTCATTCTCGGTACTCAAAATCACCTGCAGAGAGGTTTCCAGCGCCAGAATCACGCTCGCCGTCGCCATACTCGCTACGCCAGGGTGATTCACCGCCTGCTCCGGCATATAGGGAATATGGATGAACCCACCGCGCGCTGCGCTGTTGGTGGTTTTCAGCCAGTGCAGCAAGCTGTACATCACGTTGTTACAGGTGAAGGTTCCCGCAGTTTGGGATACCGACGCGGGCACGCCGACCTCACGCAGTGCTGCAACCATCGCCTTAATGGGCAAGGTGGAGAAGTACGCGGCGGGGCCATCTGCCACAATCGGTTGATCGATGGGCTGCTGATTATCATTGTCGGGAATACGAGCATCATCCACGTTGATCGCCACGCGTTCGACGGTGATATCGCTGCGTCCCCCCGCCTGCCCCACGCACAGCACGCGATCGGGCTGGATCTCATCCAACGCTTGCGCAAGCACCTTACCGCAGGTGGCAAACACCACAGGCAGCTGGCGCACCACAATGCGTGCACCGCCGATTTCTTTGCCATCAAAGCTGCGCACCGCTTCCCATGAAGGGTTAATCGTTTCGCCGCCGAACGGCTCAAAGGCCGTCATCAATACCGTTTTCATTGCAACCTCATAGGAACATCAGGAAGTAAAGCAGGAACACGTTTACCACCAACAGTAGCACACCGGTTGGCACCTGAGCCTTAATCACCGCATTGCGATCCGGCAGCTCCAATAAGCGGGCAGGCACGATATTGAAGTTAGCGGCCATCGGCGTCATTAAGGTGCCGCAATAGCCAGAGAACATACCAATTGCCGCCATCACCGCCGGATTACCCCCGTGTTGCAGCACCAGAATCGGGATACCGATACCCGCAGTCACAATCGGGAAGGCGGCAAACGCATTCCCCATCACCATGGTTAACAGCGCCATGCCAATCGCATACACCGCAACGGCAATTAGTCGATTGTCCACTGCAAGATATTGCTCTGTGAGATGGGAAATCGCAGTGCCGACACCCGCGCTGGTGAACAGCAGGCCAAGCGTGGCAAGGATTTGCGGCAGGATAAAGGCCCAGCCCACCGCATCAAGCAAGCGGCGTGTTTCCTGAATTGATTGCAGCGGTTTTTCATGGGTGATTTGCAGCGCGATGATCCAGCCCAGCACGCAGCCCACCATCATCGAGAACAGTGTCACTAAGGTGGAGTGGTTACCCGGACCAAACACCGCATCCTGCAAGCCGGGAATATTGTTGAACGCCAGCACGCCAATCACCGTGACCACTGGAATCGCCAGTGCGGGAAGGAACAATTTATTGCGCAGACGCTTAGCGCTCTCCTGTTTCTGCTCGTCGCTGCGTTGGTGATAGCGTCCCAAACGCACGCCACCGAAACCGGCAATCAGCGCCATCAACACCACGGCCACGCCGACACCAATATGCAACCAACGCTTACCTAGCGCCGCATCGCCTGCCCACTGCCCCATCAGTTGATAAGCGCCATCACCCAGCAGGAAAATCAGACCATACAACGCCCAGAACAGACCAGTGGTGAAGCGGCGTGGGTTAGCGCTGTCACGCCAGGAAAGAACCGCAACGATCAGCAGGATGACGCCTGCCAGCCACATTAAATATTGTTGCTGGAACATTACTTCCCTCCTTTGGCATTCAGCGCTTGTTGATTCAGTGCGCCTAATTCTCGCGACAGCTGACGATCAAGACGCACTAAGCGTGCCGAGTGGATCAGGAAAGCACAGAGCGCGGTAGGAATACCCCATAAGGCGATATGCAGCGGTTCGGTGCTGATACCTGCCGACTCTTGCATAAAGTTATGCATGAAAATAATCGCGCCGAACGCAACAAAGATATCTTCACCAAAGAACAAGCCAACGTTATCAGTGGCAGCAGACATGGCACGCAGGCGATAGCGGACCTCTTCCGGCACCTCGCCATAACGATTTTCTGTTGCCCCTTCGGCCATAGGCGCGAGCAGTGGTCGCACCATCTGCGGGTGACCACCCAAGCTGGTCAAACCGAGTGCAGCCGTAATTTCGCGCACGAACAGATAGACGATTAATAAACGACCCGCCGTTGCAGTTTTGATCTGAGCAATCCAGGTTTGCGCCCGCTCTTTCAAACCGTGACGCTCGAGCAAGCCAATAACCGCCAATGGCAGCAGCAGAATCAGCGGCAAGTTGCGCGTATTCAAGAAACCTGATCCTAACTTTTCTAAAATGTCCGCCAACGGCAGGTGTGCCGCCAGCCCGGTGACAAAGCCTGCAACAATCACTACCAGCACTGGGTTAAAGCGCAATACAAATCCCAATACGATGGTGGCAATGCCGAGTAACGGCCAGAGATTGACCACTTGATCCATTTGTTTCCCCTCATCAGAAATAAAAAGCCCGGCGGGTTGCCGGGCGGCTGACTTATCGTTATGCGCTGGTGACAGCAATATGATGTGTTGTAAAAGCGGCACGCAGCGTACGGGCAAATTGCAGCGCGTGCGCACCATCACCATGCAGACAGACGGTTTCCGCGTTGACCTTCACCCATTCGCCGCTGATGCTCTGTACCTGGCGTTGCTGCACCATGTTGAGCGTTTGCGCCAACGCTTGTTCGGTTTCTTCAATCATCGCGCCCGGTTGGCTGCGCGGCACCAGTGCACCCGTTGCCAGATAGCCACGATCGGCGAACACCTCTTCACGCGTGCGCAGGCCATGATGCACAGCGGCAGCGATGGAAGCACTTCCTGCCAGCCCGACCAGAATCAATCCCGGATCGACTGCTTTCACTGCGCGGGCAATCGCATCCGCCAACGTCGCATCTGCCGCTGCCTGGTTGTAAAGCATGCCGTGTGGCTTCACATGCACCAAGCGCTCACCCTCGCTTTCAGCAATGACCTTCAAAGCACCGATCTGATAAATCATCTGGGCGTATACCGTTTCAGGCGGTAGTTGCATCGCGGTACGTCCGAAGTTCTCCCGATCGGGGAAGCTAGGATGCGCGCCAATCGCCACACCACTGGCTTTGGCCCAGCGCACCGATTGCAACATGGTTTCCGCATCACCCGCGTGAAAACCGCAGGCGATATTGGCCGAACTCACCAGCGTCAGCAGTTCCTGATCGCTGGCGCTGCCTTCGCCGAGATCGGCGTTAAGATCAATTTTCATGTTCCAGTCCCCAGGCGATTTGATCGAGCGAGCGCTGCTGCTGTTTTCTGGCATCGAGTGCTTCTTCCAGCGTGCAGTGGATAAAGTGGATCGGCTCACCAAGACGAATTTGCGCCAACTGGTATAAATCAGCTTCGATTACGCAGGCAATTCGCGGATAACCCCCGGTGGTTTGCGCATCCGCCATCAACACAATGGGTTGGCCATTAGGAGGCACCTGCACCACGCCGGGCACCAGTCCATGCGATAACAAATCGCGGGTGGCTTTACGGTGTAATTGGCGCCCCTGCAGGCGGTAGCCCATACGGTTACTTTGCGGGCTGAGCTTCCACGGACTGCGCCAGAAACCTTCCTGCGCTTCACGGGTAAATTCACTGTATTCCGGGCCAGGAAGCGCACGAATTCGATTGCCCCACAGTAACTGACGGACACCGGCTTTGCCTTTAAAGGTCCGCGTGGCTTTACCCAAGGGTAACTTATCGCCATCCTGCAGTTTACGTCCCTGCCAACCCCCGAAGGCCGCTTTGAGATCGGTACTGTGCGAGCCCAGCATGTCATCAATAGCAAAGCCACCGTTCACGGCCAGGTAGCTACGCATCCCGCGCGTTGGCATGCCTAATGACAGCACCTGCCCTTTTTTCACCGGCAGACGCCAGCCTGTCCACACCGGTTTGCCGTCAAGTTCGGCATTACATCCTGCACCGGTCAGCGCAAACCAACCATCACGTTTGAACTCGGCTTTAAACTGGCCCAGCACGATTTCGAGTACCGCGCTCTCATCAGGATTTCCCACCAGCATGTTGGCGGTGCGCATCGAAGGCTGATCAAGCGCGCCACTGACACTGATGCCATACTGCCGCCAGCCGGTGCGCCCGGTGTCCTGAATCGACGTCATTAATCCAGCACGAAGAATATTTAACATACGCCCTCCTTTTGCGGCACAAAGCGCACGCTATCGCCGGGACGCAGTAAAGTTGGCGGTTGCTGTAGTGGGTCGAACAAGCTGAGTGGTGTATGACCAATTAACTGCCAACCGCCCGGCGCGGCCAGTGGATAAATGCCGGTTTGACTGCCACCAATACCCACGGAGCCGCCGGGTACAATTACCCTTGGTTCCGCACGGCGCGGTGTATGCAGCCGTTCGTCCAGTCCGCCCAAGTAGGGGAAACCAGGCTGGAAGCCAATAAAATACACCACGTAGTCAATGCTACCGTGCAGCTCTACCACCTGTTTTGGCGTCATCGTCGCTCTGTCGGCCACCACCTGCAGATCGGGACCGCCTGCACCGCCGTACACCACCGGAATTTCAATCCGGCGTGATTCTGGCACCTGCTCTTCACTCTCTTCCCACCAACGCTGTAATCGCTCAATGGCATCAAGTGCATTCAATTGTGGATCGCGTAGCAACAGCGTCAGGTTATTCATTCCCGGAATCACTTCCTGAATCTGCTCATGATGCTGCAGGCGCTGGCACAATCCCCAGATGCGCTGCTGGCTGGAGAGGGAAACTGGCGGTTCCAGTTCCATTACCACCGCTCGCTCACCTAGCAGATAACAACGTGCTCGTTGCAAAATCCACCTCCTGGTCATTGTCAAAGCACATAGCAAAGTGGTTTTGCTATGCGAAAAGTCAATAAGTTATGCGAAAGTGACAGAGGTGTGTCAATAGATTTGCGTCCTTAACGAGAGTTAAGGACGTGAGAGGCGAGAAATCAGGCAGGATTATCGATATCAATAAACGTGACGTCGAGGTCGTAGCTCTGCGCCAGCCACTCTCCCAATGCTTTAATACCGGCACGTTCTGTCGCATGGTGTCCGGCTGCGAAAAAGTGCAGGCCTTGTTCGCGCGCGCTATGAATGGTTTGTTCTGACACTTCGCCACTGATAAACGCATCCACGCCAAATGCCGCGGCGCTATCGATAAAGCCTTGGCCGCCCCCACTGCACCACGCCACGCGCTTGATCAATGCCGGCGCATTATCGCCACAATGCAACGGTATGCGGCCAAGTCGTTCAGCAATTTTTGCCGCCAGTGCTTCGCCGCTCAGGGGTTCAGCCATCTCGCCCCAAGGCACCAACGGTTGAATCTCACCTTTAACCTCAATATCGAATAGCTTGGCCAGTTGTGCATTGTTGCCGAGCTGGGGGTGTGCATCCAGCGGCAGGTGCCAGCCATACAGGTTGATATCATTCATTAACAGGGTACGCAGACGCTGACGCTTCATCCCTTTAATCAACGGCGATTCGCTCTTCCAGAAGTAGCCATGATGCACCAGGATGGCATCGGCGTTGCGCTTTACCGCTTCATCAAGCAGCGCCTGGCAGGCGGTTACACCCGTGATAAGGGTTTTGACTTCTGGACGACCTTCGACCTGCAAACCGTTAGGTGCATAGTCACTGAACGCACTGGTGTTCAGCTGTTGATTAACGATGTGTTCTAACTCGACATTATTCATTCCGGCTCCCTGACCGCCTCAAGCCGCGCCGCGCGCGCGCTCAAATGCGTCTAGTGTCTTTTTACGTGCATCCTTATGTTCTACGATTGGCGCCGGATAATCGAGTTTCTTGTTATTTTTCTGCGCCCACACATGGGGCTGGTGAATATCGCTGTCCGGCACCGCAGCCAACTCCGGCAGCCACTGGCGAATAAATTCACCCTGCTTATCGAAGCGTTCCCCTTGGGTGGTGGGATTAAAAATGCGGAAATACGGCGCAGCATCGGTGCCGGTCGAGGCAGCCCACTGCCAGCCACCATTGTTGGCGGCCAAGTCGCCATCAATCAGCTGCTGCATAAAATAGCGCTCGCCGTCATGCCAGTCGATCAACAAATCTTTGACCAGAAAGCTGGCGGTGATCATCCGCAGGCGATTGTGCATCCATCCCAAGTGATTTAACTGGCGCATCGCCGCATCGACAATCGGATAGCCGGTTTTACCTTGCTGCCAGGCGTTGAGATGCGCGGCATTTTTTTGCCACTCAACGTTATGTGTCCAGTCGATAAACGGCTGGTGTTTACACAACGCGGGGAACGCCACCATCAAATGACGGTAAAACTCGCGCCAGATAAGCTCATTTAACCAGGTAAAGGATTTGCCCTCATTAAGCGCATCAGGGTGCTCTTTCAGGATGCGATGCAGACACTGACGCGGCGAAAGCACGCCGATGGCAAGATAAGGCGATAAACGGCTGGTGCCATCCAACGCCGGTAAATCCCGCACATCAGGATAATGTTGCACCGATTGCTTGCCAAAATGCCGCAATTGCTTGAGTGCCGCCTCTTCTCCAGCGGGAAACAGTGAGGCGTCAATCTGCTCCATCGGATAATCGAAGGCGGGAATCTTTTTACCGGCGCTCAAAGGCGCTTCAGCTCGCGCTTTCGGCGCATGGTGGCATTCAGGCAATCCTTGATGGAGTCGTCTGACAAAAGCGCGGCTGAAAGGGGTAAAGACTTTGAACATGGTATTGCTGCCGGTTTGCACACTACCCGGCGGCAAGAGCAGGCTGTCGTCAAAGCCTTGGCAAATCACGCCTTGGGCATCTAAGCGTTTTTCCGCTGCTGCATCACGCTCACGCTCGTTAATCTCATACTGATAGTTGTAATAAAGCGCATCAACTTGGTGTTGCTGGCAAAATTCTGCGAGGTGATCCACCGAGGCACTGAAGTCAGCACACTGGTGGTAATGCAGTTGAATACCGCGTTCGGCCAACGTCTCTTGCAGCAAACAGAGATTTTGATGGATAAAGGCGGCTTGTTTAGGCGCCATATCATGCTGCTGCCACTGCTGAGGTGTAGCAATAAACAGCGCCAGTACTTTGGCCTTACTGTCGCGGCAGGCGGCAGTAAGGGCGGTGTTGTCATTGATACGCAGATCGTTACGCAGCCAGACTAAATGGGTGGTCATAAAGCTCCAGAATTATTGTCCGTAGCGCAGGCGCAGCGCTTCTGGGTAGGGATCGAAGTAACGTTGCTGCGCCAACCACGGGTGCGGATATTCCGCCATGTAGTGTTTTAGCATGGTGATGGGCACCAACAATGGCTGCACGCCGGTGCGATAACGATCGATCAACTGCGCCAGTTCCTGACGTTGCGGTGAGGACAATTGCGGGCGGAAATAGCCTTGCACATGCATCAGCACATTAGTGTGATTACGCCGTGAAGCCTGATGCGACATTAAATGCATCAAACGGATGCGGTATTCATATGCGTAGTCATCAAGTGACTCCCACTGCTCCATGGCTGCAACAAAACGGCCCATTTCACGGTACTCATCCTGTGCATGTGACAGTAGCAGCAGCTTGTAACGGCTATGGAAGGCAATTAATTTGTGACGGGTTAAACCACTTCGCCACATTTCATTGAATTCATGTAGCGCATAGACGCGGCCCATAAAGTTTTCACGGATGGCGTCATCATGCAGGCGACCATCTTCTTCCAGCGGTAACCACGGCATCTCTTTCTGCAGGAATTCAGTGAAAATGCCGGTGCCAGCTTTACGGTTATCATTGGTTTCGGGTTTGTAGATGCGTACGCGTTCCAAACCACAGCTGGGTGATTTAGCACAAAGAATGTAGCCGCAAAGATGATGAAGGGATTTTACGCGATCGGCGGACCAGCGCTGCATCTCATCCGTCACCTCCTGTCCCCCATCCTTACTGAAGCAAAGATGAATTTGATCGTCAGACTCTTTGACCAAGCGCAGCGCGGGACGAGGTGTAGGCAGCCCAATCGCCATTTCAGGGCAAACCGGTTCAAAACGGACAAAAGGGGTCAGTTCGTCGGTTGCAAAAGCGAAACGCTTGTGGCCACCGTCGAACCGGACCTTGTCTCCGAGCAGGCATGCACTGATGCCGACAGGAATTTTTTCGCTCATACTTGTACAACCCCCAAAATCTTGTAGAGGTTTTAAGTGTAGCTGAAATGAGGGGCAATAACAGCGGGTGCGTACCTGAGAACTGAAAATTTCAGATAAAAAAACCCGGCGCTTCATCAGAAGCCACCGGGTTTAATCGCGAGGCAAAAAATTACCAGTGAATGCCAGCAGTCGCTTCCGACTGCGCTAACCAGACTGGCTTGGTGCTGGTTTTACACCAAATACGATGCAAGTAACTGTAGAAACGTGCACGATCCTGGCGCAACAGCATGACCGGCAGCGCAAGCAGGCCAACCAATACCACCAGCACTCGGCGCAACACGATTTTATAAAGTGGATATGCCTGATACATCATTGCCTCCTCGTGATAACTTTTGCGTTGAAATGTGATCTGCTTCTGATATTACGCGGTGTTGTGTAATTTTACTACTCATCCGACCACTTATTTTGATCTTTTTTTGCGCTTATTGGGCGCATCTGAAAGTTAGTTACATAATTGTAAAATTAACGATGCGCTAGCGTTACGAACATCATGACGGACGCGGTGCAAGATTCTTGATAAAGTGCCGTGTTAACTTTACCTGTGGCAGGAGTCAGCGTGACGACCATCTTGATTGTTGAAGATGAAAAAGAAATTCGCCGTTTCGTGCGCCTGGCGCTGGAGAGCGAAGGCTGAAGATTGTGGAAGCAGAACAATTACAACGCGGGCTGATTGAAGCCGCCACGCGTAAGCCGGATTTGGTCATCCTGGATCTCGGTCTTCCCGATGGGGATGGTAATGACTTTATTCGGGAAGTGCGCCAGTGGAGCAGCATGCCAGTGATCGTGCTGTCGGCACGCAGTGATGAGCAGGATAAAATCGATGCGCTGGATGCCGGTGCCGATGACTATCTCACCAAACCCTTCGGCATTGGGGAACTGCTGGCACGTGTGCGCGTCGCCTTACGACGGCATCAAAGTAGCCAACCTGACCCGATAGTGAAATTTGGCGAAGTGAGTGTCGATTTGGCTGCACGGCGTGTGCTGCGCAACGAGCAGGAAATTCATCTGACCCCTACCGAATTTCGCCTGCTGAGTTTATTGCTGAACAATGCGGGGAAAGTGCTGACGCAGCGTCAATTGCTGAATCAGGTATGGGGGCCGAATGCGGTAGAGCACAGCCATTATCTGCGTATCTACATGGGGCACTTGCGACAAAAACTGGAAACGAATCCCACCCAACCCAGCCATTTACTAACTGAAACCGGTATTGGTTACCGCTTTATGCCATAAAAAAACGACCCATGTTGTCACGTGGGTCGTTTCAGGAAAACGCGTTAAAAAGGCGCACAACTTTCGTAGTTTATTTCAAAAAACGCGCTTCAACGATTATTACGCGTTTTTCAGCACTTCGCTGACAATCTCTACCGCTTCTTTCTCAATCTGCTGGCGATGCTCAGCGCCGAGGAAGCTTTCACAGTAGATTTTATAAGCGTCTTCGGTACCTGACGGACGCGCAGCAAACCAGCCGTTCTCGGTCATCACTTTCAGACCACCAATCGAGGCACCGTTGCCCGGCGCAGCCGTTAGGCGTGCAGTGATGGGATCGCCTGCCAGTGTGTCCGCACTCACCATCTCTGGTGACAGCTTAGACAATGCCGCTTTTTGCGCAGAAGTCGCAGGTGCCTGCAGACGGTTGTAACTTGGCGCACCGAAGCGCTCAGCCAGCTCGTCATAATGCTGCTGTGGGTTCTTACCGGTGACGGCAGTGATCTCCGCAGCCAGCAGGCACAGAATGATACCGTCTTTGTCGGTTGACCAGGCGGAACCGTCGAAGCGCAGGAAGGAAGCGCCCGCGCTCTCTTCGCCGCCGAAACCGAAGCTGCCATCAAACAGACCATCAACAAACCATTTGAAACCGACAGGGACTTCCACCAGCTTACGACCAATGTCGTTGACCACGCGGTCAATCATCGCGCTGGAAACCAGGGTTTTACCCACCGCCACATCTTTGCCCCACTGTGGGCGATGCTGGAACAGGTAGTTGATCGCCACCGCCAGATAGTGGTTCGGATTCATCAGGCCAGCAGGCGTGACGATGCCGTGACGGTCGTAGTCCGGGTCATTACCAAATGCCAGATCGAACTTATCTTTGTACGCCAGCAAACCGGCCATTGCGCACTCAGACGAGCAGTCCATACGCACTACGCCGTCTTTATCCAAGTGCATAAAGCGGAAGGTCTGATCGACCGCATCATTAACAATGGTCAAATCCAGCTTGTAGTGCTCAGCAATACGCTGCCAGTAAGCGATCCCGGAACCGCCAAGCGGATCGACACCGATTTTCAGGCCTGCTTTCTGAATCGCCGGGAAGTCAATAACCTGTGCCAGCCCTTCTACATAAGGCTGAATCAGATCTTGCTCAACGATATGACCACTCGCCCATGCCTGATCCAGCGGCAGACGTTTCACGTCTTTCAGCTCGCCTTTGATCAGCTGGTTAGCACGATCTTCCACCACTTTAGTGACGTTAGTATCAGCCGGACCACCGTTTGGCGGGTTGTATTTGATACCACCGTCTTCAGGTGGGTTGTGCGAAGGCGTAATGACGATACCGTCCGCCTGCGCACCACCGCGTTTGTTGTGCTCAAGGATGGCATTGGAGATGGCTGGCGTTGGCGTATAGCCATTCTCCTGCTGCACGATGACATCCACACCGTTCGCCGCCAGCACTTCCAGCACCGACAGAATCGCTGGCTCGGACAGTGCGTGGGTATCTTTACCCACATAGCATGGACCGGTGATGCCATTCTTTTTGCGCTCTTCCGCGATGGCCTGAGCAATCGCCAGAATGTGCACTTCGTTGAAGCTGTGGCGTCCCGCGCTGCCGCGGTGGCCGGAGGTGCCAAATTTCACCGCATGGTCCGGGTTCGCCGCATCTGGCTTCAGGACGTAATACTGCGAGGTTAATTGTGCAACGTTAATCAAATCGCTCTGCTGGGCGGGTTGCCCGGCACGGGGGTGATTGGCCATTGGCGCTTCTCCCTGACGCTTCGGTTTAAATGGTGCCGCGAACTTTCTCTGTCAGTTCCTGTGGGAACTGCATAGCCAGCATGATGTGTTCAACCATGCTGCATTTGCGGCCTGTATTGGTATTGGTGATCACCCAGTACGGTGTGCCGGGGACATGCTTCGGCTTGGTATGGGTGCCATTTTGCAGCAGCGTATGCTCATCACCCGCGAAGTAAACGCGAGTGCGCCCCTGCAGCGAGGCAGTGGCGTCAGCAAAGGCCGCAGGATCAAGACGATAGAGCGTTGACAGTACCAGCATAAAGCGATTCACCGCCTTATTCTGCTCGGCATACTCATCGGAAAGCAGCAGTTCACGCACGGCACGCACGCGATCCTGAGGACGCGCTTCGTTGCGCACGGGTTGCGCTTCCTTCACTGAAACACTGACGGCAGGCGCAGCAGGTGCACTCTGACCCGCGGTAAACTTCAGCATGCGGCGCAAAATATCGGAGGCGCTTTCACCAATGTGCTGCGTGTGGCTGGCAATATAACGGTAGAGTTCTTCGTCAACTTCAATCGTTTTCATCTTATTCCGTACAATTCTGGCAAATGACAGAACCACGCATTGTTGCAACGGCTTTAGCAAAATCCAGTCGTGCAAAATGTGAGCGGGCTCTAACATAAGGATTATAAAGTTAAATCCGTGGCAGCCGATAGCGCTGGCATCGTTTCAGGGCAAAAGTCGGAATATGCCCTAATGCCTGGCCGGCTGGCTCCTGGACAGGTGAATCCATGATAACCTAAGCCAAGGTCACAACCGTAAGAACTTTAGCCATGATTTTGAACGCCCGACTGGAAACTGAACAATCTTCGCCTGATGCCCCCCCTATTCTGTTAATTCATGGCCTTTTCGGCAGCCTCGATAACCTCGGCGTGTTGGCAAGAGGCATGCGTGATGCGCGCCCTACCCTGCAAGTTGATGTGCGCAATCACGGCTTATCCGCGCGCAGCGAAGTCATGAACTACTCTGTGATGGCGCAGGACATTGTCGATACGATGGATGCGCATGATATCGAACGTGCGGACGTCATCGGTCACTCTATGGGCGGTAAAATCGCCATGGCGCTGAGTGCTGTCGCACCTGAACGTATTGAGAAGATGGTGCTGATTGATATCGCGCCTGTGGATTATCAAACGCGCCGCCATGATGAAATCTTTGCCGGCATTCGCGCCGTGACGGCTGCGGGCGTGACGCGCCGCAGCGAAGCCGCTGCAGTAATGCGTCATCACATCGCGGAAGAGGGTGTCATCCAGTTTATCCTTAAATCCTTTGTGGACGGAGAATGGCGCTTTAATGTGCCGGTGCTGTGGGACAATTACAGCACTATTTCGGGCTGGGAAGAGGTTCCAGCGTGGCAGCATCCCGCATTGTTTATTCGCGGTGGCGATTCCCCCTATCTGGATAATCAACATCGCGAAGCCCTGCTGCGCCAGTTTCCGCAAGCCCATGCACATGTTATCAGCGGCGCTGGGCATTGGGTTCACGCGGAAAAACCTGATGCGGTTTTACGCGCCGTTCGTCGATTTTTTAACCTGTAAAAGCAAAAGCTTGCTAGAAGTGGTTTAGGATTGGCGTCACAGAGTGTGCTGAAGTATGATGTCGCGCTAAAAATTTGCCGCGGATGATTTTTTCGCCGCGGTCGGGCCGATAATGTATAAATCGCGCAGCGCCTTTCCGCCGTTCGCGCCCACTCATTTTCAAAAATCATGGCAAAAGAACAGACAGACCGTACCACGCTTGATCTTTTTGCAGACGAGCGGCGTCCCGGTCGCCCAAAAACCAGCCCGTTGACGCGTGACCAACAGTTACGCATCAACAAACGTAATCAGCTCAAGCGCGATAAAGTGCGAGGGCTGCGTCGTGTTGAGCTGAAAATGTCCAGCGAGGCGGTTGACGCCTTAAACACGCTGGCCGAGCAACAAAACATTAGCCGCAGCGAATTGATCGAACAAATGCTGCTGGCGCAACTCAAACTGTTTTAGCGCGCCGACCGCACGCAGGAACACAAAGTTCAGGCTTTACTCGTTCCGCCCTTTTCAACGGTCTGCTATCATTCGCTAACATGTGCAGTCAATTGACTTACTTTCACAATCAGGCTTTAAGAGGTTACTTAACCCATGGCAATCGTAGGCATTTTCTTCGGCAGCGATACCGGCAACACTGAAAACATTGCAAAAATGATCCAGAAACAACTGGGTAAAGATGTCGCCGAAGTGCATGACATTGCTAAGAGCACCAAAGAAGATCTCGCAGCTTTCGACATCCTGCTGCTGGGTATTCCTACCTGGTATTATGGCGAAGCACAGTGTGACTGGGATGACTTTTTCCCCACGCTGGAAGAGATCGACTTCAATGGCAAACTGGTGGCGCTATTTGGTTGTGGCGACCAGGAAGATTATGCCGAGTATTTCTGTGATGCGATGGGCACAATTCGCGACATCATTGAGCCAAACGGCGCAGTGATTGTTGGCCACTGGCCGACGGAAGGCTACCACTTCGAAGCCTCTAAGGGCTTAGCAGATGACAAGCACTTCCTGGGCCTGGCCATTGACGAGGACCGTCAGCCAGAGTTGACCAACGAACGTGTCGACGCATGGGTGAAGCAGATCTTCGATGAACTGCAGTTGAAAGAGATCATCGAAGCATAAGGTTTTCCCGAACCGATGTGGGCGGTGTCTCACATCGGTGTAACGGAATTTCCTATAAAAATAATAGCTACGGTTTTTTAACTTTTCCCCGCAAATCTGTACAATACCCGCAATGGTCATCCGCTTATTCCTCTGACTGTAGAGTGAGGCTGAGTGAAATGGAAATCCAAACCACACTGTTTCGCCATGGCTTAGACGGTAATTACCCCCACAGCCATTGTTGATTTTATGCGACAGCTTGGTTTTCATTTCACTGCTTCAGTTCTATAATGAGACGCAAATGAGAATAGGCGTTGACCTAAACATTCAAGGCCCTTGTGCCACAAGTGACAAGCAAAGTAACAGGACAATATCCGCATGACTGACAACAACTCCGCATTGAAGAAGGCTGGCCTGAAAGTCACTCTGCCAAGATTGAAAATTTTGGAAGTGCTTCAGGGACCCGGACCCGAGTCCCATCACGTCAGTGCGGAAGATTTGTACAAGCGCCTGATTGATATGGGCGAAGAGATTGGTCTGGCAACGGTATATCGCGTTCTTAACCAGTTTGATGACGCAGGTATCGTCACCCGTCATAACTTCGAAGGCGGTAAATCCGTCTTCGAGTTGACTCAACAGCATCATCACGATCACCTGATTTGCCTGGATTGTGGCAAGGTCATCGAATTCAGCGATGAATCAATTGAAACGCGTCAGCGTGAAATTGCGACTCGCCATGGCATCAAGCTCAGCAACCATAGCCTGTATCTGTATGGTCACTGCGCTATCGGAGACTGCCGCGAAGACGATACGCTCCACGACAAGTAATCGAGTGTGCTATGCAATATAAGAAAACCGGTGCCTGGCACCGGTTTTTTTATGCTGCTATCAAGCGACGAAGGTTTCGTGTAGATAGCGCCAGCGGGGAATGGTGGTGCTGCAATCCAGCACAGCCAGCGAGATGCGACTCTGATTAGTGCCGTTCAGCATTTGCAATTCACGGTATTGAATCGTCACTTCCTGGCTCTGCTGAGAGATGATGGCATGTTCGCTGGTCGCAATTCGCATGCCCTCACGTCGGCCATGCAACTGGCGAAACAACACTTCAGTATCGTTCAGATCCAATTGCTTGCCCAATGGCGTCACCATTTTGAATTCTGGGTGAAAGTGCGACAGAAGCAATTCCATGCTGTCATCGCTACCTTCTGCCTGGTTAAAAATACGTTCAATCAGCTGATGTAAAACCACCACACTGTGTTTAGCTTCCAGAGCGAGACTGGTCATTTTTTTCCTTTGATAACCCGCAGAGCCTTATCTGAGTGCGCTAGCCTACCTGAAAAAAAGTTTTTCACACTCGCTAATGGATTAATTTTACTAAAGTCAGATTAGTCGCAAAATTCACCAACAAGCACATTTTAGCGACCGCAGCATAAATAGCTGGAAGCGGTGGATTACAGGCAATAAAAAAGGGCGAAAACTCGCCCTTTAATGATCAAGTGGTGCTTTCAACAAGCAGGATTAATCACCGATTTTGGCAAAGGTATCGCGCAAACCTACCGTGCGGTTAAACACCAACTTGCCTGGCTGCGAGTAAACGCTATCCGCACAGAAGTAACCTTCACGTTCAAACTGATACGGTGCGGAAGCCGTGGCCTCACGCAGACCAGACTCGACAAAGCCCTGTTTGATTTCCAACGAATTTGGGTTGATGGTAGTGAGGAAATCTTCCGCCGCCGCCGGATTCGGAACACTGAACAGACGATCGTAAAGACGGAACTCTGCAGGCAGCGCATGAATGGCGGATACCCAATGAATCACGCCTTTCACCTTACGACCATCCGCAGGATCTTTGCTCAGTGTGTCGACATCGCAGGTTGCATAGATGCAGGTAATGTTCCCCTCTTCATCTTTGGCTACCCGTTCTGCACGAATCACATAGGCATTACGCAGACGGACTTCTTTGCCCAGCACCAGACGTTTGTACTGCTTGTTGGCTTCTTCGCGGAAGTCAGCACGATCGATCCACACTTCACGGCTGAACGGCACTTGACGCGTGCCCATCTCCGGATTGTTAGGATGGTTTGGCATGGTCAACGTCTCTTCGTGACCTGCCGGCAGGTTTTCGATCACCACTTTAAGAGGATCGAGTACTGCCATCGCACGTGGTGCGTTCTCATTCAGATCGTCACGAATGCATGACTCCAGCGACGCCATCTCTACGATGTTGTCTTGCTTGGTCACGCCAATACGGCGACAGAATTCGCGAATCGAAGCGGCGCTGTAGCCACGACGACGCAGACCGGAAACGGTCAGCATACGTGGGTCATCCCAGCTTTCAACGACCTTCTCAGTCACCAACTGTGTCAGCTTGCGCTTTGACATCACCGCATATTCCAGATTCAGACGCGAGAATTCGTACTGACGTGGATGCTGAGGGATAGTGATGTTATCCAGCACCCAATCGTACAGACGACGGTTGTCCTGGAACTCCAGTGTACAGAGTGAATGCGTGATGCCTTCGATGGCGTCTGAAATGCAGTGGGTGAAATCGTACATCGGGTAGATGCACCATTTTTCGCCTGTCTGGTGATGTTCCGCAAATTTAATGCGGTACAAAACCGGATCGCGCATCACGATGAAGCTTGAAGCCATGTCAATTTTGGCACGCAGACAGGCTTTACCCTCTGCGAAACCGCCATCGCGCATTTTCTGGAACAGCGCCAGGTTCTCTTCCACGCTGCGATCGCGATACGGACTGTTCTTGCCCGGTGCCGTGAGCGTGCCGCGATATTCACGGATCTCATCAGCGGAGAGTTCATCAACGTAAGCCAGACCTTTATTGATCAGCTCTACGGCGTAGTTAAACAATTGGTCGAAGTAGTCTGAGGAGTAACGAATGTTGCCGCTCCACTCAAAGCCCAGCCATTGCACGTCACGCTTGATGGATTCAACGAACTCCAGATCTTCTTTCACCGGGTTGGTATCGTCGAAACGCAGGTTGCACTGACCTTGATAATCTTGGGCGATACCAAAGTTCAGGCAGATAGATTTCGCATGGCCAATATGCAGGTAACCATTGGGCTCAGGCGGGAAACGGGTATGCACACTGTTGTGCTTACCGCTCGCCAAATCTTCGTCGATGATCTGACGAATAAAGTTCGTTGGGCGGGCTTCAGCCTCACTCATCTCAAAATCCTCAAAACAATAGCGGGTGATTTGTACCACGAAGTAACGGAGTATGATCCACAAAGCGCAGGAGGGAAACAACCGTTTGTTGGCGGTTTTAAAACAAAAAAGGCAGGAATTGCTTCCTGCCTTCTGACTAAATCACAAGGACTTAGTTTTTGACTTCATACAATGGCGTCACACCCGCAACAACAGAACCGCTTGCCAGCAGATTCAGACCGGCGAATTCATCGCTGTTGCTGATAACCACCGGGCTGATCATTGAACGCGCGTTAGCATTAAGGAAGTCCAGATCCATCTCCAGAATCGGCTGACCGGCAGTGACCGTCGTGCCCTCTTCCACCAAGCGTGTAAAACCTTTGCCCTCCAGCGCAACGGTATCCAAGCCCATGTGCACTACAATCTCCACACCGTTTGCCGCTTCCAGGCAGAATGCATGGTTGGTGTTGAAGATTTTCACCACAGTACCGGCAATCGGTGCCACGACGGTTTTATCGGTCGGCTTGATCGCCAGGCCTTCACCCACGGCTTTGCTGGCGAACGCTTCATCTGGAACGGCTTCCAGTGCAACGACTTCACCGGTGACCGGTGCCACCAGCGTCGCAATGACCGCTTTCTCACTATTAAGGACGGCCTGCGGTTTAGCCGCACCCGGTGCAGATGCAGCGACCGGCGCTACTGCGGAGGCCGCTACCGGACCTTTACTCAACACCGTTTTCATTGCGCTGGCAATGATCTCAGCCTGTGTACCCACAATCACCTGGACGCTTTGCTTGTTCAGGCGAATAACACCTGAAGCACCCAGACGTTTCGCCACGCCATCATTCACTTGCGCAGAGTCTTTCACATTCAGACGCAGACGCGTGATGCAGGCATCAATGTTGGTCAGGTTTTCAGAACCGCCTACTGCCGCAATATAACGACGCGCCAGTGATTCAGTTTGGCTCTCGCCGTTACCGCTGTGATCAACGTTAACGTCGTAGCCATCGGTTTCATCGCCCGCAGAAAGCTCGCGGCCCGGCGTCATCAGGTTGAATTTCTGGATGGTAAAGCGGAAGACCACATAGTAGATGGCGAAGAACACCAGACCTTGTGGGATCAGCATCCACCAGTTTACCGCCAGTGGATTTCGGGTTGAGAGCACCATATCCACTAACCCGGCACTGAAGCCAAAGCCTGCGATCCAATGCATGCTGGCAGCGATGAACACGGAAATGCCGGTTAATACAGCGTGAATGACATACAGCACCGGCGCCACGAACATGAAGGAGAATTCAAGCGGCTCAGTGATGCCGGTAAAGAAGGCAGCAAAAGCTGCGGCCAACATAATACCGCCCACTTTGGCGCGGTTTTCAGGGCGCGCACAGTGGTAGATTGCCAATGCAGCACCTGGCAAACCAAACATCATGATAGGGAAGAAGCCCGCCTGGTAACGACCGGTGATACCTGGAATACCTGTACCATCAGCGATTGATTGCGCGCCACCAAGGAACTTAGGAATGTCGTTGATACCGGCGACATCGAACCAGAACACTGAGTTGAGCGCGTGATGCAGACCCACGGGAATCAGGAGACGGTTAAAGAAGGCGTAGACACCTGCACCGACTGAACCCATTTTCTGAATGTGTTCACCGAAGTTCACCAGCCGCCGAAGATGATCGGCCAGATATACATCAGAATGAAAGCGACGACGATCATCAGGAAGGAAACGAGAATCGGCACCAAGCGGCGTCCACTAAAGAACGACAGCGCCTTTGGCAGCTCAACGTGGCTAAAGCGGTTATACACTTCAGCGGAGAGAATACCGACCAGGATACCGACAAATTGGTTATTGATTTTGCCGAAGGCCGCTGGCACCTGATCCACCGGTATTTTCTGAATCATCGCCACTGCGGCCGGTGAACAGAGTGTGGTCACCACCAGGAAGCCAACGAAGCCGGTTAACGCAGCTGCACCATCTTTATCTTTCGACATACCGTAAGCCACACCAATGGCAAACAGCACAGACATATTTTCGATAATGGCTGAACCGGATTTGATCAACAGTGCCGCCAGCGCATTGCCTGCGCCCCAGCTGTCCGGATCAATCCAGTACCCCACGCCCATTAAGATTGCCGCTGCCGGCAGAGTCGCTACCGGCACCATAAGCGCGCGGCCGACCTTTTGCAGATATCCTAAAATACTCACCTTATTCTCCCCCTATGAGACTGGCGTTTGCCGTAGCGTGGGTTGATTTTATTATCCCGACGCCCGGTACTTTGATGACATCATTCACCACGAGGCGCAGTGTAAAGATAAATTAATTCGCCTCGCAAATTAAAACCACGATAACTGTGATTTTAATCACCATAACGGACGTTTATTCCTGCGAAATGCTAGCCACCACCACAAACTTATTTTATGATGAAAAATATCAGGTCGCACTTTTCCCTACTGGTTACGCTTAAACAGATTACGCTTAAGGGCAGCAACCTAAACCAGAATCGGCGACAACATTTTCCAAATCTTAATTGAGGTGAAGACATGAGACTGATCCCTTTGGCCACACCGACCCAGGTGGGTAAATGGGCTGCACGCCATATTGTTAACCGCATTAACGCGTTTAAGCCTAGCGCAGAACGTCCCTTCGTGCTGGGTTTGCCAACCGGCGGTACCCCGCTGGAAGCTTACAAGCATCTGATTGAGATGCACAAAGCGGGCCAGGTTAGCTTTAAACACGTTGTCACCTTCAATATGGATGAGTACGTTGGCCTGCCAAAAGAGCATCCTGAAAGCTATCACAGCTTCATGTACCGTAACTTTTTCGATCACGTTGATATTCAAACAGAAAATATCAATCTTCTGAATGGCAATGCACCGGATATTGACGCAGAATGTCGCCAGTATGAAGAGAAGATCCGCGCTTACGGTAAAATTAACCTGTTCATGGGCGGCGTGGGTAATGATGGACACATCGCGTTTAACGAACCCGCCTCCTCCCTCTCTTCCCGTACCCGTATCAAAACGCTGACGCATGAAACCCGTTTGGCGAATTCGCGCTTCTTTAACGGCGATGTTGATCAGGTACCGAAATATGCCCTGACCGTTGGCGTGGGCACGCTGCTGGATGCCGAGGAAGTGATGATTCTGGTTACCGGACACGTTAAAGCCCAAGCGCTGCAGGCTGCCGTGGAAGGCAACGTTAACCATATGTGGACCATCAGCTGTTTGCAGCTGCATGCAAAATCTGTCGTGGTGTGCGACGAGCCATCCACCATGGAACTGAAAGTGAAAACCGTAAAATATTTCCGCGAAATGGAAGCGGAAAATATGAAAGGTGTGTGAGAACACTTTGTAAAAAACCTGCCGCCTCAAGGTGGCAGGATTAGCCGGGAGAAAAACGATGTACGCATTAGTAAACGGCCGGATTTTTACTGGCCATGAAATTCTGGACAATCATGCGGTCGTGATTGCGAATGGCCTGATTGAGCGCGTGTGCCCGCGTGACGCCCTCGACGCGACAATGGCACAGCAGGATGTGGCTGGTGCCTATATCGCTCCCGGTTTTATTGATTTGCAACTCAATGGCTGCGGCGGTGTGCAGTTCAACGATGATATTGAAGCGTTGAGCGTTGAAACACTGGAAATTATGCAACGTGCCAATGAAAAGTCTGGCTGTACCAGCTATCTGCCGACGTTGATTACCAGCACCAATGAACTGATGAAGCGCGCTATCGAAACCATGCGTGCTTACCTGGCGAAGCATCAGAACCAGGCACTGGGTCTGCATTTGGAAGGGCCATGGCTGAATAAAGCCAAGAAAGGCACCCACAATCCAGAGCTGATTCGTCTGCCCGATGCGGAGATGGTCGATTTCCTGTGTGCCAACGCTGATGTGATCACTAAAGTCACACTCGCACCAGAAAACGCCGGGGCCGAGGTCATTCGCAAGCTATGTGGTGCAGGGATTATTGTTTCTGCGGGTCACTCCAACGCCACTTACGAAGAAGCCAAAACGGGCTTCAGTGCGGGCGTCAGCTTTGCCACCCACCTTTATAACGCGATGCCGACCTTTGCGGGCCGTGAGCCAGGGCTGATCGGTGCGCTGTTTGATTCACCTGATGTATACTGCGGCATCATTGCAGATGGTTTACATGTCCATTACGCTAACGTGCGCAATGCAAAACGCATCAAAGGCGACAAGCTGGTGTTAGTGACGGATGCCACAGCACCGGCGGGTGCGTCGATTGATAAATTCATTTTTGCAGGCAAAACAATATACTATCGCGACGGCCTTTGCGTTGACGAAAACGGTACCCTGAGTGGTTCTGCGCTGACGATGATTGAAGCCGTGCAGAATAGCGTAGAACACTGTGGTATCGCACTGGATGAAGCGTTGCGTATGGCAACGCTTTATCCGGCACAGGCAATGGGCGTGGCAAAACAGTTAGGTTCGGTGGAAGCAGGAAAAGTCGCTAACCTGACTGTCTTTACCCGCGATTATCAAATCACTAAGACGTTAGTCAACGGAGACGACGTCCTCAGCGAGTAAGTACTGAATGACCACTGGCGGCCAGACTCAAATAGGAAATGTCGATCTTGTCAAACAACTTAATAGTGCGGCCGTTTATCGGCTAATTGATCAACAGGGGCCGATTTCGCGCATACAGATTGCCGATCTCAGCCAGCTTGCGCCCGCCAGCGTCACAAAAATCACGCGTCAGCTCATTGAGCGCGGCCTCATTAAAGAGGTGGAGCAGCAAGCCTCCACCGGCGGCCGTCGCGCTATCTCTATCATCACCGAAACCCGCCACTTCCATACCATTGGCGTCCGCTTAGGACGCAATGATGCGACGCTAACGCTGTTTGACCTGAGTGGAAAATCGCTGGCGCAAGAAGACTACCCGCTCCCTGAACGCACTCAAGAAACGCTGGAAAATGCCCTGTTTAATGCGATCGCTGCGTTTATGGCCGCACATCAGCGCAAAATCCACGAACTGATCGCCATTGCCGTGATCCTGCCGGGTTTAGTCGATCCGATTAACGGCATCATTCGTTATATGCCGCATATTAACGTAAGCCACTGGCCACTAGTTTCCAGCCTGAAAAAACGCTTCAACGTCACCAGTTTTGTCGGTCACGATATCCGCAGTCTGGCACTGGCAGAGCACTATTTTGGTGCAAGCCGCGACTGTGCAGACTCCATCTTGGTGCGTTTACATCGCGGTACGGGCGCGGGCATCATCGCCAATGGGCATATATTTCTTGGCAGCAATGGCAACGTAGGAGAGATCGGCCATATTCAGGTTGATCCACTCGGCGAGCGCTGCCACTGCGGAAACTTTGGCTGTCTGGAAACCATTGCCGCCAATGGTGCGATTGAAAACCGCGTGCGCCACCTGCTCAATCAGGGATATCCCAGCACACTCACGCTCGATAATTGCCTGATGCCACAAATTTGCCGAGCAGCCAATCATGGTGATGCATTGGCGTGTGAAGTGATCGAGTATGTTGGGCGTTATCTGGGCAAAGCCATCGCTATCGCGATTAACCTGTTTAACCCACAAAAAGTGGTGCTGGCGGGTGAAATAACCGAAGCTGACAAAGTGTTGTTCCCGGCGATTGAAGGCTGCATTAATACCCAGGCGCTGAACGCTTTCCGCAAGAATCTGCCTGTGGTGCGTTCTGAGCTGGATCACCGTTCAGCGATTGGTGCGTTTGCGCTGGCAAAACGCGCGATGCTGAATGGCATTCTGCTGCAGCATCTGCTGGAAGAATAATTGAAGCCTGCCGTCTGGCGGGCCTGACCGGAAGCCATTATGACCATCAAAAGCGTAATCTGTGACATCGACGGCGTGTTGATGCACGACAATACTGCCGTGAAAGGCGCCAACGAATTTCTCCAGCGCATTCTTGAAAAAGAGATGCCACTGGTGGTGCTGACCAACTATCCGTCGCAAACGGCGCAAGACCTGGCAAATCGATTTGCCAACGCGGGCGTTGAAGTACCGGATTCAGTGTTTTATACCTCAGCGATGGCCACCGCCGACTTCCTGCGCCGTCAGGAAGGAAAAAGCCTATGTGATTGGCGAAGGTGCCCTGATCCATGAATTGTATAAAGCCGGATTCACCATTACCGATGTCAATCCGGACTTTGTTATTGTCGGCGAGACGCGCTCCTTTAACTGGGAGATGATGCACAAGGCCGCGTTCTTCGTCGCCAGCGGCGCGCGCTTTATCGCCACCAACCCGGATACGCATGCACGTGGCTATGTTCCTCCTGCGGCGCATTGTGTGCAGGTATCGAGACTATTTCAGGTCGCAAGCCATTTTATGTCGGCAAGCCTAGCCCGTACATCATGCGTGCCGCGCTGAATAAGATGCACGCGCACTCCGAAGAGACGGTGATTGTCGGCGATAACCTGCGCACCGATATCCTCGCTGGCTTCCAGGCCGGCCTGGAAACCATTCTGGTGCTTTCTGGCGTCTCAACGCTCAGCGACATTGATGCCATGCCGTTCCGACCTGACTGGATTTATCCTTCTGTGGCAGATATCGATCTGTTCTGATTTAGCCATCAGCGTTTCTTATGGCCCTGCTCGCGTTTTGCGTGAGCGGGGCTTTTTGTTTTGGCTCCTAAAGTGGCCTGTACCTTGCCGCCCCCACTGTACACAAATCCATCGCAATCACAATTCCATTAGACGCCATCTAAAATAATCACGATTAAATTGAACATTATTCAATTTTTAGCGCAAGTGAACATTATTATTATCAAAAGATCGCAATTTTGCTTGCGTTACCACCATCAAATAGCGCATTTTCTTATACATCACGCAGCCACTGCTGCCGGACAAACGTAGAAATCACATCGCCATAAGGTGAGATCAGGAGTCAGTTATGTGTTCGATTTTTGGTGTGTTGGATCTGAAGACCGATCCTGTTGAACTGCGCAAGAAAGCGCTGGAGTGTTCCCGTCTGATGCGTCACCGTGGCCCAGATTGGTCCGGCGTCTACGCCGACGACAAGGCCATCCTGGTGCATGAGCGCCTGTCAATCGTTGACGTTAACAACGGCGCACAGCCGCTGTACAACGCCGACCACACCCACGTACTGGCGGTGAACGGTGAAATTTATAACCATCAGGCTCTGCGTGCTGAACTGAGCGATCGTTATGCCTTCCAGACCGGCTCTGACTGTGAAGTCATTCTCGCGTTGTACCAGGAAAAAGGCCTCGATTTCCTCGACGACCTGCAAGGTATGTTCGCCTTCATTCTTTGGGACAGCGTAAAGCAGCAATATCTGATTGGTCGCGACCATATCGGTATTATCCCGCTGTATATGGGCAACGATGAGCACGGCAACCTGTTTGTTGCTTCTGAGATGAAAGCGCTGGTGCCGGTTTGCCGTACCATCAAAGAATTCCCACCGGGAAGCTTCATGTCGAGCAGCGACGGCGAAATCCGCCGCTACTGGCAGCGTGACTGGATGGATTTCTCAGCGGTTGCCGAGAACACCACCGATGCCGCAGGCCTGAAACATGCGCTCGAAGAGTCAGTGAAAAGCCATCTGATGTCCGATGTACCTTATGGCGTATTACTTTCTGGCGGTCTGGACTCTTCGATCATTTCAGCCGTGACCAAACGTTTTGCTGCTAAACGTGTTGAAGATGAAGATAAGAGTGATGCCTGGTGGCCACAGCTGCACTCCTTCGCGGTAGGTCTGGAAGGTTCACCGGATCTGAAAGCGGCGAAATCCGTGGCTGAGCACCTTGGTACGGTGCACCATGAAATTCACTTCACCGTGCAAGAAGGTCTGGATGCCATCCGCGATGTGATTTATCACATCGAAACTTATGATGTCACCACCATCCGCGCATCAACACCGATGTATCTGATGTCACGCAAAATCAAAGCGATGGGCATCAAAATGGTGTTGTCTGGTGAAGGTGCTGATGAAGTGTTTGGCGGCTATCTCTATTTCCACAAAGCGCCTAACGCCAAAGAATTCCATGAAGAAAACGTGCGTAAGCTGTTGGCTCTGCATATGTTTGACTGTGCACGTGCTAACAAAGCGATGTCTGCATGGGGTGTTGAAGCCCGTGTGCCGTTCCTGGATAAGAAATTCCTGGACGTTGCTATGCGCATCAACCCTGAAGATAAACTGTGCGGCAGCAACGGTAAGATGGAGAAACACATCCTGCGTGAGTGCTTCTCTTCATACCTGCCAGAAAGCGTAGCATGGCGTCAGAAAGAGCAGTTCTCTGATGGCGTGGGTTATAGCTGGATCGACTCACTGAAAGAAGTGGCAGCAAAACAGATCAGTGACCAACAACTGTCTACCGCACATTTCCGTTTCCCGTACAACACGCCGAACTCGAAAGAAGCGTATCTGTATCGCGAAATCTTTGAAGAGCTGTTCCCAATTGCCAGTGCGGCTGAGTGTGTTCCAGGTGGTCCATCTGTGGCTTGCTCTTCAGCGAAAGCGATTGAGTGGGACGAAGCTTTCAAGACCATGGATGACCCTTCTGGTCGTGCCGTTGGCGTGCATCAGTCCGCGTATAAATAAGCTTTTGAATGAGTATCATAAGGGGCCGAATGTGGCCCCTTTTTACTTTATTCGTCGATGTTGCGATCAAAAACTGCTGAATAAATCACCACCCTGGTTATAACCCAGACAAACAGGTGTTTTAAGGCAAAAAACGGCAAAAAACTTGTTGACGCTACAAAGCTCAATACGCATAATGCGCCCCGCAACGCCGATGAAGGTTAGCGAAAAAAGATGGCTACGTAGCTCAGCTGGTTAGAGCACATCACTCATAATGATGGGGTCACAGGTTCAAATCCCGTCGTAGCCACCATCTTTTTTTTCGCGGGAGTGGCGAAATTGGTAGACGCACTAGATTTAGGTTCTAGCGCCGCAAGGTGTGCGAGTTCAAGTCTCGCCTCCCGCACCATTTCATCTTCGGCAGCCGGATGGGGTATCGCCAAGCGGTAAGGCACTGGTTTTTGATACCAGCATTCCCAGGTTCGAATCCTGGTACCCCAGCCAATCCGATAGTTTCTCGTGGATACGAGTCGACAGATGGGATATCGCCAAGCGGTAAGGCACCGGTT
>NZ_MLFR01000039.1 GCF_002095475.1 Pantoea rwandensis
CAGCAGTAAATAAAAACGAATTAAAACAAAGCAATATAAGCAATGTCGTAACCGCCCAAGGGCGGTTTTTTCGTTCCCGCAATTTATTTCCTAATATCACTTCCTAATATCAGATGCTCTTTTTCTGCCCACCGACTACCGGAACTACCACAATCTTGCGGTCGTATGCTGCGGTTTGTTCGACGTTCTTATGCCCGGTGATGGCTCTCTTCTCATAAAGATCACCCTCTAGGTCAGACACACCTTTTGCTTTCAGATCGTGGAAGGTGAAATCAAAAAGCAGCTCAGGGAATTTAATGCGAGCCTCTTCACGCGCAGCACTCCAGCGGCTGTTAAATCCATCGCGCGTATAGCCCGAACCGTTCGGCTGGTGGATGATGAAAATACTGCTCATGCCCGGCTTAAGGTTTAAATCTCCCGCCATGTTAATTACAGCGGTGAGGCGAGGGGACCAGCCTTTAATTTGCGCTACGCTTGTTTTGCTCTGCTTAATCAAAATACCTTCTTCCATGATTTGACTCTTTTTCATGGAAAGCACATCTGCCTGACGAGCACAGCATAAATAAGCCAACTCCATTGCCACCTTCACAATATCCGGCGCACAAGAATACAGTGCCTGATACTCCGCATCCGTGACGTAGCGGTCGCGAGACTCCTCTTTAAATTTCTTCACGCCTTTAGTGGGATTACCCTTCACCATGCCGCGCTCATATCCCCAACGATACATACGGGACATAAACGCTTTCTCACGGTTAGCCTGGACACGGCTTTTCAAGCCTCGCTTGTCCATGTACTTCCTTACGTGCTCAGGCTTGATCGCATCAGAAGGCATGGCACCAAAGACAGATAGAACATTTTTGGAATACTTGAGGTAGTCCTTCTGCGTTTCCCGCGCCAGCTCAAAGAAATCAGCCGATTTAAAGAAACGGTCAGCCAGCGATGCTAAAAGCTTATCATCGGGTATCTCGTTTATCAGCGCTTCATACGCTGCCCATACTTTTGACTGAACGGCGTCGAGACTGCACAGGCGAATTGCACCGCCGTTCTTAGGGTGGAACTCATAGGCAGAACGCCCCCGATAAACTCGCGGGGGCATCCATGCGTCTTCAGTGTTTTTTCTTGTTCGTGCCATTAATCCAGAGCGCCAAAGTTTGGTTCATGGGTTTCCTGCTCAGCTACTTTGCGATGGGTAATCGGATCGTTAAAGTGCTGCCAGGTAGTTCTTGGACGGCCATCACGTCTCACAACGAAGAAGATGCCAGCCTGTTTAAGGCAATGGCATTGCTTTGATGGAATTTTGTAGCCAGTTAATTTCTCGATGTCAGCATCAGAAATTATGTCGTTCTGCATAGCCATGTCTTACCTCCACGCTGGCCTGCTGCAACAGGCGATAACTACCGTGACATGTCACGGCTTAAGTTTGGTTTCGTGCCACCCAAGGCGGCACCAACACGCATCTTCTTTTCTAAAGCAGCAATCCTGCACAGGCAGTGAATCACCGCACTTACCACACTGACGTTTACTCATGGACTTAAAGAGGCTGCGCTTACGAGCATCGTCCTGTCGAATAAGCAGAGAGATGTACTCAGCCAAATCGTAGGGTTCACGACCTGGACGACGAGCGGCGCAGCTGTCAGCCAGCATTGCGAGTTCCTGAGCATCGAGCACCAGTTCAACCTTAGTTTCACCGGCAGCGGCCTGACGTGCCCGCTGCGCTGCTTTGCGTTCTGCTGGTGTAGCCATTACTTAATCTCCGGGTTGGCTTCCAGTGCCTTTTTCAGATTGAGTAAACACTTCAGCTTTACCTTTTTAGCGCCTGCCTCGATTGCTTTCGCGGGTTTACCGAACACCAGGCAAATCAGAAATGCAGGCAACAGGACGGTCCATACATACCGGGTCTTGTTCACGGTGCCTCCGGCGCTGATGAGTCGAAGTGCTCGATGGCTTTTGCCCAAATCTCCTTGATGGTGGTCCAGTCAACAGGAATGCTATTAATCCAGCGACCTTCACCGCTGCAATCATCACAGCCTTCGCCAAAGCGCTCATGGCATACGAGGTTATATTCGAGGTTAAACTCTCCTATGAGTGCAGCCTTTGCGCCGTTCTCAGCAGTTAAAGATCGCGGTACCGCAACGAACCCATCTGGCAACTTGTAACGCTGGCTTACAGGTTGGGCATCAAGCTTCTCAAGCACCCATTTTTCACAAGCATCCATAACCTTCTGGTCAGCAGCGCCAGCGTCAACTAGGCGGTAAGTTATTTCGTGCGCCATCTTTTGGTTATTGTTCATTGGTTGGCTCCTCCAAGGATATTGAATGCTGTTGCTGCCACCCGCGGAACTTGTCCATTTCCAAGGGCTTTAAGTCTGTCCATCCCGAAGGCCACATCATTAGCCACTCGGCGTAGCTTGGGCATACATTCAGGCCAGGCACTTCCTCTCCGCCAGCTTCCAGATGTTGCCACCCAAGATAATCCTCCAGGTTGTACCGGTGCTCTCCCGTCCTGGCTCTGATCCATGCAATCCCATGACTTCCCATGCTCGCCCTTGGGGTAGGCAACAAGCCAGATTCGGTCCCGACTATGGGTCGCTCCGCACTCTGATGCTGAAATACAACACCACTCAGCATCAAACCCCATTTGGGCAAGGTCACCGAGGACCATGGCAAGACCTCTTCCCACAAGCAGAGGTGAGTTCTCCAGCAAGACATGGCCGGGTCGAACCTCACCGATGATTCTTGCCATTTGCTTCCAAAGTCCTGATCGCTCTCCGTCGATTCCAGCGCCTTTGCCGGCACCGGAAATGTCCTGGCAGGGAAAGCCGCCAGAAATGACATCAATAACTCCACGCCATGGGTTTCCGTCAAAGCTGCACACATCAGACCAAATCGGGAAAGCTCTGAGTGCTCCATCGTTTTGTCGTTGCGCCAGAATTTGTGCGGCGTAGGCATCACGCTCAACGGCGCAAACTGTTCGCCATCCAAGGAGGTGCCCGCCGAGTATTCCGCCGCCAGCGCCTGCGAAAAGAGCCAGCTCATTCATTGACCCTCCACGCGCTTAAACTCGATCACCCACACCCACGGGTTAGCCTGCCAGCTTTCCTCTCCGTAGATGGATTGCCATAGTTTGCTGTAAGCTGTAATTGGATAGCGCGACCACTCATGCCATGGCCAACCGCAATCATCGGTTCCAGGTAATCCGTCACGATCAGGGATGCCATATTTATATGTGCTCCCGTCTTTGCTTATTTCTGACAAACCTTCAGCTATAGCGTCATGCTCATTGATACTATTCAACCGCTCCACACGAACGCCGGTAATCTCCAGCGTTATGCGGGAAGCCCAGCGCGGCATGTGGATGGATGGGCGCGAACGCCAGAAATCTTCACGTGTGCGTTGTGTGGGCCTTTTGACACCATCAGCTGGATAAAGCACCTGTTTGTCACTGACGAAATAAGAATCTTCAGGGTCGTATCCCCCACCTTCCCAGTGGCCGTGCTCGAAAAAGTTCTCACGCACCCACAGGCGATAACCTACTGCACCGAACGGGCATTTAATCGGACGCTCACTGCCTGATTTATCAAACGACCCTTCATTAAAGGTGTGCATTGGCATCCATGAGCCATCAGCCTGCTGGTGGAGTTCAAACTGAGTGTCAGCTGTGCGCATACTTGGCACGATAACCCGGCGCGTCTGCGTCTTCCTGCCTTCCAGAACTGCACGAACCATTTCGCTGTTAAAGATGATTGGGCGCTCTTTCATGACTTAGCCTCCTTGATGTCAGCCCGCAGATGCAGTTCAGTGCCGTCAGAAAGTTTGAATACCTTGACGTCATCACTGTTCATAAGGTGGATTGCGGCGGCATAAAGCACTTGGCCTGTCACATCTTCTTTATTGCCAACAAACTGACGTGAATCAGGAGCAGCACCTTTTACAGCCTTGCTGCGCCCGGCAAAAATGACATTGGTAAGAGGGCTTACGCCGATGGTTAACGGGTTTGCCATCATTCACCTTCCTTAGCAGAATCGGCGGTGAATGATGGCTTAATGAATTCACTAACAACACCGCTGCCTTCATCAGGATAATCGGCAGTTGCTATGTTAAGACCGTAAGTTTTTGTGCCATCACCATGGTCTATCTCTCCAACCCACAGGATTCCATCAGTAAATTCTCCGAACACATGATCGCCATCGCCACAGTGGAAACAGATAGCTTCCATCGCATTGGCTGGTAGGCACATTTGCTGCGGAACCAGCGCATAACCTTCAGGTATGACATCCGCTCGTAGCGAGTTGAGGAAGTCATCAGTGGCTGGCATGTTACCTGTTGCGCTCATTGCCGCCAGAATGGCGCGGACACCATCCGAACCAACCTCTTCGCAAATAGCATCAGTGTTGGAACCAACCACATCGCAGAACACCTGGACCGCTTTGCGAGCAACCGTGCTTTCCACTGCCATCGCCTTGTTACATGCATCCATTACATCAAGGCGATTCGCAAGTTCGGTGACCATCTTTGCGATCACGATGATTGGCGTGTCCATGCTCATAGCAGCAGCGAATGCGTGACCAGCTTTCACCAGCTCTTTGTTTGATTGTTGGTTAGTCATGCTGGTTGTCCTTCAGGTTCTGCTCACGAAGGTGAAGCCGTTCAGCGATTCTCTGCACTAACAGAGGGTTCTTTTCGACACGCCCGCCGCAATACCAGCCTTTTAGGGTCTGGTTGTAGGGCAGGGTGATATTGCCGACACGGATGTCGTCGTTAGGCTTTTCCATTTCAGCGCTCCTTCTCGTAATAGATGTCGTCCGCATCCGTTGAGTCGAGCAACAAGAAACTGCCACCGTAATAAAGTGCTCCAACCAACTTTTCGAATTTGGTTCGGAATTGAACTGGCTTCTTACCGAGTACATCGCTGTATTCCAGCTTTCCGTTATGAAGGGAATAAACAGGAAATCCATCATGCTCAGCATGTGAACTCTTTCTGTTTTCATCGCGTTCACTTTTACGATAAAAGCCAAGATAGGTTTCGCACTGGTAAGCACGATCCTTTGCTTTGCTGACCGAAAATCGACTCAATGAACTAGAAGGCTCTTCTTTCTCAAAGCCTATGTAGAAGAAACCATCACGGTCATCTTCAATGACTACCTCAGGACGTTCCCAGCCGTCCTCTGCCGCTTCATCTTGATATTGTTCGCAGTAAGCTGACCAGAGGACAGATGCTTTTATGTACTTAGGCGTTTGGTCTTCTTTAACGAATTGATAGACCAGTGACTGCATTTGAGTGACTAAATTTTCAGAAATAGCATTTGCCTCCCATTGCTCTGCCATTTCTCGGGCAAGCAGGAGGTTATAGCGAGGCAGGTCAACCATTTCGCTAATGTTGGAGGGTAGCGCAGACTCCAAAGCCTTTTGCACGCTGTCAGGAAATTTCCCCCACTTGAAAGTGTCCTTTATTGCCTTTTCATAGAGGCTTTTAACATGCTCTTTGACCATGCTGTTAAATTCATCAGACTCCTCAAAGGCGGCACAATGTTTTGAAATTGCTACGGCCAAGCTGTTTGCGATATTTCCTTCGTTGCTCATGACGTACTCCACGCTGTTTTTAAGTTGCACGAATCCTTGCCGTTGATGGCAATAAATCACTGAGGGATTCATAAAATTGGCTGACAGGTTCTGCAAAACCTGTAGCCGGGTAACTCCACGCTCTGAAAGGTATTGCGGTGCCGGGTGCCTCCCGGTGCTCAGGCCGAACTGACAAGGTCCAGAGCGGTGACTTTAGACTTGAAGCACCAACTGACCGCATGAAAGTTGGTATCAGTTCACCGCGAGCGCATAGACGCATTCACCACAATGGTTGAGAGCGCTGCCTGAGAAGGATAATTGCGTCAGGTGCACTAACCGCAACCATCAACACTCTCACCATTGTGTGCTCGTCTTTCCGAGCCGTCAGTCGTCTACTTCCGAACTGTCACTGCCGTCGAGAGTGCTGGCATCTCACCGTTTTTACAGTTGGACGTCTGCCTGAGCTTTTTAAGCCATCGGCGGGCTGTTGTGTTCACAGGCCTATGCGATTCCCCGCTGTTCCATGGGTTCTTGTAGGCCATATTGGCACTCGGTGCCGAACTGTTCCGCATTACCTGAATCTCCACAACGAAAAGAGCACTACCGCGTTTTGCCGCCCCATCCTGGCTCTTGGTACTGCAACGGCTGCGAAATAGATTTTTCATGCCAGCGCTCTTTTCGTTGTGTGCCGGGCTTCCACCGACTCCCATCTGTTTTTTAAGTCACTCAGATATCGTCTGGCCTTGCTAGTCTTTCCCAGCTGTTACTGTATGAGTGTGCACACAGACACTGACCGATTACGGATGGATCAACCCTCCGGTTGTAGTGGCCGGCACTGATTTCCGGTATTCCGTTGGCGCTTAGCAGGGAACCAACGGCACAACTCGCTTCGCTTCACGTCCACGTGCCACGTATCAGCCTACGCATTCACCACAACGTTGAGAGCACTTAGCGCTCTAATGGCGCGCCAGAGTACGCCCACCAAATGCTCTCAACGTTGTGAAAAAGGAGCGGTTACTCCGGTCGAACCTTATCTTCACACTCCTGAAGGGTGAAAGCCCCGGAGCAACCGCCTAAGTGAATCAATATCTCTACACAGCTTTTCACAACACACGGCATCTATCCGATGGGTTAAATATACTTTCGAGTATATTGCGTGTAAATACTCAAAGGTAAATTAATTGTACTTTTGAGTATATGAGGTTGGTTTTTATGAGATTAAATTTTTTGACGGTGGGGTATAGGTAATAAAAAACCCGGCGCGGTGGCCGGGTTAGGGTAGGAATCATCAAATCTATGGCAGGTTGGTAACCTTGGCATCAACAACAACACCAATGATCCGGCAGTTGCCATTGATTTCTGTCATCGGATACTGCGGGTTTAGTGGCTTGAGGAACTTTCGCCCTGCATCGATTACAAGCTTTTTGAATGTTGCCTCATTCTCACTATCGAGCTTTGCCACAACAAGCTTTCCATTCCTGGCCTCAACTTCAGGGTCGATCAGGATAGCCATTCCCTCTGGAATGCTTAGCCCGGCAGGAGCTGTCATTGAATCACCCTTCACATCAAGCCAGAACGCGCTTTCAGAGCAATCAACAGTTGTTTCATACCAGCGATCAATGCTTTTGCGGTGATAAGGTTCTACAGCTTCCATCCATTGTCCTGCGCTAACCCAGCTGATCACTGGGAAACTTCCCTTTGGTTCATTCAAGCCTGCAAATGAGACATTCGATTCTGATTTTTTTGCTAATCCATCCATCCAGCCCCGACTGAGCTTTAAGGCATCCTCAATCTGTCGCGCTGACTGCTCACCAATATTTCGTTTATTGGCCTTGCCAGAAGGGTAAAGCATGCGAGAAACGACAGTCGCGTCGAGTCCTGCCGCCTCAGCAAATTTCCTTTGTGTCTCATATCCATCAACCAACTCCTGCAGCTTTTGTCTGCGGATTTCGAAGATGTCGTTATTGGCTTCGATTTTCATACCCGAATCATACGAAAATTACTCACAGGTAAATGACTCTCAGGTATTGAATAAAATATACTTACGGGTATACTCATTTAATCAACCACAGGAGGCTTCATGGAAACGTTAAGAGCGTATCTAAACGGCCTTGCGTTGGGTAAACAACGAGACTTCGCTGCCAGTTGCGAAACCTCTCTTGAGTACCTGCGCAAAGCAATCAGTAAAGGCCAAAAGCTTGGCCCGGCGTTATCGGTTCTTATTGAAATTAACTCAGCAGGTGCTGTCAGCAGGAAGAATCTTCACCCGGAAGACTGGATGAAAATTTGGCCTGAATTGAATTCTAAAGCCACCGCAGCATAGCGGTAACTACAACAGGGAATTAGAAATGGTAGACACCATCAACATAGCAATCCGCCTGATGTGCAAAGCACACCCACAGGGTCGTTTGGGCATGGCTTCTGACATGGGCATGACCATCGATCAGTTCCATAACCATCTGTACCGCAAGTGCGGCAGTCGCTTTTTCACCATGGATGAGCTGCAGCAAATGGAAGACCTGTCTAATAGCAATCACCTGGCTGAGTACTTCGCTAACCGCCGCGGCTTAACGCTGGTGGACATTGCTTCAGTGCAGAACGTGGACAAGGTGGACTTGTTCGACATCGAGATGCGCTCAAACGCAGCAGCTGGCCAACTGGCAATTGCCAAGCAGGAAGCAGCAGCTGATGGCGTCATCGACAAGCAGGAACTTAAAAAACTCTCTGGTTTGTTCCAGCAAAAGATGCGTCACCAGATGCACGGCTTCTTTGGATTCCTGGCTTTGTATGGCGCAAGCGTCTCAGAACACAACGTGGATATGTTCATGGCTAACCGCAAGGTGGAAGTAGCCGGGATGCAGGTCCAGTCAGCGGAGGTATGAAGTGATTTTATCAAGTGAGGTTGAACGCCCCGGATTGCAGCCGAGGCGTTCGGCATCGTCAAATCGTCCAGCGTGGAGAAACAACGATATGTCAAGCATAAAGCATACAAGACCAGTCTTGCAATTCCGTTGTCGCGTGGAGGTTAGCGGCATTCGGTATGAGCAAATCATACCTGGCGCTGGTGGGGTGAACAACTACCACTCAGTGGATCATCTGGTAGTGGGCACTGCATGGAATGACTTTTACCGTAAACCGGAGGCCGAGCAATGCGCACCGTTGACCGATGGTTCACTGACAGACGAGGCATTCCCGTCCGTGTTATCCGCTGGGAGCCAGAATCCAGCAGGGTTATCTACCTTCGGACCGGTTATGAACATGGTGAGTGCTTCTGTCCTCTCATCCAGTTCCAGCGCGACTTTCGGGGAATAGAGGCACCGCATGAGTTTACTTCTGAAGGTGAAACCACTGGTAGTTAGCCCTGTGCTGGCCTGCCGTATCGGTCTCAATGAAGCGATTGTGCTTCAGCAGATTTGCTACTGGCTGGAGGACACCACATCAGGCGTCGAGCATGAAGGCCGCCGCTGGGTATACAACACCATTGAAGACTGGAATGAGCAATTTCCATGGTGGTCATCAGACACGGTTAGGCGCGCTCTGACCTCTCTTAAAAAGAGCGGACTTATCTACGTTGAGCAACTTAAAAAGAAGCAGCATGACCGCACTAATTTTTACGCAATTAACCACGCAAACCCACTGTTGACCGATGAGGGCAATTTGCACTCATCGAAGGATGCAAGTTGCACTCTTCGAACAGGGCAAGTTGCACCAATCGAAAAGGGCAATCTGCTCTCGTCGATGGGGGCAAATTGCACCGATCTTACAGAGAATACAACAGAGAATACTACAGAGATTACAACTAAAGACCTTTGTCCGGTTTCTGCGAAACCCGACGCTGAACAGGATGAATTCAAGGTTCTTGAGCATCTGAATCGTGCAGCAGGCCTGCGATTCCAGAAGTCTCGCTCATCACTTGGCCCAATCCGTGGACGCCTGGCTGAAGATTTCACGGCTGATGAGCTGATCCTCGCTGTTGATTACACCATCGCCAAGTGGTCTGACGATGCCAAGATGCGCGACTACGTGCGCCCGGAAACGATTTTCCGTCAGGGCAAGTTCCCCGCGTACCTCGGCTCAGCTCAGGCATGGGAGCGCGCTGGCCGCCCGCCATGCGTCAAAGGCAAGTGGCAGCGCGACACCACGCAGGTGGCGAGCATGGATTACCAGATTCCAGAAGGATTCAAGGGGGGTTAACCATGAACACACAGTCCTTAATCATCATTCATCTGATGAATCACCCTGAACAGACGCCAGCGCAAATCGCAGCAGCCATTGGTCGAACTGCCAACACAGTGAAAACCGTACTCCCTGCAATGGTTGCTGTTGGTGATGTCTGGCGAGATGCCGAGGCTAAGTACTCCACCGCAGAAGCAGCTGGCATTGGTGATGAACAGTATCTGTCACTTTGTGATGTGGCTTACCGACTGCAGGAACGCTGCCTGTGGAACAGAGCCGCTAATGTCTGGCATGAAGCTCAGAAATGCACGGTAAAGCCCGGACTTCGTGAGAAGGCCAGAATCAAAGGGATGGTATGTGTCGAAATGGCGCGCCTAAAAGACCCAAGACCAGAGGCTGACCCACTTCTTGGAAGGAGTTACAGCCGATGAAAGTGATTAAAGCGCATTTCTTGCGCAACTCAGAATTCTACATCGGCGCGCGAATTTCGATTCTGGCGACCATCAGTTTGACTATTTATCTGGCGTGGGAGTTTCACAAAGCATGAGCAATTTAAATCAGGTCTATAAAAACAAAGACAACAGCAACACCGATATCACCGTTCGCAAAACCCATCTACTGGGTGTTGATGAGCTTTATATCGAACCGGGCTACAACGTCCGCGACATCGATCAGACCCACGTCGAAGAATTCCGGGATGCGTTCATTGCCGGTGAGCACGTTCCACCTCTGACCGTTCAGGTGACAGAGCAGGGCGTGAAGATTATCGACGGTCACCACCGCTGGCATGGCGCGAAGCTGGCACAAGCAGCAGGCTACGATATCCGTCTGGAGTGCAAAGATTTCGTTGGTAGCGAAGCAGACCGCATCGCTTTCATGGTAACCAGCAGTCAGGGCCGGGCACTAGAGCCACTGGAACGCGCCGTTGCATATCAGCGCCTGATTAATCAGGGCTGGGAGCCTGCCGAAATTGCCAAGAAGGTTAAGCGTTCTACAGCTGATGTGGATCATCACCTTCAGTTGCTGACCGCTGGCGATGGGTTAATCGCAATGGTTAAGTCTGGTGAAGTCGCGGCATCAACCGCAGTTGCCATGGTTCGTGAGCACGGAGCGAAAGCTGAGACTGTTGCCAAAACTCAACTGCAGAAGGCTAAAGCCAGCGGCAAGAAGAAACTCACCCTGAATGATGCGATGCCGCAGTTCAGCGCCGCCAAGATGCGTGAGTTGCTTGAACTGGTTGCAAAACACTGTGAGGTGGATTTCGCCGAAGAGACATTCGCGATCACCCTGGACTTCTCCAGCGACTTCGAAGCGCTTAAGGCTATGCAGATTATCAAAGAAGCCCGTGAGCACTTTGCATCAGAAGCTAAATCTGACGATATCGCCATTCATGAAACCCATTTACCGCTGAGCCGTGAGGGCATTCAGGAGCAAAGCGGGATTGAAGTGCTGGCCTGTGCAGTTGCCGCGTTCGGCGACAAATCGAGCTACACACATACCGAATCGAAATACGCTCACACCTGGGCTGCCGATAGCGTTGCCAATCCTGAGTTTCTGGTAATCCCTGCTGAGACAGTTGATAAAGCCGTTTCATTCATCACCAAGCATGCTGCCCGCGTTGAGATTACTGGCTGGGTTTCGGAGAAGTATCAGGGCGACCCACAACTCGATGACGTAATCGAGCGATTCGCGGACGTCCTGTCAGAAACCGATATGCCGCTCGATTTGGTTCTGGCACTGTTGGACAACATCGATATCGAATGTGGTTACAACATCCGAGAACTGCGCAAAGAAGTCAGCAACCGCCTATCCCGCGTTGCAGTTCCTGACAGTGAGGAGACTGAATGAAATTAACTCTGCCATTCCCTCCATCCGTAAACACTTACTGGAGAAATACCAGTAAGGGAGTATTAATCAGCGCCTCCGGGCGCTCTTTCCGATCCAACGCTATTGGCGACATCATGCAGCAACTTAGGCGCGCACCTAAGCCGATAACAGTGGACGTAGAGGTATCGATAATCCTGTACCCTCCATCCCGCCAGTCACGCGACCTTGATAACTACCTGAAGGCGCTATTCGACAGCATGACACACGCCGGAATTTGGCTGGATGACAAGCAGGTGAAGAGATTCACTGTAGAGTGGGGCGAAGTCGTCAAAGGCGGAAAGTCAGAAGTGACGATCAGTGAATATCAGGCGGTGGCCGCATGAGGGCTATTCTCACTCCAGACGTTGCGAACAACACCGGCATTGTTCTGTTGAAGCCGGGACGCAATCTTATGCCGATGTTCCGGGAGCGCGTTCTTGTCTGCACAATCCCCCGTGACATGTCACACCTCCCATCGGGCTTAATAAACGACAGCAGCCAGCCATTACTGGATGAGCCAACGCTTAAATCATTCTTCTCTGACCCCAAGGTGATCAATGCCGCTGGTGGATGGGAAATACATGATGCGTGGGTTCAAAGAATTGGCTGCTGCCAGTATCAGGAAAAAGATTCTTATCACCACCACGATTACAATACCCTGCGGACCGATTCCGGCTCACTTTGCCTGTGTTATGCCTGTGACAATTACTGTCACTCAAACGGCCTACCTGGTATCCTGGAAGCGGTCGCGGCTGGGAACCTTGCGCGGTGGGTAATTGAGTCAGCATGCATCCAGATGGGGTTAGGAGCGGACCATCAGATGACGTTGCCAGAACTGTGCTGGTGGGCCTGTCTGAATGGCGTGATTGACCTGATACCAGAGACACATGCCCGTACCGTTCTGCGTCTGCCAAAGTCACTGCCCGAAACCGGGCCAATACCAGAAGCTTTTATCAAACCGGAACCCTCGGCGCAGGAGGTGATTCAGGAAGTGGCAGAGGTGGTTAAGCAGGTGCTGACCATCGGTATCGACCCCGAATCACCACAGTCATACATGGCGCGACCAAAGCGCCTGCGCTGGATTAACGAGAAGTACACGCGGTGGGTCAAGACGCAGCCATGCGCCTGTTGCGGAAAGCCAGCAGACGACCCGCATCACATAATCGGACACGGACAAGGGGGAATGGGAACGAAGGCGCATGATTTATTTGTGATACCGCTTTGCAGGGCGCATCACGATGAACTGCACCGGGACATGAGGGCATTTGAAGAAAAATACGGCAGTCAGTTAGAGCTGCTGGTCAGGTTCCTCGATCACTCGATTGCAGTCGGCGTGGTGGGGTAAAGTTAAAGCGTGGAGGAAATTTTATGCGTGACATGTCACAGGTATTAGAACGGTGGGCAGGATGGGCCCGTTCGGATGGAAGCGGCGTCGATTACTCACCAATAGCGGCAGGATTTAAAGGCTTGCTACCACAGGATTCAAAAATGACTCTTTCCTGTACCGATGATGACGGTTTAGTTATCGAATCATGCTTAGCCAAACTCCGCAGTCGACGCCCTGATGAGCATGAGTTAATTGTGCTTCATTATTTTTACAGGATTTCCAAACGCAAGCTTGCTCAACGCGCCAAATGCGATGAGAAGATGATACGTATACAAGTTCAAATGGCTGAAGGATTTTTGGACGGGTGTTTATCATGGTTAGATGTTGAATTAGAATTTGAGTGATATATAAGCGAGGTGGTTAGTCCACCTCTTTATTTGCCTTTTCGAGGATTTCTTTTCTTTTCTTAAGCTCTTCAGACCTGTGTATTAATTTGCTTTTGAATTCCTGTGCCTCATCCATTATGGATTTTATATAGAAAAATGAACACAAGGATGATGTTATAAGGGCGCCTGATAATGAGATGAAGTAAATATAGTTTTCGCTTGAATTAGGGATAGCATAAAACCCTATTGCTACAATCATTGCAGATATCAAATAGTATGTGGCAAGAATAGATAACCTTCTTGTTTTAATTCTTATAATAGGTTTGAGCCTTCTTAACTCATCGCTGCTTAATGATGTGTGTTCATTAGCCTCTGGAACCTTAAAGAGAGCTTGGACACAGTACCCTGATGGAAATAGAAGTAGTGTGAGAAGCACCCATGGCGTAGGAGCCTTGGAGAAATTGATATTTAATGATAGGTAGTAGAAGGCCCAAAAACCGGACAAGAAGGCCAAGAAAAAAAGAAATAGAAATTTCTTAAAACTCATCTTGACCTCCTTTGTGTTTTATTTGCTTTCAATTTCACCTGAGCCAATCTTACCGATTAACCATTTATGCATTCGCAAATATAAATCATTTTCATCAATTAGTCCATTGTTATATTGGACGCTAATGCTTCCTGATAGCTTTAAATCACTACCTTTAATTATCCCGCCACCTTGCAATTCAATTTCTATATCATCGCTTTCAGTATGTCTTAAGCTAGATGCCAACGTATCCATTACACGTTGACCATCATTAGTTGTTTTTCTGAAGTATGTTATTTCAAGATTGACTTGTAAATTAGACTCATCCAATGAATCCTCGAGCCTCAAATTGCTAAACCACTCTTCACCGAACGCAGCTTTAAGAATGCTTCCGCCTTTACCCGTTGGCATAAATCTAACTTTTCTTACTTTCTCTACTTTATTACCAACCTCTGTTTTTACAGGAAGATTAGGTGAATTCATCATTGTTATTTCACCTTTGTCATTCTGGGTTTTAACAGGAACACTACCGAGCGTGATCCTCTTAACTGGAGCCTCGTCCATTTTCCTGATTACTTCAGCAGAAGGCTTATCGCGTAAGAGTAGAGCACTTGAGCTATTAAAAGAATCGCTAAAGCTATGAATTAGCCAACCAAGGTGCGTTTCTAAATCACGTGCTCTAAGGGAGCTTGATTGAACAATCACCATATGATTGCCAAGAACTCCGAAGTAGAGTATTGAATCAATAAACTCTCGCTTAACTTTAACTTTTTCTTCTTCAGTTGGAGTTTCGTCACCTTCAAGCTTTATCTGCTCAGATGTGATGGCGTTTATGTCGTAAAAGTCGACATCATCACTGATCGTCATCAATGCTTGACTCTTTCCTTGTTCGAAAAGAACTAATTGTCCAAATAAAATTGTTTTAAAAGTGTTGCTTCGATTAACTAATCTAAATCCGCTCTGGCTATCAGAAGGGCTAATTTGTTCCCTACGCATGCCTACTTTTGAAGCTGTTCCATCCTCTAAAAGTATTGATTCGAGGATCGATTGGAGGTCCGAAGAGCAGTTAGAAAGCCCTGCCAACTTGTAATGGATAGACTTTTGACGACTAGATTTAATCATTTGAAATCCTTTGTTCACGCCTAAATTGAAAATTTATTGAATTTTCAATTGGTTATAATCTGTTGGTTGTGTCTATTTTATAAATCTGTAAAATTTTTTTAACGATATAGGAAAAAGTCTAAAAAATCACTATCGCGGTCCGCAAAATCATGTGTACTGTGATAAGAGTGGTTAACACGCAGTTCTGCTTATCATCGAGAATCAGTTGCATAAATCGTGAGTGACTCAAGCGCCCGAAGCCTTACCAGCTTCCGGGCGTTTTTTATTTGTGCCATTAGCTCAACGGATAGAGCATCGGAGTTCTAATCCGCTGGTTCGGGGTTCGAATCCCCGATGGCGCGCCAAATCTCAAAATTACGCAGTTTTGCGATTGCGTGAGTTCAGCTTAACCCTGTGCTCGACGGGGCAAGAAACTATCGCGTAATGCGTCAGGGTTTTATTTACAGAGGGTCGCCATAGAGCGGCCTTCTTTCGTTTTTGCGCCCGCCAATCAATTCAAACTTCCCCTTTCACGCTGTGGCGGCGCGCAATTTTTAATTGTGACTACAGACAGCACCGACCGTAACTACGGAGGTGATCGTGAGTATCAACCATATGAGCAAACTAGCATCAGGAGCGGCATACGGCGCGGCTGGTTCAGCTGTGGCAAATGGAGTTTTATCGCGACTGAGCCCGGATGAATGGAGTGCGGTAGGTGTAATAGCCGGTATCGTGCTTGCGCTGATGACGTTTGCCATCAACGCCTATTTCAAGCGCAAAGTTTCACTGGCTCAGATAAGGGCATTAGAACAGCGCGGCTACATCCCAACCGATAAGCTTGGCGAGGAATAACTATGGCTATGTCTGCCAGCTTGCGTAACAAGCTAATTGCAGCGGCAGGTGGTGGGTCAATGCTCATCGCCTCGTTGTTTATCGGTGGTAAAGACGGTGTCGAAGGTCGTGTGTATGAGCCTTATAAAGATGTCGCTGGTGTCTGGACTGTTTGTGACGGACATACTGGCAACGACATTGTGAAAGGCCGCAAGTACACCGACCGCGAATGCGAACGCCTGATGTGGAATGACCTTCAGCCAGTTAAGAAAGCAGTGGATGGTCTGGTGAAGGTTCCACTGGGTGAATATCAGCGCGCCGCGCTCTACAGCTTCACCTATAACGTTGGCACTTCGGCGTTCTCCAAATCAACTCTTCTCAAAAAGCTTAATGCTGGCGATGTGACCGGAGCGTGTGAAGAGATGCGCCGATGGGTATATGCAGGCGGCATGAAGTGGAGAGGATTGCAGAACCGCCGAGATATGGAGCGATCACTTTGCCTTGCGGAAGGTGCTAATGACCTCTAAGGCAAAGGCAATTACCGTTTTCATCGTGGTATGCCTGATCGCTATCGTTTCCGCATCCTCATTAGCGCTTTATTACCGTGGCAATGCCATCGACTACAAAGCGCAGAGAGACACGGCCACAGGCGAGCTAAAGCTGGCGAACGAAACAATCGACGATATGAAGGTGCGTCAGCGTGATGTTGCAGCGCTCGATGCCAAATACACGAAGGAATTAGCAGATGCTAAAGCCAGTCTTGAAGCTCTTCAGCAGTGTGTTAATTCTGGCAAGTGTGGGCTGCGCCTCAACGCAAAATGCCCAACGGGTGACACCACCGGCACCGCCAGCGTGGATGATGCAGCCAGCCCCCGACTTACTGACTCCGCTCAACGGGATTATTTCACCCTCAGAGAGCGAATCGAAATCGCCGGAAAGCAAATAGCCGGATTGCAGCAGTACATCAACGAACAGTGTAAATAACCATTGAACCCGGAGTAATAAATGCCTTCACCGATTATGAAGTATTTTGCATATGAACATCTGCCAGAAAAGTTGCAGGAAGTAAGTAAGCCAATTGGTGACCTTGCCCGCCAAATGGATGAAAGCCTTCCTGATGGCGCTGAGAAATCTGCAGGGCTGCGTAAGCTTCTCGAAGCAAAAGACGCCCTGGTACGTGCCAAGTTGGGCTGAGTGATCATCACAGGGTGCATTTTCGAGTGCATCCGATGATGGAAACTGGAGGTCATATGCGCATAACAGTTTTAGATGATGATCCTGGCATCAGGATTAACCCTGGAATTGAGCGTTATCGCATCACGATTGATGGCGAAGAAGTTAATCGCTGCCTGTCTGCTGATGATGTTGCTGGTGAGGTAATAGAAGTTTCGACTGATGCGGATGGGAACATCGAAATTGAATACGGCGAGGTCAAGACTCGCACGCGTAATGGTGTAGTTACCATTGAGCGAATCTAATCCAGATTATCAGTCAAGAAGTGCTTCACTAGGATTAATCTGAGCGCTAATGTATATCCTCTTTGAAAAAGGAGTTTTACATGGCTATCCATAATGTTTTAAAGACTATATATATCAACAATGACCACGATGAATTTCTTCGTTATGAAATCGTTGGCGATGAGAATGATGATGTTTCCTACGCAATGGCTTTCGTGGAAGTAAAGGTTGAGCATGAAGGGTTTAGTTTTTCCGTCTGGAGTAAACTAGATAACATAACTCTCGACCATTTATCTCCTAAAAGAACTGGATTCCAAACTGAAGTTCGTACTGCGCCATATCCAGGTAAAACTATCTCTTCAGCCATTGATGAGTGCAAAAAGCATCGAGCTCGTTGGAGTCGGTAGCATAAGCCACCTGCGGGTGGCTTTTTATTTTGTGCTGAAAAATGCATTCACTGAGTTCAATTTTCAGCATAAACATAATGAATCATCGGCTGGTGGTCTCACCATGGCCGAGGGTTATATCTATCTAGCCAGCAGGAAATTCTGAATGGAAGTTGTGATTGATGGTGTTCGATACGCGCCAGTGACAAACCGCGCTTCAAATATCGGTATTGCTATCAGCACCCACAACCGCCATGAAGTTTTATCCAAATCACTCGATCACCACCTTAAACACCTGCCAGCCGGTGCGCTGGTGGTTGTGATTGATGACGGGTCATCTAAACCGGTGACAGTACCTGATGGTGTGAAATTAATTCGCTGTGACATGTCACGCGGCATTGTGGCAGCGAAGAATTCCAGCCTTGAGGCTCTGATTGATGCCGGGTGTGAGCATCTGTTTCTGTGGGACGATGACGCATGGCCTGTTGCTGGTGGCTGGGAACGACCATACATCGAATCACCTGAACCACATCTCGCGTATCAGTTTCAGGACTTCGCCACCGGGCAGAAGCTTAACGATATTGCGGTACTTTACCGGGACTACAAACACGTTGCGTATACAGGCCAGCGCGGTGTGATGCTGTATTACCACCGCAGTGCGATTGAGAGTGTTGGCGGTTTCGATCCCATCTATCAGCGCGGCATGTATGAGCACTCCGATTTAGCGATGCGCATTCACAATGCTGGGTTAACCAGTTGGGCATTCGCTGATGTGCTTGGGTCTGACAAGTTGATTTACTCGCTTGATGAGCATCAGGCTGTTGATCGTTCGGTACCTAAACCAGACCGGGAAGCGCAGGTTAAGCACAACGTCACCATCCACAACAAGCGCCGGGATGAAGGTTACACCGGATACGCGGAGTACCGGCAGCAGCGTAACGTGGTGATTACCGCACTACTAACCAGTCAGCCAGACCCGCAACGCGGCAGCAAAATGACTGCATCACCTGACCCGCTGGCTAAGTGGTCGGCATCTCTGCGTGGTTGTGGTCGCATAGTTCTGGCCGATGAGTTAGAGACAGCACCACCTGACGCCGAACTTTTCCGCGTTCCTGATGTGAAGATGAATGTCTACTTCCGGCGCTGGTTGCATATCTGGCAGCACCTACGCGATCACCCTGAATATAACTTCGTCTGGTGCACTGATGGCACTGACGTCGAGATGTTGCGCGAGCCGTGGCATGTGATGGAGCAGGGCAAGATATACGTTGGATCTGAGCCAAAGACTTACGCTGATGCGTGGGCAAAGCAGAATCACCCTGAAGCTATCTATCAGTCGTTTCTCTCTGACCATCAGCATGATGTGATGTTGAACGCCGGGTTACTCGGTGGTTCACGCGCTGACGTGATGGCGATCGCGCATGGCATCGTGCGCATCTACTACCAGATTGAATCCTTGCGCTTCTGGGGCAAAGAGAAGGCCGCTGTTGCCGTTGGCGATATGATCGCTTTCGGCATTGTGGCGCATCGATATGCTGAAAGGCTGGTGACTGGGCCACATATTCACACGGTTTTCAAAACAGATGGTGTTGGTAAGGAGTGCGCTCTTTGGAAGCACAAATAAAGTTCGCCATTGTTGCGCACGCGTCTCGATTCGATATGGCAGCGTCTCTTGCTGAAGCTCTACCGAACTATCAAATCTTTGTTGATCACGAATCAAAGGGTGCTAATGCCAACCACTTGCGCGCACTACGCTGGGCATCCACTCAGGATTGCCGGGTGGTTATCATGGAAGATGATGCGCTGCCGGTGCCAGACTTCGCCAGTAAGGTGACTCAATGGTTGGAGCGGTTCCCCGATGACCTGTGTTCTTTCTATCTCGGCACAGGCCGTCCGCCTCAGTATCAGATGGAAATAGTATCAAAGTTGATATCCGCTGATGTCCGACACGCCGACTACATCACGATCAACCGCCTCATTCACGGTGTGTGCTACAGCGTGCCACAGTCAAAACTGCAACATGTTATCAACCGATGGAACCACGGCTCGCCTGCTGATTATGCAGTTGGTGATGCATGTGGTGGTGCGGTGGTGTACCCATGCTACTCACTCGTTGACCATGCAGATGTGGCAACGGTTGAGCGTCACCCCGACAACACACCACGCACTGAGCGCCGTAAGGCGTGGAGACTTGATGCCACAAAGAATCCCGAGAGCATGCCGTAAGCAAGGCTGCGGAAAGACAACAACAGACCGTTCTGGTTACTGTGCCGATCACCTTAACGAAGGGTGGCAGCAGCATCAGAACGGACTCAGCAGGCATCAGCGCGGTTATGGTAGTGACTGGGACGTGAGGCGAGCTCGCATACTCAAGCGAGACAAGCACCTCTGTCAGGAGTGCAAGCGCAATGGCCGCGCTACTGCTGCAAAGACAGTCGACCATATCAAACCTAAGGCACATGGGGGTACCGATGACGATTCGAACCTTGAAGCCCTGTGCTGGCCGTGTCACAAGAGCAAAACCGCACGCGAACGACTCAAATGATAGTCATTATCAATTGGCGGGGAGGGCGGGTCAAAAGTTCAGGCTTCAAGCCTGTAGGACCGCCGCCTAACCTTTTTTCACACCGCCGCAGGTTAGAAAACTTTTTTTTGGGGTTACCCCACCAAGCATTAATAGGAGTTTTCGATTATGCCAGGACCACCGAAAACCCCGACACATCTGGCTTTGGTGAAGGGGAACCCATCAAAACGCGCATTAAATAAAAATGAGCCAAAACCCCCGTCAGGGGTGCCCCCAATTCCCAAGCATTTTGATAAGCAGGGGAAGTACTGGTTTAAACGCATCGCCGATGAACTGGATGCGATTGGGGTTATCACCCAGCTTGACGCGCGAGCGCTTGAGTTGCTGGTCGAGGCTTACACTGAGTACCGTCATCACTGCGACACGCTGGACCGGGAGGGCTACACCTACGCCGTTTTCAGCGAAGAAGAGCCGGATGAAGGGAAAGAAAGAGAGATCAGGATGATCAAACCTCACCCCGCAGCAGTGATGAAAGCTGATGCGTGGAAACGCATTCGGGCAATGCTCGGTGAATTTGGCATGACGCCCGCCAGCCGTACCAAGGTTGGTGCCAAAGGCGCAGCTGAAGTCGACCCTCTGGATGAATTTCTTAAAAAGCGCAAATGATGAATGGCAACTGTTCAGGCTGGTATTCAGTACGCAGAAAGCGTGCTGGCTGGCGAGATCGTTGCTGGCGAACTGGTGCGCCTGGCGTGTCAGCGATTCCTCAATGATTTAGAGCAAGGGCCGGAACGCGGTATCTACTTCAGTGAGGACCGCGCTCAGCACATTCTCGACTTCTATAATTTCGTTCCGCACGTTAAGGGTGCTCTGGCTGGCAAGCCGATTGAGTTGATGCCCTGGCACATCTTCATCCTGATAAACCTTTTTGGGTTCACCATCCCGCTTATTGATGAGATGAGTGGCGATCAGGTGCTGGATGAAGATGGCGATCCGGTGATGGTTCGCCGGTTTCGCACTGCCTATAACGAAGTGGCGCGTAAAAACGCCAAATCAACTGTTTCATCTGGAATCGGTCTGTATATGACCGGGGCTGATGGTGAGGGTGGTGCAGAGGTTTATTCAGCGGCCACTACGCGAGATCAGGCAAGAATCGTTTTCGATGATGCCAAGAACATGATCAAGAAAGCGCCCCGCACGTTAGGGCGTCTCTTTGGTCATGTGAAGCTGAACATTCATCAGGAACGGACAGCATCAAAATTTGAGCCGCTTTCCAGTGACGCTAATAACCTGGACGGCCTGAATATCCATTGCGGAATAGTTGATGAGCTGCACGCTCACCGTACACGTGATGTTTGGGATGTACTTGAGACTGCTACTGGTGCGCGACTTCAGTCTCTGCTGTTTGCTATCACCACGGCGGGAACCAACAAAGAAGGTATCTGCTTTGAGCAGCGCGATTACGCTATCAAGGTGTTACGCGGTGTAGTGGACGATGACACTTATTTTGCTGTCATTTACACCCTGGATGAAGAAGACGACCCCTTTGATGAAGCGAACTGGCCTAAAGCTAATCCGGGCCTTGGCGTCTGCAAGCGCTGGGATGACATGCGCCGCCTTGCCAAAAAGGCAAAAGAGCAGGTTGCTGCGCGTCCTAACTTCTTCACCAAACACCTCAACATATGGGTCACCGCTGAAAGCGCGTGGATGGATATGGATCGCTGGGCGAAGATGCCGGGCATTGCATCTGAAGCTGAGCGTAAGAAATGGCCGATGTGGGTGGGCGTTGACTTAGCCAACAAAATTGATATCTGCGCCGCCGTGAAAACATGGCGTGACCCGTCAGGCGAAACCCACTCTCAACCACGCTTCTGGTTACCTGAAGGCAGGCTTGAAACGGCACCGGCGCACATTGCTGAGCTCTACAGAAAGTGGTCAGCAGCCGGGTATCTGGAGTTAACCGATGGCGATGTTATCGATCACGCGATGATCAAAGCTGACATCGTCGAGTGGGTGAAAGGGGAGAATATTAAAGAAATCGCCTTCGACCCATGGAGTGCGGTTCAGTTCAGCCTGGCGCTGGCAGAGGAAGGGTTACCCATGGTGGAAGTGGCACAGACAGTCAAAAACCTCTCAGAATCAATGAAGTCAGTTCAGGCTGAGATTTACGGCAATAAATTCCACCATGATGAAAACCCCGTAATGACGTGGATGCTTTCAAACGTCACCGTTAAGCCAGACAAAAACGACAACATATTCCCTAACAAGTCTACGCCTGAAAACAAAATTGACGGGCCGGTTGCGTTGTTTACAGCAAAGAGCCGAATGCTGGTCAATGGCGGTAATGATGGTCAGGACCTGACCGGATTCTTTGCAAACCCAATAATGATAGGTGTCTGATGAAAGCGAATAAACAGCCCGGCAAAGTGAAAAGCGCCTTGCTGAACTGGTTGGGCGTACCAATCGGACTGACGACGGGTACTTTCTGGCAAGAATGGATGGGCATGAGTAGCAGCGGCAAGGTGGTTTCGGCTGATAAAGCGATTCGGCTTTCAGCTGTATGGGCATGCGTTCGCTTATTAAGTGAATCAGTATCAACGCTACCGCTCAAAATTTATGAACGGCAGGCAGATGGTTCGCGTAAGCCTGCGACACAACACCCGGCTTATCAGGTGCTTTGTCGTCGCCCCAACCTTGAAATGACGCCATCGCGATTCATGCTGATGCTGGTTGCAAGCATATGCCTTCGCGGTAATGGATTTGTAGAAAAGAAGATGATCGGCAACAAGCTGATTTCTCTGGTACCGCTTCTGCCGCAGAACATGGTCGTCAAGCGGCTTGATAACGGAACGCTGCAGTACACGTATACCGAGTCGAATTCTCAACGCGTCATCCCCACCAAGAACATAATGCACATTCGCGGATTTGGTCTTGATGGCGTCTGCGGCATGATGCCCATGATGACGGGTCGTGATGTTATTGGTGCGGCGATGGCAGTTGAAGAGTCAGCCGCGAAGATATTTGAAAATGGCCTCCAGAGTTCCGGATTTCTTTCAGCGGAATCAGCGCTTAATGACGAGCAGCGCGAGCGCCTGAGAACTTATATGCAGGTTTTCACCGGCTCTCGCAACGCCGGTAAGATCATGGTGCTTGAGGGGGGGCTCAAATACCAGAACGTCACCATGAACCCTGAAGCGGCTCAGATGCTGGAGTCTCGCGCTTTCAGTATTGAGGAAATCTGTCGCTGGTTCCGTGTGCCACCTTTCATGGTGGGACATGCAGATAAACAAAGCAGCTGGGCATCGAGTGTGGAGGGCATGAATCTCCAGTTTCTGACCAATACACTGAGGCCTTTACTGGTCAACATTGAGCAGGAAATATCTCGCTGTCTTCTGGATGGCGATGAAGACTTGTTTGCAGAGTTCTCTGTTGAAGGCCTCCTTCGCGCTGACAGCGCAGGTCGATCAGCCTATTACACCACGGCGCTGCAGAATGGCTGGATGTCACGTAATGACGTCCGACGCCTTGAAAATATGCCGCCGATTCAAGGTGGCGATTTGTATACCGTTCAGCTGAACCTGACGCCGCTGGAGGACTTGAAGCAAAACAGCCAGGCAGCACAGGCCGCCAACCTTCTTAAAGTTCATAACTACGTTTTCCCAGATATTCCTTTCGAACAATCACCGCTGAAGAAAGCGGCTTAGGAGTTATTCACATGACACTGAAAAGCCTTCCGGCAGCTCCGGCGGGGCGGCCTTCTGCGCTCTCAAAAAGAGACCTGCCGTCAGCCACAATGGAACGCTGGAACGGCGGCATCAAGGCCGCTAAGCCCGATGAAAACAGTATCTCTGTATTCGATGTGATTGGCTCTGACTACTGGGGTGATGGAGTGACAGCCAGCCGGATTGCTGGCGCGCTTCGTTCCATGAACGGTGCAGAAGTGACCGTAAACATCAACTCACCTGGCGGCGACATGTTTGAAGGGCTCGCCATCTATAACCTTCTGCGTGAATACGAAGGCAAGGTAACGGTGAAGGTTCTTGGGCTGGCGGCATCTGCGGCTTCAATCATCGCGATGGCGGGTGATGAAGTCCAGATTGGACGGGGTGCTTTTCTGATGATCCACAACTGCTGGGTCTATGCGATGGGCAATCGTCACGACCTTGAGCAAATTGCTGCTGACATGGAGCCTTTCGATAAAGCGATGGGTGATATCTACTCCCACCGCTCAGGCCTCAGTGCTTCCGATGTCGCACAGATGATGGACAGCGAAACATATATCGGGGGCAGTGATGCGGTTGAAAAAGGTTTTGCGGACAGACTGCTTTCAGCTGACGAAATTTCTGATGATGACGACAGCCCGGAAGCCGCGCTTCGCAAGCTGGATGCTCTGCTGGCTAAAACCGATACCCCGCGCTCTGAGCGTCGAAAACTTCTTAAAGCTTTATCAGGCAGCACGCCGGGCGCTGCTGCCAATCCCGAGGGTACGCCGAGCGCTACCGATGATGTAACCCCTGAAAACCTCAAACAACTCCATGACGCCCTGGCGGCGTTCGGCAAATAAGGATGTACCATGTCTGAAGTAAACGAAATTCTCAAAAAAGTAACAGCAAGCATTGAAGAGGCTAATGGAAAGTTCAGTGCCAAAGCCGAAGAGGCTCTGAAAGAGGCGCGTAAGTCAGGCACTCTTTCAGAAGAAACTAAGGCGGCTGTGGATAAGATGGCGTCTGAGTTTAACGCGCTGCGTGAAGCGGAGAAAACGCTGAAGGCTGCATTGGGTGATCTGGAGCAGCATGTAGCAAGCATGCCGCTGAACAACGCCAAGAAAACAGTTGAGACCGTTGGTCAGATTGTTATCAGCAATGAAGCGCTGAAAGCGTTTGCTGCAAGTGTAGAAGGTGGCAAGCGTATTAGTGTCCCGGTTAATGCTGCCTTGCTTTCAAGTGATGTTGCCGATGGCGTTGTTGAGCCCCAGCGTCTTCCGGGAATTGATACTGCACCCAAGCAGCGTCTGTTCATCCGTGACCTGATCGCTCCGGGCCGCACAACTTCACCTGCTATTTTCTGGGTGCAGCAGACTGGTTTCACCAATGCGGCAAAAGTTGTTGCTGAAGGCACTACCAAGCCTTACAGCGATATCGAATTTGCCACCAAGATCACTCCAGTGACAACCATCGCTCACCTGTTCAAAGCGTCCAAACAGATTCTGGATGACTTTGCACAGCTTCAATCTACCGTTGATGCTGAAATGCGCTACGGCCTGAAGTATGTCGAAGAGCAGGAGATTTTGTTTGGTGATGGCACTGGTGTTCATCTGCATGGCATCGTTCCGCAGGCTACCGCGTTCGATCCGGCATTCTCAGTGGCCCAGCAGAACGGCATTGATGATTTGCGCCTCGCTATGCTTCAGGCTCAACTGGCTCGCTTCCCGGCCTCTGGCCACGTTCTTCACTTTATCGACTGGGCCCAGATTGAGCTGACCAAAGACACGCTGGGCCGCTATATCCTGGCGAACCCATCCGCGTTGACCGGTCCTACCTTATGGGGCCTGCCGGTTGTCGCGACTGAAGCGGCACAGTTCCGCGGCAAGTTCCTGACCGGCGCATTCAACGCAGCCGCTCAACTGTTTGACCGTGAAGATGCCAACGTGGTTATCTCCACCGAGAACACCGACGACTTTGAGAAGAACATGATCTCAATTCGTTGTGAAGAGCGTCTGGCACTGGCAGTGAAGCGCCCTGAAGCATTCATCTACGGCAACTTCACCGTTGCTGAAAGCGGTTCTTAATCCTTAGCGGCCTTCGGGCCGCTTTTTTAATGGTGTTAGCAATGGCGATGATTGAGCTGGCAACTGTCAGAGAGCACTGCCGTATCGATGAAGATGACACCAGTGAAGATAATTTGCTGAGCATCTACACCGGTGCAGCTAAGCGTTACGTTGAAACGTGGACTCGCAGAAAGCTATACGTAACAAACGCCGACCCCGGTTTCGATACCGATGAAGACCGTCTGCTACTGGATGATGACGTGCGCACGGCAATGCTTCTTTTGATTGGTCACTGGTATGCAAACCGTGAGGCAGTGAACATCGGGAACATAACCAGCGAGATTCCGTTGGCAGTAGATGCTCTATTGCAACCACACCGAATTTACGGTGTGTAAGGTGGATTCATGCAGGCTGGCAGACTACGTCACAAAGTAACAATCCAAAATTTCACCACTACACGATTGCCATCAGGCCAGCCGCAGAGCGAGTGGGTTGATGGTATGACGGTGTGGGCTGAAGTAAAAGGTATCAGTAGCAGAGAGCTCATGACATCTGGTGTAGAGAAGCCAGAGGCTACGATCAGGGTCTGGATTCGCTACAGAACTGATGTTACAGCTGCATCAAGGCTTAAGTGTGTTACTGGACCCTTCAAGGGAAAAATTCTTGATGTAACCGGAGAACCCATCCCGGACGCAAAGGCCACTCAGCTGGAAATTCTCTGTAAGCAGGGGGTTAAGACGTGATCGACACCAAACTTGATTTCTCTGGCCTGCTGGATATCTCCAGTGACCTGGATGCATTGAGTAAAGCTGAAAATGGCCGGGTTCTGCGTAATGCAACCCGTTCGGCGGCTTCGGTAATTAAAGATGAGGCCGTCCGAAGGGCTCCTAAACGCACAGGGAAGTTGGCGAAAAACATCGTCGTGCTCACTCAGCGTACGAGGAACGGCGACATTTCATCAGGCGTTCACATTCGTGGTCGCAATCCTCGCACAGGCAACAGCGACAACAAGATGAAGACCAAAGACTCACGCAACGCCTTTTACTGGAGATTTGTGGAGCTTGGCACGTCTAATATGGCCGCTGTGCCGTTTATCCGGCCAGCCTATGACGCGAGGCAGGAAGAGGCGGTGAAAGTGGCATTTGATACGGCTAACAGGGCCATAGATGAGGCGCTGACGAAATGACAGAGTCCTCCATTTTTGCTCTCATCGGCGGTCTGGCTGGTGGTCAAGTGTACCCCTACGTCGCGCCGTTAAATGCTCAGGGTGATCCAGCCATCACTGCACCATGGATAGTGTTCACTGTGGTCAGTGAGGTGTTTGGCGACACCCTTTGCGGCCCAGCGGAAGAAAATGGCGCACTGCAAGTCGATGTATACGCGTCAAGCACTGATGATGCCCGTTCTTTGCGTGAAGCAGTGGCTGTGGCACTGACCCCGCTGAATTTTACCCAGCTCAATAAAACTAACGGTTACGAATCCGAAACCGGACTTTTCCGGGCGACTCTGGAAGTCCAGAGCATGCAGTAATCGCTCACCACATACCATCACAGCCACCGCAAGGTGGTTTTTTTCGCCTGGAGAAAACATGACCAGTAAATATGAAAAAACGCAGGGGATGACCATTGGCGTTTCATCCGCACCAGTAACCGCGGATGAGTTCGCTGCCAGCGGCTTCCCAACCGGTATCACCTTCCTTGATGCGCAATGTGCGACTAAAGAAGTCACTTATACCGGCGGGCAGAAGAGTGATATCGACGTCACCACGCTGTGCTCTGAAGAGCAGGAGCAGACCAATGGTCTCGCAGCGCCAGCGGAAATGGCTTTGACCCGTAACTGGGTTGGAGATGAAGAAGCTCGCCAGGCTTTGCAACAGGCTTACGACAACGATGAACTTCGCGTTCTCAAAGTCGTTTTCCCTTCGGGTAATGGTTACTACTCGCTGATCGAGGTTCGCCAGAGTTCATGGTCTGCTGGCACCTCTGCTGTGGTTGCATCGACTTACTCGCTTCGTGTTCGTGGTAAGCCAAAACCTATCGTGGCATCAGGCTCATAAGCGGATTAAGCCGCTTTTCTTTCACTGAGTGGCTTATGGCCACTCTTTTTTTACAGACCAAAGAGATCATGAAATGTCGTCAACAAATCAAACCAAAGCATCACCGGCTTCACTTCGCGATCTGGCGCTTGCTGTATCGTCCGGATTTCGTTCGAAAATAATCCCTGTGCCAGAGTGGAGCGGCGCAAAGGTCATGCTCCGTGAGCCATCAGGTGAGGCATGGGTTAAATTCCGTGAAATCATGACTCCACCTGAAGCGGTTGAAGGTCAGGAACCACAAAAACTGACCATGCAGGAAGAGTATCTTCGTAATAAACGCGCTGACGTGGTCATGTTCATTGATGTTCTGCTGGATGAAAGTGGCAATCGTGTGTTTAGTGAAGAAGACGAGCAGACCGTTTCGGATATCTATGGCCCGGTGCATTCCCGCCTTTTGAGTCAGGCCATTGGCCTTGGCATGTCGCAGGAAACCGCAGAGGCAAAGTAAAGGAGCCGCTGACTTTCTTCCTGATGTCTCTGGCGCTTCGTATGGGGCGCACTCTTCATGAACTCTGCAAAACCCTTACCGCCAGCGAACTAAAAATGTGGATTGCATTCGACAACGTCAGCCCGATTGGTGACTGGCGCGGTGATGTTCAGTCTGCGCAGGTATCAACCGCGATTCTGAATGCGCAGGGAGCCAAAGCATCTATCAACGAGATGATGCTGAAGTGGGGGCAGTCAGAAGAAGACGAAGAAATCAGCGGCCTTGAAGAGTGGATGGGTAGACTATAACTCATGAATTCTGTTGTCATTATTTTCTAAAATAACTATACAATTTAGGATTATTTCAACATGGTTATCATGGAGAATGGAGATGGATAGTGTAGGGTTTGTCTGGTTTATGATAGGTGCAGTTGTTGGTGTGGTTATCTGGTTCTTCATTAATAGGGCGAGTGTTAGAGCGAATAGACAAATAGAATTGCTGGAATCAATTGATCGACAGTTGTCACTAATTACTGGTCAAGAAAGTAATGATGGTGAGAGAGAAAATTCCAGGAAAGAAAATAGTTCAGCACAGAGGCACTTAGAAGAGGCCAGAAAGAAAGCAGGACTGTAATTATCAATAACATCAACAGCCTCGGCCTTGCCGGGGTTTTTTTATGGGATGAATATGGCAACGCTGCGTGAACTCATTATTAAAATCTCCGCGAACTCCAGTTCATTTCAGTCTGAGATTTCGCGCGCCTCCCGCATGGGATCAGATTACTACAAAACCATGGAGCAGGGCGGAAAGAAGGCAGCCGCTGCAACCCGTGAAACGCAGCGATCACTCTCAGACCTTAATTCCGAACTGGCAACGGTTAAGTCATCCGCTGCTGGTCTGGCTGGGGCATGGGCAGGTGCTTTTGCCACCCATCAGCTGATTGAGTTTGCTGATACCTGGAATCAGATGAATGGCCGGCTAAAGCTGGCTTCTACCTCAACTGATGACTTTGCCACGGCGCAACGTACGCTCATGGAAATCAGTCAGCGCACCGGGACGTCACTTGAGGCTAATTCAACGCTTTACAGCCGTATCGCTCAGTCACTTCGCGCAGCGGGTTATGCATCATCTGACGTGGCGAAAGTTACCGAAACAGTTGCAACTTCACTGAAGCTTTCGGGTTCCAGCACTGAAGAGGCCAGCTCGGTAATTACCCAGCTTAGTCAGGCGCTGGGCTCTGGTGTTTTGCGCGGTGAAGAGTTCAACGCCATCATGGAAAACGGCGGGCGTCTGGCTAAGTTGCTTGCTGACGGTCTGGGTGTGACCGTTGGCGGACTTCGCAACATGGCAAATAATGGCGAACTAACCACAGATAAAATCGTTCCTCTGCTGACTAACGTTGAGGTTTTACGCAAAGAGTTCGAAAGTCTGCCAGCTTCGGTGAGCGGATCGGCGCAGAAGGTGCAAAACGCCTTTCTTGCGTGGGTCGGTGGTGCTGACAGTGCCGCAGGAGCATCTTCCTCGCTGGCCGGTGTTTTGGATGGTCTTGCCAACAATATTGATAACGTAGCAAATACAGCTGGTGTTCTGGTTGGCATCGGTCTAGCTCGTTATTTCGGCAATATGGTTGGCAGTGTTGCCCAGTCTACAGCAGCTGTTGTGTCCAATACTGCTGCTGAAGTAGCGCTTGCACAGGCTCAGGTTCGCGGCGCTCAAGTCAGTGTGGCCGCAGCACGCCAGACTCTTTATCGAGCACAACAGGCTAAAACCGCTGCCGTTTCGATTGAAGCGCAGATTGTCGCTGAGCGTAATCTTGCAACTGCTCAGTCCAGCCTTAATAACGCAATTTCTGGCAGAGCATCAGCCATCAATAACCTGACCAATACTGCTTCAGTAATGTCCCGCCTGGGTGGTGGTGTGCTGGGCATACTTGGTGGTTGGCCGGGGGTGATCATCGGCGCTGGTGCTGCTATGTACGGGCTGTATCAGAATACTCAGCAAGTGCATAAAGAGGCAGTCAGCTTCGCCAATAATCTGGAGGAAATTAACTCTAAACTTCAGCAAATGTCTGTGTTGGGCCTTAAATCGACTGCTGCCGATGCCCGCACATCCTTGCAGGCCCAGAAAAAAGACCTTGCTGACATTGATGCTCAGATTGCGAAGGTAAAGGACAGTCAAGCCGGACTTGCAAGAATTCAGGAGAGCTATAACAAGTCTCCTACGATGACGCGCATCAATACGTTCATGGACCAGGCCGATATTAATGAGAAAAATATCGCGCTTACAGATCAGCTTAACAAACTGGAGTATGACCGTGAGAAAGCGGCGGCAAAGGTTGCTGCAACCCAGAAACTGGTAAATGAGGCAACCGATCTTGCTACCCAGAAAGCTATCGAACAGGCCGGAGCAATCTCCATTCTGAACGGTGCATACAAACTTCTTAATCAGACAATGGCAGTGACACCTACTGCTACACCAAAGTTTGTCTTACCTGTTGTACCAATTTCCAGCGCCACACCTCAACAGCAAACCGCACTTGAGAGGCTCGCCGTGACAATGAAATGTCCAGCCTCAGCGGTCTGGAAAAGTTACACGTACAGCACCAGTATGAAGCGGATGACCTGAAGCTTACAGGTGCGCTGTATACCCAGTACGTTTACAACAAGGATCAAGCTGCGAAGAAAGACGCGGCGGCGGCGCAGGCCAAGAAGGATGGAACTGCAGCGACCAATGCCCAGAACAAGGCAGAGCGGGAAGCGGCTACCACCGCTGAAAACTACGCCCGAAAAATGGCTGACCTCAGCGTTGCAATTGAGGTGCAAAAGGTTCGGGCCACTGAGGGTGAGAAGGCGTCAGAACTCTATGCGGCATCTCATCAGGCTGGCACGAAATGGACCGAAGAGCAGCGCAAGGCTATCCGCGAAAACTCTGCTGAGCTGGCTATCTGGACGCAACGTGCTGAAGCAAACGTGAAGAAGCAGCGCGATCAGGCTGAGGCGCTGAAGGATTTAACTGAGGCGGCGCGTAAATTCAGGGATGACGCCACGCTCACAACCAACACGGCCGGACTGAGCGATCGCCAGCGCAGCCGCTATGACGAAACCCAGCAGGTAAACCGTGTATTCGATAAAACGGATAAAGGCACAGCTGCAATGGCCGAGCGTCAGCGCGCTCTTGATGCGCTGGAGAAGAAATATCAGGCGATAGAGGCAACTGAGCAAAACTGGCTGTCAGGTGTTGGTAAGGGCTGGAACAACTGGCTCGATGAGATGAGCAATGTCTCAGGTACTGTTGCTGATGGAATGAAAACCACGTTAGACAGCGCCTTAACCAATGTCACTTCTATGCTTGAAGGCAACAAAGTTAGCTGGAAATCATGGGGCCTGTCCATCCTTCAAATTATCGAAAAGGTCGCCATTCAAATGGCCGTTGTCAGTGCAATGGGTGGTGGTTCGTCCTCTTCTGGCATATTTGGAACTATCGCATCAGGTATTGCTGGTTACTTTGGTGGTGGCGCGGCGACATCTACTCCTGCAGCGGGTAATGGTGCTATGGGGTTTGGGACCAGCTACACATCATGGGTAGCTAACGCCAAAGGCGGCGTTTACGACTCGCCATCTCTCAGCGCCTACAGCAACAGCATCGTAAGTTCTCCAACCATGTTTGCATTTGCCAAGGGCGCTGGCCTGATGGGTGAGGCTGGCCCGGAAGCGATCATGCCTCTGACCCGCTCAGCTGATGGCTCTCTTGGTGTTCGTGCGGTTGGTGGCTCTAGCAGCACTCAGTCAACCGGTGCACCACAGGTTTACATCACTATTGACGGCAACGGTAACACCAATACGCAATCATCTTCAGGGTGGGAGCAGTTCGGCTCCGAAATTGGAAAGTTTGTGGATCAGCGTTATCAGCTAATGAAGATGCGAGATATCCGTCCGGGTGGTGATATCTGGAACATGGCTAAAGGCAGGTAACAATGGCGATTGAAGTTTTCACCTGGTGCCCACGCATCAATGCCGAGGCTGACATCAAATTTAATACCCGAAAGGTGCAGTTTGGTGATGGTTATACGCAGGTGGCGGGGAATGGTTTGAATACCCGCAGCCAGGAATGGAGCCTCAGCTTTACCGGCACCGAGGCTTACATCAAAGCTATAAAAGATTTTCTTGACGCGCACGAAGGTACTAAGGCGTTTCAATGGCAGCCACCGCTGGAGGATATCGGACTCTTTCGTTGCGATACCTACAAAACAACTCCGTTGGGCAACAAGAAATACAACCTTGATGCAACTTTTGAACAGGCGTTTAAACCATGAGTCTGAATAGCGATTATCAGAAGCTTGAACCCGGCAACGCAGTCAGGCTCTTTGAGGTAGATGGTTCCGCGTTCGATCTGCCAGATGTCTTGCGCTTCCATGCCTACAACATTCCCCATCCAGAGGCAGAAATTCTTGCTGCTGGGGGCGATGAAACCAAACTTCCGGCCAAATCTATCTGGTGGCAGGGGCAGGAATACAAAGCATGGCCATGCCAGATAACCGGAATGGAGACGTCGACCACCGGCAGCAGTGCACAGCCTAAGTTGACCGTTGCCAACCTGGACGGGGCAATCACCGCGCTGTGCCTCGCCTATGACGATATGCTCCAGGCCAAAGTATCGATTCATGACACGCTGGCGAAGTATCTGGATGCGAAAAACTTCACGGGTGGTAACGCCTCAGCCGATCCGACACAGGAAAAGCTGAAGGCGTTCTACATCGACAGTAAGAGCATTGAAACCAAAACGCAGGTCGAATTCACGCTCAGCAGCCCGATGGACTTGCAGGGTCTGATGATACCTACACGCCAGCTTCACTCCCTGTGCACATGGTGCATTCGAGGAAAATATCGCACTGGCGATGGATGCGATTATGCGGGCACACGCTACTTCGACAAGTTTAACAACCCGGTGGATGATCCCTCTCTTGATGAGTGCAGCGCTACACTTACGGGCTGCAAATTGCGATTTGGTGAAGATGAAGAGATTTCATTTGGGGGCTTCCCTGGCACCTCGTTAATCCGGAGCTAACATGCGTCAGAAGACTATTGATGCGCTTCTGTCACATGCAGAGGCTGAATACCCACGCGAGTGCTGCGGTGTGGTGGCACAGAAAAGCCGCGTTGAACGTTATTTCCCCTGCCGTAATCTGGCTCCTGAACCAACAGAGCAGTTTCACCTTTCACCGGAAGATTATGCCGCTGCGGAAGAGTGGGGCACGGTGATCGCTATTGCGCACAGTCACCCGGATGCAACGACAAGGCCAAGCCCGCTGGATGAGGCGATGTGTGATTCTAGTGGCGTACCCTGGCACATCGTGAGCTGGCCTGAAGGTGATCTGCGTACAATCCAGCCGCGCGATGAATTACCGCTGATAGGCCGCTCGTTCGTGCTGGGGCATACCGATTGCTGGGGGCTGGTCATGAGCTACTTCCGGCAACAGCACGGCATAGAACTGGCCGATTTTCGCGTGGATTATCCATGGTGGGAAGACCAGTACCCGGATAATCTTTATCAGGATAACTGGCAGTATGCCGGGTTTGTTGAGGTATCGGGAGCACCACAGTCGGGTGACGTGATCCTGATGCAGGTGCAGGCGAACAAGTGGAATCATGCCGGGGTGATGCTGGAGGGGAACATGATGCTGCACCATCTTTATGGACGTGTGAGCAATCGCACCCCTTACGGTGGATACTGGCAGGATCGAACGATGAAAATCGTCAGACACACTCTTTGAACTGAAATCCCCCCAAAAAAATAATAACTACTTGAACTATTCTCTCATAGAAAGTATGTAATGATTTGGTAATAGCAAAAATATAAAGGTTATATAATGGATAAGCATAAAAACGGGAAATACCTGAGAGTTAATGCCATACACAACAATGCGGAGTTCAATCTTTGCGTAGTGAAAGGTAGGTCACCCGATCACCTTCCAAGTAACAAACTAGAAAGTGATAAAATGCATTTTGGACTTGCACGCTCTAAAAAAGAATTTGATGAAAACCTTATTGAAATGCTCAATGAGGTTTCTAATGGAGTGGAGGCTATAATTCTTTGTACTACAGATATTGTATATGAATACGGTTTCACAAGGGTAAAAGAATACGAGAAAAAGTCGTGAGGTCGTATGTGAAAAAGATAATTGTTGCGTCTGCCTTAATGTTTATATCGGCATGTTCTTCAAATCCATTTGAAAAAACCGATACTATTTATGATTCTCATTTGCTGAATAAAAATCAAAATACTACCCACATACGTGTACATCGAGTTAGCCAAATTACCGGATCAGCTCTTGGTAGTGATTGCCCATTAGTACTGAAAGTTGACGAAGTTGAAACAGTAGGGCTTCAGCAAAACCAGTATGTTGATCTCTACCTTTCCAGCGGGGATCATATCCTTTCTATCAGATTCAAGTGCGCCTTAACAGCGTGGCGTAAGTCTATTAATCTGACAGCTAATGGCAAATACCAAGAGTACTCTGCTGAGAGTGGAAGTGCAGGTCAGTATCGAATGCTGAGAATTAAATAATAACAGGTCGCCTCGGCGGCCTTTTTTTATGAGGTTTTTTATGATCGAAATGATGACTGAGATTCACTTGGGTGGAGTCCTAGGAGGCACTTTCGGAAGAGTGCACCATCGCTTAATCAGTAAAGTGCATGAGGCAACGATAGCCTTATCTGCGACCATTGATGGATTCGGCGCTTATATGCGTTCAAGTAAGAAGCGCGGATTGACTTACGCCGTATTCCGAGGGAAACAAAACCTAGGGGTGGATGACCTTGGCTTTCCAGTCACGAAGGAAGTCATAAAAATTATGCCTGTCATTATTGGAAGCAAAAAAGCTGGTCTGCTCCAAACCGTATTGGGCGCTGTCCTTGTGGTTGTAGGTGTTGTTGTTGGTGTAATGACATCTTGGACGGGTGTAGGTGGCGTAATTGGTAGTGCCATGGTCAGCGCAGGTATTGGTTTAATGGCTGGTGGTGTGATTCAAATGCTATCACCACAACCTGCTGGACTAGCAAGCAAGCAGGACGCAGACAATCAGGCGTCATATGCATTTGGTAGCCCAACCAACACAGCCGCGCAGGGCTATCCAGTTCCTCTTCTTTACGGTCAGCGCCGTATAGGTGGCGCAATCATCTCTGCCGGAATTTACGTCGAAGATCAGCAGTAAACACATCTAATTATCACCACCATTCGGGACGCTAAGGCGTCCTTTTTTTATGGGCGCAATATGGCTACAGCTACCGCTATAAAAGGCCGCAAGGGCGGCTCATCTGAATCACGTACTCCAACGGAACAGCCGGACGATCTCCAGTCAGTAGCTAAAGCAAAGATTCTTCTCGCTCTTGGTGAAGGTGAGTTCTACGGGGGCCTGACCGCAAAACAGATATTCCTTGATGGTACCGCTATCGAGAACGCCGATGGCTCTCAAAACTTCAGTGGGGTGGCATGGGAGTTTCGTTCTGGAACCCAGGCGCAGAGCTACATTCAGGGTATTCCGGGTACTGAAAACGAAATCGCTGTTGGCACTGATGTAACCATCACTACAGCATGGATTCACACCTTCACTAACACTCAACTGTCAGCCATCCGCTTGCGCCTTAAGTGGCCAGCACTTTTCAAGCAGGAAGATGACGGTGATCTGGTCGGATACAGCATCAACTATGCCATTGACCTGCAAACCGATGGTGGATCATGGGTCACCGTGCTCTCCACAGCGGTTACTGGCAAAACCACTACCGGCTATGAGCGCAGCCATCGTATCGACTTACCACAGGCTGGCAGCACATGGACTGTTCGTGTTCGCAAATTAACTGCTGAAGCTAACAGCGCCAAAATTGGCGACACAATGACGCTGCAGAGCTACACAGAGGTTATTGACGCCAAGTTGCGCTACCCGAACACCGCACTGCTATACATCGAATTTGATTCGAGCCAGTTTAACGGCAGCATTCCACAGATCACCTGTGAGCCGAAGGGACGCGTTATCCGCGTGCCGGATAATTATGACCCGGCAACACGTAGCTACACCGGGACCTGGCTAGGTACCTTTAAATGGGCGTGGACAGACAACCCGGCGTGGATTTTCTATGACATCGTGGTTTCAGATCGTTTCGGACTTGGTGACCGACTGACTGTAGCCAACATCGACAAATGGACTCTGTATCAGGTTGCTCAGTACTGCGATCAGATGGTACCGGATGGGAAGGGTGGCAGCGGTACGGAACCGCGTTACAAATGTGACGTGTACGTGCAGACCCGAAATGACGCTTACACGGTCATGCGTGACTTTGCGGCTATCTTCCGTGGCATGACTTACTGGGGCGGTGACCAGATTGTTGCCCTGGCTGATATGCCCCGCGACGTGGATTACAACTTCACTAATGCCAACGTTGTTGACGGTGAGTTTGCCTACTCAAGCAGCACGACCAAAACCCGATATACCTCGGCGCTGGTTTCCTATTCCGATCCTGACAATGGTTATGCCGATGCCATGGAGCCGGTATTCGAAAAAGACCTGGTGTCCCGTTACAAAACATTCAACCAGCTGGAAGTTACTGCGATTGGTTGTACCCGCCAGTCAGAGGCAAACCGCAAAGGGCGATGGGGTATTCTGACTAACAACAAAGACCGCGTGGTTGTTTTTTCAGTGGGCCTTGATGGTGATATTCCTATGCCGGGTTATATCATCGCAATTGCCGATGAGTATCTCTCAGGACGTGTTGCCGGTGGCCGTATCAGTTCCGTAAATGCACGCGCCATCACTCTCGATCGTGCTCCTGATGCCAAAGTGGGTGATCGTCTTCAGGTTAATCTGCCCAGTGGAATTTCTCAGGCACGAACAATACAGAGCCTGAATGGGAATATTGCCACTGTAACGACCGCGTACTCTGAAACGCCAGAGGCTGAATGTGTCTGGGTGGTTGAGTCATCAGAGCTATATGCCCAGCAGTATCGCGTTACCACAGTGACCGAAAATGATGATGGCACTTACGCCATTACCGGCACTGCCCACGACCCGGATAAATATCCGCGGATTGATACTGGTGCTGTTATCGACCAGCGCCCAATCAGTGTTATTCCTCCCGGCAATCAGGCAGCGCCGACCAATGTGGTTATCGACTCTTACTCTGTGGTGAATCAGGGTATCAGCTTGGAGACGATGCGGGTCCACTGGGATGACATGCAGAACGCCATTGCTTACGAGGCTCAGTGGCGTCGTAATGATGGCAACTGGATTAGTGTTGCGCGTAGCTCCACCACTTCGTTTGAGGTACCGAGTATTTATGCTGGCCGCTATCTGGCTCGCGTTCGCGCCATTAACGCAGCTGAAATTTCTTCTGGCTGGGGCTATTCGCAGGAAATAACTCTGACGGGTAAAGTGGGCAATCCACCGAAGCCAGTAGGATTCACTGCTTCTGAAGATGTGGTGTTTGGTGTTGAGCTTAACTGGGGTTTCCCGGCTAACACGTCGGATACCCTGAAAACTGAAATTCAGTACAGCCTGACAGCTGATGGCGCTTCTCCAATGCTGCTGGCTGATGTCGCTTACCCTACAGCTTTATATCAACAGATGGGGCTGAAGGCAGGCCAGATATTCTGGTACCGCGCTCAGCTGGTCGATAAGACAGGCAATGAGAGTGGTTTCACAGACTGGGTTCGCGGTCAGGCATCAACTGACGCCAGCGACATTCTGGACTGGATTGGCGATGACATTCTGAATACCGATGCAGGTAAGCAGCTTGTCTCACGTGTTGATTCGGTTGAAGAGCAGGTAGGTGAACTAAACAACGCTGTAACCGCTGCCCAAGGCGACATTGCAGATTTTCGTGAGGAACTGGATAAAAACAGCGGTGACGTTGCGACTGTCAGCGCTGCGATAACTGCCGAACAGCAAGCCCGAGTTGAGGGTGATAATGCTTTAGGCCAGCTTATCACCGACGTTAAAGCAACGACTGATAACAACACCTCCAGACTGACAACAGTAGAAAAGGCTGTCACAGACAACCAGAGCGCGAATGTTCAGCGCCTCGATAGTCTGGATGCCTCTACTGCCAGTAATGCAGCAAACATCACATCGGAGCAAAATGCACGCGCTGATGCTGACACTGCGTTAGGCCAGAGAGTTGATGCAGTCAAAGCAACCACTGACGGTAATGCCGCTTCAATTGGTACGCTCCAGACTGCGCAATCTGACACAAATCAGGCTATTGCTAACCTTACTCAAAGTACGCAGGCAGCGTATAGCAACATCACTAATCAGGCGCTCACTGATATTGAGAACGCGCTGGGTAATGACGCAGCAGATCAGGCCCGCCGTGAAGATGTGGGGGAAGTTAAGGGGAGGGTAACCAAAGCTGAAGCGCGCATCACCACAACAGAGCAGACTCAGGCCGATGCCACTCAGGCATTTGCGCAGTATCAGCAGACAGTTGAGGCCCAGTTCAATGCTACCGGGCAGGCTATCGACCAGACGAATGTTGTTGTCCAGCAGACTTCATCGGCGCTGGCAACGCTGGACGGGAAGGCATCGGCCCAGTACAGCGTTAAGCTTGGCATTGACCAGAACGGCCGCTACTACGCCGCTGGTATGGGAATCGGCCTGGAAAACACGCCGGGTGGCATGCAGTCTCAGGTGCTGTTCCTGGCTGATCGTTTTGCTGTGATGACTCAGGTTGGCGCAACACCTCGTACGTTCTTCGCCATTCAGAACGGGCAGACCATCATCGACTCTGCATTTATCGGTGATGGAACCATTACGAATGCGATGATCGGTGCATTCATCCAGTCAACCAACTATGTAGCCGGTAGTGCTGGGTGGCGCTTGGATAAAACCGGCACTTTTGAAAGGAATGCTGCCAACGGTTCTGGTCGTGTTGTTGACACCGGCACGCTACGGCAGGTTTACGATTCGAACGGTACATTGCGAATCAAAGACGGCCTTTGGTAAGGAGAGACTATGCCAGCAGGATTGCAGTGCTGGGATGCGACAGGGAAGTTGGTAGTGGATATTGGCGATTATAATACACGCTATCTCGGAAGGGCTTCGGGCACCATCGACACAAATGCCGCTCAATTATTCATCCCATACTCAGGGGTTACATTAAACGGTTCATTTGCCGTCATTGTTGCCACTCAGTCAAATTCAACTGGCGCTCCGGTTGCTATCCATATGAGTTCGCCGCGAGAGCAATCAGTAATGGCGTCCAGATTATTAGGGTGGGTGGGGCGAAGAATGTTACCTTAACCGTGGATGTTTACGCCTTTATATGAGTGGATATCAGGTATTCAATTCATCGGGTGCTCTCGTAATTGATTCAGATTATAAGGGCACATACTTTAGAGACACTATCGGATATACAACAATTACCGACACAGGATATTACAACATCACATGCCTGATAGGTAATTCAGCTGATATGGGATACGTCGCAGCAACGCCTGCTGTAGATGGCTCCCTGAAGTGGTTCAAGCCAAATGAAAGTGCCCGATTTTTCTTTGCAGGGCAAAGAGACTGGGCAACGGCGAATGCCGGCACGGTTGCAAGAACCCGAAGCGACATGCCTGTAGAGAGCGGTTACAGAGACATCTACAATTCGGCGGGCCAACTGGTGTGGTCAGCTGTCATGGCAGCGAAGATACCCAGAATTATTGGTTTCTTTGATATTCCCGCGAATTTCGATCTGGATAATTCAGTCTATTCACAGTCCATCGGAACCAATACTTACATTCTTGCCAGCGCGCTAGCGTATGGGAATATTTTTGATGACGGCACAAACACTGGCTATTCAGGAATCTATTTCAGATTCACTGGCGGGGTGCTTCAGGCACAATGGGTTTCGAAGCTACAGAACACATGGGCTGCATCGCTTAAGCCTTACGGCCTGAGAATACCTTACGCCATCCTGCCAAACCTGACATGAGCAAATTCGATCTTATCAATCTCGTATACGATTTGTTAAGATTGAATATTAGCGCTGTGATAACACCTTAAATGGAGGTGTTCATGCGCAAATTATTATTTCTTACTCTGATTCTCTTCTCTGCCATTTCATCGGCGGCGAATATTATTCATTACCCTGAACGGGCAGAGAAGCTTCGCATTGATGGAGAGGTTAACGTTTTATATGACGTTAACGAGCGCGGTACCCCAGAGAATATTCGTGTGCTGACAGCCAGTCCTAAGTATGTTTTCGACAGAGATGTTCAAAAGCAAATTGCCACGTGGAGATATCCTTCAGGTAATCCAGAACGAGACATTCCACTGCGAGTGATATTCAAAGCGAACTGACAAATAACTAATTCAACGAACCCGGACACTGCGCCGGGTTTTTTATTGCCCGGAGAAAACTCAATGGCATGGTACACCACCGGCACAATCGCCGTATCTGGAACAACCGTAACAGGCACTGGCACCAACTTCCTTGATAACACCCAGTCTATTGGCCCCGGTCAGGCGCTGCTTATTCCAGGCTCAGGCACAGTCAAGATGTATGAGATTGCGACTGTAACCAGCGCAACAAGGCTGACGCTGAAGACTTCACCCGGCACCATTGCGGCAGGGCAGGCCTATGCAATCCTGTCGTTCTACACCGATTCGGTACCAGACTTTGCGCGTCGCCTGGCTGCCCAACTGAGTTACTACCAGTCACAGATGGATGGCTGGCAGCAGATAATGACTGGCACTGGAAGCATCACGATGACTGCGCCAGATGGCACCACGGTGACGATTAGCAGCTTCTCAAAACTGACGACTGATATTGCTAATGCTTTAAAGCTGCCAACTGCCAATGCCAGCGCAGACTTAAACACGCTAATCGCTCCCGGTATTTACAGCATTCCTTCTGGCCTGGCTAATACACCAATCACAGCAAACGGCATTCTTCTGGTAACAGCAATCGCCAGCGGAAATTCCGTTTCACAAACTTTTTATTCTGTCAGTACTAATTCTGCAGCTATAAACAGAGTTTTTAATAGAGTATGCACCGCAGCCAGCTCAAACCCGGCATGGACGAACTGGATAAGTGGCAATCTGTTACCTATTGAGGCCGCCTCGGTTGACCTGAATACGTACACACTTCCGGGGACATATCAGGGGGCAAGTTTTGTAAACGGGCCCGCTGTGATGGGTAATGCTTCAGCAATGTTGATAGTGCAAGCTAATGGGGCATCCACTACAGCATCTCAAACCATTCACTTCCCATCTGCCAACCGAGTATTTGTAAGGTCTTTCGTTTCCGGTGCATGGACGGCGTGGGTAGAATCCCTTTCCTCTAACGGTGGGACACTAAACGGCGCGCTGTCTTTTGCTTCCAGAGCCGTTTACGGACAAACCGCTGTGAATATGGGGATGCAGGGTAGCTCAAGAGCAGCAGTCTTCCCTATATCAACCACGCAGTCTGTACGCATGGTGTGTGACACAGCATCGCCTGTCCCTAATCAGGGCACCGTAACTATAACTTTTGCTGTTGCCTTTGCCGCTGCGCCAACCTCTGTCATTGCTAATAACGGAAACGCTAACGTAGCCAATACATTATTTGTTGGCATAACCAGCATTAGCGCTAGTGGCTTCACTGCTTTCGTTACCAACCGAGACGGAACGCCAGTCACCTCACAAGTCCAGATTAACTACACTGCCACGGGAGTGGTTAACACATGAAATACACACTTAAAGATGGTTTCCGTGGTTTTTATTTTATGGACACTGAATCTTCAGAGGCATCAACTCTGGAGCAGACAGGGCTGTCTATCAGTGATTTTGTTGAGATAACTGATGAGAATTACCAAGCCTGGTGCAACCCACCGGAAGGGCACTATGCGGTGTTTGATGAGAGCGGCCCGCGCGTTGAGAAAAACCCTGAGCCAGATTACAAAGAGATGGCCAGTTATGAGCGCCAGTCACTGCTAAGCTCTGCTACTCAGGCAATCACTGTCTGGCAGACAAAGCTCCTCATGGGTCGAAAGCTATCAGATGCAGAAACGGAATCACTTAACGCCTGGCTTGATTACATCGACGTGCTGAATGATACCGACATCAGTGATGCCCCCGATGTTCAGTGGCCTACCAAACCAACTGCATGATAAAGCCCCGGCAGCGGGGCTCATTCCTACCAACTAAATTCCCTTTCCTACCAATCCCTTCCCGCATCCCGATTACCTTCCACTTGATCAGGTTTACCGATCAATAATACTGTATGCGCATACAGTATTTTATCAGGAGGGTGCGCCATGCCCCGCGACTACGAAATCATGATTGCATTCAGGCGAGCTATCCAGCGCGACACCAGAGGTCGCCAGACAGTCAGCACACTCGACTTTGTGAAAGAGCTTGAGCTGGTTAACTGGCATTACACTCTGCGCGCCGCCAACAAGTGGATAGAGATGCACACAACGACATTCAGAGACATCTCACCAACTGAAGGCGAGGAGCGTCTTTTCCATCTATTCAATCCGAATGGAGGAATCTGATGGGCTTTGTATCACCGGCCACTGACTACGTAGAGCACCGCATCGATCTGAGTGAGATATTCATCCCGAATCCGGGCAATACGTTCAGGATCGAAACTGCGACTGGATTTATGCTGGTTGACAGGGTGGCTAAGGTTTCGCCTGGCGATTTGGTCGCGTTCCAGATGGAAGGAAATCCCATGCTCGGAAAGTGGCACCCGAAGCACCTGATGACTGAGGACGGTTTGATAGAGGGTGAGCAACTGGATGAGGTGATCGTGTTAGGCGCGGTGACGGTGGAAGTGCTGACGCTGGATGAGAAGTGGCGACCTACGATTTAAGCAGAGTGGGCTGACGGAATTTTCAGGCTCCTATGACAGACGGCGCGATCGGGATTCCTCATCATGGACTGACATCCAATAGCAAAGGAATGCTGTATGCCTGCCAACCTTTCCGAACTCAATCGCTACATTTACCTGACCAGGTCCTTCATTCTTTACATGGATGAGGTTCTGATAAGCAGGTCGCCCGCTATCGATAAATGGCTAGCTAAAGCAATCAGAGAACAGCTGGTAGCGATACTGCGTAACCTACGTGATGAGCGGAGAATGGTGAGGGAAATAAAAAGCCCGGAAGAGTCCAGTCAACCGGGCCAAGCACAATCCTGTGCCTAACATTTCCAATGAGCTAATGGTCAACATCATAGGGAAGTAGAAGTGACAATTTGATGATAGGCGGGCTTTTGATAAACGCTAGCGAAGCGGCAAGCTATTTACATGAATCACTACTTCCCGATGTATGCGATGTAGGCTTCTAACATTTTCTGGGCTTTTGAATATGTTCCTCCCATCTCCATCAGAGATTCAAGAGGATGCGCGCCTTTGCGCATAGTTTTTCCTATTGCCCATAAAAGGTAGTCTAAAGTAACAGGCGATTCGTTATCAATTGCATTGAATGCATAAGAGTCATTAATAACCTGATATTGAGGAAATCTTTCGTTAGACCTAGCGACCGCCGCCTGAAGTCCTTGCGTCCAATTATCCTTAAACGGGGTGCTTTGATGATTTTGGAGTCTCGTCAAGGCATCTACGTGCTCTTTCATCTTCTGAAGCTCTGTCAATAGAGCGTCCTTCTCTTGAGCAGAGACATCAATATGCTTTTCAACAGGACCAAGAGACTTTAATAAGTCTTGTAGAGAGCGCGTATATAAATCTTCAGATGTGAAATCACCGTAACGCTTCCCAAGCAAAAAACCAGGCAAATCAACCCTTTCAAGTAGCAGTGGGAGCAAGATTACTCTCTTCTCTGCAATCTCTCTGTTAGAGCTAATATCAAGCTCCCTTTGTACCCATTGGCTGCTGATTGAGTTGTTAGAGAGAACCACCGCGACATAATCAACTTTATCAAGGCCCTCTCTAATTTTACCGATCAATGAATCGCCGATGTTAATTTCAGCTTCGTCGATCCATACGACATGCCCATGCTCTTGCAGGTCAGAAGCTAACCTTCTAACAAAGGGTTTATCATTTGAATTATGACTTAAAAATACACTAGCCATTGAAGTCCTTTATCTAATCAATTAGGCAAAATTAAACAACGCCAGTTCAAGCTGACAAATCATTCATTGGGGAAAAAGATTCATAATATCTTTCATGTAAGCTGCGCAAGATACTGATGTAGAAGGAATGAAAAATCCATTGATATTATGATTATAATTGGTAATTAATTGAATTATAAGAAATTAAATACT
>NZ_MLFR01000040.1 GCF_002095475.1 Pantoea rwandensis
ATGGCGACCAAACAATCAGCACCACCCCATCGTAGGGTCGTCATTTATGGCGACCAAAACAATCAGCGCCAATCCATCGTAGGGTCGTCATTCATGGCGACCAAACAGTCAGCACCCAGCCATCGTAGGGGCGTCATTCATGGCGACCGAAACAGTCAGCACCCGGCCCATTCATGGCGGCCTTCACGCACCTCAGGCCACTTCATTCACCACGCTGCGTGGCTCCATCGCCGGAGAGGTTTGATTGCGGCCATTGCGTTTAGACAGATAGAGATTTTTATCCGCTGCGGAGACCAAGCGGTTGATCACCCCCGGCCATTCTCGCTCACTCTGGGCGCTACCGCGTGCCAGACCTAAACTGACCGTCACGGTTACCGTATTGCCCTGAATCCAGAATTTCTCTTTGACCATCGCCTGGCGTATCCCTTCGGCCAGTTGGTACAGTTGCAGGTGGCTGTAGTCAAACACCACCACCACAAACTCTTCGCCACCAAAACGACACACCATGCCGCGATTACCCACTACGCGTTGCATACGGCGCGCAATCTCTTCCAGCACGCCATCACCGGCATCGTGACCAAAGTTATCGTTGATGGCTTTGAAATAGTCGACATCCAGCATCAACACGCCCGCTTCGCGCTGTAGGGAGAACGGCTCCTGTTTCAGGCTTTCATACAGGCCGGAACGCGACAGCAGTTGGGTGAGGAAATCAAAGTTCGCTCGCAGCGCCAAGCGATGATTGAGCTGACGAATGGCATCCATACTCACCGCCACCAACAGCGGGCTGAGAGCCACGGTCGCCACGCCAAGCCGCGCCGAAGTGAGATGGCTGATCGGCAGTAGTGCGTCATCGCCCTGAATATTCATCACGCCGTGTGAGACGAGAACGATCTCAGTGATGCCCGTAATCAGGATCACCAAGCTTGTAACAGGAATCGGTAACACGATGGCACACCAGATCAGCGCCGGAACCGGGAAGGTCAGACTGCCTGCCCCGCCAATCATCGCCCCTACGGTCAGCGACAGCACCACCGCAGCCAACGGCAACAGCTTGCCGGGATGCAACAAGGTGCGCGGGGATACGCTGCGCAATGAGCGCGCCAGCATCACCGGCAACAGCATTAATGAGGTCGAGAACTGCTCGCTAAACCAGTCGCTCCACGCCACAACGAATCTTGCATTAAAATCGATATCCTGTGCCCATGCGCCCCAAGTGGCACAGGCAGCAGCACCGAGAAAACAGGCAGGGAAAATGCGCATCGCATTGAACACCTGGCTATTAGCGGAAGGCGGTTGCAGGTGCTTAATCAGCATGCTGACTGACACGAGTATAAACAGGATATTGGCGAAGTTCACGGTCACCGCAGGCAGCGCCCAGCCGGAGAATACCGTGTCGTTAAAAATCATTGCAGCAAAGCACACCAGATAATTGGAGGTGGTATGCAGGAAAGGGTTGCGCACCATCAAACCGGCTATCAGCGCGTTAACGGGCCAGAATAGAGAGAACTCCTCCGGAATGCGCAGATGACTGCCGATAAAGCAGAAAAAAAGCGTAATGAGGAACAGCGAGAGTGCATTCTTTTTTAAATTATTTTCAGCAAACAGCTTAACGCGCATACGTCTGAACCCTGTAACCTGGAAATCGCTGCTTTCTGCCCATCGGCATCAGCAAGTATTAAACCTGAAATAACCGTGCAATGATTCGGCAATTAAGCGAGTGTTCGTCACCCTACTCGGCGGCTGAACGGTGCTCAATCGCTGCGGATGTGCCGGCAACATAACCGTAGCGATGTGATTTATCACGCGTGCCTCAAGCCGCACTGCAACTGTCTGACACGCAATACATTGCTCCGCGTCACTGCGCGCGCGAACAAGCAAGAATTGCTGCAATTATGCCCTGCAAATAAAAAAATCGGATATCCGAGATATCCGATTTTTACCTTAAAAACCAGCTTTTAAGCCAAATGATATTGCTATTTCATCGCGACTGGCCACTGACTCAGACGAATACCACGCTCGCCGGCGTTTTCTCCGAAATCTCGCAGCACGGCTTTGATGTCAGGGTCCATATACTCCGCGTTGTCATTATCAACAATCACCGTGCTGTTTTCGGGGATCTCGGCCAGTAACCCCTGCAATTTAGGGTTATGCATAAAGGTGAGATTTTGCTGAAAGCGCAGCACATAGTGATCGTCATAACGGGTCAACTGCAACGCGTTGCGATGACTCTTGTAAATGCTGCAAAGGATTTGTGTTGCGATACCGATGCCAATTCCGGCCAGCATGCCAAACACCAGGATGCCGCCAATCGTGGCGAGGAACGGAATGTACTGCTGGGTGCCCGTACGGAATTGCTCGATGAACAAGCGCGGCGTCGCGAGTTTATAGCCGGTATACAACAGAACGGCGGCAAGGCTCGCAAGCGGAATCGCATTCAACAGATCGCTAAACCACAGGCCACAAATCAGCAGCAGTACACCGTGAATCAGGATTGATAATTTGGTCTGCGCACAGGCACTGACGTTAACCGAGCTGCGCACGATCACTGCGGTAATCGGCATCGCACCCAGGAAACCCGCCGTCAGGTTGCCCACGCCCTGTGCAAACATCTCTTTATTCGGCGAGGGGGCGGGATGCTGCGGCCGCAACTTTTTTAGTGCCTCTTGGCTAAGCAACGTTTCGAGGCTGGCGACCAGCGCCAGCGTCACGGCGACCATCCAGACAGAAGGATTCTGCCACGCCAGCCAATCAGGAGTTTCCAGCTCCGCTGCCAGCGCGGACAGGCTATCAAAGGTGGGCAAAGCGATACGTGGCAAGTCAGGAAACAGACGCTCGCCAAACAGGGTTGCCATGCAACCAAACAGCACGGCGATGAGCGGCCCGGGGATCCAGCTCAGCACCTTCACGGATTTCACCATCGGTGTGGTCCAGAGCCACAAAATCGCTAAACCGATTCCCGCTACGATCATTGCACTGAGTGAAAATAGGAAATCACCCTTCACCAGCGACACCAGCTCTGCATCACCCGTCGCACCCAGAGCCACCGGAATCTGCTGCATAATTAGCAGAATGCCGATAGCCGCCAGCATGCCTTTGATCACGCTGCCCGGCACCAGTGAAATAAAGCGACCCGCTCGCAGCAAGCCAAACAGACACTGCAACACACCGGCCAGAATCAGCGCGGTTAGAAACGCAGAGAAACTGCCGAGCGTTTGGATTGAAGCCACCACGATTGTCACCAAACCGGCAGCTGGGCCGCTCACGGCAAAGCGCGATGGGCTCAGTGAAGTGACCAACAAGCCACCGATCACTCCCGTAAGTAAACCGGCAAAAGGTGGCAGACCACTGGCTTGCGCAATGCCAAGGCAAAGTGGCAGTGCCACCAGAAAAACCACCAGACCGGCGGGAATATCCTGACGAAGTGTATTCAGATTCATGGCACGCTGCCCTCTTCGTATGGCGGGGTAAGCGCTTTAAAATGGCCGGACTCTTGCTGTGCCCTACTGAGATTTTTCGCTAATAAGGGTTTAAGTATCGTCACAATTATCTTCTCTCTACGTCCAGAAATATCGTTTTTTAAGCAAAGCCACAGGTATACGGATGTGACTACAACAATCGATCGCGGGTTAAAGCAGAGTTTCCTCACAGAAATTGTTTATAGCTGCTTATGCTTACTGTTGCACAATGAATATTACTGACCGCAGGATCACAACGCGCCTTGTAAAATTATCGTCAGGAAATGTCATTCTAAAGTAATGAATTGCAAGCCAATGACACGACACTTAAAATAATTAATTTCAATTAAATTAATAATATAAATTCAAACCTAGATTATTCATCTCAAATCAAACAACAAAACCATACATGCATACTGATTATGTCCTTGCACCAAAAAGGGGAAATGAACCTTTTGAGCTGAGAAAAATCTTAATTAAAAAATTTATGATTAGCACGAATAACTGGGTAACGAGCAAATTCACAATATTTACCGCTATTTTCTTGTGATGAATAAAGCAAGAGATCAGGAAAATAATGAGGAGAATAATAATGACGAGGAAAAGTAAATATTAATGGCCCTGAAATACTCACCAGAGCGCCTGCAAATACAGGCGCTGTTTAGTTCTATCTGCTATTGGCCGTTCCAGGCTTTTAAACGTGCTTCACGTACCTGAAGCTGCTGTTCTGGCGTAAGTTTGTTGTAGTTTTCCGCCATGCCACTTTCCCAGTCACCGTACAGTGGGTTAGGCAGAACAATAAACTGCGTACCGAAACGCTGATGATTGAGGCTCACAAACTGCTGACGTTGCGCATTGCCTTGATGCCAGGTCGCACCGCCAAAATCATTTAAGTTATCGCCCACATACAACACCACGTTGTATCCGGCATTTTTGACCGCATCGAAGCGATCCTGCTTGTTGGAGTTGCCCGTGCTGAGGCGCACGGTTTTATCACTCACGCCGCTAAAGCCCAGTTTATTGAGGTTATCCACCGTGGCGGCGTAATCCTTCTGATCGCGGTTTGAAACATAGAACATGGTACCGCCATGGCTGTTCACATAGTTGGCAAACTCGACTGCGCCAGGCACTGCAGTGGCCTGACGTGCCTGGGTCCACGCGGACCAGGTTTTGCCAGAGAACGGCTGGCCATGTTTTGCCTGCCACGCGCTATAGGCGCTGTTGTCGATCATGGTTTCATCGAGATCGACGATCACCGCCTTCGGTTTTCCCGCCAGCGATGGCGCGGCATCAAAGGCCATGCGCGCACTGTTAAACGCTTGCCAGCTCAACGCCTGATACTCACCAGACTGCTGGAACCAGTTCACTGCTAATACCGATTGCTGGCCGAGTTGCTGCTGAGCCTGCTGTTTGGCCGGTTGCGCACATCCTGTCAGCAGCAACGCGAGAATGCCGGACGCCGCCAGCAACGTGGTGTTTTTCATCATTTATTCCTTAAGTGATTATGGTCAGTTTGTGTAAAGCTTTAAAAATGTAGCAGTTAACGTAAGCTGTGGGCAGAAGAATGCTGCCGCCCAGTCAAAGGAGACACTTATGTCGCATTCCGGACCGCGTTCAACCTTGCTTGATGCCCTGCCATGGCTCGATTATGCCTTCCAGCCGGCCGGCCAACCGGTTCCTGAGGAGGCGGCTTATGGTCAGCAACGCCACAGCGCCACCGTCGTGCTCGCCTCACAGAACCAGCCGCCGAAAAGCTGTGAATCTGATGGCGTGATAGGCGAGCAGCAGTTGCCCGTGGCGGTGTACACCGCTGACTGCCTGCCAGTGCTGTTTGCCGATACTCAGCATCATCAGGTGGCGGCCGTGCATGCCGGGCTAAAAGGCACGTTGAGTGGGGTATTGAACAGCGCAATTGATGGCCTAATGGAACGCGGCGCCCGCAGGGAGACGCTGCATGTCGCCATCGGCCCGGCAATCGGTCCATGCTGCTATGAACTGGGAAAAGATCTGGTGGCACAGATGCAGCAGCGCACGGATTTGCCCGACCTTAAGTGGTCTGGCGATCAACCGCAGAATCACGCCGCGATTCGCCCACAGGCACGCGCACATCATCAAGGTGTATGGTTTGATTTACCGCATCTGGCGCGGGGATTGCTGTTACAGCGTGGAATTCCCGCACAGCAAATTGAGGTGCTGAATGTGTGTACCTATTGCATGGCAGAGGCGGGATCGAGCTATCGCTACAACACCCATTTTGACAGCGGCTACCAATCGCGATTCTCTTGGATCCGTAGCCGGGATTAACAGCTTCACTTCCCTGTGAAGCCCGATACATCAGTGGATAATGGCATTCAACGCCAGTACACCTGCCAGGCCGAGGATGGAGATCAACGTCTCCATCACCGTCCAGGTTTTCAGGGTTTCCACCACGCTCAGATTGAAATAGCCCTTAAACAGCCAGAAGCCCGGATCGTTCACGTGTGAGGCGATTACACTCCCCGAGCCAACCGCCAGCACCATCAGCGCCGGATCGGCATGCGTCACCGCGATAATCGGCGTGACGATCCCGGCGGTGGTGATCGCTGCCACGGTGGCCGATCCCAGAGCCACACGCAACATGGCGGCGACCGTCCAACACATCAGCAGCGGTGAAAGCGACGATCCCTTCATCATATCCGCGATATAGTTACCGACGCCGCTGTCCACCAGCACCTGTTTGAAGGCACCACCACCGGCAATGATGAAGATGATCATGGCGATGGCGGCAATCGATTCACCGCACATATCCATCACTTCTTCCATCTTGCGTCCGTTACGCAGCCCCAACGTCAACACCGCGATCACTACCGCGATAAACAGCGCCACCGCCGGGTTACCGATAAATTCAAAGAACTGGCGCAGTGGGTTTTCTTTTGGCGTGGTCAGCTCGAATACTGCCGCAATCGCCATCAGCACCACCGGAATGATGGCGGCAAAGATACTGATACCAAAGCCTGGCATCTCTTCTTCGGTGAAGATCTTCGGGTTGTACAAGCCTTCTGGCGGTGACTTCTCAAAGCTCTTGAGGAATTTCGAGAAGATCGGACCGGCCACAATCACCGTTGGGATAGTGATGATCATGCCGTACAGCAGCGTCGTTCCGAGGTTGGCACCAAAGATGGTGGCGATCGCGGTTGGACCCGGATGCGGCGGCAGGAAACAGTGCGTGACGGAGAGCGCAGCCACCATCGGCACGCCGACGTAAAGCAGCGGCAAACCGGCAGCAGCAACAATGGTAAACACCAGCGGCAGCAGTAGCACGAAGCCCACTTCATAAAACATCGCCAGGCCAACAATTAATCCTGTGACCACCAGCGCCCATTGCAGCCGCTCTTTACCGAAGGCGGCAATCAGCGTGGTTGCCACGCGTTGTGCCGCGCCCGTATCCGAGACTAAGCGCCCGAGCATGGCACCGAAGCCGAGGATCATTGCTAACCCGCCGAGCGTCGAACCAATACCTTTCTGGATCGAGGCCATCACGTTGAGCGGCGTCATCCCTTCGGCAATACCCACCACCGCCGAAACAAACACCAACGCAATGAAGCCGTTGACCTTGAATACAATCATCAACACCAGTAGCAGTATCACACCCAGCACAATAATAGTTATTGGCATTTTTTATTATCCTTAGAAATACAGAGGGGTGATTAAGTTTTAGGCGCGGCCCGGCGATAACGCCAGCCGCGCCATGGCATTACACGGCGACGCGCATACCGCCATCGACAAACAGCAGGTGACCATTGACGAAATCAGAGGCGCCAGAAGCGAGGAATACCGCAGCTCCAATCAGCTCTTCCGGTTTACCCCAGCGCGCCGCCGGAGTGCGTTTGGTGAGCCAGCCGGTGAAAGCGGGATCGTCGGCCAGCGCCTGGGTCATCTCGGTGACGAAATAGCCAGGTGCGATGGCGTTCACCTGAATGTTATGGCGCGCCAGCTCAACGCACATGCCGCGAGTTAACATGGTGACGGCCCCTTTTGACGCGGCATACGGCGTGATGGTGTCGCGGCCCAGCTCGCTTTGCATCGAACCAATGTTGATGATCTTACCGCGCTGACGATCCACCATCTTTTTCGCCACGGTTTGAGAGACCAGGAACACGGCGGTCTGGTTAACGGCAATCACGTCATTCCAGTCCTGCTCCGGGAATTCAAGGAACGGACGGCGGCGCTGAATCCCGGCGTTGTTGACCAGAATATCAATCGGGCCCCATTCCGCTTCAATCTCATCTACCGCCTGCTGCACCTGCGCAGACTGCGTCACATCAAAGGCTTTGGCATGGGCACGTAAACCCAGCTCACGCAGCTTTGCCGCGCCCTGCTCTGCACCCTGTTCCGTGGTGGCGTTGACGATCACTTCCGCACCGGCTTCACCTAAACCACGCGCCAGCAGAAAACCAATACCGCGCGCGGAACCGGTCAATAGAACGCGCTTGCCTTCGAGGGAAAATAACTGACTCATCACTGCTCCTTAAAAGGTTAACTGGACTTTTGCTGCACGGGTTTTGTCCCCGGCAAACTGCAAGGCCGCATCAATGTCCTGCAAATCGAACTCACCGCTGAACAGCGGGAGTGGCTTAACCACACCGTTTGCCAGCCATTCAACGGCGGTATTAAATTCGTGAGTGAAACGGAAAGAACCCACCAGCTGAATCTCTTTGGCAATCAGCGCCATGATCGGGAAGTTCGGGATAGTGCCGCCCATGCCGACCTGCACCAGCGTGCCTTTGGCGCACACCACGTCCAGACAACGCTGCAGCGAAGAGGGATGGCCTGAGGCTTCAAACGCCACATCGAAATAGCCTTTATCCGCGAGATACGGCGCGAAATCGCCGTCAGCGGCGTGGATAACCTCGGTTGCACCCATCTGCTGCGCCATCTCTAATGAGCGTTCGCTGATATCGCTGCACACCACCGATGCCGCACCGCGCGCTTTAGCGGCGGCGGCAATCAAGCAACCAATCGGACCCACGCCAGAGATAAACACGTGCTTGCCGGTGAGATCGCCCGCCTGATGGGTGGCGTGAATGCATACCGCCAGTGGCTCGGCAAACACCATCACCGTTTCATCCGCGTCTTGCGGGAAAGGCACGCACTGTTTGCTGTCCACGACTTTGTATTGCGTAAAGCCGCCATCGACATGCGGCACATACATGGCGCTGCCGAAGAAGCGCATTGAAGTGCACTGGTTTTCCTGATCGCGCTGGCAATATTTGCACTCACCGCAGGGTTTGGACGGATTGACCGCCACTTTTTGATCCGGCTTGAGATGAGGATCATCGCTCTCCACCACTTGGCCAATCACTTCGTGACCGAGGATCATCGGCATTTTGACTTCGAAGCTGCCGACTTTCCCTTCCTGGTAGTAGTGCAGGTCGGAACCACAAATGCCGCCACGCGTAATGCGTACCAGCGTGCCTTTGCCGTCCCACTTCACCTGCTGCTGCGCGACGCTGACCTGTTTTTTACCGGTAATGACGCAGGATTGCGTTTCGATATTCATTGTTTCCCCATTGGGTGCCGTTGCAATGGGGTCATAAAAGCGGGATTGGCACGGCAAAACTGTGAACCAGATCACTCAAATTCATGTTACGAAAAAGGTGTTACCTGGAACGTGAACTGCTCGTACAGAAGATGGAATCGGGATCACCTTTTTCTGAGAAAAACCAAGACCGGTCTTGAGGATTAACCGCAGTGAGCTATGTCATTATCGCCGCACCCTCACCCGGGAAAGTTGTCTGGATTGAGTCTGACAGGAGTCATCACTATAGAGCTAATCCATTAGCCCATCACATCGTACTATTACAGGGCGCGCAGGTGTCTTCCCGTGCCTGACGAAGGAGTCCGAACACTTCGTTAGCGACTTGCCGCCCTGCTTTTTTTGAGGTTTCTCACAGCCTGAGCGCCGCGAATTTCCATCCCGTCCATTTCCCGCTAGAGTTCACTCATCCGACCACTTTCTGAGACTGTGATCATGACTGAGCACTACGCCCACCTGTTTGCCCCGCTGGATCTGGGATTTACCCAGTTGAAAAACCGTTTCCTGATGGGCTCGATGCACACTGGGCTTGAAGAACATGCCGATGGTGCGGCGCGTCTAGCCGCGTTTTATGCGGAACGTGCACGTGAGGGGGTGGCGCTGATTGTCACTGGGGGGATTGCTCCGAATCCGCAAGGTGTGGTCGCACACGGCGGGGCCATCCTCAATCATGAGAGCCAATGCGAATGGCACCGATCGCTCACCGATGCCGTACATGCCGAGGGCGGTAAAATCGCCCTGCAAATTCTGCATGCTGGACGGTATAGCTATCAGCGCGACCTGGTCGCCCCTTCAGCCCTTCAGGCGCCGATTAACCCGTTCACACCGCGCGAACTGAGCGATGCAGAGATTCGCCAGACCATTGCCGACTTCGCCCACTGCGCTCGCTTAGCCCAGCAGGCGGGTTATGATGGCGTGGAGATCATGGGCTCTGAAGGCTATCTGATTAATCAGTTTTTGGTCGCGCACACTAACCATCGCGACGATCACTGGGGCGGCGATGTGCTGCGCCGTCGGCGTTTCGCGCTGGAGATCACTCAGGCGGTACGTGAAGCCGTCGGTCCGGAATTTATTATTATTTTCCGCCTGTCGATGCTCGATCTGGTGAATAACGGCAGCTCACTGGAAGAGACGCTGGCGTTGGCCCAAGCGCTTGAGCAGTGCGGCGTTACCCTGTTTAACAGCGGCATCGGCTGGCACGAAGCGCGCATTCCCACCATCGCCACCTGCGTCCCGCGAGCCGGATTCGCCTGGGTGACGCAACATCTGCGTGAAGCGGTTTCAGTGCCGGTTATCGCGACCAACCGTATCAACCATCCACAGGTGGCGGAATCACTGCTGCGCGATGGCATTGCCGATATGGTGTCGTTGGCGCGCCCTTTCCTTGCCGATGCAGCCTTTGTGCGCAAAGCGCAAGCCGGACAGCCTGATGCCATCAACACCTGCATCGCCTGTAACCAGGCCTGTCTCGATCAGATTTTCGTCGGCAAAGTCACCTCTTGCCTGGTCAATCCACGTGCCTGCCACGAAACCCTGATGCCGGTCATTCCTGCTCAACAGCCTAAACATATTGCAGTGGTGGGTGCCGGTCCTGCGGGAATGGCATTTGCGCTACAGGCGGCCGAGCGTGGGCATCAGGTGACGCTGTATGAAGAGGATGCGCAGATTGGCGGCCAGTTTAATATCGCCCGCCAGATCCCCGGTAAACAGGAGTTCAGCGAAACGCTGCGCTATTTCCGCCATCAGCTCGACGCAGCGGGTGTAGTGATTCGCACCGACCATCGCGTCAGCGCTGATGAACTGGAAGAAGCGGATGAAGTGGTGATCGCCACCGGCATTACTCCACGCCAACTTGCGATTCCCGGCATTGATCACCGCAGCGTGCTCAGCTATCTCGATGTCATCCGCGATAAAAAACCAGTGGGCCAGCGGGTGGCGATCATCGGAGCAGGCGGTATTGGCTTTGATACCGCCGAGTTTTTGCTGCATCAAAATGCGCATGAAGATTTCTATCAAAGCTGGGGGATCGATCATAGCTTGCAGGCGCGCGGCGGGTTAGTGCGCCCACAACCGCTAGCCGCCGATCGTCAAATCTGGCTGTTGCAGCGCAAGTCTGGCAAACCCGGTGCGGGGCTGGCAAAAACTACTGGCTGGATTCACCGCGCCAGTTTACAGGCACACGGTGTGCAGTTGTGGGGCGACGTCGAGTATCTGAAGATTGATGATGCAGGATTGCACCTACGCCATCAGGGCGAGCCGATCACGCTAGCGGTGGACAACGTGGTGATTTGTGCCGGGCAGGAACCGATGCGTCAGCTGGCGGATGAGCTGGCCGCACGCGGCAAAGCGGTAAGGCTGATTGGCGGAGCCGATGTGGCGCAGGAGCTGGATGCTCGCCGCGCCATCGCACAGGCCACTGAGCTGGCGCTCAGTGTCTGATTAACGCAGTTTGACCGAGCGCAGCACCACAAACTTGGCGTTCGACGCCACCAGTTCACAGTTGCCAAACAGCTTTTTCATTTTGACGTGATAACCGAGGTGGCGGTTGCCGACAATACGCAACTCGCCGCCATATTGCAGGCAGCGCTTGGCATCGCGCAGCATTTGCCAGGCAAGATGATCGGTCACCGCGTGCTGCTGGTGGAACGGCGGATTGCACAGCACCGCGTGCAGACGATCCGACGGGAATCCACTCAGCACGTTATTGACGCGGAACTGACAGCGCGCCAGATCCTGCGGACGGTTCACTTCCACGTTCAACTTACTGGACGCCACGGCCATATAAGATTCGTCATAGAACAGTACGTCCGCCTGCGGGTTCTGCTCCAGCGCCAGCAAACCAATCACGCCGTTGCCGCAGCCGAGATCGAGGATTTCACCTTCAATATCTGACGGCAGGTGCTGCATAAAGAAGCGCGCGCCCACATCCAGCGATCCGCGTGAGAACACGTTGGCGTGGTTGTGAATCTGGTAAGACGAATCGTCCAGCGGCCATACGGTGGTATCTGACACCTCTGGCAGCTTTGGCTCGGTGAAGTTGCAGTAAATCAGACGGGCTTTTTTCCACGCCAGCGAAGTTTTGCTCTCACCGAGAACGCGATCAAACAGCTGCTGCGTGGAGTTGTGGATATCTTTGGCTTTGGCTGCGCCAAGGATCAGCGTATCTGACGTCACCACTTTACGCAGCGCGCGCAGCTGATGTTCCAGCAGGGCCAGCGCTTTAGGGATCTTGATCAGTACTGCGGCGGGCGCAGCAGGCAGTGGCGCCAGGCTATCGATAAAGTGCACCTGATCTTCATCCATCTCATTGAGACGCAGGTTCTGCTTCGCCGCCTGTTCACTCAATAACGAGTCGCTGACGTGCCACACTTCACGGCCATTTAATCCGCAGGTCAGTGCACCGAAGCTGTCGTTGAACACCAGCACCGGTCCTTCTGGCAGTTCTTGCTGCAACAGATATTCATCGGCGGAATCCCACGCCTGTAACGGGCTTTCTTCACGCATTGGCGGGAAGCGCTGCAGTGTCAGCGTGCGATTGGTCAGTTCAAGTTGGCTCATGGAATCTCCGGCGTGGTACACTTTGCGCGATTTTCGCCCTAAAAAGGGGGCGCAGTATACTGTCTTTCGTCGGGAATCCCAATGTCATTAATCTATCTGCAGGGTTACCCTGAAAACATCCTCGATCAGGTACAGTTGCTAATTGATAATCAGCGACTGGGCAGCTTTTTGCAGGAACGCTATCCCAACACACACGATGTTGTCAGCGATCGGGCACTTTACGACTACACCCAAGCGCTGAAAAGCCGCTACATGCGCAGCGCCCCGCCGGTGAGCAAAGTGATTTGGGACAATAAAATCAAAGTGATGAAACATGCACTTGGCCTGCACACCGCCATCTCGCGCGTGCAGGGTGGCAATCTGAAGGCGAAAGCCGAGATCCGCATCTCTACCTTCTTCCGTCTCGCGCCCGAGCCCTTTATGCGGATGATCGTGGTGCACGAATTGGCGCATCTGAAAGAGAAAGAGCACGACAAAGCCTTTTACCAGCTCTGCTGCCACATGGAACCGGATTACCACCAGCTAGAGTTTGACGCCCGCCTGTGGATGACAGATCAGGCGATGCGGGGGAATGCGGCTTAAAGGAACTCCTGCGCCTTCTGAATCAAACTGGTTTTGGTCAACGCGCCCATAAAGCGCCGCTCCTGCGGATTGTTCAACACGGGCAAGCGCTCCAGCGTTACCCGCGCAAACGCCTCCCAACCTTCGCGCATGCTCTGGTTCTGGAAGATGCACGGGAAGTTATCGTCCATTACGCTGCTGACCGGTGAATCCAACGTGATCTCCTGCGATAACACTTTGCGGGAGATATCGTGGATGGACACCACCCCGAGGAACTGTCCTGCACTGTTGATCACATACACATAGCGTTCACGCTTCAATGAACTCACCGCCAATGCTTGCCCTACGGACTCCTCTGGCTGGAGCGCCGCTCCGGGAATGATCAGCTGGTCTACGCGCATATTATCGAAGTCGAATTTCGCTTCTGAACGGCTGAAGTGATTGCTCACCACCGGATAGGTGCTGGCAGATTGCAGTCGGTATACCACCATAGAAGCCAGCACCGAGGCGATCATGATCGGGAATAACAGGCTGCTGTTGAGCGTCATCTCCAGCACCATTAGCATCGCCATTAACGGTGCCTGACTGACAGCCGCCAGCACCGCCGCCATGCCTATCGCCGCATACAGTAAGGTGTCACCCACCGGTAAATGCAGCACTGCGCCCATCTGTGCCAGCGCCACACCGAGTAGAGCGCCGATTAATAAGGACGGCGTGAACAAGCCGCCGACGGCGTTGGACCCCACCGACAGCGTGGTCGCCAACGTTTTTAGCACCAGCAGGCCAATCAATCCCGCCAATACATAGTGGCCATCAATGATTTTCACTATCACTTCGTAGCCGTTACCCAAAATGTCAGTGGAGATCAGTGCCAGGAAACCGACCGCTAAGCCGCCAAGACCCAGGCGCGCTGGCAGTGATTTGATTCGGGCAAACTGCGCTTTGCTACGAGCAATCAGTTTGATCAACAACCATCCCGCTAATCCTGCCGCTAAACCAATGACGATGGTCATCAGCAAACTACTGATATCCATTTGGAAAAGAGCTTCAGAGAGAGGATAAAGCGCGCTGCGAAAACCCAGTGACCACATGGTCATCACCGCCACCGCCGAGGCGACAATCAAAGGAATTAACCGCTGCAAGGCAGAGATACCGAACGCAATCTCCGCCACAAAGATTGCTGAAGCCAGCGGGGCGTGATACACCGAAGAGAGGCCTGCGGCGGCGGCCATTGCCACAATATCGCTGTTACGCATCTGCGGAAACCAGCGCCCCATCAGGCTGCCACTCAACGCGGAGAGTTGCACCATCGGCCCCTCTTTACCAATTGAGGCACCGCTGCCGATACTGGCAATCGACGAGAGTGCACGGAACAGCGAGGTTTTGGTCGGCACCGCATCCAGGCGCGCATTAATTACTTCGAGGTAGTCGGTTTTAACCGTTTCCTGCTTCTCAATCGCCACCGCATAGCGCAGGAAAAATCCTGCCAGCACACCGCCCGCGCCCACCAGCAGCGGCCAGAAAATCCATGGCCAGACGTGCATTGCCACAGTGATTTCGCTGTCGCTGTTAAACAGCAGGCGGTTGATAAGATCAATAACGCCGCGAAAGGCCAACGTCACCAGCGAAGCGACAAACCCTACGGGAATCGCGATCAGTAAGGTGGTCCAGTTCAATGCATGTTTACTTCCACTCACCTACGCTTCCCCGTTTGCTGGTTAAAAAAAGCTGCTGCATCATCATATTGGAATGCGGATCTCAGGATCAAATTTCGTCTGACCGTGGCTCCGCTGAACATGGTACTCTGCCGCATTACTGTTGCAGGAGAGCTATACCGTGATTCGTTTTGCTATTGTGGGAACCAACTGGATTACTCGCCAGTTTATCGACGCCGCGCATGAGACCGGCAAAATGAAACTGCACGGTGTCTATTCGCGCCAGCAATCACAGGCCGATGCCTTTATCGCCGATTATCCCTGCAAACTGACCTTTACGTCTCTCGACGATTTGGCAACCAGCCCGGAGATCGATGCCGTTTACATCGCCAGCCCCAATGCACTCCACGCTGAACAGGCCATCCTGTTTATGTCGCATGGCAAGCACGTGATTTGTGAAAAGCCGATGGCGTCGAATCTCCGTGAAGCCGAAGCGATGATCGCCTGCGCGCGTCAGCATCAGGTGGTGTTGTTTGAAGCGTTTAAAACCGCCAGTTTGCCAACCTTCCTGCAACTGCAAAAAGCGATGCCGCAGTTGGGTAAGCTGCGTAAAGCGTTAATTAATTACTGCCAATATTCGTCACGTTACCAGCGTTATCTTGATGGTGAAAACCCCAATACCTTTAATCCGCGCTGGTCGAACGGTTCGATCATGGATATTGGCTTCTACTGCCTGGCCGCAGCGGTGACCTTATGGGGAGAGCCGCAGCAGGTACAGGCACAGGCTTCCCTGTTGGCGAGTGGCGTGGATGCGCATGGCGTCGTCGTACTGGGTTATGGCGATTTTGATGTCACGCTGCTGCACTCGAAAGTGAGTGATTCCCTGATCCCGAGTGAAATCCAGGGTGAAGCCGGTTCGCTGGTGATCGACAAAATCTCAGAAGGCCAGCAGCTGCGTTTTATCCCGCGCGGTGGCGAAAGCCAAAATCTGACGCAGCCGCAGCACACCAATACTATGCTGTACGAAGCAGAAACGTTTGCAGAGTTAGTTGCGCAGCGTCTGGTTGAGCATCCTGCGTTGGAAACATCACGCATCACGGCCAAACTGCTGACGGAGATTCGCCGACAGACTGGAGTCGTGTTCCCTGCAGATCAGGCTAAAGTGTAAATATTGCAAAATATTTCAAACTCCCCATTGAATCCTTTCGCGGTTGGACGTATCTTCACCGCTGCAAAGGGGAGTAACTTGTAAGCTGATTGATCGTCATTACGATGCTAAACGCATCCGGTCGTCAGGCAACCCGGAATCTATTCTGAGTTGTAAGTGAGACCTTGCCGGAAGGCGAGGTTTGCTTGCAGCTTATCAAAAGCGGCTAACGTCTTCTGACTTAGCCGTTTTTTTATTTTCCGGACAGGATACGACTATGCACTCTGTAGGCACACCGTTACTCTGGGGCAGCTTCGCTGTCGTTGTGCTCATCATGCTGGCGATTGATCTCTTCTTACAGGGACGTCGCGGCGCTCAAACCATGTCATTCAAGCAAGCAGCCGCGTGGTCACTGGTTTGGATCTCCGTCTCACTGCTGTTTAGCGCGGCCTTCTGGTGGTATCTCGAAGGCACTGTGGGCCGCGAAGTGGCCACTGCGCAAACTCTCGCCTTCCTGACGGGCTACGTGCTGGAAAAAGCGCTGGCTGTCGATAACGTCTTCGTTTGGCTGATGCTGTTCAGCTACTTTGCCATTCCGGCTAACTTGCAACGTCGCGTGCTGGTGTATGGCGTGCTGGGCGCGATTGTACTGCGTACCATCATGATTTTTGCTGGCAGCTATTTGGTCACGCAGTTCAGTTGGATCCTCTACGTGTTCGGTGCCTTCCTGTTGTTCACCGGTCTGAAGATGGCCTTTGCCAAGGAAGGAGATGATGAGGCTGTCGGTGAAAAGCCGGTGGTGCGCTGGCTGCGTAAACACCTGCGCATGACCGATAACCTTGACGGCGAAAAGTTCTTCACCCGTAAAAACGGCGTATTGTTTGCAACGCCGCTGCTGCTGGTGCTGATCATGGTGGAGCTGAGCGACGTGATTTTCGCCGTCGACAGCATTCCGGCGATTTTCGCGGTCACCACCGATCCTTTCATTGTATTGACGTCAAACCTGTTCGCGATTCTTGGCCTACGTGCGATGTATTTCCTGCTGGCGAACGTGGCAGAACGCTTCTCGATGCTCAAATATGGTCTGGCAATTGTGCTGGTGTTTATCGGTATCAAGATGCTGATCGTCGAGTTTTACCACATACCGGTGGGGATCTCGTTGGCGGTGGTCGGCATTATTTTGGGCGGTACACTGCTGATCAACGCATGGGTTAACCACAGAAACGACCAGAAGCGCATCTCACCATAATCTTCTGCAGGGGCGGTAATCGCCCCTGCTTTGTTTCGCCAGCTGCAATTTTCACCTTTCATAGCTCTGTCACATTTCGCATCGCCAGCAGATCAAAAAACCGATCTACGCCACACGCACAGAATTATCTCTTTCCTCACCAGGACTTTTCCTTATACTCCGCCGGGCAAACCGTTTGGCGCGGAGGAACCGCGCACAACACTCATACCGCTATAAAAAGACCGAACTATGCAAAATAACTTTATTGGACGTCTGGGCGCGCTGTTCGCAGGAAGCCTGGTAAAACAAATCATGATTGGCCTGATTGCCGGTGTGGCACTGGCGTGGTTCTCACGTGATGCGGCGTTAGCCGTTGGCCTGCTGGGGGAATTGTTTGTACGCGCGCTGAAGGCGGTGGCACCGCTGCTGGTGCTGGTTTTGGTGATCTCATCCATTGCGAACCATCAGCAGGGACAGAAAACCAACATCCGTCCGATCATCATGCTGTATCTGCTCAGTACCTTCTTTGCGGCCGTGGTCGCGGTCATTTTCAGTCATCTGTTCCCGCAAACGTTGTCGATGAACGTCGGTGCGACGCAAATCACTCCGCCTTCAGGCATCACCGAAGTGCTGCATGGTCTGCTGCTCAGCATGGTTTCAAACCCGATAGAGGCGCTGATGAATGCTAATTACATTGGCATTTTGGTGTGGGCGCTGGGATTGGGTTTGGCTTTCCGTCACGCCAGCCCAAGCAGCAAAGCCTTTCTGAACGATGCCTCTAATGCGGCAACCTGGGTGGTGCGTTGTGTGATTCGCTGCGCGCCGTTAGGGATTTTTGGTCTGGTCGCCTCTATTCTGGCTTCAACCGGCTTTGATGCGCTGTGGGAATACGCCAATCTGCTGGCGCTGCTGCTCGGCTGCATGCTGATTATGGCGCTGGTGGTCAACCCGATGCTGGTGTTCCAGAAAATCCGCCGCAACCCGTATCCGCTGGTGTTTACCTGCCTGCGCGAAAGTGGCGTGACGGCGTTCTTTACCCGCAGCTCAGCGGCGAATATTCCGGTGAATATGGCGCTGGCGAAACGCCTGAACCTGGACGAAGACACCTACTCTGTTTCTATCCCGCTGGGTGCCACCATCAGTATGGCGGGTGCTTCGATTACCATCACCGTGCTGACGCTGGCGGCTGTGCATACGCTGGGGATTTCAGTGGATGTGCCTACAGCGATTCTGCTAAGTCTGGTGGCTTCGCTGTGTGCTTGTGGTGCATCTGGCGTGGCGGGCGGTTCACTGCTGCTGATTCCGGTGGCGTGCAATATGTTTGGTATCCCGAACGATCTGGCGATGCAGGTAGTGGCGGTTGGTTTTATTATCGGCGTCTTGCAGGATTCCGCCGAGACTGCACTGAACTCCTCAACCGATATTCTGTTTACTGCGGCTGTGTGCCAAGCCGAAGCCGAGCGCGAACCGCGCACGGTGTCTGAAGCAGAATAATCGACAATTGACCAGGGCGGCATAAATGCCGCCCCTACGGCAAACTGGCACAGTTTTCGTTGAGGGCGCATTTTGTCCGCCGATGTGAGAATTTGCACGTTTTCGTAGGGTGCGCATTTATGCGCACCTGATGCTTACAACGTTACGCCACTCTTAAATATCGCTAATTCGCGGAAATCATTGGCTTCATTACGTGCCGGTTGGCCATTGGCAATCGCCACGATCATATCGACGAAATCCTCCAGCATCTCTGGCATGCTCATGCCATCAATCAAACGACCCGCGTTAAAATCAATCCAGTGCGGTTTCTTTTCTGCCAAAGGCGTATTGGTGGCGATTTTCACCGTGGGTACAAAACCACCATAAGGCGTACCACGGCCGGTGGTGAATAACACCATATGGCAACCCGCCCCTGCCAGCGCACTGGTGGCCACCGCGTCGTTACCCGGCGCACTCAACAAATTCAGCCCTGGTGTCATCAGGCGCTCGCCATATTTCAGCACATCCACGACCTGGCTCTGCCCGGCTTTCTGCGTACAACCAAGGGATTTCTCCTCCAGCGTGGTAATGCCACCGGCTTTGTTTCCCGGTGATGGATTCTCATAAATCGGCTGCTGGTGATCGATAAAGTAGCGTTTAAAGTCGTTAATCATCGCCACGGTTTTATCGAAGGTTTGTTCATCACGGCAACGGCTCATCAGAATGCGTTCTGCACCAAACATTTCCGGCACTTCGGTCAACACCGTGGTGCCGCCGTTGGCAATCATTTGATCGGAGAAGCAGCCCAGCATCGGATTGGCAGTGATGCCAGAAAAACCGTCAGAACCGCCGCACTCCAATCCAAACTTCAGTTCGCTGAGTTTGCCCGGCTGGCGCTGGTCCTGACGCATCACGTCGTACAACGCATGCAGACGCTCTAATCCAGCTTCCACTTCGTCGTCCTGCTTCTGGCACTCCATAAACTGCACGCGATCGCTATCAAAGCCACCGAGGGTGTCGCGGAATACATCCACCTGATTGTTTTCACAACCCAAGCCAATCACCAACACCGCACCTGCATTAGGATGGCGCACCATGTTTTGCAGCATGGTGCGGGTATTTTCGTGGTCTTGCCCCAATTGCGAACAGCCAAATGGGTGGCTGAACAGATGCACACCATCAATCCCTTGCGCGTCGTTGGTCTCTTTTAGAAAACGCGACAGAATTTGCCTTGCGATACCATTGACGCAGCCCACGGTCGGCAGAATCCACAGCTCATTTCGAATCCCCACTTCACCACTGGCGCGTCGGTAGATCTGTACTTCGCGGTCACCGGCTTGCGGCGGAATATCGAGAAATTCCGGCTGATAATCGTATTCATCGACATCGCTCAGATTAGTGCGCGCGTTGCTGGAATGAATGATTTCACCCATGGCAATCGGCCGCGTCGCGTGGGCAATCGGCAAACCGTATTTGATCACCAGCGCATCGATAACTAGCGGCGTGAGTGCGAACTTGTGGCCGCGTCCCACCTCCTGCTGCAACGTAATGGCCTGACCAGCAACTTCAACCTTAGCTTCGGCAGGTAAATCGCGCAGCGCCACCGCCACGTTGTCGCGTGAATGTATTCTTATCGCATCTTGCATAGCGTTATCTCAGTTGTAGCAACGCCGTCCGCATCCCGTGGACGATGATGTTTTGCAGGTGTTGGCTGATTGCGGACGCTAATCCAGGCCGCTGAGTCAGATCTTCGCCCCAGTGGTGGCTGTTGCGCAGTACCGCCTGCACCAGCTGTTCCAGGGTCATTTTGTTTTGATTTAATGCAGGCCATAGCTCCGCAAACTGCTGCAACCAGTACTCGTCATCCTGTAGTGGCCACTGCTTATCGCCCTGCTCACCGCGATAAAACGCCAGCAGCGCAGCAAAAGCGAAGGTCAGACGCGGCGGCCATTGGCCGGTTTGTTGCTGCGCGAGCAACAACTGCGGGAGTAAACGGGTACGGAATTTGGTCATGCCATTCAGCGCAATGGAGAGCAGCGCATGGCGAATAAACGGATTACGGAAGCGGCGCTGCACGGCATCAGCAAAGGCATGCAGCTCGTCGGAAGGCAGATCCAGCGTTGGGATCACCTCGTCACGCAGCAGCGCATCAACATAACCCGCAATGGCAGCGTCATCCATCGCTTCACCTACGCTTTCAACCCCAAATAGAAAGGCCACTGGCACCATGGCGGTATGTGCACCGTTGAGTATTGCCACCTTCTGCGCTTTGTACGGCGAGATGTCATCAACAAACTTCACTTCCGGTGCCAGCTGATCCAGTTTCAACTCTTGCGCCAATGCCTCCGGCCCTTGAATCACAAACTGATAATAGACTTCGCCCGCCACCAGGTAGCGATCTTCATAACCCAGCTGTGCCGCAATCGCCTCACCGTCCACCGGGTAGCCCGTCACGATGCGATCCACCAGCGTGTTATAGAACGCACTGTGATCCAGCACCCAGCGGGCAAACTCCGGTGGGAGCTGCCAGTGTTTGATATAGCGCAACACCAACTCGCGCAGCGCATCGCCGTTATGATCGATGAGCTCACAGGGAACAATCAGCCAGCCCTTGTCGGCGGCACCAGCAAAATGGGTGAAACGCGCCCACAGCAACTGCGTCAATTTGCCAGGGAAGGAAGAGGCAGGTGCGTCCTCCAGCCGATCCTGCTCGGCAAAAGCAATACCCGCTTCGGTGGTATTGGAAAACACAAAGCGCATCTGTGGGGCACGAGCCAGCGCAAGAAAATCGTCAAACTGCTGATAAGGCTGAATTTCGCGGTTGAGGCTGCGGATCAAGCGGGTTTCGCTCACCTGCTCGCCTGCTGCATTCAGGCCACGGATCAACGTGGTGTACAACCCATCCTGCTGATTCAGGGAATCCTCTACCACACGATTACGCGGCCGCACCACCACCACGCCCGCATCGATATCATGATGTTGGTTGAGCCAGTCGAGCTGCCAGTCAATAAATGCTCGCAGGAAGTTGCCTTCACCAAACTGGATAACGCGATCGCTGTAACGCGCGCCGGGGAAATCGTGACGGTTTAGCCGCTGCATCATCAGGCTCCTAGCTCAATGCCGAAATAGTCGCGTGCATTGTTGAAGCTGATGTTCTGCACCATCTGCCCCAGTAGCGCTTCATCCGCCGGCGCTTCACCGCGTGCCACCCAGTTGCCAATCATCTGGCACAGCAAGCGACGGAAATACTCATGCCGCGTGTATGAAAGGAAACTGCGGCTGTCGGTGAGCATGCCAACAAAACGGCTCAGCAAACCTATTTGTGCCAGCTGCGTCATTTGGCGCTGCATACCGTCTAGCTGATCGTTAAACCACCACGCCGAACCAAACTGCATTTTGCCCGGTTCGCCCTCGCCCTGGAAATTGCCCGCCATGGTGGCCAGCACTTCGTTATCACGTGGGTTGACGCAGTAAAGGATGGTTTTTGGCAGGGCGTTGTTACGATTCTGTGCATCCAGTAAGCGAGCCAACGGGATCGCCAGAGGGGCATCGTTGATGGAGTCAAACCCGACATCCGGGCCAAGAATATCGAACTGGCGACGGTTCGCATTGCGCAGCGCGCCAATGTGATATTGCTGCGCCCAGCCGCGACGCGCATATTCGCTGCCGAGCCATACCAGCACCGCCGTTTTAAACTGCGCCACCTCTTCTTGCGTTGGTGCGATCCCTTGCAGACGGCGCCCTAAAATACCATCCAGCGTGCTTTCGTCAGCTTCGGCAAACAGCACCACGTCCAGTGCATGATCAGAGATTTTACAACCGTGCGCGGCAAAATGATCGAGCCGCTGGCTTAAGCCACGTAACAGATCATCAAACCGTTGCACGTTGATGTCGGTGACCTGCTCCAGACGTTGAATCCACGGCAGGAAGGTATCCAGTTCAATGTTGAAGGCTTTGTCTGGACGCCAGCTCGGCAGCACTTTAACACTGAAGCTGGCATCGTTTGCCAGCGTGCGGTGATGTTGCAGATCGTCGAGCGGATCGTCTGTGGTGCCAACCATTTTCACGTTCATCTGCTGCATGATGCCGCGTGCGCTAAAGGCATCCTGTGCCAGCAATGCATTGCACTGCTGCCAGATGCGGTCAGCACTCTGTTCATTCAGCAGCACGTCAGTGATGCCAAACGGACGGCGCAGCTCGAGATGCGTCCAATGGTAGAGCGGGTTACCGATGGTGTGCGGCACGGTGCGCGCCCATGCATTAAATTTATCCTGATCGCTAGCATCACCGGTACAGAGTGCTTCTGGCACGCCATTCGCGCGCATCGCACGCCATTTGTAGTGATCACCTTTCAGCCAGATGTCATAGAGGTTGGTGAATCGATAATTTTCGGCAATCTGCTGCGGCGGCAAGTGGCAGTGATAGTCGAAAATCGGCTGGTCTTTGGCGTAGTCATGGTACAGACGACGGGCGAACTCGCTATCGAGTAGAAAATCCTCACTCATAAAACGCGACATACCTGCTTCCTCATGTTTGGTGCCATTAGGCTTCTGACTTAAAGTTATCATACCAATTTTCGCAACCGGCAAAATTCTTTGCGATACACCTCACAATAATGACAGTTTCACTGTGGGTATATGGACAAAAACGCTGGCCTCATTGCGCTAAATCGCTGTAATAACGGCCTTTTAGCTTAACACACAGTGCATGAAGGGTTTTTGTGATGGCATTCAACTTTTAAAGTTGTATAACAAGTTAACCTCACGCCTCGTTGCTGCTAAATCCTTGGCACAGCTAATAACAACAAGGCGGCAGGTCTGTGCGTAAAGGCCGCCCGTGGGAGGCGCCGTAGTGCGTCCCCAACCATTAAATGGCAAGTATTACGACAGACTGGAAGAGGTTAATGATGCGTAAGATCAAAGGGCTACGCTGGTACATGATTGGGCTGGTGACGCTGGGCACCGTGCTCGGTTACCTGACGCGTAATACCATTGCAGTTGCCGCACCAACGCTGGAAACGCAGTTGGGCATTACCACACAGCAATACTCGTATATCGTTGCCGCCTATTCGGCGTGCTACACCATTATGCAACCTGTCGCCGGTTATGTGCTGGACATGCTGGGCACCAAAATCGGCTACGCGGTCTTTGCCGTGTTGTGGGCCATCTTCTGTGCCGCCACCGCCATGGCCGGCAGCTGGGGAGGGTTTGCACTGGCGCGCGGAGCAGTGGGCGCGGCGGAAGCGGCAATGATTCCCGCCGGGCTTAAAGCCAGCAGCGAATGGTTCCCGGCCAAAGAACGCTCGGTGGCAGTGGGTTACTTCAACGTGGGATCGTCGATTGGTGCGATGCTGGCACCGCCGCTGGTGGTGTGGGCGATTCTGGCGCACAGCTGGCAGCTGGCCTTTATCATCACCGGTGTGCTGAGCATGGCCTGGGCGATCTGCTGGTTAGTGTTTTACAAGCATCCGAAACAACAAACCAAATTGAGTGAAGAGGAGCGCCACTACATTATTTCTGGCCAGGAGGTGCAGCATCAAACCGGAAATAACAGCAAAATGTCAGCGCGTCAGATTCTGCGCAACCGCCAGTTCTGGGGCATTGCCTTGCCGCGCTTCCTGGCTGAACCGGCTTGGGGCACTTTCAACGCGTGGATCCCGCTGTTTATGTTCAAGGTTTACGGCTTCAATCTGAAAGAGATCGCCATGTTTGCCTGGATGCCGATGCTGTTTGCCGATCTCGGCTGCATTGTCGGGGGTTATCTGCCCCCCCTCTTCCAACGCTGGTTCGGTGTAAACCTGATCGTTTCACGCAAACTGGTAGTGACCATGGGAGCAGTACTGATGATTGCGCCGGGCACGATTGGTTTGTTTACCAGCCGTATGTCGCCATTGGCTTGTTATGTGTCGGTGGCTTCGCGCACCAGGCGCTTTCCGGCGCGCTGATTACGCTCTCTTCCGATGTATTCGGTCGTAATGAAGTGGCTACCGCCAACGGTTTAACCGGCATGGCTGCCTGGACCGCCAGTACCATGTTCGCGCTGGTGGTCGGCGCATTAGCCGATACCCTGGGCTTTAGTCCACTGTTTGCCGCACTGGCGGTGTTTGATTTGCTCGGCGCTTGCGTCATCTGGACCGTTCTGAAGAACCAACCGGTCTCTGAATTGGAGGATCACAACCTGGCGCAACCGGCGGCAGCACGCACTTAATCTCTTCGGGCTGGCGCACGTCAGCCCATTTCCTCCGTTCCGCCAAAGTGGTATAACAACTCTACCTTCACCACTACAGCGAACCGCGCAATGGATCTGAACGAATCCCGTCGTCTTTATCAACAACTTGCCAGTGAACTCAAGCGTCGTATTGAAGCGGATGATTATCGTGTTGGCGATAAGTTACCCGCTGAACGCCTGATTGCTGAAGAGATGGAAGTTAGCCGCACGGTGGTACGTGAAGCGATCATTATGCTGGAAGTGGAAGGTTACGTTGAGGTTCGCAAAGGTTCTGGTATTCACGTCATTAGCAATCAACAACAGAACCGTGAAACGACCCCAAGCCAGTTGGAATTTGCCAGTTTTGGGCCGTTTGAACTGCTGCAGGCGCGACAGCTGATTGAGAGCAATGTCGCTGAATTTGCCGCCACGCAGGTTACTCGCCAAGACATCATGGCGTTAATGGCGATTCAAGAAAAAGCGCGCCAGGAAGATTATTCCCGTGATTCCGAATGGGATATGCATTTCCACGTACGCATTGCACAATCCACGCAAAACAGTGCCTTAGCCGCGATTGTTGAAAAGATGTGGTTACACCGTCTGCACAATCCCTACTGGCTAAAGCTGCACGAGCATATTGATGCGCGAAACCTCACCAGTTGGTGTGACGATCACGATCAAATTTTAAAAGCATTAATGCGCAAAGATCCCGCCGCCAGTAAGCTGGCAATGTGGCAGCACCTGGAAAATACTAAACAGATGCTGTTTAACGCCACCGCCGATGATTTCGAATTTAATGTGGACCGTTACATGTTTGCGGAAAATCCCGTCATCCTGCCGGAAGGCAGTGACAACTCACATTGATTCTGCTGCATTTCCAGGCGAAAGAGTCAGTTAATCTGCAATAGTGTCAGCTCATGTAAAGCTCCTTTTGACCATCTGCGTCAAAAGGTAAAACTCCTGTACATCAGCCACTTTACACTGTCTGACTAGCATGATTTTTGTTACAGTTATCCCCCTTTTCTTACCCTTTGCGACAGGGCTTTAAAAAGTCGCTGATTTAACAATCAATTCTGGAAGGATCCGGAAACCCCGCTCGGGCTGCATACCTAAAATGTAGAACCAAACCAGCCTGCGCCTCAGCCCCTCACGGGCACGATTAACAATGATGTTCAGGAATGATTGATGGATATTTTGAAAGCATTGCTGCATGCCTTGTGGCAGCAGGATTATGAGATGCTCTCCGACCCGACGCTGGTGTGGGCCATATACGGTTTGCTGTTCCTGATCCTGTTTTTGGAGAATGGCCTGTTGCCCGCCGCTTTTCTGCCGGGTGACAGCCTGTTGATTCTTGTTGGTGTGCTCATTGCCAAGGGCACTATGGGCTTCCCCCTCACATTACTGGTCCTTACCACTGGCGCCAGTCTCGGCTGCTGGGTCAGTTATATTCAAGGACGATGGTTGGGGAATACGCCTACCGTGCAAAAATGGCTGTCGCATTTACCCGCACAATACCATCAGCGTGCACACAAGTTGTTCCATCGGCACGGTTTATCTGCCCTATTGATTGGCCGCTTTATCGCTTTTGTACGTACGTTGCTGCCGACTATCGCCGGGCTTTCAGGCCTGAGCAATGCCCGCTTCCAGTTCTTCAACTGGGTGAGTGCCTTCTTGTGGGTGTTAATTCTCACCGTGCTGGGCTTCGCATTGGGTAAAACCCCTATTTTCCGCCGCTATGAAGATGAACTGATGTTCTGTCTCATGCTGCTGCCGCTGGTGCTGCTGGTTATCGGGTTGGTGGGTTCTCTGGTTGTGCTTTGGCGTAAACGTCAGGCATCTCGTAATGGGAATTCACAATCATGATTGCACTTCGTGGATTCCCCAGGCGTTTACTGCCCTGGGCGGTTGCGGCTGCCCTGGCGCTGCTGGCCGTGATTATTGTTCCTTCATTGATGCAGCACGATACGGTGGTAAAGATCCGTGTTGCCCATAGCGGTACCAATCTTCCCGATGGTTTTTATCTCTATCAGCAATTGTCTGCACAGGGCGTGCGTATCAAAAGTATTACACCTTCGGGTGATGCGCTGGTCATCCATTTCGAAAATGAAGAGCAGAGTCTGGCCGCGCAGAAAGTGCTGCGTCGCCTGCTGCCGCAAGGCTTTGTGGTGGCAAGCGGACCGCAAGCTTCACAGCAAGTCCCCGACGCTAATCGTCCAACTTACAGCTGATTTTACCCGTCTGGCGATAAGCCAGACGGTAGATCAATCCTCGCTATCCCCGCGTCTTCTTTGAATTTTTTCGTCTGCTGTCTATGCTTAAAGTAGCGCGCTAAGACAAGCTGGGATGCCTCTCCTGCCCGGTTTGTGGCAGGTCAATAACAATGGAAGGTCAAAACCTGATGAAACATCAATTACTACTGGGTGCTATTCTTTTCTCTCTTTCGGGTTCACTGCTGGCAGCCGAGTCACTTTGTCAGCAAAAAGAGCATGATATTCAGCGCGAAATCGACATGGCTAAACAGCATGATAATCAGCGCCGGGTCACCGGGCTGGAGCGTGCGCTGACCGAAGTCCGCGCTAACTGCACTGACGAGAGATTGAAATCAGCCCATAGTGAACGTATCGCAGCACAGAAGCAGAAAATTGCAGAACGTGAGCGTGAACTTCAGGAAGAGCGCAAGGACGGCGATGACAAAGAGAAAGTTGAGAAGCGCGAACGTAAGCTGGAAGAGGCGCAGCACGAGCTGAAAAAGCTGGAAGCTGAGCCTTACTAATCGGACTTAAATAAATGATGTAATGGAGAACTTCATGTCTAAAGACACCACATCTGAACATCTGCGTGCGGAATTGAAAAACCTTGCTGACACCCTGGAAGAAGTGCTGAGCAGCTCAACGGATAAATCCAAAAATGAGCTGGATAAACTGCGCAGTAAAGCGCGCGGCGCCATCGAAAGTTCACGCGAGCGTCTGGGTGACTCAGGCGAGCGTATCGCGCAGTCCACGCGTGAAGCGGCGGAGAAAGCTGACGAATACGTGCGCGATAATCCGTGGCACGGCGTGGGTATCGGTGCAGCTGTCGGTGTACTGATTGGCATCCTGATTTCACGTCGTTGATATGAGCGATAGTCAGAGCCACGGCCCAGGCAAAGGGGTCTTCAACATTGGTCAGCGCGTTGTTACCACGCTGGTAAGCATGGTAGAAACGCGTGTCCGCCTGGCGATTGCCGAGCTGGAAGAGGAAAAAGCTAATCTGATTCAGATGCTGATGATGGTTGGGCTGACCATGCTGTTTACCGCTTTCGGTTTAATGAGTCTGATGGTGCTGATCATATGGGCGGTGGATGCGCAGTATCGGTTGATGGCGATTGCCATTACCACCGGTGTCCTGTTTGCGCTAGCGCTGATTTTCGGCTTGTGGACATTGCACAAGTCACGTCAATCCACACTGCTTCGTCATACGCGTAAAGAGCTGGAAACCGATCGCACATTGCTGGAGGAACACCGCTCATGAGCCGCCGTGAACGTGAAGCGCGTATTCACGAACTGCTGAACCACGTGCAGCAGCAGCGGCTGGATCTCAGTGCAGCCCGCCGCGACTGGCTGGACAGCACTGCACAGTATGACCGCGGTTGGTTAACGCTAATCAGTATGCGTCGCTATCTGGCGATTGGCAGCAGTGCGCTGGCTATCTGGTCCATCCGCAGCCCTAACCGTATTTTGCGTTGGGCAAAACGCGGTTTTGGCCTGTGGAGCACCTGGCGCATGATCAAATCCACGCTCGAACCACGCTAATTCCTTCATTTAAAACCGGATCGATAAGGTCCGGTTTTTTCTCCATCAGAATTCCTGAATAACATTGACAGTTTATCTCGCTTACAACTGTTCCATCCTGCGACTATTATCTCACTCCATCAGCCCAGTGAATTAAATCATTCGATTTGCCGGGATTAAAACCTTGCAGGCCAACAACCTGCTACATAATTCTTGTTGGAGTAAATGATGAAAAAATTCGAAGACTCAGGTCTGCTGCTGGCACGTGTACTGATGACTATTCTGTTCATTACTGCAGGTTGGGGCAAAATCACTGGTTATGCGGGTACCGCACAATACATGCAGGCAATGGGCGTCCCAGGCTTCTTGCTGCCACTGGTCATTTTGCTGGAGTTCGGCGGCGGCCTGGCAATTCTGTTTGGTTTCCTGACTCGCTTTACCGCACTGTTCACCGCTGGTTTTACGCTGCTGACCGCGTTCCTGTTCCACAGCAACTTCGCGGAAGGTGTTAACCAGCTGATGTTCATGAAAAACCTGTCCATCGCCGGTGGTTTCCTGGTGCTGGGTCTGGTGGGTCCAGGTGCTTACAGCATCGACCGTCTAATTCGTGGACGTTTCGCACCAGCGACTGCACGCTAAGCACACAAGCGTTGCCAGAACACATATACTGATTGATAGGGGCGGGGATTTTCCTCGCCCTTTTTCTTTATGGAGGGCTTATGGGACAGCTGATTGACGGTGTCTGGCATGACACCTGGTACGATACGAAGTCAACCGGTGGCCGCTTCAAACGAACAGAAGCAGTCTGGCGTAACTGGGTCACCGCAGATGGCAGCGCGGGCCCAACCGGCAACGCCGGATTTGCCGCCGAGCGCGATCGCTATCACTTATATGTTTCTCTTGCTTGCCCATGGGCGCACCGCACACTGTTAATGCGTCAGTTAAAAGGGCTGGAGGAGATGATTTCCGTCTCAGTGGTACATCCCTTGATGCTGGAAAACGGCTGGACCTTTGACGATGATTTCCCAGATGCAACCGGGGACTCACTCTATCAGAATGAATTTCTTTACCAACTTTACCTGCACGCCGATCCGCAATACACAGGCCGCGTGACCGTTCCGGTGCTATGGGATAAAACCCAGCACACCATCGTCAGTAATGAATCGGCTGACATCATCCGTATGTTCAACACGGCCTTTGATGCACAAGGTGCCCGCGCCGGAGATTATTATCCGCCAGCGTTGCGCGACAAGATCGATGAGCTGAACGGCTGGATTTACGATACGGTCAATAATGGTGTGTACAAAAGCGGCTTCGCCACTTCACAAGCAGCCTATGATGAATCGGTAACGGCACTGTTTCATTCATTGGCGCGCCTTGAGCAAATTCTAGGTCAACATCGCTACCTCACGGGTGATCAACTGACCGAAGCCGACCTGCGCTTATGGACGACGCTGGTGCGTTTTGATCCAGTGTATGTCACTCACTTTAAGTGTGACCGTCACCGTATCAGTGATTACCGCAACCTTAGCGGCTTCCTGCGAGACATTTATCAGATGCCGGGGATTGCCGATACGGTCAATCTGCCACACATCCGCCATCACTATTATTGCAGCCACAAAACCATCAACCCGAGCGGCGTGATTTCGCTGGGCCCGGCGTTTGACTGGGATGAGCCGCACGGCCGCGGTTGAGGTTGTTGCGGAGCGTTGCGCTCAACACTCTCTTTTTCTGAAGGATTGTGTTGAGCGCGGTTTTACAGATTGAATGCGAGGCGTAAAAAAGCCCGACTGACCATTCCTGTTACGCGCAAGCTGGTGAGAATTCGTGCTGCTAAATCAACTGTTAAGCGAACTTGATTAGCAGCATCCCAGCAATCAGCAACCCCACACCTAGCCAACCGATGCTATTCAGACGTTGACCAAACAGCACCCACCCTGCAGCAACCGTTGCCACCAGACCAAACCCACCCCAGAGCGCGTAAGCCACTGAGAGATCGATCCCTTTAACCGCCTGTGACAAGGCACTGAATGCCCCCAGCACCGCGACCAGTGAGATCACACCGTAAAGCACGCGACGAAAGCCATCGGAGTATTTGAGAAAGATATTCGCGATGATTTCCAAGCCAATCGCCAGCGCCAGCCAGGCCACATGCACAAGATTAAACGTGCTCATGATGTGGCTCCTTACGCGTCAGCGTGCCGGATTTGATCAGAGCAATCCCCGCGACCAGCGTGATTAAGCCAGCCACTTTCATCAGCGATAAAGTTTCATCGAACAGCGTCACGCTAAACAGTGTAATAAACAGGATGCCAATGCCTTCCCACATGGCGTAAGCGACACCCAAGGCAATGCGTTTTACAGCAAAAGATAAGAAAATATAAGAAAGTGCGATCATCACCAGCATAAAAATAAAACCTGCACTGTCATCATTGACGCTAGCCCATTTCATTGAAAGCGTGCCGGTTATTTCAGCGAGGATAGCTAAAACTAGTAAAAACCAATAGCGCATGATTTCTCTCCTTAAGAGAAATAGATAGCCATCACGCAGAATAAGTGCGTGAGAAATTTTAAGAATATTTTTAAATAAGGAGAGTGTGGCGCTAAAGCGCGAAGCGCCAGTGCTGGTCGCAGATCGAGCAGGGGAAAAGGAAGTTAAAGGAAATACGATTTGCCATCAGTGGTACGAGTATTTTGTCCATAATTTTACAACTTATCCACGTTGTTGCTTTTCGTCGATGTGGATGAAAAATTGTCCTCAGTAGTGAAATACGCGCCTATTCTGGCACAAGGTTTATTTAGTTCCTCGCTATTTTCATTTCTTTACGCTGGAATTTTTTTATTGTTTTCAAAGATCTTAATTTCAGTCGAAACTGGCCGGTAAGCCGCGTTCTTTTCTTAGAGAATGGAGTGGACAGTCATTCCTCTTACCACCATACCCCAGATAGCAAAAACCCCGCCGAAGCGCAATTTTGTCCCTTAAACGCATTTCGGTCGCCATTAATGGCGACCCTACATTGTTGGGAACGGTTTTCGTAGGGTGCGCATTCATGCGCATCGGGTTGTACGCGCACTTTTGCCACCATATCCCAGATAGCAAAAACCCCGCCGGAGCGGGGTTTTCACCTGAAAAGTCGAAACTGACCGGTAAGCCGGGTTCTGTCGTGGACAGTCATTCATCTAGGCCAGCAATCGCTCACTGGCTCAAGCAGCCTACCCGGGTTCAGTACGGGCCGTACCTTGTGAACCCCTATTTGGCCTTGCTCCGGGTGGAGTTTACCGTGCCACGAACTGTTGCCAGTCGCGCGGTGCGCTCTTACCGCACCCTTTCACCCTTACCTGATCCCATTACTGGGCCATCGGCGGTTTGCTCTCTGTTGCACTGGTCGTAGGCTTGCGCCCCCCAGGCGTTACCTGGCACCCTGCCCTATGGAGCCCGGACTTTCCTCCCCTCTGCCCGTCTCCCCCGAAAGGGACGACGACAAAGCGGCGACTGTCTAGTCAGCTTCGGCGCGGGATGATAGGCGATCCGCCCGCGTTTGTCACGCCTCTTGCTGCTCTAGCGCGTACTTATATAGCGCGTTCTTCTTAACGCCATGAATTTCCGCTGTTAGCGCTGCGGCTTTTTTCAACGGCAGCTCCGCTTGCAACAACGCCAGGGTACGCAGTGCTTCAGCCGGTAAAGCCTCTTCATCAGCTTTATGGCCTTCAACAATCAGCACCATCTCGCCTTTGCGACGATTTTCATCTTCCAACACCCATGCCAACAGCTCACCCACCGGCGCACCCTGGATGGTTTCCCAGGTTTTAGTGATCTCGCGCGCCAGCACCACATAGCGATCGCCCCCCCACACGTTCACCATATCCTGCAGGCTATCAATCAAACGGTGGGTGGATTCATAAAAAATGAGGGTACGAGGTTCATTCTCAAGAGCGCGCAGCACATCGCAGCGGCCTTTACTTTTGGCGGGCAGAAATCCTTCGTAACAGAAACGATCTGACGGTAATCCCGCCGCGCTTAATGCTGTAATCGCCGCGCAGGCACCCGGCAACGGAACTACGCGCACACCTGCTTCACGGCAACGACGCACCAGATGATAGCCGGGATCGTTGATGAGAGGCGTGCCCGCATCCGAGACCAGTGCAATGCTTTGGCCCTCTTGCAGCTTGGCTAACAGCACCTCTGCTTTCTGTTGCTCGTTGTGGTCGTGAAGTGCGAACAGTCGCGCATTGATGGCGAAATGTTGTAGCAACAGCCCGGTATGACGTGTATCTTCCGCTGCGACCAGATCGACGCTCGCGAGCACCGTCAACGCACGTTGTGTGATATCACCCAGGTTACCGATCGGGGTAGGAACGATATAGAGCGTACTGGCAGAAATCTCTGCCCGATCGAGTTGTTTCATTGTTTCATCCGAATTGCCGATTTAATATTGAGCATCTAGAAAAAAACATCACTGGATACAGTATGCTTCCTTCAAAAGTCGTACGTCATAAAGCAGGACGCTTTGTACCTGTTCTTCTCGCTGGACTGATTTTAGCCGCATGTAGCGGTCAGGGGCCGCAGCAAACCTCTAACGTCAATATTCAGGGCCCTGCAACAGGCAGGTCTGACTATTATCTGCAGCAGGTGCAGCAAAGCAGCGATGATAGCAAGACCGACTGGCAATTACTTGCCATCCGTGCCCTGTTGAAGGAAGGAAAGTATCCGCAGGCCAACGATCAAATCTCGCAACTGCCGCAACAGCTCTCCGCTGTGCAGCAGCAGGAGCTGTTGTTACTGCGTGCGCAAATGCAGATTGGCCAGCAGGATTTCGGTGGTGCTCAACAGTTACTGGGCCAGGTAAAAACCGATGGCTTATCTGAAGATCAGCAGGTGCGCTATTACGCACTGCAAATCGCCGCAGCACAGAATCGCCCTTCACTGGCGCTGCTGCGCGCCTATATTGCTCAGGAACCGCTGCTGAAAGGTGCCGACCACCAGAGCAATATTGACGCCACCTGGCAAGCCCTAACGCAAATGACGCAAGATCAGTTGAACACGCTGGTGATTAATGCCGATGAAAACACCCTGCAGGGATGGCTGGATCTGTTGAACACCTGGCACACTAATAGCCAGGATCCGCAGATGCTGAAAGCGGCGATCAAAGACTGGCAGACGCGTTATCCGCAAAATCCGGGTGCAAAGACGCTGCCAACGCAGCTGAGTCAGGTACAAAACTTCACGAAAGCCTCGACCAGCACCATCGCGCTGCTGCTGCCACTGAATGGACAGGCGCAGGTTTTTGCCAATGCGATTCAAAAAGGCTTTAACGATGCCAAAAATGGCGTGTTAAATGCGCCAGCACCGCAACCTGCCCCTGTTGCGCCAGCGGCAACCGATGCCAATGCCCAGCCATCAACACCACAGACTGGCGACGCCAATGCTCAGCAGCCTGCAGGGGCTAACACCGCCGCTAACACGGTTGTCAGCCCGGCCATGGCAGGCAATATGCCGCCGCAGACCGAACAGCCGCAACCCGCCGCACAACCGGCAACCGCAGCCGCTCAGCCCGACAGCAGCGCGCAAGTGAAAGTCTATGACACCAGCAGCCAGCCCATTGCTCAGGTGATGCAGCAAGCCCAGCAAGATGGCGCAACCATCGTGGTCGGCCCGCTGCTGAAAAACGACGTTGAATCGGTGGTTAACAGCCAGACGCCACTCAACGTGCTGGCGCTGAATGAGCCAGAACAGATCCAGAACCATCCGAATATTTGTTATTTTGCGCTTTCTCCTGAAGACGAGGCGCGCGATGCCGCGCACCATATCTACGAGCAGGGCAAGCGCCAGCCATTACTGTTGGTGCCGCGGAGCAGCTATGGCGATCGCGTCAGCAAGGCGTTTGCGCAGGAGTGGCAGCAACTCGGCGGTTCCACCGTACTGCAACAGCGTTTTGGTGGCGTTTCCGAGCTGAAACAAGGTATTAATAGCGGAGCCGGCATCGCATTGAGTGGCACGCCGCTGACGGTTGAACAGCCACAATCAGCCGGCGTGGCCGTTGCGGGCCTGACCATTCCGGCACCGCAAACCAGCACCCCAGCACCAACGGCAGATGCCAGCGGTGGTAGTGTTGATGCGGTATACATCGTTGCCAGCCAGGATGAGCTACAGCTGATTAAACCGATGATTGCAATGCGCACCAGCAGCCGCAATAACATCGCACTGTACGCCAGTTCGCGCAGTGCGCAGGCGGGTGCAGGCCCTGATTTCCGTCTGGAAATGGATGGTCTGCAGTTCAGTGACATTCCGCTGCTTTCCGGGACTAATCCTGGCTTGATGCAGCAAGCGGCGAAGTCGTTTAACAATGATTATTCGCTGGTTCGTCTCTATGCGATGGGCATTGATGCCTGGACGCTGGCGAATCACTTTAACCAGATGCGCCAGGTGCCGGGTTTTGCCATTAATGGCAATACTGGCAAACTGAGTGCTGACACGGATTGCGTGATCAACAGGAAGTTGGCATGGAACCAGTATCGTCAGGGACAAATCGTTCCGGTGCAGTAAATCGCCAGCGCATTGGCGCTGAGCAAGAGCAGCTGGCGCGCCGCTATCTGGAGCGCGCCGGTCTGCAGTGGGTTGCCAGTAACGTGCGTTGTCGCAGTGGGGAAATTGACCTGATCATGCGCGACGCGGATTACTGGGTGTTTGTCGAAGTGCGCTATCGGCGTGATGGGCGATATGGCGGTGCGGCTGCCAGCGTTACGCGCCAGAAACAACAAAAGCTGCTGCGAACAGCTGCCTTGTGGTTACTGGCTCGCGGTGGCGGTTTTGATACGGTGAATTGCCGTTTTGACATCATCGCCATTACCGGGCGCGAGCTGGAATGGTTGCCCGATGCCTTTAATGCCGATGGATAGAACCAGGTGGTCTTGTGCAGGACAGAATTAAAGCGTGTTTTACCGAAAGTATTCAGACTCAAATCGCCGCTGCGGAAGCGCTACCCGATGCCATTTCCCGCGCGGCCATGACGCTGGTGCAGTCGCTGCTGAACGGTAACAAAATCCTGAGCTGCGGGAATGGTGCTTCATCGGCCAATGCCCAGCATTTTGCCGCTAGCATGATCAATCGTTTTGAGACCGAACGCCCCAGCTTGCCTGCGCTGGCTTTGAGTGCCGATAACGTCATGCTGACGGCGATTGGTAACGACCGTCTGCATGATGAAATTTATGCCAAGCAGGTTCGTGCGCTTGGTCAGGCCGGTGATGTTCTGCTGGCCATTTCAACCCGTGGCAACACCCGCGATATTGTTAAAGCGGTTGAAGCTGCGGTTACCCGCGATATGACCATCGTCGCGCTGACTGGCCATGACGGCGGTGAGCTGGCGGGCCTGCTGGGTCCGCACGATGTGGAAATTCGCATTCCGTCACATCGCAGTGCACGCATTCAGGAAATGCATATGCTGACGCTGAATTGTCTGTGTGATTTGATTGATAACACTTTGTTCCCACACCAGGAATGACTGAAGGAGCTCAAATGAAAGCATTGAACGCTGTCGCCATTCTGTTAACCGCCATGCTGCTGCAAGGCTGTGTCGCCGTTGTCGCGGGCGGTGCCGCTGTGGCCACCAAAACGGCCACCGATCCACGCACCGTCGGCACGCAAGTGGATGACGGTACGCTGGAACTGCGTGTCACTAACGCACTGGCTAAAGATGATCAAATCAAAAATCAGGCGCGCGTCGTGGTGACCGCCTATCAGGGCAAAGTCCTGTTGACCGGTCAATCGCCGTCGCCAGACCTGGCAAGCCGTGCCAAACAGATCGCCATGGGCGTGGATGGTGCGACCGAGGTATATAACGAAATCCGCAACGGCCAGAAAGTGAGCCTGGGCACATCGTCCTCGGACACCTGGATCACCACCAAGATTCGCTCACAGCTGCTGGGTAGCGATCAGGTGAAATCGTCAAACGTGAAAGTCACCACGGAGAATGGCGAGGTGTTCCTGTTGGGTATGGTGACACAACAGGAAGCAGCGGCAGCGGCAGATCTTGCCAGCCGAGTGAGCGGCGTGAAGCACGTCACCACCGCGTTTACTATTCTCAAGTAAGCGTGCGCAGAGGCGGCCTTCAGGCCGCCTTTTTTATGCAGGCAGATCAATCACCAGCGCACGCAACGGCGTTTTCGCCTGAAGCATAATCTGGTTCTCATCACTCAAAAACGCCCCATCGCCACAACTCAGTAACTCCTGATTAGCGCTGCTTGCCTGCAGATCCAGCGAGCCGTGAATGGATTGCAGATAAGCACGGGGTCCGTGCAGTTTTACCTTGTACTGCTCACCTGGCGCTAACGTCACCTGATGCACCCATACCTGCTGGCGCAGTTGCAAGCTGCCCGCTTCACCATCCGGTGAGGCAAGCAAAAAGCTGGTTTGCTGCGGTAAGGCCATTTTTTGCAGTAAGGCATTTTCACGATCGGGGCACGCAGCCAGCCAGAGTTGCATGCGTGTCAGCGGGCGATCTTTGCTGATATTAATTTCGCTATAATTCACGCCCTGACGAGCTGACAGCAGCATCGCCTCACCTTCACTCGCCACCATGTGGTTGCCCTCACTGTCACGGTATTCTGCCTCACCTTGCAGTATCAGATTCAGCACATCCACCTGAGGATAGCTACGTGGCTGGAACGCCGCACCCGGCGCCAAGACTTCCTGATTAAGCACGCGTAATGAAGCGTAGCCCATCATTTTGGGATCAAAATAGTGGCCAAAAGAGAAGCTGTATCGCGCCTGCAACCAACCGAAATCAGCTTGGCCACATGCGGACGCGCAGCGGGTTTTCATCATGATTTACCTCCGACGCGCTGCGGTGAGAGTCGACCGCAGGCTTTATACGTCAATGGTAAAAGGCTGGACGCCGGATTGTAAGCCAGTTAATCTGCCCGGCATGTTCAAATTTACTGACAGAGAACCGACATGGCAAAAGACCGCGCGTTAACCTTGGAAGCTTTACGTGTGATGGATGCTATTGATCGTCGTGGCAGCTTCGCCGCAGCGGCCGACGAATTAGGTCGTGTTCCGTCTGCATTGAGCTATACCATGCAGAAGTTGGAAGAGGAACTGGATGTGGTGCTCTTTGACCGCTCCGGTCACCGCACCAAGTTTACCAATGTCGGACGCATGCTACTGGAGCGGGGTCGCGTGCTGCTGGAAGCGGCCGATAAACTCACAACCGATGCCGAAGCACTCGCGCGCGGTTGGGAAACCCATCTCACCATCGTTTCCGAAGCGCTGATCCCGACTGAATTGCTCTTTCCCATCGTTGAAAAGCTGTCAGAGAAAGCCAATACCCAGATCTCACTAATAACGGAAGTGCTGGCCGGTGCGTGGGAGCGCCTTGAGCAAGGGCGCGCCGATATCGTGATTGCGCCCGATCTGCATTTCCGCGCCTCAACCGAGATCAACACGCGTAAGCTGTACAGCATCATGAGCGTGTACGTGGCCAGCCCGGACCATCCGATTCACCAGGAAGCTGAGCCGTTGTCAGAAGTGACGCGCGTAAAGTATCGCGGTATCGCGGTGGCAGACACCGCACGTGAACGCCCGGTCTTAACCGTACAGTTGCTGGATAAGCAGCAGCGTCTGACGGTCAGTAGCATGGATGATAAACGTCGTGCATTGCTGGCTGGATTGGGTGTGGCCACCATGCCGTATCCGATGGTAGAACAGGACATCGCTGAAGGCCGTCTGCGTGTGGTGAGTGCCGAATATACCCGCGAGGTGGATATCATCATGGCGTGGCGCCGCGACAGCATGGGTGAAGCCAAGGCGTGGTGTTTACGCGAAATCCCAAGGTTGCTGGCGAAGCAGCGTGGGTGATTAACACCAGGGCGGCATGAATGCCGCCCCTACAATGTTCGCCGTAGAGGCAGTATTCATTCCGCCCCACAATGTTCGCCGTAGAGGCGGCATTCATGCCGTACCACAATGATTGCCATAGGGGCGGCATTCATGCCGTACCACAATGATTGCCGTAGGGGCGGCATTCAAGCCGTACCACAATGTTCGCCGTAGAGGCAGCATTCATTCCGTACCACAATGATTGCCGTAGGGGCGGCATTCATGCCGCCCTGGTTTACGTTCACATCCGACTCAAACAGTCTATCGCCACCGCTTTGAAGCTGACAAAATCGCCGCAATCCCGCAGTCTTGTCATCGCCCTTTCTCGCAGGAAAGTGACGAACAGATCGTAAATCGCCATCGCCTCTTCGTATTCGCTTTTACTGATCGCCAACAGGAAAATGACCGAGGCGGTTTCATCACCCCAGCTCACGCCCTGCGGTGCTAGCACGGTGTAGACCACGGTTTTTTTCGCCAGTAATCCTAGCGAGTGAGGCAGCGCAATGCCTTCACCGAGCAGTGTGCTGACAATCGCTTCACGCTCCTCTACCGAAGGGTAAAAGTCGGCATCCACATAGCCTTCCGACTCCAGCTGATCGCACAATTGCCGGAACAGCTCTGACTGCGACAGCGGCTTATCCAGCACCATAAAGTGCTGCGCATCGAAATACTTCTCCAACATATACGGGCGCGTGCGATCCACCAGCACCAGCTTGCCCAACTGCTCCAATTGAAACTCCGTGGGGAACGGGGACATCACCACAATCGGCTTGTTCTTCTCGCTTAGACGCGCGGTGGAGATCACGAAGTCTTCGTCGATATGTTCGCGCATCTCGTAATCACGCTGTGACAAGCGTGCCGTTACCACCAGCTGGGGGTATTTGCGCAGCAGCAGCGCTTCAATCATGCGCAGCGTCGAGTTACCGCTGTCACACACCAACAGCACCTGTGGATGACGCTGATAGCCGACATCATAATGTCGCTCCAATCCCACACCGATATGCAGCACCAGAAAACCGATTTCATTTTCGCTGATGCTGTAGGGCGTGTATTTGCCCCAACTGGTCACCGCGGCCAGCGTCACGTCATACGCCATCGGGTAGTGCTGTTTGATGTTACTGAGCAACGGATTGGGAATGTGAATCTGATAGCGCACCCGGGTGATCATAGTTTTGATATGGGTGAGCAGATCGGCCCGCAGCTGCTCATCCTGCTGCAGACGGTAGTTGTAGTGCGTGTTGATGTAGTTCAGCAGGTAATCGACCAACGCATCCGCGTCATCGGCATTAATGGTGCTCGGTGCCAGCGCCTGAATTTGTCGCGCGGCAATGTTCACTCGCAGCCAGTTTTCCTCCGCCTGGGAAATCGCTTTGCCCACCAGAGGCTGCATCAGGTCCACTAGATGATGAGCCGCTTCACGGACTTCTTCTCCCACATCTTCCGCGCCGGGATCGTTGAGCGGGAAACCTTCGCTGATGCGTCGCACCGCCACCGCACAGTAGATTTGCAGATAGCGCTCACCCTCATCGCTAAGGCGAATCCCGTGTTGCGTAAAGCAGTGTTGCAGCAAGGGTTCGAGCTGTGCCAGCACACCAGCGTGCAGCGCTTCCACCGTCAGCAGCGGGCTATCCGGGGTTTCCTGATCGATTTGCCACAGCAGGTCAGTCAAACAGGTGCGAATCGCCGCCTCGCTGCCAAACAATTTCATGCCGTAATGGGGCTTAGTCTCGATATTCAGATGATAGCGGCCCAGCCATTCACGCACCTCCGCCATGTCACTTTGCAAAGTGGCACGGCTGACAAACCACTCTTCCGACAGGTCTTCCAGCTTGAGGGAAAAGGCGGCGGTCAGAAAACGCGTGAGCAGATAGCGCACCCGATCCTGCGAGGTGCGCGGAACGCGCAGCGGCGCAGTGCTCTCTTCCTGTAATCGGTCGAAACGCGCCACGTCATCAATCTTCAGTTGATATCCCGCGCCGCGTGCCAGCACGAACTGTGCGCCATGCTGTTCCAGCAGCGCATTCAGCGCGGTGATATCGGTGCGCACCGTGCGCGTTGAAACAGCAAAACGCCGCGCTAGCTCATCCTGCGGCAGCGTTTCGTTTTGCAGCGCAGCGAAAAGTTGAGCCAGACGCTGATTGGGAAATCTCACGGAGCCTCACCTGTTACTCATGGGTTATAGCAATTTCTTGCACGTTGCCAGAAGCTGACGCACATCGTCAATGCGCGTGTCGCCGGTTGCGCTATCGATAATCGAACTATAGACGTGTGGGATAACTTTGCTGACACCCGCATCGAGCGCAATCTGCACGATAGCTTCGAAATTGTAGAGGTCGATGCCGCCGGTCGGTTCCAACCAGAAATCGTGGCGTGCACAAGCTTCCGCCACCGCACGATACTCATTCACCGATTTCAAACCGCCCATCGGGAAGTATTTGACCGAGCTGCCCCCCATGTCTTGCAGCATCGCGATGGCGCTATCAATCGGCACAATCGCATCTTCAGCTTGTGAGCTGCGTGGTCCGGTTGAGATTTTCACCAAGCCCGGCGTGCCGGTTGGCGAGATCAAACCGTTCACCACAGTGTGATTCTGGCCGAGCAAAGCACGGCTGGTCGCTACACCGGTAAATACCTGGTTAACGTGCTGAGGCTGCAGCACCGCAGAGATTTCACTCACCATCGCCGACTGATTCGGGTCGCCCGCGCCCAGTCCCACTGACAGAGCATTATCGATTAGCGCGGCGTACTCGCGCATATCAGCGATCGCTTCTTCGTTGGTGGCGTAGCTTTTTGATAAGACACCCACCAGCACATGGCCTTCTGCGGCCTGCCAAATCTCTTTGGCATTCTGCTTTGAACCTGCCAGGACGTTAAGGCACAGGCGGCCCTGATAGAAATTCGGATTCAGACTCATGCGCGTTTTCCTCCACTGAGTAACGCTTGGATACGGCTAAAGATGATGTGTAATTGGTCGGCGCTGACGCTGCGCACGTCGGCTTCGATAATGCCTTCGTTGGCTTTGTAGCCACGGAAATAGATAGCGATGTCGCCGGTTTTCAGCGCCTGCACCAGCTCACCGGTTGGCCACTGCGTTACCGCTTCATCAAACTTGATCTCCGCACGGGCGATATCACGCCCCGCAGCATCCCACACCACGCGCGCCGTCACGCCATTCAGCGTGTTGAGGTTGTCGATAAACGGCGTCATGTTGGCCACCATCTCAGCGCCCGTCGTTTTTGGCTGCACCAGATAATTTTCAATTGCCTGCGTCAGACCAAGGATGCCCTCTTTGCCCACTTTCATCGCACGGCCAATACCATTGCTCTGACGTTTCACCCACTCGACGTATTGCGTGCGGCCCAGCACCAAGCCGCTGGTGGGTCCTTCAATCGCTTTCGCGCCGCTGTAAATCACCAGATCCGCGCCCATTTGGTAGTAGCACTGCAAATCCTCTTCGGCTGCTGCATCTACGATTAATGGAATGCCGTGCTTGCGCGCCACTACAGCAGCTTGCTCCACGCTGAGATGGCTTTTCTGTACGCAGTGATGCGATTTGATATACAGCAGCGCCGCGGTGGTTGGCGTGATCGCCGCCGCCAGCTGTTCAGGCGAACATTCGTTGCTGTAACCGGCTTCGATCAAACGACCACCGCCCAGCGCTACCATCGCGCCCACCGGCGCGCCGAAGTTCACGTTATGGCCTTTTGGCACCACGATATCGTGCGGGACAGTCAACGGCGCAGCATGCAGGTTTTCCAGCAGCCAGTCGTTGTCTTTCACAATTACCGCCGCCACGCTCTGCGCGATGCCTGCTGAGGCGCAAGACACTACCACCGCGCTCTCGACATCCAGCAACTTCGCGATGTACGCGCCGGTTTTGTTGACCAGATCTTTAATCTCGAAGTAGTGATTCAAACCGTAGCTGACGGTGTACACCACATCGGCGGAAGGCGTTGAAACACCAAGAATGGTCATGCGACCGGAGGCGTTGATGACCTGTTTCAGGTCATATTTTTCATAAATCGAAGACATGATTGGCTTTCCCTTCATCAGTCAAATGCCACTCACCCGCGACAACCACGGCCAGCGGCAGCAAATATTGCTCACCCAGAACCCGTTCGCCTTCAGCATCGACGAACGGGAGGGCTTCCTCTTTGACGGTAAAAATGGTCAGATCGGCGTCATAACCTTCGGTTAAGCGCCCTTTGCCCGCTAAGCGCAGGCCAGCCGCAGCATGACAGGTGACGCAGTCAATGACCTGCGGCAGCGTCATGCCAATGCTGAAGAATTTCGACATCACATGCGCCAGGCTGTGTACCGGGCCGTTAATGCGATTGCGACAGTAAATGTCGGAGCTGATGGTGTCAGGCAGAATGCCTTGCGCGATGGCCTGACGTGCCACTTCAAAACTGAAGCTGGCGCTGCCATGACCGATATCCAGCTTCACGCCGCGTGCGATGGCGTTTTTCACCGCGGCTTTCAGCTCGCCCTGCGGTGACAGAATGCGGTTCGGCTTGCCGTTAAAGCAGTGGGTAATGATGTCACCCGAGGTGAGCAGATCGGCGATCTCTTCCAGCACTGGCGGATTGTTGCCGATGTGTACCATCAGCGGTAGATTGCCGGCCGCCTGTTGGATCGCTTTGGCACGGATCAGCGGCTGAATGCCGTTTTCACCCACCACACTGCTGCTCATACGCGCTTTCAGACCCACGATGAAGTCCGGACGACGCTTCACTGCCTGGACCACCGCTTCGCCGTCAATCTGCGCCATATCCGCCAGCTCATTCTGCGTGATGATGCCAGTGCGCGAGATGTTGATCAGGGCGCGCACCTGTGTGGTGGCGGAACGGGTGAGTTGATAGAAATCGTCGATGTGGTCTGCGCCCGTGCTGCCTGCGTCGACGACAGTAGTCACACCCTGCGCCACGCCAATCGCATCGGCATCATCATGATAAATAGGGGATTTTGGATAGCAGTGCACGTGGCTGTCGATCCAGCCGGCGCTGACGTAGTAGCGCCCTGCTAAATCGCGCTCCTGCTGTGCCGCGCCTTTAATGTCACCAACCGCAGCAATCTTGCCGTGCTGGATGGCAATATCTACCAGCTGTTCGTCGCACAGACGCGCACGGCGCAGAATCAGATCAAACATATTTACTCCTTAACGTGCATTCTGCCAGGTGCGCATGAATGCGCACCCTACAAAACACTAGCCGCGATCGACTGCCGGCCCCACAAACCATTAGCCACAACCGAATGCCGGCCCCACAAACCATTAG
>NZ_MLFR01000041.1 GCF_002095475.1 Pantoea rwandensis
ATTTTGGAGCGGGAAACGAGACTCGAACTCGCGACCCCGACCTTGGCAAGGTCGTGCTCTACCAACTGAGCTATTCCCGCATCATCGTTCTTATCAACCTGCTGCCTTGCAGCAAACTGAAATACTTGATTTTGGTATCTTGCTACATCACTAAGATTTGGAGCGGGAAACGAGACTCGAACTCGCGACCCCGACCTTGGCAAGGTCGTGCTCTACCAACTGAGCTATTCCCGCATAATCTTCGTCTTTCACTTTGCCGCTGCGTTAGCTTCCTTCACTCACACAGGTCACTTACTGGAGTAAGCTCTCTGTGATTCGTTCAGTTGCTGCCTTGCTGCAAACCGAAATACTCGATTCTGGAACTTCGTCTTTCACTTTGCTGTCTTGCCGCAAACCGAAATACTTGATTCTAAATCTTCGTGCTACTGCTTCGTACCGTCATAAATTCTTCACCGGTACGGGGTGCGCATTATACGAGAAATCCTTTCAGTCGCAAGAGTCTGGAAGCAAAATTTTGCGCTTTCAGCGCGTTTGCTGCTTTAATCGTCAAACTGATGATTTCATGCGCACCCTTTGCGACTTAAAGCTGCAGGAAGTGTTCGCGGTAATAGGTCAGCTCAGCAACCGATTCGCGAATATCATCCAATGCCTGATGGCTACCCGATTTTTTGAAACCTGGCAGAATTTCCGGCTTCCAGCGACGCGCCAGTTCTTTCAGCGTGCTGACATCCAGATAACGGTAGTGGAAATAGGCTTCCAGCTCCGGCATATATTTGAACAAGAAGCGCCGATCCTGACCGATGCTGTTGCCGCAAATCGGCGAGGTATTCGCAGGTACCCACTGTTTCAGGAACTCAATGGTCGCCTGTTCCGCTTCACGATCGCCATACTGGCTCGCCTTCACACGCTCCACCAGCCCGCTGTTCGTGTGGGTGCGCACGTTCCAGTCATCCATCAGCGCTAACTGCGCATCTGATTGATGCACCGCTAACACTGGCCCTTCCGCCAGGATGTTCAAGTTGGCATCCGTTACGATGGTAGCGATCTCAATAATGCGATCTTGTTCTGGGTCCAGCCCGGTCATTTCCAGGTCGATCCAAATCAGATTATTTTCATTTCCAGCTGTCATGCGTTTTCCGCCCGTTGCCAAAGTCGTCATTACACTCAATTCAGGTGTATCATAGACGTTTTGCCCAGCGGGGCGAAGCCTGGCGAAAGCTGTGAGAGGATGCGTGAGCAAAAATAAACTGTCGAAGGGTCAACAACGTCGCGTAAGCGCGAACCATCAGCGTCGTCTGCAGCAACGGAGCGATAAGCCCGAACCGGATGACAGCCTGTTTGGAGAAGCGTCCGAAGGCGTGGTGATCAGTCGTTTCGGCATGCACGCAGATGTGGAAGACGGCGCAGGCGAAGTCCATCGTTGCAATATTCGTCGCACCATCCGCTCGCTGGTCACTGGCGACCGCGTCGTGTGGCGTGCAGCCATTGGTGGCGGTAAAGGGATCGTGGAAGCGGTTCACGAACGCAAAACCGTACTGACGCGCCCGGATTTCTATGACGGCGTTAAACCCATTGCCGCGAATATCGATCAGATCAACATCGTGTCAGCGATCCTGCCGGAGCTGTCACTCAACATCATTGATCGCTATCTGGTTGCCAGTGAAACTTTGGGCGTTGAACCTTTACTGGTGCTCAATAAAATCGACCTTCTTGATGAAAAGGCCCGTGAGCTGGTTGATAAGCAGATGGATATCTATCGCCACATTGGCTATCGCGTGTTGATGGTTTCCAGCCACGCTAAAAATGGTCTGGCGGAACTGGAAGCGGCATTAACTGGACGCGTGAGCATTTTTGCTGGTCAATCCGGTGTGGGTAAATCCAGTTTGCTGAACAACCTGTTAGGGCTGGATGTGGCAGGCGATGAAATTCTGACGAACGATGTTTCTGATGTCTCTGGCCTGGGCCAGCACACGACCACCGCCTCCCGTTTGTACCATTTCCCGCACGGCGGTGACGTGATTGATTCCCCGGGCGTACGCGAATTTGGTTTGTGGCATCTGGAACCGGAACAAATCACGCGCGGATTTGTCGAATTTCGTGAGTTTCTCGGTACTTGCCGCTTCCGCGACTGCAAGCACGACACCGATCCCGGCTGCGCCCTGCGCGAGGCGGTGAACAATGGCGTCATTGCCAGGTCGCGTTTCGTTAACTACCACCGAATTCTGGAGAGTATGGCGCAGGTAAAAACGCGTAAAAACTTTCCTGATAACGACATTTAACGTGTACAACAGCACATTCGCCAACTGACCGGGGCGCTGCTACAATCCGCCCCCTTTTGTAAAACCAAGCGTAATTAAGCCAGGAGGCAACGGTGTTTGATCGTTTTAAACTCGGCCTGAATCATATTCTGCCTAAGAAAGGGCTAACCGAACTCGCCGGCTGGGGCGCCAGTCGTCGTGGTGGCTGGCTGACCAAAGCGGTCATCGACATTTTCGTCTGGTACTACAAAGTAGATATGGCGGAAGCCAGCAAGCCGCACACTGGCAGCTACCGCACCTTCAACGACTTTTTCGTTCGTCCTTTAAAAGAGGGCGCGCGTCCTGTCGATCCAGACGCGACGTTACTGGCGCTGCCAGCCGATGGTGCGGTTAGCCAGTTAGGTCACATAGAAGGCGATCAAATCTTCCAGGCCAAAGGTCACTATTACACGCTGCAAGCACTGCTGGCCGGTAACGATGATTTGGCTGAAAAGTTCATTGATGGTGAGTTTGTGACCACTTACCTCGCACCGCGCGATTATCACCGTGTGCATATGCCGTGTAATGGCATTCTGCGTGAGATGATTTACGTGCCGGGCGATCTCTACTCGGTCAACCCGCTCACCGCACGCAACATACCGAACCTGTTCGCACGTAACGAACGCGTGATCTGCGTATTCGATACCGATCATGGTCCGATGGTGCAGATTCTGGTGGGTGCAACCATTGTGGGCAGCATCGAAACCGTGTGGGCTGGCACTATTACGCCACCGCGTGAAGGTGTGATTAAGCGCTGGCGCTACCCTTCTGCCGAACATGATGGTGCGGTAGTGCTGTTAAAAGGCCAGGAAATGGGTCGCTTTAAACTGGGTTCTACGGTTATCAACCTGTTCGCGCCAGGCCGCGTCAAGTTGGCAGAAAGCCTTGAGGCTGAAAGCAAAACCCGCCTTGGTCATCCGCTGGCCATCGCCCTGCCGCAGCCCGGCGAAAACGCCCCGCTCGCTGAATAACCGGAACCTCTCCCGTGCGCGTTTTCCTCTCCCTACTGCTGAGCCTGGTGCTCAGCAGTTCTGTATTTGCCGCCACCGTTCCCCCCGCCAGTCAGCTTAAGCAGGAACTGGATACGGCAAAAGCGGCTAAAGCCTCTCCCACGCAAGCTGAACAGGTGCAGGCGATTGAAGCGGCGATCAATTTCCTTTCTGAGCGTGATGAATCGTTAGAGCGAGCCAAACAGTATCAGCAAGTAATCGACGATTTCCCTCGATTGGCGCGTGAGTTACGTCAGCAGATCGCTACGCTGACGGACAGTAGCAAAACGGTGCGCAATAACATGAGCAGCGCCGAGCTGGATCAGGAAATCCTGCAAATCAGTAGCCAGTTGCTGGAGGAAGGTCGTCAGGCGCAGCAAGAGCAGGATCGCGCCCGCGAAATCAGTGACTCGCTGTCACAGTTACCGCAGCAGCAAACCGATGCACGCCGTGCGATGACCGAAAGCGATCGTCGTGCCCAAGGTTTCTCAGCCTCCGCCACGCCGTTGGCCCAAGCGCAGATTTATGCGCGTCAGGCAGAAAATGCGGCTAACAAAGCGCGAGTGGATGAATTAGAGCTGGCACAACTGTCGGCAAATAACCGCCAGGAATTGGCGCGCATGCGTGCTGAGGTCCATCAGCGCAAAGCCACACAGCTTGATAACTATTTGCAAGACCTGCGCAATCAGCTTAATAACCAGCGCCAGCGTGAAGCCGAGCTGGCATTGGAACGCACGGAACAACTGGCAGAGAACAGTGGCGATCTGCCCGCCTCAATCAGCGATCAATTCCGTGTAAACCGTGAGTTATCGGCAGACCTGAATGCACAAGCCCAACGTATGGATTTGGTCGCTTCACAGCAACGACTGGCGACGAACCAGACGCTGCAAGTCCGCCAGGCACTCAGTACGCTGCGGGAGCAATCCCAGTGGCTTGGCGCATCGAATTTGTTAGGTGAGGCACTTCGTGCCCAAGTCGCACGGCTGCCAGACATGCCGAAGTCCCAGCAAATAGACAGTGAAATGGGCCAGTTACGCGTCCAGCGCCTGCACTATGAAGATTTGCTGGAGCGCCAAAAGGACCTGCGTAAAGAGAAGCAGGATGACGGCACACCCTTCACCAGTGAGCAGATCCGCATCCTTGACGCGCAGTTGAAAACCCAGCGTGAGCTGCTCAACTCGCTCATTTCCGGCTGTGACACGTTGATATTGGAAATAACCAAACTTAAGGTATCCAATACGCAGTTGCAGGATGCTTTGGGTGAAGTCAGAGAAGCCACGCACCGCTACCTGTTCTGGACTGCGGATGTTAGCGCCGTTGATCTGAAATATCCGATTGAGGTGGCACGAGATTTAACCCGCTTGCTGTCACTGGATACCATTGGGCAGCTCGGCAAAGCGCTGGCCATGATGTTTACCAGTAAAGAAACTGTGGTGCCTGTTATTTGCGCGGTGCTATTGGTCGGTTTCAGTATCAGCTCTCGCCGTCATTACAATGACTTTATGGCACGATCCGCCAGCCGCGTCGGCAAGGTCACGCAAGACCGCTTCAGCCTGACGCTGCGCACCGTGTTCTGGTCAATTCTGGTCGCCGTCCCCCTGCCTGTACTCTGGGCTGCGCTGGGCTTTGGGCTACAGCACGCCTGGCCTTATCCCTTTGCCGTGGCGATTGGTGATGGCATCACGGCTACCCTTCCGCTGCTGTGGGCCTTTATGATCAGTGCAGCCTTTGCTCGCCACGATGGGCTGTTTGTGGTGCATTTCCGCTGGCCACAAGCACGCGTGGCACGTGCAATGCGCTACTACTCGCTTTCCGTTGGCTTTATTGTGCCACTGATTATGCTGCTGATTGCCTTCGCGAATCTAGACGATCCACAGTTCTCTGCCACACTCGGCCGCCTGTGCTTTATCCTGATCTGTGGTGCCCTAAGCATTGTTACTGTCAGCCTGAAACGCGCCGGTATTCCGCTCTACCTTGATAAACAAGGTGACGGCGACAACTTTGTTAACCGCATTCTGTGGAACCTGATGATAGCCATTCCGCTGGTGGCAGCGCTGGCTTCCTGCATCGGTTATCTGGCGACGGCGCAGGCCCTCCTGGCGCGTCTGGAAACCTCCGTGGGCATCTGGTTCTTCCTGTTGGTGATTTATCACATCATTCGCCGCTGGATGCTGATTCAACGCCGTCGTATCGCCTTTGATCGTGCTCGCCAACGACGTGCCGATATGCTCGCCAACCGTGCGCGCAGCGAGGAAGAAAAAGAGCAACAGACCTCTTCTAACGCAGATACCATCGAGATTGATGAACCCAGCCTGGATTTGGATGAGATCAGCGCCCAGTCCCTGCGCCTGGTACGCTCGATCCTGACGCTGATTGCCTTGGTCTCCGTGATTGTGCTGTGGTCGGAAATTCACTCGGCCTTTAGCTTCCTCGACAACATTCCGCTATGGGATGTCAGCACCACCATTCAAGGCGTGGAGAGCGTGCAGCCGATTACGCTGGGCTCGGTATTGATTGCCATTCTGGTGTTTATCATTACTACCCAATTGGTGCGCAATATGCCCGCGCTACTGGAGCTGGCACTGTTGCAGCACCTCAGCCTGACGCCCGGCACCGGTTACGCTATTACGACCTTAACCAAGTATGCGCTGATGCTGATCGGGGGGTTGATCGGATTTTCAATTATTGGCGTAGAGTGGGCGAAGCTGCAGTGGCTGGTTGCTGCCTTGGGTCTGGGACTGGGCTTCGGGATGCAGGAAATCTTCGCCAATTTTATCTCTGGTCTGATTATTCTGTTTGAGAAGCCGATTCGTATTGGTGATACCGTGACGATTCGCGATTTGACGGGCAGCATTACGCGTATCAATACGCGCGCCACCACCATCACTGACTGGGACCGTAAAGAGATTATCGTGCCCAACAAGGCCTTCATCACCGAGCAGTTTGTTAACTGGTCGCTGTCAGATTCCGTCACGCGTGTGGTGCTCACCATCCCAGCTCCCGCCCATGTTAACAGTGATGAAGTCACGAATATTCTCAAGCAGGCCGCCGATCGCTGCACCTACGTGTTGGATATGCCCGCACCAGACGTGTTTCTCGTGGATCTGCAACAGGGGATTCAACTCTTTGAGCTGCGTGTGCACGCCGCTGAGATGGGCCATCGCATGCCGCTCCGCCATGAGCTGCACCAGCTGATTCTGCGCGGTTTCGAGGAGCACGGTATAGAGATGCCGTTCCCACCGTTCCAGGTGCGCATGGAAACGCTAGGGCGCAAAACGCCCGCGACCAATGGGTCAACCTCTAGTCGGACCTTCAAGTCTGGTGGCTTATAAACGAAAACGCCCGGCAATCGCCGGGCGTGTTTTATCTACTGAGCGTTATTTGACGAACTCTTCACCCTGCACAATATCTTTCTTCAGTGTATCTAACATGCCGTTAAGGGCTTGCTGTTCGAATGCACTCAATGGCCCCAATGCACGGCGTTCCACAATGCCGTTTTTCCCCAGCAGCAGCGGCTGTGAGAAGAAGCGCGCATATTCGCCATCACCTTCTACATAGGCGCATTCCACGACATTCGCTTCGCCCTGAATGGCGCGAACCAAAGACAGACCAAAACGCGCTGCAGCCTGTCCCATCGACAGCGTCGCGGAGCCGCCACCGGCTTTGGCTTCCACCACTTCGGTACCGGCGTTTTGAATACGTTTGGTGAGGTCAGCCACTTCCTGATCGCTGAAACTGATGCCTTTGACTTGGGAAAGCAGCGGCAGAATGGTGACGCCAGAATGACCGCCCACGACCGGCACTTCAATTTCGTTAGGCTTTTTACCTTTTAGCGCGGCAACGAAGGTATTGGCGCGAATGACATCCAGCGTTGAGATACCAAACAGCCGATTCTTATCGTAGACACCCGCTTTTTTCAGCACTTCAGCAGCAATCGCCACGGTGGTATTCACAGGATTCGTGATCACACCAATCAGGGCTTTCGGCGCGGTGCTCGCCACCTGCTCGATCAGGTTGCGTACAATCCCTGCATTAACGTTAAACAGGTCGGCGCGATCCATCCCAGGTTTACGTGCCACGCCAGCAGAAATCAGTACGATATCGGCGCCATGCAGCGCGGGAGTCGCATCTTCACCACTGAATCCTTCTACCTTCACATCCGTGGGAATATGGCTGAGATCCACCGCCACACCGGGTGTGACGGGCGCAATGTCATAAAGTGAGAGAGCTGAACCTGCGGGTAATTGGGTCTTGAGCAGCAGTGCAAGCGCTTGGCCAATACCACCAGCGGCACCGAGAACGGCAACTTTCATCCTGAACTCCTTATTAAGGTGGGGCAGAGATATGCCGAAAATCCATCAGGTTACGATTTTAATCAACTTCTCAGGCGATAGCGACACACCTGTCGCGCATTAACAAACGCCGCAATCGGCTCCCGAGACATCTCCACTTCAGAAGTCGCCTGAATGATACATTCGCAGCCAGAAGACAATGGACGGCAATGATCATCGATAATGTTGTTACCACTTCAATACTATAACAACATTGCAACCTTCGCTTTGCGCGTTACCCCGCGATTTTGGTGCAGTGGGATTCTCTGATAACATGCCACTCCCGCAGCGTTATGTCGCGATTGACTCATCAAGTTTTATTGCATAAAAATTCATCTAAATGCATAATAATTTATCTGCCGTAGGCCTGTTGCCTGCTGCAACTCCTCTCTCATTGGTAGCTTATGCGAAACCCATCAAAACAAGACGACCTGATTAAAGCGTTCAAAGCTTTATTAAAGGAAGAGAAATTCAGCTCGCAGGGCGAGATCGTGCAGGCACTGCAAGAAGACGGCTTCGAGAACATCAATCAGTCAAAAGTTTCTCGTATGCTGACCAAGTTCGGTGCAGTCCGCACTCGCAACGCCAAAATGGAAATGGTGTATTGTCTGCCTGCTGAACTGGGGGTGCCGACCACCACCAGTCCACTGAAAAACTTGGTGCTGGATATCGATTACAATGATGCCTTAGTGGTGATCCACACCAGCCCAGGTGCCGCACAGCTGATAGCACGCCTGCTGGACTCATTGGGTAAAGCAGAGGGCATCCTGGGTACTATCGCGGGTGATGATACGATCTTTATTACCCCCGCGCGTTCATTTACGGTGAAGCAGTTACACGACGCTGTGCTGGTTTTATTCGAACAAGAACTATAAAACCCTGCTATTTACCGGCAGATCACCTGCCGGTAACAGGCCTCTCAATTCGCAGTTCCCCGTCACGTTTGTTACAAACTCCTTTCTTAATAATAAGTTACCTATATAACAGCCTGTTCTGCATCAGCTGTCATATTGGTACGACCTTTTCCCCTGCTTAACCATATGCGCTATTTTACACTGCTTTACATATCGTGATCAGCCGTTATAGCTTCTAATGGCGTATCAGCCAGCGGGATCGACCATGATCTTTCGCACAAAAAGATAATTTGATGCAGATCATTGTTTTTACGAATAAATAACAGCCCATGGTTAAGATCCAGGCGTTTTTTATAACTTCAGGTTCTAAAAATGTGTCATAAGGACAAAGAATAACAACCAAACATTATTAGCCAGATATTAATTTCATGGGTGATTAGATCTATACTTCTTTTCGTGATGCGAATCACACGAAACAAAAAGATAAAAACAGAAGACGAGGAAAAAAACCATGAAAGTTAAAGCTACTATCGCAACCCTGAGTGTTCTATCTGCCCTGTCATTTGGTGCCTTCGCAGCAGATTCTATTAATGCCCAACAAGCAGCGAATCTGCAGCCTGCCGGTACCATCAGCGTCAGCGGCGTAGGCGGTTCTCCGATGGATTTCCGTGACCAGCTGAATGCCAAAGCCGATCAGCAAGGTGCAAAAGCCTACCGCGTGATCGAAGCGAATACCGGCGACAGCTATCACATCACCGCTGAGCTTTATAAATAAGTTTGCTGAATCAAGACGCAGTGTGATGGCGACCCGCTTGAGACGCATTTGCCTCTCAGGTTGCCAAACCAAATTTCAGGAGAGTGAATCATGAAAACCAAATTAGCTATCGCAGTATTGGGTCTGGCTTCCGTACTTTCTTTCGGTGCCAGCGCTGCCAGCCTGGTGTCTAACGAACAAGCCGAACAACTGCAGCCGCTGAATCAAACTATCAGTGTGAGCGGTATTGACGGTGACCAGACTAACGTCCGTCAGGAACTGTCGCAGAAAGCGGATGCTCAAGGTGCCAGCCACTACCGCATCATTGAGAACAACCGTGGTGATACCTTCCACGTGACCGCAGAACTGTACAAATAAGAATACATCGAGCGTCAGGCGCCTGATCGGCGCCAGACAATTGATCGACGACCCGCCACACCCACTTTTATGCCGCAGGTTGTTGATTCTAACGAGGAGAAAACTATGAAAATCAAAACAACCATCGCAGCCGCCAGCCTTCTTTCCCTGTTTGCCTTCGGTGCTTCTGCAGCACAACTGGTAACAGATGAGCAGGCGCAAAATCTGCAACCTACCGGCAGCACTGTCACCATCAGCGGCACCGGTGGCTCACCAATGGATTATCGCGCAGAGCTTTCTCAGAAAGCCGATGAGCAAGGTGCCAGCGCCTATAAAGTGATCGAAGCAAAAACCGGTGACAGCTATCACCTCACCGCTGAGCTGTACAAGTAATTCCTCGTCAATTCTGACGAACCCTTTGGCCCCGCTCGCCGGGGCCCTTTTTAGGCTTGTCACTTCACATTAAAGCGGAGCTGACCTTCCAGCTCCTCTTCTGCTTCATCAAACAACAGAATCAATGCACCATAGCGGCGTTTCTGCCCTTTCCCCAGATTCACAAACTCAATCTCCAGGGGGTAAGGTAGCTTCTCACCCATGATCGCGTCCCAGAGATCGTCAAGATCGCTAATAGCCAGATCCGTCAACACAAAACGGTCGCTGAACTGCCGGTAGAAATGGGCCTGATCGACGATTTCGTCGAAATCGAAACGCTCTGTTCTCATGGTGATGCCCTCTTTTAGGCAAGTCCGCCAATGTGCAGCGCTTTAACCTCAAGATACTCTTCCATCCCCAGCACCGACCCTTCACGACCGAGTCCCGACTCCTTCACGCCACCAAAGGGGGCCAGCTCGGTAGACACTGCACATTCGTTGATACCGACCATCCCCGCCTCTAAAGCCGCCGACACGCGGAACACACGTTGAAGGTTTTGCGTATAGAAATAGGCAGCCAGACCATATTCAGTGTTGTTAGCACGTTGAATCACATCTGCTTCATCATCGAAACGGAAACAGGCCGCCACTGGGCCAAATGTCTCTTCTTGTGCCAGTTTCATGCCTTCATGCGCATCGCCTATCACAGTAGGCTGCCAGAAGTTGCCGCCCAGCGGGTGACGCTCGCCACCCGTTAGCAATCTACCGCCTTTACTCACGGCATCCTTCACATGCTCTTCCACTTTTTCTAGGGCAGAAGGTTCAATCAATGGGCCGACAATCACGCCTTCTTCGACGCCATTGCCCACTTTGAGCTTGCCGACCGCGTCAGCCAATTGATTGACGAACTGGTCGTAAACGGCGTTGTGAACATAGAAGCGGTTAACGCTGACGCACACCTGTCCGGCATTACGGAATTTATTGGCGATCGCCCCCTGCACGGCGGCGTCGATATCCGCATCTTCAAACACGATATAGGGCGCATTCCCCCCCAGCTCCATGGAGACTTTCTTCATGGTGTCAGCAGCATTGCGCATCAGCGTCTTACCCACTGCAGTCGAGCCGGTGAAGGAGATTTTGCGTACAGCCTGGCTTGCCATAATGGCGTCGCTGATAGCATGCGTATCACCCGCCACCGCGTTTAATACGCCGTCTGGCACCCCTGCTTCCTGCGCCAATGCCAACAAAGCAAACGCACTGAGCGGTGTGTTATTGGCGGGTTTGATGATGCCAGTACAACCTGCGGCCAGCGCCGGACCTAATTTACGCGTCAGCATCGCCATCGGGAAATTCCACGGCGTGATGGCCGCGACAACTCCAATAGGTTCACGCGTCGCCAGAATGCGCGATCCCGGCTTAGCCGGAGGAATTATCTCCCCATTGGCACGCTTGGCCTGCTCGGCAAACCATTGAATGAAGCTCGCGGCGTATTCCACTTCACCTTCGGCTTCTTTCAAGGGTTTGCCTTGTTCAGCGGTCATCAACTGTCCGAGCCAGCTTTTGTTCTCAATGATCAGTTGATACCAGCGATGAAGAATTTCTGCGCGCTGCTTCGCGGTTTTATCGCGCCAGGCGGGAAAAGCTTTCTGCGCTGCGGCAATCGCCTGTTCTGTCTCCGCTTTCCCGGCCTTGGCAACTTTTGCCAGCACTTCGCCGGTCGCGGGATTAGTCACATCAAAGGTCGACGTGGTGGTGTGCCATTGCCCCGCCGCGAAGTAACCCGTTTTGAATAGCGTGTGTTGTTGAAGAGTGTTGGACATCGTTTTTCTCCTGTCAGTTTGCATCCTGTCAGAAAAGTATAGATGCCAAAATCGCAGGGTTTTGTGTCAGCGTGGGATCAAAAAAGCCGCTGCAAGATGCAGCGGCCGTTTTTAGATTTGGATGAGGGTGTTCTGGTACTTATCCAGCATCAGCGATAGCCGCTTCACTGGCTCGGTCACACTCTCCGGTGCCGAATAGTGATGGAGTTTTTCCTGATAGATCTCCAGCTCTTTCAGCAACCGCTCAAAGTAATAACGCCGCTTATCATCGCTGGTGGCTGAGATGATCCGATCTGCGGTGTAACGCAGTTGTCGGTGAAACGCTGACAGTTCAGCATTGATCGGGACTTCCGCATTGCGTAGTCGCTGGTGCCCAATAATCAACGTCAACGCGATGCGGTATTTATCAATATCTCCAGGGAACAGATTGAGCAACAAGAACAGCTGCTGATACAGCGCAGGTAAATGGTTCTCGCGACGGCGCGCCTGGTTGGTTGTCAAGGCGGCCACAGCGGCATACATGAAGCGGTTGAGCAGTTTGCGGCCGGTACGCGCTTTCGATTTATCGCGGATCAGCAGAATCACCATCATCGCCACGAAGCTGCCAATCCACTGACCCAACGCGTTATCAAGGAACACGTTGAACTCAAACTTCATCGGATTATCCAGCACCAGCACGTTGATGGTACCAATCAGCGCACCCAGCGTCCCGATCTGCCGCCGCTGCACAAAAATACCGCCAATAAAGCCCAAAGCGCCGATCGAAATACACAATAGCAACGCACTTTGCTGCGTTGCAGGCAGGATATAGACGAAGTAGAGCAAACCGAGCGGGACGGCAAACGCCATGCCGTAGAAGAAGTCTTTTGCCATCATCAGCGGATTCGGCATACGCATGGCCAGCGCGGTGATTACCGCCAGCATCACCATACAGCCACTGGCGGAGGTCCAGCCGGTATACAGCCAGAACAGCGAGCCGAGCGCCGTGGCGACAAACGTACGCACGCCGTTGATCATTGCATGATGGGTTTCTGCAGAGCGCGCCTGAATCACCACTTCACGCTGTAAAATACTCTCTTCCAGCGTGGTAATGCGGCTGTTGCTTTTCACTCCGTTGATTAACAGCAGATACTCTGTGGCCGCACCGACCCAGCTTGCAACCGTCATCGGCACCGTTTTACTGGTGATGCCAATCAAGCGGCGCATCACCTTCATACGTTTATGTACATCGTTAACGTTGCTGACCTCTTTCTCAATCAGCAGACGATACTGAGGCGGAATATATTCGGGGCGTGAATTCTGAATCAGGAAGGTTTCTGCCGCTTGGGTGATCAAGGTGAGCGACAGCGTATTTAACATCTGCAGGCGTCGGCTGGTGTTCTTCCAGCGAGATGACTCCATCAACAACTGGCTACGCATGCCGTTAAGTGCGGTGGTACGACGTACCAGCGCGCTCCAGGCGTTATCGACTTCGTCTTTGTCACCATGCGCCACGCACAGTTGCAGCAGTTTGTAATGTGCCACCAGCAGCGCATCGACTTCCGCGTCGATCACTTTTTTAATCGAACGCGGTGAAAAGAGCATATCAGCGAGAATCGCACACAGAATACCAATTACGATTTCGCTGCAACGTTCCACAGCAAACTGCGGTGCCAGCGTGAGGCCGCCACTGGCATCCGCCGTGACCACAATAATGAGCGCAGTGTATCCCGCGAGGCCGAGTGCGTAGGAGTTCTCCACTTTAATCAGTGAAGAGAGCCAGACGCACATCCCTGCCCACAAGCAGCACAGCAACAGCATGACCACCGGCGCACGGACTGTGGCAATCATGATGGTGAGCGCAGCGATACAACCGATAAAAGTACCAATGATGCGAAGAATGCCGCGATAGCGCAGTGCGCCAGAGTAGGGATCTCCCCCTGCAGCAAAAGCGGTACCACCGGCCACAATACCGGCAGTCATCACCGCCCAACGCGGCGTTTCCAGATTAAAGTGAAAGCCAATCATCAACGCGGCAACCAGCGCGAATGTCAGCTTTACCGGGAAACGCAAAAACTCAATCATAACGCCCTCGCTTAACCAAACTCGCGCAGGCGGTTAAAGAACTGCGTCAGCGGCGAGACTTTGGTCTGACGGTCTTTGTCACCGGTGATCACCACGGTGGCGGTGGTTCCCGCAGGGAAGCGGTTACCCGGCTGATCGTCAAGATGAATACGCACTGGCACACGCTGCGCCAAACGCACCCACTCAAGATTGGAATCGATGGTCGCCATGCCTTTGCTATCAACGCTGCTGCTGCTGTTGGTCACACCGGCAGCAATGCTGTCCACGGTGCCGCGCAACACAGTATTACTGCCCAGCGGGGTTATTTCGGCACGGAAGCCCGGACGTACGCCATCCAGTTTGGTCTCTTCCATATAGGCCAACACATAGAACGAGTGCTGCTGTACCAGCGCAACGGCGACAGAACCGCGTGTGATGAACTCACCTTCATAGACATTGAGGTTAGTCACCCAGCCGTCGGACGGTGCTTTAATGGTGGTACGATCCAAGTCGATCACTGCCAAATCGCGTGTCGCGACAGACTTCGCCAACTGGTGTTCGCTGGTTTGCAGATCGTTGTTGGCTTGATCGATAGCTTCACGTGACATCGCGCTGGTGCCGAGTTGGTTACGACGCGCTGCTTCACGGCGTTTCTCGTTTACCAGTGCCTGGTAATATTCGACATCGGCTTGGGCTTCATCCAGCGCTTTTTGATAGCGCGGACGATCGACCACAAACAGCGTGTCGCCTTTTTTCACCAGTTGGTTATCACGTACTGGCACATCAGTGATGAGACCGGTGACATCGGGTGAGATTGCCACGACATCGGCGGAGAATTTGGCGTCACGCGTCCAGGGTGATTCGGTGTAAAACACCCAGGCGCGGAAGATGATCACGATTGCGATGATAACCAGCAGGAGCGTAATCGCGTAACGCGCGATTTTTCTTATTAGCGCTTTCACTTAAAAACCTCAGACGAATAGACGGGATACAAGGTAAAACACACAGCAGTACAACGCTGTGTTAAAAAGTGCCGGATGCCACACCAGATCGTAAAGTCCGCTGGGCGTCAGCACGCGTTTCACCAGCCAGAACAGCGCCAGCGAAACCAGTAGTTCAATGAAGATGGGCGGAAAACTCAGCCCGAATACCACAAATACCGGAAGCACACTCATTTCGGTTCCTTAGTTCGACCTTGCCGGATCGCACCGATACCCGCCCACATGCCACGTAGCAAGATGGGTTGATAATCAGGGGATAATTGGGAGACTGATGGCAACATTCAGGCCGCATTGCGCTAATGATAGCGTATCATCGAGTAAACACAGCCGTGTTAAGGTGCGGTGAACAGACCCAGCGTGCGTATAGTAACGCGCTTGACTATACGTTTTCTACATATTGTGAGCTAAATCACTTTTTAGCCAGAGTAAACAATGGAACGACTCAAAGGCATGTCCATTTTCGCCAAAGTGGTTGAATTAGGCTCATTTACTGCGGCGGCCCGTCAACTCCATCTTAGCGTTTCGTCAATCAGCCAGATCGTTGCCAAATTGGAAGATGAACTGCAGGTTAAATTGTTAAATCGCAGCACACGCAGCCTTGGCCTGACCGAAGCTGGCAGGATCTACTATCAAGGTTGTCGCCGTATGCTAGCAGAAGCATCACAGGTCCATGAGCAGCTATACGCCTTCAATAATACGCCAATCGGCATTTTGCGTATCGGCTGTTCTTCAACCATGGCGCAAAATGTTTTGTCGGCGATGACCAGCGAAATGCTGAAAGAATATCCCGGTCTGAGCGTCAATCTGGTAACAGGCATTCCGGCTCCGGACCTGATTGCGAATGGGCTAGATCTGGTGGTTCGCGTCGGCGCTTTACAGGATTCCAACCTGTTCTCCCGTCGCCTCGGCGCGATGCCGATGGTGGTGTGTGCGGCAAAAAGCTACCTGGCGCTCAATGGCACCCCAGATAAACCTGGCGAAATCGATAATTTTTCATGGCTGGAGTATAGCGTTCGCCCGGATAACACCTTTGAGCTAGTGGCGCCAGAAGGTCTGGTGACCAAGCTCACACCGCAAGGGCGCTTCGTGACCAATGATTCACAAACGCTGATTCGCTGGCTGAAGGCGGGTTGCGGCATCGCTTATGTGCCGTTGATGTGGGTGATTGACGAAATCAACGCCGGGGAGATCGACATTCTGTTCCCGCAATACTATTCAGAACCCCGTCCGGTGTATGCGCTTTATACCGAGAAGGACAAGATGCCATTGAAAGTGCAGGTGTGTATTGATTATCTGACCGAGTACTTCAAGCAAGTGGCGCAGCAGTATCAGCAGCATCGTAAAAGCTGAGACCCCAGGTCGCCATAAATGGCGCCCCTACGATGGAAGGTGCCGCCATTCATAGGCTGTAGCACAGGAACACCCAGACTGAAGGGTAATATGTAGAGTGGGCAGTAGAGTGCCCCACGGAAGCACTCACACTGTACAGTCATTCGTAAGGTGCGCCTTGGGGGCAATCAGAATGCACAGTGATTCGTAAGGTGCACCTTGGGGGCAATCAGACTGCACAGTGATTCGTAGGGTGCGCCTTGGGGGCAATCAGACTGCACAGTAATTCGTAGGGTGCGCATTTATGCGCACCAGGAATCATTAGGCCGTTCCGCCAACCGTGATTTTATCCAGTTTCAGGGTCGGCTGACCCACACCTACTGGCACGCTCTGCCCCTCTTTACCGCAAACGCCAACGCCTTTATCCAGCGCCAGATCGTTGCCCACCATTGAAATCTGCTGCATCGCTTCAATGCCGGAACCGATCAGCGTTGCGCCCTTCACCGGTTTGGTCACTTTGCCGTTCTCAATCAGATAGGCTCTGAAGTGGAGAAGACAAATTTGCCGGACGTGATATCCACCTGACCCCCACCGAAGTTTGGCGCATACAAGCCATACTCCACGCTCTCAATAATATCCTGTGGCGTGGATTTGCCCGCCAGCATATAGGTGTTGGTCATACGTGGCATCGGCAGATGGGCATAAGACTCACGGCGGCCATTACCTGTCGGCGGCACGCCCATCAAACGCGCATTAAGCTTGTCCTGCATATAGCCTTTCAGTATGCCGTTCTCAATCAGCACGTTGTACTGACCTGGCACCCCTTCATCATCCACCGCCAGAGAACCGCGCAGGCCCTCGATGGTGCCATCGTCCACCACGGTGCAGAGTTCTGAGGCCACCAACTGCCCCATCTTACCGCTGAATACGGAGGTTTCACGGCGGTTGAAATCACCTTCCAGACCGTGGCCCACCGCTTCATGCAGCAGCACGCCAGGCCAGCCTGCGCCCAACACTACCGGCAGGGTTCCGGCAGGTGCCGCAACTGCAGACAGGTTAACCAGCGCCAAACGAACGGCTTCACGTGCCCATGCATCAGCACGCACATCGCCATTTTCATCAGCGAAGAAGAACTCATAACCGGTACGCGCGCCGCCGCCGCTAGAGCCGCGCTCGCGCTTGCCCTGATCTTCAACCTGCACGCTGATAGATAAACGCACCAGTGGACGGATATCTGCCGCCAGTGTGCCATCGGTCGCCGCCACCAGCACCTGCTCATACACACCGCTCAGGCTGGCATTCACTTCCTGCACGCGTGGATCGGTTGCGCGGGCCACTTTATCGACGCGATGCAGTAATGCAATTTTGTCTTCGCGCGTCAGGCTATCCAGTGGGTTAATGGGGGCATACAGTGAACGATTGACCACGGCAGAAAGGGTATGCGCTTTGCCATTCCCCTGCTCCCGCACGATGCTGCGCGCCGCTTCAGACGACTGGCGCAGTGCGTTTAGGGTGATTTGGTCCGCGTAGGCGAAGCCAGTTTTCTCACCGCTGATGGCTCGCACACCCACGCCTTGATCGATGTGGTAGGAGCCATCTTTAATGATTTTGTCTTCCAGCACCCATGATTCATGGAAGCTAGACTGGAAATAGAGATCGGCATAATCCAGACGACGTTCTGAAAGCTGCCCTAACAGGGAAAAAAGGTCCTGCTGATTAATGCTGTTCGAAGCTAGTAACTGCTCACTTACCAGATTCAGAGTCATCGTTTCTCACTCATTATGTGCTCGGATAGTCATAGCCTGAGGCAATTCCCCGACAACGTCAAATTCACTTATTATCGTCTTCGCGCGGTTTGCGCAGCACTTCACTGATTTCCGGTTTATCCAGTGGTCCGCTAATGTGATAACGCAGTAGCGAAATCTTATTCCATATCGGCCCCAAGACTTTACTGGCGGCAAACACCGCCGCACCAATCACCGGGTTGACCACAAAAGCGGTCGCCACACCTACACCAGCGGAAATTTCGGGTGCCACTACGGCTTCCATATCAATTTGGCGTTTCACCAGATCGATATGACCTTGCATGGCGATATCCGCTTCTAGCCCATCTACCAGCAAGTTATCGGTGCGCATCACGCCATTTTCAATCCAGGCCGTGCCGTTAATCGAGTCGAAGTAGAAGCCTTCGCTGAAGGTGTCGCTGAAGTCAAAACGCAGCTTGCGCAGTAGGGCATCAAAACTGAACAGACGCAGCAGCTGACCCGCTCGGCCGGTATTCACATCGGCGATTTGGCCTTTGCCGAAGTGGGTTTTCAGAGTGCCACTCAAGGTCTCTTCTGACGGCTGCCACGGTGCAGAGCGCCAGTGCAGGTCATAATCAAGTTTAAATGGCGCATCACGCAGCGGCGTGTTCATGCCGAACCAGTTGGTGGCGTCATTAATATTCTTACCGCTCAGCGTCCCTTTCAAAGAGGTGCGCTGATCGCCCGGTTTGTTCACCCACTCACCGTTGATCAGCAACTTAGAACTGCCGGTATCCACGCTGCCGTTAGTGAGTGCTAACGTATCGCCTTTAGGCTGCAGTCTGGCCTGCATGTGGCCAAACTTTTGACCGCGTAACCAACACTCGTCACAGTTAAACTGTATAGCAGGCCAACTGCTGAAGTTGAGACTGCTGCTGTTGTCACCGAACGGTGAAGCCGCGCTGTCCTGTTTATCTGGCCATTCTGGATTGTAATAAAGATAGCTGAGGTCAATCTGCCAGGGCACATGCTGAGCAGTCATCAAACTGCCGCGCGCTTCGCGGCTCTCAAGCTGAACTTGGGTATTACCTGTCGGCCCTTGCGTCACGGTCGCGTTGACGTCATGCCATTTCTGGCCCCCTAGCGTCAGGGCTGGCGTCCGCAAAATCACATCGCCCGGCACCAGCGCACCACCGACTTCTGTTTCGCCCTGCGCGTTACGTGCGTTACCGGAACTTCCCATCAGTCTTAGCCACGCTTCACCGTCCAGTGCGGGCAGATTCAACTCCATGCCGCGTTTCTCAGGCAGCTTCGGCGTGCTTTTGGCATCGTTGAGCCAGATACCGCGGTCGACACGCAATTGCGGCTCCAGAATCCAGCGGCTGTTAAAACGGTTATGCTCACGCACACTGCCACTCAAGGTGAAACCGTGAAGATCGCCAGTAGCGTTAATAGCAATCGGCATCGCCTCACCAGCCGATTTATCGAGCGGAGCAGGTAAGTGACTGCTTACCGACTTACCTTCTCCCTTCAAATCCACTTTATAACTGGCACCGCCTTTGTGCGGCAACGTGATATCCACATTTCCCTGCCACGGCAAGCTGCCACTTAACTGGCTGGTCAGGCTTTGCGGTAACACGTTCAGTTTCGCTGGCTGCCAGTCACCCGACAATTTGACGTTAACGCCGAAGTCATTTGGATTTTCCGTAGTGCTGAAGCTGACGCCGGTTGGCTGCCCGAACCAGTTAGCCTGCATCTCTTCACTTTCGAGGTTGCCGTTGTTGTAACGGAAACGTCCGGTGAGATTGTTTAACGTGGTTTTTAACGGTTTGATGTGCAGGCTATTGTTGTTCAAGAGCACGTTGCCACTGGCGTGCACCAGCTCACCATCCAACGGAATATCCAGATTCAGCGAACCGCGCACGTTGCCACCAATCTGCAACTGCTGTAGCGCCGCACCCAAGGTTGATTTCAGCGGTGTCTGTTCAAAGTAATCGGCAATTTGCTGGCCTTCCCCACTGAGATCGCCATCGATAATTAGCTTCTCTTTGAGATAGTCAGGAATCACCGCACTGACGTTGCGCGCGTCCACATCGCCCAGCTTGGTCTTCTCCGCCTTCATCCACAGTCCATTGTTTAAGAAGTCGAGATTGATATCGAGGTTCTCCAGCGCTGGCCAACCGGGCTGGAACTGGAACGTAGAGTTGCGCAGCGGTACCCAGACCTCAAACATGCCGTCATTATGTTTGAACGGGAATAAGCTCGGGTCCCCCGCGAACAGCAGCGTGGCGTTATCCACCTGTCCGCCTTTGATCGACTCACTGAGGAAGTGCGTCAGATCGTGCCCCATCAGCGGTTCCGGGAAGTAGCGCCAGGCATCACCCGCATCGGTAACGCGAATGCCTGCCAGAATGTCGAGGCGAGGCGATTTACCGAGATTCTGCTGATAGCGAAAATCCCCTCTCGCCCACAGTGAGCGGGCTTGTACATCGAGGTTTTGGCCATCCAGCGTTAAACCGTTGGCATCTCGTAACCAGTTAACTTTGCCGGTGATCTGCTTAATCTGCAGCGGAGCCTGGAACATATCACCATAGGGCACTTCTGCTTGTCCCATCGCCACATCAAGCTGTCCATTGCTCACGCTGCCTGCCGCACTGCCGCTCAAATTGCTGATACCGGGCAGCAGCTCCCATTGCTGCCAAGCAAGATTGCGCCATTTGGCTTGCAAACGTGTTTGCTCAGGTTGATTCAGCGGAATATCTAGCGCCAGCGCATCAATGTTGCCGCGCGGCTGCAGTGCACGCCAGTTATCCAGTAAGGTCGGCGATAACGGCTTGAACAGCGGCACTAACGGTGCCAGACGTTCCAGATCGAGCTGCGTGGCGCGCACGCGCACTTCTGCGCCACTGTTCGCGCCTAACATCTGCTGATCTTCCGGTTTCCACAGCACAGAAAAATGGCCCGGTGCCCAGGCAATGCCATCCGTGCTGAGACGCGTTTGCGGCACTGACAGACTCCAGCCGTTTTGGAAACGCGACAGATGTGCGGTTAATCCATCTACCTGCAACTGGTGATCGCCCTGCTCACCACGCCAACGCGCGCCGCCTTTGCTCAGCAGTAAATCACCGGCATAGACATCGCCATCACGCAAATTGACCCAAGCCGCCAGGCTGAAGCGCGCACTTTCCAGACTGGTATTGTCTCGTAGCCAAGGGCCAATCCACGGCCGCACGTCTACGTCATCCGCTTGCATCCAGATACGGCCATCGTTAAGCAGTCCATTGGTATCATTCAAATCGAGTCTGACCTGCACAACACCATGCTGACCGGTAAAGCTGGAGAGGCTGACCTCCCCTTCCGCACGATGGCGCGTACTTTCGTTAAGCCAGGTCAAACGCGGGATCGCTAACTCGGCATGCTGGCCGGAGGGCGTCAGGAAGCGAATACTGCTATCACGCAGATCGAAATGGTCAAACTGGCGTAGGAACAGATCGTTAATCTGCGCCGGTCTAAAGCTATTTTTTTGCTGATCGCTGGTGAGCAACGGATGGTTGGTTTCGAGACGCAGCTGCCAGAAGGTGAGATCGCGGAACTGCCAGCGCCAGTGCAGCAAGGATTGCCAGATATTGAGCGCCAGATTGACGCGGCCAATGGTGAGTTTTCCCTCATCCGGCATGGCGACATTGAAATCGCGGACCTGCAGGGTCGGGCCGAAGTTCTCCCATTTCCCCTGCAGTTCACTGGCGTCCACCTTCATGCCGCTGACGCGTGAAATCGTCTGCAGTATGTCGCTGCGATAGCTGTTGAGATGCGGCATCACGAGGCGCAACCCGCTGACTAGCAGCGCCACAATAACGATGATTGCGGCGAGCAGCAGTAACAATATCCTCGGCAACCGCCTCACACACCTCTCCTTGCTTTCTGTTGGATTACAGCCTTCAACCTCACGATTTACATCATGACGACGTCAAACTGCTCCTGTGTATAGAGCGGCTCAACATGGACTTTAACCTGCTTACCGACAAAGATTTCCACTTCCGCCAGCGCATGTGACTCTTCACTTTTCAGCGCTTCCCCTACCGCTGGGGACACATACACCAGGAAGCGGTCAGAATCGTAGGCGTGATGCACGCGAACAATTTCACGCATGATCTCATAACACACTGTCTCAACGGTTTTGAGCGTACCGCGCCCCTTACATACCGGACAATCGGCACAGAGAACATGCTCGATACTTTCACGCGTGCGCTTACGCGTCATTTCCACCAAGCCCAGTGCCGAGAAACCGTTGATGCCGGTTTTCACACGATCTTTGCTTAGCGCGCTCTCCAGCGAATGCAGGACACGGCGACGGTGTTCGTCATTACTCATATCGATAAAATCGATGATGATAATGCCACCTAGGTTGCGCAGCCGCAGTTGGCGAGCAATCGCCTGAGTCGCTTCAATGTTGGTGTTGAAGATAGTTTCGTCAAGATTTCGATGCCCGACAAAGGCACCGGTGTTGATATCCACCGTGGTCATGGCTTCTGTTTGATCGATGATCAAATAGCCGCCTGACTTCAATTCAACCTTGCGTTCCAACGAGCGCTGGATTTCATTCTCAACGTCAAACAAGTCGAAGATCGGTTGCTTACCGCTGTATAACTCCAGTTTGCTGGCCATCTCCGGGATATATTCGCCGGTAAACTCCACCAGCAGATCGCAGGTCAGACGCGAATCAACCCGGATGCGATCCAGCGCTGCGCCCGCGAAATCACGCAATACACGCTGCGCCAGCGCTAACTCACCGTACAACAGGCAGCGTGTCTGGTTGCGCTTCTTGCGCTCGCTGACTTTGGTCCACAGTCGTTTGAGGAAGGCGGCGTCCTGCGCCAGATCGTTTTCGCAAATGCCTTCAGCGGCGGTACGAATAATAAAGCCACCCAGGTCGTCGCAGTAAGCGGAAACCACCGCTTTCAGACGATCGCGCTCGGCTTCGCTTTCGATACGCTGCGAAACCCCCACATGGGAAGCGCCGGGCATAAACACCAGGTAACGCGATGGCAGCGTAATATCAGTGGTGAGGCGCGCACCTTTGGTTCCCAGCGGATCTTTCACCACCTGCACCACTAAATCCTGGCCGGGGCGCACCAGCTCACTGATATCACGGACCACAAAATTCTTCTTTTCATCACCCGCAACGCATTCGGTATGCGGCATGATGTCGGAAGCATGCAGGAAGGCGGCTTTATCCATGCCGATATCGACAAAGGCTGCCTGCATGCCTGGCAAGACGCGGCTGATGCGTCCCTTATAAATGTTACCCACGATGCCGCGCCGTGCTTCGCGCTCAATGTGGATTTCCTGCAAGATGCCGCCATCAATATAGGCAACACGAGTTTCAGAAGGTGTAACGTTTACCAGCAGTTCAGCCGTCATCTTGTCCCCTTAACGCACGCAGCGACTGAAAATGGCTCAGCAGCTCATTGGTCTCAACCAGCGGTAATCCCACTACGGCGTGATAACTTCCATTAATCCTGCGGACGAAATTACCGCCCAGGCCCTGTATTCCGTACGCGCCGGCTTTATCCATCGGCTCGCCGCTGGCGATATAGTGCGAAATTTCCTCTGCCGTGATATTGCGAAATGTCACGTCAGTGGTCACAAGGCAATCCAGTTCACGCTGCGCATCGGCTATCGCTACCGCAGTCATCACCTGATGCGTTTGCCCAGAGAGTTTACTGAGTATCTCTGCAGCATGCTCGGCATCACGTGGCTTTTCCAGCACCTCGTTGTTGAGCACGACGATAGTGTCGGCACCTAACACCGGTAGATCCTGCGGTGCAACAGCCACCCCTGCCCGCGCTTTGTCCGACGCCAGGCGACGCACATAGGCTTCCGCCGCCTCATCCGGCTGGCGCTGCTCTTCGACATCCGTAATAAGACGTTCGAATTGCAGGCCAAGCTGTGTGAGCAGCTCACGGCGACGCGGTGAGCCGGAGGCGAGATACAGGGTTATCATAGTCTTCCTTACTGAACAGCGAACTGGCGGCGAATCTTTCTCATTAATAAGAATAGCCAAGGCCATAGGATGCCGTCGACTACACTGCTCCAGAAGATTTCAGGACGGAATGAGACATTGATCACCAAAAATTCAGCCCAAAAAACAATGACATCGACTGCAAGCGACAGCACCATAACCATTAATGCCTGCTGCCACAACGCCAGATTTCGGAATAGCTGAAATTTGAAGGCCACCAGATACGCGATGATGCTGAACGCCAGCGCACGGACGCCCAGTGTTGAACCGGCCACCAGATCCATGACGGCACCCAAAAAAAAGCCGGTCCCGACATTCACGCGGTGTGGCAGCGCCAGAACCCAGTAAATCAGGATCAACAAAAGCCATGAAGGCCGGAACATGAATATCTGTTCCGGCCAAGGCATGATTTGCAGAATGAGGGCAATCAGAAAGGACAGCCAGATAACCCATCGGCCCTGGCTGCGATATCGACTCAAGGCTGGCCTCCGCGTGTGTTCGCAGGAATCCCTTGCGAACGACTGCCATTAGCGGGCGCTGGCGGCCCCATCTGTTGCATCATATCGGGTGCCGGAGGCCCCATTTCGCCTGCGGGCGGCAGGACTTGCGGCATCATCTGCATCAGACGTTCATTCGCCACACGGTGCACTTCATCCGGTGCCATTGGCATGTCACCGTTCTTATCCGCGCCCCACAGCAGCAACAGATAACGCAGGCGTTGCAGACCCGCCGTTGGATGCGCCTGAATCACAGTATAAGCACGTTGGGTATCCACTTTGACTGAGGACACCACGCCAACCGGATAGCCTTCAGGGAAACGACCACCGAGGCCCGACGTAACCAGTACATCGCCCACGCGAATGTCCGTGTTACCCGGCAGATGTTCCAGCTGCAGATCTTCGCTACAGCCGTTACCGGCCGCTATTACGCGAATATCGTTACGTAGCACCTGAATCGGAAGCGCATGTGAAGCATCGCAAATCAGCAGAACACGGCTGGTCACTTGCCCCACCGCCACTACCTGACCGACGACACCTTTATCACTGATCACCGGCTGGCCTTCGTAAACACCGTTTACGCTGCCTTTGTCGATCACCACCTGATCGGTGTAAGGATCGGTCCCGGTAGAGATCACCTGGGTCACCATCTTGTGCTCGTCCTGGCGCAGCGGCGAGCCGAGCAGCTCACGCAAGCGCGCGTTTTCCTGCTTGTATTGCCCCAGCATCAGCAGGTCACTGTTTTTCAGGAAGAGCTCACGGCGTAAGGCTTTATTTTCCAGTTCGAGCTGCTGGCGCGAGGCTAGCGTTTCAGAGACGCCGTCCAGAAGCTGTCGTGGCCCATTGGCCAGAAAATAAAATGGACTCACCGATGTGTCCAGGTAGTTGCGGATCTGGGAAAAGGAGCTCACGCGGCTGTCAGCGATAATAATCGCAATAGCCACAATGACTGCCAGAAAGAGGCGCAACTGCAGGGAAGGTCCCCTGCTAAAAATCGGCTTCATAAAATCTGCGTGTTCCTCGACATCAGGGAAGAAGCGTTAGCCATATGACCAACGCCTCCAGGGCTGGACGCATCACGCCGTCGTGCGCAGCGTCGATTAGCGCGACTCCCTGCGCAATTTGACCACGGTCTCAGCCGATGAGGAATTACTCCTCGCTGAACAAATCGCCGCCATGCATGTCGATCATTTCCAACGCTTTACCACCGCCACGAGCGACGCAGGTCAGCGGATCTTCTGCCACAACGACCGGAATGCCCGTCTCTTCCATCAGCAGACGATCGAGGTTACGCAGCAATGCGCCACCACCGGTCAGCACCATGCCGCGCTCGGAGATATCGGAAGCCAGTTCCGGCGGGCACTGCTCCAGCGCCACCATGACGGCACTCACGATACCGGTCAACGGTTCTTGCAGCGCTTCGAGGATCTCATTGGAGTTCAGCGTAAAGCCACGCGGCACACCTTCAGCCAGGTTACGACCACGCACTTCAATTTCGTGCACTTCATCACCCGGATAGGCCGAGCCAATACCGTGTTTAATACGTTCCGCAGTGGCTTCACCAATCAGTGAGCCGTAGTTGCGGCGTACATAATTAATGATGGCTTCGTCGAAGCGGTCACCACCAATACGTACAGAAGAAGAGTAGACCACACCGTTCAATGAGATCACGGCAACTTCAGTGGTACCACCACCGATATCCACCACCATTGAACCTGTCGCTTCGGATACTGGCAAGCCAGCACCAATTGCAGCAGCCATTGGCTCTTCAATCAGGAACACTTCACGCGCGCCCGCGCCCTGTGCTGATTCACGGATAGCACGACGCTCAACCTGAGTTGCACCGACAGGTACACAAACCAGTACGCGTGGGCTAGGACGCATAAAGCTGTTGCTGTGCACTTGCTTAATAAAGTGCTGGAGCATTTTCTCAGTAACGAAGAAGTCGGCGATAACACCGTCTTTCATTGGACGGATAGCCGCGATGTTGCCCGGCGTACGGCCAAGCATCTGCTTCGCGTCATGACCCACAGCAGCTACGCTCTTAGGCGAGCCAGCACGATCCTGACGAATGGCAACCACGGAAGGCTCGTTCAGCACGATGCCTTGTCCTTTTACGTAAATCAGGGTATTCGCGGTACCCAGGTCAATGGACAAGTCATTGGAAAACATGCCACGAAATTTTTTAAACATACTAAGGGATAATCCTGCAAGCTGGGGGCGGAAAATAAAATCCGCCTACTTTACCAACCACGCGAAGCCGCTACAAGGCGCAAAAACGTTCTGCTTCGGTGAAAAAATACGCTGAATAATTTTTTGGGCCGATTCGCTTATCCCTGGCCACCGTTAAATAGCGCTAAGCCGCCCTATTAAACGCAAATTCACCCGTCGAGCACGAGTGAATTCCGACATAAAATCTAACATTTCCTACTACGTGAGCTGCGCAAGCGGCAATATAAAGGATATAAAAATGACCTTCTACCTCATAACACGCTCGTAAACATTAAATTCGGTAACGTTGCGAGTGTTTTTTCACATTACTGTTAACAGGTAATGAAGGTGCGAAGAAGTCGCCTTGTCCACCCGAAACACCTAACCCGGCCAAGCTCTGCCACTCCGCACGCGTACGCACTCCCGTTGCGAAAACCTGGGTTTGAGCGGATTTGCACACTTCCAGCAAACTTTGTACAAACAACTGATTTTCAGTGCGGCGCTCAATATTACGCACTAAGCCCGGATCAAGCTTGATCACTTCAATGGGAAATTGCTTGATGTAAGCACTGCTCACGACGGTCAATCCCGCCTGATCCACCGCGATACGGCAGCCAAAAGCCGTCAGCATTCGGAAAACCGGTACTAAGCGATTGATGTGTTGACAAACATCGGCCTCGGCAAGTTCAAATAAAAAACGTTTTCTTTGCGATTTAGTGCACTGCAACAGCAGCTTTTGCAGCCAACGTTGAAAAGGTCGCTGTAATAATGAATCAATATTCACCGGCAGGGCCAGAGTTTCATCGGGCCATACTTCAGACAGTGCAGCAATACGTGTCACAAGCTGGCGGTCCCAGCTATCGGTCAGGCCGAGCTGTAAGACCAGCGGCATAAATTCAGCTGACACCACCTCTTTATCACCGTCAAAAACACGAGCCAGCATTTCGCGGTGATGAACTTTACCGTCTAAAAGTACGGCGGGTTTCTGATAAAGCCTTGGGCCACCACGGTTAAGGGTGTTTTCCAATAAGGTACGCCAACGTACGCTACCGCGGCCCATATCCAGCGTGTTGCCTTCACCCACTGACCAGCTGTTGCCCCCCTGCAGCATCGCACGCCGCGTTGCCATTTCCACGCTGTCCATCACCTGAGGAACGCTTTGGCCGCTCCGCCAGGCGCTAATGCCAATGTGAATAATGTCATCGCGATCGACCATGCGCATGGGTGGCAGCGAATCAACGGCGTTGACCAGTTGATCCGCAATACTGTTGGCCTCTTTCAGCGTACGATGTGGCAGCAGCACGGCAAAATCACTGCGGAAATAGCGCGCCAGCAAGGCGCCGGGATAACGCAGAACAAACGTCGATAACATGTTGATCATATCAAACAGGTATTCGTCCACCAGCGTCGGGCCCAGCGTTTCGTGCAACGTCTCAAGATCCGGCAACCGCACCATCATGACGACGCCATGCGTACCGACATCTTCCTGATCTTCCAGCAGGGTCGCCAGTTGGTTATCAAAGAAAAGACGATTATTTACTCCCGTTCGCGAATCCTGAGCAGCAAAGGTACGAATCAGGGTATCAATGCGTAAGCGCTGCTCGCCCGCTTCCTGAAGATCATTTAATAAGGCATCCATCGCCCGGCTGGCTTTGGGTGGCCATTCACTGTCATGGCCGATTTGAGGAATCCGCTCACCCGCCAGAATACGTTCGGAACGATCTTCTAAATGCTCCATGTTCTGCCAACGGCGGGTGATCCAGCGATGCGTCATCACCAACAAAGCCGACATGATAGCAACGACGGTGCACAAAACAATTAAGGTATAGGCGCCGGTGAAGGAGCGGAACCATGTTTTAGCGGGATCGAGCACCACAACACGCAACCCGAGACCTGGTGAATGCGCCAGAGGGATGTCAAATTGGATAAAACGGTTCAGTTCGTCTTCCAGCATGGGATTTTCATGCCGATTGAGCTGGAAAATGACGTCATCGCCGTTTCGCATCTCAATCTGTTCGGCATTAATCACCGGCATCAGCCTTGTCAGCCATTGCGTGAGTTCTTGCGGCGATTGTGTTGCGAGCGCTTTATCGACTTCGGTAGCCAGCGTGTTGATACGCGTCTCTACCCGCTGCTGCGACAGCCAGATAAAACTAAAAGCGCAGCCAACCAGCATCAATAGCATTGCCAGTAAGCTTAATAATGTAATAAACGCAGAAAACTTAGTTGTTAATCGCATCCCTGTGCCCGTATCACTGCGGTTCTTAACGGCCGCCATCCGACCCGCGCCAAACAGCTCACTGGCGCAAACCTGAGCAAAATATCACAAAACATAGTCTGAATCAGCGCCAGACATGCATCAAATTGATGTGGTGCGCCATGCTAATTGGCCCTTCGCCGCGAGTATAGCCGCAAAGTGTGATACCCCACCTTTTACTCTGGCTTTTTCGTCCTATTCTCAACAGAGCGACTCCACCAGGAAATTTCATATTTTTCTGAGCAAAGTGGCGTGGCACCTGCCATTTGAGCAAGCTGTGAGTTATCTACTTTTTCGCCGGAGAATGTCATGAAGCTGAAGCAATACCCCACAGAAGCCGACGTCACGCCTGAAAGCATTTTTAATATGCGCCGCCGTCAGGTTTTGAAAGCGCTGGGGCTGGGTGCAGCAGCGGCCAGCTTGCCCGGTGTCGCACAGGCGGATGTATTGAGCTGGTTTAAAGGCAACGATCGTCCCCCCGCACCCGCAGGCCGCGACCTGCAATTCACCAAGCCCGCAGAGTGGCAGGCAAATTTGCCGCTGACGCCGTTCGACAAGGTTTCCGGATATAACAACTTTTATGAATTCGGTTTGGATAAAGCCGACCCGGCAGCCAATGCTGGCACCCTGAAAACTGAACCCTGGCAGTTACGTATTGAAGGTGAAGTCGCTAAACCTATCACGCTGGATATGGATGACATCTTCAAGCGTTTTGCCATGGAACAACGTATTTATCGCATGCGCTGCGTGGAAGCCTGGTCAATGGTGATCCCATGGGTAGGCTTTGAGCTCAATAAACTGCTCAAGCTGGCTGAACCCACCAGCAATGCGCGCTATGTTGCTTTCCAGACGCTCTATGCACCGGACCAAATGCCCGGCCAAAAAGATCGTTTTATCGGTGGTGGGCTGGATTATCCATATGTGGAAGGGATGCGCCTGGATGAGGCCATGCATCCCCTCACGTTACTCAGCACTGGCGTGTACGGCAAAGCGCTTCCTCCCCAGAATGGCGCCCCGATTCGCCTGACAGTACCGTGGAAATACGGCTTTAAAGGGATTAAATCGATCGTCAAGATCACGCTGACCCGCGATCAACCACCGACAACATGGAGCCAGATCGCCGCTAATGAGTATGGTTTCTACGCCAATGTGAACCCACACGTTGATCATCCACGTTGGTCACAGGCGACGGAGCGTTTCATTGGTTCTGGCGGTATTCTCAACGTGGAACGTCAGCCAACACTGCTGTTTAACGGCTACGCTAAAGAAGTGGCATCGCTCTATCGCGGGCTCGATTTACGGGAGAACTACTGAGTGCGACTGACGTTACGTCAAATCACCCTGCTGAAAGTGGTGCTGCATCTGGCAGCCTTCTTGCCGTTCGTCTATTTATTCATGGCAGCCAGCCAAGGTTGGCTGAGCGCCGACCCGGCTAAAGATATTCAGCATTTTACCGGCAGGATGGCGCTAAAGTTGCTGCTGGCTACGCTATTAGTCAGCCCTTTAACACGCTACCTGAAGCAACCTTTGCTGATCCGCACTCGGCGCATGCTGGGTGTGTGGTGTTTTGTGTGGGCCTGTTTGCATCTGACAAGCTACTACCTGCTGGAGCTGGGTTACAACCATCTGCAACTGCTGGGTAAAGAGATTGTTTCACGTCCTTATTTGTTGCTGGGGATGATCTGCTGGATAGTGCTGTTTGCGCTGGCCATCACCTCGTTTCAACGTGCGCAACGTAAATTGGGTCGCCGCTGGCAAACCCTGCACAACGGCATCTATCTTGTCGCGATCCTCGCACCTATCCACTATCTTTGGTCTGTGAAAGTCTTCTCCCCACAGCCTTGGATTTATGCGCTGCTGGCTTTGGTGTTGTTAGGCTGGCGTTACAATAAGTTGCGTAATCTTCTGCGTCGATAATCCCCGCAAGGTTGTTTTCCTGTCACGAGATCTGTTAAAAGGTGTGGCCCAAGGGCCGCATCCGATCAACTTCGCAGATAAGACCAGTATTTTGCTGCGAATTGCGACGAAACGGATATAATGCCCGGCTTTATTGCAAGCGAAGTCGTCTTTTTCACTCTCAGGAGTGACAAACGGCAGATGTCGCGGTATTTTACGCGATGCCTCACTGATTGCAGGAGATAGCAGCAAGATGGCGCACAAATTTCACATACTGCTTTTGAACGGTCCCAATCTGAATCTGTTAGGGACGCGCGAGCCTGATAAGTATGGTCACACCACGCTGGCGCAAATTGTCGGCGATCTGACACAACAGGCTGAACAGCACGATGTGAAATTAAGTCATTTGCAATCGAACGCAGAGTTTCAGCTGATTGATCGTATTCACGAGGCCCGTGGCAATGTGGATTACATCATCATCAATCCGGCTGCGTTCACGCATACCAGCGTTGCACTGCGTGATGCCCTGTTGGCGGTCAGCATACCTTTTATCGAGGTGCATCTCTCGAACGTGCATGCCCGCGAACCGTTCCGACATCACTCCTATCTTTCTGATGTATCTGCCGGCGTCATCTGTGGACTTGGCGCTGATGGATACTCATGGGCTTTACAAACGGCAGTAAAACGCCTGTCACATTCCAATTAAACAGAGTACGGAACCACACTCATGGATATTCGTAAAATTAAGAAACTGATCGAACTGGTAGAAGAGTCTGGCATCTCCGAGCTGGAAATCTCCGAGGGCGAAGAGTCCGTTCGTATCAGCCGTTCACCTGCGAACGCTGGCTACCCAATGATGCAGCAGGCTTATGCTGCACCAATGATGCAACAGCCTGCACTGGCTACCGCTGTTGCCCCTGTTGCTGCAGCACCTGCTGAAGCGGCTAAGCCGGAAATCACTGGCCACATCGTGCGTTCTCCGATGGTCGGCACTTTCTACCGTACCCCAAGCCCGGACGCGAAAGCCTTCGTGGAAGTGGGCCAGAAAGTGAACGCAGGCGATACCCTGTGCATCGTTGAAGCGATGAAAATGATGAACCAGATCGAAGCCGATAAATCCGGCGTTGTGAAGGCGATCTTGGTGGAAAGCGGCCAACCGGTTGAATTTGACGAGCCGCTGGTCGTCATCGAATAACGAGGCGAAGCATGCTGGATAAAATTGTCATTGCTAACCGCGGTGAGATCGCTCTGCGTATTCTCCGCGCGTGTAAAGAATTAGGCATCAAGACCGTTGCGGTTCACTCAACCGCTGATCGCGACCTGAAGCATGTGCTGCTCGCAGACGAAACTGTCTGCATCGGTCCGCCGCAGTCGGTCAAAAGCTACCTGAACATCCCTGCACTGATCTCCGCCGCCGAAATCACTGGCGCAGTGGCGATCCACCCAGGCTACGGCTTCCTCTCTGAGAATGCCGATTTTGCCGAGCAGGTTGAGCGCTCTGGTTTTATTTTCATCGGTCCGAAAGCTGACACCATCCGCCTGATGGGCGACAAAGTGTCCGCGATCACCGCGATGAAGAAAACCGGCGTACCTACCGTGCCAGGATCTGACGGCTCGCTGACCGAAGACATGGATAAAAACCGTGCCATCGCTAAGCGCATCGGCTACCCGGTGATTATCAAAGCCTCTGGCGGCGGCGGCGGTCGTGGTATGCGCGTGGTGCGCCACGAAAAAGATCTGGAACAATCCATCGGCATGACGAAAGCGGAAGCCAAAGCGGCTTTCAACAACGACATGGTCTACATGGAGAAATTCCTCGAGAACCCACGCCATATCGAAATTCAGGTCATGGCTGACGGTCAGGGCAACGCTATCTATCTGGCGGAACGTGACTGCTCAATGCAGCGCCGTCACCAGAAAGTCGTCGAAGAAGCGCCAGCGCCAGGCATCACGGCCGAGCTGCGTCGCTACATTGGCGAGCGCTGCGCAAAAGCCTGTGTCGAAATCGGTTATCGCGGTGCGGGTACTTTCGAGTTCCTGTACGAGAACGGTGAATTCTACTTCATCGAGATGAACACCCGTATTCAGGTGGAGCATCCGGTGACCGAGATGATCACCGGCGTGGATCTGATCAAAGAGCAGCTGCGCATTGCTGCCGGTCAGCCGCTGTCGATCAAACAGGAAGACGTGATCGTACGCGGTCATGCGGTGGAATGCCGTATCAACGCCGAAGACCCGAACACCTTCCTGCCAAGCCCGGGCAAGATCACCCGTTTCCACGCGCCAGGCGGTTTTGGCGTGCGTTGGGAATCGCATATCTATTCCGGTTACAGCGTGCCGCCGTACTACGATTCAATGATCGGCAAGCTGATCACTTACGGTGATACCCGTGAAGTGGCGATTGCGCGCATGAAGAACGCGCTGGCGGAGCTGATTATCGATGGCATCAAGACCAACATCGAACTGCAGATGAAAATCATGTCCGATGAAAACTTCCAGCAGGGTGGTACCAACATCCACTATCTGGAGAAAAAACTCGGCCTGCACGAGAAGTAATTGCAGCGCAGAGCAAAACAGAGGCCGGTTAATCCGGCCTTTTTCATTTTTGTTGCCTTTGAGGTTGCATAATGGATTGGCGTTTTTTACAAGCGAACAAAGAGGCGCGCTGGTCGTTTTATCTCACGCTGGCTTACCTCGCCGTTTGGGGGCTTTCTGCCTGGTTGGGCGGAAATGAGATCGGCATGTTTGGCTTACCACGTTGGTTTGAGTTTTCCTGCGTATTCGCTCCGTTACTGTTTATCGTGTTGTGCTGGCTGATGGTACGCATCCTGTTCCGTGATATGTCTTTGGAGGACAATGATGGACTCTGAAATCATTCTTCCCCTGTTAGCTTATCTGGTGCTCATCGCTGCAGTTTCCGTATTTGCCATGCGCAAACAGCGGCAAGGCAACTTCCTGACTGAATATTTCCTTGGCAGCCGTTCGATGGGCGGTTTTGTCTTGGCCATGACCATTACCACCACTTACATCAGCGCCAGCTCGTTTATTGGCGGCCCCGGTGCGGCGTATAAATATGGTCTCGGTTGGGTATTGCTGGCGATGATTCAGGTACCCGCCGTGTGGCTTTCGCTTGGCGTACTGGGCAAAAAATTTGCCATTCTGGCCCGCCGCTATAACGCTGTGACGCTGAATGACATGCTGTATGGCCGTTATGGCAGCACGCTACTGATCTGGCTCTCCAGCATTAGCTTGCTTGTAGCCTTCATCGGCGCAATGACGGTGCAGTTTATCGGTGGCGCGCGCCTGCTGGAAACCGCGGCAGGTATTCCTTACGACACCGGTCTGTTGATTTTTGGCGGCACCATCGCACTCTACACCGCGTTTGGCGGCTTTCGCGCCAGCGTGCTCAATGATGCGATGCAGGGTTTGGTGATGCTGATTGGTACCTTCCTGCTGCTGTTTGCGGTGATACATCAAGCTGGGGGGCTGGAAACCGCCGTCATCAAACTACGCACTATTGACCCGCAGCTGGTGTCACCGGAAGGCGTGGGCAATGTTATCAATCCCACCTTCCTCAGCTCCTTTGCCGTACTGGTTTGCTTTGGCGTGATTGGTTTGCCGCACACGGCAGTACGCTGTATCTCCTATAAAGACAGTAAGGCCATGCACCGGGGCATTGTGCTCGGCACGATTGTGGTGGTTATCTTGATGCTTGGTATGCATCTGGCCGGTGCATTGGGCCGCGCGATTATTCCGAACCTGACGGTCCCGGATCGGGTTATCCCCACCCTGATGATCACCGTACTACCGCCGATGGCAGCGGGCATATTTCTCGCCGCGCCCATGGCAGCGATCATGTCGACGATTAATGCGCAGCTCCTACAATCCTCCGCTACGCTGATCAAAGATCTTTATCTGCGCATTGCACCGCAGCACAGCGAGAATGAAGCACGCTTGCGCATGCTTTCGGGCACTATCACGTTTGTACTGGGTGTATTACTGCTGCTGGCTGCGTGGAATCCACCAGATATGATTATCTGGCTCAATCTGCTGGCCTTTGGTGGCCTTGAAGCGGTGTTCCTGTGGCCGCTGGTACTGGGACTGTATTGGGAACGCGCCAACTCAACAGGAGCCATCAGTGGCATGGTGATTGGCGCAGCCTGTTATACGCTACTCGCCAGCATGAATATCGAACTGTGGGGTTTCCACCCTATCGTTCCCTCATTGATCTTAAGCCTGCTGGCCTTTGTGGTGGGCAACTTGTTTGGCAGCACGCCTGACGCGCGCAATGCTGCAGTGGAATAAAAGAGAAACGCTATGCCTTGGATTCAAATCAAAATTAACAGTACCGGTGAAAATGCCGAACCGCTCAGCGATGCGTTGATGGATGCCGGCGCCGTATCCGTGACTTTCCAGGATACCCATGACAACCCGGTTTATGAACCGCTGCCGGGTGAAACGCGCTTATGGGGTGATACCGATGTCATCGGCCTGTTTGATGCCGAAACCGAAATGGATGATGTGGTCGCTGAGTTGGGTCAACATCCGCTGTTAGGATCGCATTTCCACCATAAGATCGAGCAGATCGAAGATAAAGACTGGGAACGTGAATGGATGGATAACTTCCACCCTATGCGTTTCGGTGAACGTTTGTGGATCTGCCCGAGCTGGCGCGACGTGCCGGATCCGAATGCCGTCAACGTGATGCTGGATCCAGGATTGGCGTTTGGTACAGGTACCCATCCTACCACCTCATTGTGTCTGACTTGGCTTGACGGGCTCGACCTACAAGGCAAAACCGTCATCGATTTCGGCTGTGGTTCCGGCATTCTTGCCATTGCTGCACTGAAACTGGGCGCGGCGCAGGCGATTGGTATCGATATCGATCCACAAGCAATTCAGGCCAGCCGCGATAACGCCGAACGCAATGGCGTATCTGAACGCCTGTCACTCTATCTGCCGCATCAGCAGCCTGAGAACCTCCTGGCAGACGTCGTGGTGGCCAATATCCTCGCAGGCCCGCTGCGTGAGCTTGCGCCACTGATTAGCGTATTGCCAAAGGCGGGCGGACATCTGGGCTTATCGGGTGTGCTGGCCAGCCAGGCTGAGGGTGTCTGTGAAGCTTATATTGAGCGCTTCACACTTGATCCGGTGGCTGAAAAAGAAGAGTGGTGCCGCATCACGGGTGTGCGCCGCTAAACCGAACATCGGCCAGCCTCCTCTGGCCGATTTCCTCTGCCCATCGCAAAATAATGACGTTACGTGACAGTGACTTCATTAACCGTTGAAAACCCTCCCTTCGCCGCAAAATTAGTACAATTAATAATCACTTCACCGTCATTTCTTTGGCTAATTCCCTGATGTAGCGGTTTTTATGTTGTGATTTCACGCATGTTTTAAGAAAAATGTTTGTTCACAATTTCAGCATTTTTTTATAACCAAATGAATTATATGCATTTTTAGTTAGCTACTTACTGAAGAGGCTAATTTCCTTGCTGTTTGACGGCGAATTGTTCAAAGTTTGGCCTTTCATCTTCGGTAAAAAATGCGTAATATACGCCGCCTTGCGAACAGTTAGGGTCACTTCTTTTTCATGCGCATTGGACATCATCAGCTACGTAATCGACTCATTGCTGCGCCTATGGCCGGAGTATCCGATAAGCCATTTCGCACGTTATGTTATGAGAACGGCGCCGGTATGACTGTCTCCGAGATGCTGTCATCAAACCCAGAAGTTTGGGCCAGTGACAAATCCCGTTTGCGTATGGTGCATAGTGACGAGCCCGGTATTCGCGCCGTGCAAATTGCCGGTTGCGATCCTGATGAGATGGCTGCTGCCGCGCGCATTAATGTGGCGTCTGGCGCGCAGGTTATTGATATCAACATGGGCTGCCCGGCTAAAAAAGTGAATCGTAAGATGGCTGGTTCAGCGTTGCTGCAGCATCCGTCACTGGTGGAGTCAATCCTCCGTGCGGTCGTGAATGCCGTTGATGTACCGGTTACGCTGAAGATTCGCACCGGCTGGGACAGAGAAAATCGTAATTGTGTAGAGATTGCCCAATTGGCTGAACGCTGTGGCATTCAGGCTCTCACCATTCATGGCCGCACGCGCGCCTGTTTGTTTGAAGGGCAAGCTGAATACGACAGCATTCGGACAGTTAAGCAGAGCGTTTCCATTCCGATTATCGCGAATGGTGACATTACTGACCCGCATAAAGCCAGAGCGGTGCTCGACTATACCGGAGCTGATGCTCTGATGGTTGGTCGCGCTGCTCAGGGAAGACCGTGGATCTTCCGGGAAATCCAGCATTATCTGGACACAGGGGAGCTGCTGGCACCGAAGCCGCTGGCTGAAGTGAAGCAAATGCTGATTGGGCACATACGGGAGCTGCACGACTTTTATGGTCAGCGCAAGGGATACCGTATTGCTCGTAAACACGTTTCCTGGTATTTGCAGGAAAGTGCTCCTGATGACCAGTTTCGGCGCACATTCAACGCCATAGAGGATGCCAGCGAACAGCTGGAGGCGTTGGAGGCATACTTCGAAAATCTTGCGTAAACGAAATAAAGAGCTGAAAGAACTATGTTCGAACAACGCGTAAATTCTGATGTACTGACCGTTTCTACCGTTAACTCACAGGATCAGGTGACGCAAAAGCCACTTCGTGATTCGGTGAAACAGGCACTGAAGAACTATTTTGCTCAACTGAATGGTCAGGATGTTAGTGATCTGTATGAGCTGGTATTGGCTGAAGTCGAGCAGCCTTTGTTGGACATGGTGATGCAGTACACCCGTGGCAACCAGACCCGTGCAGCCCTGATGATGGGTATCAACCGTGGTACCCTGCGTAAGAAGCTGAAAAAATACGGCATGAACTAATTGTTCTTTGCTGCGCTAACGCCAACCTTCGGGTTGGCGTTTTTGTTTGTCTTTTCCTAATAGTTTCTCTGCGTTAACAACGCATGAAACAATTGTCGCGGATATGGTAACGATAGTTGCAATTGCTTCCGTGACCTTTAGCCTTTCTCAAAACCCTGTCATTGTCCCAAAATGGCTTCATGCCGTGCGCCATAACGCCCGCCGCACCCTGCTCTCTGTGATCTTGCACTGTTTCAGTCGCAAGCCTTCAAACCTGTTCATTTTGTCCTGAGTGGTAGCTCACACTACTTCCATATAGTGAAACTTTTTGCACTATTTGTGATCGTGGCGTCTCGTCATGCTGCCTTTTGGTGCGCGATAGTATCGACTGTTTTCAGGTTACTTCCGATTATTAAAAGATCTTTCCAGTGAATTCAGGATTCTGCAAACCTGGCATTACCTTTGCAGAGTTGTGGATGGCACACCGCCATAGACAGAAAAAAGCGTACATAAAAGTACGCGTAAACATAACAACACACGATCACGTCACACAGGATGCTTTATGAAAAAGATGATGCTTTCCACCCTGGTCGCTGCAGCCTCACTGTTAGCCGTAGCTCAACAAGCGCACGCAGGCACCACGCTGGACGCCATTAAAAAGAAAGGTTTTGTACAGTGCGGTATCAGTGATGGCTTACCGGGTTTCTCCTACGCTGATGCCAGCGGCAAGTTCACCGGTATTGACGTTGATGTTTGCCGTGCAGCTGCAGCAGCAGTGTTCGGGGATGCCAGCAAGGTGAAGTACACCCCACTGACAGCTAAAGAGCGTTTCACCGCATTGCAGTCAGGTGAAGTGGATATTCTCTCACGCAACACCACCTGGACCTCCTCACGTGATGGTGGCATGGGCTTCCTGTTTGCTGGCGTCAACTATTATGACGGCATCGGCTTCCTGACCCACAAGAAAGCGGGCCTGAAAAGCGCCAAAGAGTTGGATGGCGCTACCGTCTGTATTCAGGCCGGTACCGATACCGAACTGAACGTGGCTGATTACTTCAAAGCCAACAAAATGCAGTACACGCCAGTGACCTTTGACCGTTCTGATGAATCTGCTAAAGCGCTCGACAGCGGTCGCTGCGATACCCTCTCTTCTGACCAATCTCAGCTGTATGCATTGCGCGTGAAACTCGGCAAGCCGGATGATTTCATCGTGCTGCCAGAGGTGATCTCTAAAGAGCCTCTGGGTCCAGTGGTTCGCCGTGGTGATGATGATTGGTTCACCATTGTTAAGTGGTCGCTCTTTGCGATGCTGAACGCGGAAGAAATGGGCATCAATTCGAAGAACGTTGACCAGATGGCAGCAAAACCGACGACACCTGACATGGCTCACCTGCTGGGTGCAGAAGGTGACTTTGGTAAAGACCTGAAGCTGGATAATAAATGGGCTTACAACATCATCAAGCAGGTCGGCAACTATCAGGAAGTGTTTGATCGTAACGTTGGTAAAGACAGTGCATTGAAAATCGCGCGCGGTCAGAACGCACTCTGGAACCAGGGCGGTATTCAGTACGCTCCACCAGTACGCTAATTCTGGTTTGCCAGTCGGGCACCGCACCCTGCGGTGCCCACGCGTTTTATTCAGTGAGGTTTCAACATGTCACAACGCCCAACCGTAAAGAGGGATTTTTCGTTTGGTAATCCTACGGTTCGCGCCTGGCTTTACCAGATCGTCGCGATTGTGGTCGTGTTCGCTGTGGTGGGGTATCTGATCCACAACACAGTGATCAACCTGGCCAATCGCGGCATAACATCCGGCTTCGGATTTCTTGAACGCAATGCCGGCTTCGGTATCGTTCAGCATCTGATCGATTACACCGAAGGCGATACCTACGCACGCGTGTTTATGGTGGGGTTAACTAACACCTTACTGGTTTCCGCACTCTGTATTGTGTTTGCCTCTATTCTTGGCTTCGCCATCGGCCTTGCGCGCCTTTCTGATAACTGGCTGCTGCGTAAACTCTCCACCATTTATATAGAGACGTTCCGTAATATCCCGCCACTGCTGCAGATCTTCTTTTGGTATTTTGCCGTACTGCGTAACCTACCAGGGCCGCGTCAGGCGCTCAATGCCTTTGATCTGGCCTTTGTCAGTAACCGCGGCCTGTACATACCCTGGCCTGAATATGCACCAGGTACCTGGCCTTTCCTGATTGCACTGGCGATAGCTGTACTGGCGAGCTGGGCGCTGTTTCGTTTTAACCGTAAGCACCAACTAAAAACCGGACAGCTACGCACTACATGGCCCGCCGCAGCCGGATTAATTGTGCTGCTGCCGCTGATCGCACACACGATTTTTGGTGCAGCAACACATTGGGATGTGCCTGAGCTACGCGGATTCAACTTCCGCGGCGGTTTTGTCATGATTCCGGAGTTGGCAGCCCTAACGGTCGCATTATCGGTCTACACCTCATCCTTTATTGCAGAAGTTATCCGTTCAGGTATTCAGTCCGTTCCGCACGGTCAGAGTGAAGCAGCCCGCTCGCTTGGCTTGCCAAACCCCGTCACGATGCGCCAGGTCATCATCCCGCAGGCAATGCGTGTGATCATCCCGCCGCTGACCAGTCAATATCTCAACATCGTGAAGAACTCATCGCTTGCGGCCGCGATTGGTTATCCCGATATGGTATCGCTGTTTGCCGGGACCGTACTGAACCAAACCGGCCAGGCAATTGAAACCATTGCGATTACTATGGCGGTCTATCTGATTATCAGTCTGATCATTTCGCTGCTGATGAACCTCTATAACCGCAAAATCGCGCTGGTTGAGCGTTAAGAGAACGGGATCATTATGTCTGTTACCACACATGAAACACCGCCAGTACCAAGCAATCCACTTGGAAAAGCCTGGCTTTGGGCACGTAAAAACCTGTTCTCCAGTTGGTTAAATACACTACTGACATTGTTCAGTTTCTGGATTATCTGGAGCTTCATCCCGCCAGCACTGAACTGGTTGGTCTTTCAGGCCAACTGGATTGGTGAAACTCGTGCCGACTGTACCAAAGCGGGCGCGTGCTGGGTGTTTATCCATGCGCGTTTTGGCCAGTTTATGTATGGGCTTTACCCTCACGAACTTCGCTGGCGCATTAATCTAGCGCTGGTGATTGGCTTGCTCTCACTGGTACCGATGTTTATCAAATCGATGCCTCGCCGTGGTCGTTACATTGCCTGCTGGGTCGTGGTTTATCCCATTGTCGTCTGGCTGCTGCTTTACGGCGGTTATTTGGGGCTGGAGCGCGTTGAAACCCGCCAATGGGGTGGCTTGACGCTCACGCTGATCATTGCATCGGTAGGTATTGCTGGCGCACTGCCACTGGGTATTCTGCTGGCGCTGGCGCGTCGCTCTAAAATGCCGGTAGTTCGCACGTTATCGGTGATCTTCATCGAGTTCTGGCGCGGTGTACCACTGATTACCGTTCTGTTTATGTCTTCAGTGATGCTGCCATTGTTTATGGCGGAAGGCACAACCATCGACAAACTGGTACGTGCTTTGGTCGGCGTCATTTTATTCCAGTCAGCTTATGTTGCGGAAGTGGTACGTGGCGGCTTGCAAGCGCTGCCAAAGGGCCAGACAGAAGCAGCGGAGTCGCTGGCGCTCGGGTATTGGAAAACGCAGATGCTGGTGATTTTACCGCAGGCACTGAAGTTGACTATCCCCGGGTTGGTGAACACCATCATTGCACTGTTTAAAGATACCAGCCTGGTGATCATCATCGGCCTATTCGATCTCTTCAGTAGCGTGCAGCAAGCGACCGTTGACCCCACCTGGTTGGGAATGTCGACCGAAGGTTATGTCTTTGCTGCCATGGTTTACTGGATTTTCTGTTTTAGCATGTCGCGCTATAGCCAGTATCTGGAGAAGCGTTTCCACACCGGGCTTAAATCGCACTGAGGTTTTACATGACACAAATTATGACGAATGCGGCTGACACCATGATGATTACGCTCGAGAACGTAAATAAGTGGTACGGACAGTTCCATGTTTTGAAAGATATCAATTTGCAGGTGAAACCTCGCGAACGCATTGTACTTTGCGGGCCTTCGGGTTCGGGTAAATCGACCACCATTCGCTGCATCAATCATTTGGAAGAGCATCAACAGGGCCGTATTGTGGTAGATGGCATCCATTTGAATGATGATGTCCGCAATATTGAGCGTGTTCGCACTGAAGTTGGAATGGTATTTCAGCACTTCAATTTATTCCCGCACCTGAGCGTTTTGCAGAATTGCACTCTGGCACCGATGTGGGTGCGCAAGCTACCGAAGAAGGAAGCAGAAGAGCTGGCGATGCATTATCTTCAGCGCGTACGGATTGCGGAACATGCTCATAAGTTTCCCGGCCAGCTTTCGGGTGGTCAGCAGCAGCGTGTGGCGATCGCTCGGTCGCTCTGTATGAAACCGAAAATTATGCTGTTCGATGAGCCCACCTCCGCACTCGACCCAGAGATGGTTAAAGAAGTCCTCGATACCATGATTGGTCTGGCAGAAGATGGTATGACCATGCTGTGCGTCACACACGAGATGGGCTTTGCGCGCACTGTGGCAGACCGCGTGATCTTTATGGATCGTGGTGAGATCGTTGAAGAAGCTCCGCCACAAGAGTTCTTCGCTAATCCAAAATCAGAACGTACTCGCGCATTCTTGTCCCAAGTTATTCATTAAAATTTAATGCGTTAGGCCGCGCCTCTGTTCCCAGGAACAGGGGCTTTTTTTCAGCTTTTGGACAAGTATTGGTTAGAAAAAGGGCATTTCAGGATGATTTATATGGAATTTTGCATACAAAAAAGCCCTGAACTTTCGTTCAGGGCTTCAGTGTTTGATGCCTGGCAGTTCCCTACTCTCGCATGGGGAGACCCCACACTACCATCGGCGCTACGGCGTTTCACTTCTGAGTTCGGCATGGGGTCAGGTGGGACCACCGCGCTAAAGCCGCCAGGCAAATTCTGTAATTTACCGAACTCACGCTTTAAAACTGGTGCTGATACCCAGAGTCGAACTGGGGACCTCACCCTTACCAAGGGTGCGCTCTACCAACTGAGCCATATCAG
>NZ_MLFR01000042.1 GCF_002095475.1 Pantoea rwandensis
CGCATGAATGCGTCCCCTACAAAACCACGTTGAACCTCGTAGGGGCGCCATTTATGGCGACCGAAACACACTTAAATGACAAGCATGACCGCATTAGCGGCCCTTTTACTGTGCTGGCGTGAAGCTGACAAAGCGGCTGCCCTTCATCTTCAACTCCCCTTTCGCCCCTTTATCGATTTGATGATAGTCATTGGCATTGACCACCACTTTGATATCACTCGCGCCATTCAGTGGATGGAACATCGCTTCATAGGTCATATCTTCCGCCACAATCTCTTCGCGCTGGCGTGAACGCCGATTGGGTGAGGGGAATTCGCGTTTCGTTTTCACTTCAACGGTAAGGGAACGTACGGGCGAAGCATCATTCACCGCCGTTTCGCGGCGCTGCTTAATAAACTGACGGGTCGCCAAAACGGCAATAATCGCCAGAACGATGAAAAAGATTAGCGGTGGTTTGCTCATGATTTCTCTCGTGCTTTGCGTGGTTATTGGGGTGAGTAAAGACGACAAAGCATACAACCAGAGTTGACCGATTGTCACATTTGCCACCCGTAACATACACTGGGATCGCGATTTTGGGAAAATTCAATAGTCTGGGCTGCGCGTCCAGAAAAGGGAGAAAACATGCTTTGGTCTTTTCTTGCCGTACTTTTTTCCGGTTGGCTCTATGTCGATGCGTCATACCGTGGCCCGCAATGGCAACGCTGGCTGTTCAAACCCGTTACTCTGCTATTGCTGGTTGCATGGGCATGGCAGGCCCCCACTCTGAATACCACCGACTATTTGATTCTCGCTGGGCTGGTTGCCACGCTGGTTGGTGATGCGCTGACGTTACTACCTCGCCAGCAAATGCTCTATGCGTTAGGTGCATTCTTCCTGTCGCATCTGCTGTATACCATCAGCTTCGCCGCGCACATGACCATGAGTTTCTTCTGGCCGATTCCGGTGACGCTGCTGGTGATTGGTGCCGTAGTTATCGGCGTGATCTGGTCCAAGCTAGAGGATTTGCGCTGGCCGACCTGTACGCTGATTGGCATGACGCTGGTGATGAACTGGATGGCAGCCGAAAATTACTTCTTCCGACCAACTGATTTTAGCTTCTCACTGCTGGTCGGGGCAGGATTATTGCTAATAGCCAATATTGTCTGGTTTATTACGCATTATCGCCGCCGTTTCAGTGCCGATAGCGCCATTGTTGCTGCTTGTTACTTCGCCGGTCACTTTATGATTGTGCGTTCTTTATGGCTGTATTGAAGAAAAGATGACCTCGCCACTTGACTCTGGAGTGGACTCCAGAGTGTAGCATTCGGATTGCGGGCAGTGGCCCGCATCTGATTCTGGAGGTCATATGCACTCACATTCTCATCCTTGCCGCTGTGGGAAATCTCACAGCAAACCTCAGCCGTTGTGCGCCATTCGCAGCGCTTCGCCAACTACATTGAAAATCTCTGCCGCAATGCCCGCGACACCTGAAAACGGTTGTGGCTGCTGTGATAACGACAGCGGCAGTCCTGGTGGCGAAAGCGACGCCGAAGGTGACAGGCCCGCCTTAACTTCACACCAATTCCGCTGGCAAATTGCCGGGATGGATTGCCCCAGCTGCGCGCGAAAAATAGAAAACGCGGTGCAGCAACTCCCGCAGGTCAGCAGCGCCCGCGTGATTTTTGCCAGTGAAAAACTGGTGGTAGATGCGCATCAGGATATCCGCTCTGCCATCGAAACCGCGGTCAAAAAAGTCGGCTTTACCCTGACCTCAAACGATCTCCCTTCTCAGCCCGCGACCCCAAACCGCTGGCGCGAGAATGCCAGCTTGCTGGTACTGACGGTAATGATGCTGGCAAGCGGGTTGCTCAGCCAGATTGCGCCAGCGTGGGGCGATCGCCTGTTCGTGGTGACAACACTGATTGGCTTAGCGCCGATTGCCCTCAGCGCAGGAAAACTGTTGCGTGGCGGCTCCCCATTTAGCATCGAAACCTTGATGACCATTGCCGCTGCCGGCGCACTGATCATCGGCGCACACGCCGAAGCCGCCATGGTGCTGCTGCTGTTCCAACTGGGTGAGCGTTTGGAATCCTATGCTGCCGCGCGTGCTCGTCGTGGCGTCAGCGCATTGATGGCGCTGCGTCCCGATACCGCTACGCGTCTGACTGGTCACCAACGCGAGCAGGTCGCGCTGGCTGACTTACGTCCCGGTGATGTAATTGAAGTCGCTGCAGGCGGGCGTTTACCCGCCGATGGCGCACTGCTGAATCTCAGCGCCAGTTTTGACGAAAGCGCCCTTACCGGTGAATCAGTACCCGTAGTACGTCAGCCTGGCGAAGCGGTGATGGCCGGGGCCACCAGCGCCGATCGTTTGGTGACCCTGAAAGTCATCTCACAGCCCGGCCAGAGCGCCGTCGATCGTATCCTGCAACTGATTGAAGATGCTGAGAGCCATCGTGCACCAGTAGAACGTTTTATCGATCGCTTTAGCCGCCTCTATACCCCAGCGATTATGCTGCTGGCGCTATTGGTGATGGTGTTGCCGCCGCTAATAGCCGGTGCCGCATGGCTTCCCTGGATCTATAAAGGCCTGACGCTGCTGTTGATTGGTTGCCCCTGTGCGCTGGTCATTTCAACTCCAGCAGCCATCACTTCCGGTTTAGCGGCGGCAGCACGCCAAGGCGCCTTGATTAAAGGCGGCGCGGCGCTGGAGCATCTCAGTCGCATCCAAACCATGGCATTCGATAAAACCGGTACGCTGACCGTTGGCAAACCACAGGTGACGCAGGTTGAGGCCTTCGGCGCACAGGAAGAGAACGCGCTGCTCCGCATTGCGGCGGCGGTCGAGCAAGGTTCAAGTCATCCGCTGGCATTAGCGGTGGTGCAAGAAGCCGAACGTCGCCAGCTAAGATTGCCGCAAGCACAACATCAGCAAACGCTGGCCGGTAGCGGTATTCGGGCGCAAATTGAGGGCATCACGTATCAGTTATTAGCCCCACGTGATGTCAATGAACTCACTGAAGATCAGCAGCAGGCGATAGCCCAGCGCGAAGCACAAGGACAGACCGTTGTAGTCCTGTTGCAAGAACAGACGGTGCTCGGCACGCTGTCGTTGCAGGATCAACTGCGCGAAGAAGCGGTAAGCGCATTAGCGCAGCTGAAAGCGTTAGGTATTCACAGTCTGATGCTGACAGGTGATAACCCGCGCGCGGCTGCGGCAATTGCCGCTGAGCTGAATATCGAGTACCGCGCCGGATTGCTCCCCGCCGATAAAGTCGAAGCCGTACGCAAACTGGGGCAGCAGCAATCGCTGGCGATGGTGGGCGATGGCATTAACGATGCGCCCGCCATGAAAGCCGCAACCTTGGGCATTGCCATGGGCAGCGGTACCGATGTGGCGCTGGAAGCCGCCGATGCGGCATTAACACAAAATCGCCTGACGCTGTTACCGCGCACCGTTGCACTGGCACGTCGCACGCGCGCCATCATTCGTCAGAACATTGCAATTGCGTTAGGGTTGAAGGGGATTTTCTTGGTCACCACGCTGCTTGGTTTTACCGGCTTGTGGCTGGCGGTGTTAGCCGATTCCGGTGCAACTGCACTGGTCACCGCCAACGCGTTGCGCCTGCTGCGTCAGCGTTAAGCCTGGCCTTTCTGAATCAAATACTGGTACGGCAGCGTTTCCGTCTGCTGTGCCAGCAACTGATGTTCCATAAAGCGGCAAAATCCTGGAATATCACGCGTTGTCGCCGGATCGTCAGCAATGATCAACAGGGTTTCACCCGCCTGCATGGTACGGACGGTTTTGCGCACCATCATCACCGGCTCCGGGCAGCGTAAGCCCTGTGCATCAAGTGTGTGGTCAGGCGTGGAAAAGGGATCGCTCATGATTCTCTGTCTTCATTCATGGTGGGCGCTCATTCTAGCGCGCTCAATCCTTAGCGCAAGGCGATAACGATTGCGTTAAAATTAACCATTGCATTAATTGCGCAACGCGCTAAGATGCCGCCGTTTTTTTAACAGATACGACGCTATCCCCTAAATAATTCGCGTTTTAGCAAGGCGGCAAGTGCGTGTACCCCCAGGAGCTTACACAAGTAAGTGACTGGGGTGCGCGAACGCAGCCAACGCAGCTACAACGCGAAGTATGACGGGGATGGGATTGGGTTCCCTCACCCCAACTTTAAAAAGGTCAGAAATGATTAATTTTTCCGCTCGTCAGCGCATGCATGCGCTGTTTTGGCTATCGCTATTCCATTTGCTGGTGATCACCTCCAGTAACTATCTGGTGCAGCTGCCGGTTTCGATTTTCGGCTTCCACACCACATGGGGTGCGTTTAGTTTTCCGTTTATTTTCCTCGCAACCGATCTCACCGTGCGTATTTTTGGCGCGCCGTTAGCCCGTCGCATTATCTTAGCGGTGATGATTCCAGCACTCTTCATCTCTTACACCGTCTCTTGCTTGTTCTACCAAGGCGAGTGGCAGGGTTGGGCAGCACTGGAACAGGTGAACCTGTTTGTCGCGCGTATCGCCAGCGCCAGCTTTATGGCTTATGCGCTCGGTCAGATTCTTGATGTCCATGTTTTTAACCGTTTGCGTCGTTTACCGCAGTGGTGGGTTGCCCCTGCTTCGGCGATGTTCCTCGGCAATATTAGCGATACGCTGGCCTTCTTTTTCATCGCTTTTTACAAGAGTCCAGACCCGTTTATGGCCGCTCACTGGGTGGAAATCGCCTTAGTGGATTACAGCTTCAAAGTATTGATTTGCATGGTTTTCTTCCTGCCTGCTTACGGTGTGCTACTCAATGCCATGTTGAAACGCTTGGCCGAGCGCTCTTCACAGCGTCAGATGAATTTCGGCTAATTGCACATAGACGAAATGCCGTAGCACGCTAAGATTTCCTGACAAAGCGGCGGTTGCTTTTGACCGTCGATTCCGTTTCTATACCGGATAGAAAGCGCCAGACTGGAATCATAAAAGGGAAAAGAATGCGTAACTTAGTGAAATATGCGGGTATTGGTTTATTGGTTCTGGGTCTTGCGGCCTGTGACCAGAAGAAAGACGATGCAGCAGGTAGTAACGGCGCCAGTGCCAGCCAGTCAGCTCAGACCGTGAATCTGATGGAGGGTAAATTGAGCTTTAGTTTGCCTGCGGGGATGTCTGATAAGAGCGGCAAACTCGGTTCTGAATCCACGAATATGCACGTCTACGCCGATGAAACCGGCCAGCGCGCCATTATCGTGATTGCAGGCGATCCGACCAATGAAGCGCTTGATGCGTTGTCGCAGCGTCTGGAACAGCAGCAGCGCAGCCGTGACCCGCAGCTGCAAGTCGTGTCAAACAAAGCGATTACGTTGAAAGATCAGCCCGCTCAGCAGCTGGATACGGTGATTTCGGCCAATAACCAGACTTCATGGTCTTCAGTGATTTTGGCTAAGGTGGATGGCAAACTGCTGACCCTGCAAATTACCCTGCCAGCAGACAACCAGCAGCAGGCGCAGAGCGATGCGGACGCCATCGTGAAAAGCATTACACTCAAGTAATGCTGTCCAGGTGCGCATAAATGCGCACCCTACGAAAACCGCACCGAACAATGTAGGGTAGCCATTAATGGCTACCGAAATGTGCTTGAGCGGCGCGATTTATTGCAAATGCCTGAAGCAGCAATACTGCTGGCAGATGCACAATAAATTGCGCCGCTACGACATCTCCAGCTTTACAATCTCACCGGCGAAATATGCCAGATCTCATCCGCGTACTCCTGAATCGTTCTGTCCGCTGAGAAGTAGCCCATATTGGCGATGTTCAACGCCGCACACCGCTGCCACTCATCTGACTGACGATAAAGTTTGTCGACCTTATCCTGCGTATCGACATAGCTACGGTAATCGGCCAGCAGCTGATAGTGATCGCCGAAGTTCACCAGCGCATCAAACAGATTGCGATAGCGACCCGGTTCAGTAGGACTGAACGCGCCGCTGGCGATTTGCGTCAGTGCCTGATTCAACTCTGCATCTTCCTCATAATATTTACGCGGATTGTAGCCATCCTTGCGCAACTGCTCGACCTGCGGCGTGGTGTTGCCAAAGATAAAGATATTCTCTGGCCCAACATGCTCACGCATCTCGACGTTGGCGCCATCCAGCGTACCGATGGTCAATGCGCCATTAAGGGCAAATTTCATATTGCTGGTGCCCGACGCTTCCGTGCCCGCCGTAGAGATCTGCTCAGAGAGATCCGCCGCCGGAATGATGATCTGCGCCAGGCTCACGCTGTAGTTAGGAATGAACACCACCTTCAGCTTGTTCTTCACCTGCGGATCATTGTTGATCACATTCGCGACGTCGTTGATCAAGTGAATGATGTGCTTCGCCACGTAATAGGCCGAGGCCGCTTTACCGGCAAAGATATTCACGCGCGGCACCCAGTCCGCAGTGGGGTCGGCCTTGATACGGTTGTAGCGCGTAATCACGTGCAGCACATTCAGAAGCTGACGTTTGTATTCGTGGATGCGTTTGATCTGCACATCGAACAGTGCATGCGGATCCAACACGATATCCATGTTCTTGGCCACCCAATCCGCTAAACGCTTCTTGTTGGCAAACTTAGCATCGGCGATCTGCTCAATGAAGGCTGGATAATCGGCATGCGGCGTCAACTCGCTCAGTTGACCAAGATCGGTACGCCAGTTGCGGCCAATGGTCCCATCCAGCACTTCTGACAGCGCGGGGTTCGCTAGCGCCAGCCATCGACGCGGTGTCACGCCGTTGGTTTTATTGCAGAAACGGCCAGGGAACAAACGTGCAAAGTCTGCAAACAGAGATTGCACCATCAAATTGGAATGCAGCTCAGATACGCCATTCACCTTGTGGCTGACCACCACCGCCAGCCACGCCATGCGAATCTTACGACCGTTGTTCTCGTCAATAATCGAAATGCGCGACATCAGATCCCAGTCGTCTGGGTAATATTCCTGAATGGTTTTCAGGAAGTAGTCATTGATTTCAAAAACAATGCTGAGATGGCGCGGCAGGATCTTGCCGAACATATCTACCGGCCAGGTTTCCAGCGCTTCACTCATTAGCGTGTGGTTGGTGTAGGAGAACACCTGACAGGTGACTTCGAAGGCATCATCCCAGCTGAATTTGTGCTCGTCGATCAACAGACGCATCAATTCGGGGATGGCCAGCACCGGATGGGTATCATTGAGGTGGATGGCGATTTTATCCGCCAGATTGTCCCAGGTTTCATGCATCTGCCAGTGGCGATTGAGAATATCCTGCACCGTGGCCGACACGAGAAAATACTCCTGACGCAGACGCAATTCACGGCCTGAATCCGTTGAGTCATCGGGATAGAGCACACGTGAGACATTCTCAGAGTGGTTTTTATCTTCTACCGCCGCGAAGTAATCACCTTGGTTAAACTTACCCAGATTGATCTCGTTGCTGGCCTGTGCGCTCCACAAACGTAACGTGTTGGTCGCATCGGTATCAAAACCTGGGATAATCTGATCATAAGCCGCCGCGATAATCTCTTCGGTTTCTAACCAGCGAACGCGCGCACCTTCATGCTGCAAGCGCCCACCGAAGCGGACTTTATAACGTGTGTTAAAGCGCTGGAATTCCCAAGGATTGCCGTATTCCAGCCAATAGTCTGGCGATTCACGCTGCTGACCATCAACAATATTCTGCTTGAACATGCCGTAGTCATAGCGAATACCGTACCCACGTCCCGGCAGGCCCAGCGTCGCGAGAGAATCGAGGAAGCAGGCCGCCAGCCGTCCTAAACCACCGTTACCCAGCCCCGGATCGTTCTCCTCGTCCATCAGCTCACTGAGATCGAGACCCATCTCGTCTAGCGCCTGATTGAGATCGTCATAAATACCCATCGCCAGCAGCGCATTGCCCAGCGTGCGCCCCATCAGGAACTCCATCGACAGGTAATAAACCTGACGCACATCTTGTGACAGCTGAGCACGGCTGGATCGCAGCCAGCGTTCCACCATGCGATCGCGCACCGCCAACAACGAGGCGTTGAGCCACTCATGTTGATTGGCGATCGACGGGTCTTTACCAATGGTAAACATCAGCTTATAGGCGATTGAGTGCTTCAGTGCGTCAACCGTCAGCGTGGGTGAGGCATAGGTGAAAGGTGCATTCATATCCAGTATCCCAATCTCTGATTACAGCAAACGTTGATAAAGATCGCGGTAGGCTTGTGCAGCCACCTGCCAACTAAAATCCATCCCCATCGCCTGCCGCTGAACGTAACGCCAGAGTGAAGGACGGGACCACAGTACAAAGGCACGTCGAATCGCGCGTAGCAGCGACCAGGCGTTACTGTCTTCAAAGCTGAAACCGCTTGCGACCCCGTCAGCGAGGTTCTCCAGCGAACTGTCTTGTACCGTATCCGCCAGCCCGCCAGTGCGGCGCACCAGCGGCAGGGTGCCGTACTTCAAACCGTATAGTTGGGTCAGGCCACACGGCTCAAAGCGGCTCGGTACCATAATCACATCGGCACCACCGACAATGCGGTGCGAAAACGCTTCGTGATAACCAATCTGAACGCCCACGCTGCCAGGGTGCTCAGCGGCGGCGGCGAGAAAACCTTGTTGCAACTCGGCATCGCCTTGGCCCAGCAGCACCAGTTGTCCACCCTGTGCCAGTAATCCCGGCAGCGCCTCCAGCACCAAATCCAGCCCTTTTTGTTTAGTCAGGCGGCTGATGACACAGAACACCGGCGCTTTCTCATCAATTTTCAGCCCCATGGCGATCTGCAGTTGGCGCTTGTTCTCTGCTTTACTCTCCAGCGTGTCACGGTCGTAACGCGCCGTGAGCAGCAGGTCATGGGCTGGGTCCCAAATGCCAGGGTCGACACCGTTGAGAATTCCGCTTAAGCGCCCTTCTTTCAGGCGCTGTTCCAGCAGAGATTCCATGCCGTAGCCAAACTCTGGCCGGGTTATCTCTAAAGCATATGTCGGGCTTACTGCGGTTATATGATCGGCAAAAAATAATCCCGCTTTGAGATAGGAAATTTGTCCGTAAAACTCCAATCCGTGCATATCGAAGAAGGCGCGCGGGATCTGGATCTCATCCAAATGACGCGCTGCAAACAGCCCCTGATACGCCAGGTTGTGTACGGTAAATACCGTTTTCGCCGGACGCCCACGTGCCGCAATGTAGGCGCAGGTGAGACCAGCATGCCAGTCATGGGCGTGCACCACATTGGGTTGCCAGTGCATATCCAGCCCACTGGCAAGCTCAGCACCGATCCAGCCCAGCAGCGCAAAGCGCAGATAGTTGTCCACATAGGCAAATTGCGATGTGTCGTGATACGGGCTGCCGGGACGTTCATACAATCCCGGCGCATCAATTAAATAAATGCCAACACCGTTAAATTGTCCAAATAATAAACGGACCGGCCCGGCAAAAGTTTGCAGCTCCGCCACGATTTCGGTATCAGGAATCCCTTTACGCAGATCCGGATACGCGGGAATCAGCACCCGCGCATCCATACCTTCAGCTATTTGAGCCTGAGGCAATGCACCGACAACATCAGCTAATCCACCGGTCTTCAACAGCGGAAAAAGCTCTGAACAGACATGTAAAACCTGCATCCTGAACCCCTATTGTGTTATCGCGCGCGTTCCCCGCGGCGATTGCCTGTGTGTCTTGCTCGTTGCTTTCGTGGTCAACTAGCCAACTTGGCCAGCATGGCGCGCGTCACCAAAACGATGCCTTCTTCTGAACGGTAAAAACGGCGGCTGTCTTCATCAGGGTTTTCACCAATCACCATGCCTTCCGGGATCACGCAGGCGCGATCAATCACGCATCGGCGCAGACGGCAGGATCGGTTAATAACCACATCAGGTAACAGCACCGATGAGTCGATATTGCAAAATGAGTTAATGCGCACGCGCGGGAACAGCACGGAATTCACCACCACCGAACCGGAGATGATGCAGCCACCCGACACCAACGAATTCATCGTCATGCCATGGCTGCCCGAGCGGTCCTGCACAAACTTCGCCGGAGGCAAGGGTTCCATATGGGTGCGGATCGGCCAGTCGTGATCGTACATATCCAGCTCAGGCGTGACCGAGGCCAGATCAAGATTGGCGCGCCAGTAGGCTTCCAGCGTCCCGACATCACGCCAATATGGCTCAGCGTTTTCATCGTTCTGCACGCACGATAAGGTAAAGGAGTGTGCGTAGGCCTCACCGCTTGCGACAATTTTCGGCAGCAGGTCTTTACCGAAATCATGACTGGATTCAGGGGCTTGCAAATCCTCCTCCAGCAGCTGGTAGAGGTAATCCGCGTCGAACACGTAGATGCCCATACTGGCTAGCGCTTTGGTGTCATCCCCCGGCATTGAAGGAGGTTTCGGCGGTTTTTCCACAAAATCGACCACGTTGTTGTCGGCATCCACCGCCATCACACCAAAGGCCGTGGCTTCAGCGAGCGGCACCGGTAGGCAGGCAATAGTGCACTTCGCGCCACGTTCAGCGTGATCGAGCAACATCCGCGAGTAGTCCATTTTGTAGATATGATCCCCGGCGAGAATCACGATGTATTGCGCTCGATAGCGGCGAATGATGTCGAGGTTCTGCGAAACCGCATCGGCGGTACCGCGATACCAATGCTCGGTGGAAGCACGCTGCTGCGCCGGCAGCAAATCGACAAATTCATTCATCTCTTCGTTGAATAACGACCAGCCACGCTGGATGTGCTGCGTTAACGTGTGCGACTGGTATTGGGTGATCACGCCGATGCGCCGAATGCCCGAATTGATACAATTCGACAGCGCAAAGTCGATGATGCGGAACTTGCCGCCGAAGTGCACGGCAGGTTTGGCGCGTTTGGCGGTGAGATCTTTCAGGCGCGTTCCGCGCCCGCCAGCAAGGATCAACGCCACCGTTTGTGTAGGGAGCTGGCGCGCCAGCATCAGTGGGTCTGTTCTATCTAACTTAACCATGTCTGACTCCTTATGATTGCTTTAGGAACACACACACGCCGTGTGCGGGCCCGTGCCAGACAGTTGTCAGGATGGGGTTATCTTCCCCGGCGAAAGGAGGAATGGCACGCCACTCTCCGTCTGGTAAGGCAAGGTCACTCACCGATTCCGTGGCGTTGATTGTTATTAACCAGCGGCTGGAGAGCAGGATCTGCATTCTGTGCGCCCCCTGTTCCCACTCCTCATTTCCCAGTGGTTTGCCGCTGGCATTGAACCACTGCACATTGCCATCGCCTTCCTGCCACCAGCGATCTGCCGTCAACGCGGGAATGCGCTGACGCAGCCGGATTAATGCGGCAGTGAAGTCGACCAGTCCATAATCATCCTGATGCCAGTTCAACCAGGTGAGCGGGTTGTCCTGACAGTACGCGTTATTGTTGCCGTGCTGGCTGTGACCGCGTTCGTCCCCGGCCAGCAACATCGGTGTGCCTTGCGCCAACAGCAGCGTCGTGAATAAGGCATGCACGCTGCGCCGCCGCCGTTCGACAATATCGAAATTAACCTGCAGCCCCTCTTTGCCGTGGTTGTGGCTAAAGTTACTGCTGCTGCCGTCGCGATTGTCCTCGCCGTTGGCCTGATTGTGTTTGTTGTTGAAGCTCACCACGTCGCGCAGCGTAAAACCGTCATGCGCGGTGATCAGATTGATACTGGCGTGCGGCAGGCGCTCTTCACGCTGGAATACGTCACTGGAAGCCGCAAAGCGCCGGGCAAACTCGCCATTATTAAGCTGACCATGCAGCCAATAGCGGCGGGCGGCATCGCGGAAATGGTCGTTCCACTCGGCGAATCCCACGGGAAAATTGCCCACCTGATAGCCACCGGGGCCAATATCCCACGGCTCCGCAATCAGCTTCACCTTTGATAACAGCGGGCAGGCTTTGATGGCGGCGAACAGCGGGGCATCCTGACGATATTCAGGCGTACGGCCCAGCACGCTGGCAAGGTCAAAGCGGAAGCCATCAATATGGCAATCGCGCACCCAGTAACGCAGCGCCTCTAATGCCCATTCCATCACCTGCGGATCGCTCAAATTCAGCGTGTTACCGCAGCCGGTCCAGTTTTGGTATTCGCCCTGCGCGTCGAGCCAGTAATAGCTGGCGTTATCCACGCCACGCAGCGAAATGTTCGGCCCCAATTCTTCCAGTTCGGCGGTGTGGTTGAACACCACATCGAGGATCACCTCGATACCCGCCGCATGCAGCGCTTTAACCGCCTGCTGAAACTCCTGCAATGGCGTGAGGCCGTGGTCGCCGGACGCGTAGCGGGGATCTACTGCCCACAAGGCAAACGGGTTGTATCCCCAGTAGTTACTCAGCCCCAGCCGCTGCAAACGCGGTTCGTTGGCGAAGTGGGCAATGGGCAGCAGCTCAAGCGCAGTGATGCCGAGATGGCGTAAGTACTTCACCATAGCAGGATGGCCCAGTGCCGCATAAGTCCCGCGCAGCCTTTCCGGAATTTCCGGATGTTGCCGGGTTAAGCCGCGCACGTGCGCTTCATAAATCACGGTCTTGCCCCAAGGCGTGCGTAGCGGCTTCTCATCGTTCCAGTCGAAATCTTCGGCGATCACCAATGATTTCGGCGCGATCGCGGCGTTATCCTGCAGGTCACGTTCCTGCTCGCCGCCGAGAAAACGCGGGTCGTCTGGTATATCACCGGCTACCGCTTTGGCGCAGGGATCGACCAGCAATTTAGCCGGATTAAAACGATGTCCTTGCTGTGGTGCCCAAGGGCCGTGTACGCGATAGCCATAGCGCTGGCCGGGCTTTAACGCCGGAAATAGCCGTGCCAGATATCGCCACTGCGTGCGGGCAGCGTAAATCGCCGTTCAGCACCGTGCGTGTCAAACAGGCACAGCTCCACCTGCTCAGCATGGCGGGAAAACAGCGTAAAATTCACGCCGCGCCCGTCATAATGGGCGCCCAACGGCGTCGCCTGCCCGGTCTCCAGCATCAGTCACCCTCCCGCACCAGCCAAATCGTGGCCAGCGGCGGTAAGGTCAGGCTGAGCGATTGTGCCCGGCCATGGCTTTCAATGTTATCGGTATGCACCACACCGTGATTGCGCGTATCACTGCCGTGGTAATCCTGTTGATCGGTGTTCATCACCTCACGCCAGCCGCCTTGTTGATTAACGCCAAAGCGATAATCTTGACGCGCTACCGGCGTAAAGTTACTGGCGACAATGATTTCGTTGCCTTCACGATCGCGGCGCACAAACACAAACACCGAGTTTTCGTGGTCATCAACCACCAGCCACTCAAAGCCCTGCGCATCGAAATCAAGCTGATGCAGCGGCGTGAAGTGTTTGTAGCTGTGGTTGAGATCGCGCACCAAGCGCTGCACACCGTTGTGCCAGTTGTCCTCACCCTCCAGCAGATGCCAGTCCAGACTCGAATCGTGATTCCACTCGCGACCTTGCGCAAACTCATTGCCCATAAACTGCAGTTTCTTGCCTGGGAAGCCCCACATCCAGCCGTAATAAGCACGCAGGTTGGCAAACTTTTGCCAGGCATCGCCCGGCATACGATCCAGAATCGAGCGCTTGCCGTGCACCACTTCGTCGTGCGACAGCGGTAGCACAAAGTTTTCGGTGTAGTTGTAGAGCATGCCGAAGGTCATCAAATTGTGATGATATTGGCGATGGACGGGATCGAGCTTCATGTAATCCAGCGTGTCGTGCATCCAACCGAGGTTCCATTTGAACCAGAAGCCGAGCCCACCATCTTCAGAGGGGCGTGTCACGCCGGGATAATCGGTGGATTCTTCCGCCACACTGATAGTGCCCGGCGCGGCCCGGCCCAAAGTACGGTTGGTGTGGCGCAGGAACGAGATGGCTTCGAGGTTTTCGCGACCGCCGAAGTGGTTGGGCACCCACTCACCCTCTTTGCGGCTGTAATCGCGATAGATCATTGATGCCACGGCATCCACGCGCAGGCCGTCAATGCCAAAGCGCTCCATCCAGTACAGTGCGTTGCCGGAGAGATAGTTGCTGACTTCGCGGCGGCCAAAGTTGTAGATCAGCGTGTTCCAGTCCTGATGAAACCCTTCGCGGGGATCGCTGTGCTCATACAGTTCAGTGCCATCAAATTTTGCCAATCCGAAGTCATCACTCGGGAAATGGCCTGGCACCCAATCGAGTAACACATTGAGGCCGGCATCGTGCGCCGCAGCGATAAAGTGGCGAAACTCATCGCGGGTACCAAAGCGACGCGTGGGTGCATACATGCCCAGTGGCTGATATCCCCAACTGCCATCAAACGGATGTTCGTTGATTGGCAGCAGTTCAATATGGGTGAAGCCCATCTCCTTCACATAGGGAACCAACTGTTCGGCCAGCTCTTTGTAGCTCAGCCAGAAATTGTTATCAGTGTGGCGACGCCACGAACCCAGATGCACTTCGTAAATCGAGATCGGCTGATCAAAGGCATTGGCGGCTTTGCGCTGCGGCTGCATCTCCACCTTAGGCGGCAGCCCGCAAATCATCGACGCCGTTTGTGGACGCATCTGCGCTTCAAAGGCGAACGGGTCGGCTTTGATACGCATTTGCCCTGACGCATCAATGATTTCATATTTGTAGAGCTGGCCATTCACGGCGCCAGGCACAAACAGTTCCCAAACACCCAGTTCGCGGCGAAAACGCATCGGATGGCGACGACCATCCCAGAAGTTGAACTCACCTACCACGGAAACCCGGCGTGCATTGGGTGCCCACACCGAGAAACGGGTGCCGCTGACGCCATCGATGGTCGCACCGTGCGCACCTAATGTTTCATACGGACGCAGATGCGTCCCTTCGCCCAGCAGCCAGGCATCCATTTCTGCCAATAACGGACCGAAGCGATATGCATCGTCGATCAGGTTTTGCTGGCCGTGCCAGGTGACTGCCAGCTGATAGCGAAACAGGTTTTTACGACGGGGGATCACGCCGCAGAAGAAGCCGCGCGAATCGAGGCATTTTAGCTGTGCGCACTTGCGTCCGGTGTTGGTTTCAATCACCCACACTTCAGAGGCATCAGGCAGCAGCGCGCGCACTTCGAGGCCTTCGACAGTTTGGTGCATCCCCAGGAAAGAGAAGGGATCGGCATAATTCCCGGCAAAAAGGGCATTGATCGCATGGCGATCGGGAAGCTCTGACATGACTTTCTTCCTATGATTTCGCGCAGGCGACCAGAATGGACAGCTATGTCGCCTCTGGTGCGCTGCTTTTCATTGAGCCATACATACAACAGCAAGAGAGGACACCGTCCTTGGGGGAAGATCTTTGCCGTGTACAACAACCATTCAGTTCGAAAGCAAAAACAGTTAACAACCGGCACATCACTGTTAAATCATAGCTTGGGGCTGGCAGAAGCCAGGGGGGATCGTAAAAAATACTTATCGGGCGAGCAAAAAGGGGAAGCGGATCACTTGTCAGGCGCAATTTGCGTTAAGTTTTGCAACCTGCATGACAAAAAAAGGCCGGGAAACCCCGGCCTGTCTGGTTTGTCGCTGCGCTTAGTCAATCAGCAAACGTAACATGCGACGCAACGGTTCAGCCGCGCCCCACAGCAACTGGTCACCCACGGTGAAGGCGGAAAGATATTCCGGTCCCATGTTCAGTTTGCGCAGACGACCCACTGGGGTGGTCAGCGTACCGGTGACTGCCGCAGGCGTCAGTTCGCGCATAGTGATCTCACGGTCGTTAGGCACCACTTTCACCCACTCGTTGTGAGCAGCCAGCAGCTGTTCGATTTCGTTGAGCGGAATATCTTTCTTCAGCTTCAGGGTGAACGCCTGGCTGTGGCAGCGCAGTGCGCCGACACGCACACACAGACCATCCACCGGGATCGGGCTGCTGGTACGCAGGATTTTGTTGGTTTCCGCTTGGCCTTTCCACTCTTCGCGCGTCTGGCCGTTATCGAGCTGCTTGTCGATCCACGGGATCAGGCTGCCGGCTAACGGCACGCCGAAATTGTCGGTCGGCAAGGTGCCAGAACGGGTGAAATCGGTGACGCTGCGTTCAATTTCCAGAATCGCCGAGGCCGGGTCTTGCAGCGATTTGGCCACATGGTTGTGCAGCATGCCCATTTGGGTCAGCAGCTCACGCATATGGCGCGCACCGCCGCCTGAAGCCGCCTGGTAAGTGGCGACAGACGCCCACTCCACCAGATCATTGGCGAACAGGCCGCCCAGCGACATCAGCATCAGACTCACGGTGCAGTTACCGCCAACAAAGGTTTTGATACCGTTGTCGAGGCCCTGACGAATCACGTTGTGGTTAACCGGATCGAGAATGATGATGGCGTCATCTTTCATGCGCAAGGTGGAGGCTGCATCAATCCAGTAACCCTGCCAGCCGCTTTCACGCAGCTTAGGGTAGACTTCACTGGTGTAGTCACCGCCCTGGCAGGTGATAATAATATCCAGCGCCTTCAACGCCTCGATATCAAAAGCATCCTGCAGTGCACCGGTCGACTTGCCGCCGAATGTCGGTGCCGCCTGACCAAGCTGTGACGTGGAGAAGAAGACCGGATTGATCACATCAAAATCACGTTCTTCACTCATGCGTGACATCAGCACTGAGCCGACCATACCACGCCAACCAATAAAGCCTACATTCTTCATTTTCTGTCCGTCCGGGGCGTTTTTTTACTGTGCCCTTCGTGGTGCAAGGAAAGACTGGCCGCACTATCGAGCCAGTCTGCGTAATAATCAGGTTTACCTGCGACCTCCAACTCTACAAAATGCAGGCTTTCTGGCAAGTGAATTAAATCGATTGCATCAACTTTTTCAGCAGTAGCGCTAATAACAATTAAAGGATGGGTTTTTCCACATGACCGAAATGATATCTGCGACCATATTATTGCTGTTAATTATGGACCCGCTGGGCAACCTGCCAATTTTTATGTCGGTGCTCAAGCATCTCGAACCTAAGCGCCGCCGGGCAGTGCTGATTCGTGAAATGCTGATCGCACTGATTATCATGCTGCTGTTCCTGTTTACCGGTGAACGTATTCTGGCGTTCCTCAACCTGCGCACCGAAACCGTCTCCATCTCTGGCGGTATCATTTTGTTCCTCATCGCCATCCGCATGATTTTTCCCTCTGGCGAAACCAGCACCAGCGGATTACCGGCAGGTGAAGAGCCGTTTCTGGTGCCGCTGGCGATTCCGCTGGTCGCAGGCCCTTCGCTATTAGCCACGCTGATGCTGCTGTCACATCAATATCCCAATCAGATGTCACATTTGGTTGGCGCATTGCTGATTGCCTGGGGCGTTACCGTAGTCATTCTGCTGATGTCAGGACTGTTTTTACGCTTGTTAGGTGACAAAGGCGTTAACGCGCTAGAGCGGTTAATGGGATTGATTTTGATTATGCTGGCAACACAGATGTTTCTGGATGGGATTCGCGCTTATCTGAAACTGTAGCCGCAAGGAGGGAAGATGCTGATAACGCGATTGTTTAAGATTATCAAAGATGGCTTTCTTAAGACGTTTAACTTTAGTGGGTTGGAAAGACGTGCAGGCTACGTGGTGTTCGTCGTGTTTCAGGTGGGCTGGTTTTGCCTCTACCTGCAGCTGTTTGCCATGAAAAGTGGTGAAATTGCTTTCGTGCCGCTGCTGCTGTTTATCCTGCCGTTGCTGGCCTGTGGCAGCCGAAGAATCAACGATGCGGGTTATTCGCGTGGCGTCTTTATTCTCTTGCTGATTGCTCCTTATCTGCTGTTTCCCTTCCTGGCATTTCCCGCCTCAGTGAAACGTCCATAGACAGCGGGCGACCTGTTGGTCGCCCGCTCGCATTATTATTTCTGCTTCTTCTCAATCGGTTTGCCCGACCAGTAACCCGCCAGCAGTGAACCTGACAGGTTATGCCACACCGAGAACAGTGCGCCTGGCAACGCGGCCAGCGGTGAGAAGTAGAGTTTGCCCAACGTCGCCGCCAGACCGGAGTTCTGCATCCCCACTTCCAACGCCAGCGTGCGGCAGGTCGATTCGTCAAAGCCAAACAGCTTGCCGCCCCAGTAGCCGCCCAGCAGGCCGATGGCGTTATGCAGGATCACTGCCGCAATCACCACCAGACCGACAGAACCGATAAAGCCCTGAGAACCGGCTACCACAGCGCTGATGATCAGCAGAATACAGACCATGGAAAATGCCGGCAGATACGGCTCAACGCGGCGCACCACGCTGTTCATCGAGTGGTGGATAATCAGACCCAGTCCAATCGGGATAACGACAATCTTAATGATGCTGAGCAGCATGCCGACCACATCGACCTGAATGTGGGTATCCACGTAGAAGCGCGTCAGCAGCGGCGTGGCGAAGACGCCCACCAGTGCAGAAACCGATGAGATGGTCACGGAAAGGGCCACATCGCCCTTCGCCAGATAGATCATCACGTTGGACGCGGTACCACTGGCCACGCTGCCCACCAGAATCATTCCGGCTGACAGATCCGGTGGCATATGGAACAGTTTTGCCAGGCCCCATGCCGCCAGCGGCATCACCAGATAGTGCAGGAATGTCCCCGCAATAACCGGCGCTGGGCGCGTCAGCACCCGTTTAAAATCATCAATATTGAGAGTGACACCCATGCCGAACATGATCAGCATCAGTAGATAGGTGACCCACGGGCCAATGCCGGTGAAGGTGCCTGGAGAGTAATACGCAGCGACCGAGAGCAGCACGGCCCAGAGGGGGAACAGACGAGTTAACATGCCGAGCATGGGGAGACTTCCTTAGATATTTTTTAATTTATTTCATAAGCCACAGATGAAGTGCCGCGTGGGGAACGACCGTAGCGGCGGACGCGGGATCATAACATTTCATTATCGTGACGTAAGGCAGGAAGTCGCTGGCAGGATAAAATGCGGATCGTCTGCGGTCGATCCGCCCAATACGAAGAAGTTATTCTGCTTTTTCCAGTAAAACTCGGTAGATCACACCACCTATCGCTGCGCCGATAATGGGCATCAGCCAGAACATCCACAACTGTTGCAATGCCCAACCGCCCTGGAAGATGGCTACGCCGGTGCTGCGCGCCGGGTTGACCGAGGTATTGGTCACGGGGATGCTCACCAGATGAATCAGTGTTAGCGCCAGGCCAATGGCAATCGGTGCGAAACCCGCCGGTGCGCGTTTATCGGTAGCGCCCATGATCACCACCAGAAAGATCGCCGTCATCACCGTTTCGCAGATCATCCCGGCATGCAGGCTAAATCCTCCCGGTGAATGCTCACCATAGCCATTCGAGGCGAACCCGCTGGCTGCGGCATCAAATCCAGGTTTACCGCTGGCAATCAGGTACAACACGCCTCCTGCGGCGGCGGCACCCACTAGTTGCACGATGATATAAGGGATCACCTGAGCTGCCGGGAAACGTCCTCCCACCGTCAATCCTATAGTGACGGCCGGATTAAAGTGCCCGCCGGAGATGTGCCCCACGGCAAACGCCATCACTAACACCGTCAAACCAAATGCCAGTGCGACACCCGCAAAACCAATCCCCACTTGTGGGAACGTTGCGGCTAAAACCGCACTGCCACATCCGCCTAGAACCAGAACAAATGTTCCTACCCCTTCAGCAACCAATCTTTGCATAGCCATTCCCTCAAAAATTGAATGTTTTCTCATTGGGACAATCGATAAGGGCGATTAAAACGTAACCGCTGATTAGCAGCGTAGTGGGATATGGAGACAATTCCAGTAGGAAAAATGAAGGAAATTACTATGAATCATGGGGTTATAAATAAATCGCTGGCGCGAAAAGTGGGCTGCCGTTTGGCTTAATCTATTGTTTAACGAAATTTATAAAATAAAAAAGCCGGACCAGGTCCGGCTTGATTTATTACGCTAAAAATTTGCCTTAAGAACCAAAAAGATTCTTATGCAGTGCGCGCACCACTTCTTCCGCATCTGGCGTTGGCACCAGGAAGCACAGGTTATAGCTGCTGGCTCCGTAGCAAATCATCCGCAGATTAAACGGCTCAAGGGCACCAAATACCTCTTTGCCGACGCCGCAGGCTTTCGACAGGTTATTGCCGATAATCGCCACCAGCGCCAGGTTCTCTTCCACTTCCACGCGGCACAGTGAAGAGAGTTCAGTGAGTAACGCTTGCGTCAGCAGACTGTCGCCGGTGGTTGAACTGCCGGTGGTGTCCATCGTCAGCGCTACGCTCACTTCAGAGGTGGTGACCAAATCAACCGAGATATTGTGGCGAGCCAGAATAGCGAACACTTCAGCCAGGAAGCCGTGGGCGTGCAGCATGTTCAGGCTGTGTAGCGTCATCAGCGTTTGTTTACGACGCAAGGCCAGCGCACGGAACAGCGGAGGATTTTTGGTTTCATTACACACGCGTGTACCACCCGCCGCAGGATCTTTGCTCGACCCAACAAACACCGGGATATCACTACGGACCGCAGGCAGCAAGGTTGCTGGGTGCAGCACTTTCGCGCCGAAGATGGCCATTTCGGCCGCCTCTTCGAAGGTGATCTCTTCGATGCGCTTCGCGGTTGGCACTACGCGTGGATCGGTGGTGTAGATACCGGCCACGTCGGTCCAGATATCCACGCGTGCGGCTTGCAACGCTTCTCCGAGCAGAGCCGCGGTGTAGTCACTGCCGCCGCGACCCAATGTGGTGGTGCGGCCTTTGCCTTCACTCCCGATGAAGCCCTGAGTCACAACCAGCGCCTCGGCGGTACGCGATGCCAGTTGCGCGGTAGTCAGCTCTTTCAGCGTCGCCACTTCCGGTTCCGCACGGCCGAAACGATCGTTGGTGCGCATCACTTTGCGCACATCGAACCACTCAGCATTGACCTGACGTTCGCGGAGAATTTCCACGAACAGCAGCGTCGACATCAACTCACCATGGCTCACCAGTTCGTCGGTCAGCGCGTGTGAGGTTGCCAGTGCCGTCGCTTCCGCCAGCATCAGGATGTTTTCCAACATGCGATCAATCTCCTGACGAATAACGTCAGGCGACTGCAAGCGATCGATGATGGCGTATTGAATGCTACGGATTTCATCCAGCAGATAGGCGCGCTGCTCCATTTCCTGGCCTGCGGCCAAAGAAACCAGCAGATTGGTCACGCCTGCTGAAGCAGAGAGCACCACTAAACGGGTATCCGCGTTGGACAGAACAACATCGGCGCTGCGGTTCATGGCATCAAAATCGGCTACGCTGGTGCCGCCAAATTTTGCCACGATCAGAGTTTGAGACATGTAATGAACCTCGTGTCAGATTAGCTTTCTCCCGTTGGATAGGAACGGAAGAGGTGATTTCAGCCTTGGCACAAGAGAAGAGCAGAATTGGACCGACAAGATCAGTAGATGAGTCACCAAAAGCACTTCACCTTGCGAAACGTCCGACTGCGGACGATTCTGGTGACAACCCAGAGGATTCAGCCCCTGCAGCCGACAGCTCAACACTCCGTGTGTTGTGCCATCTCGGCGTCACACCCCCTGATGTGTTCTCTAACGGATACGGATCCTCGAACACACTGCCTGGGCGACGCGCCTCTTCTGGCTTGCACCCGGAGGTGCAAGTCGCGGGCACAAAATACTGATTAATTCTTCCGCTGTCCAGCCTTGCAACGCCTGGACAATTCATTTTTAGAATTACGCCAGCGCATCGCAGAACAAACGCTGGCGGCCACACCCGCCTAAAGTAGTCAACGGCGCCAAAAAACGCGGCCTTTTGCTGATGCGACTCAGGGAAATTTTTCGTGGCGGCAGCGACAATCTTCGCCGGATTAACCTGAAACGATGAGGCCACAGTCACAAATTTTTTCCCTTCGTTTGCAACTGTGGTCATACTGAAACCCGTTCGCGGTAGCGTATTAGCCACAAAAAATGCTTAGCACGCCGGGCCAGCAGGACGCGCCCGGATGGAATGACGGTTCTTATTTCAACAAGAGTGTTGCCATGAAAAATATCAATCCGAAACAAACCGCAGCCTGGAAAGCGCTGCAGCAGCATTTTGACCAGATGAAATCGGTGCAGATCGCCGACCTGTTTAAAGATGATGCCGATCGTTTTGCGAAATTCTCTGCCACCTTCGATGATCAGATGCTGGTGGATTTCTCAAAAAACCGCATCACCCAAGACACCTTAGATAAATTACAAGTGCTGGCAAAAGAGACCGATCTGGCGGGCGCGATCAAATCGATGTTCTCCGGTGAGAAAATCAACCGCACTGAAGAACGCGCTGTATTGCACGTTGCGCTGCGTAACCGCAGCAACACGCCAATCATTGTTGATGGCAAAGATGTCATGCCAGAAGTGAATGCGGTGCTGGCGAAGATGAAAGGCTTCTCTGAACGCATCATCAGCGGCGAATGGAAAGGTTATACCGGCAAAGCGATTACCGACGTGGTGAACATCGGTATTGGTGGTTCGGATTTAGGTCCGTTCATGGTGACGGAAGCGCTGCGTCCCTACAAAAATCACCTCAACATGCACTTTGTGTCCAACGTTGATGGCACTCATATCGCTGAAACGCTGAAAGATCTCAGCCCAGAAACCACATTGTTCCTCGTGGCTTCAAAAACCTTCACCACTCAGGAAACCATGACCAACGCCCACAGCGCGCGTGACTGGTTCTTGAAGACAGCGGGCGATCAACAGCACGTGGCGAAACACTTTGCCGCGCTCTCTACCAACGGTAAAGCCGTGGGCGAGTTCGGTATTGATACCAACAACATGTTCGAGTTCTGGGACTGGGTTGGCGGGCGCTATTCACTGTGGTCAGCGATTGGTTTGTCGATCATCCTCTCTATCGGTTTCGAGAACTTCGAGCAGCTGTTGAGCGGCGCGCATGCGATGGACAACCACTTCGCCAATACCCCTGCCGAGCAGAACCTGCCGGTGCTGCTGGCGCTGATCGGTATCTGGTACAACAACTTCTTTGGTGCCGAAACCGAAGCCATTCTGCCTTACGACCAGTACATGCACCGCTTCGCGGCGTACTTCCAGCAGGGCAACATGGAATCCAACGGTAAGTATGTGGATCGTGAAGGCAACCCGGTGGATTACCAGACTGGCCCCATCATCTGGGGTGAGCCGGGTACCAACGGTCAGCATGCGTTCTACCAGCTGATTCATCAGGGCACCAAACTGATCCCATGCGACTTTATCGCGCCTGCACAGAGCCATAATGTGCTCACCGATCACCATCCTAAGCTGCTGTCGAACTTCTTCGCGCAGACTGAGGCACTGGCGTTCGGAAAATCTCGTGATGTGGTTGAGAAAGAGTTTACCGATGCCGGTAAATCTGCTGAATCCGTCGCGCACGTTGTGCCGTTCAAAGTCTTTGAAGGTAACCGCCCAACTAACTCCATTCTGCTGCGCGAAATCACCCCGTTCAGCCTGGGTTCGTTGATTGCACTGTATGAACATAAAATCTTCACGCAGGGCGCCATCCTCAACATCTTCACGTTTGATCAGTGGGGCGTTGAATTGGGTAAACAGCTGGCAAACCGCATTTTGCCAGAGCTGGAAAACGACGCGAATATCAGCAGCCACGATAGCTCCACTAATGGCTTAATTAACCGCTATAAATCCTGGCGTTAATTTTCCTGCCAATCTGATGAAGGCGGCTTAATTGCCGCCTTTTTTCTGCCAAATTTGCCGCTTCACGCCCATTTTTGTTATTTGCTGAACTCGCTAAGGTTAGATAATTCTTAAAATGGCCTAAGGAAAATCGGAAGTTTGCAAATCAAGGAGTGACAACATTTGATAAAAAATGGATCTAATTAAGATAAATTATTAACTATCTGATTGATTGATATATTTTTTCTGTTTAACAGTGTTCAGGAAAATCTGATTATTCCTATTCCGTGCCAATTTATAATGCAAAAGTTGAAAATCCTGCTGCAATGCGCGCAACCCCACAATTATTCCACCCTCGTAAAAAACTTCATTTAAAAAAAGCAACTATCGCCAATTCGCCTTATTTATCACCAGAAATATCCCTACTTCCCACCCTCTTTTTCTGCCACTGAACTCTGCTAATTTGTTGCCCTATACTGAACGCGCCCGAAATTAGGGTACATCCTCCATTCATTTTCTCTAAAAAATGCAGGAAACGTTGTTATGAAAAAACTGATGGTTGCCGGTGCAGCCTTACTTTACGTTGCCGTGTCTTCTGCTGCTATCGCCGCACCAGAAGAAGCCGGTGCCGCAGCCGGTGCACAGGCGGGAGCAATCTCGACCGGTGCAACCACTGCTGTGGGTATCGGCGCACTGGGTGCGTTAGTAGGTCTCGGCATCGCTGCTGCTGGCGGCGGTGACGGTGCAAACACCGGTACAACGACCACCACGACAACAAGCACCACACGTTGATGTAGCACCTTTAAACATAACCACACAGTCGTGTGGTTATTTTTTGCCTGATTTTATTTTTAACAGGGATATACACAGTGCGTCGACTCTCCTTGCTCTTCCTCTGCATGCTGCTGCAGGCCTGCACACAAACGCAAAAAGGCCTTGAACAGACCGTGATGCTAGCCGTCAACGGTCCAGATGACGTGACCGTAACCGACCAGCAGGTTGCCAGCCTGCCTTATGCCAGTCTGTATGCCCGCATCAATGAGGGGCCACGTATCTTCGTGGTGTTGGGTTATGACGAGCAGGGCCAGCAGAAATGGATCACGCAGGATAAAGCCATGCTGGTGATGCAGCATGGCCGTCTGGTGAAAACCTTGGGTCTGGTCGATAACCTCGATGAGGTCAGTAACCTGGCTCAGGATCCGCTCGCCAACCCGCTGCAGTTGCAAAACAACGCCAGTTGGACGCGTGTGGTGCAATGGCGTGAGAAAGAAAATGTGCGTGCTGCTACCGCCATCTCGACCTTCCAGCGCGGCGATGATCAGGTGCTCAGTATTGCCGGTGAACGCGTGCCATGCCGAGTCTGGATCGAGACGGTGCGCATGGAGGGCTTAGGCGCAGAGTGGCAGAACACCTTCTGGATTGATAACCGTGATGGCGCGGTGTTGCAGGCACATCAAGCGCTGGCGGCTGACGCCTTCCCTGTTGAAACCACCATTCTGAAGCCGGCGAAATCATGAAAATAATCACTCCTCTCTTCGCCGTCGCGGTAATGCTCACGGTAGGCAATGCGCTGGCTGATAGCCAAGTTACCGTGCACGGCCAGAATGACTTACAGATTGACCATGCACAGAATCTGGCACAACTCGTGACGCATCCGGCACTGCACACGTGGTGGCCCGGCACCGTCATGGCTGAACGTGGCGCAACGGCGGTGGTCCAGCAACAGCAGAAGCAACTGCTGGAAGATATGCGTATCTGGCAGGCCGACAGCGGTGAATCGTTGGCCGCAACGATTGGTGCCGTGATCCACCAGCTGAGTGCTGTGCAGGTGACGGGGCGCCAGTTCACCCCGCTCGATCCCGACTGGGTGCGCTTACGTCCTGAGGCTAACCGCACGCTGCAAGGTAGCTATGACCTCTATACCCTGCCACAACCGACGCAAGTGCTGGTAATGGGTGCGCTTGAACATCCCGGAAAAGAGAGCTGGCAGCCAGGCCGTACCGTGCGCGACTACCTTGCCGCACACGATCATCTGTCAGGTGCCGAACGCAGCTTCGCCACGGTGATTGCACCGTCTGGCCAAACACAACAGGTGCCGATCGCTTACTGGAATCAACGCCACGTTGAAGTGCAGCCCGGCAGCATCATCTGGCTGGGCTTTACCTCATGGAGTCTGCCTTGGGGCAAGGCTGATTTAAATGCGCGCATGCTTTCTGTTCTGACACACCGGATTCCAGGCTGATGAAAAAACAATTACTCCTCAGCCTGTTGGCTGTTTCTGTCTCCGCAGCCTGCCAGGTGCATGCGGAAACCTGGCCAGAACCGATTGGGCCATCGCAATCTGATTTCGGCGGCGTGGGTTTGATGCAGACCCCCACGGCGCGTATGGCGAAAGAGGGCGAATTTAGCCTGAACTTCCGCGATAACGATCAATATCGCTACTACTCTGCTTCGCTGCAGCTGTTCCCGTGGCTGGAGACAACGGTGCGTTACACTGACGTCCGCACCCGCCGTTACAGCGCGGTAGAAGGCTTCAGCGGCAATCAAAGTTACAAAGATAAAGCCTTCGATGTAAAGCTGAGGTTGTGGCAAGAGAGCTACTGGTTGCCTGAAGTCGCAGTGGGTTCGCGCGATTTGGGCGGTACTGGCCTGTTTGACAGCGAATATCTGGTGGCGACCAAAGCCTGGGGCCCGTTTGATTTTACGATGGGTATTGGCTGGGGCTACCTGGGCAACAGCGGTAGCATTAAAAATCCGTTCTGCTCCTACAGTGACAGCTTCTGTACCCGTACCGGCGGCGGTGAAGCAGGTGCGATTAACGGCTCACAAATGTTCCATGGTCCGGCAGCGTTGTTCGGCGGTGTTGAATATCAAACTCCTTGGCAACCCCTGCGCCTGAAACTGGAGTACGAAGGCAACGATTATCAGGATGACTTTGCCGGACGCCTTGAGCAGCGCAGCAAAGTTAACGTGGGTGCGATTTATCGCCTGACCGACTGGGCCGACATCAACGCCAGCTATGAACGCGGTAACACCTTCATGTTCGGCGTCACGGTGCGTACCAACTTTAACGACCTGCACCAGTCGCACATTGATAGCGCCAAGCCGGCCTATAATCCACAGCCGCAGGGAGAGTTATTGCAACCTACTGTGGTTGCAGACCAGCTGACCGATCTGAAATATAACGCGGGATTAAGTGGCCCACGTATCCAGACCAAAGGCAGCACGCTGTACGTTTCGGGTGAGCAAACCAAATATCGTGACACACGCGAAGGGGTCGATCGGGCAAATCGTATCATCATGAATAACCTGCCTGCGGGTATCGATACCATTGATGTCACCGAGTCTCGCCTCAATATGCCGCAGGTCACCACGCGCACCGATGTCGCCAGCCTGCACAATGAGCTGAGTGGTTATCCGCTGGGCCACGAGCAACCGCTGCAGCAGACGCGTGAAAATCCGGTCGATCCTGGCAATACCGAGCAAGGCTTCTTTATCCGCAAAGATCGCCTTCACTACAATCTGGCACCGGTGCTCAATCAGTCGGTGGGTGGGCCCGAAAGCTTCTATATGTACCAGCTCGGGGCGATGGCTAGCGCGGATTACGCACTGACCGATCACCTACTGGTCAGCGGCAGCTTGTTCGGTAACCTCGCCAACAACTACGACAAATTTAACTATAACGGCGCGCCGGCAGATTCCACCCTGCCGCGTGTCCGTACCCATATTCGTGACTACGTCGAGAACAATGTTTATGTGAACGACCTGCAAGCGAACTACATGGGCTACCTTGGCAATGGTTTCTACGGCCAGGTGTACGGTGGTTATCTGGAGACGATGTACGGCGGCGTCGGCGGTGAAGTGCTGTATCGTCCGGTGGACAGCAACTGGGCATTCGGGGTTGATGCCAACTACGTGAAGCAGCGTGATTGGGACAACATGATGCAGTTCACCGATTACACTGCACCAACCGGACATTTCACCGCTTACTGGCGTCCGTGGTTTATGCAGGATGTATTGGTCAAAGCCAGCGTGGGTGAGTATCTGGCGAAAGATAAGGGCGTGACGCTGGATGTCTCAAAACGCTTCGACAGCGGAGTCATGGTCGGCTTTTACGCTACCAAAACCAACGTGTCCGCTGAGGCCTATGGTGAAGGCGACTTCACTAAAGGCTTCTATATCTCGATTCCAATGGATCTGTTTACCGTCACGCCAACGCGTGGCCGGGCGCAGGTGAACTGGGTGCCGTTAACGCGTGATGGCGGGCAGATGCTGGGTCGTAAATATCAGCTGTATGACATGACCTCAGATCGCGATGCGCGATTTAATTAATAAGGTTGAATCCGCGCGATAAATCGCGCGGCTACAGATTGGTGGTAAGCGCGCTCCTTGGGGCGCACTATTGGGCAGCCTAAAGTGTTACCCCATATGCCCGGTGTGTACCTAAGGCCGCCTGTGCAAACGCTTGATGTGCAAGACGCTACAGATTGCATTGCATCGGTAGCGGCGCAATTCATTGCGCAATCAGCGGTTTAATCCGCGTCATAACCCAGATTTGGCGCGAGCCAGCGTTCAACCTCGCTCACGCTCATCCCTTTACGCGCTGCATAATCTTCCACCTGGTCGCGCTGAATCTGCGCCACGGCGAAATATTTGCTGTCAGGATGGCTGAAGTACCAGCCCGACACCGCCGCGCCTGGCCACATGGCGAAGGATTCCGTCAGCTTCATGCCGGTGTGTGTTTCCACATCCAGCAACTGCCAGATCTGCGCTTTCTCGGTGTGTTCGGGGCAAGCGGGATAACCCGGTGCCGGGCGAATCCCCTGATAATTTTCACGAATCAGCTCTTCATTGCTCAGATTCTCATGAGCGGCGAAGCCCCAGATCACCTTGCGCACCCGCTCATGCAGATACTCGGCAAAGGCTTCTGCCAGGCGGTCTGCCAGCGCCTTAATCATGATCTTGTTGTAATCATCATGCTGCTGCTCATACGCTTCGGCCAGCGTATCCTCTTCCAGCCCACCGGTGACAGCAAATGCGCCAAGATAATCGGCTTTGCCACTGGATTTCGGCGCCACGAAGTCGGCTAAGCAGTAGTTCGCGAAGTCCGTTTTTTCGGTTTGCTGGCGTAAGTGATGGCTCACACACAACACATGATCACGGTTTTCATCACGGTAAATTTCCACGTCATCGCCAACACGGTTAGCCGGGAAAATCCCTACTACACCGCGCGGATTCAGGGTGCCGGTTTTACTCAGCATATCCAGCATCGCATTGGCATCAGCAAACAGGCGCTTAGCCTCTTCCCCCACCACTTCATCTTCCAGAATGCGCGGATACTTGCCCGCCAGCGACCAAGTCATAAAGAAGGGTGTCCAGTCGATGTAGTTACGCAGCGTGTCGATACTGGCTGTTACAGCGCTCACTCCAAGGCGATGCGCCACCGGCGGCGTGTAACTTTCCCAATTAATGGAGTAATCATTGTCGCGCGCAGTTTGCAGGCTCACCGGCGGCGTGCGCGGTTTCTTACGCGCATGCTGGATACGTACCGTGTCGTACTCTTTGCGCGTGCGCGTCACAAACTCTTCTTTTAAGGTGTCGGACAACAGTGATGAAACCACCCCAACGGTACGCGAGGCATTCTGCACATACACAGTGGGACCACTGTAGTTCTGCTCAATTTTCACTGCCGTATGCGCTTTCGAGGTGGTGGCGCCACCAATCAGCAGCGGGATGGTAAAGCCCTGACGCTCCATCTCTTTCGCGACGTTGACCATTTCATCCAATGACGGCGTGATCAGGCCCGATAGCCCGATGATATCGGCGTTCTCGGCAATAGCGGTTTTGAGGATTTTGTCACTCGGCACCATCACGCCAAGATCGATAATTTCGTAGTTATTACACTGCAGCACCACGCCAACGATATTTTTACCGATGTCATGCACATCACCTTTTACCGTCGCCAGCACGATTTTGCCATTGCTGCGCCCCGCTTCTTTGCTGGCTTCAATATAGGGTTCAAGATAGGCCACCGCCTGCTTCATGACGCGCGCCGATTTAACCACCTGTGGCAGGAACATTTTGCCCTCACCGAACAGGTCACCGACCACGTTCATGCCAGACATCAGTGGGCCTTCAATCACCTGAATCGGACGCTCAAAACCCTGACGCGCTTCCTCAGTATCCAACTCGATAAACTCGGTGATGCCTTTCACCAGCGAATATTCCAGACGTTTCACCACGTCCCAGCTGCGCCATTCGGCTTGCTGTTTCTCCTGCTCACCGTCACTTTTGCTGCCGCGATACTTCTCCGCCAGCTCCAGCATGCGTTCAGTGCCGTCTTCACGACGGTTGAGGATCACATCTTCTACCGCGTCACGCAGTTCCGCTGGCAAGTCGTCATAAATCGCCAATTGACCGGCGTTGACGATGCCCATGTCCATACCGTTGCGAATGGCGTAATAGAGGAATACCGCGTGAATGGCTTCGCGCACCGGATCGTTGCCACGGAACGAGAACGAAACGTTAGAGACGCCACCGGAAATCATCGCATGTGGCAGCTCGCGTTTGATGTCTTCACAGGCACCGATAAAGTCCATCGCGTAATTGTTATGTTCTTCAATACCGGTGGCCACGGCGAAGATATTCGGGTCAAAAATGATGTCTTCCGGCGGGAAACCGACGTCTTCCGTCAGGATTTTATAGGCGCGGCGACAAATTTCGATTTTGCGCGCACGTGTATCCGCTTGACCGACTTCATCAAACGCCATCACCACCATCGCTGCGCCGTAGCGGCGCACTTTGCGCGCGTGCTCGATGAACGGCTCAATGCCCTCTTTCATCGAAATCGAGTTCACGATGCCTTTACCCTGAATGCACTGCAGACCTTTCTCGATCACTTCCCACTTGGAGGAGTCGATCATGATCGGCACGCGTGCGATATCGGGTTCACCGGCAATCAGGTTGAGGAAGCGCACCATCGCCGCTTCGGCATCCAACATACCTTCATCCATGTTGATATCGATGATTTGTGCGCCGCTTTCTACCTGCTGACGCGCCACATCAAGTGCTTCGTTATACTTCTCTTCTTTAATCAGGCGTTTGAATTTAGCAGAACCAGTGACGTTAGTGCGTTCGCCCACGTTCACAAACAGCGAATCGGCGTGGATGTTCAGCGGTTCAAGTCCGGCTAAACGGCAGGCCACCGGAATCTCTGGTAATGCGCGCGGTGCAACACCTTCAACGGCGGCCACCATTGCCGCAATGTGTTCCGGCGTGGTACCACAGCAGCCACCAATAATGTTCAGGAAACCCGCTCGCGCCCATTCACCAATCTGCTCGGCCATGGTCGCCGCATCTAAATCGTATTCACCAAACGCATTCGGTAATCCTGCGTTGGGGTGAGCGGTGACATAGCCTTCTGCAATGCGCGATAACTCCTGCACATACTGACGCAGCTCGTCCGGACCCAGTGCGCAGTTGAGGCCGAATGACAGCGGTTCGGCGTGGCGCAGTGAGTTGTAGAAACCTTCGGTGGTCTGGCCGGAGAGCGTACGACCAGAAGCATCGGTGATGGTGCCGGAGATCATCAGCGGCAGCTTCACGCCCATCGCTTCCATCTCAACCTGCACCGCGTATATCGCCGCTTTAGCGTTCAGGGTATCGAACACCGTTTCAATCATGATGAGGTCAGAACCGCCGGAAATTAGCGCGTGGGTCGATTCGCGATAAGCTACCACCAGCTGGTTGAAGGTGACATTACGGAAAGCGGGATCGTTCACATCAGGTGAAATCGAGCAGGTGCGGTTAGTGGGTCCTAACACACCAGCAACGTAACGCGGTCGATCCGGCGTTTTTGCTGTCCACGCATCGGCGCTGGCGCGAGCCAGCTTCGCCGCTTCGAAATTGATCTCCGCCGAGAGGGCTTCCATTGCGTAATCGGCCATCGCAATCGTCGTGGAGTTAAAGGTGTTGGTTTCCAGAATGTCCGCGCCAGCAGCAAGATACGCATCATGGATTTCGCGGATCACCTCGGGTTTGGTCAGCACCAGTAGGTCGTTGTTGCCTTTCAAATCTGAGGGCCAGTCGGCAAAACGGCTGCCACGGAAATCGGCTTCGCTGAGTTTATAACTCTGGATCATGGTGCCCATGCCACCATCCAGAATCATGATGCGTTGTGCCAGTTGCTGATGCAGCATGTCTATTTTGTTGCTCACTCTCGCCCCGTCCACGTGATTGCGTTGGCTAATATGCTAGCCAGACATACTGGCATAACTTTAAGGTGAGCAAAAGTCAGTCCGGATGAGACATTTTCAGCCCGAAAGCGATACAGATCCGACCAGTTAGCCAGCGTTTGCATTCAGGCGTTTAAAAACGAAAATGGTTTCCAGCATTGATGCGATTGTGGAGACGTTATGGCAACCCCAGTACCCGCGAAGCGTGGCAAGAAACCGCGTACCGCCACGACCACCAGCGCCCCAGCCGGTGGGCAGGTCCAATCACTGACGCGCGGTTTGCGTTTACTCGAACTGATCGCCGACTCTCATGGCAGCGTTGCGTTGACCGAACTCGCCCAGCAGGCGGGATTACCAAACTCCACTACGCACCGTCTGCTGGCGACCATGCAGCAGCAGGGATTTGTGCATCAGGTGGGTGATTTGGGATTCTGGACCATTGGGTCACACGCCTTTGTGGTGGGCAGCAGCTTCCTGCAAAGCCGTAACCTGTTGGCGATTGTGCATCCGGTATTGCGTAAGCTAATGGAGGACGCCGGGGAGACAGTGAATCTGGCGGTGCTGGATCTCAGCGATTATCAGGCCGTGATTATCGATCAGGTGCAGTGTACTCAATTGATGCGCATGTCAGCCCCGATTGGCGGCAAGCTGCCGATGCATGCTTCGGGCGCGGGCAAGGCGTTTCTGGCCCATCTCAGCGATGAGCAAGTCACCGCGCTCTTGCATCAGAAAGGGCTGCATCACTACACACCCAAAACCTTGATGTCACCGCACAGCCTGAAAGAGAACCTGGCGCTGATACGTAAAATGGGCTTTTCACACGACGATGAAGAGCACGCACTGGGCCTGCGCTGTGTAGCAGCACCGATTTATGACGAACACGGCGAGCCATTCGCAGCGATTTCCATTTCCGGCCCGATTGCGCGTATGACCGATGACCGCGTCACCGAGCTGGGCGCATTGGTGATCCGCGCGGCTAAACAGGTGACGCAGGTTTATTCCGGCCGTTAAGCGGCCACTGTCGCGTAGCGCACGCTAAAACGTTGCGCAGCGCGCCAGGCAATCACTTCTTCAATGTGCCCGGTACGAATGCGCGCTTGCAGCGCGCGCCACCAGCCGGGATCAAACAGTTGCGGGTGCAGCGCTAACAATAATTTGCCGGTGCTCGGCTCGCTGCACAGCGCGTAGCGGAAGGTTTCCGGGAACACATCGTCCGGCCCTACGCTGTACCACGGCTCCGCCTGCAACTCATCCTCTTCATAACGCGCCTGCGGTACATCGCGGAACTGCAGTTCGGTCATCGGTCGGATTTCATCGTAATCGTAAAACACCACGCGACCGTGACGTGTCATACCAAAGTTTTTATACAGCATGTCGCCAGGGAAAATATTCGCCGCCGCCAGCTGACGAATCGCATCGCCATATTCGCCAATCGCGTGCTGACGCTGCTCTGGCGTTGCCTGCGCCAGCCATAGATTAAGTGGCTCCATACGGCGTTCCAGCCACAGATGGCGGATGATCAGCGCGTCGCCGCGCCGCTCTATTTTTTCCGGGATATCGCGCTCAAATTCTGCCATGAGTTGTGTCGGAATACGGGCCAGCGGGATGGCAAAGTGCTCGAACTCTTGCGTATCCGCCATGCGCCCAACGCGATCGTGCTCTTTAACCATGCGATAGCAATCACGCACCTGTGCATCAGTCACCTCTTTTTGCGGCGCGAAACGGTCTTTAATCACCTTAAACACGCGGTCAAAACCTGGCAGCGTAAACACCAACATCACCATGCCGCGGATACCCGGCGCGATGGTGAAATCCTCATGGCTGTGTGCCAGATAGTTGAGGTATTCACGGTAACACTCGGTTTTTCCGTGCTTCTGACAACCAATCGCCATATAACGCTCCGCAATGGTTTTGCTGGGCAGAATCGGTTGTAGCCAGGCAACCAGCGCAGCGGGCACCGGTGCGTACACCATGAAATAGGCACGGGCGAAGCCAAACACGATGCTGGCATCGTCACTGTCGGTTAAACAGGTGTCGATCCACAAACGCCCTGCCTCATCGCGCTGGATCGGCAGCAGGCAAGGCACCATGCCATCACTCAACTGCAAACGCGCCACGACCCAGGCGGTTTTATTGCGATAAAACAACTCACTGGCGACATCCAGCGTGGCGCTTGCCAGCTGGGCTGGACTGAACTGCTCGCGGAGATGACGGACGATCCAGCCGATATCGCGGGTGATGTCCTGCCAGGCTAAGCGTAAGGGAATATCGTTAAGCACCTGCCGTAATACCTCATGCCAGCTGCTTTGTGGACGGTAAAGCCGTGACAGCGGGCGCTGTGCCTCCGGCGCGGCGGCATAGGGCTGCGATGGAAAGATAAACAGCCGGTTAGGATCAAGATGAGTGTGGCCCTGCAAGCGGCAGTAGACTGAATTAAAAAAGCTTTCAGCAATTTCATGGCGCGGATAGCCGGGTAACAGCGTCTCATAATGGCTTTTTACCCGTAGCCAGAACGCCTCATCCCAGTTCGACACATCGTTCAAGATACGCAGCTGGTTGCTGACTAAGCCAACATAATGATCGTATAGGTGGATACGCGCTTTCATCGCCTGCTGTACGGCGTGCCAGTCGGCCTGCTCAAAACGCTGCTGAGCGCCTGCGGTAATGTCTAGAAAACGGCCATACTGCGCGTCAAAGCCTTGCAGGATGGTGTGGGCGATCAGAGATTCTCTCGGGGTCATTGGCAACGCTCCTGCAAACGGGGTCCATCCGTGGGCCAAAAGATCGGGCGTGATGAAAGTCCGCGAAGCGCAATTTGGTCGCCATCAATGGCGCCCCTACGATTGTTTAGGGCGATTTTCGTAGGGTGCATATTCATGCTTACCGGGTTAACTACACCCATTGGCTTCAGTGAGCGGCATTGCGCCATCAATGGCGACCCTACGATTGTTTAGTGCGATTTTCGCAGGGTGCGCATTCATGCTTATCGGGTTAACTACACCCATTGGCTTCAGTGAGCGGCATTGCGCCATTGATGGCGCCCCTACGACGGGTCAGTGCGATGTTCGTAGGGTGCGCACTCGGACTGCTTAGAACTGCGCGGCTTCAGTGGAACCGGTCAGTGCGGTGACTGAAGATTGGCCGCCCTGAATAACGTTGGTGACACGGTCAAAATAGCCGGTGCCCACTTCCTGCTGATGTGAAGAGAAGGTGTAACCCCTATCACGCGCAGCAAACTCGGGTTGCTGCACTTTCTCAACGTAATGACGCATACCTTCGCCCTGTGCATAAGCGTGTGCCAGGTCGAACATGTTGAACCACATGCTGTGAATGCCTGCCAACGTGATGAACTGGAAACGATAGCCCATATCGCTTAACGCCTGCTGGAAACGGGCGATGGTGCGATCGTCGAGATTCTTCTTCCAGTTAAACGATGGCGAGCAGTTATACGCCAGTAACTTGCCCGGATATTGCGCGTGAATCGCATCGGCAAACCGCTGCGCCAGTTCCAGATCCGGCGTCGACGTTTCGCACCACAGCACATCGGCATAGGGTGCATAGGACAAACCACGGCTGATCGCCTGCTCAATCCCGGCGCGGGTGCGGAAGAATCCTTCAGAGGTGCGCTGCCCCGTGATGAACGGTGCGTCACGCTCGTCACAATCTGAGGTGATCAAGTCAGCGGCATCCGCATCGGTGCGAGCCAGCAGGATGGTGGGCACTCCCATCACATCAGCTGCCAGACGCGCCGCCACCAGTTTCTGAATCGCCTCTTGCGTCGGCACTAATACTTTGCCCCCCATGTGACCGCACTTCTTCACCGCCGCTAACTGATCTTCAAAATGCACCGCGCCCGCACCGGCTTGGATCATCGACTTCATCAGTTCAAAAGCATTTAGCACGCCGCCAAAACCCGCTTCCGCATCGGCCACAATCGGTAAGAAGTAATCGATAAATTTATCGTCTTCCGGCGACACACCATTGGCCCACTGAATTTGGTCGGCACGCTGGAAGCTTTGATTAATACGCTCAACCACATTCGGCACTGAGTTCACCGGGTAGAGCGATTGATCGGGGTACATCTGTCCGGCCATATTAGCATCTGCCGCCACTTGCCAGCCGGAGAGGTAAATGGCCTCAATACCCGCTTTGGCTTGTTGTATCGCCTGCCCGCCGGTTAACGCGCCGAGACTATTGATATAACCTTTGGTGGATTCACCGTTGAGCAGTGACCACAGTTTATGGGCACCGCGCTCTGCCAGCGTACAGGCCGGATTCACCGAACCCCGTAGGTTAATCACATCTTCCGCGCTGTAAGGACGGGTGATGCCCTGCCAGCGCGCATCGTTCCAGCTTGATTCCAGTTGTTTGATCTGTTGGTTACGATTCATAGCGTGTTCTCCAGGTTCAAGGCAGCAGGCGGTAGCCCGGCAGAGTAAGGAAAGAAACCAGTTCGTCGTCAGTGGTGATTTGTGCCATCAGTGCGGCGGCGTCGGCAAAGCGTCCATCATTGAATCGTTCATCACCCAGATGGTTCTGCAGCGCCTGTAGCTCTTCATCCAATAGCCGTTCAAACAGTTGTGCTGTTACCAGTTGGCCATCGTTAAGAATCTGTTTGTGGTGAATCCATTGCCAAATCGAGGTGCGGGCGATTTCGGCCGTGGCAGCGTCTTCCATCAATCCATCAATCGGTACGCAGCCGTTGCCCCCAATCCACGCTTCAAGATATTGCAAAGCAACACGAATATTGGCGCGCATGCCTGATTCAGTGCGTTGACCTCGGCATGGGCGCAGCAGTCGTTCTGCAGTAATCGGTGCGTCATGGTCGCGGCTGACATTGAGCTGGTTGGGCTGATCAGCCAGTTGACGGTCAAATTCAGCCATCGCGATATCCGCCAAACCCGGATGAGCAACCCAGGTGCCGTCATGTCCATTGCCGGCTTCACGTGCTTTATCTTCCTGCACCTTCTGCATCACCCAAGCGTTGCGTTCAGCATCTTTACTGGGGATCAGGGCTGACATCCCGCCCATTGCCAACGCGCCACGACGGTGGCAGGTTCTGATTAGCAGACGTGAATAGGCATCCAGAAAAGGCTGATCCATGCTGATCTGTTGGCGGTCTGGCAAAATACGATCGCCGTGCTGGGCCAGGGTTTTGATGTAGCTAAAGATGTAATCCCAACGACCACAGTTCAGCCCCACCACGTGATCGCGCAATTCCCATAAGATCTCATCCATCTGGAATACTGCAGGCAGCGTTTCGATCAGTACCGTCGCTTTGATCGTGCCGCGCGGCAGATCGAAACGATCTTCGCTGAAACGGAAGATCTCGCGCCACCAAGCTACTTCGCTGGAATGTTCGGTTTTGGGCAGATAAAACCACGGCGCATGACCTTTCTCTAGCAGCGCATCCACGTTGTGGAACAGGTAAAGCGCAAAATCAAACAGTCCTCCTGGAATTGCGCGATCGCGCCACTCAACATGCTTTTCATTCAGATGCAGGCCACGCACACGGCACATCAGCAAAGCGGGATCAGATTTCAATTGGTAAATCTTGCCGGTTTCGCTGGTGAAGCTCAGCGTGCCGTTGACTGCATCGCGCAGCGTCAGTTGACCCTCCATCAACTTCTGCCAGGTGGGCGACAACGAATCCTCAAAGTCGGCCATGAAGACGTTGACGTTGGCATTCAGTGCGTTGATCACCATCTTGCGATCGGGTGGCCCGGTGATCTCAACGCGGCGATCGCGCAGCAATTCGGGAATGGATCGTACCTGCCAGCTATTTTCACGAATGGAAACCGTTTCCGAATCAAAGTCGGGTAAAGCACCTTGATCATAACGTTGCTGACGCTGCTGGCGTGCTTTGAGTAAACGTTCACGCTCCGGTGCAAAGCGGGCAACCAGCGTGTGCAAGAAGTCGATAGCTTCCGGGGTAAGAAGTTGCCTTTCCGCGTGGGAAAAGGGCTGGCTGAAAGTCAGCGTATTATGAATAACCGAATCTGTCATGCGGGCTGCTCCTGTTTGATCCGTCTCCTGGTGGTCGGATCCGGGTGTAGGGTGTTTTTTATACCGGCAAGATCAGAGCATAATGATTTTTATTTTGTTTTCAAAAACTATTTCCATTTTTATGGATTAGTTTATTTATCCTGCTGAAAATAATGTAATTTAATTCCTCGAAATAAAGGCAATGAATTCCACTCTTTGAATGACAGGCAAAAAAAAAGCCGCGACAGCATTAGCGGTCACGGCAAGATTTTTGAAACTCTCTAGATCGATTTATTCGAGCGTTGGATTCATATGACGAAGATCGAATGGCGTGATCTGGTAAACGTAGTAGTTCAGCCAGTTGGAGAACAACAGGTTACCGTGCTACGCCAGGTGGCGCGTGGCGGAAGTTCTGGGTTGTCTTGCGGGAAGTAATTGAATGGCACTTCCGGCTGCAGACCCGCATCATAATCGCGATGATATTCCCCAGATAGCGTCAGGGCATCGTACTCTGGATGGCCAGTGACGAATGCCAGACGTTTGTCTTTACTCGCCATCAGATAAGCCCCGGTGGCCTCAGATTCAGCAAACAACTCGAGATCGGTATAGTCGCGAATTAACTGGCTAGGGAAATCAGCATAACGGGAGTGCGGCGCGAGGAAATTGTCGTCAAATCCTCGGGTTAGCAATGCATGTGGGTGTAAGATCTGATGTTCATACACACCTGATAGCTTGTTGTGGCGCGTTTGTTTTGGGATACCGTATAGAATGTTTAAGGCAGCCTGGACAGCCCAACAGACGAACAGTGTTGAAGTGACGTGTTCTTTTGCCCAATGCAGCACGCGTTGTATCTGCGGCCAGTATGCAACATCGTTGAAATCAACCAATCCCAGCGGTGCACCGGTGACAATCAGTCCATCGAAGTTATCGTGCTCAATATCTTCAAAGTTGCAGTAGAAGTTGTTCAGATGCTCGCTGGGTGTATTGCGTGATTCACGGCAATCGATGCGCAGCAGTTGGACATCAATCTGCAACGGTGAGTTGGAAAGCAGGCGTAAGAACTGATTTTCCGTTTCGATTTTCTTCGGCATCAGGTTAAGGATCAGCACTTTTAGCGGTCGAATCTCCTGAACACTGGCGCGCGATGAGGCCATCACAAATACGTTCTCATTGCGCAAAAAATTCACTGCCGGCAATTCATCGGGGATCCTGATTGGCATGTTCTGCTTACCTCTTACTCATAACCGTATAAACGTTTAGACATCCAGATGCCCGAGGTTAGCTTGACCTAGTCAGAATGTCGAGTCTTCATGCGGTTTATGAAAATGTTTCAGCTTAAAGCGGGATTCATACTGGTAAATAGGTTATTTAAGTCGCGTTTTGACAGTCCTGATGCTTGGATTTATGCTTATTTTGCATATAGGCGTGATTTTGAGAATGGGTTTTTCATTGCTGAAATGTGGATCTAATTCAACGAAGATTGATCGCCGTTTGGAGTCAAAACTGCAGCGATTGGCTTCAGGAGTGGCTGCCGTTCAGTGGATACAAAATAGAATCAAATTACTGCTGATTTATCAGGATTAGCCGAAGGATTTGGAGGTTAACCTTTATCTCACATCACGCTGTGGCGGCGTGGTATCAAAGGCGAAATTGGCCGCGCGTATGGACAGCTCAGAGCTGGATTTGGTGTTGGTTGAAGGATTTAAAGACGAGCCTGTACCTAAAATTGCGCTGTGGCGGCGGGGTGTCAGAGGAGAAGTGGCTGATTTACTGGACGAATACGTGATTGCGCTGGTCAGCGATGAGAAATTAACGATCGGCCGC
>NZ_MLFR01000043.1 GCF_002095475.1 Pantoea rwandensis
CTCGTAGCGGCGCCATTTATGGCGCCCAAAACAGCGCGCTGAACCTCGTAGCGGCGCCATTTATGGCGCCCAAAACAGCGTACTGAACCTCGTAGGGGCGCCATTTATGGCGCCCAAAACAGCGCACTCAACCTCGTAGGGGCGCCATTTATGGCGCCCAAAACAGTGCGCTGAACCTTACAGGTGCGTCATTTCTGACGTAATCCCGCTCACTTAAGCCAATGAATGAGTTTTTAACCCGGTGCGCCTTCATGCGCACCGATTAGATCATTCAGTTTTTTAATTTCGGATCCAATGCATCACGTAGTCCATCACCAAGCAGATTGAATGCCAGCACAGTCAGGAAAATTGCCAGGCTTGGGAAGATCGCCACATGCGGCGCTATCACCATATCTGCGCGCGCCTCGTTCAGCATCGCGCCCCATTCCGGCGTTGGCGGTTGTGCGCCAAGCCCAAGAAACGACAGACTTGCCGCTGTGATGATTGAGGTGCCAATACGCATGGTGAAATAGACCACGATGGAAGAAACTGTACCCGGCAGAATGTGGCGCATAATGATGGTCCAGTCGGATGCACCGATGCTGCGGGCGGACTCAATAAAGGTTTGGTGTTTCAACACCAACGTATTACCGCGTACCAGACGGGCAAACGCCGGAATACTGAAAATGGCCACCGCCACAATCACGTTGCTCATGCCGCTGCCCATGATCGCCACCACCGCAATCGCCAGCAAGATGCCGGGGAACGCGAACAACACATCACAAATACGCATGGTAATGCGGTCCCACCAGCCTTCGTAATAACCCGCCAGCAGGCCCAACACCGTGCCAATCAATGCCCCTATCGCCACCGAGAAGAAACCGGCGATCAACGAAATGCGCGTCCCTACCAGCACGCGACTAAAAATGTCACGCCCCAGCGAATCCACGCCAAACCAATGCATCATCGACGGCCCTTCATTCAGCCGGTCGTAGTCGAAATAGTTTTCCGCATCAAAGGGTGCGATCCACGGCGCAATAAACGCCACGACTATTAACAGCAGCACAAACAGGCCCGCCACCATCGCCACGTGCTGGTGGCGGAAGCGGCGCCAAAATTCGCGCCACGGCGTACGTACCCGGGTTTCCGTCATCACCGGCATGGTCTTCAATGCCGCTGCGCGTCGCCAGTTCTTCAATTGCGACTCCTTACCTGTAACGGATGGCCGGGTTGATCGCCGCATAGAGCATATCGACAATCAAGTTGATCAAAATGAATTCCAGCGAGAACAACAATACCTCGGCCTGAATTACCGGGTAATCGCGCATCTCCACCGAATCCACTAACAAACGGCCTAAACCAGGCCAGTTGAATACCACTTCCACCACAATCGACCCGCCTAGCAGGAAGCCAAACTGCAGGCCCATCATGGTCACCACCGGAATCATCGCGTTGCGCAGACCGTGTTTTACCACCACCAGCGATTCGCGCACCCCTTTGGCACGCGCGGTGCGCATATAATCTTCCTGCATCACCTCAACAAAGGAGGCGCGGGTAAAGCGCGCCATTACGGCGGCAACCGCAGCCCCCAAAGTGATGGACGGCAGAATGTAGTGTTTCCAGCTGTCGGCACCGACTGTCGGTAACCAACCCAACTCAACGGAAAACACCTGCATCAATAGCATGCCGAGGGCAAAAGCCGGGAAGGAAATACCGGACACCGCCAGCGTCATGCCAATGCGATCTGGCCAGCGGTTGCGCCAGACGGCCGACGTAATGCCGATGGTCATGCCGAAAATCACCGCCCACACCATGCTGGTCAGTGTCAGCCATAGCGTCGGGAAGAAGCGTGCAGCAATCTCTTCCGATACCGGACGTTTCGACACCATCGACTGGCCGAAATCCCCCTGCAGCGCATTGAGGATGAAATGCCAGAATTGCTGGATTAGTGGCTGATCGAGCCCCAACTCCTGACGCACTAACGCCACCACTGAAGCATCTGCCTCCGGGCCGGCAATCAGGCGCGCGGGATCGCCCGGCAGCAAGTGCACAAACAGAAACACCAGCACCGCGACAATCAGCAGCGTGGGGATGAGCCCCAATAATCGTTTGAGAAAATAGTTGAGCATGCGAAGTCCTGCGCAGCATCGGCCAGCCCCGCAAGGCTGGCCGCGTCTGTTACTTCAGATCCGCCTCATCAAAATTGAATGAGGTGTCGGGCATGACGTAAAAGCCAGTGAGGTTTTTGTTGTTAGCTGAGAGCAATTGCTCCACCACCAGTGGGATCCACGGATGATCATTCCAGATACGATCCTGCGCGTCTTTGTACAGTTTCGCTTTCTGGTCACGGTCGGTGGTTTTCAGGGCATCCCCGAGATCTTTATCCACTTGCGGATTGCTGTAGAACGCGGTGTTAAAGATCGCAGGTGGCCAAGAGGTGGTGGCGAACAGCGGTGTCAGCGCCCAATCAGCTTCACCAGTTGACGCTGACCAGCCGGTGTAGAACATGCGCACACCGCTCTCTTTCTGCCCTTTACTCTCCACTTCTGCGGCACGTTGGCCGGCATCCATCGCGGTCACTTTGACCTTCACGCCAACCTGCGCCAACTGCTGCTGGGTGAACTGCAACACTTTCTGCGCGGTGCTGTGATTATGCGAAGACCACAAGGTGGTTTCAAAACCGTTCGGGAATCCCGCTTCCTTCAACAGCTCGCGCGCTTTGGCTGGGTCATACTTGATCGCTGGATAAGTCTGCGCAAAATCGATGGCGGGCGGCACAATGCCGGTCGCTGGCGTGGCATAACCAGCAAACGCGACTTTAACCAGCGCTTCACGGTTAATGGCGTATTCCAACGCCTCACGCACTTTCGGGTTGTCGAACGGTTTCTGCGTCACGTTAAGGCTAATGTAACGCTGCATGATCGAAGGCGTCGTCACCACATCGAGCTTGCTGTTGCCTTTTAGCAGTTTGGCCTGCTCAAACGGCACCGGGAAAGCGAAAGTGGCTTCGCCAGTCTGCAACATTGCCGCGCGGGTGTTGTTATCCACGACCGGGCGGAATGTGATGCTGTCCAGCTTCGGATAGCCCTTTTTCCAGTAGCCATCCCACTTCTTCACTTTAACGAAGTCGGTCTGATTCCAGGTCTCGAACTCATACGGCCCAGTACCCACCGGGTGGAAACCGATGTCCTTGCCATATTTCTTCAACGCGGTGGGAGAAATCATCACCGCAGCGGGGTGCGCCAGGTTGTTGATGAAAGCCGAGAACGGCTGCTTCAACGTGATTTTCACCGTGGTCGGATCCACCGCTTCGGTGCTAGCGACATATTTGAACAGGTTGTAACGCTTGAGATGATTGTCCGGATTACTGGCGCGATCGATGTTGGCCTTTACCGCTTCCGCATTGAAGTCGGTGCCATCCTGGAACTTAACGCCCGAGCGCAGTTTGATGGTGTAGGTCAAACCATCGCTGCTTGCCTGATAGCTCTCTGCCAGCACGTTTTGCAGCTTCATGTCTTTGTCGAAGCCAAATAGCCCTTGGTAGAAGGCCTTCGCTACCGATTGCGACAGCGTGTCGTTGGCATCATACGGGTCCATCGTCGTAAAGGTCGACGCCACAGCAATCACCGCGTCCTTCGCTGCCCACGCGGGCATTGCCAGCGCTGAACTCAACAACCCGGCAGTGATAACCCCTTTTCGCATAATGTGGTGCATTGTTATCGTTCTCCTGTAGTCCCTGTCATGCGCGACATCCTGAGATGACGCGGTTGCTTGCTGCTAGGCGCCACTAATGGCGTGGCGGGCGACATAATGTCCCGGCGCCACTTCCATTAACGGTGCCACTTCCGGCTCATCACCCAGCGGGCGAATCGGGCTGGGGATCTCATCCACCATTAAGGCCCGCTCACGGTGTCGATGCGCCGGATCGGCGACCGGCACCGCGGCCATCAGTTTCTTGGTATAAGGATGGCGCGGCTGCTCAAATACCGCCTGGCGCGGCCCCATCTCCACGATCTGTCCGAGGTACATCACGGCCACGCGATGGCTGATGCGTCTACGACTGCCATGTCGTGCGAAATAAACAGGAAGGCAATGCCAAACTCGCGCTGCAAGTCGAGCATCAGATTAATGATTTGCGCCTGAATCGAAACGTCCAGCGCCGAGACCGATTCATCGGCAATCACCACTTTGGGGTTGAGCGCCAGTGCACGTGCAATACAAATACGCTGCCGCTGACCGCCGGAAAACTCGTGCGGATAACGCTGGGCATGCTCAGGCAAAAGACCGACGCGATCCAGCAACCAGGCAACTCGCTTCTCTGCCTGACGTCGGTCCATGGTTTTATGCACCAGCAGCGGTTCCATAATGGAAAACCCAACCGTCAAACGTGGATCGAGCGAGGCGTAAGGATCCTGGAAGATAAACTGAATATCACGGCGCAGTGATGCCAACGCATTACCCTGCAACGCATCAATGCGTTGACCGTTAAAGGTGATGGTGCCGCCTTGACTAGCAACCAGGCGCAGCAAAGAACGGCCGGTGGTGGATTTGCCGCAGCCCGACTCGCCGACCAGCGCCAGCGTCTCTCCGGCGTAAAGATCGAAACTGACCTTTTCTACCGCGTGCACTCGCCGCTTGACGCGGTTAAACAGGCCACCGCGAATATCAAAACGCGTGACTAAATCACGTACTTGCAAAATCGGCGGTTCATTGCCTCGCACCGTATCCTGCGGCGTCGCGGGTTCTTCACGACCATTGGTGTGTAACAGGGGGAATTTGGCCGGCAGTGGCTGGCCGCTCATCGCACCCAGTTTCGGTACCGCCGCCAGCAAGGCCCGGGTGTAAGGTTGCTGAGGGGCGTCAAACAACTGCTGTACTGGCGCACGTTCGACAACATCGCCGCGATACATCACCTGTACACGGTCAGCCATTTCCGCCACCACACCCATGTCATGGGTGATAAAAATCACCCCCATCTGCATCTCTTTTTGCAGCACACGGATCAGTTGCAGAATTTGCGCCTGGATGGTGACGTCAAGCGCGGTGGTGGGTTCATCAGCAATTAACAACGCGGGTTTACATGACAGCGCCATCGCGATCATCACGCGCTGACGCATGCCACCAGAGAGCTGATGCGGGAAGCGTGACAGCACATTATGGGCTTCGGGAATACGCACCAGATCCAACATACGATGCGCTTCGGCCTGCGCCTGCTGGTGACTTTTCCCCTGGTGTAAACGAATAGACTCTGCGATCTGTTCACCCACGGTGAAAACCGGATTGAGCGAGGTCATCGGCTCCTGAAAAATCATCGCCATATCGGCGCCGCGAACTTTGCGCATTTGACTGGAAGACGCGCGCATCACATCCAGTACTTCGCCGTTACGCCGCCGCAGTTGAATCTCACCACTCACTTCACCACCCGCCTGCTGAATCAGACGCATCAATGCCAATGAGGTGACCGATTTTCCTGAACCCGACTCACCGACCAACGCCAGTGTTTCACCACGATGCAAATCAAGCGACAGATTACGCACCGCTTCGGTAATGCGGCCTTCGTGTTCAAAACGTACGTTAAGATCGCGCACCGCTAGAACCTTCTCAGGCGCAAACTGCTGATGATCCGTCATGCCTGCTCCTTAGCTGTCGCGGTAAATCGCTACCTCTACTTCGCCACCCACATAGGCGAATCCTCGGTACATCCCTTCGCTGTTAAACGGCAGCGCCACATTACCGTGGCTATCGATAGCAATCAGCCCGCCACTGCCCTCCAACTCTTGCACTTTGTCATGAATGACATTGGCTGTGGCTTGTTGCAAGGTACGTCCGCCGTATTCCATCTGTGCCGACACATCATAAGCTGCCAGGGTGCGAATAAAGACCTCGCCCGTGCCAGTACAAGATACGGCGACTGTCTCATTATTAGCGTAGCAGCCTGCACCCACTAGCGGAGAGTCACCCACGCGTCCCGCCTGCTTGTTCGTCATGCCGCCGGTTGAAGTCGCGGCGGCCAGATTACCCTGAAGATCGAGCGCCACTGCACCTACCGTACCGAATTTGCGATCCGGGTCGAGTGGGTCATCGCTGTGAGACTGCGCGGCGCCATCGTGATCGAGCAACATTTGCTGGCTACCCAGTGCACGCTGCAATTGCTCCCAGCGTTCCGGCGTTGAGAAGAAATCGGCATCAACCTGTTCCAGCCCCTGCTCTGCCGCAAAGGCTTCTGCGCCCGCGCCAATAAACAGGACGTGAGGGCTGTTTTCCAGCACCTTACGCGCCGCCAATACCGGGTTACGGATATGACTGACACCCGCGACGGCACCGACGTCAAGCGTGCGGCCATCCATGATGCTGGCATCGAGTTCATGCGTGCCCTGATGGGTAAATACTGCGCCTTTGCCTGCATTAAAGAGCGGGCACTCTTCCAGTAAACGCACTGCTTCGGTGACGGCATCAAGCGCGCTGCCACCCGCCACGAGGATTTGCTGTCCAGCGGTAACGATTGCGTTCAATTGCTGAAGATAGTGCTGTTCTTTTTCGGCGCTCATTGCCGCACGTGTAATCGCGCCTGCGCCGCCATGAATTGCGATAACTGCTTTAGCCATAACCGGTACCCTGTCCAGGAATCAGAGCCAAAAATACTGATTTAGAATGGTTTTCATCTTTTTTTGGCAATTTTCGACTATAGAAAGCCACTCACAGCTTGTAAAGCAGAAAGTGTATCAGCAGTCATAACCTTTTAATGTGGATTATGCTTTTTTTGTCGCATGTGACTCCGCGGGAAAATGCCACCATAATAGGCAGCATCTGAAATCAACCTGGCAGAGATGGACATGGAACCTTTCACCGCAGGATTAATCTCCCTCGAAGACGCACAACAAAAAATGCTGCAACAGCTCACGCCGATCGGCGATTGCCTGAGCGTAGCGCTGTTTGAAGCCGCTGGGCGCATCACTGCCAAACCGGTCAGTTCACCGCTAGATGTGCCACCGTTTGATAACTCGGCAATGGATGGTTATGCCGTACGTTTGAGCGATATCGTGCCAGACCGCGTTTTCCCGGTGGTAGGTAAAGCCTTTGCCGGCGCACCCTTCAACGGTGCATGGCCCGCTGGCAGCGTGATTCGCATTATGACCGGCGCACCGATTCCAGCCGGTTGTGATGCCGTGGTGATGCAGGAACATACCGAGCAACATGATGGCGGTATCGTCATCACGGCTGAAGTGCGCGACAGCCAAAACATACGCCGCATCGGCGAAGATATTCAAGCGGGGAAACAGGTGCTGGACGCCGGAGTTCGCCTGGGTGCCGCTGAGCTGCCGCTTCTGGCTTCACTGGGCATCGCTGAAGTCAGTGTGTTGCGTAAACTGCGCGTAGCGATTTTTTCTACCGGCGACGAGCTTCAGGCGGTGGGACAACCGCTGGCGGAAGGACAGATTTACGACACCAACCGCTTTACCGTTTCTTTGATGCTGAAAAAACTGGCGTGCGAAGTGATCGATCTTGGCGTGATTGCCGATGATCCAGAGGCATTACGACAGGCGTTCAGTGAGGCAGATCGCCAGGCCGATGTGGTAATCAGCACCGGCGGCGTCTCCGTGGGTGAAGCCGATTTTACCAAAGCCATGCTCGAAGAACTGGGTGCCATCACCTTCTGGAAGCTGGCGATCAAACCGGGTAAGCCTTTTGCCTTTGGCCGGCTAGCCAACAGTTGGTTCTGCGGCTTACCGGGCAATCCGGTTTCGGCGGCCGTGACTTTCTATCAACTGGTGCAGCCATTGCTGGCGACGCTCACCGGCCAGACCACATCGGTAATGCCATTACGCCAGCGTGCCCGCGCCATTCAGCGCCTGAAAAAGTCACCCGGCCGCCTCGATTTCCAGCGCGGAATCCTTAGCCGTGGCGAAGACGGTGTGCTAGAAGTTCGCAGCACCGGCGCGCAGGGTTCACATGTGTTCAGCTCCTTTGCTCTCGCCAACTGCTTTATTGTGCTGGAACGCGATCGCGGTGACGTCGAGCCGGGTGAATGGGTGGAAATTGAAGCCTTTAATAGCTTGCTGGAGGGCTAATGAACGTTGAGCTCAGCGATGAAGAGATGCTGCGCTACAATCGCCAGATTGTGCTGCGTGGCTTCGATTTTGACGGGCAAGAGAAACTGAAAGCCTCGCGCGTGTTAGTGGTAGGGTTGGGGGACTTGGCTGTGCCGCAGCACCCTATCTGGCCTCAGCAGGCGTAGGGCATCTAACACTACTGGATTTCGACACTGTCAGCCTAAGCAACTTGCAGCGTCAGATTTTGCACAGTGATGCCACCATCGGTCAGCCCAAGGTGCAGTCAGCACGCCAGCAGTTAGCGGCGATTAATCCTCATTGCCAGCTTGAAGCGATGAATGCTCAGTTGGATGATACGCAACTCGGCGCACTGATTGCCCGTCATGATGCGGTGCTGGATTGCACCGATAACGTTATTACGCGCGAGCAGGTAAATCGCTTGTGCTTCCAGCATCAGGTGCCACTGATTTCCGGTGCAGCTATTCGTATGGAAGGCCAGCTCAGTGTTTTTACCTGGCAAGCCGGTGAGCCTTGCTATCGCTGCATCAGCCGCTTGTTTGGCGAGCAAACGTTAAGCTGTGTCGAAGCAGGCGTGCTGGCACCGTTGGTCGGAGTGATCGGGTCGATGCAGGCGCTGGAGACCATCAAGGTGCTGACAGCTTTCGGTCAACCCGCCAACGCGCGGTTGCTGATGTATGATGCGATGAGCGCCGAGTTTCGCAGCATGAAGGTGGCGCAGGATGCGCACTGTGAAGTCTGCGGCAGAAAATAATCAATCATATATAACAACGGCGCGATTAATGAATCGCGCCGTTGTTATTAACATGCAATTAATTCGATTTTACACAATACCCTGACTACGCAGATAATCTTCGTAGTTGCCAGTAAAGTCGATAATGCGATCGCCTTTCATCTCCATCACGCGAGTCGCCAGTGAGCTAACAAACTCACGGTCATGCGAGACGAAAATCAGCGTGCCTTCATAAGCCTCGAGTGCCAGGTTAAGCGACTCAATCGATTCCATATCGAGGTGGTTAGTCGGTTCATCCATGATCAAGATGTTCGGCTTCTGCATCATCAGCTTACCAAACAGCATGCGGCCTTTCTCACCACCGGACAGCACTTTAGCGGGCTTCTTGATTTCATCATGACCAAACAGCAGACGGCCCAGAATACTGCGCACCGCTTGCTCGTCATCACCTTCCTGCTTCCACTGGCTCATCCAGTCGAACACACTCAGGTCATCGGCGAAATCTTCGGCATGATCCTGCGCGTAATAACCAATCAACGCATTCTCAGACCATTTAACCGTGCCGCTGTCAGGCGTCAGTTCGCCTACCAGCGTTTTCAGTAAAGTGGTTTTACCGATACCGTTGGCGCCCAGAATCGCGACTTTCTCTCCGACTTCAACCATCAGACTCAATTTGCTAAACAGCGGACCGTTATCAAACCCTTTGGTCATGGTTTCGACTTCAAGCGCATTTCGGAACAGCTTCTTGTCCTGATCAAAACGCATATAAGGGTTCTGACGGCTTGAGGCTTTGACTTCATCCAGTTTGATTTTATCAATCTGTTTAGCGCGCGAGGTGGCCTGGCGAGATTTAGAGGCGTTGGCGCTAAAACGGCTAACAAAGGATTGCAGGTCGGAAATTTGCGCTTTCTTCTTCGCGTTGTCAGATAATAGACGTTCACGCGCTTGGGTTGCCGCGGTCATATATTCGTCATAATTACCTGGATACACGCGTAGTTCACCGTAATCCAGATCCGCCATGTGTGTGCACACCATATTCAGGAAGTGACGGTCATGCGAAATGATGATCATGGTACTGTTACGTTCGTTTAGCACCTGCTCCAGCCAACGAATGGTATCAATATCCAGGTTGTTCGTCGGTTCATCGAGCAGCAAAATATCCGGGTTTGAGAATAATGCCTGCGCCAACAGCACACGCAATTTCCAGCCTGGAGCGATTTCGCTCATCGGACCGTAATGCTGTTCCACTGGAATACCCACGCCAAGCAATAATTCACCGGCACGGGATTCTGCGCTGTAACCATCCATTTCGCCGTATTCGACTTCCAAGTCAGCAACTTTATAACCTTCCTCTTCGCTCATTTCTGGCAAAGCATATATACGGTCGCGCTCTTCCTTCACCGCCCATAATTCAGCGTGGCCCATAATCACCGTATCCAGCACGCTAAATTGCTCAAACGCAAACTGGTCCTGGCGTAACTTACCGATACGCTCGTTAGGGTCGAGTGAAACATTACCGTTGGTCGGTACCAGGTCGCCGCCCAGTATTTTCATGAAGGTCGATTTACCGCTGCCGTTCGCACCGATTAAACCGTAACGATTACCGCCGCCAAACTTAACGGAGATATTCTCAAACAGCGGCTTACTGCCGAACTGCATAGTGATATTGCTGGAAACTAACACGGCATTGACCTTTGTTACGCGATGGAGGAAAAAACAGCGGGCATTATGCCAGAAACGGGCATCAGGACGCCACCTTTGCGCCTGTTAGCGTGGAGATGAAATGCTGAACACGTTGTTGCAAAACGAGAAATAAAAAAGCCGAAGACGATGTCGTCTCCGGCTCCCACTGACAAGGATTGTGCAGATTATTTGATCAGGAAACTGTCCAGTTTTTTACCTGAGTCCAGTGCTTTTTTAATCGCAGCTGGAGTACGGCCTTGGCCGGTCCATGACTTCTCTTCACCGTTTTCGTCGGTATAAGAATATTTAGCAGGACGCGGTGCACGTTTAGCGCGTTTTTTACCGGTTTCCAACGCACCCAGTAATTCGTTTGGATCAATACCGTCAGCCAACAGCATTTCACGGTATTTAGACAGCTTCTCTTCTTTCTCGCGGTTCTGTGCTTCTTCTGCATGAACTTCGTCACGACGCTCAGTCACAACGACAGTTAATTTTTCCAGAATTTCTTCCAGATCGCTCAATGGCAGTTCACGCGCTTGTGCACGTAATGTGCGAATGTTGTTCAGAACTTTAAATGCGTCACTCATCACAATGTCCTTGCTTAGGGGGGTAAATAAACTGTAGTGGCAAGATTACCTAATTCAAATAAAAAAATAAATTAATTTATGCGGGCGGATAATTCCGAACGGATTAACTTATTCTCTTGCCCCCGCTTTAAACCCAATGCATGGCTTTAATTAACGGCGAATTAACAACACACATTTTGTGCCACCCACTGGAACAGTAAGCGATTTGAACACTTATTCCCACGTGATAAACAAGCATTTAGCAGCAATTGCTCGTTGGGGTGGAAGTGAACACAAAGGTAAAAAAAGATTAATGGCCCAGGCGAAAATCTATTTTCATAGGTGATTATTATATTTTTACAGTTGGGATGAAAATCTCATTTTTCTGATCGTAAAGCGATAAAAAGCCGGTGCATGCACCGGCCTAAGAGAAGAAAGCAGCCACAGCAAGTTATAAAGTTTTCTTCACTGCGGGGGTTGAACGCGCCTGCGGTTCTTCATTCGATAGCCAGTCGTGCAAATAATGCTCGATCTGCTCCAACGAGCGATTATGTGTCTCAGGCACGTAGCGAATGACAAAAATGGCGCCACCTATCATGCGTCCCAGCAGCCAGATACCGATAAACGTCATTAATACGGAAATAATACCATTGGCAATGGTGGCAATTAACACCACGTTGTCGCTCATACCTACTGCTTTTAACATGGTAGGGGCGTAATACATGATGGTTTCACCCCGGTTAATTTGCACAACATGTTAAAGGGAAATTTTCGTTTCAAATTGCACCGGGCGACCTTAATCGCCCTTGCAATTAAGGTACGCTGGTCGCAGGGCCAAACACCGAATAATCAGGCAGATTCACGTTTTGATAAGGTTCCCAACCGCCGCCCAGCGCTTTGTACAGCGCGACCAGATCCAGCGCGCTTTGCATCCGCGCCTGGGTTGATTGTGCCTGTGCTTGCGCCAACTGACGCTGAGCATCCAGTACCTCAAGGAACGTGGAAATCCCCTGCTTATAACTCTCGCTGGCAAGGTCAAAGGCATGTTGAAGCGCACCGGTGGTTTCATCTAATGCCGTGACTTGTTGCTGATCGGCGCGATAGCTGACCAGCGCGTTCTCCACATCCTGCAACGCGGTGAGCACGGTTTGACGATAATCCAGTGCCGCACTCGCCTGCTGCGCACGGGCCAGTTTTACACTCGAAACCAACCTCCCGCCTTGGAAGATAGGGATCGAGAGTGAAGGTCCAATGCTGTAAAAGTGACTGCTCCAGTCATCAAGATAGCTGGCATCGGTATTACGTACGCCCAATTGCCCCGTCAGTGACAGGCTAGGGAACAAATCAGCCACCGACACGCCAATATTGGCGGTTTGCGCATGCAGATTGGCCTCCGCCTGGCGAATATCCGGCCTGCGGCGCGCCAGCGTGGAAGGAATGCCCACCGCCACCATTTTCGGCAATGCTGGCAGCGCTTTGCTGTTCATCAACTCGTTATCTAATGCACCCGGCGTTTTCCCCAATAGCACGGCTAAGCCGTTCATCGCCTGACGTTCTTGCGACTGATACTGCGGCAGTTGTGCGTTCAGAGATGAAAGTTGGGCTCGGGCATTTTCCACATCGGTCAACGGTGCCAAGCCGTTGCGTTGCTGGCTTTGCGTCAGTTCCCATGTTTGCTGCGCGACACTAATCTGCTGTTGCAAAGTATCGAGCACTGCCTGTGATCCACGTAATTGCAGATACGCGCGCGCCACTTCGGCCTCCAACGACACCAGTGCATCATTGCGCTGCTCAATTGCCGCCTGCTGCTGCGCATCTGCTGCTTCCATCTGGCGGCGCACCTTGCCCCACAGATCTAATTCCCAGCTGGCATCAAAGCTGCCCTGATATAAGGTCACCGAGTGGTCTAAACCATTCAGTTGATTCGCCACATCGCTATCAACCTGATCGTATACCCCGTTGGATTTCAGCAACCCTTTCACACCCAACTGCTGGCGTGTCACTTTGGCCGATCCATTCACTGAGGGAAAAAGTCCGCCGCGCGCCTGCGCCAACTGCTCGCGTGCCCCGGCAATGCGCAGGACGGATTGTTGCAAAGTGAGATTGCCCGCAATGGCGCGTTCAATCAGGCTATCCAATTGCGGATCATTAAAACTTTTCCACCACAGCGCGTTAGTGGCTGCCGCCAGCGGCTTCGATGCTTCCTGAGACGGCAAATCGCGATAACTGCCAGGCGTTTGGGCGTGGGGTGGCTGGTAATCTGGGCCTACGGCGCACCCTGCTAACATCAGGGCCAGCGCCATCAGGCTCAAACGTGGAGAGGTGATCATTTTAATGTGCTCCTGCACTGCCTTCGCTCTTGATCGGCGAAAGCAACCAACAAAAAGGAATCAACAGCAAGGCCACAATACTCAGCCCCATAAACACATCGATATAAGCCAGAATACGCGCCTGGGCGATCATTTCTTTATACAGCTGGCCCGTTGCCAAGGTCAGAGGATCGCCGACTGCCGTCGTAAAGTCGCGAATGGCTTGCGCCCAGTGCTGCAGCGTAATATTGAATGGCTCATTGAGCGGCGTCATGTTGTGGATCATGCTGGCCGAACGCGCCTGCATGCGCTCGGTAATGCCGGCTGTCGCCAGTGAAATGCCTATCGAACCGGCCACGTTACGGAACATGGTAAACAGTGCGGAGGCATCGGCATTCAGCCGCTGAGGCACGGTGATAAAGGCGATGGTAGTCAGGGGGACAAACAGGAAGCCCAGCCCGATGGATTGCGCGCTACGCATTAGCACCAGCGTGGTGAAATCGACGTTGGGTGTCAGGGTGGTGGAGTAGAAAAACGCACTGGCGAGGCAGGTGAAGCCAAAGGCGATAATATAACGCGTCTGCACAATGGGCATCAGTTTTAGTACCAACGGGATGGTGAGCACAATTAATACCGCACCGGGCGAGAGCACCAGCCCTGACCAAGTGGCGGTATAGCCCAGATCCTGCTGTGCCAGCTGCGGAAGCACCACCGAACTGCCATACAGAATCATCGCCATACCGGCCATCAACAAACCGGCAACCCAGAAGTTGCGATCCTTCATCACTGTGATATCCACCACCGGCTTACGAGCGTACAACAACCAGTAGATCGCCCCAACAATCCCGACTGCGGCCAGCATGGCAAACAGCCGGATAAAGTGGGAATCAAACCAGTCAGCATCCTCGCCACGGTCGAGAAACACCTGCAAGCAGCCTAATCCCAAGGTGATCAAACTGATACCGATGTAATCGATCTTCAGCTTGCCCTTCGCCCACTTGCGCTCCCACGGCGGATCCTCCAGCAGTTGGTAAATTGCCAGTACCGTCAAAATGCCCACCGGGATGTTAATAAAGAACACCCAGCGCCAGCTGTAGTTATCGGTGATCCAACCACCCAGTGTCGGGCCAATTACCGGCGCGACGATAATCGCAATCGACGAGAGGCCAAAAGCTTTACCGCGATCTTCTGCTTTGAAGTAATCGAGCAGTACCGACTGCTGAACAGGCTGCAAACCGCCACCGAAAAAGCCCTGCAAAACGCGAAACAGGATGATTTGCCAAAGCTCAGTCGCAATGCCGCACAGGAATGAGCAGATGGTGAACATCACAATACAGATCAGGAAGAACTGCTTACGACCAAACAGGCGGCTGAAGAACGCGGAAATCGGCAGCACAATGCCGTTGGCTACCAGGTAAGAGGTCAGCACCCATGTGGATTCGTCATAGCTAGAAGAGAGTGAACCGGCGATATGCGGCAGCGCAACGTTGACGATAGTGGTGTCGAGAATCTCCATAAACACCGCCAGCGTCACCGTGATGGCAACCAGCCAGGGATTGCTGGCCGGACGCCAGCTTTCGCTCGCACTCATTCGACAGTGACCTTGGGTTCAACCGATAAGCCGAGCGGCAGTGGATGATTCGGATCCAATCCTTTATCGATAACGATTTTAACCGGTACGCGCTGCACAATTTTCACGTAGTTGCCGGTGGCATTTTCGGCTGGGAAAGTTGAAAAGCGCGAGCCCGAGCCCATCTGAATACTGTCCACGTGCCCTTCCAGCTTCATGTCCGGCCAGGCATCAATGGTGATGTCCACTTTATCGCCTGGGTTCATCCGCGCCAGTTGCGTCTCTTTAAAATTGGCGGTGATCCAGATATCCGGGGATACCAGCGAGAACAGTGCCGTGCCTGCCTGCACCAGAGAGCCAATATGCACATTACGCTTGGTGACGAAACCATCATAAGGTGCGCGCACCTCGGTATATGACAGGTTAAGATCAGCGGTATTAAGCTGCGCCTGCGCCTGCTCGACCTGCTGCTGACGCGCCTCAACATTGGTTTCCTGCTGACGAATCTGCAACTGAACTTGCGAAGCGACTTCAACCTGCGCTTTGGCACTCTGCAATTGCGCTTCAGCGGATCGCAACTGTGCTGCTGCAGTATCTATATTGCGCTGTGAAGTGGCGCGCGGGTCGACACCGCGCTGACGACGATAATCTGCCTGCGCATTCAGCAAATTGGCTTGAGCTTTGGCTTGTTCAGCAATGGCCTGATCGCGCTGTGCCGGATATTGCACACGAGACAAGGCTAACTGCGCCTGTGCCTGATGCAATTGCGCCTTGGCCAGACCCAGCTGTGCTTGTGCCTGAGCGCGCTGAGCGGTGTTATCCCGGGGATCGATCTCCACCAGCAAATCGCCCTTCTTCACCCGCTGGTTATCATTAACCAGTAGCTTCACCACGTAACCTGCGGCTTTCGGCGCAATGGTCACGGCGTTACTCTCGGTAAAGGCATCGTCGGTGGTTTCGATGTTGCGAGTCGTAAACCAGAACCACAATCCCACCAGCAGCATAATCACCACCACAACAGCAAGAATGATCAGTGGCTTTTTACCTGGGCGTTTACGTTGTGGTTCGGTGTTATCTGGGTTGGTTTCTGAAGCGTGCTGCGCATCCTGCTGCTCGCGAGCGGGCGGCTGATTGTGGTTATCACTCATAGGTTATCATCGCTGGCTGTGATCCCGATCCACGGGCAAAAACGGTCAACTTAACCTTAGATGGGAAATTGACAAATGCCAGTGCAACTTTACACAACCCGACAATCAACGCATTTTCTGCCACCAGCAAAGATAACACGCTGAATAATCAGCGCGTCAGTCAGGGCGACAGTGCAATATTCTCGCCTTAGCGCAGCCAGTGTAGCAGGAGCCATCCGCACAGCATTGACCACGCCAGCATCGGTAATGAGAAGAGATGAAAACGCCACCAGACACGGGCGTCTTGCGCCATACGCAACGCGATTAAATTTGCCAGAGAGCCGGGTAACAAACCGAAACCACCGATATTGACGGCCCAGGCTAATACCTCTGACGGAGGCACTTTTTGCAACAGGAGAATGGTCGCGGGCACATTACTGATCACCTGAGAAAGCCCGATAGCCAGCAGATATAATTCGCCTTCACCCAACTGGCTAATGGCGGCAAAATGCGGCTGCAACAGTGGCAGATGCATGAGTAGAAACACATCAATGAACATGGCAACGAATACCAGCAGCAGGCTCCAGTCGATACTGGCTAATACGCTACGAGCGATTATCAGGAAGCAACCCGCCACCAACAAGAGCGCCCAACCGGTCATTTTCAACTCCAATGCCACCACAAAAACCAAGTAGAGCAGCACGCTGATGATAAACAAGGGTTTTTGCCACTGATGCGCTTCGCTTTGCGTATGTTTTTGAATAGCGCGAGCGGAGAAACTCCACCACGTCAACACCATAAGGGTGATCATTAATACGGCAGCGAGGGGGGCCATTTGCAAGATAAAGCCGGACACGCTCAGTGTGCCATGGCTCCATAACAAAATATTTTGCGGATTACCGACCGGCGTCAAAAGCGAACCGGCATTGACTGCCAGCGCTTCAAAAATGATTAAGCGTGAAATCGGCAAGCGTGAGAATTTACGTAACGTCAGGGTGAGCGGCACCAGAATAAACAGCGCGACATCATTGGTCAGAAAAGTGGAGAGCAAAGCGGCAGCACACACCATGAATAACGCCAGTGCACGTTCATGCTGGAAACGTTGTATCAGGCGTGCACCCAGGACATCAAAATAGCCACTGTTTTCCAGCCCTTTGGTCAACATCAATAAACCCGTCAGCGTCATGATGGTGTGCCAGTCAACAGCAGCGGGCAATTGCGACCAGCGATACTCTGCCAGCGGCAATAAAATCACACCCAACAGCAACAACAAATGCAAAATACGATCACGCATTAAAGAACGAAGCACGATGGGCATGATGGCGAAAGGCCTTGTAGGTTAACGACTCTCGTAAAATTGTTTAAACACTGCCAGCGTTTCATCACTGACGTGATGTTCAAGGCCTTCAGAATCGCGGCGGGCAGTTTCAGGGCTGACGCCCAGCGCCAACAGGAAACTTTCAACAATGTGGTGACGCACGCGGCTCGCTTCAGCCAGTTTCTCACCTTCGGGCGTCAGGAAAACCCCACGGTAAGGCACCTGCTCAACCAACCCAGTCGTACCCAAACGCTTCAGCATTTTGGCCACGGTGGGCTGAGATACACCCAGGCGCGCCGCCATATCTACTTGACGGGCTTCACCAAATTCACGAATTAAATCAGAGATTAACTCTACATAGTCATCAATAAGTTCACGTCGATGCGCTTCGCGCACTTGGCGAAATCCTTCGACATGCTCCTCAATATCTTTAAGCGGCCCTTGGGGCGTATTGTTGGCGCTCTTTGCACGACGACTCATTCAGCTTCCTCATTATTATCTGCCGCACTTTAACTGCGGTGCGGGCCTGGCTGCGCTCATTGTAAACCAGGCACAAATAAGCACAAATTTTTCCTAAATAGTGTTGGCTAAAGAGTATAGCCAGTGCTATCTTTGTTCGTAATGTAAGCGAATAGCTTATTAAGGAGGCAACGATGAACGAACCTTATCTGCTGCTGCTCCTTTTCCTGCTGTTTATCGCAGGCTTATGCTTACTGTTACGTCGTCATTCATTCGGGAGGTGAACATGACCACCATGAAAAACTGCCTCGACTGTGGTAAATGCTTCCAGGTTGAGCAAAGCAAACCGGCTTTTGAGTTGAAATCGCTGTTGTGCATTTTTAAGCGCTCGCCGTTTGCTTTGCGTCTGATGTTGATTGAAAAGCTGACCGGTAAACAACTCACAGAGCGTCCTTGCCCCAATCTGATCTGGCGCGGCTAAATCCTCCATAGCTTTTCTGTTTGGATCCGTTTTCCCAACGGATCCTTTGCGCGATCTCACATTTTGTTACCCTTTTAGTCCCACTCTTTCCATTGTTATTGAACGAAAGCCTAATCCCCATTTTTACTGTGGCTGAATCGGTTCAAGTTTGTATCCCTTCTTTCCTTCAACGACGGTTAAACGATTAGGCTGCTAACATTTAGCTTGCAACCGATTGTGACAGCTGATTAATCTCCTCATAACAAAAAATTACATACTTATAACAAAATCAACCCAGGGTGGGTTTTTCGTAAGGAAGATCAGCAATGTCACAAAAAAAGCCTGAAGAGCAACCGTCGGGCAGGAGACGATTTTTACAAAAATCGCTCTCGCTCATTCCGCTCGCCGCCGCAGCCAGTACCGGTGTGGTCTCTCTCTCCTCCCCCGCAGCCGACAAGCCGCAAGGCGTGTTATCTGACTATGTTCCAGCCTACTTCAACGATAAAGAGTGGAAATTTCTGCTCGCTGCACTGGATCGCCTGATCCCCGCTGACGCGAATGGCCCCGGTGCCGTGAGTGAAGGGGTGCAGGTATTTATCGATAAGCAGATGGAATTGCCTTACGGCTATGGACGCCTGTGGTACATGCAGGGTCCGTTCGCCGATTCCATTCCAGAAATGGGTTACCAATCCCATCTTGTCCCACGCGACACCTATCGCTTAGGTATCGCTTTAGCTGACCAGCATTGTCAGCAGCAATTTCAAAAGGATTTTTATCAACTGGAAACCGCGCAGCAGGAAGACATACTACGCGCGCTGGAAGCCGACAAACTGCAGAACGATGCCATTCACGGCAAGCTGTTTTTCGAGCAACTGCTGGAGAACGCTAAAGAGGGTTATCTCGCCGATCCGATTCACGGCGGCAACCAAACGCTGGCCTCGTGGAAAATGATCGGTTTTCCCGGTGCACGTGCGGATTTCGTCGATACCGTACAGCAGCCTAATAAACCCTACCCTCTTGGCCCAGTCAGCATTTCCAGTAAAAGGAGCGTGTAATGGCGGCAGTAAAAAAAGCGCCCGTCGATGTCGTCATCGTCGGGTTCGGCTGGACCGGTTCGCTTATGGCGATGGAACTGGCCAGTTCTGGATTAAATATTGTGGCACTGGAACGCGGCGAAAATCGCGATACTTACCCCGACTTTTCCTATCCGCGTATTGCCGATGAGCTGACTTACGGCATTCGTTTAAAACTGTTCCAAAATGCCTCGAAAGAGACCGTGACGGTTCGCCATACCACGCAGGAAACTGCGCTTCCCTATCGCCGCTTCGGTTCTTTCCTACCCGGTGATGGCGTGGGCGGCGCAGGTACGCACTGGAATGGACAACTCTGGCGTCCACTGGAAGCCGATCTGAAAATGAGAAGCACTGTGATTGAAAAGTACGGTGCCGATTTCATTCCAAAGGACATGACGGTTCAGGATTATCCGTTCACCTATGATGAGATGGAGCCGTATTTCGACAAGTTCGAAAAAATCTGCGGGGCAGCCGGCCAGGTCGGCAATCTAAACGGTGAGAAAATCGAGGGCGGCAACCCCTTCGAGGCCCCCCGCAAAAATGGTTATCCAACGAAACCTCTGGAAACCCTGTACGCCGGTGAGCTGTTCTCTAAGGCTGCCAAACAACTGGGATACCATCCGTTCGAATGTCCTGCGGCTAACTGTACCGAAGCCTGGACCAACCCTTACAACGTGCAACTTGGCGTGTGTAACTACTGCGGTTATTGCGAACGTTTTGGCTGCTTTAACTACTCTAAGGGTTCTCCACAAAGCTGCGTGATTCCGGCTTTGAAACCGTTCAGTAACTTTGAGTTGCGCACTCAGGCACACGTGATCCGCGTCAACACCGATAGCAGCGGCAAAAAAGCCACCGGTGTGACCTACATTGATGCGCAAGGCAACGAGGTCGAGCAACCGGCGGACCTGGTGATCCTGAGTGCATTCCAACTGCACAATGTGCGTTTACTGCTGCTGTCTAAAATTGGCAAGCCCTACGATCCGCAAACCGGTGATGGCGTGGTGGGCAGGAACTACGCCTACCAAATGACCGGCGGCATCAAGCTGTTTTACGACAACGACAACTGGTTCAATCCGTTTGCTGCCACCGGCGCGACTTCAACCTTGATCGACAATTTCAACGCTGAAAACTTTGATCACAGCAAAGTCGGCTTTGTCGGCGGTGCCACCATCTCGGCGGCTTTCTCAGGCGGGCGTCCAATCCAGCAGATGGGTATTCCTAAAGATGCGCCACGCTGGGGATCCGGTTGGAAACAGGCCATCAAAGATAATTATCTGCACAACATGAACGTCGGCTCGTCCGGATCAGTGATGCCGTATAAGCAGTGCTATCTCGACCTTGACCCTACGTACCGTGATATCTACGGCCAACCGCTGCTGCGTATGACGTTCGACTGGCAGCAGAACGAGCTGAAGATGACCAACTTCATCAAAGATAAGGCCGAGGAGATCGTCAAGGTGATGAATCCTAAGCACTATGAAGTGGGCTTCAAAACGCTCAACAGCCATTACGATGTTCGCCCTTACCAATCAACGCACACCACAGGTGGTGCAGTGATGGGTGACGATCCACGTACCAGCGTCGTAAACAAGTTCCTGCAAAGCTGGGATGTACCAAACGTGTTCGTTACGGGCGCATGCTGCTTCCCGCAAAACCTGGCTTACAACCCAACCGGGATTGTGTGTGCTACCGCATTATTCGCGGCGGATGCGATTCGCAACCGCTATCTCGCTAACCCTGGTCCGCTGGTTCAGGCCTGATAAGGAGCGTTATAGTGAAAATTTCCGCACTCTTTCTCGCTCTGAGCGGCGCGTTGGTCAGCCATGCGGCACTGGCCGCCAGCGAAGCCTCGGTTAAACAGGGTGAATATCTGGCAAAAGCGGGCGATTGCGCCGCGTGCCACACTGCAGCAGGCGGGCAACCTTTTGCGGGTGGACTCAAAATGAGCACGCCGATTGGCGCCATCTACTCCACCAACATTACACCCGACAAAACCCACGGTATTGGCGACTACAGCTACGAGGATTTTTCCAAAGCGGTGCGCAGTGGTGTAACCAAAGATGGTAGTTCGCTCTATCCGGCCATGCCCTATCCGTCCTATGCAAAAATCAGCGACAGCGATATGCATGCCCTGTATGACTATTTCATGCAAGGTGTCAAACCGGTCAGTCAGGAAAATCACAAGAGTGACATTCCATGGCCGCTCAGTATGCGCTGGCCGCTGGCGTTCTGGCGCTGGACGTTCGCCGATGACAGCGCCTATGCACCGGTTGCAGGTCAATCGGAACAGTGGCAGCGCGGCGCTTATCTGGTGCAAAGTCTTGGTCACTGCGGGTCTTGTCATACCCCGCGCGGTATCGCTTTCCAGGAAAAAGCCATGGACCAGAGCGATAAAGGCTATCTAACTGGCGGCACGTTGGAAGGCTGGCATGCACCGGATCTGACCGCCAGCCCAGCGGCAGGCTTAGGGAGCTGGTCAGAACAGGATATCGCGACCTTCCTGAAGACCGGCGCGAATCAGCAAGGCGCGGCGTTTGGTTCCATGACCGATGTCATCGCGCACAGTACCCAGTACCTCAGTGATGAGGATCTGAACGCGATTGCCGTCTATCTGAAGTCTCTTCCTGCCGCAGAGAATTCCCCTGCACCAGCAAGCAGCGATGCCACCGCGCAGGCGCTGTTCAAAGGGGATGTCAGTCAACCCGGCGCGCAGGTTTACGTGGATAACTGTGCAGCCTGCCACCGCACCGATGGTAAAGGCTATGCCAGTACCTTCCCGGCGCTGGCGCACAACCCAGCCTTGCTGAGTGAGGATCCGTCATCGGTGATCAGTGTGATTCTGAAAGGTGGCCAGCGTGCGATCACGCAACAGGCGCCAACCGGATTCACCATGCCTGATTTTGCCTGGCGGCTTGATGACCAACAGGTTGCGGATGTCGCCAACTTCATCCGTAATGGGTGGGGCAACAAAGCGGCGCCAGTCACGGCTGATCAGGTTAAAAAGATCCGCGCGACCTTGTCCGCTCCACCTCCAGCCTCACCGCAGTAAGCAAAAAAAACGGCCCGTAATGGGCCGTTTCTCATGCAAATCTGGTCTAAGCAAAACTTAGAAGCTGTAGCCTACGCCAGCAATCCAGGTGCCAACGTCTACACTGCGAATACGGCTCTGCTCGTAACCCACGTCAACGGCAACGTTCTGGATTGGGTTGAACTGCATACCTGCACCGTAAGAGAAGCCTACGTCGCTTGAATCAGTTTTGTACTGTGCAGCAGCGTCAGTTGCCTGGTATTTGCCGTAACCGATACCGATTACGCCGTAGATGCTTGCCCAGTCGTTCAGACGGTAAGCAGGACCACCGGTGATACCGTAGTATTGGCCTTTGTTGTAAACGCCAGCATCAGTACGGTCTTTTTCGGTGTAGGTGAAAGAACCGATCCAACCCAGTGGGTTAGTACCGTCTTCATAACGGTATTTCAAGTTGAAGCCGTTTGCTTTGTTAGCAACGCCTTGGTAATCGCTCTGCGCGTAACCACCAGTAACGGTGCTCTGTGCCATGGCTGAACCTGCAGAAACTGCCAGTACACAAGCCAGTGCTGAAAGACATGCAATTTTTTTCATAAACCACCTCAAATGTGAATATACTTCTCTCCTGACAACGCTAAAAATATAACAAAAAATAGCGAGAAACTCTGCCCGCAATTTGTTGTCTAACAGATTGTTTGGTGTAACAGAAAGTTAATGAATTATCGTATGTCATTCATTTTACTTATAAAAAGCGTCATCTTTCTGCAATATAATTTCGGGCTAAAAATAATACCTTTAAGTAAATTCCTAAACTAACCTGACATTTCTTTACTGAAATGGCGCTAAAAGTGGCTATTTAATCGCCTACCGCTGCGTTTGTTTTACGTTTCTCTCTGCTCCATATTTGCTTCGGATTCATTTACACTGGTTTTTTGTTGCTTCGCTGTTAATGAATACAAGAATGGATCCCCTCATGTCCGCACCTCTGACAACACCCAAAATGGCTTCGGTGTTATTCCCGATTTCCGTACTTCTGATTGCTATACTCTCGCTGCAAGGCGGCGCCTCGTTGGCAAAATCACTGTTCCCTACGGTAGGCGCGCCCGGCATCACCGCACTTCGCTTGGGACTTGGCACGCTAATCCTGTGTGTCATCTTTAAGCCGTGGCGCCTGCGCTTCACACGTGAGCAGCGCAAGCCGCTATTGATGTATGGTCTGGCGCTCGGCTGCATGAATTACCTCTTCTATTTATCTATACGCACCGTCCCCCTCGGCGTAGCCGTAGGCCTGGAATTCTTAGGCCCCCTTACGCTGGCTCTGGCGGGCGCCCGCCGCCCACTCGATTTCCTCTGGGTGACGCTGGCAGTGACTGGATTATGGTTCTTGCTGCCTATTGGTGATGGCATCAGCCATATCGATCCACTGGGTGCTCTGCTGGCGGTGGGTGCGGGTGCCTGTTGGGCAGTCTATATTTTGGCGGGGCAACGGGCGGGGGCTGAGCATGGTCCAGCAACCGTCGCGATGGGATCGTTAATTGCTTCGGTGATTTTTGTTCCGCTCGGCCTAACTTTTGCCGCGCCCGGTATCTGGCATTGGGAAATTTTACCCTTGGCTTTAGTCATCGCCCTGCTCTCCAGTGCAATCCCCTATTCTCTGGAAATGATGGCACTAACCCGCCTGCCAGCCCGCATTTTCGGCACGCTGATGAGCCTCGAACCTGCGATGGCCGCTCTCTCAGGCATGCTTTTCCTGGGGGAACTGTTGACGTTGAAGCAATGGGTAGCCTTACTGGCGATTATCGCCGCTTCTGCCGGATCAACGCTGACCATGAAACAAAAGAGTGCAAAAATAAACGAAGTGGATATTAATCATCTGCAATAAATAATTCGGATTCAGCCTGTAAAATAACAGGCTGAATAAATAACCATTCTCATTTAATTTTTTGCCTTCCACCCCTATTCCTGACGTTATTATTCTGCAACATCATTAAAGAATAATTAACACCACTTATATCTACATGATTTATAGATAATTAACCCTCAGCACCTCACCCCCTCATAATATTAAGATTTATCTATTCCTGTCATTGGTTTAAACAATCCAGCAGAACGAAGAACTGCTGCTATACTTATTTCCGTGCTTGATTAGGACAACCATCAATTAGAGGACATTAATGATGAGTACCGCAAAACTGGTTAAAACTAAATCGTCTGATCTCATTTACACCCGTAATGATGTTGCTGATAGCGATAAGAAAGCGACCATCGAGGTGCTCAACCGTCTGGTAGTAGAATTCATCGACCTGTCACTGATCACTAAACAGGCGCACTGGAACATGCGCGGCGCCAACTTTATCGGTGTCCATGAGATGCTGGATGGCTTCCGTACCGCGATTACCGACCATCAGGACACGATTGCAGAACGCGTGGTGCAGTTAGGCGGTGTTGCACTGGGTACGACCCAGATCGTCAACGATAAAACGCCGTTGAAAAGCTACCCGCTTAATATCCACACCGTACAGGATCACTTAAAAGCGTTAGCAGACCGTTATGCGGTAGTGGCTAACGATACGCGTAAAGCGATCAGTGAAGTGAGCGATGAAGACTCCGCAGATATTTTCACGGCTGCTTCGCGAGACCTCGATAAATTCCTGTGGTTCATCGAATCCAACATTGAATAAAGCGAGATTAGAAAAGGCGGGTTGTCCCGCCTTTTTTATATTTGTAACATTATGGTGCTTTTTTTGACGTCGTTAACAATTTCTTAATCCTGCCTTTCCCTTGCTAATCCCTTGGTGCACACTGTGCCCGCACCACAACAGCACATTGCACCATTTTGGTGAGCAAAAATGGTGCAAGACTTTCATTTGATGCAAAATCGGTTCAGCCTGGCCCTGCATCCTGCTGATTACGATTGAAATGAAAAGTTGGCATAGTTTTTTCATATGATAAGCCGTACAACGGGCCATTAGGCTTGTAGGGTAATAAGGAAAATAATGATGAAGTCATTGATTAAAGTCTCCGTGGCCGCGCTGGCGCTGGCCTTCTCGCTTTCTTCCACTGCAGCAGATAAAAAACTGGTTGTCGCCACTGATACCGCCTTCGTGCCGTTTGAGTTCAAGCAAGGCAACGATTATGTCGGTTTCGATATCGACCTTTGGGCCGCTATCGCTAAAGAGCTGAAACTGGATTACACCCTGAAGCCAATGGATTTCAGCGGTATCATCCCTGCACTGCAAACCAAAAACGTAGATGTGGCACTGGCCGGTATCACCATTACCGACGAGCGTAAAAAAGCTATCGACTTCTCTGACGGCTACTACAAAAGTGGTCTGTTAGTGATGGTGCGTGAGAATGAAAACAACATTAAAAGTATCGATGATCTGAACGGTAAAACCGTTGCAGTGAAAAGCGGCACCGGTTCTGTTGATTACGCTAAAGCGCACATCAAATATAAAGACCTGCGCCAGTTCCCGAACATCGACAACGCCTACATGGAGTTAGGCACCAACCGTGCTGATGCTGTGCTGCATGACACGCCAAACATCCTGTATTTCATCCACACTGCAGGTAAAGGTCGCTTTAAAGCGGTTGGCGAATCTATCTCAGCCCAGCAGTACGGTATCGCCTTGCCGAAAGGCAGCGACGACCTGCGTAACCAAATCAATGGCGCATTGAAAACCCTGCGCGACAACGGTACTTACAACACTATTTATAAAAAATGGTTCGGCACCGAACCTAAATAATTCCGGCTTAAGCCGATTTTTGCAGCAGGGAGCACGTTCTCCCTGCTTTTTATATTTCCATTGCAATTGATTCTGGAGTGACACCATGGAGTTTGACTGGAGCGTCATTTGGCCTGCCCTGCCGATATTGATCGAAGGCGCCAAAATGACCCTGATAATTTCCGTACTCGGCCTGGTCGGCGGTTTGATTATCGGCTTAGTTGCCGGTTTCGCCCGTGCCTACGGCGGTTGGATTACCAATAACCTTGCATTAGTGTTCATCGAACTGATTCGCGGTACGCCAATTGTGGTACAGGTGATGTTTATCTACTTCGCCCTGCCAATGGCCTTCCCGGATCTGCGTATCGATCCGTTCACCGCAGCCGTGGTGACCATCATGATTAACTCCGGTGCTTACATCGCGGAAATCACGCGCGGTGCCGTATTGTCAATCAACAAAGGTTTCCGTGAAGCGGGCCTGGCGCTGGGTCTGTCTAGTCGTGAAACCCTGCGCTATGTCATCATGCCGCTGGCGCTGCGTCGTATGCTGCCACCGCTGGGTAACCAGTGGATTGTCAGCATTAAAGATACCTCGCTGTTTATCGTGATTGGTGTGGCAGAACTGACGCGTCAGGGCCAGGAGATCATCGCCGGCAACTTCCGCGCGTTGGAGATCTGGAGTGCTGTTGCCATCATCTATCTGGTTATTACGCTGGTGTTGAGCTTTGTGCTGCGCCGTATTGAGAAAAGGGTGAAAATCCTGTGATTGAATTTAAAAACGTCTCTAAAAACTTCGGCCAGACCCAAGTTCTGCACGATATCAACCTGAAGATTAATCAGGGTGAAGTGGTGGTGATTATTGGGCCATCAGGCTCGGGTAAATCAACGCTGCTGCGCTGCATCAACAAACTGGAAGAGATCACCACCGGTGACCTGATTGTTGATGGTATGAAGGTTAACGACCCTAAAGTCGATGATCGCCTGATTCGTCAGGAAGCCGGTATGGTGTTCCAGCAGTTCCATCTGTTCCCACAGATGAGTGCGTTGGATAACGTTGCCTTCGGCCCGATTCGCGTTCGCGGTACGAAGAAAGCCGATGCACAAAAGCTGGCGCGTGAGTTGCTGGGCAAAGTGGGCCTCGCTGAGCGTGCGCATCACTTCCCAGCAGAGTTGTCAGGTGGACAACAGCAGCGTGTGGCCATTGCCCGTGCGCTGGCGGTCAAACCTAAGATGATGCTGTTTGATGAGCCGACTTCGGCGCTGGATCCAGAGCTGCGCCATGAGGTCCTCAAGGTCATGCAAGATCTGGCTGAAGAAGGCATGACGATGGTTATCGTGACGCACGAAGTCGGCTTTGCACAGAAAGTGGCTTCACGTCTGATCTTCATCGACAAAGGCACCATTGCTGAAGATGGCAACCCGGATGAGTTGATCACCAACCCACCGAGCGATCGTCTGCGCGAGTTCCTGCAGCACGTTTCATAATGCCCAGGGCGGCTATCTGGCCGCCCTCCTTCCGTTAAAGAATTTTCCTTTCAGAATCTTCACCTTCCATTGCTGACTATACTTTTTCTCTTGTGCCGCTTTGCGTTGCTCAAGGAGAAAGTCATGTCGTTTGCCCGCCCATCATGGCACTTAGCCATGTGGATGATGCTCTGCCTGTTTCTTGTTCCCACCGCGAATGCGGTTAATTTGCCACAGGCGGCCGTTGCCGCTTCGCAAAACACAGCCCCCGCGGCCAACAGTACGCCCAACGGCGAACCCACGATTGAAGACAAAAAAGCCGCCTATGCGGCGCTGGCCAATATTCTGGAAAATAATGATTCGCGCCAGGAGTTGATTGAGCAACTGCGGCAGGCAGCCAACAGCAAAACGGTGAACGAGCAACCGGTGCTGGCACCGCCACAGGCGAATCAAGAAGACCCTACCGTGCTGGAGAGCGTCACCAATGTGACGCGCGAATATGGCGGCGCGGTGGCCTCGCAGTTTGTTCGATTGCATGACAACATCACCAATGCACCGCACAAAGCTTTTAACCAGCAAACCTTTTTCAACGCCCTGAAATACTTCGTTGGATTGGCCGCTGCGGTATTTGCTTTCTACTGGCTAACGCGGCTGTTGATGTACCCTATTTGGCAGCGTATGGGCCGTTGGGGGCGCAACCATAATCTGGATCGCAGCAAATGGCTCCACCTCCCTGCCACTATTGTGTTGGCCTTTATCATTGATTTGCTGTTACTGGCTCTGACGTTATTTGTCGGTCAGATCATCAGTGATAACTACCACAGCAACAATCGCACTATTGCCTATCAACAAGGGCTGTTCCTTAACGCCTTTGCGCTGATCGAATTCTTTAAAGCCGTGTTGCGCCTGATTTTCTGTCCACGCTTCTCGACGCTGCGTTTCTTCCATCTTTCTGATGCTCGCGCGCGCTACTGGAATACGCGCCTGAGTTGGCTGAGCGGCATCATTGGCTATGGTTTACTGGTGGTGGTGCCGATTGTCTCCAATCAGGTCAATGTACAGGTCGGCGCGCTAGTGAATGTGCTGATTATGTGCATTATGACCGGCTGGGCGCTGTGGTTGATTTTCCGTAATAAGCGCAATATTCATGATGAGCTATCGCGTTTGGCCGACCGCAGCATGAGCTTTTTTGCATTGTTCATTCGCGCCTTTGGCATGGTGTGGCACTGGTTGGCGAGCGCCTATTTTATCGCGCTGTTCTTGTTTTCCATTTTCAATCCCGGCGATAGCCTGAAGTTTATGATGTCCGCCACAGTCCGCAGCATGGCGATCATCGTTATCGCTGCACTCGTCTCCGGCATGCTGACCCGCTGGATAGGTAAAACCCTGACGCTGTCACCCGATCTGCGCCGCAACTATCCTGAACTGCAAAAACGCGTCAATGACTGGGTGAAAGCTCTGCTGAAACTCGCTCGGGTGATCACCGTATTTGCCACCTTGCTATTACTACTTAATGCCTGGAATCTGTTCGATCTTTGGCACTGGTTGACGCTTGGCGCCGGGCAGAAAATGGTCGATGTGATGATCCGTATCGTGATGATTTTGCTGCTCTCGGCAGTGGGTTGGACGTTACTCGCCAGCCTGATCGAAAGCCGCCTGGCTTCTGACTCACACGGCCGTCCCATGCCGAGCGCGCGTACCCGCACTTTGCTGACGCTGTTTCGTAATGCGCTGGCGGTGGTGATCAGTACGATTACCATCATGATCTTATTGTCGGAGGTTGGAGTGAACATCGCACCGCTGCTGGCGGGTGCCGGTGCGCTAGGTTTGGCCGTTTCATTTGGTTCGCAAACGCTGGTGAAGGACATTATCACCGGTATCTTTATCCAGTTTGAGAACGGGATGAATACTGGCGACCTGGTCACCATCGGACCGATTACCGGCACGGTTGAAAGAATGTCGATCCGTTCAGTGGGGGTACGGCAGGACACCGGGGCGTATCACATCATTCCCTGGTCCTCGATCACCACTTTTGCCAACTTCGTGCGCGGCATCGGCTCGTTCGTGGCGAACTATGACGTGGACCGCAGTGAGGATACGGAACGCGTGAATGCCACTTTACAAGCCGCGGTGAAAGATTTGCTGAAAAATCCAGATATTCGCGGCATGGTGATTGGCGAACCGAGCTTTGCAGGTCTGGTCGGCTTAACCAATCAATCCTTTACCGTACGCGTGTCATTCACCACCCAGCCGTTAAAACAGTGGACGGTGCGGTTTGCATTGGATGATAAGGTCAAGAAGCACTTCGATGCAGCAGGGATTAAAGCCCCGCATCAAACGGTGGAAGTGATGCAAACCGGCAGCGATGTGGCAGCGGTTGCCAGTGTTCCTGCGCTGCCACCTCCGATGTAACGGCTGATAGATGTGCAATTTATTGCACATCTATCAACGACATCACTGCGGTAGCGGCGCCATTTGTTGCACATCTGTCCCGCCTTAAAGCGCGCCGCTATCACAGCCCGGTGGTTTAGCGTGGCAAACGTTTAGCGCGCGCGGCTGGCGGCAGGAAGGTCCAGGCAATAAAGCGGCTCTGTTTCTGGCCCTGCGCCATCTCGATGATACGCACTTCATATGCATCGAGATCACGTAGCTGGTCGCGCAGCGCAGGCAAATTCTCTTTGCGTGACACCAGCGAGGTGAACCAGACAATGTGGTCTGCGTAGGCCACGCTCTCATCGATCATCTGACCCACGAATTTACGCTCACCGCCATCACACCATAGCTCGTTGTGCTGACCGCCAAAGTTAAGCGGTGCATTTTTACCCAAGCCAAGATTACGCGTTTTACGCTGGCCGACCATCGCGGCTTCCTGCGCAGAAGCGTGAAAAGGCGGATTACACAGCACCGCATGATAGCGTTCATTTTTGTGTACTACGCCCGCAAAAATGGTCGATGCCTCTTTTTGACGACGCAGACGCACTCCGCGTTGTAAACCCGGATTGCTCGCCACAATCTGGTTGGCAGCAGTAATCGCTTCGGCGGTAATCTCAGTGCCGGTAAAGCGCCAGCCATACTCGGCGTTGCCGATCAGGGGATAGATCAGATTGGCACCACAGCCGATGTCCATGATGTCGATATCACGCGGAATTTTGCCGCCGTTGTCGCTGGCCAATAAATCAGCCAGCGAGTGAATGTAATCGGCACGGCCAGGCACTGGCGGCGTCAAATACCCCTCTGGCAGCTGCCAGTTGAGGTTATAGAACAGTTTGATCAGCGCCTGATTCAGCAGCATCACCGCTTCAGGGTCGGCAAAGTCCACCGACAATTCGCCATAGCCATTTGGGCGCACTTTCACCGTCAGCGGTGGATGAGCAGCGGTCAGTGCAGCAAAATCATAATGGCCTTGATGGCGATTACGTGGATGGAATGGCGAGGTAGCGGCTGGCTTGTTCATAGATTCTCCGGAAAGTAGCGCGGGCGTAAGATACGCTGGATGGCGGCATCGCACAATCCGCTTACACAATTATTGCCTTTGCGCCTGAGGCTAAGCCGTTAAGATAACGCATTGTTCATCACTGGGAGCAGAAATGACACGTCAGAGATATTCTTACCAGCCACGCGCAGGACATGGTTTGCCGCACGATCCGTTAAACGCCATTGTTGGCCCACGTCCCATCGGTTGGGTCAGTTCGCTCAGCGCCAGCGGCCAACGCAACCTGGCGCCTTATAGTTTCTTTAACTGCTTCAACTATCATCCGCCGATCATCGGTTTTGCCAGCAGTGGTTGGAAAGACAGCGTGCGCAACATCAGTGAGAGCAAAGAGTTTGTCTGGAATCTGGCGACGCGTCCGCTGGCCGAAGCGATGAACGAAAGCTCCGCCTCAGTACCGCCGGAACAGGATGAATTTGCCCTGGCCGGATTGACACCTATTGCCGCTTCGCACGTTAACGTCAGTATGGTGGCAGAAAGCCCGGTAAATTTTGAGTGTCGTCTTACTCAGTTGATCCGCTTACAGGATGTGCAGGGAACCGAGCTGGAGAGCTGGCTGGTGTTAGGTGAAGTGGTGGCGATTCATATTGATGAGGCGCTGCTGGAAAACGGCATTTATCAAACCGCCAAGGCGCAGCCGATTTTACGTGCCGGTGGCCCATCGGCCTATTATGGCATCAGTGAGGATCTGCGCTTTGATTTAGTACGTCCGGATGCGCGCCGCGTTTAATGTTTTCTGGTTGTCTGTTCGGGTGTGCAGGTTGGTTTAAAACAGAGATTACGCAGCCCAGAGCAGCTTGGGCGCTGATGGCTACAGACTGTGCACACTCTTCAGTGCGTTTCGCCACAAAGGGCACAATGTGAATGGCCGTAGCGCCTCTGATGCTGCAAGGGCTATCCGCAGCGCTGAGGCTTTTACGTTGAGCCAGGAGCCAGCCGCATGGATGCGGCTGGCAGTTCGGGTAGGCCTGGATGGCCATACCCGAACGATCCGTCGGCACGACGTGGAAGCCGAGGGCACCGCGTCAGCGGCGCGAGGACTGCCCGGCAGCAGCAGAGGTGTTACGGCCCGCACCCAGCCGTATTCAACTGCTCAGCGCCATCCATCAAGCACCGTTTTTCATCACCTCAACCGCCCTGGCAATTTCCGGTGCCAGCCAACGATCTTCCTGCCAGTTCGCCACCATCGCCCGTAATCGGCGCAAGGCCTGTTTCGTGCCTTCCGCTAGCTCTGCCTCGCCGTGAAAATCCAGTGCCTGTGCCGCCAGCAAATACTCAATCGCCAGAATCTGCCAGACATTGCCCACCAGCTTCAGCAGTTTCAATGCTGCCCCCGTACCGAGACTGAGATGATCCTCCTGCAAGCCCGACGTCACATAATTATCCAGTACCGCCGGTTGCGCCAGTTGGCGGTTCTCCGCACACAACGATGCCGCCACATACTGCGCAATCATCATGCCGGAATTCACGCCCGGCTGCGCCACTAAAAACGCCGGTAAACCACTCACCAGCGGATTAACCAAACGATCTAAGCGCCGCTCAGCAATACTGCCCACTTCCGCCATGGCAATCGCCAGCAAATCTGCCGCCATCGCCACCGATTCGCCGTGCGGATTAGCCTGTGATACCACGCGCCAGTTATCCACTGTGCCAAGCACCAGAGGGTTATCTGTGCAGGCATTTAACTCTGTATCGACCTGCCGTGCTGCGTGTGCGAACTGGTCGCGACTGGCACCGTGTACCTGCGGCATCGAACGCAAGCTGAGTGCATCCTGCGTGCGAATGCCTTCACTCTTTGCCAAAAGCGGACTGTCGCTCAACAGCTGGCGCAATCGCTGCCCGCTTACCTGCATGCCTGGACTGGCTTTCAGCGCGATCACTTCAGCATCAAATGCCACCAACTGCCCCCGCAACGCCTCAAAACTCATGGCGCCCGTGACATCCGCCCAATCAAGTAGCCGTGCCGCATCATCAAGTGCCAGACACGATAACCCGGTCATGCAGGGCGTGCCATTCACCAGGCTCAAGCCTTCTTTAGCGCCGGGACGATAAGGTTTTGATCCAGCAAGCGCCAGCGCCTGTTCGGCAGGCATAATTTGTTGCTGATACTCCACGTCACCCACGCCGATGAGTGCCAAACCAATGTGAGCCATATGGCTGAGATAGCCCACAGAGCCCTGCGATGGCACCTGCGGAGTGACCTGCTGATTCAGCAACGCCAGCAAATGCTGCACCAGTGCGACAGAGACGCCCGATTTGCCATGACTGTAGTTGGCGATCGCCGCACACAGAATGGCACGCACCTGCTCACGCGCCAGCAATGGCCCCACCCCACAAGCATGGCTGAGCAGCGTATTACGAGATAACTGACTGAGCTGTTCTTCCGGCAAGCTGATGTTGCACAACGCGCCCAACCCGGTGTTGATGCCATAGGCAATGTGGCCGGTCGCCACAATCTGCTCGACGATCTCACGCCCTTGGGCAATACGCTGCCAGGCGCTGGCGCTTAACGTCAGTTCTGCATTGTGCCGCGCCACCTGCACCACATCCTGCCAGGCGAGTGTTTCATCACCCCACACTATCGTCATGCTGGCTGCTCCGCATGGTGGCTTTGATGGCTGGATATAAATTGCTTAAAGCGCTGAGAACCTTGTGCACCAAACATCTCCTCCGGCGTGCCCTGGCAATCGATGGTGCCTTGATGCATAAACACCACACGATTTGAGACATTGCGTGCAAATCCCATTTCGTGCGTCACCACCAGCATGGTGCGGCCCTCTTCAGCCAGGCTACGCATCACTTTCAGCACTTCGCCCACCAGCTCTGGATCCAGCGCGGAAGTCGGTTCATCAAACAACATCACTTCCGGGTCCATCGCCAATGCGCGGGCAATGGCGACGCGTTGCTGCTGCCCACCAGAGAGCTGCGCAGGATAAAAATCTTTGCGATTCAGTAACCCCACGCGGTCCAGCAACTGTTCTGCCTGATCGATACAACTTTTCTTATCGCGCTTCAGCACATAGTGCGGACCTTCAATCACGTTCTGCAGCACCGTCATGTGCGACCACAAGTTAAAACTCTGGAACACCATGCCCAAACGAGAACGCAGGCGCTCAATCTGTTTGGGATTCGCCGCTAACTGATGGCCACGCGCATGGCGCTTCATTTCGATGGTTTCGCCCCCCACGCTGACCACCCCGGCATCCGGTGTTTCCAGCAGATTAATGCAGCGCAGCAAAGTACTTTTACCCGATCCGCTAGCACCGAGAATCGAGATGACATCGCCTTGATGTGCCTGCAGCGAGATGCCTTTTAAAACTTCCATCGCGCCAAAGGATTTATGGATATCGGTGGCGGTTAAGGTGACAGGGGATGTGGATTGCATCTTACTCTCCGGCAAGCGGTTTAATGGCGGGTAACGGCTTTTTTTCAACGCGATGCACCGGGGTTAAACGGCGTTCTAACCACGCGTAAAGCTGGACGATAATGAAATTCAGGATCAGGTAAATCGCGGCAGCGCAGATAAACACTTCCATAGTGCGGTAGGTGCGCTGAATGATCTGCTGCGCCACGCCGGTGACATCCCATACGGTCACCAAGCTGGCAAGTGCGGTGGATTTCACCAGCAGGATCGCTTCGGTGGAATAAGCGGGCAGCGCATAACGCAACATGATCGGTGCGATGATGCGACGCAGCAGCAACCAGCGCGACATGCCGCAAGCCAACCCGGCTTCAACCTGGCCCGGCGGCACAGCCAACAAGGCACCACGCAGGATCTCAGCGGTATAAGCCGCCGTACACAGCGACAACGCCAGCACCGCGCAGATAAAAGGCTCGCGCAGGAAGGGCCAGACAAAGCTATGACGGATCACCCCAAACTGACCCAGTCCGTAATAGATCAGGAACAGCTGGATCAGCAATGGCGAACCACGAAACACCAAAATATAGCCGCGCGCAAAGCCGCTCAGCACCCGCCAGCGACTCATGCGCAATGACAGAATACCGATGGCGAGAATGCCACCACAGAGAAACGCACTGATAAACAAGCCGAGGGTCACCGGCAGTGCGGCGCTCAGTTTGAGAAAGGTATCGGTCAGAAAGGCGAAGTCGATCATGCTGCTGCTCCTTAATGCTGCGCCGCAGTGCGACTTTGCCAGGCGCGTCCAAGGCGTGTTTCCGCCCGACGAAACGCATGATTAGATAACAGTGTCAGCACCAGATAGCAGGCACCGCCAATCAAATAGAACGTGAAGTAATCGCGCGTGGATCCTGCAGCCACTTGGCTGGCACGCATCAGCTCGACAATGCCAGTAACCGACACCAGCGCCGAATCTTTCAGGCTCATCTGCCAGACGTTTGACATGCCTGGCAGCGCATAGCGCACAATCTGCGGCAACAGAATGCGCTGTGTGATGCGCCAGCGCGGCATACCAATCGCCACTGCGGCCTCAACTTCACCTTTTGCTAGCGCCAGTCGAGCCGCGCGATACACTTCACCTTGATAAGATCCAGAGATGAGCCCAATCGCCAGTGCACCAATGAGGAATGGCGGTGCTTCGATAAAGCCATCCGCACCAAACATCTGTCCCACCAGCGTAATCAGTCCCGACCCACCAAAATAGAACAGGTAGATCACCAGCAGTTCCGGGATACCGCGAAACACCGTCGAATAGGCTTCGCCCAACCAGCGGACCCAGCGCTGCGGCGACAACTTGGCCGCTGCCACGCCGGAACCTACCACGGCACCAATCATCAGCGCGGCCAGCGACAACAGTAGCGTGGTAAAGGCGGCACCCAAAATCAGGCGGCCCCAGCCATCAGCACCAAAACTCAGCAGGCTCATCATCTTTCACCTCACTTACGGGGTTACGTCAGTTTTAAACCACTTCTCACTCAGCTTTTTCACCGTGCCATCGGCCAGTGCGGCTTTGATCGCCTCATCGAGCTTGGCTTTCAGATCGTTGTCTGCCATACGCACGCCCATCGCTTCGCCCTCACCCCAGATCGGGCCACCCAACTGCGGGCCGCTAAAGGTCAGGTTATTGTTCTCTTTACGCGCCAGCATCGATTGGGCAAAAGTCACATCGTCGAATACCGCATCTATACGACCGGCCTGCAGATCGAGAATTGCATCAGCGGAGGAAGTGTATTCACGCACGTCAGCGACATCTTTGAAGTATTTATCAATAAATGGCGTGTAAACCGTGCCGGATGCGATACCGATGGTTTTGCCTTTCAACGCTGCTTTTAGCGGGGCAATCGCTGTGTTGATCTCTTTCTCATCGTCATGCAGCTTGATGATGTTGTGATCGGCTGGCATCAGCGGGCTGTCTTTCGTGGTGATAAAGGTGGCTGGCGTGGACGCATAAGGTACGGTGAAATTGACCACTTTTTTACGGTCTGGCGTAATGACAATCGCATCCATAATCACGTCATATTTACCGGCGTTAAGCCCGGCGATCATGCCATCCCAGTTCTGCACCACCAACTTGCACTGGATGCCCATGCGCTTGCATAAGTCTTCCATCAGCTCAGGTTCAAAGCCACCTAACTTGCCGCCCGGCAATGTCAGGTTCCAGGGTTCATAGCTGCCTTCGGTAGCGATGGTGATCGATTTCCACTCTTTGGCCTGCACAGCAACACCGCTAATTATCAGGCTGGCAAACAGGGTGGTGAGGCAAAAACGGCGAATTGGGGCGCGATGCGTCATGCGGTTTCTCCTGGTCATTAATCGAATTGGCTGTCTCTGTTAGCTGATACAACGCAGATGACATTTCATGTATATACAAGTTAGCTTGCGGCAGATCATTGTCGGCATAAGCTTTTTGTGAGCCAGCCAGAATAAAAAGTGATAATCGCCTTGTGGTCTTTACTTGTACATACAACCTAGCAAGCACTGTGCCAGATCAAGAAAGGCGGCAAACTCGGTGGATGGAGAGGTGAGGTGCGCGGTAATGCACTGCAATGCAGCAGAGACTGCACCAAGATGTAGCTTACAGAGTGAGTGCTGACGTCGCGCATGGATGTAGCGGCGCAATTTATTGCGTACGGATAGCGACATCATGGCTTTCAATGCGCACGATAAATCGCGCCGCTACGGTTTTATGCAGTTTGCAG
>NZ_MLFR01000044.1 GCF_002095475.1 Pantoea rwandensis
TGTTCCGCTGTCTGCACCTCTGCCAATATCGGCAAAGATTGTACGGCCCGGTGCTCCGGTTGCAGACAGAGCACAGCCTGCTCCGCTGTCTGCACCTCCGCCAATGTCGGCAAAGATTGTACGGCCCGGTGCTCCGGTTGCAGACAGAGCACAGCCTGCTGCGATGTCTGCAACGGTTCCAATATTGGCAGAGATTCTACTTCCCCGTGCTCAGATGGCCGCGTGTGCGCCGCGAAAGCAATGGCCAGCGCCAGGAACGGCAGCATCAACGTTTGCAATACCGCAATAAGCTGCGGCGCATACATTCCCTGATGCCAGGCAAACTCCAGCGCCACCAGCAGATCGGTGATAGCAGAGAAACACAGGAAAATACCCGCAGCGAAAGCCATCTTCGCCGCCGTTGACGCTTCGCTGAGGCGCACTTCAGTAAATTTATCGCTCCCACGCCAACCCACATTTATCAATGCTACGCCATAGGCGAGGTAAAGCAGGAATAGCACCGTATCAATAGCCGACGACCAGCATTGCATAATGATGATAGCGAGAATGGCAGGCGCAATTTGCCAGCGAGAAAACGGCCGTTGAGTGAGACGGCTAAAACAGTGCCACGCTAGCGCAGGTAACAGGGTCGCAATGAGTACGCGAAGCAACATCAACCACGGTGAAGGCCAAATCCATCGCAACATCCCCACCGTTATAAGCAGCGAGCAGGCAAGAAGAAAAAGCAGGGCAAAGCGATAGCGCTGGCGATCGCCGATCCACAGCGTCAGCATTAAGATCATCATTACTAACAGCGTGACCAGCGGCAGCGGAATTGAAGGCATGAAAGGAAGTCCATTCCTGAAAATCAGCCGTCATGTTACACATGATCTCGCACGCTTGGGCAGCAATTTTCGTGGTGCTGACTACGCTGCGTTAGGGTGCCATCAGGTTGAAGCGATTCTCATCACCCGAATCAATCGTGAACGGCTCTTGCAACTGCAAGGTAATCCAGTTGGAGGTCACACGGTTGCCTTTGCTGTCTTCCAGCGTCACAGACAGGCGGTAACTGTTAGCCGCTCCCGAATTGTTATCCCATGCCGGCATAATCAGACTCCACCCTTGCGGATCGTTGGGATTTGCGCCCGGAGTCAAACTGAGCGCCTGGGTATCACCTTGCCAAAGCACTTTTGTAATCGGATTAGCACTGCGGATCTGTAACTTCAGCGGTAAACTTTCGCCGCCGTTGAGCTGCCAAGGGGGCGTAGCAAGGAACACCGACAGTGTGTTGCGCTGGCGATACTCCATGACCGGTGTGCTATTGCGTGTGACCATGTCATAACGACTGCCGCGCAACGAGCGTGCCTCAGCGACATTATCCGCACTCAGCTGCTGGCTCAGTGGCACACCAAAACGATAATTAAGATGCAGGCCCAACTGATCCTGACTCTCCCCTTCATTACTGGTTTTATGGCTGGCAGAGAAGGTAACTAACGGTACGGGGGTGTATGAAACGCCAAAAGTCAGTGCCGATGGATTGTGATAGCTATTGCCGCTGCTAAACAGATCAACATCATTGCCCAGATACTGCTCCCAACTGACGGACATACCCAACTGGCGATAAAATGGCAGGTAGCCTTGCGTCGTCACATCATAGCCACGCGCCATACGCTGCTGCTGAAAAGGATCACGATTCTGCCAGCCGGATAGCGGCGTGTAGTAGTTGGCGGAGAAGCGCAAATAATCTCCCCACGCTTCGGTGCCCAATGAGGCGCGTTGCAAGCCACTGTTGAACATCCGATCAACAAAGCCGTTATAGCCCAACAGCCATTTGCCTGCCGTCCAACGCTGTCCAAGTCCGAAATTGCCCACCAGCCCGTCATCAGTTTGATGGAATCCCACTTCGCTAAACGTCAGAGAGCGATAGCGATCGGCCCAAGGCGTGAGCAGTGATGCGCCACTGCCGGTGAAATTCCCTTCCATATCGACGTTGAAATCGATCTGCGCCTTACCATAAGGAGACAACAGGGATTGGCCCTCATCGACAACCCGTTCGCCCACCTCATCACGAAAGTGATTGAAAGCCCAAATACCCGCCTGATGACCAAAGGTATTGTCACTGCTGCTGTCCTGACTGGCCTCACCAATGCTTTTAGCGATGGTCGCGAGCTGTTTGCTGAATGCCGCGTTTTGATCTTCGTAGCCCAGCGCGGGTAATTCAGCCGCCATCTTCTGAAAGCGTGTAGGGTCGCTAAAGGGCGCATCGGACACATGGGTATCCGTCACCAGCGCCAGTGCGGGCGCAGTGAAAATCAGCCCAGTGGCAGCGGGCAATAATCGCAGTGATTTGAGCGTTGAGAAAACAGATGACATAGCAAAAAAGGCTTCTATCCAGTTCAGAATTAGAGGTAGATCACAAAACTGTACTGGAATACCCTAGCACATTCTGCCGCCGATGCAGAAAGTACCAGGGCGAATTAAGACATTGCCTGATGATGCTTGGCGGCCACTGCATCTGACTCTGCCGCCTTTCCGCCCTTAGGAGAAGATTAACCCACCATCAACATTGATGGTTTGCCCAGTGATATAGCGTGCGTCGTCAGAGGCGAGAAAAGCCACTAAACCCGCGACATCGTCGGGTTGTCCGGCACGTTTGAGCGGGATATTTTCCACCCATTCAGCCATTAACTCCCCTTTTCCATACTGCTTCTTGTCGCTACTGAGGATCTCACCCCAGACGCGGTCGTTGTAATCCCACATTTCACTTTCAATGATGCCGGGACAGAACGCGTTAACAGTGATGTGCCAAGGCGCCAACTCCAGCGCCAGACTTTGAGTGATACCAATCACTCCCATTTTGCTGGCGGCGTAATGAGGCGTGTAGATAAACCCCTGACGCCCCTGGCCTGAAGAGGTATTAATCAAGCTGCCGCTGCCTTGCTTCACCATATATTTCGCCGCCTCGCGACAGCACAGCCAGACTCCGGTGGTATTCACCGCCAATATCTTCTCGAAATCACTCTTCGGCATGGCATCAAAACGGTCAATGGTAATCACGCCCGCGTTCTGTATCGAGACATCAATACTGCCAAAGCGCTCAGCGGCCTGCTGATACAGTTGCTGTACCTCAGCCTCATTGGTGACATCCGCCTGCAGCGGCAATATTTCACTACCGTATTGTTGTTCAATCGCTTGCGCCGTAGTGAAAACCCGATCGGAATTGGAAACCATCACTAACCGCGCACCATCACGAGCAAATCGTGCAGCGATACCCGCACCAATTCCCCGGCATGCGCCGGTAATTACCACCGTCTTACCACTAAAATCGCGTGTCATATTGCCTCCTGTTATCCATGTGTCGCTTCAGGCAGGGCGGCCGATTGCTGCTTTTTTTCATGTCTGCGCAGCAGCACCACCTTACTTTGTAATTTTTGCTGGAACTGATCGATCACCACCGCGGTGACAATCACTAACCCCTTAATCACCATCTGCCAGAAATCGCTGACGCCCATCATCACCATGCCATCTGCAAGAAAAACGATAACGAAGGCACCGATGATTGAACCCGAAACGCGCCCTCGCCCGCCCGCCAATGCGGTACCGCCCAGCACCGTAGCGCCGATAGCGTCCATCTCGAACATGTTGCCGGTCATGGGGTGTGCGGTTTGCAGTTGGGAGGCGACAATCAACCCCACCAGCGCGGCGCATAAACCGGAGAAGGCATACACAAACACTTTGACCTTGATGATGGGCACACCCGCCAGGCGCGCCGCCGATTCATTGCCGCCTGTGGCATAGATATAGCGGCCTAACGGCGTTTTACGTGTCAGGTAAAGACCCAACAGCAAGAAACCCACCATCAGCCAGATAGGGATATAAACACCCAACAGGCTGCCGGAGCCGAGAAACGCAAATCCGGTATTCCCGAGCGCTGGCATGCCGACCAGGTTGGCGTAAGTGCTGCCATCGTTGAACAGCAGCGCGGCGCCACGGGCCACATACATCATGCCGAGCGTGCAGATAAAAGGTGCCACACCCAGGCGCGTCACCACTGCGCCATTAATAAAGCCCAGCACAATGCCAAACAGCGCCACCACCAGAATCACTTCAGGCACGTTAAAGAACAGCGTATTGCCACCCCACAACGGCACACCGTTGGTCAGCAGTGCGCCCGCCACCATGCCGCAAATCCCCGCCACGGCACCGACTGACAGGTCAATGCCGCCAGTCAGAATCACTAACGTCATACCAATCGCCAGTAACCCCGTGATAGCTACATGTTGCGTCATGATCAGCAGGTTTGAAGTGGTCAGGAAGTTCGGCACCATGAAGCTAAAAAAGCCAACCACAATCAATAAAGCGATAAAGGTGCGCGCCTTCAGCAAGTACATATAGAGCAGATATTTTTGATTCATTTATTTCTCTCCTGCGGGCTCAATCATGTGGTGTTGAGGCGCTGATCAAAGCTTCACGTGTTGCCGCACTGCGCGGTAAGTCAGCGGTTATGCGGCCATCTGCCATCACCAAAATACGATCGGCCAGTGCCATCACTTCATCCAGTTCAGATGAGGAAAACATCACCGCCAGACCTTGTTGTGCCAGATTACCAATCAGGTGATACACATCCGTTTTCGCACCCACATCGATGCCGCGCGTCGGCTCATCCAGTAGCACCACTTGCGGGCCGGTCATGAGTGCTTTCCCTAACACCACTTTTTGCTGGTTACCGCCACTTAATGAGGTGATCGGCAATTCAGGATCGCTGACTTTAATCGCCAGATGACCAATCATTTCATCCACCCGGCGCTGCTCTTTTTGTGGGTTGAGCAAACGTAAGGCGCGGCGGAAGCCACGTAGACTGAGATCGCTTAAGGTCATGTTGGCGGTGATCGACATCAGCTGTACCACGCCTTCGGTTTGACGGTCTTCCGGCACCAGCGCGATGCCCTTTTTGAGCCGTTGCTGGAAGCTGCGTTTATCCAATACTTCGCCATTTAAACTGACGCTGCCGGACTGACAATGCATCATGCCAATCAGCCCTTTGAACAACTCCGTGCGACCGGCTCCTAACAGCCCATAAATCCCGATCACCTCCCCTTTGCGTAATGAAAAGGAGACATCATTGAGTTTGTAACCGCCGTTCTGATGCAACGCCGTTAATCCGTTGACGTTCAACACCGTTTCACCTTGCGATGCCGGTTGGTAATCGAAATGTTTTTTCTTATCCCCGACCATCTGCTCGATGATCCACGGCACGGAAGCATCACTGACTTCGCGCTCGCTGATAAAGCGCCCGTCGCGAAAAATGGTGATGTGATCGCCAATCTCCATCAGCTCTTCTAGCCGATGGGAGATATAGATGATGGTGACCCCACGCCGTTTGAGCTGGTCGATCACGTTGAACAACACTTTCACTTCCGACTGGCTCAGGGCGCTGGTGGGCTCATCCATGATGAGTACGCGCGTGTCTTTTGACAGAGCACGGGCGATCTCCACCAACTGCTGATGACCAATACCCAACTCCCCCAGCGGGGCATAAGGGTCAACGTCCAACTCCAGTCGCTCCAGTAAAGATTTTGCCAGCGCATACTGATATTTTTCGTTAATCACTCCGCGCTGGAAAAACTCATTGGCGATGAAGATGTTGTCCATCACATTCATGTTGGGAAACAGGTTCAGCTCCTGGAAGATAATGCTGATCCCATGTTTCTCCGCCTGATGGGTGGAGTTAAGCGAGACCACCTCACCGTCCAGCAGGATTTCACCTGATGATGGCGTCTCCACGCCGGCCAGCATCTTCATCATGGTGGATTTGCCTGCACCGTTTTCACCGATCAACACGTTGACTTTGTTACGGTAGACACGGTAATTCACCTGATCGAGCGCCGTCACGCCGGGATAAATACGCGACACATTACGTGTTTCGATGATCACGTCACTTTGCGGATTTGCCATGTTCGCTCCTTACTGCCGCGTGATGGCAGCGGGCGTCACATTTGGCACCTGCTGTGGAATATCAAAGCTGCTGAACACTCCTGAAAGCTGGACTTTATCGCCCACTTTAGGCTTGAAGCTGCTCATCATAGTGGCGGCCTGCTGATTGATGGCACGGCTGTAATCACCAAATAGCACCTGATCGTTGAAGTCTTGATAACTGGCGCCTTTGTAGGCATCACGCAATACCGTACCGGGGAAGATCGGGCCAATCTGAATGATCACGTTATCGCCGGAAACATCTTTCACCGTCATGCGTCCGTTACGAGAAGTGGTATTCACTGCAGTGACTTCCCCACTGACATTGACGCTGAAGACACAGGGGTTTTCTTCCTGCGAACGGTAACCGTAGGTCTTGCAGGCGCTGTCAAAATCCTTGGCAGATTTCAGGGCGTTGAGCAGTTCTGCCACCGGTTTCGCGTCATGCTGAATTTGCGGCACCAGTTTTTGCTGCCAGGTCTGCGCGATATTGGTCATTTTCGGGTTGGGGGGATTTTTCAGGTCGGCCAGCTCCTGCTGCGACACAATGCGGCAACCGCTGAGGATCACGATAGGAAGCAGTAACCAGAGTCGTTTGTGCATCTCTTTCTCCTGGGCGCCGTAACACGGGCGCACCGATTATCGATTACGACTTGAAGTTAAAGTCCTGCACACCTTTCGCATTGTCTGGCGTGATCAAAATGCCGCGGAACATCACACGCTGTTTCTCCGGTTTCACCCCTTTCTGAATAAAGTTGTCGAGGTCGGTCACCCCTTGTGCGGCAATCGCCTGCGCCTGCAGCATTACAGTGGCTTTCAGATCGCCTTTCTCAACGGCGTCGCGTTCATCGTTGCTGCCGTCGATACCCACCACAGTGACATCGGTACGCCCTGCGGCTTTCAACGCAGCAATCGCACCCAGCGCGACCGGGCCGTTACCGCAGATCACGCCTTTCACATCAGGATGAGCCTGCAGGATGCTGTCCATAATGCGTTTACCGTCGATCAAGGTGCCTTTTGCATCCTGGCGCGCCACGCTTTTCATGTCAGGGTATTGATCCAGCACCTGATGGAAGGATTTTGATCGTGTCACGCAATTGTTGTCAGCGAGGTTACAGGTCAATTCGGCATAGCTGCCCTTCTCGCCCATTTTCTCGACGAACACGTTGGCCACATCAGAACCGGCCTGGAAGTTATTGTGGGTAATCTGGGCCAATGCCACGTCATCCACCGGAATTTCACGGTTGATCAGTACCACCGGAATTCCCGCATCTTTGGCTTTTTTGATGGCGGCGACGCTGGCGGTGGAGTCCGCGTTATCCAGTACGATGCCCTGTACTTTTTTACCGATAGCGGCATCAATCAGCTCGCTCTGCTTTTTCACATCCTCACCGTGCGACAGGACGCTGGTTTTATAGCCCAACTCTTGTGCCTTGAGGTTGGCACCTTTGGCTTCTGAAGCGTAATAAGGGTTATCGAGCGAGTTAACCAGGATCATGATGGTGCCTTTGTCGGCGGCGAAACTGGATTGAGCGATCAGGCAACTGGCAATGGCAGTGAACAACAGGGTACGTTTTTTCATGTTCGTGCTCTCTCATTGTTTTGTAGTTATTGCAGGGTTGAGGCCGTACTGGTGCTGGCGCGGCGTTACCAGATGGTGAAGCCGCCATCGATCATTAAATCTGCGCCGGTGATCATGTCGCTGCCGTTACTGGCGAAGAACAGCACAGCGGCAGCAATTTCATCGGTGTATGCAAAACGTCCTAAAGGAATGAGCTTTTTCATCTGCTCCCCCTTCTCACCACGCCAGGCTTTTTCACCCATAGGCGTGAGTACTACGGTCGGGGACAAGGTATTGACATTGATGCGGTGCGGGGCGAACTCTTTTGCCATCACTTTGGTCATGCCAAGCAGACCGGCTTTGGCGGAGGTATAAGCCACGTGGTTATCAATCGCGATAGAGGCAGCTTGCGAGGCGATATTGATAATTTTGCCCCCCTTACCCGCACGCACCATGCGTTTGCCCGCAGCTTGTGAACACAGGAAAGGTCCGGTGAGGTTAACGGCAATTTGCTTCTGCCATTCGGCGAAATCGGTTTCCAGTACCGGCTGCAACATCACGTACCCAGCACAGTTCACCAGGATATCAATCTGGCCATAATGCTGCTCAACCTGTGTAAAGGCCGCCTCCACTGAGGCAGCATCGGTGACATCACAGCACACCAGCAGCACGCTATCCGCGGGGAATTGCTCCTGAACGGCGCTCACTTTGTCACTTTCGAAAGGAGGATACAGCAGAGCCAGACGGGCGCCTTTTTCAAGCAGCATTGTGTTGCTGGCCATCGCAATACCGCCCAGCCCCCCGGTAACCACCGCCACTTTGCCGGTTAAATCCAGATCGGTGTTTACGCCGTAGCGCAGGTTGACATCGTATTCCCCACTCATCCTTTCTCTCCTGTGTGCTGATTCGGCGGCTCTGGTTTTAAATGGCCGAGTTATCGCTAAGTAATAATGATTTTCGAACAAAAATATAAGCTATCGTTTCGCAACGGTTTGTGGGTGAGATCAAATTTCATACAAATCACAAAAACATTTTTTATTTAATTGTTTTTACTGAAAATAATCATTTTCCCGATTTTACCCTATAAAAATAACTGCTACGGAGTCGATGTAAAATCAATCACGTGGCTCGATATTATTTTCATTCGAAAACGCATCTTTGTGCGGGCTGCCTCGCAAATCCTTATCTCGCAGAGTAAAATCATCCTCGGTTTTCTTATCGGCAGAATTAGACCGTGATTGGAAAGAGGGAGCATTTCGATTGAAAAGCAAAACTGAGCAGCTGGCGGACATGCAGCAGCGCCGCGAGAAGATCCTGGAGATGATCCGCGAAGACGGTACCGTCACGGTGAAAGCCCTGACCGATACCTTTGGCCTGACCGAAGCGACGATCCGAACTGATTTGCGTATGCTGCAAAAAGAGGGGCACGTTCAGCGTTATCACGGCGGTGCCACCTTGATGACCGGTAAGCAAAATACCGGCGCGCTGCTGCTGGAACGTCAAACCCATTTGGAGGAAAAAGAGGCCATTGGTCGTCTGGCGGCACAGCATGTGGAAAACGGCGATACGGTGATTTTCGATTCCGGCACCACCACCACAGCGATTGCCGAGGCCATTGGTCACATTCGGCGCTTATCGGTGATTACCACTGCGGTGAATATTGCACTGAAACTGGGTGGAGAGCCGGGAATCAATATTTTGCTGACTGGCGGAACCTTTAAGTTTCCCACGCTCTCCACATCGGGTGAAAAAGCGGCTTCTTTTTTTGAGAATGTGCTGGCCGAGAAACTGTTTCTGGCGACCGCCTGCATCTCGCCACGTCTGGGTTTAAGCTTCCCGAGTGAGACGGATATCAAAGTGAAGATGGCGATGATCAACTCAGCCAGTACGGTTTATGTGGTGGCCGACTCCAGCAAAATCGATAAAGTGTCGATGTTTGCCTTACCCTGCGAATGGAGCAAAATTCACTATTTAATCACCGACAGCGGGATTACTTCGGCGCAAATTACTGCCTTCGAGAACTTAGGCGTGCAGGTGCTAGTGGCAGGCGTTGAAGAAGTGAAAAAACGGGCGTTCTATTGATTAAAGCGTAAAAGGCGGCCCAAGGGCCGCTCTCTATTCTGCGTGTTAGAAGCCGAGGCTATCTAACAGATCATCAACCTGATCCTGGTTCGCCACGACGCCTGGTGCATTAGCGTGGATCTGCGGACCATTCAGCAGGCCGCTGCCCTCTTTGCGTGCTGCAGCACTGGCTTCCGGCATATTTTCCAGCAATACCATCAGAAGCTGACGTTCGATCTCCTGGATCACATCCATCATGCGCTTGATCACCTGACCGGTGAGGTCTTGGAAATCCTGCGCCATCATGATTTCCAACAGTTGCTTGTTGGTATAAGAGGTGTGCCCTGGTACGTCAGTCAAAAATTGACGCGTATCCGAAACCAACTCACGCGCATCAGTCAGTTCAATCGGATTTTCAAACCACGCATCCCAACGGCCTTTCAGCTGGTTGGCGCTGGATTCCATTTGGTCCTGGTGTGGCTGCGCGGCTTCCACGCAGTTCAGCGCGCGTTCTGCCGCTTGCGCCGTCATTTGCACTACGTAATCCAGACGATCGCGCGCGTCAGGAATCGCTTCCGCCGCTTCCGCAATCGCCTGGTCTAACCCCAATTCGCGCAGGCTGTCGCGCAACATACGCGTCAGCGAGCCGATACGGGTAATAATTTCGTGTGCCGAGGCTTCTTCGGTTGGTTTCGGAAGTTCGCTCATCACATCTCCTTACATACCCAGTTTTTCGAAAATTTTACCCAGTTTTTCTTCCAGAGTGGCGGCAGTGAAAGGTTTCACCACGTAGCCGCTGGCACCGGCTTGCGCTGCTGCGATGATGTTCTCTTTCTTAGCTTCTGCCGTGACCATCAGCACCGGCAGTTTGCTCAAAGCCGCATCAGCACGAATGGTCTGCAGCAGTTCCAGGCCGTCCATGTTTGGCATGTTCCAGTCAGAAACCACGAAATCAAAGCCACCTGCGCGCAGTTTAGTCAGTGCATCAACACCGTCTTCTGCTTCTTCGACATTATTGAATCCTAGCTCTTTCAGCAGGTTACGAACAATACGACGCATCGTGTTGAAATCGTCCACCACCAAAAAGCGCATGTTTTTATCAGCCATATCTACTCCTGTGTTGTCTCGTCCGGCAGGACGGGCTCGTTAAATTCGCAATGCCTGTCCGGCGCTAATTTTTGCCAGCATGTGCTGGCTGATGTGTCCTAAATCGACCACTTCACTGGCACCACCCATCGCGATAGCTTCGCGTGGCATACCAAAGACGACGCAGCTGGCTTCATCCTGAGCGATGGTCCAGGCACCGGCGCGATGCATTTCCAGCATCCCGGCAGCACCGTCATTACCCATGCCCGTTAAGATGACGCCAACCGCATTTCGGCCTGCGTGCACCGCCACGGAACGGAACAGCACGTCAACAGACGGCTTGTGTCGGTTTACAGGCGGTCCATCATTGAGTTTCACCACGTAGTTGGCGCCACTGCGCCCTAACTCCATATGCATAGCGCCTGGGGCGATATACGCATGGCCGGGCAAAATACGTTCGCCATCTTCCGCCTCTTTCACGGTAATCTGGCACAGCTTGTTCAGACGCTCAGCGAAGGAGCGAGTGAAACCTGGAGGCATATGTTGCGTGATCAGCAGCGCGGGGCTGGTGGCCGGCAAAGGCTGCAATACGTGACGAATCGCCTCGGTTCCTCCCGTCGAAGAACCAATCGCAATCAGCTTTTCACTACTTAACAGCGGACCCGCTTTCAGCATCACTGGCGCGGACGGCGCCGCACGCACGTGCAGTTTGGCGCGCGCGGCAGCACGGATTTTATCGGCAATCATCTGGCTATACGCCAACATGCCTTCGCGAATACCTAGCTGAGGTTTGGTGACAAAGTCGACGGCACCTAACTCCAGTGCGCGCAGGGTGACTTCGGAACCCTTGCCGGTGAGCGATGAAACCATTACCACCGGCATCGGGCGCAGTCGCATCAGCTTCTCAAGGAAGTCGAGGCCATCCATACGCGGCATTTCCACATCCAGCGTCAGCACTTGTGGGTTGTATTGCTTGATTAAATCCCGCGCCACCAACGGATCCGGCGCAGTCGCGACCATCTCCATATCGGCGTGGCTATTGATGATTTCCGTCATCAACTGTCGCATCAGCGCAGAGTCATCCACGCACATCACGGTGATCTTGCTCATCGTCTTTCCTTGGTCAATCCATAGACTGTTTGTCCACGCAGCCAGAACTCTTTACTGATCTGACTGAAATTCTCCGAATGCCCAGCAAACAACAGGCCGCCAGGCTTCAGCAGGGGAACGAAACGGCGCAGAATTTGCTCCTGCGTCTCTTTATCGAAGTAGATCATTACGTTGCGACAGAAAATTGCGTCGAACGGACCTGGCAACGCCCAGTCGTTGGCCAGTAAATTCAGCTGTGAGTAGTTAACCAAGCTGGCAAGTTCCGATCGCACTCGCACCATGCCTTCATGCGGACCGGTGCCACGTAGGAAAAAGCGCTGCAGCTGTGATTGCGACAAAGTGCGCAGCTCTTCCTGGCGATACACACCCGCCACGGCTTTTTCTAATACCTGCGTGTCAATGTCGCTGGCGTGGACCTGGAACTTACCGGGTCCTGCACCTAGCGTTTCTGCCAGTGTCATGGCAATGGAGTACGGCTCTTCGCCCGTTGAGGCGGCGGTGCTCCAAACGCTGTAACTCCCCGTACGCTTACGCGCATGATCCGCGAGGATGGGAAAATGATGCGCCTCGCGGAAGAATGAGGTCAGATTGGTGGTCAACGCGTTAATAAACGCCTGCCACTCAGCACTGTTCTGGTCTTGCTCCAGCAACGCCAGATAACGACCAAAGTCATCAATATTCAGCGTGCGTAATCGGCGCACTAAGCGGTTGTAAACCATCTCCCGCTTGTGATCGGCTAACACAATCCCTGCGCGCTGATAGATCAGCTGGCTGATACGACGAAAGTGAGTATCTGAGAGCGGCAGGCGCTGCACCATTTGCGAGAGCAGCGTTGTCGCTTCACTTTGATCCAATAACGTCGTTTTCTTCATTTCAGGTCACCCGGCAACAAACTGATTAAATTGTGATACTGCGATTACTGCTGTGCTGCCAGTTGGGCCGCCTTGCGGCGGCCTCACGGATTAAAAGGTTTCCCAGTTTTCGTCCGCGTTACGTGCACCTGCTGGTTGCGCCAGCGCTTTTGCTGCACTTGGACGCAAGAGTTTTGGCGCTGTAGTTACGTTAACGGCCTGGGCGACAAATTCTTTACCAATATTGAACACCGCAACTGACTGTTTCAGTCGGCTAGCCTGATCTTCCAGCGCGGCAGCAGCCGTTGCCGACTCTTCCACCAGCGCGGCGTTTTGCTGTGTCACGCGATCCATTTCGTTCACTGCCAAGCCAACCTGGTCGATACCACGGCTCTGTTCATCCGACGCCGAGGCGATTTCGCCCATGATGTCGGTTACACGCGTCACGGCATTCACGATGTTGGTCATGGTTTCCCCCGCGCTTTCTACCAGCACCGAACCGGTGTTGACGCGGCTGACGGAGTCTTCAATCAGGCCTTTGATCTCTTTCGCTGCTTGGGCGCTGCGCTGTGCAAGACTGCGCACTTCGCCCGCCACCACCGCAAAGCCACGACCTTGCTCGCCCGCACGTGCAGCTTCAACCGCAGCGTTCAGGGCCAGAATGTTGGTCTGGAAGGCAATGCCATCGATCACACTGATGATGTCGGCAATTTTCTTCGAACTACCGGTGATCTCTTTCATGGTGGTGACCACGCCATCCACCACTTTGCCGCCATGCTGCGCGGTTTCAGAGGCGGTCAGCGCCAGTTGAGAAGCCTGACGGGCGTTTTCGGCGTTTTGCTTCACGGTGGCGGTCAACTGCTCCATGCTGGCTGCGGTTTCTTCCAGTGAAGCGGCCTGCTGCTCGGTGCGGGAAGAGAGATCGTTGTTACCCATGGCGATTTCACTGGCACCGGTGTAGATGGCATCCGAGCCATCGCGCACGGTACGTACGGTGTTCGCTAATTCTTGCTGCATATGCTGCAACGTACTGAGCAATTCACCCATCTCATTCCGCATGCTGGTATCAATCTGCTGGGTGAGATCGCCGCGAGCAATGTGACGGATATGTTCGATACTCTGCTTCAGTGGGCGGATCAGCACGTTACGCATGCCATTCCACACCAGCAGAATCACCAGTAAGGTCACCAGCAAGGTACCGACAACCAACATGATCGCGTGCTGATAGGCGCTCTCATTGGCATCAATGCCCTGCTTCGCCAGCACAATGTTGTAGCCGAGCCACGCGGTGTAATCCTTTTCGAACTTATCCTGCATTCCCTGTGTAGGCTGATCGACAAAGCCTTTGAAATTCCCGCTCCCCAGGAAGTCAATCAGCTCTGCCAGTCCGCTACGGAAGGTGTTGTAGTTGGACTGCAGGGTTTTTACGTTTTCTGCACTTTTGCCTTTCTCAGACAAATTATCGTTGAACTCGGCAAATGCCTGGTCAGCGGTTTTTAACTCCTCACTTGCCAACGCCACCAGATCTTTCACGGTCGCGCCAGAGCCGGCTTGTTGGCTATCTAACAGATAGCGGATCCCTGCACGGTTCAGCGTGTTACGCGCCTGAACCAGCGATACCCAAGAGGTGCCCATCGCCCGTTGCAGCGTGCTAAGACGCTGGTTGTAGGCAAAATTCTCTTTATCGGCTTTCACCGTGGTAAAAAACATCCCACCGGAAAACAGCTGCAGTAAGGCAAACAGCGCCAGTACACACAGCAGACCGGAAACGACACGAACACGACTAAACATAAACACCTCATTGGTTGGCGGATCGCTCCTGTTATCGGCGATTACGAGGGGATCTTTATGTTGATTCGCAGGGGTTGGACCAGCGGAGGATTAGTCAGGAATAGGGATAATTGTTGCAACGGGTTTTACTGAGTCACGCACTCTCGGCAGCGACCCGGAAACCATTCAAGTGGATGACGGGCGCACCGAACAATGTTCCCGCGTGAACCCGCAGCGGCGGTTAAACAGAGCGCCGCTGCGGGTATCTTCGAAGGGTTATTGACGCTTAAAACTTTTCCCAGTTGCTATCGCTGATCGGTGCCGCTACCGCTTTACGTGTCGTGCTGACTTTAGGTGCGCGGATTTCTGGCTGACGGGTCACCACGTTTGCCTGAGACCCGCGCGGTACGCGAAATACGGCCACCGACTGACTCAGACGGCTGGCCTGATCTTCCAGGGAAGCCGCTGCAGCAGCCGACTCTTCGACCAATGAAGCATTCTGCTGAGTGACGCGATCCATCTCGGTGACCGCCTGGCCGACCTGATCGATACCGCGACTCTGCTCATCTGACGCCGAAGCGATCTCGCCCATAATGTCGGTGACACGGGTGACGGCGCCAACGATGTCATTCATGGTTTCACCAGCAGTGCCGACTAATTGCGAGCCGCTGTTCACGCGATTAACAGAGTCTTCAATCAGCCCTTTGATCTCCTTCGCGGCCTGCGCACTGCGCTGCGCCAGATTGCGGACTTCACCGGCCACCACCGCAAATCCGCGTCCCTGCTCGCCTGCGCGCGCCGCCTCAACAGCAGCGTTTAGCGCCAGGATGTTGGTCTGAAAGGCAATACCGTCGATCACGCTGATAATATCGGCGATCTTTTTAGAACTGCCGGCAATGTCATGCATGGTTTTCACCACGCCATCCACCACTTCACCGCCTTTACGGGCGGTATCTGACGCGTTTAAGGCCAGCTGTGAAGCCTGACGCGCATTTTCGGCGTTTTGTTTCACTGTCGCGGTGAGCTGCTCCATGCTGGCTGCAGTCTGCTCCAGCGAGGCGGCTTGTTCCTCGGTGCGTGCGGAGAGGTCATTGTTGCCCGCAGAGATTTCGCTGGCTCCGGTGAAAATAGCATCAGAACCGTCACGCACATTGCTCACGGTACTGACCAGCGACTGCTGCATTTCATGCAAGCTCGCGGCCAGTTGGCTCATCTCGTTACGGCCTTCCACGGCGATGTTCTGCGTCAGATCGCCAGAGGCGATGTGGCGGATATGACCCAGTAACTGATGCAAAGGTTGGATCAGCACGCTGCGTAAGCCATACCAGCAACCGATGATCACGAACACCACCACCAGCGCGACCACGGCCAGCAGCCACATCATGGTGTGGAACGCCTGCTGATTTTGTGCCACGCCTTCTGCCGCCAACGCGCCCTGCGCGGTGCGCCACTCCGCATAAGTGGCCTTCATCTTGACCTGTTTCGCCTCGATATTTTGCGCAAACATGCCCTGCAGATCGTTGGCTTTTAACCGCTCCAACATGGCCTTCAAGCCATCGTTGAAGGCCGCATAATCGCTTTCCAGTCGGTCACGCAGTACGTCGGGTAGTCCCGGCGTGCCAGGCAGATTGTAGTAACGCTGATAATGTCCTGCGGCAACGTCTAATTGCTTCTCCGTCTGGGCAATCAGCGCCTGCAGCTGACCACCGTTAGCCTGCGCGGCTGCGGTACCCTGCATACGTAACATCGCACGGTTTAGCACGGTCCGCGTCTGGTTGAGTTCAATCCAGGCATCGGACATAGCACCAACGTTATTGGTCGACGTTTGTGCCACTGCAAACGCCTCTTTATCTTTTTGTAAGGCAGACCAGAACAGCCCACCGGATAGTAACTGCAAAGCTCCAAATACCAGCAACACGGCGATCAGGCTGGTGACGACATTAATGCGTTTTAACATGGGTTCTCCAAAGAGTGATGCGTTTCGGCTCCCGCTGTTATCGACCGCAGTTGTTAAACTCTGAGGGGCTTTTGAGGATTTTACAAAATATAATTCTGCCAATGGGTTTCTTTACAGAGTTTAATAACTAAATAAATTAACATTATAAAAAATGCGCCTTTATCGGTTTAGCGATAAAGGCGCATAGATGTTATTGAAAAATTGAGATATTGCGGCAGCGGACGCACTATCTCCCGCCCTTAACGATGATTAAAACGTTTCCCAATTACTGTCACTGACCGGTGCGGTGACGGCTTTACGCGGTGCACTCAGCACGGGGGGAGCAATCTGTGGATGACGCACCACGGCACTGGCAGCAGCAGGTTGTGCACCACGCGCCACGCGGAACACCGCGACAGACTGGCTCAAACGGCTGGCCTGCTCTTCCAGTGATGCAGCAGCAGCGGCAGATTCTTCGACCAATGAAGCGTTCTGTTGCGTCACACGATCCATCTCAGTGACCGCCTGACCTACCTGGTCGATACCCCGGCTCTGCTCATCCGATGCCGAGGCGATTTCGCCCATAATGTCGGTCACGCGGGTGACAGCACTGACGATTTCGCTCATGGTTTCGCCAGCGGTACCCACCAACTCAGAACCGCTGTTCACTCGGCTCACCGAGTCTTCAATCAGGCTTTTGATCTCTTTCGCTGCCTGCGCACTACGCTGTGCCAGGCTACGCACTTCTCCGGCAACCACGGCAAATCCACGCCCCTGTTCACCGGCACGTGCTGCTTCAACCGCCGCGTTCAGTGCCAAAATATTGGTCTGGAAAGCAATGCCATCGATCACACTGATGATATCGGCAATCTTCTTTGAACTCCCGGCAATATCGCTCATGGTACGCACCACGCCCTGCACGACATTACCGCCCTTCTGCGCGGTTTCAGAGGCACTCAGCGCCAGTTGTGAAGCCTGACGGGCGTTCTCCGCGTTCTGCTTCACCGTGGCAGTCAGCTGCTCCATGCTGGCCGCAGTCTGCTCGAGTGAAGCCGCTTGCTCTTCGGTGCGCGCGGAAAGATCGTTATTACCGGCAGAAATTTCACTGGCACCGGTGAAGATAGCGTCCGAGCCATCGCGTACGTTACTGACGGTACGCACCAGTGACTGCTGCATATCATGCAGGCTACTCGCCAGTTGACTCATCTCATTGCGGCCTTCAATAGCAATGTTCTGTGTCAGGTCGCCCTGAGCGATATGTTGGATATGCTGGATGTTGTCATTCAGCGGCTTAATCAGCACTTTACGCAGGCCGGTCCAGCACAGCGCAATGACGGCGATCACCACCACCATCACCACACCCAGCAGCCACATCATGTGCTGGTACGCTGCCACGTTGGCTGCCACACCCACTTCAGTTAGACGGTCCTGGTCGCTGCGCCATTGGCTGTAATCCTTTAAGAAAGCACTCTGGCTCGGTGCGACAGGTAACTTACCCGCCAGCACCAAATCATTGGCCTGTAAGGCTGCTTGCATCTGGCTCAGCGCACTGGCATACGCGGTGTAGGTCGCATCCAGATGCTTATTCAGCTCGTCATTCTGTCCCGGTGTGTCCGGAATCGCTTTAAACAGCTGATAGTGATCTGCTGCACTCTTTTGGAAGGCTTTGCTGTCGTCATACAAACCGGCAATGTCTGGCTCAGAACCGGCCAGTTTGCTGGTTGCCATGCGCAGTTGAATGCGGGTTAACACCACACGGCTTTGGTTGAGACTCATGTAAGCATCGTTGATGGCGGCGGTATTTTTACTCGCCAGTTGTGAAACGCTGAAACTGGTTTTGTCATCGCTTAGCGCTTTAAAAAACAGCGACCCGGATGCCAGTTGTAGAAAACCAAAGACCAATAGCACCAGTAATAAGCTGGTGACAACGCGGATTCTCGTAAACATAGTTTGCCCTGGAAAATGAAGAAAAATGACGCAGAGCAGTTATCGACCAATGCCGGGGAATATTGAGAGAAAAAGTAGGGTTTTTACAATTTATCTTGTTGTATTACAAAGAATTAATTTAGCTTCGTGATGATAACGGGCCGCCGTGATGCGGCCCGCTTTTAACGCATCACGCGCTACGCAGGGTATCCACCAGCGCCATCTCTTCACTGCTCAGCAGTTTCTCGATGTCGACCAGAATCAGCATACGCTCACCCAGCGCACCCAGACCGGTCAGGTACTCGGTGGACATGGTGACAGCGAACTCAGGTGCCGGGCGAATCTGATCTTGCGTCAGTGACAACACGTCAGATACGCCATCGACCACGATGCCGACCACGCGATGTTCGAGGTTCAGCACGATCACCACGGTGTTTTCGTTATATTCCACATCCAACTGCGCGAACTTAACGCGCAGATCAATGATCGGCACGATGACGCCACGCAGGTTGGTCACGCCTTTGATGAATTCTGGCGTGTTGGCGATGCGGGTGACCTGATCGTAGCCACGAATCTCCTGCACTTTCAGAATGTCGATGCCGTACTCTTCATCACCCAGGGTGAAAACTAAGAATTCCTGGCCCACGGTTTCGCCAGCGATTTTGGTCACGGTTGCCATGTCAGTCATTTTTTTGCCCTTTCATTATCTATTACGCTGCGGCACCGGCCACACGCTTTTCACGGTTCAACGATTGCAGTGCTGAGACATCCACAATCAGCGCCACGCTGCCATCACCGAGGATGGTGGCGGCAGAAATGCCCGGCACTTTGCGGTAGTTGCTTTCCAGATTCTTGACGACCACCTGATGCTGACCAATAAGCTGGTCCACCAGCAGGGCGTAACGACGGCCTGCGCTTTGCAGAATCACCACGATGCCTTGTGTGGCGTCGGTTTTGGCATTCTGCACTTCAAACACTTTCCACAACTCAACCAGCGGCAGATATTCGCCACGCACTTCAAGTACGCGTTCACCACCGGCCAGCGGTTTCAGCTCTTCAGCGGTCGGTTGCAATGATTCCATCACGGCATTCAGCGGCAGAATGAACACTTCATCCGCCACACGGACTGACATGCCATCAAGGATTGCTAGCGTCAGCGGCAACAGAATACGGATGGTGGTGCCTTTACCCTGCTTCGAAGATATTTCAACGTGTCCACCCATCTCTTGGATGTTACGTTTCACCACGTCCATACCCACGCCGCGACCGGATACATCGGTAACCTGTTCAGCTGTGGAGAAACCTGGCGCGAAGATCAACATGCCGACTTCTTCATCGCTCATGCTGTCGCTGACAGGCAAGCCAGAAGACAAGGCTTTCGCCAGAATACGTTCGCGGTTCAAACCGGCACCGTCATCAATGACTTCGATGCAGATGTTGCCGCCCTGATGTTCCGCTGACAGCGTCAGGTTACCCACGCCGGTTTTGTTAGCGGCCAGACGTTTCGCTGGCGTCTCGATACCGTGATCGAGGCTGTTACGCACCAAGTGCGTTAACGGATCGATAATGCGTTCAATCAGGCTCTTATCCAGCTCAGTTGAGCTTCCGAGCAGCGTCAGTTCAACTTCTTTACCCAGCTTGCTGGCCAAATCGCGGACCAGACGCGGGAAACGGCTGAACACGTACTCCATCGGCATCATACGAATCGACATCACCGACTCTTGCAGATCGCGGGCGTTGCGCTCCAGTTGACCCATGCTATTCAGCAGGTCACCGTGCGCGACGGGATCCAGTGCGCTAGAGCGCTGTGCCAGCATGGATTGAGTGATCACCAATTCGCCCACCAGGTTGATCAGCTGATCGACCTTCTCTACCGCCACACGGATGCTGGTAGATTCGCTGGCTTTCGCTGGCGCTGCAGCACGCTTCGCCTCGCGTTTGGCGGGCGGCGTGATGTCCGTCACGGTGGCCGTTTGGACCGGTTCTGCTTCCGGTTCATCCTCTGCTGAAACCTCAGCTACCGCACCTTCCGGGAACTGAATCTGCGCTTCTTCTAACACAAAGCACAGCACCGCCACGATGTCATCTTTACCTACGCCATCAATGGTCACTTCCAGCGTATTCGCGCCTTTAACCACGTTGGTGACGGTACCCAGATTGCCGAGCTCTTCCAGCATCAGCTCGGGCTCTTTCTCTTTCAGATCGACCAGTTGTACACGCAGACCCGCTACGGCAACCAGTGCGGCAATCTCGACCACTTCAGCCGCTTTTGGCGCTTCAGGTGCTATACCTTTAGCTTCCAGCGCCAACTGACGCAGTGCTTCGCAGATATATTTAAAGTTTTCTGCGTTCGGTTCCTGCGCCGTTTTATAGGCATCGAGCTGTTCTTGCATAATATCTTTGGTTTCCAAAAACAGGTTGATGATGTCGGTGCTAAGCTGCATTTCGCCGCGACGCGCACCATCCAGAATGTTTTCCAGGATGTGGGTGGTTTCCTGTAAAACCGTAAAGCCAAACGTACCGGCCCCGCCCTTGATGGAGTGGGCGGCGCGGAAAATGGCATTCAACTGCTCGGAATCGGGCTCCTGGGGATCCAATCCCAACAGGTGTTGCTCCATATCCGCTAACAGCTCATCGGCTTCATCAAAAAACGTCTGGTAAAAATCGCTGATGTCCATGCTCACGGGATCACCTCGGCTGTGAGGGTTGGTCTGGTGTCACCGCGCTCGCCGCTGGCTTGTCCGCTGCTGCAGGTGTTACCGCGCTGGCCGGTGCGGCTGGCTGCGTGGTAGTACCTGCCGGTGCAGTGGTGGCTGCCGGTCCGGTGGGTGCGGTAATGTCGGGAATAATTTGTGCCGGGTCAGTTATCTGCGCGGCATCGCTTTCAGAGTTCTCTTTCTCAATGGCAACTTGTGTGTCGTGGTTTAACACCAGCAGGCTGATACGGCGATTGACCGCATCATCCGATCCGCGGTTTTTCAGCTTCATGGTATCGGCCATGCCGACAACACGTAGCATCTTCCCGCCGTCCAGCCCGCCAATCACCAACTCCCGACGTGACGCGTTTGCACGGTCAGTAGAGAGTTCCCAGTTGCTGTAACCGCGATCGCCACTGGCATATTGGAAATCATCGGTATGGCCAGCAAGGCTGATTTTGTTGGGAATATCGTTTAACACTGGGGCAATACCGCGCAGGATGTCGCGCATATAAGGCTCCACTTCCGCGCTGCCCGTTTTAAACATCGGTCGGTTCTGGCTATCTATAATCTGGATGCGCAGCCCCTCTTCAACCATGTTGATGATCAAGTGCGGTCGCAGCGCTCTCAGGCGCGGATCGGCTTCGATCAACTGGTCGAGTTTTTCACGCAGGCGATTCAGTCGAATCTCTTCGAGCTTTTTCTTTTGCGCGTCCATGTCCACCACTTTTTTTACTTCACCGTCTTTACGGGTGGGATCATCACCCCCGCCAGGAATGGGGCTTTCGCTATCGCTGCTACGCTGCCCCCCAGTTAACGCGACTTTAAGCGGCGTGCGGAAGTACTCTGCAATCTGAATCAACTCTTTTGGGCTGGCGGTAGACAGCAGCCACATCACCATAAAGAACGCCATCATCGCCGTCATAAAGTCGGCATAGGCAATCTTCCACGAGCCGTGGCTCCCATGGTGACCTTTGTGTTTGCGCTTCTTAACCACCACAATGGGGCGATTACCCGCTTTCATGAAGTTTGATCCGACGTTTGTTTCGCTGGGTTTTTAGCGTTACGCACGTGTTCTTCCAGTTCTGAGAAGGATGGACGTTCACTGGAATAAAGCGTTTTACGGCCAAACTCAACGGCGATCTGCGGTGCATAACCATTGAGGCTTGAGAGCAAGGTCACTTTCACGCACTGCATCATCTTGGTGGTTTCAGCACATTTCTGACGCAACACGGATGCCAGCGGTGAAATAAAACCGTAGGCCAATAAGATACCGAGGAAGGTTCCTACCATGGCGTGGGCAACCAGTGCGCCCAGTTCCGCCGCCGGACGGTCCGCAGAGGCCAGTGCATGGACTACACCCATCACCGCCGCGACGATACCAAAAGCTGGCAAACCGTCACCCATGGCCGATAAACTTTGTGCTGGCACTTCACACTCGTGCTCGTAGGTCTCGATCTCTTCGTCCATCAGCGCTTCAATTTCAAACGCATTCATATTTCCGCTCACCATCAACCGCAAATAGTCGGTAATAAAATCCACCAACTGTTTATCGGACAAAATACGCGGATAGTTAGCAAAAATTTCACTCTGGCTGGGATCTTCAATATCGCGTTCTAATGACAGCATGCCTTGCTGGCGTGATTTCGCCATCAGACGGTAAAGGAGTGCCATTAAATCCATGTATACAGATTTGTTATATTTCGACCCGCGCATTAACAAAGGCAGCGCTTTTAACGTTTTCTTAATCGACTTGCCATTGTTGCCCACCAAAAAAGCACCAATACCGGCACCACCGATAATGATCAGTTCGGCAGGCTGATAAAGTGCTCCCAGATGGCCACCGACCATCATATAGCCGCCCAACACGGAGCCGACGACCACGATATAACCCAGAATAATCAGCACAAAAAATCCTTACGTCCGTAACGTGTTGGTAGAAGTTAAGCCAGAGAGCCGCAGGTGTTATTCGTAAATCGTGGGCAAAAAAAAGCAGCGGGATTAACCGCTGCTGGATGTATTCCACGATGCGAACAAACTTAAACGGCGCGTTTAACCTGTTCATCCAGCAGTTGTGGAAAGGTATCGGCAGTATCTGCAGAAAGTTTACGTCTTTTTACGGCACGAGATGGCGGCTGGCACAGGCTGCAAACAAAGCTGCCCACTGGCTGGTGTGCGTGGTTGATGAAGCTCCCGCCACAGCATTTACAGTCAGACAGTTCCAGCATGCCACTTTCAACGAATCGCACCAGGGTCCATGCACGCGTTAGCGCCAACAGCGGGCCCTCGTCCGATTGCGGACACTGCTCAAGATACAAGCGATATGCTTTGATTACCGCTTCAACACCGGTGTTCAAGCCCGTTTTCAGCAGAAACTGCCAGGCATTACAGAACATGGATGAGTGGATATTTTGTTCCCAGGTCATGAACCAATCTGTTGAGAATGGCAGCATGCCTTTCGGTGGTGGTGCACCACGTAACTCTTTGTACAGCTTGATCAGGCGACCACGACTCAACTGGGTTTCACTTTCCAGCATCTGCAGTCTTGCGCCCAAGGTAATCAGCTCCATTGCCAGCTGAATATCGCGCGCTTCCTGAACAATACTTTTCTCGGTCATTACACCGCCCTCTTTTTCGCAGAGGCATCATCTTTTGACGCACTCCGCAGTAAACGGCTGGATAATAAAATACCGGTGTGGATTTGCTGCAAGTCATCCACGCGTGATTCTTGAGTCAAACGATTAATGTGATTGTGATCTGTAAAGCGGAACTGGCAAACCAATTGATTGGTTTCCGCTAACTTCACCATTTCAGGCAAAGTTAATTGTGACAATGCATCTGCCATCGATTCATCGATGCCTAAACGAAACATTGCTGAAGCTTTTTCCTGGTTAATTAAACGCTGAGCAAGAAGCAAGTATGACAGATTGATGTCATATATATGTTTTAGTAATTCTGATGTACCCATTTTTTTCCCATCCTGATAGACGCGACACATATACGGCCACAGAATTAAAATTTCTATGGTTCGGGTTGCTGGTTGGTAAATCTAAAGATGGCAAAAAATAATCAGGCAAAGCCAACGTGTACTGAACTGTTTCACTTCCCTCAGGGGACATTAATCAGTAGTAGTCAAAACTCCAGGCCATTCTTTTCTTGAGTTGTAACCATCTTCCGTGACGTCTGCTTACAGTTTTTTAAGACTAATCCGAAAACAAGGCAAATCTATATCGTCTGATTTCTACATACAACGTGAGTGGCTCGAAATTTTAGATAAAGTGTGATCTACGTCACACTTTTAAGGCAAATTTTTTCCTGGAAGCTTCAGAATTGCTTTTATGTTGTCTGTTTTTTGACCTAATTTGAATTGTTTCGCTAATATTTCACTCACTCATCGTCGGATTTACGCCCTACGGCAGATTGTCATTACAATGCGATCTTTAATCTGTGCTGTTGCACTTAAATCACCACAACAAACCACCATTCAATTAAATGGCAGCATAAAACACCAAAACACAGCATGATTATTTGTATTTAAATTAATCACTTACAGGGAATATTACTTACTGACATTAAACCCGCGCTGATAGAGAAGCGTGAATACTGGTGGGAGTGCGCTTGGGAACTGTCAGGTCTTTGTAGGGAGTGTTTAGCGAACGGCAGTGGATGTAACAGAGAGTTACATTAGAATCATGAATGAATTGCAGATTTTACTTATTGATGTGAGGAAACTATCGGCCTGGCCATTCAAATCTTTAGGGTAAGCGTTAAAAAAAGCTTTATGGCTGTCTGATTGAGCGGTTTTTAACCAAAATGTGCTTTTTTGACTGAGGTGTCAGTCAGTTACCACTTAACCAAATGAGAACGATTTCATCGTGAAATAGAGGGAGTAATGCGGGTGCGCATCCTTGCGCACTGATTATCAAGCCAGTTTCGGGAAAGTAGCGACCTTATGTGCAGTGCTGTGGTCATCGCTGCGGACAGACAGCCCATTTAAATCCTGTAGAAAACATTCACGCCAGTGTGAAATGTCCTGCTTACGCAGCACCGCCATCATGTCGTTATAGCGCGAAATACGTTCGGTTCGCGGCATATTGAGAGCACGATCAAGCGCTGCAGCGACCTCATCACGATCGTAAGGATTGACGATCAAGGCAGATGTCAGTTCATTTGCCGCCCCCGCAAAGCGTGAGAGCACTAATACGCCAGGATCGTCTGGGTCTTGGGCTGCGACGTACTCCTTCGCGACCAGATTCATGCCGTCACGCAATGGCGTAACCAACCCAACATCTGTCAGACGGAATATTTTCATCAACAGACGGCGATCAAAGTGTTGGTTCAGGTAATAGAGTGGCGTCCAGCCCAAGGTGCCATATTTACCGTTGATTCGCCCTGCTTCTGTCTCTAGCTGATGACGGATGTCTTGATAAGCCTGAACATCTCCCCTTGAGGTAGGCGCAATTTGCGAATAACGGATTTTGCCGCGATGCTGCGGGAAATTCTCCAGTAGTGCTTCATAGGCCAGAAAACGTTCGGGCAGGCCTTTAGAGTAATCTAGCCGCTCACTGGCGATAATATTCTGTAAATCGCCCAACTCACGTTTCATCGCCGCCATTTTCGGCGGTAAGTGCCCTTCTGCCATTTCTTTAATGCTGTCTGGCTCAATACCAATGGGATATACCTCCGTCATAAAGGTATTACCAAAGGCACGATGTTTCTTCTCGCCTTTATTCTGTAACTGCGTCAACTGGCTCAGACTATCGAGAAAGGCCACACGATCGGATTCTGTCTGGAAACCCAGTAAGTCGTAGTCGCAAAGCATTTCCAGCAGCTCCTGATGGGGCGGCAGGGCATTAAATATCTCTGGCGTCGGGAACGGGATATGCAGAAAGAATCCGATACGGTTATTAATGCCCAGTTTGCGCAACTCGGCGGCAAACGGCAGCAGATGGTAATCATGGATCCATAAAATATCGTCTGGCTGTAGCAACGGTTTCAAACGTTGAGCCAGCAAGGTATTCACACGGCGATAACCTTCCCAAGCTTCACGCTGGTATTGGACCAAATCAAGACGATAGTGGAAGGCAGGCCAGATTACCGTATTGGAAAACTGGCAGTAATATTGATCATAATCGTTCTGGTTGAGAGGCAGTGACGCATAAGTGATGCCGTCATGTTCAATCTGTGTGAGTTCTTCTTGCTCTTCGCCAGAGTACTCACTGATCTCCCCATTCCAGCCAAACCATAGCCCACCGGTATTTTGTAGTGCATCAAGAATACCCACCGCGAGACCTCCGGCGCTGGCCTTACTTCCATCCGGAATAGCAATACGGTTAGATACGACGACTAAACGACTCATAACCTTGACTCCTTACCGACGATTGTCATGTTCTAATTGTAATAATAATTGCTCAAGCCAGTGCCAGACCGCTTCGACGTCGCTGAGACGGTAGCGCGCATGGCTTGAACCTTCTCCGACCTTCACTGAGATGCCTTGCATGGCGTTAACAGCGAGAAATCCTTTTTCATCGGTGAGATCGTCACCCACAAATACCGGAATGCGGCCGATAAAGGGTGCTTCTTGCATAAATTCACGTACAGCGGCACCTTTATCGATGCCTTGCGGTTTCAACTCCACCACACACTTGCCAGGCTGTAACGCCAAAACGGGGAAGCGCATGACGGCATCTTCAGCCAGTTGCATGATCGATTTTTCATATGCAGGTGCGTTGCGATAATGCAGCGCAAACGCCATCCCTTTGACTTCTAGCAGGGTGCCGGGCCATTGGTCCAGAGTTTGCTGCAACTCGGTTTGTAGGGTTTGCGCAACGTCAGTCGGCAGCATCTGCTTATGAATTTGACCCGCCGCGTCCCGCCGTTCCGCACCGTGTACACCTGCTGCAGGTGCTTCCATCGGATTCACTAGCGCATCAAGTTGCGCAATCGGGCGGCCTGAAACCAGTGCCAGAGCACCATGGCTTAGATGGGAGAGTTGTTGCAGATGCTGGCGCACCGGTGCGGGGATGGAAACCCATTCAGGTTGTGACTGGATAGTTGCCAGCGTGCCATCAACATCAAAAAAGAAGGCATAAAGACCGCCGCTTAACGACGGCAAGGTGCTGTTCTCATTAACCGCAGGGGTCACATCTCCTCCTGTATCCGGGTTGAAACTGCATAGGATGTTCGGAGATAGATTGGTGCGAGGAGGTTTTGCCGTCAGGACAGCATTTCGTGGGATAACGCTCCAAAAACAAACGACTTTTTCGTCAACACAGCAACCATACTGCGAACATCGGCTACATTAAGTGTAGACAACAATTGACGTTTTGCCAGATGGGCGCAGATTGTGCACCGGTAAGAGTGCTCTTTTTGAGCCTTTGCAATGAAAAACAGACAATCATTTCGTTTTCCGACGCTTCGCTTGGGCGCGGCTTTATTCCTACCAAGCCACGCGGATGCTGCGGCTATTCCCAGATTTTCCTCACTTGCATCCCCGCCACCGATTAGCTTATGGTGCGGTTACCGCTGCTTTTAAGGCGGGAATAAGACCAGAAAAGGCCCATATCTGCGTCGTTTGACGCCTTCAGGCAGGCATTCAGGAAGATGAGAAACCGATCAAGTTCACACTTTAGCGATGTTATGGCAGGTGACTGCCCATGATCCCCCAAAGCTACAGTCAACGTGTTCACTTCTATTACTGCATTCTTATCGCGTTGAAAATTAATGCTAAAAACCGTAAATCAGGCGGGATACGCGGCAAGAATAACTTTTTGCTCAAATGGTTGCGCAACGCGCAAAACAACACCATTTTCCATCCCGACATCACCAGTGAAATCGAGTGGTTGCGCGGCAAAATTATCAGCTCCGGCCCGGATGCTGATTTAGAACCTATGCTGCAGTACGTCTATGACACCGCGAAGCGTGCCGAAACCCTGCGTTTGGGATCGTGAATACCTGACGTCATCAGAGCGGCGGCGCTGTTCAACTGCTACCGCAAATGTATCCCGTCCCTATTCTGATTCCACACTTAGCATGTGTCAGAACATCATCTCCCTGTTAAAGTAACCTACTGAAAAGTCAGCAAGGGAACGTTAGGCTGCACGATCATCAACAAGGATGGATAACAGGACATCGGAAATGAATTTCACCATACGCAAGGCTCAAGTCGAGGATGCGGAATTACTTCATCAACTGGGACGCATGACCTACAGCGCCCATTTTAAACATATGTGGGTGTCCCCCGACGAGATGGATGCCTTTATCGACAAAGAGTATGGGTTAGCGGTCTTGCAGAGTAGCCTCGCAGCAGAGAATGAGAGCTGGTTAATTGCAGAGACCGATCACCCTGTGGGTTTTGCTAAAGTCACATGGAATACCCCAGTTCCTGATTCCGGTATGACCGGGGCCATGCTCAATAAGCTTTACCTTAACCCTGACCAGACCGGTAAAAATTACGGCAAAATCATGTTTGAGAGCATCATTAATGAGGCCCGCGATAAACGAGAAGGCTACATGTGGCTGGAAGTGATGGCAGAAAATGTGCGCGCACGTAAGTTTTGGGAAGCCTTTGGGATGCAGCATATTAAAGACATTCCGTTTGTGACGGCCTCTCAGCGCAGCACGCTGCAAATTCTGGGTATGGTGATTTAACGGATATTGGCGCAGCGACCTTTCCTCTCGCCGCGCCCGCTTTACCAGCATTCGTCCGCGCCCTTACCACTTATTCAGATTTGATATAACGATATAATCCGTTTTTATTTCACGCCATCCCTCCGCATCATAGCTGCAACACAGGAGGCGTTATGGCTGATATCTCTCTTCAAAAACATTCACACCACATCGCGCATTTTGCGCCAGGCTTGCTGATGACGGCGGTTATTGCTCTGGCAACGGCTTGGCTGGGTAACCTGCCCTCAGTGGCACAACTGGGGCTTGGCGCGCTGACGCTAGCGATTATCGGCGGGATTATTCTGGGAAACACGCTCTATCCCAGCCTGCAGGGTTACTGCGGCGCTGGCGTACACTTCGCAAAACAGAAACTGCTGCGTCTCGGTATCATTCTTTACGGTTTCCGTCTGACCTTTCAGCAAGTGCTGGATGTCGGCGTGAGTGGCGTGGTCATTGATATCCTGATGGTGACCAGCACTTTCGCCCTCGCCTGCTGGCTGGGACGTAAAATCTTGAAGCTGGATCGTGAAACCGCATGGTTGATTGGTGCAGGCAGTAGCATTTGTGGTGCTGCCGCCGTACTCGCCACTGAGCCTGTCATCAAAGCGGAATCCTCCAAAGTCGCGGTTGCCGTCGCCACGGTGGTGATTTTCGGTACGGTAGCCATTTTCCTTTATCCTCTTATCTGGCATAGCGTTTCCCCTCTGTTACCCGGTGTTAGCCTGAGCGAGTTTGGTATTTACACGGGTTCAACCATGCATGAAGTCGCGCAGGTTGTTGCTGCTGGGCATGCCATCAGTGGGGAAACTGAAAATGCCGCGGTGATTGCTAAAATGCTGCGGGTGATGATGCTGGCCCCCTTCCTGGTGGTGGTCGGCGTGATGATGCGCCGCAGTTCTCCGGCAACGGGGGGCCAGAAACAGCGTATTACGTTTCCGTGGTTTGCGCTGGCGTTTATTCTGGTCGCACTGTTCAACTCAGCACACCTTGTTCCCAGCGCAGCAATTGGCGTGATTAACCAACTGGATAACGTCTTGCTGGCCATGGCGATGGCGGCACTGGGTCTCACGACACACATCAGCCAACTTAAAAAAGCGGGTCTCCGTCCTCTGCTGCTGGGACTGATGCTATTTATCTGGCTGATTGTGGGGGGTGGCGCGATTAACCTCACGATACATCATCTGCTCGGTTAATTTTTTTGCCGCCCGATTGGGCGGCAAACATTTTTAGGAACGGAAGTGTTTGCGGGCGTATACGGCAGTTTGTCTGCGGCTTTTAATGCGGAATTTGGCATGCGAAATCACCGTCATCCACCTTGGGTCAACCTTATTGGTCAGATAAACATTTAATTCGCTTAGTAACTCTTCCCATTTTTCCGCTTGCCAGGTTTTATCACTCCCCAGTGTTTCTTTCATCGATTGGATAAGAACATCCACCTTCGCTTTAACCTCACCCAGTGGTTTACCTGCCTGGTGAACAGCGGCTAATTTCCGAATCTCAGTGGCGTAATAATGGATATCGACCTCATTGTTGTGCAATCGCACCTCTGCTTATTATTGGTCCATTTCTTACAATACCCCAAGTTATAAGAAGGACATAATCGGAAAAACCTTATACCGTTTCGCTTTTATCATATCGTTATCAATTTTGTTCTATCGCAGCGAGGTTATTTACTCAAATGAGAGATTAAAAATCATCGCCTGTTGACGATGAAAACGATTTCACAGATTCGGTTTCGCGATGAGGCTTGAATATCCTTTCGATTTCTTTACTTATTTAAGCCTCAATGAGACTCATCATATGAGACGATTATCGCGGGAGTAAAAAAGTCCATACTCTGCATGGCTAGCTTTTAATCACAAACTCTAACTCACTAAGCTTTTGATATTCCTTAGCCAATTTTTTAAGCTGCGTGGCTCGCATCTTATCAGCACGCGCCAGCGCCTCTTCTTCTGTCAACTGAAACTCTTTCTTCTTAAAAAATTGTTCAAAGTTATACTCACGATCGCGCTGCTGGACAAATAATTCACCGTCGTTTTTAAGCTCACCTTCCGCGATGTAGATTCCTCGGGTTAATGCATATTTTGTTATATAAGCTTTTATCATGCGTTCCTCTTATCTTGCTAAGTTCGCCTATTAAAGCAAAATAACGGCGTTTTTTACAGCACTGCGTGATAAATATGCTTAGGGAGGATTTCTATTCACGTTGATTTACTTCACATTTTTATAAAATACTGCATAGAGAACAATTCGATAAAGCACGGTGACGATGTCGATAATTAAAAGCGAAGCGGTAAGTTTCAGATTTCACTATCCAGAATGATTCCATTCAAAACTTAAGGTCCAACTGAAGTACAAACATTACCTCGCAATCGGCAGATCGGCGTAGCGAGTGGTGTACGCCGGTGACAACATCTCGCGTTTCATCGCCCATGGCTTCTGAATCCCTTGTCCGGCAAACCATAATTTTCCTTTCCCGCTTTGATTAATGCCATCCATCACCTTCATCAGTGATTCACTGTTCGCCTGCGGCTGGATCTCATCGAACAGATTAAGTTGCGCGACCCCCTGGCTAAAGAAGTCGCCTAACATCACGCCCGCTTTCATATATCGACATCCTTCGCGCCAGATACGATCCAGGGCTACCGTGGCCACACGGATAATATCGCGCGTGTCGTTGGTCGGGGTCATCACTTGGATCATCGCCTGGTTACCGTAAAAAGGTTCTCCTTCAGCATGCGGACTGGTGCGAATAAACACGCCGATTTGTCGGCAATACTGCCGCTCGCCACGCAGCTTTTCGGCGGCGCGAAAGGCATAATTGCATACGGTTTCTCGCATGTCGGCATAGTCAGTGATGCGTCCAGCAAAAGAGCGTGAACAGACAATTTGCTGCTTAGTCGGCACATTATCTTCAAGCTCCAGACAAGGCTCACCGCGCAACTCGCGCACGGTGCGCTCCAGCACCACATTGAAGTACTTGCGGATGATATAGGTGCTCTGCTCTGACAGATCTTTGGCAGTGATGATGCCCATAGCATTCAACTTTTTGCTGATGCGTCGTCCAACGCCCCAGACATCTTCCACCTTTACCAGCGCCATCAATTTCTTCTGCCGCTCGACGTTGGAAAGATCCAGCACACCGCCTGTCTTGCTCCATTTTTTGGCTGCGTGGTTAGCCAGCTTTGCCAGTGTTTTGGTGGGCGCGATCCCTACTCCGGTCATCAAATGTGTTTCTGTTTTCACCCGTTCCTGGATTTCTTGCCCAAACTCTTCCAGCACACGGCAATGGCTTATACCTGTAAGATCCATAAACGCTTCATCAATCGAATAGATCTCTACCGCTGGTGCCATCTCTTCCAGGATCGTCATCACACGCTGGCTCATGTCGGCGTAGAGCGCGTAGTTCGAGCTAAACACATGCACATGATGAAGGCGCAATATCTCCTTGATTTTGAAATAGGGCCCTCCCATACCAATATCCAGCTTCTTGGCTTCAGCGGAACGGGCAATAACACAGCCATCGTTGTATCTGAATGAAACTAACAGTTAGTTGTTAATAACTTCATGATTTTTAATAAAATTTAATTACTAACTTTTTCCTGTATTTTGGGGCTTGATGGTATAGTCGAGTTAACGGACTTTGGAGGTGAATACGGTGAGAAGCCACTTCAAACAGGCTAACTTCCTACGATAAATGCGCAGTTTCGGTTGCCCATTTGCATCTGATTTGACTATCCCTTTGTATTTCACTTGTCTACCGTTCCCAGATAACTTGGCCATCTCTAAGGCCTAGTCATCTACCGGGGTGGAGACCTTCAAAATTGCTGGAGAAGTTTCTTGGCTTGATTAAGGTTCCTAACTCAAAGTAGTTCGAATACCCATGTCGGACTAGTTCGTGCCAAAAGCGGAAGTTGCTTACATCGTGCTATGTTAGTTTGTCGGGAACTGATCAAATCAGCTAGTTCATATGACGCTATCGTTTGAGAATGGAATAATGATTACTTATCAAAATGCGATGGACAAGGCTTTGGATTACCTTAAAGGTTTTGACACTCCAGTCGTCATTACACTTCATGGCCGATTCTCAGAAGGCTGGTTCTATTATTATCAATCGAAAGAGTATCTGGAAACGGGTGAGTTTTCTGCTCAGTTGGCGGGAAATGCTCCGTTCATAATTGATAAAGATGATGGAGAGATTCACTCTTTTGGAACTTCTTATCCGTTAGATAAATACTTGCTGGATTACGAACAACAAAAAAACGAATAACCTCCGCTCCTCGCTCACAGCAGTCCTTGGGCTTTACTACGACTGTTGAGTGCCAAGAGCGGGCGTCGAAGAATACAGCCAGCTATGATAAAAAGTGTTTTTCACGAAAGTATCTTTGCTTCAATTTTATAAAAATAGTTCGCTAATAAACCTTGAAGAGGGCACATTTTCGCCCTCTCCATTTCAATAATGAATGAACTGTATGCTAACGTTCAATTCACCCATATTTTGAAGGCTCAGTTTAACTGTGAAAATCAAAAGCCAACTTGACCTACTATTAATTTAAAAAAAGAATTTTACTCACCGCTCTTTCTAAGAAGATCGTTAAGGTTAATTCTCGATTCAAATTCAGAGAAATTAGGCCACTCTTTTGTATGTGCATCGACTAAATTTGCACCATAGTAACTTACAGTCGATAAGTAATGACTTTGTTTTGTAATTAAGTCCATGCAAGCTCTGATGATAACTTGCCGCTCCATTGCCTTTAAATCATTACCATATAATTCCAACATAGGGAGCCAGTCATAGAGAGGGCGACAGTTATCAAACGAAAACATATCAAGATACATTTCTCGATTTTTAGCCTTATATCTCGCCCTCCAGTGTTGATCTGTATTAATATGATAGGCATTACCAAGATGATTTAATGCAAGCTCAACCCATAGGTGTGGCATTGGAGCATCACAAAATAAACGTCTACGTCTATCTGGAATTGTTTTTTCAATCTCACTAATACAACTGGACAAGGTGGGTGATAAGACTTTCTTATAAATATAACTTCCATTTTTAAGCAGGTCATATAACTGAGCGCATTTAAGATATGAGGTTTTATTGTGTCTGTTTTTGATAAATTCACTGTACCAAAATTTACATGCATTACCCTCACAATCATTTAGATTATCAACGAAACTCCAGAATGGATAATTTTCAGCATCTTCGAATAATTCCATGCCTTCAAAATCTTCCTCTTCCTCTTCCTCTTCTTCTTCTTCTTCTTCTTCTTCCTTTCTAATTGCTACCCCAGAATATTTAAATACCTTATCAAAATCAATCTCACAATTATTTTCATTATTTTTTTCACTCAAGCACTCTATAAGCTCATCACCGCTCATACATTCTTCATGACTATTCATGCATTTTTCAACAACTTCATTAGGAGTAGAGATTTTTTCTATGGCTTGATTTATATTCTCCTCATTTTCATTCAAAAAAAGATTTCTTAAGCGTTCGTTACTGACCACCTTGAAAATTGGCGCAAGGTAGCTAGCAAATAAATAAGGATAATGTGAGGAAAATGCGCCGTATGCCTGATCAAAATTATCTCGAATCAAATGTTCAAAAATTTTATCTTCTGGATCTGCAATTTCCGCTATCTCACGCTTTGTAAAATATGAATGTGCCAATCTCCCTTCGATATGGTATGAATCTTCATCTGAACCAGAATAAATTGATTTTTCAAGAAAAGCATGTGAAGCGAAATAACTCGAAAGGAAGTTAATATTATCTTCAGTTGCATTGGGCAATGCACTGTTAACAATAAGAACCCCCAAGTCCGCCAATGAATTATTTTCGAAAATATTATTTATCGTATGAATTGAAGCGGGTTTTTTTGTCAGTAATGTTGCTGTAAAATCCAAATAAATTATATCAAACTTAAATGAGGTTATTTGCATCAAGTCAACAATATCCCCATTAAATATTTTCAGTGTAGGATATTTTACCTTAGCGGAATCTAATGCTGACTTATAAGCATCCCCATCCACTTCAATTGCCCAAACGTTCTCCACCCTTACGCCAAGCTTCGTAAGTATATTTAAATCATTTTCAGGTTCTGGACCACAGAAAAAAGCAATTTTTAGACTGCTGGGCTTTCTGCTTCCATAAATCTCTTCTGCAAAATCTTCCCACGCTTGAAGCACACTCATATTTGGATTGGAATATTTATGGGGTAATACTTCCTTAAAGGAATAGTCCCATAACTTTCGAACTATTTCTGTTTTTATTATCTTTTGTTGCTCTCTGTTTATTGTTAGTTTATCTATGGCCTGCCTCCATATTTCTTCTCGACTTAATTCTTTAACTTGCTGCTTATAAGTGTTCATTTTTTCTCTCAGTTATATAGTGACGTCATTTACTATGAATTATCATGCATTAGGTCTGAATACACTAGCTCAAAATGGTCGCTCACCTTTGATAAAAGATCGGTTTATTCAAAGCTAAGATTTTGGTCTCGTTACCTGCTCCCTGATGATTCACACCGAAGGCTGTTAGCAATGTCCGCTTCACGCCCTGAGACATTCGACAAGCTTTTATGGCTTCAGTAAGGGCGAGTGTCGCGCTTCAAGAGCCAGCAAATACTTCGCTTCATCGTACTGGGTTTTGGTCTTCCAGCAGCGGTAAATGATCCTTATCCATTTGAAGGCAAGAGCCCGGATTGAAGACTGATGAGATTTTCCTTTTTCTCGCAGTCCCTGATAATACAGCTTGGCCCAGTATGAAGAGTTAGCCGTTTTGGCAGCCCATTCAACAAAGGTCTGCCGGACGAACTTGGCACACTGCCATCTCCAGTGAACCCAGGATTTCTGGCCACTTCTTTCTGTCACCGGTGCAATACCTGCGTAGTTTTGAATTTCTTCAGCGCTGTTAAACCGGTCGCGGTTATCACCATGTGCAGCAAGCATTCGTGGGCCCATACAAGGCCCCATGCCCGGAAGTGATTTGAACAGCCCCGCATCTGACAAAGTATCAAAAAGCGTTTCGATTCGTTCGTCATAGGTTTTGATGATTTCACTCACGACTTTAATTTGTGTAGCCAGTGCTGTTGCCATCAAAGCATTAGCCTCTTTAACACTCGGGTCTGTCGTCAACAGGATAGCGTCATCAATACTCATAACACGCTGCTCGGTAAGGGCCATTGCGCGACCACCTTTGGCATTCAGAAAGTTACGGATCGTGTCGCGCCTGGCTCGTTTAAGTTGTTGCAGACTGGGCCATCGTATAATCAGTTCACACAACAGTAAGCTCCCCCGATGTGAGAACCACTCCAGGGACTGAGGATAATACAGTTTAAGCGTGTTGATTATACGGTTCACAAAACGGCGTTTATCTTCAACCAGTTGACGACGCTGCTCAACCAGTTGCTTTGGAGTAACTGGATGTCCGCATTGTCGGGTTCAATAACTTTTATCTTTTGGGGATAACGCAGCATTAATTCTAATGCCAGCTCTGCATCCTGCGGGTCATCTTTAGCGCTGCTGGGCGAAAAGGCTTGTCGGTAACGAGCCAGTGGCAATGCGTGGACGGGGAAAATGGTGATAAAGGGATATTTTTGAAGAGCATTTACCACGGAGCCCTTCTTCAGCTCGAGAGCTATTGCGATTCTGCCTTTAACCTTCTGGTGCAACTCTGTAAGCCAAGCATCAAGCGCTTCTGCTGTATGTTCAATCACATGGAATTCGCGTTCGCCGTTTTTAAACTGAACACAGACATCGTGTTTTTTATCTGCCCAGTCCAGACCAACGTGCGCAGCAAACTGATTAGTCACAGTCATCACCAACTCCTTTTTATCGGGGGTTGGTATGCATTCCACGCTCTTCGAAAGAAATATAGCCAGCAGTTTATCTGCATGCCCTGAGTATTCGTTAGCGAACGTTGAGCACCTACTGGTTCGAAAGAAAAGCGGCGATCATCGCATGATTCTCGCTCAATATTCGTAACCAGTAAGCACATACCCTGAATCACTTCAAAGTGTAATTCTCAGAGTGCGAATGACTATAAATCGCTCTCAGCAGACCTTCAGCGCCACGTATTTGTCT
>NZ_MLFR01000045.1 GCF_002095475.1 Pantoea rwandensis
AAATACGCACTGTCCGGTGCGGCTTTCGTAGGGTACGCATTTATGCGTACCGGGTTAAATACGTCTTCATTGGCTTAGGTGAGCGGCATTAGCGCATTGATGCGCACCTGTATTTAATGTGCGCTTTCCGCCTCTTATATCAATGTGTTTAGAAGAACCCATCAACCAGCGCCTGCGCAAAATTGCGCTAAATCAATCTCCCCTTAAGTAACCTGCAAATCCTCTGGTCAGTCAGCGAAATCAAGCCTAGCTTAAAGATGCATTTAAAATACAACTTATAGGCAAGGTGTGATTATGTTCTGTGTGCAATGTGAGCAAACCATTCGAACTCCCGTGGCCAACGGCTGTTCTTACGCGCAGGGAATGTGCGGCAAGACCGCTGAAACCTCCGACTTACAGGATTTATTGATTGCAACGCTGCAGGGACTCTCCGCATGGGCCAGCAAAGCGCGCGAATATGACCTGATTGACCACGCGGTAGACAGCTTCGCCCCACGCGCTTTCTTCTCAACGCTCACCAACGTCAACTTCGATCCGATCCGCATCGTCGGTTACGCGCGAGAAGCGATTGCCAAGCGTGAGGCTCTGAAAGCGCTTTGTCTGGCACTTGATGCGAACGCGCAGGTTGCGCATCCGATGGCTGACTTACAGCTGGTGAGTGACGATCTCGGCGATCTGCAAAGACAAGCGGCAGACTTTATCCCTAACCGCGACAAAGCCACCATCGGTGACAATATTCTCGGCCTACGCCTGCTTTGCCTCTATGGACTGAAGGGCACAGCGGCGTACATGGAACACGCGCATGTCCTCGGTCAATATGACAACGCCATCTATGCACGCTATCACACCATCATGGCGTGGCTCGGCACCTGGCCAGCGGAGATGAATGCATTGCTTGAATGTGCGATGGACATCGGCCAGATGAATTTCAGCGTGATGCAAATCCTCGATGCGGGTGAAACCCATGCCTACGGCCATCCCACCCCCACTCAGGTCAACGTCAAAGCGGTAGCGGGTAAAAGCATCTTGATTTCCGGCCATGACCTGAAAGATCTCTATCACCTGTTGCAACAAACCGAGGGCACAGGCGTTAACGTCTACACCCATGGCGAAATGTTGCCTGCGCATGGCTATCCTGAACTGCGTAAATTCAAACATTTAGTGGGTAACTATGGCAGCGGATGGCAGAACCAACAGGTTGAATTCGCGCGCTTCCCTGGCCCTATTGTGATGACATCCAACTGCATCATCGATCCGCATGTTGGCTCGTATCAGGATCGTATCTGGACGCGCAGCATCGTTGGCTGGCCCGGCGTCAATCATCTGGAAGGTGACGATTTTAGCCCCGTGATTTCGCAAGCCTTGCAGCTCAACGGTTTCCCTTATAGTGAAATTGAACATCTCATCACCGTGGGCTTTGGCCGACAAACGCTGCTCGGCGCGGTCGACACGCTGATCGACCTCGTCAGCCGGGAAAAATTGCGCCACGTATTTTTAGTCGGTGGCTGCGACGGCGCACGCGGTGAACGCAATTACTTCACGGATTTTGCCACCCAGGTGCCGGCAGATTGTCTGATCTTAACGCTGGCTTGCGGGAAGTATCGCTTTAACAAACTCGATTTCGGTGACATTGAAGGCTTACCGCGTCTGGTGGATGCCGGACAGTGCAACGATGCCTATTCAGCCATCATGTTAGCCGTAACCCTGGCGGAAAAACTGGGCTGCGGCGTCAATGAACTGCCACTCTCGTTAGTGCTGTCCTGGTTTGAACAAAAGGCGATTGTGATTCTGCTGACATTGTTGTCATTGGGCGTCACTAATATTGTCACCGGCCCCACTGCGCCCGGCTTCCTGACACCGGACCTGCTTGCCGTGTTGAATGAGAAATTTGGCCTGCGCCAGGTCACCACCGTCGAGCAAGATATGCAACAGATGCTGAGCGCATAGGAGACACCATGACCATGCCAACCCCACTGTGCCCATGGCGCATGCAAGTCCATCATATTCACCAGGAAACGCCTGATGTCTGGACGCTGTTGCTAATTTGCCATGATTACTATCCCTACCGCGCAGGCCAATACGCCCTCGTGAGTATCGGTCATCAAAAGGAGACACTGCGCGCCTATACGCTGTCGTCGACACCGGGCGTGAGTGAATTCATCACACTGACCGTCAGACGGATTGAAAACGGGGCTGGGTCAAACTGGCTAACACAGCAGGTGAAACGCGGTGACTACCTGTGGCTGTCGGATGCCCAAGGCACATTTACCTGTGACACCCTCGCCAGCAACAAACTGCTATTACTGGCAGCAGGTTGCGGCGTCACGCCGGTGATGTCGATGCGTCGTTGGCTGGCTGCCTACCGCCCTGACGTGGATGTGCAGGTGATCTACAGCGTGCGCTCACCGCAAGATGTGATTTTCGCAGATGAGTGGCAGAACTATCCCGTCACGCTGGTGGCGGAGAGTCAGGCTAGTGCAGGATTTACCGCTGGCCGTTTAACACAGGCCATGCTGAGTGCCGTACCGGATCTCACCGAACGGACCCTCTTCTGTTGTGGTCCTGCACCCTATATGGAATGGGTAGAGCACACAGCGCGAGAAATGGGGGTTTTGCACGTCTTTAAAGAGCCCTTCTTCACCCCTGCGGCGCCTGCCGCGAGTGAAGGCGTGAAGTTGACCAAACTGTCTGCGGCGAAAACGTTCTTTGCAGCCCATGGCGACTCATTGTTGCAGGCGCTGGAGAGCAACCAGGTAGCGGTAAATGCCGCCTGTCGTGAAGGCGTGTGTGGCTGCTGTAAAACCCAAGTGCTTGCCGGTGAATACAGCGTCAGCAGTACGCTGACTCTCACCGATCAGGAAATCGCCGAGGGCTATGTGCTGGCGTGTTCTTGCCAGCCATTAAGTGATTTAGTGGTGGCATGAGGGGTAAAAAACGCACTTCTATTGAAGGGCGTTTTTCTTACCTTTGCTCTCGGTTGCGCGTAAGCTATGCCTCTTTCTCAAGGAACTGGAGGAAACATGTCCACCTTACGTTTGCTGATCTCTGATTCGCACGATCCCTGGTTTAATCTCGCGGTGGAAGAGTGCATCTTCCGTCAAATGCCCACCACCCAGCGCGTGCTGTTTTTATGGCAAAACGCTGAGACCGTGGTAGTCGGACGTGCTCAGAATCCGTGGAAAGAGTGCAATACGCGCAGGATGGCAGAAGATGGCATCAAGCTTGCGCGACGCAGCAGTGGCGGCGGTGCGGTATTTCATGATCTGGGCAACGCCTGTTTCACCTTTATGGCCGGCAAACCGGAGTACGATAAAACCGTTTCAACGGCGATTATCCTCCAGGCGCTGGCACAACTCGGCATGCACGCCGAAGCCTCCGGGCGCAACGATATCGTGGTCAGGATGGATGGCGAGGTAAGAAAGATCTCTGGTTCAGCCTACCGTGAAACCCCCGATCGTGGTTTCCATCACGGCACCTTCTTGATGAACGCTAACCTGTCTCGTCTTGCCGATTATCTCAACCCGGACATCAAAAAACTTCAGGCTAAAGGCATCACCTCGGTACGCTCGCGCGTGGCCAACATCGCGGACTTTATTCCTGATATCAGTTTTGCTGACATCCGTCGCGAGGTGATTGCGGCCTACTTCGCGCATTACCACGAAACCTGCGAGCCCGAATATATTTCACCTGAAGCGCTGCCAGACCTTCCCGGCTTTAAGGAGCAGTTTGCACGACAGAGCAGCTGGGAGTGGAATTTTGGCCAGGCACCGGATTTCTCGCACCTGCTGCAGGAACGTTTTGTCTGGGGCGGGGTAGAAATGCACTTTGATGTTGAGCGTGGCACCATTACCCGCTGCCAGATTTTCACCGACAGCCTCAGCCCCGCACCGTTAGAAACGCTGGCAATACGGCTACAAGGTGTGGTGTATCGCCCGGAATCCCTTCAGTCTGCCATGCAAGAACTGATTGCGGCGTTTCCCGAGCAACAGAAAGAACTCAGCGAATTGGCCAGCTGGCTGGTAAACAGCATCAGATAATATGACGCTGCACCAGCGCCTCAATTAGTCCCTGCAGTTCCTTTACGCCATCCAGTTGTCGAATATCGCTACATACCACGGCATTAGAGATGGCGTCTGCCGCGCCCAGCAAACCCCACAAACTGGATTGCGGCAGCTTCGCTTCAGCAAACCACAGACGAAACTTTGCCATGAAATCGAGTTGGTATTTGCGCTTCACTTCAGCCAATTCTGGCGTGCTGTTGAGCGCAGATAACACATCGGGGATCTCTCTCCCTTGAGTGAGTACACAGTTCACATAGCAAGCCGCCACCGTGCTGGCACGTTCCGCCAACTCACCACCAGCCTTTGCCATCGCCGCATCAATCACAGCGTTTTGCCGCACATCAAAGTCCTCATACAGTGCAGCGAGCAAACCGTGGCGGGTACCGAAATGCTCATACACCACGGGCTTGCTGACACCCGCTTCGACCGCCACCCGCCCTAAGGTCAGGGCATCACTGCCGTGCGAGCGCACCAGGTTCCACGCCGTGCTGATTAGCTGTTCACGGCGTTCGTCAAAGGTCATACGCTGGCGCGTTGGTGAGTTCATGCAGGTTCCTTCAAAGTGAAAAGCCGCTGACCCAACTGCCGGGCGAGCGCGTAATGGGCATCAGGATAGCCTTCATCAGACGGTAACAACAGTTCGGTGGTGATCACTGGCGCGCCGCAATAACCGAAAATTCCCTCATCGATCTGATTGCGCATACTGCTGAAATAGCCGCGTCGTAGGTAAGTGCGCGTATTCGCGGCACCCAGCGCCAGCAGATGCACCTGCAAATGCCCCAGCTTCTTTATCACCTTTTCACCAGTGTCGTCATACGCCCAGCCTTGGGTAAATACGCGGTCAATCCATCCTTTCAGTTGTGCCGGGAAGGACCACCAGTAAATCGGATACACCAATACCAGCGCATCCGCACGGTTCAGACGCTGCTGTTCCGCCAACACATCCGCAGGCGAAACAGTGCCCAATTTGAACTGATCGAAATCAGCCTGGTTGAAGCGCGGGTCGAATTGCTCGGCAGCTAAATCGGCGATTTCAACACTGTGTAAACCACTCGCCGTGATGCCTGCTGCAAGATGTGTGACCACAGCGTGCGTATGTGAATGGTTGTCAGGATGGGCCGTAACGATAAGCGTATGCATGGGAATAATCTCCGACATTGATTGACCTACTATTGGTAACTTACCAATAGTAGGTTGTCAATTGCTTATTTGTCGTGCGACTTGAAAGTGCAATGCCCTATGGTTGAGCTAACGGGTGATGACAAAGTTTGGGATGGGCTGGAGGACTTGGTTGCGCAGGAGATAGCGATTACTGGGTGGGTTTGGCTGATTTGGCTGATTTGGCTGATTTGGCTGATTTGGCGAGTTTGGCGAGTTTGGCGAGTTTAGTGATGATCCAGATTAGTGTTCCATAGCTTCAATGGGTTTTATCAATGCGGGCACAATCTAAATGGCCGTAGCACCGCTGATGCTGCAAGGGCTATTCGCAGCGCTGAGGCTTTTACGTTGGGCCAGGAGCCAGCCGCAGGGAAGCGGCAGGCAGTTCGGGTAGGCCTGGATGGCCGTACCCGAACGATCCGTCGGCACGACGTGGAAGCCGAGGGCACCGCGTCAGCGGCGCGAGGACTGCCCGGCAGCAGCAGCGGTGCTACGGCCCGCTCTGCTGCAAAAAAAACTGCCATTGATTGACCAATGGCAGCCTTTAATCCTCATCAATATTCTCTGATTTCAATCAAACAAACGTGACACCGTCACTCACTAAAAAAGCCATCACTGTCGCGTCTCGCTCGCCTCGCACAGCGGGTAATGCGCCCTGTTCACTAATTGAATCCCCTTGCATCAACCGCTCATCACCAACCTGTACAATGCCATCCAGCAGCGTCAGCCAGGTTGAGAAACCGGCGATGTGTGGCACCTCTACTTGTGCGCCCCGCTCCACTTTTAGATCATAAATAAAAACCTCCTGACCCAAGCGTAAAGGTGCATCGCTACTTTCTGGCCCCGCCAGCAACGTCCAGACGTTAAGCGGTAGGCCATCAGCGCGAGTGAAATCCTGTGTTCGTGGAGCACCGCCGCTTTTCGCCGGACGGACATAAACCTGCAGCATTTCGGTTTCAACAAAAGGCGCAGATTCTTCGTAGCGCACCCCACTACCCGCACTCACCAGCATGGCGCGTTTGGCATTCAACGCGGTTTTCTCACCCTGTTCCGTCAGGTGTTGTGTCGAACCGCGCCAAACATAGCTAAAAATCTCTTCATCCTGACGCGTGTGCATCGGAATACGCGCATCCATTTTCAATGACATCTGGTCAATGATCGCCAGCGGGCCAAATGCCTCACCAGGTCTTTGCCGACGGATGGTAAAAGGACCGTATTCAAACAGTTGGTCACGTTGGGCACGCATTACGTTCATGGTTTTATCCTCTAAATGTTGCTATGCCCACCATGATAGCGGCATGAGAAAATCTGAACAGGTGATTGATTTGCTCGCTTATATCAAAATTTTTGAATATTGATAACCTGCAGCAATAATAAGAAATAGAAATGACCTAAAGACCGAAAAATTCAGCATTCAGGATTAGTCAGGCCGCGCATTTTTGCGTAAAATAAGCTTTTTTGTGATGAGTAAATAAGATGAACCGCAGCGAACAAATTCTTGATGCAGCCGAACTGTGCATGCGGCAAAAAGGCTTTCATCAGACCTCTATTCAGAACATTTCCAGTCAGGCCGACGTCAGCATTGGTTTGATTTATAAATATTACAAAAATAAAGAAACGATTATTGAAGCATTAGTCACCCGCGTAGTACAGCGTATGATTGCGTTACTGAATGCCGATTTTGAACAAATCGCTCACGTGGGTGGAATCACCCATTCTGCACAAGACATTGTGCCGCCTGAAGTCGAAAAAAGCATTGTTCTGCTGATGGAAATATCCTCAGAGGCCACACGTAATGAACGTATTCGGCACATCATGCACGATGCGTGGCAGGTATTAAAAAATAACTTTATACAGCAGGAACAGACGCTCAATCCCGCATTAGATGCCCACATGATTCATACACGATTGTATGTGATGTCGCTGGTGATCGACGGAATGATCATTCGCCGCTGCATGAAACAGCGCGATGTTCCGGCCAGCTTTATGCCTTTTTTTGATGCCATTACCCACGATGTTAACCAGTACAACGGCACATAATTCAGCAAAACAAATGACGGCTGAGAATGCCGTTAATGCGTGTCAGTTCCAGCTGATCCACATTTTTGTCACCGAACGCGCGACAGGCCACTCCGTCCACCAGCATCAATAAAAACTGAATACGATGACTTCGCTGTTGTGGGCTGGAAGCGGGTATGTGTTGCTGAAACAGCGCATCCAATTCTGCAACCAATAATTGTTCTTCATGCGCCAGTATCTCGCGCACTGCAGCATTTCGTGATGCTTCAGAATACATTTCCAGCAATAAACAGCGGTCCTGATACGACCAGCCTTGCCAAAAATCCGATTCCGCATTGATAATGTTTTCAGTGCTGCTTTGCAGGGGTAAATTATTTTGTAGAAACACCCGCCAACTCACAGCAATACTTTTTATCGTTTCACTGACGATCAATTCTTTACTACTAAAATAGCGATATATCTGCCCTGCTCCTAACCCCGACTCACGACTTATATCGGCCATACTTGCACCATGGAAACCAGAACGGCTAAAACAATTCTTAGCTGCTGAAATGATCAACTGCTGCCGCTGCTGTAGAAATTCATCATTGCCTAATTTGCTCAAATTATCGCTCCTAAAAAGACTGCGGTACGACACGTTATATTTAATTATAGGTGTAGAGTACGTGAGGTGAGTACGCGATGGAATATTAGTCACAAATTCTGACACATATTATCGACATTGCCGACCAGGTGAATGCGCTCATTCTGGCCGCCATCAATGACGTAATACCGTTCACTTAAGCCAATCAGTGCGTATTTAACCCGGTACGCATCAATGCGCACCCTACGAAAACCGCGCTGAACCTCGTAGGGGCGCCATTTATGGCGCCCAAAACAGTGCGCTGAATCTTACAGGGGCGCCATTTATGCGTATCGGCGTGCGCAGCTTGAACTTACAGTTTCAGCTCAGACTCTTTCAACGCCGTACCGCCACCCATCACTTTGTAGAACGTATTGAGATTTTGGTAGTAAGCCTGCTCAACGCTCACCAAACTGGTACGCGCGGTGTAAAGCGTACGCTGGGCGGTTAACGCATTCAGATAGGTATCGACACCGTTCTGATAACGCAGATCCGCCAGGTGGTAATACGTCTGCGAAGCAGCAACATTATTACGCTGGCTGGTCAGCTGATCGTTGATGGTGCCACGGCGAGCCAATGCATCCGCTACTTCCTGGAAGGCCGTTTGCACCGCCTTCTCATACGCCGCCACGTAATACTCTTTCTGCGCTTTGGTGTAGTTAAGGTAGGAAACGTTATAGCCGCCTTTGAAGATCGGCAGTGAAATGCTCGGAGCAAATGACCAAATCCCCGCACCGTTCTTGAACAGCGATGACAAATCAGCACTGCCGACACCACCGCTGGCAGTGAGTGAAATGCTGGGGAAAAAGTTGGCCCGCGCCGCGCCGATATTGGCATTCGCCGCTTTCAGATTGTGTTCAGCCTGCAACACGTCCGGCCGATTATTCAGCGCGTCCGATGACACTCCAGCAGGCACGGTGCGCAACGCATTGCCGATCGACTCGATACTCTGCGGCAGCAGATTCTCAGGCACGCTTTTCCCTACCACTAAATCAAGTGCGTTCTTGTCCTGCGCCACGCTGGTGGTATAGCTCGCCACGTCCGCCTGCGCAGATTGATAGGTGGTCTCGGCTGAAGCGACATCCACCATCGAATCCACCCCGTTTTGCAGACGCTTGCGCGTGACCTCCAGCGACTGACGTGCACTCTCGGCGGTCTCTTTGGCAATCGCCAGATTGCTGCGATCAGCGGCTAACTGTAACCAATAATCTACGGTGTTATACAGCACCGTCAGGCGCGTGCTGCGTGCACCCTCCAGTGTGCCGAGATAAGTCTCATACTCTTGTCGTGTAAGACTTTGGTTTTTGCCAAACAGATCCAACTCATAGGAGCTGACGCTCCCTTCCGCTGAGTAAGTGTTGCTGATCGCGGTTTGATTACCCTCCCCAGTCAGCGCACGAGAGCGAGTACCGCTCACGCCTGCACTGAGCGTAGGAAATAGATCGGCTCGCTGTTCACCAAATTGCGCATGCGCGGATTTCACACTTGCCACCGCCTCACGCAGATCGCGGCTGCTGTCCAGCGCCATCGCCACCACCTGGCGCAAGTGAGTATCGAGCACATAATCTTGCCAACCGATGTCGCGATAATTACCTGGCGTCCCCTGCAATCCGCGATAGGCATCACCGGTAGGAGCGGTAGTATTCACCGCATCTTTCGGACGATCATAGTGCGGATCAAGGGAAACACAGCCCGCAAGGAAGCACGGTAACAACACCATTAGAAGTTTTGCAGACATATTATTCCTCCGCCTTTACAGCAGATTCAGTTGACTGTGCATCGTCATGCGGAATCGCCGGGAACACGCGACGGACCAGAACAAAGAACAGCGGGACAAAGAAGATGGCCAGCAAGGTCGCGGTCAAGGTGCCGCCGATAATGCCGGTGCCGATAGCGATACGGCTGTTGGCCCCCGCGCCGGTGGAGATAGCAAGCGGAAGCACCCCCGCGGTAAACGCCAACGAGGTCATGATGATAGGACGCAGGCGCATGGTCGCCGCATGGATCGCCGCTTTCACCAGGTTCTCGCCTTTACGGTAATTCTCCTCGGCAAACTCGACGATCAGAATGGCGTTCTTGGCCGACAGCCCGATAATGGTCAACAGCGCCACTTGGAAATAAACGTCGTTTTCTAGCCCACGCAGAGTGATAGCCAGTAGCGAGCCAATCACGCCCAGAGGCACCACCATCATCACCGAGAACGGCACTGACCAACTCTCATACAAGGCAGCCAGACACAGGAACACCACGATCAGTGAGATGCCATACAGCGACATTGCCTGGTTGCCGGAAAGACGTTCCTGATAGGAGAGCCCACTCCACGCAAAAGTGGTGCCAGCAGGCAGTTTTGCCGCCAGTTTTTCCATCGCGGTGATCGCATCTCCCGAACTCTTGCCGGAGGCGGCGGAGCCTTCAATCTCATAAGAAGCCAGACCGTTATAGCGTGACAGCACATCTGGCCCGTACGCCCATTGCGATGAGGCAAACGACGAGAACGGCACCATGGTGGTATTACTGCTGCTATCGGTGCCGCGCACATACCATTGGTCGATATCTTCCGGCTTGCTGCGGAACTGCTGGTCGCCCTGGATATAGACTTTCTTCACGCGACCGCGATCGGTGAAGTCATTGACGTAACTCCCCCCTATCGCTGCGCTCAACGTGTCATTGATGTCGCTGATGGTCAGGCCCAGCGACTGCGCTTTGGCATCATCGATATTCACATCCAGCTGTGGCAGGTCCGGTAGCGAGTTGGCACGCACCGCGCTCAACACCGGATCTTGATTAGCTTCGGCAATCAGCTGATTACGCATCTTCAGTAGTTGATCGCGATCGGTGGCTCCCCGTCCCTGAAGTTCAAAGGTGAAACCATTTGACTGGCCCAGTCCGGAAACTGCCGGAGGTGACAGCACAAAGATCTGCGCATCACGAATGCTAGAAAGCGCCGCCATCGCGCGGCCAGCGATCGCATCGGCGCTGTTTTCACTGCCTTTGCGCTCGCTCCAGTTTTTCAGTGCGATGAATCCAATACCGGCGTTCTGGCCACTCCCTGCGAAACTAAAGCCGTTAACCAGCATGCTAACGTTTACGTTGTCTTTCTCTTTGGTCGCAAAGTACTGCTGAACCTGGCGACGGACTTCACTGGTACGGTTTTCGGTGGCACCCGGTGCCAGCTGATACTGCACCATGATATAGCCCTGGTCTTCAGTCGGCAGGAAGCCGGTTGGCAGGCGCATATAGAGCACTGCACAGCCAATCAATAACACCCCGTACAGCAGCAGATAGCGCACCGAACTGTGCACCACATGGCCGACACCGTTTTGATAACGCGCCTGCACTTTTTCATAACTGCGGTTGAACCAACCAAAGAAACCCTTTGTGCCGCTTTCATGATTGTGCGGTTTGAGTAATGTGGCACACAGTGCGGGCGTCAGCGTCAGCGCCACAATCACCGACAGCACCATCGACGACACAATAGTGATAGAGAACTGACGATAAATCACACCAGTAGAACCGCTGAAGAAGGTCATCGGCAGGAACACCGCGGACAGCACCAAGGCGATCCCAATCAGCGCGCCCGTGATCTCCTTCATGGATTTCTCGGTGGCCTGACGCGGGGGTAATCCCTCTTCACGCATTACGCGCTCGACGTTTTCCACCACCACAATCGCATCATCGACCAACAAACCGATGGCAAGCACCATGCCGAACATGGTTAAGGTGTTGATTGAGTACCCAAATACCGACAGCACGCCAAAGGTGCCGAGTAATACGACAGGTACCGCAATGGCCGGGATGAGTGTGGTACGGATGTTCTGCAGGAACACAAACATCACGATAACCACCAAGATCACCGCTTCAATCAGCGTTTTTACCACCTCTTCAATCGAGATCTTTACGAAATCGGTACTGTCGAGCGGATAAGCGATCTCATAGCCCGCGGGCATGCTGCTGCGGAATTCATTGATGGTGGATTTCACCTGCTCGGCGGTCGACAGTGCGTTAGCACCGGACGCCAGCTGTACCGCGATACCCGATGCTGGATGACCGTTTGCCAGTACGTTGGCGCTGTAATCTTCGTCACCCATTTCTACGCGAGCGACATCACTCAGGCGAACCACTGATCCGTCGGTCTGGCTTTTCAACACGATATTACGGAACTGTTCTGGGGTTTGCAGACGCGAGCGCGAACGCACTGTCGCCACCAGTTGCTGCTCTTTACTGGCCGGTTGCGCACCTAACTGCCCTGAAGAAACCTGGGTGTTTTGGCTCTCAAGCGCGGTGGTGACATCGGAAGGCATTAATGAATAGGAAGCCAGTTTGCTGGGATCCAACCAGATACGCATGGCATATTCGGCACCAAACACCTGCACACTCCCAACGCCCGGTACACGCGCCAAGGTATCTTCCATGTTACTGACCATATAGTCGGCAACATCGGCAGAAGTGCTTTTATTGGTTTTATCGTACAGCGCGAGGATCAGCAGAAAGTCGCTCTGCGCCTTCTCCACGGTAACACCCTGCGTTGTTACAGCTGTGGGCAGGCGGCTTTCGGCCTGCTGCACCTTATTCTGCACCTGCACCTGCGCGATATCGGGATCGGTGCCCTGCTCAAAGGTCACAGAGATTTTCACCTGACCGGTGGAAGCGGTGCTGGTGGAGCTGAAATAGAGTAAGCCATCCAGTCCAGTGAGCTGCTGCTCAATCACCTGGGTCACACTACTCTCCAGCGTTTCCGCCGAAGCACCGGTGTAAGTCGCCTGAATGCTGATCTGTGGCGGCGCCACATCCGGATATTGTGCTATCGGTAAGCTGTTAATGCTGAGGATGCCAAACATCATAATGCAGATGGCGATCACCCAGGCAAAAACCGGACGGCGGATAAAGAACTGAGCCAACATATCAGTTGCCCTCGCTGGTCGCGGCTTTATCGTTTGGCGTCACTTCGACGGCTTTTACGCTCATCCCCGCCTGCACTTTCCCGGTGCCTTCAACGATCAGTTTGTCGCCGCTGTTGAGCCCAGAGGTAATCAGCCATTTGTTGCCAATCACACGATCGGCCACCACTTCACGGCTCACCACTTTGTTCTCTTTATCGACCACCAGCGCCGTGGCGTTGCCTTTGGCGTCACGGGTAATGCCCTGCTGCGGTGCCAGAATCGCATCCGTTTTCACGCCGTTGGTCACGTTCGCACGCACATACATGCCAGGCAGCAGTTCGTGTTGTGGATTAGGGAACACGGCGCGCAGGGTGACCGTACCGGTTGCCTCATCCACCGACACTTCGGTCAGCTCCAGTTTGCCTGGATGGTCATAAGCGCTGCCATCCTCCAGTTTCACCGTCACTGGCACCACATCCGTACTCTGCTGCAACGAGGCCTGCTGCCGTTTCAGTTTCAGCAGTTGCACGCTGGATTGGGTGAGATCGACATAGATAGGATCAAGTGCGCGAATGGTTGCCAGCGCCGTGGTTTGGCTGGCGGTCACCAGCGCACCCGGTGTCACCGATGAAATACCGATACGGCCGCTGATCGGCGCCTTGATTTGGGTGTAATTAAGGTTGATACGTGCGCTTTCAACAGCAGCACGATATTGATCCACTGACGCGACATTCTGTTGATAGGTTGCCAGCGCGTCATCCGCATCCTGGCGCGACACGCCGTTTTCTTTAACCAGAGCCGCATAACGCTCGGCTTTCAATTTGCTGCTTTTAACCAGTGCCTGCGCGTTTTTCAGCTGTGCCAAAGCTTGGTCGTAACTCGCCTGATAGCTGGCGGGGTCGATCTGATACAACACTTGCCCCGCTTTGACCTCATCCCCTTCGGTAAACAGGCGTTTCAGAATGATACCTTCCACCTGTGGCCGCACTTCTGAAGTCATGCTGCCGGTGACACGCCCGGCCAGCTGGCTATCCAGCGTCACCGCTTCGCTCTGCAATGTTTTTACGCCGACTTCGGTGGTCATGTTTGCGGCTTGTTGATTGCTGTTTTGATCGCAAGCGGCGACTAACATCACCAGCCCGGCGATGACACTGCGCTGAAAATTCTTCATGAATTACCCTGTAGTGAACGTTCATTCTCAGCACGTAGTCTAACAAATCAGTTTCCTTTCGACTGTCAGGAAACCGAAAAGAGCCACACTGTGCCTTAGCTTATCGTGCGGCACTTTGGAGAAATGCGAGGATCTGAAAAGTGCATTACGCACCTTTTGGAAACATGAATATAATTTGATTTCAGAATGAAAGATCATCATGTGACAACCAAACAACATATAGATAGTGTCAGTAAACTATTTTCCGAACTTTTATGGTGTTATTTGTGTTAAAGCATATACATGCTCTAATCTGCTTTATGAAAACTTCAGGAAATCAACCTTTCAAAAAATAACCTTTCGGTAAAGTCACTCGGGACATCATTGCTATTAAATATCATCACCTGACAATTTAATGGCTTAACAACAGCCATACGCAAAACGTCTAATTCCCTCATATTAAAAATTTATTTTTCACATCAAAATAAATTCACAAATAAAATAGACCTCCTCACACGCCGCTATATTCAGGGGGTCCGCTATTTGTCAGACTAAAGATGACAATTTAAATAGTCTCGTTAGGGTTCTGTAAGAAAAGTGTTTAGGAAGTTTCTTATCTTCACACAGGCCAGCAAATAATATAAAAACGTTAAAAGATATGTAAATTCGACAAATAACTAAGAGCCTTCAATTCATCTGAATTAAGTGCTCTCGGCTTTTTATTGCCAATTTATTTCAGGATGCAAAATAGAAGATTTTGCGGTCCGTGCGGTAGCCATGCCGGAATAAAAAGAAAGGGTAATTATGGATCGTGTCGTCGTTGCACATTCACCACTGAGTGAGTCATTACTATTCAAAAGCATGGTGGGTCATGAAGCCCTTTCGTGCATCTATCACTATGATATTGAATTTATTTGCAAAGATAACAGCCTTTCTCTACCTGATTTGCTGGGAAAACCTCTTACTCTTGAGTTAAACCCTCGCCCAGGTGTGACCCGCTACTTAAGCGGAATTATCACTCGCATGGCTTTTCTGGGGCATGAAAAACACCGAGAAGAATATTATACCTTTCGTGCGGAGGTCAGACCTGAATTATGGTACCTGACACAGAATTGCGGATTCCGTATTTGGCAAAAGCAAACTGTGAAGCAGATCATCGAAACGGTCTTGAATGAAGCTGGCATTATCTTTGAAAATAAACTGACGGGTGCCTATCGAGAATGGGAATTCTGCGTGCAGTATCAGGAAAGCACCTATGCATTCATACAGCGCTTAATGGAACACGAGGGCATCTATTTTTATTTCGAACATGCGTTGGATAAACAGACACTGATTCTGGCCGATGATCCTGCTATTCACACGCCATATCCTGGTTATGATTGCATTGAATATCATCAAGCCGCAGCGGGCGGATATGTGAATGATGAAAGTATCAATATCTGGCAAGCCACAGCCGCTATTTCTCCCAGTCTTTATCAGCACGATGATTACAATTATCTGGAAAGCAACGCTGATCTTTCCGCAAATGGCCAAATCGGTCAGTCACACGCAGAAAAGGTCGCGACCCAGCGTGAATGGCCGGGGCAATATCCCCAACAGGGAGATGGGCAAAATTACGTCAACGTACGCCAACAGGAGTTGGCCGCTCGCCAGTTGGAATCTGACGGGGTCGGAGATGCCTTTGGATTAGCGCCAGGTTATACCTTCGCGTTAACCAAAGCCCCCAGGGCGAGTGATGAAGGCCAATCCTTTTTGGTCACCGCCGTCGACTATCAGCTGGTTGAAAACAGTTACGCCAGTAACGATGAAGATTTTACCCGCCACTGCTTTCAGTTTCGCGTGGTGCCTGCCACGGTGAACTGGCGCCCTGCCCGCAACACACCTTGGCCGCGAACCAGCGGACCTCAAACCGCCGTGGTGGTCAACGCACCCGACGCCACTAAAGGCGATAACAGCACCGTAGCTACTGATGATTACGGGCGCGTGCGGGTCAAATTTCTCTGGTACAAAGCCGAGAATGAACAGGACCTCTACTCTTGCTGGCTGCGCGTATCCAGCGGCTGGGCAGGCAGCCAACAAGGCCATCATCAGGTGCCTCGCGTGGGTGAAGAAGTGGTGGTGGATTTCATCAACGGCGATCCCCACATGCCAGTCATTACCGGGCGCGTGTACAACAATCTGCTGACACAACCCGCCGCAGAGAGCCTGCTGACCATCGGGAGTGAAGGCGATGTCGCTGACAGCGACACCATTACCGCTGAAGCAGCCGACTCTTGGTCGTGGTCTAAAAGTGGCTTCTGGTCGCGTTCCGTAGGAAACAGCGATGCCAGTAACGGTAATTTCATCTCCTTTGAGGATCTCTCCGGTGATGAATCGTTGGACATTCACGCGCAAAAGGATCTCAACCTCTCGGCCAATAACGCCATTAAAATCTACGCCGCCAAAGAGGGCGACGGTGCGTTGAAGATCTGGGCGCCAGGCAAAGTCACCATTCACAGTAACGACACCGTCTCCACCAGTGCGCCCACCACCTATCACACCTCGCGCGGCAGCTATTACACCGTGACCGGTGCGAATTTCACCACCACCGGTATTGGCCTGTCGATCAACGGCGTCAATGGCACTGTCAATGCGGTGAGTAACGTGGCCGCCACCACAACCGACTTTGCGGTGAAAGGCTTGAGCATGGATTACACCTACATCAAGCGCAGTAAAACTCAGGTGGAATACAAAGCCGATCTGCAACGCTTCGAGCAAGTCCCCTTTTACACCCTACGCACCAACATGATGTCAATCATGAGTGGCGCGGTCAGTGACGGTCTGGGAAATACCTTGCAAGAGAAGATTAAAAAACTCACTGACGAGCGTGATGCGAGAAAAACCATCAAGCAGGAAGCCGACGACAAGAAAAAAACCGATTGGGAAAAACAGCGCGAAGAGAAGGTCACGCAGAAAAACAACCCGCCTACCCGTGAGCAGGCGGAGCGCGATAACCCGGCAGATGACAGCGATGGTGACAGCGTCTACTTTGATGCGGAAGGGTGAAGCGCGATGAATATCATCAAACCCCATCAGTTAGCGCTGATCTCGCGCCCCTACCGCTGGCAGCAGCAGGATTATCTCGGCATCGCCACCGTTGCCCTGCTGGATATGACCGCCCAGCCCCAGTTACGGGATGAACAAACGCTGTGGCGGCGCGTCAGTGACGAGATGCAGTCGCCCGATGGCGTGCTGGATTTGGCGATACCCAAACGCTGTGCCGAATTTCTTGCCAGTGGCCGAGGGTACGCACTGCCCGGTGCAAGCCAGTGCGACGTGGTGATTGAGGTCGAGCGACTGCGCAAGCAACAAAGATTAGCGCATCATCAAGCCGCACCGTTCCACGCTATCGCCTTCGACCATCCGATGCGCCGTGCCCTGATGGGGCAAAACTATGACGATCGTTGGATGCAGCACGACTACCCTGGCTTTGCCCGCGATACCGACTGGCGCGTATTCAATCAGGCACCCGCCGACCAGTGGTTTGAAGAGGCCACCACGCTGCCCCGTGCTGCCGCATGGCGTATTGAACATATGCATCCCGATCAGCTCGTGCAGCAAGGTCAGTTGCCGCTGTGGCAGGCACGCAGTTTTATTACCCGTCAACGCCAAGATTCGTTGCTGTTTGAAGAGGTGCCCATGCGCGCCACTACCCTGCACTTTCTGCCGCACTGCAACGAATTGATGCTGGTTTGGCACGGCAGTTGCGCCATCAACGAGGATGATGCTGCCGATGTGAAGTCACTGATGGTGGCGTTGGAACGCGAGCCAGCACCGCGCACTGTCGAGCACTATCGCCATGTCCACCAGCTTCGCACCGATCATGTGGATGCCGCGCTGCACGCCCTGCGCGACGGCGATTTAGTTGATGTACCGATTCTGACCACTGGCGCGATCAACCGCGACCCGGGTCCGTGGCTGCACAACCTTGCACGTTACGCAAATCGGCACCAGCCGCAAAGCACGCTAAGCGATTTCCCCATCGAAGAGGATATCGCCGCGCAGCTGACACGACATGAAGCCGAGGGCGAGCAGCACTATCAGCAGATGATGGCGCGCCATGAACAAGAATCGCGGCGCAGCAAGGCCGCCGATTTATCGCTGCCTGATGGCGCCGCAGCCTACCGTCAGCAACGCGACGAACTTAACGCCAATCGCCATTTGCTCGGTCCGCGTGACAGCGATATTGCCCGTAGCGAGAGCGCACTGCTTGAGAGCTACCGCCTGACCGCCGCGCAGCAGAAATCCGCGCCGCGACTGAGCCTCATAGAATCAGAAGCTGTTCGTCAGCAACTGATGCACTGCATGGCAAACAGCAAAGATGCGCGCGGCTGGGATTTAACCGGTGCCGATCTCTCAGGCCTCGATTTGCGGGGTATCGATCTGGAAAACGCATTACTGGAGAACGCTGATCTCAGTCACTGCCAACTGGAAGGCGCGGATCTGCGCGGTGCAATCCTGGTGCGTGCCGAATGTCATCACAGCCGCTTCACACACTGTTTGTTTGAGGGTGCCAATCTGGCGCAAGCACAGTGTTGGCATGCTGACTTTAGCGACAGCAGTCTTAACGATGTCGAACTGGGCGAGATTCAGCTCGAGCACTGCCGTTTTGATCGTGCCCTGCTGCGTCAACTCTTTGTGCAACAGGCCACAATTGCACACTGTCACTTCCCGCACGCGCTGCTCGACCGTTGTGACTGGATGGATCTACGGCTTGAGTCACTTGTTTTTACGCATGCGCAATTCAGCCAGTGCAACCTGATTCGCTGCGCGTTGCACGCCGTCACGTTTAGTCATGCTCAGGCACAAGGATTGGCGCTGGTGACTTGCCAATCACAAGATCTCTGTTTCGACGATGCCAGGCTTAAAAAGTGCATGTTTACCGCCGAGAGTCAGCTACCACACGCCCACTTTCGCCGCGCGACACTCACTGAGTGCAACCTGCGCGACATCAACTTGCAAGCGGCTTGCTTTGACGAAGCAACGCTGGAAAACAGTGATTTAAGCGGTGCCGATTGTCGACATGCCCGCTTGCGCTTGTTGCGCACCCGTTTCAGCCGCTTTGTGCGCACAGATTTCCGCGCCGCCCAACTCAACGGAAGCTGTCTGCTGGGTGCCGACCTGCAAAAGAGTCAGCTTGAAGGTTGCGATCTCAGCGACTGCAATCTGTTTCGCGCGGATGTGTCGCAAACCGTGACGGATAGCACCACCTGCTTTGACCATGCACTCACCGACAGCATGAAAACGCTGCCGCGCCGCCGAGAACACCAGGTATAAGCCATGACACCACAAGAAATCGCCCATGCCATTCAACAAGGTGAAATCCTTCACGCGCTATCACTGCAGCAGCGCGGCTTTGCCGGATTGGATCTCTCCGGTGGCAATTTCATTGCCATGGATCTCACCGGTGCCGATTTTCGCGGCTGTAATCTGCATCAGACCCAATTTAGCGAGTGCCAATTAACGGGCGCGCAGTTCGAAAACGCGCAGCTGCGCGAAACCTTATTCAGCCAGTGCCAGATGGTCGCCACGCAATTCAGCGGTTGTACCCTGACGGACTGCTTGTTCAATCAGTGCCAGTTAGCGGAAAGCGATTTCAGCGAGAGCATTCATATCAACAGTCAGTTCAATGAAGGCGACCTGAGCGACAGCAGCTTTCTGTTGGCCTCGCTGTATCAGAGCGGTTTTCTGACGCTGCCGGTCGAGCAACTGTTGCTGCGTCACGCCAGTCTGGAACAGTGCACCTTGATGAGTCTGGATTTGCGCCGTAGCGACCTGCACAGCAGCCGTTTTGCACTCTGCACCTTCTATCAGTGCGATATGCGTGGCGGGGACTATCGCCAACAGCATTTCGCTGGTAGTCAGTTCACGGTCAGCCAGCTGGATGAAGTGAGTTTTCAAGGTGCGGAATTAATGCAGTGCAACTTCAGCGAGGTCTCACTGCGTGGCGCGGACTTGCGCGGCGTGCAGGCCAGTCAAGCCCTGTTCACCCACAGCGATTTGCACGATGCACGCTGCTCTGAAGCGAATTTTAATCAAGCAGTTTTCATGCACGCCCGGTTGAATGAAGCCGATTTCAGCCATAGCCAGCTACAACGCACCGTGTTGCAACATGCCAAGGCCCCGCGCGCCAATTTTCAGCACTGCCAGTTGCATTACGCCGATTTTTCTTACGCCGAACTTGATCACGCTGACTTGCGCGATGCGCAGTGCTACCAGACCCGTTTTCACCGTGCCAGCCAACAGCAAAGCCAACTTTCCAGCCGTGACGGCATTATCGAACAGGATGACGCCCTGTTTGCCGCTGAAAAATGGCAACCGCAAACGCGTCTGACACCTCAGGAGGATCACCATGAACCACGCTGAAAATACTGTACCGCTGCCACTGGATTTGCCCTTACAAGCGGAAGGTGAGGTGTTAAACCTTGAGCCTGACGCAGCAGTACAGGTGGCCATTGATGGACGTCGTTGGTACTGCCTGCGCGCGGCCAGTTGCCTACTGACCCCCCAAATCGGTGATCGTGTGTTGCTCTGTCGCGCCGGTGAGCAACTGTGGTTACTGGCGGTATTAGTCCGCGCACAACCGCAACAAATGGCCGAATTGCACTGCGAGGGCCAGTTAACCTTCAGTGCCAGTCAGCGATTAACACTGCGCAGCCCGCAGTTTGCGTTACAAGCTGAGCACGGCGACTGTCAGATCAACCAGCTCAACTACCACGGCGATCAGGTTTCCGCATGGGTCACGTTGAGCCGCGTATTTGGCAAACGTTGCGAAAGCCTGTGGGAGAGCCTGAGCCAAATCAGCCATCACCTGTTGCGTCGCACCACGCACACCGAACAGGTACGCGCCGGACAACTCGATATTAAAACCAGCCAACTCACGCGCCTGCGCGCACCGACCACGCTGATCAGCAGCGAATCGCTGACGCGCGTCGATGGTAAACAGATTCACATGGGTTAAGAGGGAAACGTATGTTTGCAAATTGCCAGTGTGGCGGCACCGATCAAGCGGTGGCCGATGTGTGTAAAACCCCTGCGCCGACCACCTTTGTCAACCTGGCGCTCGGCAACACCGCCGTGCCGACAGCCAGCACGGTGTTGTTCACCGGGATGCCCGCCCACACGCTTTCCACCATCACACCCATGACTCAAGGGGATGAAGCAGGCGTACTGGGCGGTGTGATCTCCGAAACCTTTATGGGCTTGTCACGCCATCTTACAGGCTGCAATTCGCTGTTAATCAATGGTATGCCCGCGACGCGCATGGGCAGTGTCACGCAGCAGAACGTGGCTAATGCGCCCGGCGTACGTATCACGCCAAGCCAGACCACGGTGGCGTTATTGGCAACCTGAACGGCATCCGGGCGTAGCGGCGCGATTTATCGCGCATTCTATCGCAGCATGGCAGCCGCAGGTACGAGACATTCCCTAATGCAACACAGGTACGCAGGCCTTTACAACTCAATGATTTCACACAGGACGTTGATAAAAATGGAAATCAAACACAGCAAAGTCGCTTTCATCGCCGCACTTTTTGCGACGGCTATCACCGCAGGTTGCAAGGCTCCGCCACCCACCGTCACTGCCGACACCCTGGAAACCAGCACCGTCAATGACGTGGCGTTAGTGCACATGCATATCATCCAACCGCCGCAGCAGTTCAAACCGATCAACGCCGCCTATCGCACGTTATTCCCGGTGTCGCTGATCAATCGCCCTGATTACGGCGGTATGCGTATGGGAACACTGGAATCGGGTGCCACATTGCAGGTGCTCGGTGAGGTCGAAAACAGCTGGCTTGCGGTCGCGACCCAAGACAATGGTCAGCTCAGTGGCTATATCCCGTTCCGTGCCGCCGTACCCAGCGATCGTTATAACGCGACGGTAAAAGCCCAAGCCGCCCGCCCTCGCCGCGCTCAGCAGCAGTGTATCGGCGTGGGTGAAGGTGATAAGGCTTGCCGCAAAGGCAACTCATCCACCTGGGTTATTCAGTGATGCTGGCGCGCATCGCAGTACTCATCGGGCTGCTGATGTTGCTCAGTGGCTGCATGTCGTCCTCACGTCAGGTGCCGGCAAACTGGCAACTGACGTTAAACAGCGCACCGGGCGCCAATGACGGCGCGCCGATCAAGGTACGGGTATTAGTTTTACGCTCGGATGCGAATTCTCAGTCTGCTGACTTTTACTCACTGCAGAACAATGCCTCCACGGTATTGGGCGGAGATGTGCTGGATACCCAGCAACGCTTCCTGACCACCCAGCAACCGCAGCAGGTCATTAACGGCAACCCGTCGCTAGACGCCCACTATCTCGGGGTGATTGCGGAATACGCCAACATCAACGGCAAAACCTGGCGCGTTATCGTGCCGCTTCCGTCCCCGACTGAAACCAATTTCTACAAGTTCTGGCAGTTCTCACCCGATGCGTTACATGGCCGCGTCACCGCCACGTCAGCCGGGTTGCATCTCACAGCAAACGACGATTAAACGAACTCAGGAAGGCGCTATGCACACCGCAGACAAAGTGATTTGGAGCGAAGGGATGTTTCTGCGTCCCCACCATTTTCAACAGTCGGAACGCTGGCTAGAAGCGTACAGCCGCAGCTGGGGCAAACTGCAGTGTCCGTGGCATTGGGGTTTCATGACCCTAAGCTCGATCAGGCACTGCTGCGTCAGGGCAAACTGGCGATCAGCGAGGCCAGCGGCCTGCTGCCTGACGGCACGCCTTTTGCCATTACCGGTGCGGATAACGCCCCTGCACCGCTGGCCTTTACCAATATTCAGGAACCTGTCGATGTGGTGTTGGCCCTGCCAGAACAGCGCCAAGGGCAGACCGAGGTGATCTTCAGTGACACCAGTGATTCGCTGGCGCGTTATCTCAGCCAGGATCGCGAAGTGGACGATCTCAACGCCTCATCAGTCGGCCGCGCGCCGATGCAATTTGGCCGCTTGCGCCTTTGCCTGATGCCCGCTGCCGACCTTAATGCTGAGTGGACCGCCATCGGTGTTGCTCGTGTCAAACGCAGCGGTAACGATCGTGCCCTCACGCTCGATAGCGACTACATTCCGCCACTGTTGAACGGCCACATTTCTCCCATTCTCCATGCCTTTCTCAACGATATGCATGGGTTGTTACAGCAGCGCAGTGAGCAGATGGGCGAGCGCCTGCAACAGGCCGGACGCGGTGGCAACACGGAAATGATCGACTTTATGCTGCTCACTCTGATCAATCGCTACATCGGTCAGGTAGCGCATAGCCGTCGCCTGCCGCAGCTACACCCTGAACGTCTGTTTAGCGAGTGGTTGCAGTTCGCCACCGAGTTAGCCAGTTGGTCACCATCGCGTCGTCCCAGTGAACAGCTGCCGGTCTACGACCACGACAATCTCTATCTGAGTTTTAGCCGTCTGATGATCCAGCTGCGCCAAAGCCTGTCGCTGGTGATGGAAGAGAACGCGCTGCAATTGACGCTCACTGAACGTTCGCACGGGTTGTTTGTGGCGACCGTTTCCGACGTCAGCCTGATCCGCGATTACGGCTTTGTGCTGGCAGTTCGCGCTGACTTGCCGGGTGAAACGCTGATCACTCACTTCCCGGCACAGATGAAAATTGCGCCAGTGACGCGTATCCGTGACCTGGTACAGCTGCAACTGCCCGGTATTGCTTTACGCGTCATGCCCGCCGCGCCGCGCCAGATCCCTTGGCACTCTGGCTATGTCTATTTCGAACTGGAGCGCAGCGGCGAACTCTGGCAGCAGATGGCAAAAGCAGAAGCCTTTGCGCTGCATCTGGCTGGCGAATTCCCCGGCCTTGACCTGCAACTTTGGGCGCTGCGCCACGCGCGCAGCTAAGCACGGAGAGAAGCGATCATGATGCAGCCGCAGTCACTTAATGGCGAACTGGAAACCGCCATGCCGCATGAAAATCCGCTGGTGGCGCTTGCCAATCCACTGATCAACTCGATTGCACAGTTGCGCCATTCGGTCTCCCACGACAATCCGGCGGGTCTGCGTCAGCAGCTCATTGACCTGGTGCGCCGCTTTGAAGTGGCCTGTCAGCAGGCGCAACTGCCGTATGAAACCATTGTCGGTGCCCGTTACTGCTTGTGTACCTCACTGGATGAAGCGGCGGCCCTCACCCCCTGGGGCAGCCGAGATGTCTGGCCACGAAGCGGTCTGCTCGTGACGTTCCATAACGAAACCTGGGGTGGCGAAAAGTTCTTCCAGCTTTTGGCGCGGCTGTCACAGCATCCACAGCAGAACATCTTGCTGCTGGAGCTGATGAATGCCTGCCTGCTGCTGGGCTTTGAGGGCCGTTATCGCATCATGCAAAACGGACGCACCCAGCTGGAAACTTTAAAGCTACGCCTGTTGCAGCTGATCCGCTCGGTGCGCGGGCCTTATCCACCGCCGCTGTCACCGCAACCGCTGGATCAGCCAGTGCTGCAAAAATTGTGGAAACCGCTGATCCCCTTGTGGAGCTTTGCCGCCTTGCTGGCGCTGCTGGGATGTGCGGTGTATATCGCGCTCAACTGGCGTCTCAACCATTTTACCGCACCGGTGCTTTCGGCCATTTACCAAACCGACCTGCCGAAAGTGGACATTGCCCGTCCTGCTGCACCTGCGGCTCCCGCACTGGACCTGCGCCATTTCCTTGCACCGGAAATTGCGGAAGGGTTGGTGTCAGTGCGGGATGAAGCCACGCGCAGTGTGGTGTTGTTGCGCGGCGACGGCCTGTTTGACTCCGCCGCAACCACCATTCGCGATCGTTATCGCCCGGTGATCCGCCGCATCGCCCAAGCAATGGATAACGTCAACGGTCAGGTCCGCGTCAGTGGCTATACCGACAACGTGCCAATCCGCAGTGCACGCTTCAACTCCAACTATGCGCTGTCACTGGCACGTGCCCAGTCGGTGCAGGAGATGCTGGCTCAAGACCTGCGGCAGCCACAGCGCATCATCGTTGAGGGGCGTGGGGAGAGCAACCCGCTGGCAGCGAACGATTCCGCCGCCAATCGCGCTCGCAACCGCCGTGTAGAAATCACGCTGCTGGTTGCGCCCAAGCAGACTGAATCTGAACTCAACAGCGTGCACTAAAAGGAATGGCTATGATTCGCACCGTCTTTTCCATCGCCACCAGCCGCCTGATGTGGAGCGGTCTGGGTATTACGGCACTCTGTTTGCTAATTTGGACCGTGGGTCCACTGGTGGCGATTGGGGATTATCGTCCGCTGGAGTCGGCGTTGTATCGCTACATCGCCATCGCCATCCTCTACACACTGTGGATCAGCTATCGCGTGGTGCCGCGCCTGTGGCGTCGCTGGCAGAACCGTCGTTTGGTACAGCGGATGGCGCCACCGCCAGCAGACGTCGCCGACAACGAGGAGATCGTCGGCAGAACACCCCCTGGCTGAGCGTTTCAGTGAGGCCACGCAGCTGCTGCGTCAGGCGCGTTTTAACCGGCCAGAGAGCCGTCGCTGGCCACGCTGGATGCAAAAGCTGAATCGCCAGTATCTGTATCAACTGCCGTGGTACATGCTGATTGGCGCACCGGGAGCCGGAAAAACCACCGCGCTGGTCAACTCTGGATTGCATTTTCCACTGGCAGCGCAGTTTGGCAAAACCGCCCTGCGTGGCGTCGGCGGAACGCGACACTGCGACTGGTGGTTTACCGATGAAGCCATTCTGCTGGATACCGCGGGGCGCTATACCACCCAAGAGAGTGACCGTCAGCAAGATGCGCAGGAGTGGCGCAGCTTTATGGGGCTGCTGAAAAAGTACCGTCCACGTCAACCGGTTAACGGTGCCATCATCACCATCAGTGTCGGCGACTTGCTGAGTGAATCGGAAGAAGCGCGCCACCAGCAGGCCAGCGCCCTGCGTAAACGTCTGCTGGAACTGCGTGATCAACTGGCGATCCCCTTCCCAGTGTATGTCCTGGTGACCAAAACCGATCTGCTGAAAGGCTTTACCGCCAGCTTTGGCGCGATGAACAAGGCGCAGCGCGACCAGATCTGGGGCTTCACCTGGCCGTGGAGCGATCAGCAACTGGCGGTGGGCAATGAATTCGAACCCCAGTTTGATCGTCTGCATCAGCGCCTTGATGCCGGCCTGGCCGATTTGATGATCAACGAGCATGACAGCGTCAAGCGCGCTGAAATGTACTTGTTCCCGCAAGAGTTTCTGGCGCTGAAACCCTTGCTGAAACACTACCTTGACGTGGTGTTTGCCACCTCGGGTTATGACGCGAAACTGATTCCGCGTGGCGTTTATTTCACCAGCGGTACGCAGGAAGGTCTGCCGTTTGACCGCGTGATGGGACAAATGAGTCGCGCCCTGGGCTTACCGGCGCTGAGAGCGGCTAACAGCGAACCTGCACAACCCGGCCACGGCCAGAGTTTCTTCCTGCAACAGATGCTGACCGAAGTGGTGTTTAAAGAAGCCGGGCTGGCGGGCATTAACCGCTGGTGGGCAGTGCGCAACCGTCTGGTGCATCTGATTACTTACGCCGTGTTGGCGCTGATACTGTTAGTGGCGCTGATTGCCTGGTTTACCAGCTATCACCACAACAAAGGCTATCTGGCAGATGTCGAGCAGCGCGTGCCCGAGATTGAAAAACAGAGTAAAGCCTTATCGCCGCTGAACGGAGAAAACATCTTCTCTCAGCTGCCCTTCCTCAACAACCTGGCGGGCTTGCCGAACAGTGACCAACTCTCGGACTTAACTCAGCCACCGCTCAGCTGGCGCGCCGGGTTGTATCGCGGTGAAGAGGTCTCAACCGCATCTGATTCACTTTATCAACGCGCACTGGAGCAGATGCTGTTACCAGTGATAGCCCGCAACATCACCGACTGGCTGCGCAGTGATAACGGCAGTGACGTGGATTACAGCTACGAAGCGTTGAAAGCCTATCAGATGCTCTATCTACCCCAGCATTATGACGGCAAGTTCCTGCATGCCTGGGTGATGCTCAACGTACAGCGTACCCAAGGGGCCAATGCGCCGCAGGCACAGTTGAAAGCGTTGGATTATCACCTCGGCCAGCTGCTGGACGACAAAATCAACGCCTCGCCGTTTGAGCGCGACGAGCCGTTAGTGGTGCGCCAGATTGAGATGATCAGCCGTTCCCCACTCTCCACGCGCGTCTATGGTCGCCTCAAGCGCCTGTTGATGCCGCGCGTCAATCCCGGTGTCAGCGTCATCAATCTAAGCGGTGCCCAAACCGAACTGGTGTTTAGCCGTAAAAGCGGCAAACCCCTGACTGAAGCGATCCCCGGCTTCTTCACCCCAGCCGGTTACTGGGGACCGTTTAACAGCAACATTAAAAACGTGGCCACCAGCTTGTTACAGGAAGATCGCTGGGTGCTGACGCGCCGTGAAAGCACCGATGAACAGAACACGCTGGAAGAAACGGTGCGCCGTCTTTATCTCGATGACTACATGCGCCAGTGGGATGCGCTGTTGCAGGACATTCAACTGCAACCGATCAACAACCTGGGCGAACGCATCAACACCGCCCGCCTGCTGTCAGGTCGCACTTCGCCGTTGCGCCAGATGATCATTAATCTGAGCCGTAACCTGACGTTAACCCCACCCGAGGATGAGAAGGACAAGCAGGATAAGCCGTCGCTGCTGGAGCGCAGCACCCACTACGTCAACAACAATGCCACCGCGACGTTGCAAGCACTGTTCCGCGCGCGTAAAGCGGCGCAGAGCGGCAATATCGAAGCGCCAGAACAGCGTGTCATGGCCCACTACGCCAGCATTATTGAGCAGGCGCAGGTGAGCGATCCGAAAGAAAGCAGCATCCCGTTTGACGCGCAGCTGAAAGATATCGACGATCTCTACAGCTATCTCACCGCCGTGCAGGACGCCAGCAACAGCGGCATGTCGCCACCGGACAGCAGCATTATCTCCCGCATGCAGGCCGATGCCGGACGGCAGCCCGAACCCTTCCGCACCTTGCTGCTGGAACTGGCCGTCGGCGCCAGTAGCGATACGCAGAAGCGCAACATGAGCAATATGCAGAAACGGGCGGGTGTTGAGGTGGGCAGCTTTTGCCGCAGTGCCATTGCGGGACGCTATCCGTTTAATCGTAACGCCACCAGCGACGTGAAGCCCGATGACCTGGCGCGGATGTTCGCCCCAGGCAGTGGACTAATGGACAGTTTCTTCCGCGACAATCTCGCCAGCAAAGTGGATACCACGCACAGTGACTGGAGATATGCGCCAGGGGTGGACGGGAAAACGCTGCCGGGTGGCACCGCGCTATTACGCCCGTTCCAACAGGCGCAGGCGATCCGGGAAGCGCTGTTTGCCAATGGTGCCAGTACCCCCTCCTATCGCCTGACCATCACGCCGATCAGTATGGATAACAGCATCCTCAATCTGACCCTCGACGTCGACGGTCAACTGATTCGTTACAGCCACGGTCCGCAAACCCCTCAGGTGGTGAACTGGCCTGGCAGCGGTAACACCCAACAAGTGCGCATGCAGATTGGTCTGACCGATGGCACCACTAACACGCTGAATACCACGGCCGTGGGCACTCAACCGCCTGTTTGATAAAGCCAGTTTGCATCCCGGCAGCAATCAGAGTCAGCAAGCGACATTTTCGCTCGGTGGTCATCAAGTGGTGCTGGCCTACACGCCTAACAGCGTGCGCAACCCGCTGCAACTGCCTGGGTTCAGTTGCCCATGAATACCGCACCTCAGCAAGATAAACGCGGACACCGTATTTCGTAGGGTGCGCATTCATGCGCACCGGGAACACGCAGAAGGCCGCCATCAATGGCGCCCCTACAAGGACCTGTCAATGCAGCAATCCTCACAATTGGGCTGGTACGGCAAACTGCCTGGCAGCGGTGACTTTATGCGCCGCCGCCTGCCCACGCGGCTGGTGGAGAGCTGGGCGCAGTGGTTCCAGAACAGTTTGCCTCGGCTGGCGCAGCAGCCTGCAACCGGTCGCGCACCGGTCTGGAATTTCATTGTGCCTGCCACACTCGGCGTGCCGATGATTCAGATGGGCTGCCTGCTACCCACGCGCGATCGTGTGGGCCGACAGTATCCGCTCTGTGCCATGCAGTTGTTCACGCCGCAGCACTGGCACGCCATGCAATTACACACTGCCGGTGATTGGTATTACCAACTGGGGAAGACCCTTACGCTGGCGGTGCAGAACCGCTACAGCGGCGATCAATTCGATGCTGCGTTAAACGCCTTACCGGCACAGCTCGCACGGCCACCCCAGTCAGATGTGTTTGATGTGATCGGTTATCAGAACACCCCCTGCAATTTGAACTGGCCGCAGGTGGTGCACTACTTCGATCCCGCGCAGTACAGCAGTTTTTGGTGGAGTAACCAAAGCGATGGCAGCGCCTTCTACAGCCATTCGCACAGCGGCAATTTCACCACACAGCTATTCCTCCGTTTGTTCAATCCTCCCCATGTCAGCCGCGGCGAGCCGCCGCTGTTTGGCCAGCTTTAACGGTGAAAAGATGAATGTAGCAATTCCGCTTGAACCGCTGCGCGACGATGCGCCCTGCGGCGATGATCTTGAGTATGACGCGGCTTTTATGGCGCTGGAACAGGCGCGCAGCGGCAAAGCCGAGCAGCAGTTTGGCAACACCATCATTCCGGCAGAGCCGCCAGACTGGCAATTGGTGGCGCAACAGGCTGAACAGCTACTGACGCGCACCCGTGATATCCGCCTGCTGCTGATCCTGAGCGAGGCCTGGACGCATACCAACGGCCTTGCGGGCTGTGCCGAAGGATTAACCCTGCTGAGTGACGCGCTGACACGTTATTGGCCGACGCTGCATCCTGCGCTGGAGTTTGATGGCGAACCGGACCTGCTGATGCGCGTCAGTGCATTAGCCGCGCTCGGTCCGCAATCAGGTTTAAGCCGTGCGCTGCGTAACAGTTGGCTGCTGAAAAGTGCCACAGGTGAAATCACGCTGCGAGATGCCATTGCACTGCTCGATGGCAGCAAAAGCGAAGTGGCAGAATTTCCAGGCGGCGTACCACGTTTGCGCGAAGCGCTACAGCAACCCGACCTCGGTAATGCTCAGGCGCTTCGTACCCTCGCGCAGCATTTCACTATGCTGCGCCGCTGCCTGGAGCAGCATCTGGTCGCGGCAGATATGCCCGATTTGGCGACCACTGAGAAAGCATTGGCGCTACTGCTGCCGTTGCTGCCCTCGCGGGATGAGCCAGAATGGGTCGCCGCTCAGCCTGAAAGTGCAGAACAGCCCTCACCTGAAGCAGTAGCGTCAAAGGTGCTTTCGCCTGCCCTTCGCTGGCAGCAGGTTCCCCTTACTTCACGCGAAGACGCCGAACTGATGCTGGAGAAAGTCCGCCTCTACTTTCTGCAGCATGAGCCGAGTCATCCGGCGCCGATCATGCTGGAACGGGTACAACGTCTGATTCAACTCGATTTTCTCGACATTATTCGTGACCTGGCGCCCGACGCCGTCACCCAGCTGCAGGGCCTGTTTGGCCGTGCGGGCGAATAAAACGCCTGAATCTCAGGCACATCACTCATGGAGAACACTATGGCTAACTTCCCCACCATTAAACGCGCCCGCAGTGGACAGAAGTTCATCTCGCGCAACCGAGCGCCACGCGTGCAGATCGAGTATGACGTGGAGATTTATGGATCAGATCGCAAAGTGCAGCTGCCTTTCGTGATGGGCGTGATGGCGGATCTGGTGGGCCAACCCCTCGTCGATCAGCTAGAGATCGCTGAGCGTAACTTCCTCGAAGTGGATATTGATAACTTTGATGAACGCATGAAAGCGCTGAAGCCTCATCTGGCTTATCACGTCGATAACACCCTGACCGGTGAAGGCAAAGTGGGGGTCGACCTCACCTTCAACAGCATGGATGACTTCCTGCCCGATGCCATCGTGCGTCGCGTCGAACCGCTTAATGAGCTGCTGGAGGCGCGGACGCAGCTCTCCAACTTGCTCTCGTATATGGACGGCAAAAACGGTGCTGAAGCGCTGATTGCTGAAGTGCTACAGAACCCGACCCTACTGAAAACGCTAGCTGCTGCCCCTAAACCTGCCACCGCGTCAAACGATGACAGCGAAACGGAGAAACATGATGAGTAATGCCGCATCCCAAACCGCACGTTTACAGACAGACACCGTGACGCAAAGCGATTTTAGTGCGTTGTTAAATAAAGAGTTTCGCCCTAACAATGACCAAGCGCGTGACGCCATCTCGCAGGCCGTACAAACGCTGGCCGCCCAGGCGCTAGAGAACACGCTGCCCGTCTCGGAAGATGCCTATCGCACCATCCAGGCATTGATTGCAGAAATCGATGCCAAGCTGTCACAGCAGGTTAACGCCATCATGCACCACGAGAGTTTTCAGCAACTCGAAGGGGCATGGCGCGGTCTGCACTATTTGGTGAACAACACCGAAACCGATGAGATGCTGAAAATCCGCGTGATGAGCATCAGCAAACGCGAGCTGAGCCGCACGCTTAAGCGCTACAAGGGCGTGGGCTGGGATCAAAGCCCACTGTTCAAGAAAATCTATGAAGAAGAGTACGGCCAGTTTGGTGGCGAACCCTACGGCTGCCTGGTCGGCGACTACTACTTTGACCACAGCCCGCCCGATGTTGAACTGCTGGGAGAGTTAGCGAAAATTGGTGCGGCGGCCCACTGTCCGGTGATCACCGGTGCTGCACCCAGCGCTTTGCAAATGGAGTCGTGGCAAGAACTGGCGAACCCACGCGATATCACCAAAATCTTCACCAACACCGAGTATGCCGCCTGGCGCACGCTGCGCGAGAGCGAAGACACCCGCTATCTCGGCTTGGTGATGCCGCGCTTCCTCGCACGTCTGCCGTACGGTGTGCGCACCAATCCGGTGGACAGCTTCGATTTCACCGAAGACACCGAAGGGGCAACGCACAAAAACTACACCTGGGCCAACGCGGCCTATGCCATGGCGGCCAACATCAACCGCTCCTTTAAGCAGTTTGGCTGGAGCACCTCGATTCGTGGCGTGGAATCCGGCGGCTCGGTGGAGAACCTGCCGTGCCACGTATTCCCTACCGATGACGGCGGCGTGGACATGAAGTGCCCAACGGAAATCGCCATCAGCGACCGCCGTGAAGCCGAGCTGGCGAAAAATGGCTTTATCCCGCTGGTACACCGCAAGAACTCTGACTTTGCCGCCTTTATCGGCGCGCAATCGCTGCAGAAGCCCGAAGATTATTACGATGCCGATGCCGCGGCTAACGCCCAATTGGCTGCGCGTCTGCCGTATCTGTTCGCCTGCTGCCGCTTTGCCCATTACTTGAAGTGCATCGTGCGCGACAAGATTGGTTCCTTCCAGGAGCGTGCCGACATGGAGCGCTGGCTGAACTCGTGGATCATCCGCTACGTCGATGGTGATCCGGTTAACTCCACCCAGGAAACCAAAGCGCGTAAGCCGTTGGCTGACGCCCGCGTGACCGTGGAAGAGCAAGAAGATAACCCAGGCTACTACGCCGCCAAGTTCTTCCTGCGCCCGCATTACCAGCTTGAAGGCCTGACGGTATCACTGCGTCTGGTTTCGAAATTACCTTCGCTGAAACAGCAGCAAGGCTAAAACCCTCTGGGCGCACGTTCCCGCCCATTTTGCTTGTTCATTACTAAAGGAGTTCGACCCGCATGACCATTGCAATGTATTTGAAGCCAGAAGGTGTTGAAGGCGAATCTAAAGACTCAGCGCACACGGGCTGGATCGACATTCTCTCTTTCAACTGGGGTGCCAACCAGCCAAACAACATGAGCGTTGGCGGCGGCGGCGGTGCAGGTAAGGTGAATTACCAGGATCTGCATGTACACGCGCGTATTGATAAAGCCACGCCCACGCTGATGTTGTACTGCTCCAACGGTAAGCACATCCCTTCCCTGGAGTTCCACGTCACCAAAGCCGGTGGTTCGCAGATTATTTACAACAAAATCAACCTGACCGAAGTGTTGGTCACCAGCGTGCAGTTCACCGGTTCACGTGATGATGACACCGTAGGGATTGAGTACTCGTTCCAGGCAGCACAGGTCGAAGAGATTTACACCCAGCAGTCCGAAGACGGTGCAGCAGGTGCGGATACCACCTTTGGCTGGAACATCAAAACCAACACCGCGTCGTAATCGTTTCGAGCGGTTGGTGCAGGCGGCCTCGCTGCCGCCTGCCTGCCCGTAACAAACCGTAGCGGTGTGATACATCGCGCCGCTACGGTTTGCATCACCCCTTTATGCAGGTAATGCCTATGCGATTCACTCTTGTTGACAGTAAAAACGGCGTTCAGCCACCGCTGACCAGCGTCGATTTCTATCCTCCAGGCGGCACCATTGGCCGCAGTGAAGACAATAACTTTATCCTGCCGGACGACAGCCGTGCCATCTCACGCCTGCAACTGCTGGTGCACACCTCTGCTGAAGGTGAATGCCGTATTACTAACCGTGGCAACGTGATTAACGTCGATTTTAACGGTATTCCGCTAGAGCATGGTCGCCAGGTTGAGTTGCAAAGCGGCGATCTGCTGGGTATTGGGGATTACACGCTGGAAGTCAGCGCGATTGATGGTCAAATGCCTGCACCGCGCGTAAACAATGCACAGACAACCCAAGCGAAACCGATACAGCGCAGCGCGGAGTCCACGGTGCCCGGGGAAATTTGGGAGAGCTTGTCGCGTGACTTCACCGCCCCCAAAGTGGCACCCGCGATCGCTGAAACCCACCATCCACTGACGCAACCGGCAGCCAAAGCCTTAAACCCGATAGACCCGCTGGCACAGGAAGCGCAGCATACTGAGCTGGCGCAGTTGGATGTACGCGAGAACGATCCCGCACGCCTTTTCGCCGAGAGTGACCTGTTCCAGCAGCCGACCATACTGCAAGATGCCACACCCACCACACTGCGTGACCAACCGCAGGTGGCGCATCAGCAGCCACAAACGGAAATCGATCCCTTAGCACTGTTTGGCAGCAGCGGCAGCGCTCAGCCCGATAGCAGCGATCCTTTCGGGCTGATGAATGCGCAGGCGCAGCCTTTAACACCGCCGGATCTGTTCCAGCCTGAGGCGGCCCCGATTATCGCTGCGGTGCCGACGCCCTCACCCGCGCCGATCCCAGAAGTGCAGCAACCGGCGGAACCGGCGCCGATCCCCACGCCGCGCATACAGCAAATCAGCCCTGAGCACTCGAATGCCAGCCGTGCCAGTGGGCGTATGGGAATTGATCCGGTCAGCTATAAAACCGCAGCCCAGCGACGCGCTGCCAACACCCCAGGCGTCGATGCCGACCTGTTGCAGGCGTTTCTCAACGGTGCCGATCTCGCAGATATTGATGCCAAACCCCATCTTGACCAGGAGCAGATGCATTTGCTGGGTCAGTTGCTGAGCCTGTTTTCGCAAGGCACGGTGGCGCTGCTCTCATCACGCACCATGCTGAAGCGCGGGGTCAATGCCGAGATGACCATGATCCTCGAACAGGCTAACAACCCGTTCAAGCTGCTGCCGTCAGGGAAAAGCGTGCTGGTGCAGATGTTCAGTAGCCAAATGCCGGGATTTATGGAGCCGGAGAAAGCAGTGCGTGATGCGCTGGTTGATTTACAGGCGCATCAACTGGGGATGATCGCAGGCATCCGCGCCATCATCACGGCGATGCTGCAATCCTTTAATCCTGACAACTTGCAGCAGGAAGAGAATGGCCGCCATCTGTTTGCCGCCTCACGTAAAGCGGCGCGCTGGGACAGCTTCGTAAAACGTTATCAAACCATTGCCAGCGAAATCGACGACGATTTCCACACGCTGTTCGGTGAAGCCTTCCTGCACGCTTACGACGTTGAAGTGAACCATTACAAAGACCTGCAAACGCAAAAAACGGATAAATGATGAATATAACGTTCGCGTCCATCAGCCATCAGGGCAAACGTAGCAGCAATCAGGATCGACTCGCGAACGCATTGGGCGCACGCGCCGCCTGCTTCGTCATGTGTGACGGTATTGCCGGACAACAGGGTGGCGATACGGCAGCGCGTCTGGCGTGTGAAACCATCATGACGCAATTCGACGGCGATAATCATCTCGATGCGCAGCTGATCCGGGGTTATATCGCTGCGGCCAATCAGGCCATCAAGCAACAGCAGCATAGCGATGATGTTTTAAAAAACATGGGCACCACGTTAGTGAGTTTGTTTATCGATCGTGACTATCAACTCGCTTATTGGGCACATGCCGGTGACAGCCGGCTCTATCACTTCCGCCGTGGCTACCTGCTGGAAATGACGCGCGATCACAGTCTGGCTCAGCGCATGCAGGATGCCGGTTACCCCTCAGATGCTATCAATCAGAACCTGCTCTATTTCGCGTTAGGCATGAAAGAAGAGCGCGAAGCCAGCTACAGCGACGTGTTGGCGCTGGAAGATGGGGATGTTTTCCTGCTGTGCACCGATGGATTCTGGCATGAAATGGAAGTCAGTGACCTGGAGCAGACGCTGCGCATGGTCAGCAATCCGCAAGAGTGGCTGGCATTGCTACAGCGGATGAAACCCGACGACAACGGCGACAATTTTAGCGCCATGGCGGTGTGGATGGGTGATCCGCAGGAGTCGACCCTGCTGAGTTCGTTCAGTGATGCGCAGCGTATTTTGCTGTCACAGCGTGACTGAGGAGATGCCATGAAAATCGCTTCCACAATGTTGCTGTCGCTGCTGCTGATGCCGTTAGTCAGCGAAGCAAAAAGTGTGCGTATCGTTTGGTCCCCCACGCTGCGCCTCAGCGCCTGGCTGGATAACGTGGTCGATGGTCGGGTAAAAAGTTGGTGCGACGAGAGCGTGGCCCTGCACTTCGAGCCTCAAGGTGAGTTGAAACAAGATGCCATTGAGACGTTTTTGCCGCAGGTGGGTCAGCTATTGAAACGCCAGTGCCACGCACTGAATGCGTTGCACTGGACGTTGATCGACAGCAGTGGCAAAGCGGTGCGCGAAGGTGATGTGACGGAGAAAAATAACTGGCGCATCCCGCCGAAACCGAAAGCGGTGATTGCACAGGCTGACACCACGCCGTGGCAGCGTTTTCGCATCAATGACCGCTGTCAGCTCCGCACCTATTGGCCTGCCTCAGGCGATGCGCGCTTCACGTTTGACGCCCATCCACAATGTGACAAAGACGACTGGATAAACGGCGCGGGCACACTGCATCAGGGTGAAGTCACCACCACATTGTGGTTCCTGCAAGGTTATCCACTGATTGACCTGCCCGCTGGCGCTCACGATGCACAGGTGGTGGCGGCCAATAATCAGCGGCTGATTCTCGCCAGCGCGAACGATGCGCAAAGTTGGCTGCTGCTGCCTTGGGATCCCGACCATCTTGCCTGGCGCTTCCATGGCGATGTGCTGATGAAAGCCAGTGAAGCACAAATGCGCGATGACAATGCCAACGCTCAGCTGATGGCCGATGCGCTGCATCGCTGGCAGATCGACGCCAGTGCCAGCCAGCTGAATTGGCATCGCGTTGACGACCTACAGTTGCAACAGCGCGACCCCACACAGCCTGCGAGCTAGCCCCTCTATTGCGGCACGATTCATTGTGCTTATCCGAAGCTGCGTCGCGGCTGAGATACGCGCAATAAATTGCGCCGCTACACAACAGGCGGCCGCAGGAAACCGTCGCGGCACTATTCATCGTGCT
>NZ_MLFR01000046.1 GCF_002095475.1 Pantoea rwandensis
CCCGACGAAAACCGCACCGAACAGTGCGTATTTAACCCGGTACGCATAAATGCGCACCCGACGAAAACCGCACCGAACAATGTAGGGGCGCCATTTATGGCGACCGAAACGCACTGAAGTGACAAGCATTACGACATCAATGGCGATCCTGTCATTAGCAATACAGCTGATGGCGACCCTAGGGTTTAGCCAATTCATCCAGCACCTGCGTCAGTGAGGGGCGATGATGCCCACGAAAACCACTGACCGCTTCGGCGCTGAGTAAGGCATCTAGCACCGCATGCTCTGTCGCATCCGCAGCGGCGGCGAGCAGCGGTTCCAGCGCCGCATCTTCGGGCGGTTGCGGCGTGGTTTGCGTGGAGAATGCCACGGCAATATCGCCTGAGCCATGTCCCCAGTAGCTGCCCAAGCGCCCTAATCCCGCGCCCGCGCGTTTCGCGATACGTTTGAGTTGGCGTGCATCCAGCGGCGCATCGGTAGCCATAATAATGATGATGGACCCCGCATCACGTTGCGGCGTCAGCTCCGGCAGTAACGGCGCAATCATCTCACCCAAGCGCACGCCATCCAGCGTCAGGGCGGTTAGCGCACCAAAGTTAGCCAGCACCAAAACACCCAGCGTGGCATTCAGTGAAGGGATCAGACGTGATGCACTGCCAATACCGCCTTTCAAGCTAAAACAGCTCATGCCGCGACCCGCGCCCACGCTGCCGCGCGCAAAATCAGTTTGCGCCACGTTCAACGCATCCTGTGCCATCGCTTCCGTTATCGCTAACGCCTGGATGTCATTCAGCCAGCCATCGTTGCACTCCAGCGCCAGCGGGTTCACCGTGGGCAAGCTGCGACCTAATTCAGGGTTGCGGCTAATCGCATCGCGCACCAGCGTGGTAAACAACGTGCCCACCGCCAGCGTGTTGCTGAGCAGAATCGGGGTCTGCAAAACGCCCAACTCCTCGACCTGCACCAACCCGACCGGTTTGGCGAAGCCGTTAAACACTGCTGCCCCGCAGGGCAGCGGGTTGAGGAACAGGTTATCGCCCGGCGGGACAATCGCCGTCACGCCGGTTTGCCTCTCGCCGTCGGCCAAGGTGTGATGGCCGACGCGCACGCCTGGCACATCACTGATGCGATTGGTCGGCCCGCAGGCACTGCGCGGTTGCCCCAGCTGTCGCTCGCTGCGCCAGCGTTGCAGCAGCCCATTGCGCTGCAGTTGTTGAAAGTCCATATTTAGCTCTTCAGTTTGGGATCGAGCGTGTCGCGCAGCGCATCACCCAGCAGGTTAAACGCCAGCACAGTAATAAATATTGCCAGACCAGGGAATACGCTGACATGCCACAAGCCCGCCATCATCATGCTGCGGCTCATCGCCAGAATATTCCCCCACTCCGGTACGTCCGGCTCTGGGCCGAGGCCAATAAAGCTGAGGCCCGCTGCCGTTAGAATACTGGTGCCGATGCGCATGGTAAAATAGACAATCACATTGGAGAGCGTGCCGGGCAGAATATGGCGCAGCAGGATCACGCGATCGGGCGCCCCCGCACAGCGCACTGCTTCCACATAGGCCGCCTGCTTCAGTGATAAGGTAGATGCACGCACAATGCGCGCAAACACCGGCACACTGAACACCGCGACGGCGATAATCACGTTATTCAGCCCAGGTCCGAGAATCGCCACCACCGCAATGGCCAGCAACATGCCGGGAAAGGCAAAGAGCACGTCAGCGCCGCGCATGATCAGCATATCCACCCAGCGACCATAATAGCCCGCCAGCAAACCGAGCAGCACACCCACTACCATGCCCAGCGTCACGGAAAGCACCCCGACGTACAGCGAAATGCGTGCGCCATAAATGATGCGGCTTAACAAATCGCGCCCCAACTCATCGGTGCCCATCCAGTGTGCCGCAGACGGCGGGGATGACAGCGCCATCCAGTCTGGCACCATCGGATCAAAGGGTGCCAGCCAGGGTGCAAAAATCGCCACCAACACCAGCAGCAAGACAAAACCACCCGACACTAGCGCCAGCGGGTTGCGCATAAAGGCGTGCCAAAAATCGCGCCACGGGGAGCGAATAGTCTGTGACGATGCAGCAGACAGAGATTGTGTACTCATCACGACTCCTGACGCAGACGAATGGCGGGATTAACCACGGCGTAGAGCAGATCCACCAGCAGGTTAATCACAATAAATTCAAACACGAACAGCATCACTAACGCTTGAATCACCGGCTGATCCTGCGCCTTGATCGATTCGATCAACAACCAGCCCAAGCCTGGCCAGTTAAAGACGCTCTCCACCACAATCGATCCACCGAGCAGGAAACCAAACTGTAAGCCGAGCATGGTGATCACCGGGATCAGGGCATTACGCATCACGTGTTTCCAGGTCACCAGCCGATTGCGCAGCCCTTTTGCCTTGGCGGTGCGCACATAATCTTCCTGCGCTACTTCGAGGAAAGCGGAACGGGTGAAACGCGCCATCACTGCGGCAACGGAAGAACCCAAGGTGATGGCGGGCAGGATGATGTCGCTGGCTTTATTGAAGCCGCTCACTGAGAACAGGCCAAAGGGCATGGCGACAAACTGGATCAGCAGCAGGCCCAGCCAGAAAGTGGGCATCGAGATGCCCCCCACCGCGACACTCATCAGCGTCCAGTCCTGCCATTTTCCGCGCTTTAAGGCCGCCAGCACCCCAAGAAATAGGCCCAGGATCACGGACCAGGCGAAGCCCGCCAGTGCCAGCCACAGCGTCGGCATAAAGCCCTGCTTGATGACGTCCAGCACCGGTTGTTGGGTGCGGTAAGTGACGCCGAGGTCGCCACGCAAAAGTCCGCCAATCCAGTTAACGTACTGCTGCGGCAACGGATCGTTGAGACCGAGATGCTGACGCGCGGCTTCGACGGCTTCAATCGGTGCGTCTGGCCCAGCGTAAATACGTGCGGGATCGCCCGGTAACAGCTTGATAAAACCGAAGACCAGCAGCGAGACCACCAGCAAGACCGGGATCATCTCCAACAGTCGACGAATGATGTATGCGAACATGCAGTTCCTTTTAAATGGGTACCAAATGCGCATAAATACGCACCCAGATACGCATAAATGGGCACCCTACAGTGTGAATGGGTGCTCAAGTACCCTACGTAAAATATGCAGATTACCCGTTGGGTCGCCATTTATGACGTAATGCTCACTTAAGCCAATCAGTGCGTATTTAACCCGGTACGCATGAATGCGCACCCTACAAAAACCGCAATGAGCAATGTAGGGTCGCCATTCATGGCGACCGAAACGCAGTTAAGTGACAAGCACTACGCCATTTATGGCGACCCTTGACCCCATCTCTACTTAAATGAAGCCTGGGTATAAATGAAGTTGCCATCTGCCAGCATCGACACGCCGCTCAGGTTGCTGCGTTTGCCCACCAGGTTGTCTGGCGTGCCGAGGAAGGCAACTGGGGCATCTTTCCACAGCAGTTTTTGAGCTTCAGCATAGGCTTCACCACGCTTAGCGGGATCGGCAGTGGCGAGTCCACCCGCAATCGCCTTATCCACATCTGGATTGCTGAAGTAAGAGACGTTGTACGAGGTCGGCACCCAAGATTCGGTGGCATACAGCGGGCGAAGCGCCCAATCCGCATCACCGGTTGAGGTTGACCATCCGCCGTAGTAGAGATCGAATTCGGCTTCTTTAGGATCTTTCACGCCCCACAATTTAGCGTTACGGGTGCCGGAATCCATTGGCGTGACCGTGGCGCGAATGCCGACGGTGGCCAACTGGGCTTTCAGCACCTGCGCCGCACGCACGCTGGCGGTGGTATTGGTGGTCCAGAGTTTGAGATCCAGGCCATTCGGGTAACCCGCCGCTTTCAGCAACGCTTTGGCCTCATCCGGGGCGTAGTGATAATTCGGCTCGCTCTGTTTCTGATAGAACTGCACCCCTTCCGGCATCGCGGAAGAAGCCGGTTTACCCATGCCAGCAAACGCCACTTTCAACCACAAATCACGGTCGATGGCATAGTTGATAGCCTGGCGCACGCGTACATCGGCCAGCGGCTTGTGCTGGGTGTTGATCGCCATGTAATAGAGGTAAATGCTCGGATCGCGTTGGATCGCTAACTTGCTATCGTTCTGTACGGTGGCGATTAGATCGGAAGGCAGCGGCCAGATCGCATCAACCTGACCTGATTTCAGTGCTGCCACTCGCGTCGCATCTTCCGGGCTTGGCGAGAAGGTGACTTTATCCACCTTCGGCCAGCCTTTCTGCCAATAGCCATCGTACTTCACCAGCGAAACGGCTTTGCCCGGCTGCCACTCAACAAATTTAAACGGACCGGTGCCGACCGGATGCAGGCGCAGCTGTGCTTCTTCTGGGTATTGTTTGAGGATCGCCGGGCTCCACATCACTGCTGACGGGTGCGCAAGGGTATTGATGAAGGCACCAAAGGATTGATTGAGATCGATTTTCACCTGATCCGGCGCCAGCACCGTAACCTTGGCAATCATCTTATACAGGCTGTTGCGCTTCAGGCCTTTGGTCTGATCGGCGAGGCGATCGAGGTTGGCCTTGACCGCTTCAGCATCAAACGGCGTGCCGTCCTGGAAAGTGACGCCTTTACGCAGCGTCAGGGTAAATTCGGTGGCGTTGTCATTATTGGTGTAGCCCGTCGCTAACCAGGGTTGCAGCTTCATCTGCGCATCAAACTGGAACAGACGTTCAAAGATACCGCTCTGCACCGAATAGCTGACGTTATCCGAAGTATCGTGCGGGTCCAGTCCGGTGATATCGGCATACATCGAAATGCGCAGATCCTGCGCCTGCGCGGCAGCGGCCAGCGCGAGGGTTAAGCCAAAAGCCAGTGACGAACGGCGAAAAAGGGTTTTCATGAAATCTCCTGGTATTGAGCGTTAGCGCGATGCAATGTCGTCAGCGACCCAGTGTTGCGGCGCAACCTGGCGATAACGGGGTTTGGTGACCGTTTCACCCACTTTGCGCAGTGGCGAAGGGATCTCGCTGTCTTCAAAAGTGCGAGGTTGACGGTTCTGTGGATCGGCCACCGGCACCGAGGCCAGCAGACGTTGGGTATAAGGGTGTTGTGGCTGGTTGAACACCGACTGACGCGGCCCAAGCTCGACAATCTGGCCGAGGTACATCACCGCCACACGGTTGGCAATACGCTCCACCACCGCCATGTCGTGTGAGATGAAGATCCATGCCACACCGGTTTGCTGTTGCAGGTCCATCATCAGGTTCACCACCTGCGCCTGCACCGATACGTCCAGCGCGGAAACCGCTTCATCCGCGATAATCACTTTAGGCTTGAGTGCCATGGCACGGGCAATCGCAATACGCTGGCGCTGACCGCCAGAGAACTCGTGCGGATAGCGCTGCGCATGTTCCGGCAGCAGGCCGACACTTTTCAGCAAGGCATCAACCTGCGGTGTGGCTTCTTCCAACGATTTCACCAGACCGTGCAGCAGCAGCGGCTCGGCTATGGTGAAGCCCACGGTCAGACGCGGGTTAAGTGAGGCATACGGGTCTTGAAACACCATCTGGATTTCGCGGCGTAACGGCTGGAACTGCGCCTCTTTCAGATCGGCAATTTCACTGCCCTGAAAATGAATGCTGTCGGCATGGCTGTTAATCAGACGCATCAACGCACGTCCAGTAGTGGATTTGCCACAGCCACTTTCACCGACAATGGCCAGCGTTTCACCCGGCCACAAGCTGAAGTCGATTTGCTCCACCGCGTGCACCTGATGGGTGAGCGCCGAAAAGATGCCGCTGCGAATCGGGTAATAGACTTTTAAACCGCGCACATCCAGCAGCGGGGTTTCGTCATAACGGGCGGTGCGCTGTTCCGTGTTCTGCGTAGGCTGCGCGCCCAACAGCGGGAAGCGTTGCGGCCACGCGTGTTCACGCATGTCGCCCAGTTTCGGTACGGCGGCCAGTAGCGCTTTAGTGTAAGGATGCTGCGGCGCATTGAAGATGTCGGCGACCGAGCCCTGTTCCACCACTTCGCCGCGCAGCATCACCACCACACGGTCGGCGATTTCCGCCACCACGCCCATGTCATGGGTAATAAACATTACCGCCATCTGCTTCTCGCGTTGCAGATCGCGCAGGATGTGCAGAATGCGTGCCTGTACCGTGACGTCCAATGCGGTGGTAGGTTCATCGGCAATCAGCAGCTGTGGATCGCACGCTAGCGCTTGGGCAATCATTACGCGCTGGCGCATCCCGCCCGACAGTGAATGCGGATAGCTCTTCATAATGCGATCCACATCAGCGATACGCACCTGACGCAGCAGTTCACGGGCACGCGCATCGGCAGTGGGCTTATCGCATAGTTGGTGATCGCGCAGTGCTTCAGTAAGCTGATCGCCCACGCGTAACACCGGGTTGAGCGAGGTCATCGGCTCCTGAAAAATCATTGCCATTTCACGGCCACGCAAGGTGCGGCGCTGGGTCTCATTCAACGTTTCCAGTGCATGCTCGCTACCCTTGCGGTCCCGGAACTGCATGCTGCCACGATCGATACGTCCCGAGGCGGCTAACAGGCCCATCACGGCCAGGGAGGTTACTGATTTCCCCGATCCGCTCTCCCCGACCACGGCAACAATTTCACCCGGGTGAATGGCGAAGCTGATGCCTTTGAGCGCCTGATTTTCGCCGCTACGACTGCGAAACGAGACGCTGAGATCCTGAATCGCAAGCACCGGGGTTGAACCGGCAACGCGGGCGGCGTTGGGGGTAAATAAAGTGTCCGTCATCGTTGCCTCTTGCGGTTACAGCCAGATGCGGCCTTGAGCGTAGGAAAGGAAGGGTGAGCTGTCAGCCGCCAACCAAATTGGGCCATCGAGATCGACATGTTCAGCAGCAATCGCTACTGGCAGCGCGGCTTCCATCGCCAGTGAAGATCCCAACATGCAGCCGACCATGACGCGCATATCCTGCTTATTAGCTTCTTCCACCATCGCCAGGGCTTCGGTTAAACCGCCGCACTTATCCAGCTTGATGTTGATCATCTCGTAACGATTGTGCAGCTGCGCGATATCTTCTCGGGTGTGGCAACTCTCATCGGCACACACCGGAATCGGATGGGTAAAACGTTGCAGGTCTTGATCCTGTCCCGCAGGCAGCGGCTGCTCAACCATGGCGATGTTGTAGGCTTGCAGCGCCGTAAGCAGGCTGTGCAGATCCACGCCAGACCAGGCTTCATTGGCATCAATGATCAGAGTGGCACGCGGCGCCGCTTTTCTGATGGCTGCCACCTTCTCTAGAATTTCGTCACGGTTGAGTTTGATTTTTAGCAGGATGGCACCACGGGAAACCGCATCCGCAGCTGCGGCGGCCATGTTTTCGATGGAATCGAGACTTAGAGTTTCCGCCGTGATCACCGAAGGCGGCGCCACACGCTCGCACTGCTGCCACAACGTGTGTTTCGCCAGTGCAGCATCAAGACGCCACAGCGCACAGTCCAGCGCATTACGCGCTGAACCGGCGGACACACGGCGTTGCAGATCGAGACGGCTTAAACCCGCTTCAACGTCCTCACGTAGGGCTTCCAATTCTGCCTTTACGCTATCTGGTGTTTCATCGTAGCGCGGCGTTGGCGTGCATTCGCCACGACCAATAAAACCGTTCTGCTCCAGCGTGACGCGAATGACGGTGACCGCAGTGCGCGTGCCCCGTGAAATAGCAAAGGGACGCGCCAGCGGCAGCTCCAGCACTTCAATCTGCATGCGCCGCATCTTAGCCACGCTCCTGCAGCAGTGCAGCGATATCAGCAATCCCGAAACGTACCGGATCGGTGGCAGGCACGCCAAACTCCGCCGTAATTTCTGCACAATAGGCGCGTGCTTCCTCTTCACTGTAGTTAGAGGTGTTGATGGCGAAACCCGCCAGCTGTACATGATCGCTGGTGACGTGCGCCGCACGCAGGTTAGCTTCCACGCAATCTTTCAGGCTGACCATCGGTTGATGAGGTAAATGGCGCATATGTGGGCGGCCCATTTCATGGCACATCACCAGCCAGTGCGGCTGTGCACCGTGAATCAAGCCCATGCTGACGCCGGCATACGAAGGGTGGAACAGTGAACCCTGGCCTTCGACGATATCCCAGTGATCGGCATCATTCGCCGGTGATAAGGCTTCAGCCGCGCCGGCGATAAAGTCGGCAATCACGGCATCAATGGCAATACCTTCACCCGCCACCAAAATTCCGGTTTGGCCAGTGCACGAAAATCGGCTTTCATGCCACGTTCACGCATTGCCGCTTCGAGCGCCAGTGAGGTGTACATTTTGCCCACAGAGCAGTCAGTACCGACAGTGAGTACACGCTTACCAGTACGCTTCTTGCCGCTGCCGACATTGAGTTTGGGTCGCATATGGCGCAGATCAAACAGCTCAACGCCAAACTCCTGCGCTAACGCCACCAGCTCAGGCTCATCCACCAGACGATGATGCAGACCGCTAGCCACGTTCATGCCCGCTTTAATCGCACCTTTAACCGTATCGAGCCAATGTTCAGGCAGATATCCACCGGCATTGGCGGTACCGAGTACCAGGGTTTTCGCGCCGCGCTGCTGCGCCGTGGCAATGTCGAGGACGTCTAAGCCAAGGCTGACAGTACAGCCTGGTAATTTAATTTCACCAACACACTGCTCAGGTCGCCAGACCTGAATACCGCGCGCGGTTTTAGCAGCCAGTGGGTCGGTGACATCGCCAAGGAAGAGTAAATAGGGTTGTGGGATCAGCATGATGTTTCTCGTTTCAGACGGGTTAGAGGGTCTGAATCGACTATTTCATGCGGAGAAAAGGGTGACGAATGCTTGTTTGGTGGCGGGGTATAACGTCAGGCTATAGTCAGATCAAAAACCGATGATAGCAGGGCTAAAACAGGGATAGATGAGGAAAAGTGTGAAATAAAACGGTGGGAAAGATAAGAAAATCATTGATAACCACCGGTCGATCCTTGACCGCGATTATCGAGGGTATCTGTGGCGCTTAGTGTAATGCGCCCGGCGGTACGTGTTTGAAGGTCTCAACGTAAGTGCGGAACACGTAGCGGAAAAAACGTTTCATGGTTACCTGGCTCAAAAATAGTTTAAGAAACACGTAAAAAGTATAGCTAACGCGCATTTCTTACGCAAATATTTTTGAGCCAGATCACAAAATTGAGGATTTATTGCCGAAAACAGCCTTAGCTGAACCAACCAAGATGTTCGATAAGAATGGTACAGCCGATGCTAATCAGCACCACACCGCCTAATACCTCTGCCCATTTGCCCATCACCGGACCAATAAATCGACCGACCATCACGCCGGTCGTCGCCATCACCGTGGTCGCTGCGCCAATGGTTACTGCTGTCAGAATGATATTCACTTGCAGGAAGGCCAGACCCACGCCCACAGCCAGCGCGTCAAGGCTGGTCGCCACCGCTGTCAGGGCGAGCACCATAAAACCGTGGCGTTGCGGCGCTTCACAAGGTTCGTCGGCAGTCTGACGGAAACCTTCCATCATCATGCGGCCACCCAGCACGGTTAACAGGCCAAAGGCCACCCAGTGATCCCATGCCATGATGTAACGGCTGGCAGCCAAGCCAATTGCCCAGCCAATCAGTGGAGTCAGCATCTCGATGACACCAAAAATCAGGCCGGTGCGCAGCGCTTCTTTGAAATTCGGGCGATGTAAGGAAGCGCCTTTGCCCAGTGCTGCGGCGAAGGCGTCCATCGACATACCAAAAGCCAGAATCAGAGTTGCGATAAATGTCATGGGTTTTCAATCAATGCCGCGGAAAAAGCATTCAAACTGGCGATTTTCCGCATCTATTGTTCAGTAATGAAAAAGTGCGCGCAGTCTAGCACGCAAAAACGCCAAAAAAAAGACAGTAAAATCATGGATTTAAGTATAGCAAAGGCTATAACTCTTAACTTGCGCTATTTATGACGCTAAGTGAATGGAATAGAAGAATTTTCTTAAGCCTGATCGGCATGGGGATTGCACTGCGCCGCCGTTTTGTGCGCTAATGCCCGCGCTAATTGATAGGAAAACTGCGATGAAAAACCCACTCGAAACGCTGATTATCCCTGGAGGCATCTTGCTGCTGGGATTTCTCTCTGCGCTACTGTTGCCTGCCCCTCAGTTTGGCCTTGAGTTATCCAAACAACTCCAGGCGCAACTGCATTTGCAGGACCTGAATCAGCTTTACACCATTGTCTTCTGCTTATGGTTCCTGATTCTTGGCACGATTGAATATTTCGTCATCCGTTTTATCTGGCGTCGCTGGTCAAAAAAATGAAATGATCCGCCGCGCGATGCATTTTTCTTCTGACTCAGGCCCAGTGCGGCCGATCATTTGACACCCACAAAAATGTAACATTAGTTTTACACAAAGTGGCGAAACATTGCGCAACAGAAAAACCGCATCAAAAATCAATTTTTAACAAATCATTTATTATCATACGTTTAGTTTGTGATCTGGGTCACCAACACACATTTCACTTGCTCAAGGACCTCACAACCCCGCAACAACTACGTTACGATAACCCTCTGATTAAGGGATAAAAATCCCTTATGGCTGCGGGGTTGAGCTGATTAATTCTTATGCTGAATCATTTCCGCCTTTAAAAAATAAACAAACGTTTAATTCCGATACGAGAATGTTATATTCGAATGCATATGCATAACGTGCAGTTAATCGTTATCGTCCCTATGACTTAAACCTGAGTCTTAACCTTTGAGAAATAGCGCGACGCGCTCGAAAGAAGCGTGGCTGTTTCGCCTGCAAACCTGTTGAGCTTCAGGTCAACAGAGAGAGGAGATGTCGCCTCATGAGCACTACTGCGGTAAATTTGGCGCTCGCCGCCGCTGGCATGGATAGCGCAAACCTTCAGGAACGGAAAGATGTCGACGTGCTGCTGATCGGGGCAGGCGTGATGAGTGCGACCTTGGGCGCATGGCTGCAGGATCTGGAGCCGGACTGGTCGATTGAGATGGTCGAACGCCTGGATGATGTGGCGGTGGAGTCCTCCAACGGCTGGAACAATGCCGGTACCGGCCATGCCGCGTTAGCCGAGCTGAACTATACGCCGCAGAAGGCGGATGGCAGCATCGACATTACCAAAGCGGTAGCGATTAACGAATCGTTCCAGGTTTCCCGCCAGTTCTGGGCGTATCACGTTCAGAAAGGCAATCTGCATAATCCAAAAAGCTTTATCCACAGTACGCCACACATGAGCTTCGTTTGGGGCGACGATAATGTTGAATTCCTGCGCAAACGTTTTCAGGCGCTACAGAAAAGCACTCTGTTCCGTGGGATGAATTACTCTGAAGATCGCGACCAGATTACCCAGTGGATCCCGCTGGTGATGAACGGTCGTGACAGCAAACAGAAAGTGGCCGCAACCTGGACCGAGATGGGGACAGACGTTAACTTCGGTGAAGTGACGCGCCAACTGATTGCCTCCTTAGAGAAGAAAACCAATTTCCGCCTGCGTCTGCGCCAGGAAGTGCGTGATATCAAGCGCCTGAGCGATGGCCGCTGGCAAGTGACGCTGCATAATCTGGCTAGCGGTGAAAACCGCCTGCTGACGACGCGCCAGCTGTTTATCGGTGCGGGCGGTGCAGCGCTGCCACTGCTGCAAAAGTCCGGTATTCCAGAAGTGAAAGGCTACGCCGGTTTCCCGGTGGGCGGCTCTTTCCTCGTGACCGAGAATCCAGAAGTGGTGCAGCAGCACATGGCGAAGGTGTACGGTAAAGCGAGCGTGGGTGCCCCACCTATGTCTGTACCGCACGTGGACACCCGCGTGTTGGATGGCAAGCAAGTGCTGTTGTTTGGCCCGTTTGCCACCTTCTCAACCAAATTCCTGAAGCAGGGCTCGCTGCTGGATATGTTCGGCGCGATGAACGGCAGTAACCTGATGCCGATGGTACAAGTCGGCCTTAAGAGTTTTGATTTGGTGAAATACCTGGTCGATCAGGTATTGCAGAGCGAAGACGATCGCATGGAAGCCCTGCGTGCTTACGTACCCCAGGCTAAGCAAGAAGACTGGCGTTTGGTCACTGCTGGCCAGCGTGTGCAGATCATCAAGAACGATGAAAAAGAGGGCGGCGTGCTGCGCTTGGGCACTGAAGTGGTCACCTCTGAAGATGGTACGATTTCTGCATTGCTTGGCGCTTCACCGGGTGCCTCAACGGCTGCACCAATCATGCTGGAATTGATGGCGAAAGCCTTCCCCGAGCAGATGCGCTCACCAGAATGGCAGACCAAGATCCGTGCGGTCATCCCGACCTGGGGCCGTAAAATGAACGGTGATGTGGCATTAACCGAGAAGATTCTGGCGGAGACCTGCCGCGTACTGCAACTCGACTACGCTCCAGTCGTGACACCAAATGCAGCGAACGATGAAGCGCGCGAAACAGCACACGTCGTGGGAAAGTAACAAGGCATTCTTGATTGCCCGCAAATGATAATGAGGCCGCGCAAGCGGCCTTTTTTATGTCTAAATGCGAGAAATGTCCCAAATTGGGATATAAGTTTGCTATAGTCCCATGACGGGACTAAGATGCGCGACATGAGAATCATATTGGTACGGTCATTAAGGGAGTTCATAACGGCGAACCCCGACTCAGCTCAGCCGTTGAGAGCCTGGATTGATGAAGCGCAAAAGGCCAATTGGTCAAGTCCGGCAGACATCAAGGATCAATACCGCAGCGCCAGCATTCTGAAAGGCAGTCGCGTGGTATTCAATATAAAGGGAAATGATTATCGACTGGTTGCGGCCATCGCCTACCCGCAAAAGCTGATTTTTATAAAATTTATCGGCTCACATCGGGAATACGATGCCATTGATGCAAATACAGTGGAGCAACGCAAATGACACTGACCATCAAACCCATTCACAACGAGCTTGATTACGAAGCGGCTCTCGAGGCCATATCTCCGCTCTTTGATAACGTGCCTGAGCTGGGCACACCAGAAAGCGATTATATGATTGTGATGAGCATGCTGATTGAAGCATGGGAAAAAGAGCATTACCCGATTGAAGCTGCCAATCCCATTGAGGCAATAAAATTCCGTATGGAACAACAAGGCTTAACAGCAAAGGATCTGGAGCCTGCAATTGGTCGCCGTAACCGCGTCTATGAAGTGCTAAACGGCAAACGATCGTTGTCTCTGGAGATGATTCGCAACCTGCATAAGCAGTTTGGTATCCCTTTAGAAAGCCTCGTGGGTCTCTAATGCACAGGGTCACCAGCAATGGCGATCCTGTGCTTCTGTTACATGTCTGGCCTCAACTGAGCAATACCGCGTCATACAGCATCCATCCGGTGGTCGCCACCAGCGACAGCGCCATCAAGCTGTTAAACGCCTGACGTTTCCACGCGACCTGCAAATGCGTGCGCAGACGGTCACCCAATGCAGCCCAAATCAGAATACAGGGCAGGTTCAGCGCAGCAAATCCCAGCAGCACCGTCAGCACGCCATTGCTGTTGGCATACATTAAGGCCACGTTCGTCACCATCAACCAGGCTTTCGGGTTGACCGCCTGAAAACAGATACCGCCCACCAGCGTCATTGGACGTGGGCGCTCTCGCGCTTCTGGCGCGCCAGCGCGGAAAATTTTCCATGATAGCCACAGTAAATAACTGCAGCCCACCACCGTCAACGGCAAGCGAATCGATGCCATCCAGTGCAACAGCACATCCAACGCCATGCTTGCCAGCAGCATCTGTACCGCACATCCCACCAGAATGCCGAACAGCATTGGCAGTGTGCGCCTGAAGCCGAAATTCACCCCAGAAGTTGCCAGTAATAGATTGTTCGGGCCGGGCGTGATCGACATAACGGTGACGTAGCTGAAGAATGAGGGATCGAGCATGGTGCATTCCTTGATGAATCAGTGAAACCTCATGCTAGTGCGTATAAGGGGATGGAAACAGAGACACAAAACACCTATTGTGATGGATACAGTTATCGTTAATCTGAATTGTACCTATCGCGCGCGGAGGCTTTTGTGTCCCTTCCCCTTTCATCCAGTCAAACGCTGTATCAACAACTGGCAGACAGCTTTGCCGAGTCGATTCATCAGGGCACGCTAAAGCCGGGAAAACGGCTACCTGCCATCCGCCGCGTGGCGCAATCACATCAAGTCAGTGTGAATACGGTATTGAATGCCTGGCAAATCCTGGAAGATCGCGGCCTGATTGAAGCCAGACCGCAATCTGGCTACTACGTGCGGGGTGTTTTGCCCGCAGTGACGCGTCCGGTGAAGCCGTTACCCGCCAAAATTAACGATCCCAGCACGCAGAAACTGGAATTGATTGAGCAGGTTTTCGCGGCACAGAATAATGCTGATTACACCAATATCTCCTTGGCTTGCCCCCAAGACGGAACATTTTATCCTGCGGCGCGTTTGGGCCGAATTACGTCAGGAATTCTCCGGCACAACCCAGACATTATCGGTCGCTACGCGCTTCCTCCGGGTAGTGAGCGCTTACGGGAGGAGATTGCTCGCCGCAGTTTACACAATGGTATCAATCTCACCGTACATGACATCACCCTCACCCACGGATGCATGGAAGCCTTACAGCTGGCGCTGCGTACCGTGACAAAACCTGGCGATTGTATTGGGTTGGAATCCCCCACCTATTTTTTCCTGTTCCCACTGCTGGCCTCACTTGGCTTAAAAGCACTGGAGATTCCCACCGATCCTCAGCAGGGTTTGTCGCTTGATGCGTTGGAAATGCTGTTGCAGGAGCAGCGCATTCAGGCACTGATCGCGATGCCTGGCGCACAGAATCCGCTGGGTTACGTGATGTCGTTAGAGAATAAGAAGCGGCTGGCAAAGTTAGTGAATACTTACCACGTTCCGCTGATTGAAGATGGTTTGTATGACGAACTGCAGTTTGACTGGCCTTTGTCACCACCGGTAAAAGCTTTTGATAGTGAAGGTTGGGTGATTTACTGCACCAGCTTTACCAAAACCGTCGCACCCGATTTCCGCGTAGGCTGGACGGCCGCTGGCCGTTTCCATGAAGCGGTGGCCCGCCTTAAAGCGGTTTCATCCATGTCGGAATCACGCCTGTTGTGTGAGACGCTGGCCGAATTCCTCGCCAGTGGCGGTTACGATCACCATTTGCGCTCACTTCGCCGTCGCTATGCCGCCAATCTTGATGCAGCACGCGGCATCATCGCGCGGCATTTTCCACAGGGCACCCGCGCTACCCTGCCGCGTGGTGGCTTTGTGTTTTGGGTTGAGTTACCCGGCAAGGTGGATACGGTGGAGATGTTTAATCGGTTATTGCAGGAGCAGATTTGCGTCACGCCGGGCGCGCTCTATACGCTTAGCGATCGCTACAAGCACGCGCTGCGCCTCTCCTGCTGCTATCCCTTTGATGAGCGTTACACGTGGGCTTTAAAACGCACCGGCGCACTGGCCTGCGAAATCACAGGCCTCGCACCGGGACAGGATCAAGGCTTGCCGTTGCGTCCCCAGGTGGTATAGCCCTCGCGTTCGGTCAGGCGCTCATAATAGAGCTGTACGGCCGGAAAATCGGGGTGTTCGAGCGGGGTTTCAAACCAGCGATTGACCGCAAGCCCCACCGGAATATCAGCCAACGAGAAGTTGCGGCCTGCGACATAGCGCCCGGTTTTTTGCAGATGCTGGTCGAGAATGTTCATGGTATGCGTCCAACCTTTGATGGCGGCGGCCAGCAAGCGCGGGTCCTGATGAGCGGGCGAGTTGCGTACCAGTGACATAAAGGCATAACGCCAGGAAGTATTGAGTTCAGTGGCTTGCCAGTCCATCCACTGATCCACCGGCGCACGCGCACGAGGGTTTTCAGGGTAGAGCCAGTCACCGCCGTTACTGTTGGCGAGATAGCGCAGAATGGCATTGGATTCCCACATCACGAAGTCATCTTCAATGATGACTGGAATCATGGCGTTGGGATTGAGCGCCATAAATTCTGCCGAGTGCAGCGATTGTGGGTCTTCACCCCAGGGTTCGTGCTCATAGGCGAGATCCAGTTCTGAGCATAACCACAGAACTTTGCGCACGTTGATTGAAGAAGTACGACCAAGAACTTTTAACATAGCGGACTCCGATTCCAGAATTCTTAATCTATTCATAGCCCTGTTGCTGCACTTTCGCAATCAGCAGGATGTAATTCCCGATTTCAGACAACCTCAACGAGGAAGGAGAGACAATGAAGGTCGCATTTAAACAGGTGGATGTATTTACCTCGTCGGCATTTAAAGGTAATCCGCTGGCGGTGATCATGGAAGCACAAGGATTAAGCGATGCGCAGCTGGCGGCCATCGCACGCTGGACCAATTTGTCGGAAACCACTTTTGTATTGCCGCCGCAGGATGCCGCAGCCGATTACCGTGTACGTATTTTCACCACTGAAGGTGAGCTGCCGTTTGCAGGCCATCCAACCCTGGGGACGGCTCATGCCTTGTTAGAAGCAGGTTGGCCAGTGAAAACGCCGGGCAAGATCGTACAAGAGTGTGGCGTCGGCTTGGTGGATGTACGTATCAGCGAGAGCGGCGCATTGGCCTTCGCGGCACCCGACGTCACGCTAACGCCCTTTGAGGATGCACTGATGAGCAGCGCATTGAATAGCGAGGCCTTTGACACCAGCCAGACGCCAACCATTGTCGATATGGGTATTCGCTGGCTGTTAATCCCGATGAGCAGCGCACAAGCGGTATTGGAGGTTAAGGCCAGCGCAGCGGATCTACTGCGCTTACAAAAGCACGCCGACGTGAATGGCACCGCCATTTTTGGACCGCTGCCAGACGATTGCGGCGAACAGTTCGAAGTGCGTGCGCTGCTGGTTGAGAACGGTAGCCTGACCGAAGATCCGGTGACGGGCAGCGCGAATGCCTGTCTGGCACGCTACTTTGCGGCACAGGGGAAAATGCAGGATTATCGTGCACGTCAGGGCAGCGCGATTCAGCGTGAAGGGCGGATTCTGGTGAGCTTTAGTGAAGAAGCCATCTGGATTGGCGGCCAGACCGTGACGGTGATTGATGGGACGATTGATTTATAGCTGAACTGCGCCCGTGATTGAAGGGTGCTATTCAGTTGTAGCTGATCTGTGCGCGTGCTTGAGGGAACGGATTCAGTCAGGGCCGATCAGTGCCCGAGTTGGACCAGGTCAGCATCAATGCTGACCCTACAAAGTTTGTCACGCTATGCATTAATGCGCGCCGAGTCCCATCAACTTTTGTAGGGTGCGCATTCATGCGCACCTGGAAAATCACGTCGATTACAACGCCTGCCCACCTGAGGCTTCAATACGCTGCGCGGTGATCCAGCCGGTTTCCTCACTCAGGATGGCGCTGATGGCGTCACCGATATCATCTGGCTGGCCAACGCGACCCAGAGAGGTCACTGAGGCAATGTGATCGTTTAGATCTTTAGTGTCACGCACGCGTCCACCGCCAAAATCAGTTTCAATCGCACCCGGTGCCAGAATATTGACGCGAATGCGACGCTCGCCCAGTTCTTTCGCCTGATAGCGCGTCAACACTTCCATCGCACCTTTAATGGAGGCGTAAGTGCCTGAACCCGGCAGCGTCATGCGCGTTAATCCGCTTGAGATATTTAGGATGCGACCACCGTCGATGATCAGCGGCAGCAGTTTCTGCGTCAGGAAGAATGGCCCTTTCAAATGCACGTTCACCAGCGCATCGAACTCTTCTTCCGTGGTCTCGGCAAACAGCTTGTAGTGGCCGTGTCCGGCGTTGTTCACTAAATAATCAAAGTTGTCACGCGCCCACGTTGTTTGCAGCGTTTCTTTAACCTGTGCCACAAAGCGGTCAAAGGTACTGCTGTCGCCCACATCCAGCTGCAGCGCCACAGCACGGGCACCCAACGCTTCAATCTCCTTCACCACGGCTTGTGCTTCTTCAGTGTGACCGCGATAGGTAAACAGGATATCAACGCCTTTGGCCGCCAGTTTTAGCGCGCCATTCTTGCCTAAACCGCGGTTGCCACCAGTAATCAATGCAATTTTATGACTCATGTTTCGCTCCAGATGGAAAATTGAACACGGGATAAGGATATTCGCTATAAATTGATCTATAAACGCAGAGGAATACGCAGCACTGTTTCACTAACAACAACAATCGGTGAACCACATGGATAAAATTCACGCAATGCAGGTTTTTGTGCGGGTGGCAGAAATGGGCAGTTTTACCCGTGCAGCTGAGAGCCTCGGTTTACCCAAAGGCAGCGTATCGCGTCAGTTACAGGCGCTGGAAAATCAAATGGGCACGCGTCTGCTGCATCGCACTACGCGTCGTGTGCATCTCACGCAGGATGGACTGGTGTATTACGATCGCTGTCTCGATTTACTGTCGATGCTCGATGACATGGACAGCCTGTTTCAGCACGATCCCGCCACCCTGAGCGGCAAACTGCGTGTCGATATGTCGGTGGCCATGGCGACCGGTTTTGTTCTGCCGCGCCTGCCGGAATTTTTGCAGCACTATCCCGGTGTTGAGATTGAGCTTAGCAGCAGCGATCGTCAGGTGGATGTGATCCGTGAAGGGTTTGACTGCGTGATCCGCGTGGGCGAGCTAAAAGATTCTGGCCTGATTGCGCGTAAAATCGGATCACATGCCTTGATTAACTGCGCCAGCCCCGATTACCTTTCCCGCTTCGGCATGCCGGTACGCCTGGAAGATCTGGCGCAGCACGCGATGGTGCACTACACCCAGCAACTTGGCCAACCATCGCTGGGGTTTGAGTACTTTGATGGCAAGCAAAGCCATTATGTGCAAACCGGCGGCGTGGTAACCGTGAACAGCACCGAAACCTATCGTGCCGCATGCATCGCTGGGCTGGGCATTATTCAGGTGCCGGCGATTGGCGTGCAACCGTTACTGGAATCGGGGCAGTTAGTGGAAGTACTGCACCATTTCCCGGCGAAGCCGATGCCGATTTCGCTGCTCTATCCGCATCGCCGCAATGTTGCGCGTCGTGTGCGGGTGTTTATGGAGTGGCTCAGCCATGTCCTGCAGGAGTATGTGACATAAGAGGCTATAATTTTAATTTCGCAGTGAACAGGATGCTTATCGTCTATGACAGACAAACCCACTAAAGAACCCGCGGCTCAACAAAAGCCGCTCATTGATATCAAGACCGGCAATAAAACCGTGGATGGCTCAATCCAGAACGTGTCGCGCTTTGCGGCCTGGTTCCAGGCCATCCCAGCGGTGGCGCATTTTATGCGGGCGCTGGATCGTTTTAACGATCGCCTCGGCAGCCAGTTTGGCGCTGCGATCACCTACTTCTCGTTCCTTTCACTGATACCGATTTTGATGGTCTCCTTTGCGGCAGTCGGTTTTATACTGGCGTCGAATCAGGATTTACTCACCGAGTTGATCAACAAAATCGTGAACAGTATCAGCGATCCCACTTTAGCCAACACGCTGAAAAATACCGTGAATACCGCGATTCAGCAGCGTGCCACCGTGGGTTTAACCGGCTTGCTGCTGGCGCTCTACTCTGGCATTAACTGGATGGGCAATCTGCGGGAAGCCGTACGGGCGCAGTCACGCGATGTGTGGGAACGCACGCCTGACGATCAGGAGAAAATCTGGAAGAAATATGCCCGCGATTTATTGTCATTGCTTGGTTTGATGTTGGCCCTGGTGATTACGTTGTCGCTGACGTCGATTGCCGGTGCGGCACAGGCATCTATCGTCAGCGCATTGGGATTGGATCACATTGAGTGGCTACGCCCGGCGATGACCATCATCGCGCTGTCGATATCCATCTTCGCGAACTATCTGTTGTTCCTGTGGATTTTTTGGATTTTGCCCCGCCACAAGCCGCGTAAAAAAGCGCTGTTCCGCGGTACGCTGCTGGCGGCGATTGGCTTTGAGGTGATTAAGTTTGTGATGACGCTGACCTTGCCCAAGCTGGCCAGCTCACCTTCTGGCGCGGCCTTTGGTTCAGTGCTGGGATTGATGGCATTTTTCTACTTCTTTGCCCGTCTGACCCTGTTCTGCGCCGCGTGGATCGCCACGGCAAAATACAAGGATGATAAAGAGATGCCGCAGCCGCATCAGGGCAAATAACACCGCAAAGTTGTTACATTTGCCGCAACAGCTAAAAATGTTTCCTGCTGGCTAATAATTCAGCAAAAACCAGCAGGAAACGCTAGAGGGTCACTTTAATTTGGCCCTTTTGCAGAGATTCCCGCCAAAAAAGTGACACTTCCCGTTCCCATCACCCGCCGATTGCCGCAACTCAGAGATTATCCACTTATTCGCCGAAAATGCCTGTTCTGACGCGGGTTTTCGCCATTGAATGCAGCAAAACAGGTGCGTAAGATTCTCTGTCTACATTTACAATTAAGAAACAGTTATGCAAGCCTCCATCACAGAAACACTCGACAAAAAACATGACGACGCGCCCGTCAATTCCCGTGGCAAAGTGGTTGTGGCATCGCTTGTCGGCACCGCTATCGAATTCTTCGATTTCTATATTTACGCTACTGCGGCAGTGATCATTTTCCCGCACATTTTCTTCCCGCAGGGCGATCCCACCGTGGCCACGCTTCAGTCGCTAGCCACTTTCGCTATCGCTTTCGTCGCGCGTCCGATTGGTTCTGCGCTGTTCGGCCACTTCGGTGATCGCGTGGGCCGTAAAGCAACGTTGGTGGCTTCACTGCTCACCATGGGCGTCTCCACCGTGTTAATCGGCCTGCTGCCGAGCTATCAAACCATTGGTGTCGCCGCGCCGCTGCTGTTGGCACTGGCGCGTTTTGGCCAAGGTCTGGGCTTGGGTGGCGAATGGGGCGGTGCTGCTTTGCTGGCGACCGAGAATGCTCCCGCGAAGAAACGTGCGCTCTATGGTTCGTTCCCACAGCTCGGCGCACCGATTGGCTTCTTCTTCGCTAACGGTACTTTCCTGCTGCTTTCCTGGCTGCTGACCGATGAGCAGTTCATGAACTGGGGCTGGCGTGTGCCGTTCATTCTCTCTGCCGTGCTGGTGCTGATTGGTCTGTATGTGCGCGTATCGCTGCATGAAAGCCCGGTGTTCGCCAAAGTGCAGAAAGAGAATAAGCAGGTCAAAATGCCGATTGGTACGTTGCTGAGCAAGCATATGACCGCGACTATTCTGGGCACCTTCATCATGCTCGCGACCTATACGCTGTTCTACATCATGACCGTCTACTCCATGAGTTACGGCACAGCGCCAGCGCCTGCGGGCTTGGGTTACTCCCGTAATAGCTTCCTGTGGATGCTGATGGTGGCGGTCATTGGTTTTGGTGTGATGGTGCCGATTGCGGGCCTGCTGGCGGATCGTTTTGGCCGTCGCCGCACGATGATCACCATTACCCTGATGATTATCGCTTTTGCACTGATGTTCCCGGTGCTGCTGGGATCGGGTTCACAGGTGCTGGTGATGGGCTTCCTGATCCTCGGCCTGAGCATTATGGGACTGACCTTCGGCCCGATGGGTGCACTGCTGCCAGAGCTGTTCCCCACCGAAGTACGTTATACCGGAGCGTCCTTCTCTTATAACCTGTCGTCAATTCTCGGTGCGTCGGTTGCGCCGTATATTGCCACTTGGCTGAACGCCAATTACGGTTTGCAGGCGGTCGGTTTCTATCTGGCTTCAATGGCCGTGCTGACGCTGATTGCGCTGATTGCCTGTAAAGAGACGCGCCATCAGACGCTGTACGAAGCGTGATGCTGATTTAGCGTGAAGAAAAAACCCGGCTTATTCAGCCGGGTTTTTTCTTGGGTGAGAATTGTCGGGAGCGGTGTGGTTTGCCCGGTACGCATAAATGCGTACCCTACGAAAATCGTGTCGAAGGTATATACCCTGGATTCGTGCCAAAGGTATGAACCCTGTAATCCTGCCGAAGATATAAACCCTGGATTCGTGCCAAAGGTATGAACCCAGTAATCCTGCCGAAGATATAAACCCTGGATTCGTGCCAAAGGTGTAAACCCTGGAATCTTGCCAAAGAGATGAACCCTGGAATCCTGCCAAAGGTGTAAACCCTGGAATCATGCCTAAGGTGTGAACCATGGAATCCTGCCAAAGAGATGAACTCTTGGTTCGTGCCAACGGTATGAACTCTGGAATCGTCCAAAGGTATGACGTGCGGTTTTTGTAGGGTGCGCATTCATGCGTACCGGGTTAAATACGCACTCATTGGCTTAAGTGAGCGCGCCACTGATGGCGACCAAAATGCAGCACGGTACTAACGCAAAAACGCGGATTCCAGCCATAAAAAAACCCCGGCAAGCCGGGGTTCTTCTTCTGCTGAAAACGGTGTCGCGTGTGGCTTAGCCAGCAACCGCGATACGTTTCATGTCGGTCATGTAGCCACGCAGTTTGCGGCCAACCGCTTCGATTGGGTGCTGACGAACGGCTTCGTTGACGTCACGCAGCTGTGCGTTATCAACCTGAGTGCCTTCGATTGCTTTACCCAGATCGCCCGGCTGCAGCGTGGTCATGAACTCTTTCAGCAACGGTACAGCCGCGAAGGAGAACAGGTAGTTACCGTATTCTGCGGTATCAGAGATAACCACGTTCATTTCATACAGACGCTTACGTGCGATGGTGTTCGCAATCAGCGGCAGCTCGTGCAGTGATTCGTAGTAAGCAGACTCTTCGATGATGCCTGCATCGATCATGGTTTCGAAGGCCAGCTCAACGCCCGCTTTCACCATCGCAACCATCACAACGCCTTTATCGTAATACTCTTGCTCTTCGATTTTACCTTCGAACTGCGCTGCGTTTTCGAATGCGGTCGCGCCGGTCTCTTCACGCCAGGTCAGCAGGTTTTTGTCGTCGTTCGCCCAGTCAGCCATCATACCGGAAGAGAATTCGCCCGAAATGATGTCATCCATATGCTTCTGGAACAGCGGAGCCATGATGGTTTTCAGCTGCTCGGACAGTGCGTAAGCACGGATTTTCGCCGGGTTAGACAGGCGATCCATCATCAGGGTGATACCACCGAACTTCAGTGATTCGGTGATGGTTTCCCAGCCGAACTGAATCAGTTTTTCGGTGTAAGCTGCATCGTGACCTTCCGCCACCAGCTTGTCGAAGCACAGCAGAGAACCGGCCTGCAGCATACCGCACAGGATAGTCTGCTCGCCCATCAGGTCAGATTTCACTTCTGCTACGAAGGAAGATTCCAGCACGCCCGCACGGTCGCCGCCGGTTGCTGCTGCCCAAGCCTTCGCAATCGCCAGGCCTTCGCCTTTTGGATCGTTTTCTGGGTGAACGGCGATCAGCGTTGGTACACCGAAACCACGCTTGTACTCTTCACGCACTTCAGTACCTGGGCACTTCGGTGCAACCATCACCACAGTGATATCTTTACGGATGGTTTCACCTGACTCAACGATGTTGAAACCGTGTGAGTAACCCAGCGCTGCACCATCTTTCATCATCGGTTGAACCGCTTTAACCACGGCTGAGTGCTGTTTGTCTGGGGTCAGGTTAACCACCAGATCCGCCTGAGGGATCAGCTCTTCGTAAGTACCCACTTTGAAACCGTTATCGGTCGCTTTGCGGAAAGAAGCACGCTTCTCGGCAATCGCTTCAGCACGCAGTGCATAAGCAATATCCAGACCGGAGTCACGCATGTTCAGGCCCTGGTTCAGACCCTGTGCGCCACAGCCAACGATAACGACTTTCTTACCTTTCAGGAAGCTTGCGCCGTCTGCGAACTCTTCGCGTGACATGAAACGACATTTGCCCAGCTGCGCTAATTGGTTACGCAAGTTCAATGTGTTGAAGTAGTTAGACATGGGTACTCCGGTTAGATGTTGTGTTTGCTTTTGTTCGGTAACGACACCTTGTTCAGTGCCGCGAATGACCCCATCATATGACAGGAAATCCGTTGCTTAAATTGATATATTAACAACGTCACATTGCAGAATTTGCAACAACACGTTGAGGTGAAATGCGCATGGATTTACGAGATCTGAAACTCTTTCTTCATCTGGCTGAAAGCTGCCACTTTGGCCGCACTGCCAGGGCCATGCACGTCAGCCCCTCTACGCTATCGCGCCAGATTCAGCGCCTCGAAGAAGATGTCGGCCATGCGCTGTTCCTGCGTGATAACCGCACGGTTACGCTCACTGAAGCCGGAGAGCGCCTCAAGCAATTCGCCCAGCAAACGCTGTTGCAATATCAGCAACTGCGTCACGTGATGGATTTAAACGGCCCGTCGCTCAGCGGTGAGTTGCGCATGTTTTGCTCGGTGACCGCCGCTTACAGCCATTTGCCGCCGATTCTCGACCGCTTCCGCGCCGAACATCCGCAGGTGGAAATCAAACTCACCACCGGCGATGCCGCCGACGCAATTGAGATGGTGCAATCTGGCGAGGCGGATTTGGCCATTGCCGGACGTCCAGAATCGCTGCCCGCCAGCATCGACTTCACGCCGCTCGCCATTCTTCCGCTGGTGCTGATCGCGCCCGCCCTGCCGTGTGCGGTGCGCAGCCAGGCCACGCAGGCGCAACCTGATTGGTCGCGGATTCCGTTTATCGTGCCGGAACAAGGCCCGGTGCGGCGCGGCATTGATTTGTGGTTCCGTCGCCATCGCATCCCCAATCCGCAAATTTATGCCACGGTTTCCGGGCATGAGGCGATTGTTTCGATGGTGGCGCTGGGATGTGGTATTGCGCTGCTGCCGGATGTGGTACTGGAGAACAGCCCGGAGCCGGTGCGCAATCGCGTACTGACGCTGGAGAATGTGGAGTCGGTGGCACCGCTTGAACTTGGCGTGTGCGTACAAAAAAAGCGGCTCGGGGAGCCGCTGATCAATGCCTTCTGGAGCCTACTGTAACTACTGCCCGGCGAGGAAGAATCGGAATGCCGGGTTGTTCGCCTCATCGTGCCATTCGTAGCCGAGTGCCGTGAGATGGGTCTCGAAATCTGGCTCTTGATCATTGGCTTCGAATGCCGCCAGCACGCGGCCGAAGTCGGTGCCGTGGCTGCGATAGTGGAACAACGAGATATTCCAGTGTGCGCCCAGCGTCTGCAGGAACTTCAATAGCGCGCCGGGTGCTTCTGGGAACTCAAAACTAAACAGACGTTCGCGCAGGGGTTTCGACGGACGACCGCCGACCATGTAGCGCACATGCAGTTTCGCCATCTCGTCATCCGACAGATCCACAACGTTATAGCCACTCTCATTCAGCTGACTGATGATCTCGCTGCGCTCTTCCAGCCCGCGCGTCAGTCGCACCCCGACGAAGATGCAGGCGTTGTCGGCATCCGCATAGCGATAGTTGAACTCGGTGATTGAACGGCCACCCAGCGTCTGGCAAAAACGCAGGAAACTGCCCTGCTGTTCGGGAATCGTCACGGCCAGCAGCGCCTCGCGCTGTTCGCCGATTTCACACCGTTCCGAAACATAGCGCAGACCGTGGAAGTTGACGTTAGCACCCGACAAGACATGCGCGAGGCGCTCGCCTTTGATGTCGTGCTGCTGGATGTACTTTTTCATGCCCGCCAATGCCAGCGCACCTGAAGGTTCCGCCACCGCACGTACATCTTCGAACAGGTCTTTCACCGCCGCGCAAATAGCATCGCTATCCACGGTGATGATGTCGTCGAGATACTCTTTGCACAGACGGAAGGTCTCGTTGCCGATGCGCTTCACCGCCACACCTTCAGCAAACAGGCCAACGCGCGCCAAATCCACCGGCTCGCCCGCATCCAGTGCTGCCTTGAGACAGGCTGAATCTTCCGACTCCACCGCAATCACTTTGATTTGCGGCATCAGTTGTTTGATCAGCACCGCCACGCCGGCTGCCAGACCACCACCACCGACCGGCACGAAGACGCGATCGATGTGCGCATCTTGTTGCAGTAATTCCATCGCCAGCGTGCCCTGCCCGGCAATCACTGCCGGGTGGTCAAACGGTGGCACGAAGGTATAACCGCGCTGTTCTGCTAACTCAATCGCTTTGGCTTTCGCCTCGTCGAAGTTGGCACCAAACAGATAAACCTCACCGCCAAATGCGCGCACTGCATCAACCTTGATGTCTGCCGTGGCCAGCGGCATCACAATCAGTGATTTGATGCCCAGCCGACTCCCCGAAAGCGCCACACCCTGCGCATGGTTTCCGGCCGAAGCCGTAATCACGCCGCGTGCCTTTTGCTCTTCGGTCAGTCCGGCAATCATCGCGTAAGCGCCGCGCAGCTTGAAGCTGTGCACTGCTTGGCGATCCTCACGCTTCACCAAAATGGTGTTGCCGAGACGCGATGAAATTTTTTCCATTTTTTGCAGCGGCGTGACCTGCGCAATTTCATACACAGGCGCACGCAGCACCGCGCGCAAATATTCCGCGCCGTTGGGCGACGCGGGTAGCGGTTGAGACTCAGCCATCAGTTGTTAGCCTCCCAGCTTGGACTTATCGCGGACCGCGCCTTTATCAGCACTGGTCGCGAGTGATGCATAAGCACGCAGCGCGAATGACACTTCACGTTCGCGGTTATGCGGGGTATAAGCCGCTTCGCCACGGGCCTGCTCTTTTTCACGACGAGCGTGGATTTCGTTGTCTGGCAGATCCAGATGAATACGACGGTTCGGGATATCCAGCTCGATCATATCGCCATCCTGAATCAGCGCGATGGTGCCGCCGCTGCCCGCTTCTGGTGAGATGTGACCGACAGAAAGACCGGAAGAACCACCTGAGAAACGACCATCGGTGATCAACGCACAGGCTTTACCCAGCCCCATCGATTTCAGATAGGTGGTTGGATAGAGCATTTCCTGCATGCCCGGGCCGCCTTTAGGACCTTCATAGCGGATCACCACGCAGTCGCCAGCTACCACTTTGCCGCCGAGAATCGCGGCAACCGCATCATCCTGACTTTCGTAAACTTTGGCCGGGCCTTTGAAGATTAACTGCTCAGCATCAACGCTGGCGGTTTTCACGATACAGCCATCTTCTGAGATGTTGCCGTACAGCACGGCCAGACCGCCATCCTGCGAGAACGCGTGCTCACGAGTACGAATACAGCCCTCTACACGGTCATCATCCAACGTGTCCCAACGGCAATCCTGTGAGAAAGCCTGCGTGGTGCGGATACCGGCTGGGCCCGCGCGGAACATTTTCTTCACCGCTTCGTCTTTGGTCAGCATGATGTCGTACTGATCCAAGGTTTCGCGCATGGTCTGCTGCAGCACGTTGCGCGCACTGGTGTCGATCAGTCCGGCGCGATCCAATTCGCCCAAAATGGCGATAACGCCACCGGCACGGTGCACATCTTCCATGTGATATTTCGGCGTACTTGGTGCCACTTTGCACAGGTGCGGCACTTTACGTGACAGGCGATCGATATCTGACATGTTGAATTCGATTTCGCCTTCCTGCGCCGCAGCCAACAGATGCAGAACGGTGTTGGTGGAACCGCCCATGGCGATATCCAGCGTCATCGCATTCTCGAACGCCGCTTTGGTCGCGATGTTACGCGGCAGCATGTTGACGTCATCCTGCTCGTAATAGCGTTTGGTCAGGCTAACGATGCGCTTACCGGCATTGAGGAACAGCTCTTTACGATCGGCGTGGGTCGCCAACAGTGAACCGTTGCCCGGCTGTGCCAGACCCAGCGCTTCAGCCAGACAGTTCATGGAGTTGGCGGTGAACATGCCTGAGCAAGAACCGCAGGTTGGGCAGGCAGAACGTTCAATTTTATCGCTGTCTTCATCGCTGACGTTCGGGTTCGCACCCTGGATCATCGCATCAACCAGATCCAGCTTGATGATTTTGTCGGACAGCTTGGTCTTACCGGCTTCCATTGGGCCGCCAGACACAAAGATCACCGGGATGTTGAGGCGCAGTGCCGCCATCAGCATGCCGGGAGTGATTTTGTCGCAGTTGGAGATACACACCATGGCATCGGCGCAGTGTGCGTTGACCATGTACTCCACGGAATCGGCGATCAGCTCGCGCGAAGGCAGTGAATACAGCATGCCGCCATGACCCATGGCGATACCGTCATCCACCGCGATGGTGTTGAACTCTTTAGCAACACCGCCGACAGCTTCGATTTGCTCAGCCACCAGCTTGCCCATATCGCGCAGGTGCACGTGGCCCGGTACGAACTGAGTGAATGAGTTAACCACGGCGATAATCGGTTTGCCGAAATCGTCATCGGTCATTCCTGTGGCGCGCCACAGGGCACGTGCACCCGCCATGTTACGACCATGGGTGGTGGTGGCAGAACGGTACTTAGGCATGCTCTATTTACTCCAGTCTGAAATATGACGCGGGCGCAGTTGCACCCGCGTAACGGTCTTGTTATGGATTAACTTGATCCAACCAGCCGTACTTGTCTTCGGTTTCGCCCGTGAACAGGCCGAAGAATGCGCTCTGAATTTTGGTGGTCACTGGACCACGTTTACCCGCGCCCACTTGGATACCATCAACGCTGCGTACCGGGGTGATTTCTGCCGCAGTACCCGACATGAACACTTCGTCAGCCAGATACAGAGATTCACGCGACAGGGTTTGCTCACGCACTTCGATACCCAGGTCAATCGCCAGTTTGATGATGGCGTCACGGGTGATACCCGGCAGTGCTGAAGAGGTGAACGGTGGTGTGAACAGAATGCCATCTTTCACTTCGAACAAGTTTTCGCCAGCACCTTCTGAAATATAGCCGTTGGTGTCGAGAGCGATACCTTCCTGATAACCGTGGCGACGTGCTTCGCTGCCGACCAGTAGTGAGGAGAGGTAGTTACCACCGGCTTTCGCGGCGGTTGGCAAGGTGTTCGGTGCGACACGGTTCCATGAAGACACCATCGCATCGATACCATTTTCCAGTGCTTCAGCACCCAGGTAAGCACCCCACGGGAAAGCCGCGATGATCACGTCGGTGGTGTAGCCGTCTGGTGGGTTCACACCCAGGCCTACGTCGCCAACAAACGCCAATGGGCGGATGTAAGCACTTTTCAGTTTGTTCACGCGGATCACTTCGCGACAGGCATCCATCAGTTCATCAACACTGGCAGCGATAGGGAAACGATAGATTTTGGCGGAGTCGTGCAGACGCTGCATGTGCTCACGGTGACGGAACACCACTGGGCCTTTGTGTGAGTCGTAGCAACGCACGCCTTCAAACACAGAAGTACCGTAATGCAGTGCGTGAGACATGACGCTAACCTTGGCGTCTTCCCACTTAACCATCTCCCCGTTGAACCAAATAAAGTCTGCTTTCTTCGTACTCATTGCTATTTCCTTTGGCGACTAAGCGCGGATTTGTTGTGATGTCTGTTGCTGGATCTCGACACAGGCGACATCCATAAGTTTGCTTAACTGCGAAGACAGTAAATCGACCGAACGCTGGCTGGCAACGGTCATCTCGATATTAATGTTCTCAGCGTTGATTGCAGATGCCATGTTCATCGAGCACACCTGGAAGCCACGGTGGCGGACAACACGCAAAATGCGCTCCAATATTTCAGGGCGGAAGCGGGCTTCGATAGACAATTGATGCTGGTTCATGCGGTTTTCTCCATCATGTTTGCGTTGCTGGCACCCGGCGGTACCAATGGCCAGACGTTTTCATGCTCATCAATCGAAACATGCAGGAAGTAAGGACCTTCACTGTTCAGCAGAGCATCTATCGCGGCGTCGACCTGATCTTTACGGCTAATGTGCTGGCCTGGGATATCAAAGGCGCTGGCCAGCGTGAGGAAATCGGGGTTATCGGTGAGAATGGTTTCGCTGTAGCGCCCATCAAAGAACAGCTGCTGCCACTGGCGCACCATGCCTAAACGTTGGTTATCCAGCAGCAAGATTTTTACCGGCAGCTTACCGCGCTTGATGGTACCCAGCTCCTGGATATTCATCATGATTGATCCATCACCTGATACGCAAATCACGGTGTCTTCTGAGCGGGCAACCTGCGCGCCGATGGCGGCTGGCAGACCGAAGCCCATAGTGCCGAGGCCACTGGAAGTAATGAAGTTTTCTGGCTGAGTGAAGCTCATGTGCTGTGCAGCCCACATCTGGTGCTGACCAACGTCGGTGGTCACTACGGCGCTGTCTGCTTTGCGATCGGATAACTGCTTCAGCAGCAGCGGCGCGTAAATCGCCTCGCCTGGATGATCGTAGCGCCAGTCAAACTCGGCTTTCATCGCTTTCACTTCCGTGCGCCAGCCTTCAATCTGCATCGGCATACTTAACGCTGGCAATACTTGGTTCAAGTCGCCTTGCAGAGAAACGTGTGCACGGCGCAGTTTGTTCAGCTCAGCGGGATCGATATCAATATGGATGACGTTCGCATGCGGAGCGAAGGTGTCTAACTTGCCGGTGACGCGGTCGTCAAAGCGCGCGCCGACCGCAATCAGTAAATCACAGGACTGCACCGCGAGGTTGGCAGCTTTGGTGCCATGCATGCCCAGCATGCCAAGGTAGAGATCGCTCTTGGCATCCGCGCTGCCTAAGCCTTTCAGCGTGGCAACCATCGGAATACCGGTTTCTTCAGCCATGGCACGTAATGCTGGCACTGCTTGCGCCATGCCAACACCACCGCCGATATACAGCATCGGCTTATGTGACTGAGCCATCAATGCGCGAGCTTCCGCGATATGCTCCGGCGAGTGGTCGATCGTCTCTTCAACGGGCAGCAAGTGTGGCGTTAAATCGGCACTGGCAATTTGGATGTCTTTAGGGATATCAACCAAAACCGGGCCTGGACGGCCAGACTGAGCAATGGCGAAGGCTTCAGCCATCACGGAGGGCAAATCTTCGAGGGATTCAACCAGGAAACTGTGCTTGGTACAGGCTAACGACAGGCCGAGAACGTCGATTTCCTGGAAGGCATCGGTGCCGATGAACGCAGATGAAACCTGACCGGTGATGGCAACAACCGGGATGGAATCCATAAACGCATCCGCCAAACCGGTAATCAGGTTGGTGGCGCCTGGGCCGGAAGTCGCGATACAAACACCTGTCTTACCGGTGGCGCGGGCATAACCGATTGCCGCCATCACCGCACCTTGCTCATGACGACACAGTAGGTGTTCCACGCCGCCATCGTAGAGCGCATCGTACACTGGCATGATTGCGCCGCCAGGATAGCCAAACACTGTGTCGACACTCTGCGCGCGTAAAGCCTGAACTACCCACTGTGCACCTGTCATCATTATTCTCCTGTATTCCTAGGGGAACAACAGAATTTTATGCTACTGCTCATAATCTGTTCCTCGCTGATTCGCTGATATTTAGCCAGGTCGAAAAAAAACCCCCGGACCTTTCGGTGCGGGGGTTTTTGGAATTCCGGGCTTGATTTTTAAGCCTTTCTTTCTCCAAGCGATGCCCCGCACGGTGGGATAATAATCACCACCACGCTAATCACGACTAGGCTAATCACTTGTAGAAGGGCTTTCATGTGTTGTCTGTTTTTTCGATTGTTCGAAGTAATACCTACAGAGTTACCATAGTTATCCACCTATTGACAATTATTTTCATAATGTTTTTTTATGACGCGAGCATTCGGCAGGTGTTATCGCTTTGTAAGTTAAAGATTATTTTCAGTTGTGAAATTTTTTCATTACGTACGCGACGTAATCGCTCCTTAAGTTTTGTGATTTCGCGCGCAATAGTGGCGAACAGCCTATGAAAATCACCGATTCGCTGGAATCAGGCACTGATATTTTTTAATCGCATTCGTATTCTGTATTTGCACACCGCATGATGAAGACAACAAGGAGTGTTTATGTCTTTATCAAAGGTTTTAACACGTGCAGCGCTAGGCGTGCAGGCACCATTAGTGACAGTTGAAGTGCACATCAGTAAGGGGTTGCCCGCTTTAACGCTGGTTGGCCTGCCTGAAACCACGGTTAAAGAAGCCCGGGAACGGGTTCGCAGTGCGATTATCAATAGTGGATTCACCTTCCCGGCAAAACGCGTCACCATCAATCTGGCCCCTGCCGATCTGCCAAAAGAGGGAGGGCGATACGACCTTCCCATCGCTATCGCGATTCTCGCAGCCTCAGAGCAGGTTCCTGAGGCAAAACTAGCGCACTATGAGTTCCTGGGGGAGTTAGCCCTTAACGGTGCGCTCTGTGGCGTTCAGGCCTCTATTCCAGCATCAATGGCAGCATTGCAGGCCGGAAGGCAGATGGTGTTAGCTGAAGAGAATCAACAGGATGTCGGATTGATTCAACAAGGTGAAACCCTTGTCGGTAAACATTTGCTCGAGATTTGCGCCTTTCTGCATAACCAATCCCCACTTCCCGTTGCGCATTATCAATTTGAGCCGCTGCGGCAGGAAAAGCAGGATCTCTCTGAGATCATTGGGCAGGAACAAGGAAGACGTGCACTGGAGATCACCGCCGCTGGCGGACATAACCTTTTACTGCTGGGACCGCCCGGCACTGGCAAAACCATGCTGGCAACTCGCCTGCCGGGCATTATGCCTCCATTAGACGACCAGGAAGCGCTGGAGTGCGCAGCGATTAATAGCTTGGTCAGCAGCCATAATCTCCATCATCAGTGGCGCAGAAGGCCATTCAGAGCACCACATCACAGTGCTTCGCTGTATGCATTAGTCGGAGGTGGAGCCTTACCTCGTCCTGGTGAGATCTCGCTGGCGCATAATGGCGTCCTGTTTTTGGATGAGCTTCCGGAATTTGACCGCAAAGTACTGGATGCATTGCGTGAGCCAATTGAATCTGGAGAAATCGCGATTTCCCGCACTCGCGCAAAAGTCACTTATCCAGCCCGCTTTCAGTTGATTGGTGCCATGAACCCCAGCCCTACAGGACATTATCAAGGCAGCCATAACCGGTGCACACCGCAGCAGGTGCTGCGCTATTTAAGCCGGCTCTCTGGTCCGTTCCTTGATCGCTTTGATCTGTCTCTGGAAATCCCGCTTTTACCCAGTGGAACTTTGAGCCAAAAACAGGAAGTCAGCGAGAGCAGCGAAGACGTGCTTAAACGCGTCTTGGCTGCGCGCCAGAGACAAATCCATCGAGCAGGCAAAGTAAACGCCCAGCTATCTAATACGGAGATTGTCCAGTGCTGTGAGTTGAGGCACGAGGATGCGGTGTGGTTGGAAACCGTGTTGAACTCTTTGGGTCTTTCCGTGCGAGCGTGGCAACGTATCTTAAAAGTAGCAAGGACGATTGCCGATCTGGAGGAGGAGGAGGCAATTTCACGGCAGCATTTGCAGGAAGCGGTAAGTTATCGCAGCATTGACCGTTTACTAATCTATCTGCATAAAAGTCTGGAATAAAAAACGGGGCTTTAAAAGCCCCGCTATTTTTTAATCATCGCTATCGCTAAAGTCTTCAACTGTATCCATCTGCGGCTTGCCGCCAGACAATGTGTGGAAGCGCTTTGGACGTTTGATGCGTGCGGTGTATTTCGACCAGACACGTTCAGCTTCCGTTTGCGGCTCACGAAGACCACGACATACTTCTAAGAACGAACGCTCTTCTTCAGTGGTGGGCTCACGCTTGGCAAGGTCCAGCTCGTTAAAGGCGTATCCGTGGCGTTCCAGAAGCTGAGCTTCTTTAATGGTGAAATCACCATGACGCGAAAAACCACGTGGGTAATGTTTGTTATCAAAGAAACGATTTGTTGTTGCGAAGCTATTCGCCATTTTACACGCTCCCGACTCTCATATGGCCGTGCTATTTATGGCGCGGAGTATTAGATAGGCTTGACAGAGTGTAAAACAAAACATTTAAATCAGTACGACAAACAATTTTTGGGAGAATGCTGTGGATACGGAATTACTGAAAACTTTCCTCGAAGTGAGCCGAACGCGCCATTTCGGGCGTGCTGCTGAAGCGCTTTACCTCACGCAATCTGCCGTTAGTTTTCGCATTCGCCAGCTGGAAAATCAGCTCGGCGTAAACCTTTTTACTCGTCATCGTAATAATATCCGCCTGACTTCTGCAGGTGAGCGTTTATTACCCTATGCAGAGAGTTTGATGAGTACCTGGCTGATGGCCAAAAAGGAAGTTTCACACACTCAGCAGCACCACGAGCTTTCAATAGGCGCCAGCGCATCACTGTGGGAAGCGTACCTAACCCCTTGGTTAAAAACGCTTTATGAAAACCGCGAGAGTCTTCATCTTGAAGCCCGTATCGCACAACGGCATTTGTTAGTAAAGCAGCTACATGAACGTCAGTTGGATCTTTTGATCACGACCGAAGCGCCAAAAATGGATGAATTAACCAGCCAGCAGATTGGTCATATTTCACTCGCCCTCTTCCGTGCGCGCAAGACCGAGAAACGTGAAAAATACGATTACATTAAACTGGAATGGGGGGCGGATTTTCATCAACACCAAAGTTATTTGTCCAGTGATGATGTGCCAGTATTGACCACAACTTCAGCGCATGTGACGCGGGAATTACTGCACACTACTGGTGCTTGCGCGTTTTTGCCGGATTCATGGCACAGCATTTATAGTGATTTAATGGTTATTCCAGATACACCTGTTGCCGTTCGGCCACTATATGCGGTGTGGCTGCAGAATAGCGATCAACAAGCGCATATCCGTCAGCTGCTTAAATATCCAGTTTTGACACAATAAAGAAGTAAACGAGAGGGGTTTGAGTGGATTAACGTGAAGCTCAGACTCTTTTCAGCACAGTATTGCCGGTTTAATGCTGAATTTAAAGCAAAAAAAATCCTTTGCCGAAGCAAAGGATTGTTTTCTGGCAGGGGCGGAGGGACTCGAACCCCCAACACCCGGTTTTGGAGACCGGTGCTCTACCAATTGAACTACGCCCCTAAATA
>NZ_MLFR01000047.1 GCF_002095475.1 Pantoea rwandensis
CTCAGCTGTTGTAGGGCGCCATTTATGGCGACCGAATCGTGCGCCGTGATGACACCGCAGCCTTTAGCTAACCGTGAACCCTAACATCATGCCGGTATCTTCGTGCTCCAGCAGATGGCAGTGCGCCATATAGGCATTTTCAGCGTTAGCGACATAATTGAAGCGCACCAGCACTTCGCTGCGCCAGCCGTTAACGCTCACCATATCCTTCCAGCCAGTACGGTGTGGCGCAGGGGGTTTGCCGTTTTCTGACAAGATGCGGAACTGCGCGCCATGAATATGGAAAGGATGCAGCATCGCGTCACCTTCGCCGGAAATCGTCCACTTCTCAACTTTTCCGAGTTCGGCGTTAAACATCGGCTTGGCCATATTAAAAGCCTGCCCATTGATTTTGTTGCCGTTATGGAAATCATACCCCGTCGGTTTGTCGTGGCTTCCGTGATCCATTGGCATACTGCCATGATCCATCTTCATCGCACCGCTGCTCATGTCCATGTTGCCATGGTCCATTTTCATGGCCCCACCCTTCATGTCCATGCTGCCATGATCCATGTTCATATTGCCCATGGCTTTGTCGCCATAACGATCCATCAGCGCCTGCATACCTTGTTGATCCAGTTGTGGATCCATCATCAGCTGCAGCCAGCGATTTTGTGCACCTTCCACTGAAGGCAACGGCGGTAAATCCACTAGCTTATCCGGCATCGTACCGCTCGCCATTACGCGTAAAGGCAGGATCTGTACCAGCGGTAGAGGCTGATCAAACGGCGCCAGCGTCATCCCCATTTGCGTCACTGGCAGCGTCACCACGTCAAAACTTTTGCCGTCTGAGGTATCAATCATCACTTCGAAACGTTCACCGGGCAGTAACGGCAGATTGTCGACTTTAACCGGCTCGGCCAATAAGCCACCATCGCTGGCAATAACATACAGCGGGCGGCGATCGCTGGTCGCAATATCCAGCGAACGTGCATTGCAGCCATTCAGCAAACGCAGACGCAGCCAACCGCGCGGCACCGCTTGCTGAGGATACTGCACGCCGTTGGTCAGCATCATGTCGCCAAACCAGCCCACTGCCGCACGCATAATATCCAGTTGATAATCGATTTTTGATCCATCTTTTGTCAGCTGTTTATCTTGGAAGATCAGCGGCACATCGTCTTCGCCCCACTGCATCGGCAGGCGCAATTTACCAGAATCAATATCTTCCAACAGCACCAAACCGGCCAAGCCCTGCGCCACTTGATAGCCTGTTTTGCCATGTTGATGCGGGTGGAACCAACAGGTGGCAGCAGGTTGGTCCGGCGTGAAGCTCACTTGTCGCGAGGCACCTGGCGCAATCACCGCTTGTGGGCCGCCATCAACGTCACCCGGAATTTCCAGTCCGTGCCAGTGCACGGTGGTGCCTTCCGCCAACCGGTTATGGATATTGACGGTGACCGGTTTCTCACGTTGTAAACGTAAAACCGGCCCCAAAAGATTGCCGTTGTAGCCCCAGGTTGGAACCGACTGACCATTCCATTGGCTGGTGCCGCTCATCGCCGTCAGCGTGTACTGACCGCGTGCATCGGGCTGTAAAATAGAGGGGATAGGCAATAACGGACGCGTAGCCGCCATTAGCGAACGACTCCACAGCGGCAGAGCACCTGCAGCGCTGAGTGCGGCAGTCAACTTTAGAAAATGACGACGTTGCATATTCTTATCCTTGTCGTGAATAAGGGCACAGGGTAAACCTTTCCCCTGCGGGAGGGTCAAGCCCTGAAACAGAATGCACTGATAAAAAGCGCGGGAATCGCCCGTTTGGGCAAATTTAGCGGAATCCCTGCAATAACTGTGCTAACGTCAATCAATTGCCCCTTGTTGAGAATGATTATGATGAAAAGCATCAAGATCCTGCTGCTGGCGGGACTCCTTGGCTTCTCCTCCACCAGTTTTGCGCTGAGCGAATCCGAAGCAGAAGATTTGGCAGACCTCACCGCCGTGTTTGTCTATCTGAAGAATGATTGCGGCTATCAGGATTTGCCGGATGCACAAATTCGTAAAGCATTGGTGTTTTTCGCCCAGCAGAACCGTTGGGATTTGAGCAATTACAGCAACTACAACATGAAAGTCCTCGGCGAAGAGAGCTACAAAGATTTAAGCGGCATCGCCATCACCAACGATAAGAAGTGTAAGTCGTTGGCGCGTGATTCGCTGAGTCTGCTCGCGTACGTTAAATAGCCCGCCGCACTGCCCCCTGCTGAAGATTTGACCGTGCAACCACGGTCATAATTCGCTATCCTTTTTTGTTCCATTTTCATGGCGATGACATTAGAGGAGAGCCCCATCATGGCCCAAAATGAAATGTGGTATGAGACGCTTCATGCCGGATTTGGACAGTATTTCACGGTAGATAAACTGCTTTATCGCGACAAAACAGCGCATCAGGATCTGGTGATCTTTGAAAATGCAGCTTTTGGCCGCGTCATGGCGCTGGATGGCGTGGTGCAAACCACCGAACGCGACGAGTTCATCTACCACGAAATGATGACCCATGTGCCCATTCTGGCGCACGGCCACGTGAAACGCGTGCTGATTATTGGTGGCGGCGACGGCGCGATGCTGCGCGAAGTGTCGCGTCATCAAAACGTTGAACAGATCACCATGGTAGAAATTGATGCCGGTGTGGTCAGCTTCTGCAAACAATACCTGCCGAACCACAGCGCCGGTGCCTATGACGATGCGCGACTGAATCTGGTGATTGATGATGGTGTGAATTTCGTCAATCAAACGCAGGAAAAATTCGACGTCATCATCTCCGATTGCACCGATCCGATTGGCCCAGGGGAAAGTCTGTTCACCTCCGAGTTTTACGCTGGCTGTAAGAACGCGCTCAATCCAGGCGGCATCTTCGTGGCACAAAACGGCGTTTGCTTCTTGCAGCAAGAAGAGGCGATTAACAGCCATCGCAAACTCAGCCACTACTTTTCCGATGTCAGTTTTTATCAGGCTGCCGTCCCCACTTATTACGGCGGTATCATGACGTTTGCCTGGGCAAGCGACAACGAGATGCTGCGCCAATGGGATTCTGCCACGCTGCAATCGCGCTTTGAAGATGCAGAACTGCGCTGCCGCTACTACAATCCCGCGATACATGTCGGTAGCTTCGCCTTGCCGCAATATCTGCTTAATGCTTTGTCGTGTGAGGAGTAACGAAATTGCAAAAGCTGAAACTACATGGCTTCAATAACCTGACAAAGAGCCTGAGTTTTTGTATTTACGATATTTGCTACGCCAACAGCGAAGCCGAGCGAGATGGCTATATCGCTTATATCGATGAGCAATATAATGCCAACCGCCTGACTGAAATCCTGACCGAGACCTGTTCAATCATCGGTGCCAACGTGCTGAACATCGCACGTCAGGATTACGAACCACAGGGTGCCAGCGTCACCATTCTGGTGAGTGAAGAACCCATCAACCCGCAGGATATCGATAAGTCTGAGCACCCCGGTCCGCTACCCAACTCGGTGGTGGCGCACCTGGATAAAAGCCATATCTGCGTGCATACCTATCCCGAAAGCCATCCTGAGGGGGGCTTGTGTACCTTCCGTGCCGATATTGAAGTCTCGACGTGTGGCGTCATTTCACCGCTGAAAGCGCTGAACTACCTGATTCACCAGTTAGAGTCGGACATCGTCACTATCGATTACCGTGTGCGTGGATTTACCCGCGATGTGAACGGCGTAAAACACTTTATCGATCATGAAATCAATTCGATTCAGAACTTTATGTCCGAGGATATGAAGTCGATGTATGACATGGTGGATGTGAACGTTTATCAGGAAAATATCTTTCACACCAAAATGTTACTGAAGGAGTTTGACCTGAAGTATTACCTGTTTAACACCAAACCTGAAGAGTTAATCCCGCAAGAGCACAAGCGGATTACCAATCTGCTGTGGAAGGAAATGCGTGAGATTTACTACGGGCGCAATATTCCGGCGACGGGATTGAAGTTGTTATAGTTCAGTGCGACTCACAGCGGTTCGCATCAATGCGCACCCTACGAAAACCGCACGAACAATGTAGGGTCGCCATTAATGGCGACCTTCTTGCATCAGGCAGTCAACTGCAAGCCAATTCCACGCTCGCGCAGAGCGCGACATACCGCATCGTCGAGACGCGCATCGGTGACCACATCGGTCAGGCTATCAATCGGTGCCGCGCAATACAGTGACCAGGAGCCATACTTGCTGCTGTCAGCCAGCAGAATGCGACGGCGCGCATTGGCTAACAAATCCATCTTCAAACCGGCTTTATCTTCTGTTGGCGTGGTGATACCGCGCTCAATACTCCACGAGTTACAGCTGACAAAAGCGATATCCGGATTGATGCTGCGCAGCAGACGACGACCATGTTCACCAATACAGGATTGGCTGGAGTCATCAATACGGCCACCAATAATAGTGGTTTCAATCTGCTTGAATTCGGACAGGAACAGCGCGATGTGCAGATCGGCGGTGATGACACGCAGCTGCAGATGAGTCAGTTGGCGCGCCAGCTCCAGCATAGTCGTTCCGGCATCCAGAACTACGGAATCGCCCGACTGCACATAGCTGGCAGCAAACTGCGCGATGGCCTGCTTCTCCGCCAGATTACGTTGCATCTTCTCCAGCGTGGTGGGCTGTGCGGGAATAAAGCGATTCAGCGTGACGCCGCCATGACTGCGGCTAATGACGCCTTCCTTGTCGAGTTTGATCAGATCGCGGCGGATCGTGGCTGGCGAGGCAGAGATCGCACTCACCAGCTGTTCTACAGTGACCAGATTATGACTTTTTAAATAGTCCATAATCTGGTCGAGACGGCTTTGTCCCTTCATATTTCCCTATGCTAGCTGCATCGCGAGTTTAATGGAGATCGCCATGCTCGCAGAGTTCGCTTTACCTGTCCAGGCGATATCAAATGCCGTACCGTGGTCCGCGGATGTGCGGATAAACGGCAGGCCTGCAGTGATATTGACGCCATCATAAAAACCTAACAATTTCAGTGGGATGTGGCCCTGATCGTGATACATTGCCACCACCATGTCGTACTGACCTTGCTGGCACTGCAGGAACACGGTATCCGGCGGGCAAGGACCATACACATCAATGCCCTTCTCTTTCATTGCTTTGATCGCGGGGGCTACGGTGGTGATCTCTTCGTCGCCAAACAAACCGTTCTCGCCCGCATGTGGATTCACACCTGCCACGGCAATACGCGGGTTATCGAAACCAACACGGCGCAGGAAGGTGTCAGCCATACCAATCACGGTCTGAATACGCTCGCCGTTCAGGGTGTCGAGGAACTTGCGCAGTGCAATGTGCGTAGTCACGTGAATCACTTTCAGATGATCGGTATAGAGCACCATGGCGTAATTTTTGGTGTTGGTCAGTTGCGCCAGCAGTTCGGTGTGCCCCGGATAAATGTGCCCTGCTGAGTGCAGTGCTTCTTTATTGAGTGGAGCTGTCGCAATCGCGTGTACTTCACCGGCCAGTGCCAGTTCAGTGGCGCGCTTAACACAGCGCCAAGCCAAATCGCCGGCTTCTTTCTGCACTACGCCCGGTTTTAACGCTTCAGGATTCGCCAAAGGTTCATCGATAACGTTGATGATGCCCGGTGCGAAATGCGCATCTTTTACCTGATCCAATACACGCAGTTCAGCCTGCGGCGTAATGTTCAATCCCATCACTCGACGCAGCGTACTGGCACATCCGATGACGACTGCTGGGATACCGGCCAAGTCGCCTTCTGCTAACGCTTTAATGATGATCTCCGGGCTGATGCCCGCCGGATCGCCCATGGTCACCGCAATAATTTTATTCACTCGACTTCTCCTCAATGAAACGGATGGCTTCTACCAGGGTGTTTTCATCGCCAAAGCCACCCGCTTTGGTCATCACCGGCAGGTGTAATTCGCTATTAAGCAGAACCCCGTGCGGCACGCAGCCTGCCACCAAGCCCTGAATCTGGAAACCTTTTGCGCCAAGCGCCTGCGCCACGGCAATCGCCACATCGCCGCCGGAAAGATACAAGCCGGCCGGGTGCGTCTCGCGACATACTTTGCTCGTGAGCTGCGCGAGAAATTGGCAAATGCGTTCACCCAATTCCTGACGCGAAATCTGATGTTGCTGGCACAGCTGTTCAATGTCGTGACGCTGATCGGCGTGTTGCGTGGTACGCACCACACAATGTGCGCCGTCACGTAAGGCCTGCTGCATCACCTGCTGCCACTCAGCAGCCTGGGGCCATGCAGGCTGAGCAAATAGCTGACGAATATCGATGTCAACCATGCGGATATCACGTTGAGTCGCAAGGCGTGCAATCTGCTGCTGCGCAATGGCACTCATCGATCCCACAATCGCCAGCACTGGAACGGTGGCCACATGTTCACTCAACGCACCACCTGCCCCGGATGCCCCTGCCAACAACGGCTGCTTCGCAAGGGCTGGCCGTCCCGCCAGATATTCTCCCAGCGCATCGCCCAGTCCAGATGCCCCCGCCATTAGCGGTCTCGAAGGCAAGGTCGCCGCCGCAGCCATTAACAGCGCGATGTCAGCATCCTGCTCCGCATCCACCACCACCAACCCCTGCTTGCGAGCAAGCACTTGCGCTAACTGTCCGCCGCGCACCGTGGCCAGATCGAGAGTTTCACCAGCCATATCACTCTGCATTTGCAAACGCGTTAGCACATGACTACTGGTAACCGGGGTTTTAGGATCGCTGGCAAATTCGGTATCGGTGAGGCGTTGCAGGTTGATCCAAACTTCGCCTTCACGCGTCGTCCGACCAAGTTTGGGCACCGCAGGCACCACCAGCGCTAAGGTTTTTCCACTCGCTTTTAAGGCGGCTTCAATTTCTGCGCCTGGATTGCCACGCAACGTAGAATCAATCTTTTTAAACAGCCAGCCATCCTGGGCAATTGCCTGATGCTGCTGAACGGCCAGCGTTGTACGATGAGCCGCGTCTGCTTCACCGATCGCTCGGCTATCGGTGCTGATGACCAGCACATCAGCGCTGTTGGCATCGTGTGGCGTGCCGCTATCAAACAGCACATGTACTCTTGCCCCCGCTCGCGCCAATCCGCTACCGGCGTCATTGGCACCGGTAAAATCATCCGCAATCACTAAGACTGGCGTTTTCCATGGCTGTGAAGTCATTCTCTTTCCTCTACCGACAAGTTCGCCGCGCTGAGATTGATTATATTCAATCATGATTGATTATATGTGAGCAAGATCAAATTATTTGAAATCAATTTGTCCTATAAATTTAGGCACTGTAGTGACAGAACACGCACCTAATGAGCAAAGTTAATCATTTGGTACGAAAAAAACGCAATAAGGGTATGAAATGAATATCAACAGCACCGTGATCAGTGGCTTTCAAGCGCTTAACGACCTTAGCTATCTGCTGCAAGGTAAAGAGAAAGCACTTCTGGTAACCGATAAGAATATCGAAGGCATTCCAGCGGTTCAGTCGCTGATCGCGCAGCTGAAACAGCAGATCAGCAGTTTGAGCATCGTTAACAGCGTCCCGCCGGAACCGAGCCAACATGACGTTGCTGCTATTGTTGCCGCGTTACCTTCCACCGACGTCGATCTGGTGATTGGCGTGGGCGGCGGCAGCGTGCTGGATGTCGCGAAACTGCTGTCGATCCTTTGCGTTGACGGCGCACCAACGCTGGATGCATTGCTGGCCGGTGAGAAACCGCAAACCCGTACCACCTCACTGTTGATTCCGACCACCGCCGGTACCGGCTCTGAAGCCACACCCAACGCGATTCTGGCGATCCCCGAAAAAGAGACCAAAGTCGGCATTATTACGCCCGTGATGCTGCCAGATTATGTGGCACTGGTGCCAGAACTGACCACCAGCATGCCGCCACATATTGCGTCTTCCACCGGTATCGATGCGTTGTGCCATTTGATCGAGTGCTTTACCGCCACGGTCGCCAACCCGGTGAGCGACAACTATGCGCTGATCGGTATGAAAAAGCTGTTCGCCAGCCTTGAGACCACCATTGCCGAACCGGGCAATCTGGAAGCGCGTCTGAACATGCTGTGGGCCTCTTATTACGGCGGCGCGTCCATTGCCCATGCCGGTACCCATTTGGTGCACGCCATGTCCTACCCACTGGGCGGCAAATATCATCTGCCCCACGGTGTGGCGAACGCCATTCTGCTGGCACCGTGCATGCGCTTCGTGCGTCCCGCCGCCGTGAGCAAATTCGCGCAGGCTTACGATCTGCTGCCCGATGCCGATGCCACACTGGATGAAGAAGCGAAGTCGCATGCGCTGGTGGAGTATTTTGCCGCGCTGGTGAAACGTCTCAAACTGCCCGCCAGCCTGGAAGAGTTAGGCATCGGCCCGGACCACCTGCCATACCTGGTAGAAGCCGCGCTCGATGTGCAGCGTCTGATGAAGAATGTACCGATGAAAGTAGGCGCCGATGACGTGCGAAACGTCTACCTGACGCTGTTTCCGGCTTTGAATCACTAAGGATTAATGAGGGAATCATGAGCAAGAAAATTCAGGGCGTTTTAACCGCCATCGTCACCACCTTCGACAGCGAAGGTGCCTTCAACCCTGCAGCACAGCGTGTGCAGGTACAACGCCAGCTGAGCGCCGGCAACGGCATTTTCTGCGGCGGCACCAACGGTGAGTTCTTTGTACTGAACGAGCAAGAGAAATTGGCCGTCACCGAAACCTGCGTCGACGAAGTCAATGGTGCAGCACCGGTTGTGGCGCATATTGGTGAAATCTCCACGTGTGAAACCATCCGTCTGGGCAAACAAGTCGCCAAACTGGGCGTGGATGCGGTTTCGGTGATCACACCTTATTTCGTACCGCTGAAGCAGGAAGAACTGATCGCTCACTACCGTGCCGTGGCCGACGCGATCGATGTACCACTTTACCTGTACAACATCCCTGCGCGTACCGGCAACACGTTGCAGCCGGAAACCGTGCGTGCACTGGCGTCGCATCCCAACATCATCGGTATCAAAGACAGCGCGGGCAGCTATGAAAGCCTGAGCGGTTTTCTGCAGGCCGCTGAAGGCATGGAGAACTTCAACGTACTGACCGGTCCAGATTCGCTGATCCATCGCGGTTTTGTTGAAGGCTGCACCGCCTGTATTTCTGGTCTGGCAAACGTGGCTCCGAAAGAGATCAATGCCATCTGGGCCCGTTTCCATGCGGGCGATATTGAAGGTTCGCGTCAGGCACAAGAGAACATTACGGGCCTGCGCACCGATCTCTACAGCGTCGGTTTCCCACCGGCCACCGTGAAAAAAGCCGTTTCACTGCTGGGTTCTGATGTCGGTAACAGCCGTTATGCGGTGAGCTTCTCTGCCGAAGAAGAGCAGAAGATCCGCCAGATCGTGAATCAGTATTTGCAGTAACAGCTCCAGGGCATCCAGTAGCCAAGCCCAATAATATGCACATTGAGTAGCGGCGCGATTTATCGCGCAATAAATTGCGCCGCTACCAAAATGTGCAGTCATCAGGTTTCTCATAACGATTATCAGGCAAGCCTCACGGCGGCCATTACTGCCCTTTTCAACATCGGGAAGAATCATGAAAGTCATCTGTACTTCGCCGTCATTTGCTAAATATGACGCCACGCCAATCGATGTGCTGCAACAAAATGGTTTCGAGCTGATTACGCTGCCCGCTGATGCGCCGCTTAGCGCGTTGGAGCCTCATCTGGCCGAAACTGTCGCGATGATCGTTGCCTTCACCGACGTCAACGAAGCGCTGCTGGCAAAAGCCCCTCAGCTGAAAATTGTCTGTAAGCACGGCGTTGGCGTCGACAACATCAATCTGGATGCCACCCGCGAGCGCGGCATTTACGTGACCAACGTGCCAGATGCCAACAAGCATGCGGTAGCCGATTTCGCCTTCGCACTGATCCTCAATAGCGCACGCCAGATTACGCAGGCGGCGATTGAAACCCGCGCCGGCAACTGGCCTCGCATATTCGCCACCGATGTGTATGGAAAAACGCTGGGAATTATCGGTCTCGGGAATATCGGCAAACAGGTGGCACTGCGCGCTAAAGGCTTCAACATGCGCGTTATTGCTTTCGATTTTTATCCAGATGAAAAATTCGCCGCCGAGCACGGTATCGAATTTGTCAGCCTCGATCACCTGACCCAAAGCAGCGATTTCATCACGCTGCACAAGCCGCTCACCGATAAAACGCACAACCTGTTTGATGCCGCGCGCCTCAAACAGATGAAAAAAGGTGCTTTCCTGATCAACGCATCACGCGGTGGCATCGTTAACGAGCAGGATCTGTATCAGGCGCTGCTGGATAACGTCATCGCCGGTGCCGCAGCTGATGTATTCGATCACGAACCGCTGGCAGAACATCCCCTGTTCAGCCTCAGCAACTTTATCCCGACCTCACATATCGCGGGTTACACCGACGGCGCCATCAGCGCGATTGGTGAACGCTGCGTGACACAGATTGTGCAGTGCATCAAACAGGGCGAACGCCCGACAAATGTTATGAACGGGCTGGATTAATTTTCTCAAAACCCTACTTAATCCAAATTTTAATCCCCAGTCATTGGTGCTGTAGCCAGGCGACAATTTCATTCCCCTCCCAGAAAGCGTGCGGAGGGAATGAATGGAATCGACGCCGTTACCGCGCGAAAGACACCGGGAAGGTGAAAAAAATATTATGAACAACACCTCTCGCTCTACCCGCATCCGCTGGTGGATTGCTGGCCTGATGTGGCTGGCGATCGCCATTAACTATATTGACCGAACCGTACTCTCTGCGGCCGCCCCGCATTTGATCAAAGAGCTCGACATCAACCCAGAGATGATGGGCTTTATCATGGCAGCGTTCTTCTGGTCTTACGCGCTGTTGCAGATCCCGGCGGGTTGGTTCGCCGATCGCTTCGGCCAGAAAAAAGGGCTGGGTCTCGCCGTGGCCTGGTGGTCGGTTGCCACCATGGCGATGGGTCTGGCGACCGGCTTTAAATCCCTGCTGGCGCTGCGTTTAGCGCTTGGCGTCGGTGAAGCCGCCGCTTATCCGAGCAACGCCGGTATCACCGCGCGCTGGTTCCCGGATCGTGAACGTGCCACCGTTTCAGGCCTGTTTGACAGCGCCTCGAAGTTTGGTGGTGCCGTCGCCATGCCGCTGATCGTGTTTATGATCGCCATGTTCGACTGGCGTCTGACCTTCCTGGCGATTGGTGCACTCGGTTTATTCTGGGTGATTGCCTGGTACTTCATCTACTCGGAAAACCCGGAAGATCACAAATCGATCAGTCAGGATGAGGTGCGCTTTATCCGTGATGGTCAAGCGCAGAAACACGGCGACAAAAGCGTAAAACCGATGAAGTGGTACAAGCTGCTGCGCTACCGCAATATCTGGGCGATGTGTATTGGCTTCTTCACCATCAACTACACCTCCTACTTCTTTATCACTTGGCTGCCGACCTACCTGGTGAAAGATAAAGGCATGGATTTCCTCAAGATGGGGATGGTGGCTGCGCTGCCATTGATTTGCGGCATGGTGATCGAAGTGCTGGCCGGCTGGGCATCGGATCGAATTGTGCACAAAAAGATTTTGTCGCTGACAGCTACGCGCAAACTGTTCCTCACCATTGGTTTGCTGATGGCGCTATGCATTGGTTTCGCGCCGTTCACTGAATCCGTGTTTATGACCGTGCTGCTGCTGTGTATCGCCAAATCCGGCACCACCGTGGCCGCTTCTCAAGTCTGGGCACTGCCGGGTGATGTGGCCCCACAAAATAGCGTATCGATTGTGGCTGGCCTGCAAAATACCGTTTCCAACATGGGCGGTGCGGTGGGCCCGATCATTACCGGCGCCATCGTCGGTGCTACCGGTCACTTCACTTGGGCGCTGGTGTTCTCTGCCGTGCTGGTGGTGATTGGGATCCTTAACTACCTGTTCCTGATGGGCAAAGTCGAACCTATCGTGGATGAGGAACAGGTACACCATCCACATTCCGTGGTAAGCGGCGCGTAAGTGCCAAACTCGCCGCATCGTTCTGATGCGGCGTTTCCTCAAGCTACTGCTATTTCCCCGCCAGAAACTGTCGATAGGCCGCAATTACCGCAAGAAAATCTTCTACGCCGCAAAACGACAGGCTCTCTTCGTCGTAATAGGTCATGCCTTCTTCAATGCCGTCGTCTTCCAAGGCCAACTGATTGGCACGGATCATCACCTCTTCTTCATCCAACCAAATGGTGTATTCACTGCCGATGCGCTGCCATTGATTAATGGTGCCTTTCACCTCACGCGCAGCGGCTTCAACTTCATCCAGCAGGGGTAAATTATCTTTGACCTCATCGTTGAACCAGTGCCCCACCGCTTCGTGGTCCATCGACATACGCACTTTGACCTGCCCGGCCAAATCACGCAAAAATTCATACTCCATGGGTTTGCCTCGTGTAGCTAATGGCGCGACATGCAGCACCGATTAAGTGCATTTTGTGCGTAGCGCGCTAAATAAAGTGGGATCGCGGTCGCATTATGCCAGAAGCCATCGCTTAATAGGTGACGGTGACCGTCACGGTATCGCTGTAACTGCCTGCGGGCTGATTGGTTTGGTCGGGATTCACTTTGGCCGAGTAGTTGATATTTTGCGCTGCGCCGGTCCCGGTCTCACTGAGGTCATTGCTGGCCGTCCACGCCGTCCCGTCTGACTGATATAACTGATATTGCAGCAGTGAATCACCGTTGCTCATTTGTCGCCAATCTCCGCTGCTGGCATGACTGCTGGCCAGATTAATACTGTAAGCCGCGTTAAGCGTGCAACGAACCGCCAGGGTTGAACTCACGGCACTGAAGCTGGCGGGCAATGAAGCGCTGCCAAAGTCCACATCAGGCGCACTGTCGATGGCGCAATCATTGGTCACTTCAAATTGCAACTGAATGGTTGAGGTTGCCGTACCCGTGGTGTAAACACACAAGCCCAAGACCCCGACAAAACAAATACTGTAATTCCACGACAGCGTCAGCGTATCGGTGTAGGTACCCGCTGGCACATTTGCGCCGGTAGTCGTTTTCAAATAAAGCGGCAATGAGCCATCACTAGCATTGAACAACCCCAGCAAACCCAGTAATGACGTTGAGCTCCAGGTTTTACTGCTGCCGATATTATAAACCGTGCTACAGGCGCTATCGCTGCAAATACTGTAGGGCACGTAGCTGCCCGTACTGCTGTTGTAGAAACGGGGCGTGGTGCCGGATGCATTGGCTGAACTGCTGATGGTGCCCGTCACCGTATTGGTACTGAGCAGGGATAACGCGCTGCCTGAACAGGTAAAACCGGTGCCGGACTCCACCACCTGTGCGGTGCTTGCCAACGTAAACGAGCTGATACTCCCCAACTCGGTGCTACTTGAACTCCCGGTGCATGCAGCCCACAACGTGCCACTCCATCCCGAGAGCAACAGCACGAGCGCCATCAACATCCTTTTCATTTCTGATTCTCCGATTTATCAGCCATACCGCACACCAGCGGCCCCACAATAAATTGTGCCTGTTCACCTGTAAGCGCCAACGCATGGCGACACTGGCCGCCAAGTAGCGACACGGCAATCACGCTATGCTCTGGAACATCTTCAAACCACGCCTGCCCGCCATAGCCCATCGGCGTGGTTTGGCCGCTCTGGGTTTCGGTGACTAAGGTGCCGGGAGGTAATGGGTGATGCTGGCTATCCACCAGCGTCACTAACAAAGGACGCGTTTTGCGTAGCGGGAAATTAACTAAGGCACCACTGGCCTCTCGCACTGACACCCGTTGTTCCACCAGCGGCGTATTGATATCTGCCGGTAAATTCAGCGGGTCAATAGTGAGTTTGGCCGGATACCAAGCGCTCACCCACGGCACCAACAGGTGACCACCGCTGTCGGTATTACCCAATAACTGGTTTTCATAACGCACCGGAATGCCGCTGTAACCGGAGGTACTCACCACAATAAAGGCATCATTGATCTTGCTACTGGCAAACAGCGCACCGTCCATCCAAATCAATGCACCACTGGCATCAAACCATTGGGTGCGATCGCCTGATGAGCCATAGGTTCCGCCACTCAACACGGCATAGCGGTTCTTCCAGGTGAGATCCGCTTGCTGATAACCGTCATTGTTTTGTGATGCCGCCAGATTAAAGCCCACCCCACCTGCTGCGGGTGCAGCGCGACTGTAGCTCACTGTCTGCGCCGTTTCACCGGCACTGTCGCGCTGACTGGAAAGTGAAAGCGATCCCGCTTGATCAAAGGGAACCAGCAACTGGAGTTGTGCCGCCATACCGTGCTCGCCAAGGGTTTTATTCAGTGTCAGATGCAGACTACTGCTCCCCCACAACCCATGACTCCAGGATAGATTGGCTAATCGGGTACGCGTGCTGTCGTGCGCGGTGATATCAAAATAGCCAAGTCCAAAGGTCCCAGCCCAGCGGCCAAAAGGGGCCAGACTCAGAGTCGCCTGTTCAGCACGGCGGCTGAGTGTTGCACTGGTGTTATAGACCGAGAGATCGCTGAATCCGGAACTACGTTGCACATGGCTGACGCTGAGACTAAAGCTTGGCGCATACCATGAATAGCCAGCAGAATATTGCTGACCACGGCCCCCGGCTTGAGACTGACTGGCGCTTAACGAGAGAGTGCCCAAGCGCGCAACTGCCATATCGGCACCGACACCTGTGCGTGCTAACCCTTCTCGCCCTTCACCTTGTAGCGCTAGCGTGAGATGATCATTCAGACCATAGCGATAAAAGCCACTGACGGCCGCAGCGTCATAATCCGCACTGTGAATTCCGTAGTTTTGCCGCAGAGCACCCGCACTAAAATCAAAGTCACTGAGTCCGCTGCGTAAGAGTTGGTTAGAAACATAAAATGGAATACTGGTCTCAACCTGACGACCTAAAGCATCCGTGGTCACCAGCGTCGCTTCACCCGCGCCGTTGATGTAGGGCGTGCTGGTCAGTGTCCATGGACCTGCATTCAAGCTGTTGCTGCTGGCCTTGTAACCGTTGATAAATACATCCACGCTACCGGGCACCGCGGCGGTGCCCGACCAGTTCAACATCGGGTAGGTCACCAAATCGGGACGCACGGCAAAGCTGCGACTGATACGCAGCCCCCCCAAGCGTACCGAGTTGCTCCAACTGAGCGAATTACTGATGACATCGCCCAGTTGATAACTCAGCATGCGGTCTACATCGCTGTATTTCCAAGTAGTGTCGTAACGCAGATAGCCCTCACGACCATCGTTATTGCTGTTCGCTTGCCAATATTGTCGCCAGCTACCGGTATTGGAGAGATAGCCCGAGGCGGAGAAAAAACGCTGTTCCAGCCAAATCGCGCTGTAGCTGCTGGTGTCGGCACTCTTCACGCTGTAGGCATCGTAATTCAGCAACATACCCGGTGAACTGATTGCCTGATAAGGCGCGTTTTGCCGATCGCTTAACATTTGCTTTGGCAACCAACTGTCCGGGACTTGCAGTTGTAAAACCTGCTGCACACTGTCATAGCGGGCAGTAACCTGCGGCATCGTGGTGACATCCTGTGCGCCGCTAAGCGTTGCCGCCAATTTAATTTGATTACGCCGCAATACGGTGGCATCCAGCAGATAGTGTGTGCCCTGCACCCTAACCGGTACGACACTGCCATCATTGCGGCCATTAACGCTTAACGTCAGCCACAAGGTGTAATCCGTCTGTGCGCTTTGCAAGCTACGCGGAGGCGGCAACCCGTCATAGACTTCCGCATTAGCATCCAACATGCCGCACAGCAGCAGACTGGGTAAAAGCACCCGCCTGCTCGCAGGGGCTAAAATCATGGTGACAGGGCTACCGCTGGGCCATTATCGGTTAGCCTCGCATAAAGCGTTCCCTCAATAGGTACGGATTTGCCCGGCGGCAGCGGAAATTGCATGCTCTGTCCCGCTAATACATAGCCAAGAAAACCTTTTGCCAGCGTGAAAGTCGCTTTGCTTGCATCGGGCTCCCTTCCCCAAAATACCTGACTCAATCGCGCATGCACCTTGCCGGTATTGCGAATGCGCAGGACAGTTTTTCCCTGCTGAGTCACCCACTGCCAGTGCAGTTGTGGCTGGCTTACCGTGGTCGGATCGCGCCTTACATCATTCCGCGTTTGCGTCCAGACACCTTGGCCATCGAGAAACAGCGGCAGCACGTAGCGCATCTGCAAACGTAATCCCGCGCTGTTCTTCGCCACAGGGACATTCGCATCCGGAATTTCATCCAAGATAATGCGATAGGCTTGTTCACCCTCTTGTGGCGGTGCGCCTGTACGTATTAACCGTACCAGCTGACGCTGCTGCGGTGGAATGGTGGCAAAAGGTGGGCTGGCAACCACCTCGCGTTGATCCGCATAACGATCGCGAAAATCCTGTTGCTGCCAAGCCAAGATGCGAATTTGCAACCGCACCGGCTGACCGCCACGGTTCTCCAGCCATAAAGCACTGCCATGCTGGTCAGCTTCTATCACTTGAAATATCGGCCAAACCAATACCGAACTGGCGGCATGAGACACGCCACTCATTAAGACTAACAGTGCAATGACGATCAATTTTTTCATGGTTCAGTACGTTAAGGTCACCGTGACGGTATCGCGATAAGTGCCTGACGCGGGCAAGCCCGTGGTGGCAAACAAACGTCCATAAACGGTGTAAGTTTGTGTGCTCTCAGGAAATGACGACACGCTGTAGGCCAGTGAATCGCTGCCCCAAACCGTGGTGTGCGCGGCATCCTGATAAAGTTGATAAGCGAGAGTAGCGCTGCCATTGCTCAGATAACGCGTGCTGGCACTGCCGCCATTTTCACCGTAATCCAGCGCAAGCGTTATCGCTGTACCCGGAGTGCAGGTCACCACAATCGAACCCGTGCCGCTGCTGCTGGCCACATCAACTGGGTTGCTGATGGCCGACATGCTGCCGAAATCCAAGGTGCCGAAGTCTGCACTCGCACTGCCATTGCTACCAAAAGCACAGCCGTTGGTGATGGCAGCAGTGACCTGAAAACTGTCAGTGGTGCTGCTAGCCAAGCAGCATAGCGACGGCAACAGCCAGCCAATCGCGATAAGGTGCCGTCCCATGGCGCGCTCGCAATTTACCAGGCCAGTGTCGCCGTGACCGTGTCCACATAAGTGCCGGAGGTCGGTGCAGTGGTGCTTTGGTCGGAAGGCAAGATACGGCCATAGATGGGCACATTCTGTGCGGTGCCGTCGGCGGTCAGTGACACGCTGCCATTGACGGCAATTTCACTGCTGCGAGAAGAGTCAGAATAGAGTCGATAGGGAATTAAGGTAGTGCCCGAGGTCATATTACGCAGAGTACTGCTACCATTGAGGCCGCCATCCAACGTCAGTGTCGGTGATAGGCCGCTGGTGCAGGTAACGGTGACATTGCTGCTACCATCAGCCCCCAGAACACTGCCATCAATAATATTGGCAAGATCAGCATAGGTACCAAAATCAATCGTACCCCAGTTATTGGTTGAACCACTGGAATCGTTATTTCCCACAGTACACCCATCGCTAATAACAACCTGGATACCCACTTGTCCGGTCAGCGTTCCTGCAGCACTTGCCGTTAACGGCACATAGATCACCGTCGCGATTGAAAGTGCATAGATGGCGGTTTTGAATTCCATTTTTACCCCACACAATGACAACATTGTTATTAAACCCCGACATCTGGAATCATTAAACAACCTTAAACATGACCAAGATCACGTCGATCAAGCTTTAGCCAAGCATTAAGATTTAGTCATTAAATATCGGGGGGTTATTGCAAGTGAAGCACACTAAGCCAAGCGGCTTATTTCACTTTTTTTAAACATAACTGGGACGCGGAAAATTAGGAAGCACAGAGATAGGAATAATCTCAAAACGCATTTATGAACTTAATTTGATCTTGGTGTTGGCATTTAATCTGTCATAAACCGATTTTTCGCAGCATTTTTCTTTGCTAATACATGAGATCAAAAATAACGCTTTAAAACGCCACCAGAAAAACCTAACAATAAACAAGCAACATCCTTAATAAAAACTGACAACCCATGTAAATCACCTCTAGTCGATAAATAGAGAAATATAAAATAACGCCTTGTTATTTATCATTCAGACTAATTATTAATGGATTAGAAAAATAGGACAAAATGCGTGTTTTTGGAAAGCGAGCCAGAAAAGTGCACAAAAAAAGGGACGATTTTCATCGTCCCTTCTGCGTATTCCGTTTGCCGATTAAACAGCGGTCTGGAAGATTACGCCGTCAGCTTTCTCAGTGTACTGACCCAGCTGGTCAAAGTTGAGGTAGCGGTAAGTATCTGCCGCGGTCTTATCAACCTGAACCATAAACTGCTGATACTCGTCTGGAGTCGGCAATTTACCTAACAGTGATGCGACTGCTGCAAGCTCCGCCGATGCAAGGAACACATTCGCGCCGGTACCCAAGCGGTTCGGGAAGTTACGGGTTGAGGTGGAGACCACCGTTGCACCGTCTTTCACACGCGCCTGGTTACCCATACAGAGTGAGCAGCCTGGGATCTCGATACGCGCACCGCTCTTACCGAAGACGCTGTAGTAGCCCTCTTCGGTCAGCTGTGCGGCATCCATCTTGGTTGGCGGCGCAACCCACAGACGGGTTGGCAGCTGGCCTTTGTGCGCATCCAGCAGTTTACCGGCTGCACGGAAGTGACCGATGTTGGTCATGCAAGAGCCGATGAACACTTCATCGATTTTCTCGCCCTGCACATCAGACAGCCAGCGCGCATCGTCCGGATCGTTTGGTGCACACAGGATTGGCTCTTTAATATCGGCCAGATCGATTTCGATCACAGCAGCATATTCTGCATCCGCATCGCCTTCCAGCAGTTGCGGATCCGCCAGCCATTTCTGCATGCCTTCAACGCGGCGCTCCAGCGTACGACGATCGCCGTAACCTTCAGAGATCATCCACTTCAGCAGCACGATGTTTGAGTTGAGGTACTCAATGATCGGCTCTTTATCCAGCTTGATGGTACAACCCGCAGCAGAACGCTCAGCGGAAGCATCGGTCAGCTCAAACGCCTGCTCAACTTTGAGTTTCGGCAGACCTTCGATTTCCAGCACGCGGCCAGAGAAGATGTTTTTCTTCCCTTTCTTCTCAACGGTCAACAGGCCTGCTTTGATCGCGTACAGCGGAATCGCATGCACCAGATCGCGCAAGGTGATGCCCGGCTGCATTTCGCCTTTAAAGCGCACCAATACTGACTCAGGCATATCCAGTGGCATTACGCCGGTCGCAGCAGCAAACGCCACCAGACCAGAACCCGCCGGGAAGGAGATACCGATAGGGAAACGGGTGTGTGAATCGCCGCCGGTACCAACAGTATCTGGCAGCAGCATACGGTTCAGCCAGCTGTGGATAACGCCATCACCCGGACGCAGTGAGACGCCGCCACGGTTCATGATGAAGTCAGGCAAGGTGTGATGGGTGGTCACGTCGACCGGCTTAGGATAAGCAGCGGTATGACAGAATGACTGCATCACCAGGTCAGCGGAGAAACCGAGGCACGCCAGGTCTTTCAGTTCATCACGGGTCATTGGACCGGTGGTATCCTGAGAACCCACTGAAGTCATTTTTGGTTCGCAGTAAGCGCCAGGACGAACGCCCTCAACGCCACAAGCACGACCCACCATTTTCTGCGCCAGTGAGTAACCACGGGTGCTCTCAGCAACGTCTTTGGCTTGGACAAACACATCGCTGTGCGGCAGGCCGAGAGCTTCACGCGCTTTGGTCGTCAGGCCACGCCCGATGATCAGTGGAATACGGCCACCGGCACGCACTTCATCCAACAGCACTTCGGTTTTCAGCTCGAAGGTCGCCAGCAGTTCATCGGTTTCATGATTACGTACTTCACCCTTGTACGGGTAAACGTCAATCACATCGCCCATGTTCAGACGATCTACGTCGACTTCGATTGGCAGTGCGCCCGCATCTTCCATGGTGTTGAAGAAGATCGGTGCAATTTTGCCGCCGAGGCACAGACCGCCGCCTTTTTTGTTTGGCACGTACGGAATGTCATCGCCCATAAACCACAGCACCGAGTTGGTGGCAGATTTACGTGAAGAACCGGTACCGACGACGTCACCAACGTAGGTCAGCGGGAACCCTTTTTTCTGCAACTCTTCGATCTGTTTGATCGGCCCAATGTTACCGGCATCGTCGGGTTCGATACCATCACGTGGGTTTTTCAACATCGCCAGTGCGTGCAGTGGAATATCCGGACGTGACCATGCATCCGGTGCCGGAGAGAGGTCATCGGTGTTGGTTTCGCCGGTCACTTTGAACACGGTGGTGCTGATTTTTTCAGCCAGCTTAGGACGCTTCAGGAACCATTCTGCATCGGCCCAGGACTGGATGATTTTTTTCGCGTGGGAGTTACCCGCTTTTGCTTTCTCTTCGACATCGTAGAAGTTATCGAACATCAGCAGCGTATGGGACAGGGCTTCAGCGGCGATGGGGGCCAGTGCTTCATCTTCAAGCGCTTCAATCAACGCATGGATGTTATAGCCACCCTGCATGGTGCCCAGCAGTTCAACTGCCTTTTCGCGAGTAACCAGAGGAGAGAGGGCTTCGCCCTTAGTGACAGCTGCCAGGAAACCAGCTTTTACATAAGCTGCTTCATCAACACCTGGGGGTACACGGTTGACCAATAGATCGGTCAGGAATTCTTCTTCACCCGCTGGCGGGTTTTTTAGCAGTTCAACCAGCGCGGCCATCTGGGAAGCATCTAACGGCTTAGGTACGATTCCCTGGGCAGCACGCTCGGCAACGTGCTTACGGTATTCTTCTAGCACGACGTTCTCCTCGCTCTCATTGTATAGCTTTCCGGTGCACCTCTTGATGCTGTCAAACAGTAGGGCGAGGTGCCCGGTTCCGCGTCGGCCAGCATAGCAGCATTTCGGCTGATTGTTAATCTGTTTACAAAAAAGCAACATCCGTGCGTTATTTAGCAGATTTATCTGGATGTTGAGCGGGATCACATAAAAAAAGCAGGCACCTTAGGCCTGCTTTTTCGTGCGCATCCGTGAAGCCTTAACGGTCAACCATCATAAACTCACTCTCGGTATAACGTTCGCCCTGAATATTTTGTGGATTAAAAAGCACATCTAGCGCCGTGATATCAGCAGCCTGCAACATTAATGAGGCTGCGGCACAGTTTTGTTCCAGGTTGGCGATTTTGCTGGCGCCGGGAATGGGCACAATGTCGTCGCCTTTCGCCAACACCCAGGCCAACGCCAACTGAGCAGCGGTGGCATCATAACCTGCAGCCATCTCTGATAGCTGATTCACTAACTTCTGGTTATGCGCCTGCGCATCTTGCTGGAAACGCGGCAGGTAGCGACGGAAATCGTCTTCAGCCAGCGTGGCCGCAGCCGGAAATTTACCGGTGAGGAAGCCACGTCCCAATGGGCTGTAGGGCACAAATCCAATGTTAAGCTCACGGCAGGTTGCCAGAATTTCCTGTTCAGGATCGCGTGTCCACAATGAGTACTCGCTTTGTAAAGCCGAGATGGGGTGAACGGCCTGGGCGCGGCGCAAAGTGGCGGATGAGACTTCTGATAAGCCGAGATACTTCACTTTTCCTTCGCGCACCAGGTCCGCCATCACGCCCACCACATCCTCAATCGGCACGGCAGGGTCGAGGCGATGCTGATACAACAACTCGATGGTTTCCACACCCAGACGCTGGAGTGAACCTTCAACTGCACGGCGGATATGCGCCGGTTCGCTATTGGCACCGGTGATGCGCTCCCAGCCCTCCCCATGATCGGTGATGCGGAAACCAAACTTGGTGGCGACTTTGATATCGCTGCGGCCTTTAATCGCTTTAGCCAGCAACATTTCATTGGTGAAGGGACCATAAACTTCAGCGGTATCGAGGAAATTGACGCCGAGTTCAAATGCACGAGCCAGCGTATTTAACGCCTGCTTCTCATCATTCTGACCATAGGCAAAGCTCATGCCCATGCAGCCTAATCCTAACGCTGAAACCTGTAATCCCTGACTGCCTAATTGACGCTGTTGCATTGATTTATCCTCTTCGCTTACGGTGTTAATGTTATAAACCTCAGCAATTACAGCAACAATTGCGCCCTTCTCGTCGATTTAGTGAGTGAAATTCAGTAATGAGCAGATGCCGAGCCACCCTGCAGGAACTGGAGATGTTTGCTGCTATTGCACAGCATCTCAGCTTTCGTAAAGCTGCCGAGGAGCGTAACGTGACGCCTTCCAGTCTGAGTCACGCCATGCGTCATTTTGAAGAGCGTTTAGGTGTGCGTTTACTGACGCGCACCACACGTAAAGTGGCGCTGACCGAAGCGGGTGAGCGCTTTCTGCAGCGCATTCAACCGGCGCTGGCGGATTTGTCGCAGGCCGTGGATGAATTGAATGACTGGCGCGAGGATCCGCGTGGGGTGCTGCGCATCAGCATGCCACGCTCCGCTGAAGCGCTATTTTTTCAATCTCTCATCCTGCCGTTTATCCAACGTTATCCCGAGATAACGCTGGAGATTGACAGCAATGATGCGCTGGTTGATATCGTGGCGTCCGGCTTTGATGCTGGCGTGCGCTATGGCGATGTGCTGGCGCAGGACATGATTGCCGTACCCTTTGGTCACCCCATGCGCGCGCTAGCCGTGGCCAGCCCGTCGTTCCTTAATCAATGTGGCATACCACAATCCCCTGCGGACCTGCTGCACTTCCCCTGCATTGAGCGGCGCTTTCCCAGTGGGCGCCGCTATCGTTGGGAGTTCTGGCAAGAGGGGCGCAAACAGGAAGTGGCGGTAAAAGGCTCGCTGGTACTCGACAATAATGAGCGCATTCTGCAAGCGGCGTGTGCTGGGTTGGGTATCGCTTTTTTACATCAGGATGCGGTTAATAACGCCCTGGCGAGCGGGGAATTAATTGAAATACTCGCTGAGCATACTCAGGTTGAAGAGGGATTTTGGCTCTATTACCCCAGCAGGAAATACGTTTCCGCACCGCTTAGGCATTTTATTGACTGGATAAAGAATAAAGATAATCAATAATACAATCAGTTTATAAATTCAATTAACAGCAACGACTAATAATGAAAATAATAATAAACAGAGAATGAAAATATACGTGAAATAAAAAAGAAATCGCGTAGACTGCCTGCGGGCGCTTGAGGCAATCTGCCTTAAGCATAATGAATTAAGGTGGGTTGTGGAGTGAGAAACTCATGCGGTCAATTTCCATCAACCGCATGAGCAGGCAACTACCCAAAACACCTAAGCAATGTCAGGGTAGTTGCTTGCTCATGCTAATGCAAGGAGTAAGTGATTATGAAGTTATCATTCAGCAAGCTGATTATCGGCGGGCTCATGTTATTAGTGTTGTGCCTGGTGAATCGTAATACACTTTGCGAATTACGATTTAAGATATTCGCTGCTGAATTATCTGCGGTAATGGCTTACGAAGTTAAGCAGTAAAACTTCATTAGCAGGGGTTCGCCCCTGCTAATTCCAGCAGGGTTTACGTGTTAGCTCACGCGCCTTTTTTAACGACTCATTTAAATAGAAGCAGTAATAAAAAACGGCTCCATCAAGGAGCCGTTTATTTTATTTAGTGCGAAAAATTATTTCTTTTTCGCTTTCGGGTTTGGCAGGTCAGTAATGCTACCTTCGAACACTTCAGCCGCCAGGCCAACCGACTCATGCAGCGTTGGGTGCGCATGAATGGTCAGTGCGATGTCTTCTGCATCACAGCCCATTTCGATCGCCAGACCGATTTCACCCAACAGCTCGCCGCCGTTGGTACCGACAATCGCACCACCGATCACACGGTGAGTCTCTTTGTCGAAGATCAGTTTGGTCATACCGTCTGCGCAGTCAGAAGCGATAGCACGGCCAGAAGCAGCCCACGGGAAGGTGGAAACTTCGTAGCTGATGCCTTTCTCTTTGGCTTCTTTCTCGGTCAGACCAACCCAGGCAACTTCTGGCTCGGTATAGGCGATAGAAGGGATCACTTTCGGGTCGAAGTAATGCTTCAGACCAGAAATCACTTCTGCCGCTACGTGGCCTTCGTGCACGCCTTTGTGCGCCAACATTGGCTGACCGACGATATCGCCGATAGCGAAGATGTGCGGCACGTTGGTACGCAGCTGTTTGTCGACGCGGATGAAACCACGATCGTCCACTTCCACGCCCGCTTTACCGGCATCCAGGCCTTTGCCGTTTGGCACACGGCCAATCGCCACCAGCACTGCATCATAACGCTGCGCTTCAGCCGGGGCTTTTTTGCCTTCCATTGATACGTAGATACCATCGTCTTTCGCTTCAACAGCGGTCACTTTGGTTTCCAGCATCAAATTGAATTTCTTGCTGATACGCTTAGTGAAGACTTTCACCACGTCTTTATCGGCAGCAGGGATAACCTGGTCGAACATCTCAACCACGTCGATCTCTGAACCCAGCGCGTTATAGACGGTCGCCATTTCCAGACCGATAATACCGCCGCCCATTACCAGCAGACGCTTCGGTACTTCTTTCAGTTCCAGCGCATCGGTTGAATCCCACACGCGTGGATCGTTGTGTGGAATGAATGGCAGTTCGATTGGGCGAGAGCCCGCAGCGATGATCGCGTTATCGAAGTTGATGGTGGTTGCACCACCCTCACCTTCCACCACCAGGGTGTTAGCACCAGTGAATTTACCCAGACCAGTTACCACTTTTACTTTACGGCCTTTGGCCATACCGGCCAGACCGCCAGTCAGTTGGGTGATAACCTTCTCTTTCCAGGTACGAATCTTGTTGATGTCAGTTTGCGGCTGGCCAAACACGATGCCGTGCTCTTCCAGTGCTTTGGCTTCTTCGATCACTTTCGCAACATGAAGCAGCGCTTTTGACGGGATACAGCCCACGTTCAGACAAACACCACCGAGGGTGCTGTAACGCTCAACGATTACGGTTTCCAGACCTAAATCAGCGCAACGGAAGGCTGCAGAGTAACCTGCAGGACCTGCCCCAAGTACCACGACTTGAGTTTTAATCTCTGTACTCATCATGACCTCTTATTAGATTGCCGGCGGTCAAAAGCGAGCCCGTCCCAGGCTCCGCATGCCCTTTATCCACCGGGACATTTCACCGCAAGAGTTTACAGAATTGTTAATAAACTGCCAACCGCGGCAACATTGAATGCTTACAACAAGGCCGGCATTTGCCGGCCTTGGTTAACTTCACATCACCAGACGGCGAATGTCGGACAGTGTGTTATTGATGATGGTGATAAAGCGCGCACCATCAGCACCGTCGATCACGCGGTGGTCGAAGGAGAGGGAGATTGGCATCATCAGACGCGGCTCAAACTCTTTACCGTTCCACACCGGCTCCATCGCAGACTTGGAGACACCGAGGATAGCCACTTCTGGCGCATTAACAATTGGCGCAAAGTGCGTGGTACCCAAGCCGCCAAGGCTAGAGATGGTGAAGCAACCGCCCTGCATATCGCTAGCCGTCAGCTTGCCATCACGCGCTTTCTTAGAAATCGCCATCAGCTCGCGCGACAGTTCAGTGATGCCTTTCTTGTTCACATCTTTGAACACTGGAACCACCAGACCGTTTGGCGTATCTACCGCCACACCGATGTTGATGTATTTCTTCAGCGTCAGTCGTTGTGCATCTTCAGACAGCGAACTGTTGAAACGCGGCATCTGCTCCATCGCAGCGGCAACGGCTTTCATGATGAACACGACAGGGGTGAACTTCACATCCAGCTTACGTTTTTCCGCTTCAGCGTTTTGTTGTTTACGGAACGCTTCCAGATCGGTGATATCGGTCTTATCGAAGTGCGTAACGTGCGGGATAACCACCCAGTTACGGCTCAGGTTAGCACCCGAGATCTTCTGGATACGACCCAGTTCCACTTCTTCTACTTCACCGAACTTGCTGAAGTCCACTTTCGGCCATGGCAGCAGGCCAGGCAGGCTTCCGCCGCTCGCTGCTGCAGCCGGTGCGGCTTCCGCACGTTTCACCGCATCTTTCACGTAAGACTGCACGTCTTCTTTCAGGATGCGACCTTTACGGCCGGTGCCTTTAACTTTCGCCAGATTGACACCGAACTCGCGCGCCAGGCGACGAATCACCGGGGTAGCGTGGACGTAAGCGTCGTTCTCAGCAAACTCGCCTTTGGCGTCAGCTTTTGCTGCTGGCGCTGCAGCGGCAGGTTTCGCTGCCGCCGGAGCCGCTTCCTGTTTCGCCGCAGGTGCCGCAGCAGCAGGCGCAGCGCCTTCTACTTCGAACACCATGATCAGTGAACCGGTATTCACTTTATCGCCGGTGGACACTTTCAGCTCTTTCACCGTACCCGCGAATGGGGCTGGCACTTCCATCGACGCTTTGTCGCCTTCCACCACGATCAGTGACTGTTCAGCGGTGACTTTGTCGCCCACTTTGACCAGCACTTCTGTGACTTCGACTTCATCGCCGCCAATGTCAGGCACGTTGACGTCTTTCGCGCCGCCTGCAG
>NZ_MLFR01000048.1 GCF_002095475.1 Pantoea rwandensis
AAATGGTAATGCCAGGCGACAACGTAAAAATGACCGTTACATTGATCAAGCCAATCGCTATGGATCAGGGTCTGCGTTTCGCAATCCGTGAAGGCGGCCGTACTGTTGGTGCGGGCGTTGTTGCTGAAATTATCGCTTAATTGCGATAACATTTGACGCAATGCATACGGAAAGGGCATCATTTGATGCCCTTTTTGTACGCTGTTACATAGAACCTGGCTCATCAGTGATTTTCGATCATAATCATTGCTGAGACAGGCTCTGGTTTACGGCGTCGGATACCGAGTACGCCCAAAAGCTCATTCGGTTTGGATGCCTCACTCTGCGGGGCAGAATTGTTTCTGAATTATTGTGGCAGGTTGGTTTATGAGTGCGAATACCGAAGCTCAAGGGAGCGGGCGCGGCCTGGAAGCGGTAAAATGGGTTGCTGTCATCGCATTGCTCTTAGTAGCAATCGTTGGCAATTATCTTTATCGCGACATTACGCTGCCTCTGCGCGCGCTGGCTGTCGTAGTACTGATTGCTGCGGCTGGCGGCATTGCGTTGCTGACTATCAAAGGCAAAGCGACTGTGGCTTTTGCTCGTGAAGCAAGAACCGAAATGCGTAAGGTCATTTGGCCGACTCGCCAGGAAACATTGCACACCACGTTAATCGTTGCCGCGGTCACTGCCGTGATGTCTCTGATTTTGTGGGGGCTGGATGGAATTCTGGTCCGTCTGGTATCGTTTATCACTGGCCTGAGGTTCTGAGATGTCTGAAGCTCCAAAAAAACGCTGGTACGTCGTTCAGGCGTTCTCCGGTTTTGAAGCCCGCGTAGCGAAGTCGCTGCAAGAGCATATCAAACTGCACAACATGGAAGAGCTGTTTGGTGAAGTCATGGTGCCGACTGAAGAAGTCGTTGAAATCCGTGGTGGCCAGCGCCGCAAAAGCGAACGTAAGTTCTTCCCTGGTTATGTGCTGGTGCAGATGGTGATGAATGATGCCAGCTGGCACTTAGTGCGTAGCGTACCACGTGTCATGGGCTTCATTGGCGGCACTTCTGACCGTCCTGCGCCGATTAGTGATAAAGAAGTCGATGCGATTATGAACCGCCTGCAGCAGGTGGGTGATAAGCCGCGTCCAAAAACGCTGTTCGAACCAGGCGAGATGGTGCGCGTCAGCGACGGTCCTTTTGCCGACTTCAATGGTGTGGTCGAAGAAGTGGATTACGAGAAGAGCCGCTTGAAGGTCTCTGTTTCCATCTTTGGCCGTGCAACACCAGTAGAACTCGACTTTGCTCAGGTGGAGAAAGGTTAACCCTTTTGTTCACTTTTTAGCTCTTGCGGAAGGCGCGAAATTTACCTATAATTTCGCGCCTTTTGTTTTTATGCGCTAGCAATAGCGTGTAAATCGTAACCACGGGGAGCCTGTTTTCAGGCGCTATAACCCATTTGAGGAATTATCATGGCTAAGAAAGTACAAGCCTACGTCAAGCTGCAAGTTGCAGCTGGTATGGCGAACCCAAGTCCACCTGTTGGTCCAGCTCTGGGTCAGCAGGGTGTTAACATCATGGAATTCTGTAAAGCGTTTAACGCCAAAACAGAATCTCTGGAGAAAGGCCTGCCTACTCCAGTTGTTATCACTGTATACAGCGACCGTTCTTTCACCTTCGTTACCAAAACCCCTCCTGCTGCCGTTCTGCTGAAAAAAGCAGCGGGCATCAAGTCTGGTTCAGGTAAGCCGAACAAAGATAAAGTCGGTAAAGTTTCTCGTGCTCAGGTACGTGAAATCGCAGAAACTAAAGCTGCGGACATGACTGGTTCTGACGTAGAAGCGATGACTCGCTCTATCGAAGGTACTGCACGTTCCATGGGCCTGGTAGTAGAGGATTAAGAAATGGCTAAGCTGACCAAGCGCATGAGCGTAATCCGTGACAAAGTAGACGCGACCAAGCAGTACGACATCGCTGAAGCTATTGCTCTGCTGAAAGAACTGGCTACTGCCAAGTTCGTTGAAAGCGTTGACGTTGCTGTCAACCTCGGCATTGATGCACGTAAATCAGACCAGAACGTTCGCGGCGCGACTGTTCTGCCACACGGTACTGGTCGTTCAGTACGTGTTGCTGTATTTACCCAAGGCGCAAACGCAGAAGCTGCTAAAGCAGCTGGCGCTGAGCTGGTAGGTATGGAAGATCTGGCTGACCAGATCAAAAAAGGCGAAATGAACTTTGACGTTGTTATTGCATCTCCAGATGCAATGCGCGTTGTTGGCCAGTTGGGCCAGGTTCTGGGTCCACGTGGCCTGATGCCAAACCCTAAAGTTGGTACTGTAACTCCTAACGTTGCTGAAGCAGTGAAAAACGCTAAAGCAGGTCAGGTTCGTTATCGTAACGACAAAAACGGCATCATCCACACTACCATTGGTAAAGTGGACTTTGATGCTGACAAACTGAAAGAAAACCTGGAATCTCTGTTGGTTGCGCTGAAAAAAGCTAAACCTTCACAGGCTAAAGGCGTATACATCAAGAAAGTTAGCATCTCTACCACCATGGGCGCCGGCGTTGCCGTTGACCAGGCTGGTCTGACTGCCGTAGCAAACTAATTGCTGCTTGAAACGGGCGAAAAATTCATCTAGAATCTTACGCCCGTTGTTCTGGTTGATGACTCAATTCAGAACCCAGATTCAGAGTCACTGAGTAACAAAGCGTAATGGCCTAATTGCTCAATGACTTAGGTTGGAGCCAGGCCTTATCCTGGCCTCCGTCCAAGACCGCAGGAGCGGGATTATCTTCGGATAGCTTGCTTAATATCCTGCGTAGACGGTGACAGAACCAAAAAGAATTATTTTCTTCGCTGGATTCTGCTCACCGTGTAATAGCGCTCTTTACCTTCGGGTAGTTGAGTGAAGTGAGTTCCGGGAAATTTTTCCCGGTCAAATCCAGGAGCAAAAGCTAATGGCATTAAATCTTCAAGGCAAACAAGCGATTGTTGCTGAAGTTAGCGAAGTAGCCAAAGGCGCGCTTTCAGCGGTTGTTGCGGATTCCCGTGGCGTTACCGTTGATAAAATGACCGAACTGCGTAAAGCAGGCCGTGAAGCTGGCGTTTACATGCGTGTTGTTCGTAACACCTTGCTGCGCCGCGTCGTTGAAGGTACTCCTTTCGAGTGCCTGAAAGACACGTTTGTTGGTCCGACCCTGATTGCATACTCTATGGAACACCCGGGCGCTGCTGCTCGCTTGTTCAAAGATTTCGCGAAAGCGAATGCAAAATTTGAGGTCAAAGCTGCAGCCTTTGAAGGTGAGCTGATCACGGCGGCCAATATTGACCGTCTGGCAACTCTGCCGACTTACGAAGAAGCATTGGCACGCCTGATGTCGACCATGAAAGAAGCCGCTGCTGGCAAATTGGTTCGCACTCTGGCTGCTGTACGCGATGCAAAAGAAGCGGCTTAAGGCCAACTTCTTTTCCTTCGTACTTGCTAACGTATAAACTTTTTCTGTTTTTTAGGAACAATCGATATGTCTATCACTAAAGATCAAATTCTGGAAGCAGTAGCAGCTATGTCCGTAATGGAAGTAGTTGAGCTGGTTTCTGCTATGGAAGAAAAATTCGGCGTTTCTGCTGCTGCTGCTGTAGCTGTTGCTGCTGGCCCAGCTGAAGCTGTTGAAGAAAAAACTGAATTCGACGTTATTCTGAAAGCTGTTGGCGCGAACAAAGTTGCAGTAATCAAAGCAGTACGTACTGCAACTGGTCTGGGCTTGAAAGAAGCTAAAGACCTGGTTGAAGCGACCGGTACTATCAAAGAAGGCATCAGCAAAGATGACGCAGCTGCTCTTGAAGCACTGCTGAAAGAAGCTGGCGCTGAAGTTGAAGTTAAGTAAGACAACCCTCGGGTTGCAGCCTGAGTAACATTAGGCTGATGGCTGGTGACTTTTTGGTCACCAGCCTTTTTGCGCTACAGGGGAATGATGGCGTTTCGCACTGTTTGTCCATTGTTTCTCTTCAATATCTTTTTCTATCTACGACTTAATATATCGCTCTCCTGTGAAGGTTCCCTGCCTCCACAACGGCGATGAAATGATTTAAGAGTGATAGAAAGATGTATTGCATGGGGTGTTACGCATCGCATGAAAAACAAAATAGTGTTGCATGAACTGTCCCTTCAGGACGGACAGCGTGGTTCGACATGTCAGCTAGCTGAGGAACCCTATGGTTTACTCCTATACCGAGAAAAAACGTATTCGTAAGGATTTTGGTAAACGTCCACAAGTTCTGGACATACCTTATCTCCTTTCTATCCAGCTTGACTCGTTCCAGAAGTTTATCGAGCAAGATCCAGAAGGCCAATACGGTCTGGAAGCAGCCTTCCGCTCCGTATTCCCAATCTCAAGCTACAGCGGCAACTCTGAGTTGCAGTATGTCAGCTACCGTTTGGGTGAGCCGGTCTTTGACGTAACAGAATGTCAGATCCGTGGCGTGACCTATTCGGCACCGCTGCGCGTGAAACTGCGTCTGGTGATCTACGAGCGTGAAGCGCCGGAAGGCACCGTAAAAGACATCAAAGAACAAGAAGTGTACATGGGTGAAATTCCACTCATGACCGACAACGGTACCTTTGTTATCAACGGTACTGAGCGTGTTATTGTTTCTCAGCTGCATCGTAGTCCTGGCGTGTTCTTTGACAGCGACAAGGGTAAGACGCACTCGTCTGGTAAAGTGCTGTATAACGCACGTATCATCCCTTACCGTGGTTCATGGCTCGACTTCGAATTCGACCCGAAAGACAACCTCTTCGTCCGTATTGACCGTCGCCGTAAGCTGCCGGCCACTATCATTCTGCGCGCGCTGCAATTCACCACTGAACAAATCCTCGATCTGTTCTTCGATAAAGTGGTTTATGAAATTCGCGATAACAAGCTGCAGATGGAGTTGGTGCCAGAGCGCCTGCGTGGTGAAACCGCCAGCTTCGATATCGAAGCGAATGGCACGGTCTACGTTGAGAAAGCTCGTCGCATTACTGCGCGTCATATTCGTCAGCTGGAAAAAGACGGTATTCAGCACATCGAAGTGCCGGTTGAATATATCGCTGGCAAAGTTGTCGCTAAAGATTACGTCGATCTGAACACCGGTGAACTGATCGTTCCTGCAAACATGGAGCTGTCACTGGATCTGCTGGCAAAACTGAGTCAGTCAGGTCACAAGCGTATTGAAACGCTGTTCACCAACGATTTGGATCACGGCGCGTATATCTCCGAGACCCTGCGAGTTGACCCAACCAGCGATCGCCTGAGCGCACTGGTTGAGATCTACCGTATGATGCGTCCTGGTGAGCCACCAACGCGTGAAGCCGCAGAAAACCTGTTCGAGAACTTGTTCTTCTCAGAAGATCGTTACGATCTCTCTGCGGTTGGCCGTATGAAGTTCAACCGTTCACTGCTGCGTGATGAAATCGAAGGTTCAGGTATCCTGAGCAAAGACGACATCATCCAGGTGATGAAGAAACTGATCGGCATCCGTAACGGTATTGGCGAAGTCGATGATATCGACCACCTCGGCAACCGTCGTATCCGTTCAGTCGGTGAGATGGCTGAGAACCAGTTCCGTGTTGGCCTGGTACGTGTTGAGCGTGCAGTTAAAGAGCGTCTGTCTCTGGGCGATCTCGATACGCTGATGCCACAGGACATGATCAACGCTAAGCCAATTTCGGCGGCGGTGAAAGAGTTCTTCGGTTCTAGCCAGCTGTCACAGTTTATGGACCAGAACAACCCGTTGTCTGAGATCACGCACAAGCGTCGTATCTCTGCTCTGGGCCCAGGCGGTCTGACCCGTGAACGCGCAGGCTTCGAAGTGCGAGACGTACACCCAACCCACTACGGTCGTGTATGTCCAATCGAAACGCCTGAAGGTCCGAACATCGGTCTGATCAACTCCCTTTCTGTTTACGCGCAGACTAACGAATACGGCTTCCTTGAGACTCCGTATCGTCGCGTTGTTGACGGCAAAGTGAGTGATGAAATTCATTACCTCTCTGCAATCGAAGAGGGTAACTACGTTATCGCTCAGGCGAACACCAACCTTGCTGAAGACGGTAGCTTTGTTGACGATCTCGTCACCTGCCGTAGCAAAGGTGAATCAAGCCTGTTCAGCCGTGATCAAGTTGACTACATGGACGTTTCGACCCAGCAGGTCGTTTCAGTCGGTGCGTCACTGATCCCGTTCCTGGAGCACGATGATGCTAACCGCGCCTTGATGGGTGCGAACATGCAACGTCAGGCCGTACCAACCCTGCGCGCTGATAAGCCGCTGGTCGGTACTGGTATGGAACGCGCAGTAGCGGTTGACTCCGGTGTAACTGCCGTAGCGAAACGTGGCGGTTCCGTTCAGTACGTTGATGCTTCTCGTATCGTTATCAAAGTTAACGAAGATGAGATGTATCCGGGCGAAGCGGGTATCGACATCTACAACCTGACCAAGTACACCCGTTCTAACCAGAACACCTGCATCAACCAGATGCCATGTGTGTCCTTGGGTGAGCCGATTGAGCGTGGCGACGTGCTGGCAGATGGCCCGTCTACCGACCTCGGTGAACTGGCGCTGGGTCAGAACATGCGTGTGGCGTTCATGCCATGGAACGGTTACAACTTCGAAGACTCCATCCTCGTTTCTGAGCGTGTTGTCCAGGAAGACCGTTTCACCACTATCCACATCCAGGAACTGGCGTGTGTGTCTCGTGACACCAAGCTGGGGCCAGAAGAGATCACCGCTGACATCCCTAACGTGGGTGAAGCTGCGCTCTCCAAACTGGATGAATCCGGTATCGTGTATATCGGTGCGGAAGTGACCGGTGGCGACATTCTGGTAGGTAAAGTTACGCCGAAAGGCGAAACCCAGCTGACGCCAGAAGAGAAACTGCTGCGTGCGATCTTCGGTGAGAAAGCGTCTGACGTTAAAGACTCTTCTCTGCGCGTTCCAAACGGTGTTTCCGGTACGGTTATCGACGTACAGGTCTTCACCCGTGATGGCGTAGAAAAAGACAAGCGTGCGCTGGAAATCGAAGAGATGCAGCTGAAGCAGGTTAAGAAAGACCTGTCTGAAGAATTGCAGATCTTTGAAGCCGGTCTGTTCAGCCGTATTCAGGCGGTGCTGATCTCTGGTGGCGTTGAAGCTGAAAAACTGGACAAACTGCCGCGCGAGCGCTGGTTAGAGCTGGGCCTGACTGACGAAGAGAAGCAAAACTCTCTCGAGCAGCTGGCTGAGCAGTATGACGAGCTGAAGCACGAGTTTGAGAAGAAACTCGAAGCTAAGCGTCGCAAAATCACTCAGGGCGATGATCTGGCACCGGGCGTGCTGAAAATCGTGAAAGTGTACCTGGCGGTTAAACGTCAGATTCAGCCTGGTGACAAGATGGCAGGTCGTCACGGTAACAAGGGTGTTATCTCTAAGATCAACCCGATCGAAGATATGCCTTACGATGAGAACGGTACGCCGGTCGATATCGTACTGAACCCGCTGGGCGTACCGTCACGTATGAACATCGGTCAGATTCTGGAAACCCACTTGGGTATGGCGGCGAAAGGCATTGGTGAGAAGATCAATGCGATGCTGAAGAAGCAGGAAGAAGTCGCCAAACTGCGTGAGTTTATCCAGCGTGCTTACGATCTGGGCACTGACGTGCGTCAGAAAGTTGATCTGAACACCTTCACTGACGACGAAGTGCTGCGTCTGGCTGAGAACCTGAAAAAAGGTATGCCAATCGCAACGCCAGTGTTTGATGGTGCGAAAGAGAGCGAGATCAAAGAGCTGCTGCAGCTCGGTGGCCTGCCTTCTTCTGGCCAGATCACCCTGTTCGACGGCCGTACTGGTGAGCAGTTTGAGCGTCAGGTAACCGTAGGTTACATGTACATGCTGAAACTGAACCACTTGGTCGACGACAAGATGCACGCCCGTTCTACCGGCTCTTACAGCCTCGTTACTCAGCAGCCGCTGGGTGGTAAGGCGCAGTTCGGTGGTCAGCGCTTCGGTGAGATGGAAGTGTGGGCACTTGAAGCATACGGTGCTGCTTATACCCTGCAGGAAATGCTGACCGTTAAGTCTGATGACGTGAACGGCCGTACGAAGATGTATAAAAACATCGTCGATGGCAACCATCAGATGGAACCGGGCATGCCGGAATCCTTCAACGTACTGTTGAAAGAGATCCGCTCGCTGGGTATCAACATCGAGCTGGAAGACGAGTAAGCACTCGCAAGTACTGGTTACGGGACGCGCACTTCGGTGTGCGTCCCTGAGAGTTCCACTCCGACGGGAGCTAATCCGTGAAAGACTTACTTAAGTTTCTGAAAGCGCAAACTAAGACCGAAGAGTTTGATGCGATCAAGATCGCTCTGGCCTCGCCAGATATGATCCGTTCATGGTCTTTTGGTGAAGTTAAAAAGCCAGAGACTATTAACTACCGTACCTTCAAGCCGGAGCGTGACGGTCTTTTCTGCGCCCGTATCTTTGGGCCGGTAAAAGATTACGAATGCCTTTGCGGTAAGTACAAGCGTTTGAAACATCGCGGCGTGATCTGTGAGAAGTGTGGCGTTGAAGTTACACAGACCAAAGTTCGTCGTGAGCGCATGGGCCACATTGAACTGGCTTCACCAACTGCGCACATTTGGTTCCTGAAATCACTGCCTTCGCGTATCGGCTTGCTGCTGGATATGCCACTGCGTGATATCGAGCGCGTGCTGTACTTCGAATCATATGTTGTGATCGAAGGCGGTATGACCAACCTGGAAAAACGTCAGATTCTGACCGAAGAGCAGTACCTTGATGCGCTGGAAGAGTTCGGTGACGAATTCGACGCGAAGATGGGTGCAGAAGCTATCCAGGCGCTGCTGAAAAACATGGATCTGGAGCAAGAGTGCGAGCAGCTGCGTGAAGAGCTGAACGAAACCAACTCCGAGACCAAACGTAAAAAGCTGACCAAGCGTATCAAGCTGCTGGAAGCGTTCGTGCAGTCTGGCAACAAGCCAGAGTGGATGATCCTGACCGTTCTGCCGGTTCTGCCGCCAGATCTGCGTCCGCTGGTACCGCTGGACGGTGGTCGTTTCGCAACGTCGGATCTGAACGATCTGTACCGTCGCGTGATCAACCGTAACAACCGTTTGAAACGTCTGCTGGATCTGGCTGCGCCAGATATCATCGTACGTAACGAAAAGCGTATGCTGCAGGAAGCGGTAGATGCCTTGCTGGATAACGGCCGTCGTGGTCGTGCCATCACTGGCTCTAACAAACGTCCTCTGAAATCTTTGGCCGACATGATCAAAGGTAAGCAGGGTCGTTTCCGTCAGAACCTGTTGGGTAAACGTGTTGACTACTCTGGCCGTTCTGTCATCACCGTAGGTCCATACCTGCGTCTGCATCAGTGTGGTCTGCCGAAGAAAATGGCACTGGAGCTGTTCAAACCGTTCATCTACGGCAAGCTGGAACTGCGTGGCCTCGCGACCACCATCAAAGCTGCTAAGAAAATGGTTGAGCGTGAAGAAGCTGTCGTTTGGGATATCCTGGACGAAGTTATCCGCGAACACCCAGTACTGCTGAACCGTGCACCAACCCTGCACCGTTTGGGTATTCAGGCATTCGAACCTGTTCTGATCGAAGGTAAAGCAATTCAGCTGCACCCGCTGGTTTGTGCGGCATATAACGCCGACTTCGATGGTGACCAGATGGCAGTTCACGTACCGCTGACGCTGGAAGCTCAGCTCGAAGCGCGTGCGCTGATGATGTCTACCAACAACATCCTGTCACCTGCGAACGGCGAGCCAATCATCGTTCCTTCTCAGGACGTTGTTCTGGGTCTGTACTACATGACCCGTGACAAAGTAAATGCGCGCGGCGAAGGCATGGTACTGACCGGCCCGAAAGAAGCTGAGCGTGTGTATCGCGCTGGCTTGGCCGAGCTGCATGCACGCGTTAAAGTGCGTATTACTGAATACACTAAGAACGAGCAGGAAGAGTTCGTTGCGAAAACCAGCATTATCGACACCACCATTGGTCGTTCGATTTTGTGGATGATCGTACCGAAAGGCCTGCCTTACTCTATCGTCAACCAGGCGTTGGGTAAGAAAGCGATCTCCAAGATGCTGAACACCTGTTACCGCATCCTGGGCCTGAAGCCGACCGTTATCTTTGCTGACCAGACCATGTACACCGGCTTTGCTTACGCAGCCCGTTCAGGTGCGTCTGTTGGTATCGACGACATGGTGATCCCGGCTAAGAAAGCGGAAATCGTAGCTGAAGCAGAAGCGGAAGTTGCCGAGATTCAGGAACAGTTCCAGTCTGGTCTGGTCACTGCTGGCGAACGTTACAACAAAGTCATCGATATCTGGGCCGCAGCGAACGAACGCGTATCCAAGGCGATGATGGACAACCTGCAGACTGAAACCGTGATCAACCGTCACGGCGAAGAAGAGCAGCAGGTGTCGTTCAACAGCATCTACATGATGGCCGACTCCGGTGCGCGTGGTTCTGCAGCTCAGATTCGTCAGCTGGCAGGTATGCGTGGTCTGATGGCTAAGCCAGATGGCTCAATCATCGAAACGCCAATCACCGCGAACTTCCGCGAAGGTCTGAACGTACTCCAGTACTTCATCTCGACGCACGGTGCGCGTAAAGGTCTTGCGGATACCGCACTGAAAACCGCTAACTCCGGTTATCTGACGCGTCGTCTGGTAGACGTTGCGCAGGATCTGGTTGTTACTGAAGATGACTGTGGCACGTTCGAAGGCCTGATGATGACTCCGGTTATCGAAGGTGGCGATGTTAAAGAGCCACTGCGTGAGCGCGTTCTGGGTCGTGTGACCGCTGAAGACGTTCTGAAGCCGGGCACTGCAGACATCCTGATCCCGCGTAACACGCTGATCGATGAGCACTGGTGTGATGTGATCGAAGATAATTCGGTCGATGCCATTAAAGTGCGCTCTGTTGTTGGCTGTGAAACCGACTTCGGTGTGTGTGCACACTGCTACGGTCGCGATCTGGCACGTGGTCACATCATCAACAAAGGTGAGGCCATCGGCGTTATCGCTGCTCAGTCCATCGGTGAGCCGGGTACACAGCTGACGATGCGTACATTCCACATCGGTGGTGCGGCATCTCGTGCGGCTGCTGAATCTAGCATCCAGGTTAAGAACAAAGGTACGATTAAGCTGACCAACGCGAAGTCTGTAACCAACTCCTCCGGGAAGCTGGTTATCGTTTCACGTAACGTCGAACTGAAAATGATCGATGAGTTCGGTCGTACTAAAGAAAGCTATAAAGTGCCTTACGGTGCGGTCATGGCTAAAGGTGATGGTTCACAGGTTGCAGCGGGCGAAACCGTAGCAAACTGGGATCCACATACCATGCCAGTCATCACTGAAGTGGGCGGTTTCATTCGCTTCACTGACATGATCGATGGTCAGACGATTACTCGTCAGACTGATGACCTGACTGGTCTGTCATCGCTGGTGGTTCTGGATTCTGCAGAACGTACTGCGGGCGGTAAAGATCTGCGTCCTGCGCTGAAAATTATCGATGCTAACGGTAATGATGTTCTGATCCCTGGTACCGATATGCCAGCTCAGTACTTCTTGCCGGGCAAAGCAATTGTTCAGCTGGAAGATGGCGTTAAGATCAGTGCTGGTGACACCCTGTCTCGTGTACCCCAGGAATCTGGCGGTACCAAGGACATCACCGGTGGTCTGCCACGCGTTGCTGACTTGTTCGAAGCGCGTCGTCCGAAAGAGCCAGCAATTCTGGCCGAGATCAGCGGTATTATCTCGTTCGGTAAAGAGACCAAAGGCAAGCGTCGTCTGGTGATCACACCGGTTGATGGTAGCGATCCGTACGAAGAGATGATTCCGAAATGGCGTCAGCTGAACGTATTCGAAGGTGAGCGTGTAGAACGTGGTGACGTTGTTTCTGACGGCCCAGAGTCTCCACACGACATCCTGCGTCTGCGTGGCGTCCATGCCGTGACCCGTTACATCACTAACGAAGTGCAGGAAGTTTACCGTCTGCAAGGCGTTAAGATTAACGATAAACACATCGAAGTCATCGTGCGTCAGATGCTGCGTAAAGCAACCATCGCGAGCGCAGGCAGTGCCGACTTCCTTGAAGGTGAGCAGGCTGAATACTCTCGCATCAAGATCGCTAACCGTGAACTTGAAGCGAATGGCAAAATCGGCGCAACCTTCATGCGCGATCTGCTGGGTATCACCAAAGCCTCTCTGGCAACCGAGTCGTTCATCTCTGCAGCATCGTTCCAGGAGACCACACGTGTCCTGACCGAAGCAGCAGTAGCAGGCAAGCGTGATGAACTGCGCGGCTTGAAAGAGAACGTGATCGTGGGTCGTCTGATCCCGGCCGGTACCGGTTATGCTTACCATCAGGATCGTATGCGTCGCCGTTCTGTAGGTGAAACACCGGTTGCACCGCAGGTTACTGCGGATGAAGCCTCTGCGAGCCTGGCTGAACTGTTGAACGCCGGTCTTGGCGGTAGCGACGACGAATAATCGTTCGCGATAGCTGACCAATAAAAAACCCTGCCTAGGCAGGGTTTTTTTCGTCTTTAGTCAACCTTTCCGAGAGACATCGTGCCGAGTCAGGCCAATGTCGCGCAGTTGTGCATCGCTTAAGTGAGACAGAATTTTTCGCGTCTCACGGCGGTCACGCCATCTTCTTATCGTGTTACGTGCACCACGGAAAATATCCAACAGCGTTACATCAAATGGTTTTGCCGCTCGGTTTTGATCGAATTCCATAATCTATGCCCTCAGTAGATGTCTGAGTGACATTGTCCGATTCTTATGCATATCAATACAGATTCAAAAATCACTTATCTTTAACATACAGATTGCACAGCAAGGGATCTGAATGGTAGAAAGAATGACAATCTGTACTGGTTTAGGCGGTTTACCGATGAGGGTTAGCATACGATGACGCGGTATCAACATCTGGCCTGTCTGCTTTCTGACAGAATTGAGCAGGGCCTCTATCGTAGTGGTGAACGTTTACCCTCCGTGCGTACGTTGAGCATTGAGCATGGTGTCAGTATCAGTACCGTGCAGCAGGCGTATCACTTGCTGGAAGAGAAGCAGCTTATCGTGCCGCAACCTCGGTCGGGCTACTTTGTGGCAACACGTAAAGCGACACCGCCGATGCCAGCGCTAACCCGCCCAGCACAGCGTCCCGTTGAAATCACACAGTGGGAATCTGTACTGGAATTATTGAGTAGTCGTAACTGTGGGGATGTACTGCAACTGGGCAGTGGTATGCCCGATCTCACCCAACCCACATTAAAACCATTGTGGAAGATACAGAGCCGCATGGCGCAGAAGCAGGATACCGACCTGCTGAATTACGACAGCCTGCTAGGTGTCGCCGCTTTACGTGAGCAGGTGGCACGACTCACCATAGACAGTGGCTGCCAACTGACCGCTGAAGACATCGTGATTACCACCGGCTGTCATGAGGCCTTGTCGGTTTCAATCAGGGCCGTATGCGAAACTGGGGATATTATTGCCGTCGAGTCGCCGACTTTCCATGGCACCATGCAAACGCTGCGTGGCTTGGGCATTCGGGCTATTGAAATCCCTACTGATTCGGTAACGGGTATCAGCCTTGAAGCGCTGGAACTGGCATTTGAGCAGTGGCCAATTAAAGCGGTGGTGGTGGTCCCAAATTGCAATAATCCGCTCGGTTTTATTATGCCGGAAGCGCGCAAGCGAACGTTGCTGACGCTGGTGCAGCGTTTCGATGCGGCAATTATTGAAGATGATGTTTATGGCGAACTGGCATGGGAGTACCCACGTCCCATCACCATTAAATCTTTGGATATGGATGGGCGCGTTTTGTTGTGCAGCTCTTTCTCTAAAACGCTGGCACCCGGTTTGCGTGTGGGGTGGGTAGCGCCAGGTCGCTATCGCGATAGGGTATTGCACATGAAATATATCGGGACCGGATCGACGGCAACGCTGCCACAGCATGCGGTAGCAGAGTTTATTCGTCAGGGGTATTACCTGCCGCACCTGCGCCGTATGCGTCAGGTGTATCAGCGCAACTACGAAACCTTTAGTTGCTGGGTGCGACACTATTTTCCCTGCGGGATCTGCGTCTCGCGTCCGCAGGGGAGTTTTCTGATGTGGATCGAATTGCCCGAAGCTTTCGATGCGGTGCGACTGAATACTGAATTGCGTGCTTTGAAAATTCAGGTCGCGGTCGGATCGTTGTTTTCGGCTTCGGGAAAATACCGTAATTGCCTGCGCCTGAATTATGGTTTGCCCATTAATGAGCATACTGAGCAGGCGATTGCCCAACTTGGCGCTGCGGTGGAGCAGGCCATGCACGCCTGTCATATCGAAACGGAACACGCTTCATCCCTGACTGATTAAAGTGGAAAGGCAGGGCTGGAGAGAGAGGTAGACCAGCCCTGGCCCACTGCCAGCGACAGCGGGCAGGCACACTTTATCCTGACCGGAAAAACACGCCAGCGCGCAGGAAGCGGACTGCGCGTGAGATTCCAGCCAATTTACCCTGATTGCAGAACGTTACAGCGCTTCTGCGGGCTGAGTTCCTGCTTCAACCAGTGCCAGCAGCTCCTGTGTCGCCTGACGCCAGTCTGCCGCCTGAGTAATGGCGCTCACTACGGCAACGCTTCCTACGCCGGTGGCTAAAACTTCAGGTACGCGCGCTAGGGATATACCGCCAATCGCCACAGTCGGTATATCTTGCAAACGTGCTATATGGCGTTTCAGTTCCACGACGCCCTGTGGTTCTGAGGGCATGTCTTTGGTTTGCGTAGGGTAAATGTGTCCCAGTGCAATGTAGGAAGGACGCAGCGCCAGCGCACGGTCCAATTCGGCATCATCATGTGTAGATAAGCCGAGACGCAATCCGGCCTGACGAATGGCATCGAGGTTGGCCACGTCTAAATCCTCCTGACCAAGATGCACGCCATAAGCGTTGTATTTAATCGCCAGACGCCAGTAATCGTTGATAAACAGACGTGCACGATACTGCTTACCCAGTGTAATCGCCTCACGCACGGCATCTTCCACTTCATGGTCCTGGCAATCCTTGATCCGTAACTGGAGAGTTCGAACTCCTGCCTCCAGTAAGCGTTTAATCCACTCTACGCTATCAACAACGGGATACAGCCCCAGTTTTGGGGCGGTAGCAGGAAAGGCGTCGGTCATACTTTTTCCTCTTTAAGGGCATCGGCGGCGTGATAAACCTCGCCACCACGGCTGCGGAAGGCATCTGACATCTGCGCCATGCCGATTTCAATCGGCTGGGCTTCCGCCTGCTGACGAGCAGCATATTCGCGCACTTCCTGAGTGATTTTCATTGAACAGAATTTAGGGCCGCACATCGAGCAGAAGTGTGCCACTTTACCTGATTCCTGCGGCAGTGTTTCATCGTGGTAAGCTCGCGCGGTGTGTGGATCCAGCGCCAGGTTGAACTGATCTTCCCAGCGGAATTCGAAGCGCGCTTTTGACATCGCGTTATCGCGGATTTGTGCCCCAGGATGGCCCTTAGCAAGATCGGCCGCGTGGGCAGCAATCTTGTAGGTGATCAAACCTTGCTTCACGTCTTCCTTGTTCGGCAAGCCAAGGTGCTCTTTGGGTGTGACGTAGCACAGCATGGCACAGCCGAACCAACCTATCATGGCGGCACCAATGCCGGAGGTGAAATGATCATACCCCGGAGCGATGTCCGTGGTCAGTGGGCCAAGTGTATAGAACGGCGCTTCATGGCAGTGTTCCAACTGTTCGGTCATATTGCGACGGATCATCTGCATTGGCACATGGCCTGGACCTTCAATCATCACCTGCACATCATATTCCCAGGCGATCTTGGTCAACTCACCTAACGTGTGCAACTCGGCGAACTGTGCTTCATCGTTGGCGTCCTGAATCGATCCAGGACGCAGGCCATCACCGAGTGAAAGCGCAACATCATAGGCGGCGCAAATTTCACAGATCTCGCGGAAATGCAGATAGAGGAAACTCTCTTGATGATGCGACAGACACCATTTCGCCATGATCGATCCGCCGCGCGAGACAATACCCGTCAGTCGTTTGGCGGTCATCGGCACATAGCGCAGGAGTACACCGGCGTGGATGGTGAAGTAATCCACGCCCTGTTCGGCCTGCTCAAGCAAGGTGTCACGGAAAATCTCCCAGTTGAGATCCTCTGCTACACCATTGACCTTCTCCAAAGCCTGGTAAATCGGCACGGTACCAATAGGCACTGGGCTATTACGTAAAATCCATTCACGCGTTTCATGGATATAGCGCCCCGTGGAGAGATCCATCACGGTATCAGCGCCCCAACGCGTGGACCACACCAGCTTCTCTACCTCTTCCTCAATGGACGAACTCACCGCAGAATTACCAATATTGGCGTTCACTTTCACCAGGAAGTTACGCCCAATGATCATCGGTTCAGATTCTGGGTGATTGATGTTCGAAGGAATGATGGCACGACCACTGGCGACTTCCTGACGCACAAATTCAGCGGTGATATTTTCCGGCAAGTTGGCACCGAAACTATGGCCTGGGTGCTGTTGCAGTAGCACTTCTCCACGAATGCGTTCCCGGCCCATGTTCTCCCGCACGGCGATGAACTCCATCTCCGGTGTAATAACGCCTTGTCGTGCGTAATGCAGTTGCGTCACACAGCGGCCTTTTTTAGCGCGGCGCGGCTGCAGCAGGTGCTCGAAACGCAGATGATCTAAACCTTCGTCGGCCAAGCGCTGTTGGGTGTAATCGGAACTTAGCTGATGGATCGCTTCGCTATCATCGCGTTCGGCGATCCAGCTGGCACGTAACTTGGCTAATCCTTGATGTACATCGATGGTGGCTTCTGGATCGCCATAGGCCCCTGCCGTGTCATACACTGGCACCGGTTCGTTCTGCTCATACTGCGGATGCGCTTTTGTGCCGCCAATATGTGTGGGGCTGAGCTGGATTTCGCGCATCGGCACGCGAATATCGTCACGGTTACCGATAATCCAGATGCGTTTAGATTGTGGGAAAGCAGTGCCTTGCAGCGAATCAATAAATTCCTGCGCTTGTGCGCGTTGTTCACGACGAGAAGTTTTAGTAACAGACATAGCAAGTTTCCTGAAATGAAGGATAAGTTGCTTGTCCAGAGTTCGGAAGGAGTAACAGGGACGATGCCGGGCGCCAACACGCATCGCTCTGTGAATGTCTACTCTTGTTCCCTTCGCAGGTACTAACCTGATCAGGTTCCGCGGATCCCGAATGAACGGTCTCAGCCCCTTAGGGCACTCCGACAAGGTTGAATTTTACGATATAAGCTACTTTGCTGGCCATTTCTCGCCTGGGCAGTGCTCGTGTCCGTCACGTACTACGTGTACGCTCCGGCCCTGCGCGCTGTCCGAGCGTGAACTGGCTGCGCACGCTACGCTTATATCGCAAAATTTGACTCTAGATTGCTTTAAAGAGATGCATAAAACGTGAATAGGCCTCAATAAAAAAGCCCATTCAGCATAAGAGGGCTTTTTCGGAATAACAAGTCTTTTACATCTTTCGGTGCTAAGCGGGGCGTGCCATGCTGCTCTCATTTGCTACCGGAATGCTTGCCAGCTGGTTATCCCAGGCGAGCTTCACTAGCTTATCCTCAAGCGTAAAACGTGATTCCAATACTTCGCCGACTTCAGACAGCGCCTTCTGGAAATCGGCGCAGTTGTCGTCGTTAATCGCCTGCTGGAGATGGCTGTCATACAACTGCATGATGCGATCGGTGTTGGCTTCCAGAGAAGGATAGATTTGCGCGGCGGCAATCAAGGGGCTATCGCCCTCCATCTCGCTGATAATACGCTCATAAACACTGAAGTGCCCCGTGGAGAGATAATCCACCAGATTATGGCAAAACGCATCCAGCGCCTGTTCATCCAACACTGTCAGCGCATCTTTGTTTGGCTTAATGCCAATCAGCGCATAATAGGTGACGAGGAGTTGTCGACGGGCACGCAGCCACGAGTCGACTAATTCATTACCGCCACCTACACGCTCTGTCAGGTTCTCTAACTGGGTAAGCATACGGGGCTCCAGGTGAGTTATAGTTGTTCATTACACTCTTAACATCAGGCTTTCAGCGTACCATTTGACGCTAAGGACAACGAATAAGATGCAACGTGAGATCTCAAGCGTAGACGCTGGCTGGTGGATTGTCAGCCATGAGCAAAAACTTTGGTTGCCACATGGCGAACTGCCGCATGGCTTATCGGATGATTTTGGCCTCGCGGGTAGCACTGGTATTTTGATAGGTGAGTGGCAAGGTGAGAATGTCTGGTTAGTGCGTGAATCACGCGCTGACAACATGGGGTCAGTTCGCCAGTTGATCGACGAAGATGTCGGCTTGTTCCAGATCGCTGGGCGCGGAGTACAACTTGCTGAGTTCTACCGATCCCATCGCTGGTGTGGGTACTGTGGCCACGAAATGCACCTCAGTAAACGTGAATTTGCCTGCCTGTGTAACCACTGCCGCGAGCGCTATTATCCGCAAATTGCGCCGTGCATCATCGTGGCGATTCGTAGGGGTGATGAGATTCTGCTCGCCAACCATGCGCGTCATCGCAATAACATTTACACAGTTTTGGCTGGCTTTGTTGAGGTGGGGGAAACGCTGGAGCAGGCCGTCGCGCGTGAAGTAATGGAAGAGAGCAACGTACGCGTTAAAAATGTCCGTTACGTCACTTCGCAGCCGTGGCCGTTTCCTCATTCGTTGATGATGGCGTTTATGGCCGAATACGAGGGCGGTGAGCTGCAGCATGATGGCAAAGAGTTGCTGGATGCAGGCTGGTATCGCTATGACGATTTGCCCTTGTTACCGCCACCGGGCACGGTTGCACGCCGCTTGATTGAAGATACCGTTGCCCTGTGTCGCGCCAGCGCGTCGTGAAAATGCTACACTGGCGGCCTTAGCATGAGAGAGCCCATTATGAGTGAACTGAAGAACGATCGTTATCTGCGCGCCCTGTTACGTCAGCCGGTAGATGTCACCCCGGTGTGGATGATGCGACAAGCCGGGCGTTATTTACCGGAGTACAAAGCCACGCGTGCTGAAGCCGGTGATTTTATGTCGCTGTGTAAGAATGCTGAGCTGGCGTGTGAAGTCACGTTGCAGCCGCTGCGTCGCTATGCGCTGGATGCAGCGATCCTCTTCAGCGATATCCTGACCATTCCTGATGCGATGGGACTGGGGCTCTATTTCGAAACGGGCGAGGGCCCGCGCTTCTCGAACCCTATTACCTGTCGTGCAGATGTCGACAAGCTGCCGATTCCGGATCCGGAAGGGGAGTTGGGCTATGTGATGAATGCGGTGCGTACTATTCGCCATAACCTGAAAGGCGAAGTACCGCTGATCGGCTTCTCTGGCAGCCCGTGGACGCTGGCAACTTATATGGTCGAAGGCGGTAGCAGCAAAGCATTCACCAAAATTAAAAAGATGATGTATGCCGAGCCACAAACCCTGCACAAGTTGCTGGATAAACTGGCCGACAGCGTCATTCTCTATCTTAATGCCCAAATCAAAGCCGGTGCGCAATCGATCATGGTATTCGACACATGGGGCGGTGTCCTGACGGGTCGCGATTATCGTGAGTTCTCGCTGTATTACATGCACAAAATCGTCGATAGCGTGCTGCACGAGAATGAAGGCCGCCGCGTGCCCATTACCCTGTTTACCAAAGGGGGAGGCCAGTGGCTGGAGGCAATGGCTGCCACCGGTTGTGATGCGCTGGGCCTAGACTGGACCACGGATATCGCCGATGCACGTCGTCGTGTAGGCGATAAAGTCGCGCTGCAGGGAAATATGGATCCGTCTATGCTGTATGCACCGCCTGCGCGTATTGAGCAGGAAGTCGCGGGCATTCTGGAAGGCTTTGGTTCAGGTGAAGGCCATGTCTTCAACCTCGGCCATGGTATCCACCAGGATGTGCCACCTGAACATGCTGGTGCTTTTGTTGAAGCCGTACACCGTTTGTCAGGCCAATATCACCAAGGATAAGTATGGATCTAGCCGCATTACGTCAGGAGCAGTTAATACTCGCCACGAAAGTGGTGCGGCAAGACGATTTCGAGGTGTTACCGCCACGCTTTATCGGTGGGGCGGATGTGGGATTTGAGCAGGGCGGGGAAGTGACCCGCGCTGCTGTCGTCATTCTAGAGTACCCTTCGCTAACGCTGGTTGAACATCGTATCGCCCGTATTCCGACGACGATGCCCTACATTCCCGGTTTCCTCTCCTTTCGCGAAATGCCCGCCTTGCAGGAAGCCTGGCAGCAGCTCGTGCATCGCCCTGATCTGTTATTGGTTGATGGCCATGGTATTTCTCACCCACGTCGGCTGGGGGTGGCAGCACATTTTGGTTCGCTAGTGGATGTGCCAACCATCGGTGTGGCGAAGAAAAAACTCTGTGGGCGGTTTGCTGAACTGGATGCCGATCCGGGTAGCCGCCAGCCATTGGTAGATAAAGGCGAGCAAATTGGCTGGGTATGGCGTAGCAAGGCGCGCTGTAATCCGTTGTTTGTCTCGACCGGGCATCGTGTCAGCCTGGACAGTGCACTGCATTGGGTTGAATTATGTACAGCGGGATACCGCTTACCAGAACCCACGCGCTGGGCTGATGCGGTGGCATCTGGGCGTCCAGCGTTTCTACGTTGGCAAAATGCGCGTTAACGCTGTTTGCGCGCGGCTTTTGCGGTACACTGCCGCCAGCTAACCTATTGAGAGTAAGTTTGATGTTACAGAACCCCGTCCATTTGCGTCTGGCTAAGCTGGAAAGCTGGCAGCATATGACTTTTATGGCCTGTCTGTGTGAGCGGATGTTCCCTAACTATTGGGCCTTCTGTCAGCAGACCGAATTTGCCGACCCGCAGCTTTACCGTCGTATCCTTGACCTTGTCTGGGAGAGCCTGACGGTCAAAGACGCCAAAATCAATTTCGACAGTCAGCTCGAGAAGCTGGAAGCTGCCATCCCAAATGGCGATGATTTTGATGTCTATGGCGTGCACCCAGCCATTGATGCTTGCGTTGCACTCAGCGAGCTCATTCATGCACAGTTAAGTGGTGAAACACTCGAGCATGCAATTGAAGTCAGCCGTACCTCCATTACGACTGTTGCCATCCTGGAAATGACTCAAGCCGGTCATGAAATGACGGATGAAGAGCTGCGTGAAAATCAGGCGGTGATTGATGAATGGGATCTGCAGTGGGAGATTTTTCGCCTACTGGCAGACTGCGAGGAGCGCGACCTGGAGCTGATTAAGGGGTTACGTTCTGACCTGCGCGAAGCGGGAATCAGTAACATCGGTATACTTTTTCAGCAATAAGGCGAGAAAACGTGACTTCAGGCCCGAATTAGCGCGCCTGGAGGCTTCACATCGGCCCCCTGTCTGGTCTACATTTGGGGGGCTGAAAATTGTGGCTATCTTTGCGTGCAGGCTGAAGAGTGCCAGAATATGGCTTTTCCCTCGCACTCGTTGCTTAGCAAGCGATAAATACACTTTAAGGATAACTTATGAACAAGACTCAACTGATTGACGTGATCGCAGAGAAAGCTGACCTGTCAAAAACCCAGGCTAAAGCTGCGCTGGAATCTACCCTGGCTGCGATCACTGAGTCTCTGAAAGAAGGTGATGCTGTACAACTGGTTGGTTTTGGTACTTTTAAAGTGAACCACCGCGCAGAGCGTACCGGTCGCAACCCGCAGACTGGCAATGAGATCAAAATCGCGGCAGCTAACGTGCCTGCGTTCGTCTCTGGTAAGGCTCTGAAAGACGCTGTTAAGTAAGTTTTCCGCATCGCGGTTTAAGCTTTAAAGAGGGGGCGACATCGCCCCTTTTTGCTACAGGGGCCTGTCATGCTGAATACGATGACTCAGCGCGTTTGCGCCCTGTTTATTGGTGCGCTGCTCTCGGGCTGTAGTACCACTCCTGATCTCCCTGCCTTTACGGCAAGCGGCTATCTGGCCGATCGTGGCACTGTCCGCATCTGGCGCAAGAACAGTGACCATCAAGCGATCCACATTCGCACCGTCTACACCCCTTTCAATGGCGATGCCATGGAAACGACCGACTACAATTGGCAACAGAGCAAGTTGGCCAGCGTAGAGCGTCGTATGGGGGGCAAGCAGCCTGATGATGTCACGCTGCGATTTGACCATCTCGGCAATCTCAACTTTATGCAGCGACAGCTGGCTGGCCGACGTGAAGCCGTCAGTGGCGATACTGTTGAACTCTATCGTTTCGACGCACAACGTATGCTGGAGCAAAGTAATGCGTTGCTGAGTGGACGGGTGTTACTCAGTCAGGGCCACTGGCTAGGCGGCACACAGGTACGTGATTGTGATGGCAACATGGTGAAGGCACCGTTCGATAGCGAAATATTGGGAACATTGACTCAGCAGCAACGGAGTCAGCCGCAGCCGTTAATGGTGTCGTGGTTAGAAGCACCAGAAGGTGTTCAGTTGTTGCGAGCAACGCCGGAAGATGAGTGTAGTTGGCAGCCGAAAGAGAGTGATTTCTAGGGGCGGCCCTGAGGCCGCCCGCCCGATTACTTGCGGTTAATGGCGCGGTAACCGATATCTTTGCGGCAGAAGCTGCCATCCCATGAGATATGTTTGGCCAGCGCATAGGCATTCTGCTGCGCGGCTGCAACGTCTTCACCCAGTGCAGTCACACAAAGCACACGACCGCCGTTGGTCACGACCACATCATCTTTCATGGTGGTACCCGCGTGGAACACCTTGCCATCCTGCACTTCTTCCAGCGGTAAACCGTGAATCTGATCGCCAGTGTTGTAATCGGCTGGATAACCGCCTGCTGCCAGCACCACACCCAGTGATGGGCGAGGATCCCATTGGGATGTTTGCTGATCCAGTTTGCCATCAACCGCTGACAGACACAGTTCAATCAGATCCGACTGCAGGCGCAGCATGATCGGCTGTGTTTCTGGATCGCCAAAGCGGCAGTTGAATTCGATGACTTTAGGCTGACCAGCTTTATCGATCATTAAACCGGCATACAGGAAACCTGTGTAAGTATTCCCTTCAGCTTTCATGCCGTTCACGGTTGGCCAGATAATCTGATCCATGACGCGCTGGTGGATCTCATCGGTTACCACTGGGGCTGGCGAGTAAGCGCCCATGCCGCCAGTGTTTGGACCGGTATCGCCATCGCCAACACGTTTATGATCCTGGCTGGTGGCCATAGGCAGTACGTTGTCGCCATCCACCATCACGATAAAGCTCGCTTCTTCACCGTCAAGGAACTCTTCAATCACGATACGGTGGCCTGCATCGCCAAAAGCATTGCCTGCCAGCATATCTTGTACAGCCGCTTCGGCTTCAGCCAGTTCCATCGCAACGATAACGCCTTTACCTGCAGCCAGACCATCCGCCTTAATAACGATCGGCGCACCTTTCTCACGCAGGTAAGCCAATGCAGGCTCCACTTCGGTAAAGTTCTGGTATTCAGCGGTAGGGATCTGCTGACGTGCCAGGAAATCTTTGGTGAAGGCTTTAGAGCCCTCTAACTGTGCAGCCGCCTGCGTTGGGCCAAAGATCTTCAGACCGGCAGCGCGGAACGCATCGACTACGCCAATCACCAGCGGCGCTTCCGGGCCGACGATGGTCAGGTCGATGTTTTCTTGCTGAGCAAACGCCAGCAGCGCAGGCACGTCGGTAGGGATAATCGCTACGTTCTGTAGCGCCGGTTCTAATGCCGTGCCGGCATTGCCCGGTGCTACGAAGACGGTTTCTGCCAGCGGTGACTGTGCTGCTTTCCATGCCAGCGCGTGTTCACGTCCGCCATTACCAATGACTAAAATTTTCATTTATTCAGCTCCAAACTATTAATGGCGGAAGTGACGCATGTCGGTGAAGATCATGGCAATACCGTGTTCATCGGCAGCAGCAATCACTTCATCATCACGGATAGAACCGCCCGGCTGAATGACGCAGGTAATACCGACGGCAGCTGCGGCATCAATGCCATCACGGAACGGGAAGAAAGCATCTGAAGCCATGGCAGAGCCTTTGACCTCTAAACCTTCGTCGCCTGCTTTAATACCGGCAATTTTGGCAGAGTAAACACGGCTCATCTGCCCGGCGCCTATACCGATGGTCATGTTGTCACGCGCATAGACAATCGCGTTGGACTTAACGAACTTGGCCACTTTCCAGCAGAACAGCGCATCACGTAATTCCTGCTCGCTTGGTTGACGCTTCGTTACCACTCGCAGATCGCTCGCATCGACCATGCCCAGATCGCGATCTTGTACCAGCAGACCGCCATTAACACGTTTGAAGTCCAGTGCGGCAACACGGCCTTGCCACTGGCCACATACCAGCACACGTACGTTCTGTTTTGCTGCGGTGACTTTCAGTGCCGCTTCGCTGGCTGAAGGGGCGATGATCACTTCAACGAACTGGCGGCTGATGATCGCCTGTGCTGTGGCTTCGTCTAACTCGCGGTTAAAAGCGATGATGCCGCCGAAGGCAGAAGTTGGGTCAGTTTTGTATGCGCGCTCGTAGGCATCCAGAATCGAACCGCCCACTGCTACGCCGCACGGGTTGGCGTGTTTCACAATCACGCAAGCCGCTTCATTAAACTCTTTCACACACTCAAGCGCAGCATCGGTATCGGCGATGTTGTTATAGGAGAGCGCCTTGCCCTGAACCTGCTGTGCAGTAGCAACAGAGGCTTCTGTCACGTTCTCTTCTATATAGAAAGCAGCATCCTGATGGCTGTTCTCGCCGTAACGCATATCCTGCTTCTTAATGAAGTTCAGGTTCAGTGTACGTGGGAAGCGGCCTGCAGGTTCTTTGCTGTCGCTATGATAAGCAGGGACCAAGCTACCGAAGTAGTTAGCAATCATGCTGTCGTAAGCGGCGGTATGTTCGAAAGCCTTAATTGCCAGGTCGAAACGGGTGTCCAGCGTCAGGGAGTTTTCGTTGGCGTCTAGCTCGGCGATGATAGCCTCGTAGTCGCTGCTCTTCACCACAATCGCCACGTCTTTGTGGTTCTTGGCGGCGGAGCGCACCATGGTTGGGCCACCGATATCGATATTCTCTACCGCGTCTGCCAGTGAGCAGTCGGGTTTGGCCACGGTCTGGGCGAAGGGATAGAGGTTAACTACCACCATATCGATTGGGCTGATAGCGTGCTCAGACATGATCGCATCATCGGTGCCGCGACGGCCCAAAATACCGCCATGCACTTTCGGGTGCAGCGTTTTGACGCGTCCATCCATCATTTCCGGGAAACCGGTGTAGTCAGAAACTTCAGTAACGGGCAGGCCCGCATCTGCCAGCAGGCGAGCAGTACCACCTGTGGAGAGCAGCTCAACACCACGGCTGGAGAGTGCCTGAGCAAATTCGAGGATACCGGCTTTATCAGAAACACTGAGAAGAGCGCGGCGTACTGGACGACGTTGTTGCATGGTGGTTTTATCCCTTGGCTTTGTTTCGCATAAATAAGAGCGTTACATCAAGCTTAGCGTTTCTTTCTATATAGAAGAGAGCACTTGCTTCATGTAACGCCCCAAAAGGGGCATCCTTGACGTCGCCGGGCATTGTAGCGAAAACGTTTGCGTGATGCTCGCCTAAATTCATTTGTGGGGGCAGATGTGGATAACACTGTGTGTAAGTGGGTATAAGGCGGGGTTTTGCTGTGGAATGCAGCGAACGGTTGTTTTTATTGAATTTAGCGGTTGCGCGCTGCGAACAACTCCCTATAATGCGCATCCATCGAGACGGCACAACGGTTTACGAAGTGCGGTGTTGACAGGAAGCTTCGATAAGAACTT
>NZ_MLFR01000049.1 GCF_002095475.1 Pantoea rwandensis
ATGAATCTCTTCACTCCCTGCTGAGCCGCCTGCGTTGCCGCTTTGCCGTCTCAGTGGATGCGCATTATAGGGATCCGGATTTTTTGCACAACCCCTTTTTTCGATCTTTTTAATCGACTGGCGAGTTTTCAATCTTTTCGCTGAGATCGCGAGCGATCCGCTCAAAAATCATCTTGTTTGCCAGCCTTATAAGCCGCAGGCTAGTGGGAAAAGTGCAAAAGGAGAACGATCATGTCTGTAGCCCTACGTCCTTATAAGAACCATTTTCCACAAATTGGCGATCGCGTAATGATCGACCGCAGTAGCGTGGTGGTGGGTGAAGTGCAGCTCGCCGACGATGTCAGCATCTGGCCACTGGTTGCTATCCGCGGTGATGTGAACAAAGTCATGATAGGTAAAAGAAGCAATATTCAGGACGGCAGCGTTTTGCATGTCACGCATAAATCCACCAGCAACCCGGAAGGGCATCCTTTAATTATCGGTGAAGATGTTACTGTAGGTCATAAAGCGATGCTGCACGGCTGTCATATTAGCGATCGCGTGCTGGTTGGAATGGGATCAATATTGCTAGATGGCGTGTTCGTTGAAGAGGATGTCATGATCGGAGCTGGCAGTTTGGTTCCGCCGGGTAAAAGACTGGAAAGCGGCTACCTCTATTTAGGCAGCCCAGTTAAACAGATCCGCCCACTGAGTGAAGCGGAAATCGCAGGGCTACTCTATTCATCTAACAATTATGTTGGCTGGAAAGATGAATACCTCGCTCAGGAGAGCCAGAGCCAACCTTGATCGTCGATCTTATCTTGTCGGATAAGCTCTTCCACTTCTTCTTCCAGATCCCAGCGATGCGCGTTAAACAGCGCCATCGCTGCACCCGCTCCGAATCGATCCTCTAATGCGCCAAGCTTGATGGCGCAGGTTAACCCCATTCCATGTAACAACACCGGAAAGACGATCGCTCCTCGTTCCTCGTCCCAATTTTCACGATCGGGAAAATGGATCGCCTGATTCACTCTTTCATTGCCTGCTTTAACTTAGCAATAACCGGCGTTATCTCAGGCATGACCCCATGCCACAGATGAAATGCATGCGCCGCTTGCCCCACCAGCATACCTAAACCATCCGCAAGCTGGTTAGCACCGTACTGCTGACACCATAATAGAAAAGGTGTTAACCCCTGCTGATAAAACATGTCATAGCAACGGGTCTGTGGAGTGATCAACGTTTCAGGCAGCGGTGGTACTTTGCCATCGACCCCACTAGAGGTGGCATTGATGATCAAATCAAATGCCTGGCCGGGTAAATCAGTAAAACCGGCAGCATGGATACCTCCGCTATGCTGGAATATCTCAGCAAGCTGTTGTGCGCGTTCCACGGTACGATTGACGACTACAATGGAACACCCTAAAGAAAGCAGCGGTAAAATCACACCGCGCGCTGCACCACCCGCCCCCACTAATAAAATCCGATCGCCAGGACGGATCATCTCAAGTCGTTCCAGATCGCTCAACAGACCAATGCCATCGGTGTTATCACCCACCACGGAACCATCGGCTCTTTTCTTTAAGGTATTTACCGCACCGGATAGTGCTGCACGCTCACTAAGCTCATCCGCAAACTCCCACGCCTGTTGCTTAAACGGCAACGTCACATTCGCGCCTTTTCCTCCAGTAGCAAAAAAGTCACTTAGTGACTGGGGGAAACCTTCTAAAGGAGCACAAATGCGGCCATACGTGTGATCAATGCCCGTCTGCTCTGCAAAAAGGGCATGGATAAACGGGGATTTACTGTGTGCAATCGGATGACCAAAAACTGCGAAGTTTTCCATATCTATTATCCCTGCCGAATAAGTTCGCCGCTGATAACGTCGCGAATCTCAGAAGGATTGATCCGCCCACCTGTTGCAGCATGCAAAACTGGGAATTGAGCTCCGAATTGCTGTACAACTTCTTCAGCATTGCGACATGGCGGTTCACCCGACAGATTTGCGCTCGTCGATACCAAAGGTTTACCAAAGCCGCGACACAGTGCTTGCACTTGAGGATGGTCGCTAACGCGAATCGCCAGCGAATCGAAGCGCCCTGTTAACCAGCGCGGCGTATGCGGTGTAGCCGGAACCACATAGGTTACCGGCCCTGGCCAGCTGGCAAACATACGCTCACGCTGCACTACCGTAAGTTCACGATCGGCAATATAAGGTTCCAACTGTGCGTAATCTGCGGCAATCAGGATCAGGCCTTTCTCAACCGGACGTTGTTTCAGCGCCAGCAATGCCATCACCGCACTTTCACTGTCCGGATCGCATCCCAGACCAAAGACGGCTTCTGTTGGATAGGCGATAACCGCCTGCTGCTGAAGTTGCTCGATGCAAAAATCGAGGCTTCCTGGTAAATATTGATTCTGCTTCATGGTGGTTATTCGTCCTGGACGATGAGCTTGCCACAGCGTTTGCTGGCGCATAAGCGCTTCATGCCTTGTGCGGTTTTCTTCTCTATTAATAGGGGGAACTGGCAATGGGGGCAGATACCTTCAACCGGCGTTGCGTTGATCGCAAATTGGCAATCGGGGTAACGGTCGCAGGAATGAAAGGTCTTGCCATAGCGCGAACGGCGCTGAACCAGCTTTCCATTCTGACATTGGGGACAGGCAATCGCGGTCTCGTCAGGCTTATCGATGGTTTCTGTGTAATCACATTCAGGATAGTGACTACAACCAACAAACATCCCAAACCGCCCCTGACGCAACGCTTTATCTGCGCCACACTGAGGGCAAGCGTGCCCTTCCAGCACTTTGACGATATGACCATCGGCCTGGTTTTTCAGGGGACGGACATACTCACAGGTTGGATAATTCACACAACCAAGAAATGGGCCATGTTTACCACCGCGTATCACCAAATCTGCCCCGCAAGCGGGGCAGGGATCGTGTTTACGCACAGAGAATAGTGCTGATTTACTCATATTTCCGGATGCATTAATCGCAAATTAATGCAGCATACCTTCATTGACGTCGAATAACAGTTCTTCCATCTGCTGATAAGCATTTTCACATCCTGGGATGTTAAACAGCACCATCAGCACCACCCATTTAAGATCTTCAAGATCGAATTCCTGAGTATCAAGAGCCGTGACTCGCTCGATGACCATTTCGCGCGTTTCCATATTCAGCACCTGAACCTGCTCCAGGAACAAAATAAAACCGCGACAATCGGCATCAAGACGCTGGCATTCCTCGTCCGTATAAATTCGCATTGAGAGCGGGTCGGCAGCCAATTGTACTGGCGCCACCAGACCATCCTGATAGTCCGCTAAACGTTCAAGCCAATTCAACGCATTGTAGATATCTTCACGATGAAAACCCGCATCGGCCAAATCATCGGTCAATTTATCCTGATCAACACGCATTTCAGCTTCGTTGTGGATATAGGTCTCAAACAAGTACATAAGTACGTCGAACATGGCATGCCCTCCTTAATCGGACATAGCCGCCGGGTACAGCTGCGATCCATCCTGCTAACTCCAGCTCGAGCAACTGAGCTGCGATAACTGGCACAGGTTGGCCGGCACGTTCAGCGACGACGTCAACAGGTGTAACCTCATTACCTACGTTAGCCAACACGCTAGCAAATGGCAATGGAACATCGTCACTGTCTTGTGAATATATTGTTTCTGAACTGGTTGCAGGCAGCCATTGCAAGGTGGAATGCAAATCTTCAAGGATGTTATTGGGATGAGCAACTAACAGCGCCCCCTGCTGAATCAACCAATGCGTGCCTTCACTGCCATCATTACCTAATGCTCCGGGTAACGCATAAACATTGCGATTTTGTTCCAGCGCGTAGCGAGCCGTAACGAGCGAACCGCTTTTAAGTGAAGCCTCAACGACCAGTACTCCCTGACTTAATCCACTGATGATGCGATTTCGACGCGGGAAATTAACCGCATGCGGAGCCATATCAAGAGGAAACTCCGATACTAAAGCACCCTCGTTAGCCATAATCGACTGCGCCAGGGACTGATGGCTTTTGGGGTAAATATGTTCCAGGCCGCTACCCAGCACTGCGATGGTTTTCCCGTTCACTTCCAAAGCGGCACGGTGCGCAATGCCATCAATACCGCGTGCGAGCCCGCTGGTAATGGTTAGCCCACTGAGCGTAAGCTGCTGCGTAAACCATGTACCCCACTCTTTGCCATAGTGTGAACAGTGCCGACTGCCCACCACCGCCAATTGCGGTGTCTGCAAAACGGATAGGTAACCCGCCACATAGAGCAATGAGGGACGTTGAGTGATTTCTGCAAGCGACGCCGGATAATCAGCATCAATACAGGAGACCAAATAATGATGAGGCTGATCCAGCCACTGCTGAGTGCGCGCCAGCTGGCGTGGGCAATAATCATTAAACTGTTGGCGCTGCAATTCATTCAAACCATGGTAGTGCAGTAATTCGTCATCCACAGCGGCAGCGCTTTGCAAACCCCGCGCGAGATTCACCACACGATGCCTGCGCAGGCCTTTAACATTTGCCAGCCTGAGTATCCCTTCCACTCGCTCCATGCGTCCTTCCTTAAGCCCGCTCTCATGCGGTGCAATGCTGTCAATCAGGCCACAAAAAGTCTACAATATGAGGTAGTAATCTTTTCTTTAACGCATACAGATCTGGATATTTATGTCAGTTTTGCAGGTATTACATTTCCCTGATGATCGCCTTCGCAAAATCGCTGCGCCGGTGGCTACCGTAAACGCAGACGTTCAGCGTATTGTCGATAACATGTTTGAAACCATGTACGCCGAAGAAGGCATTGGCTTAGCGGCCACTCAGGTCGACATTCATCAACGCATCATTGTTATCGATGTTTCTGAAAATCGAGACGAACGTCTGGTGTTGATTAACCCGGAACTGCTGGAAAAAAGCGGTGAAACCGGCATTGAAGAGGGTTGCCTCTCGATCCCTGAACAGCGTGCCTTTGTGCCGCGTGCGGAATGGGTCAAAGTTCGTGCACAGGATCGTGACGGTAAAAGTTTCGAGCTGGAGACGGATGGTCTGCTGGCAATTTGTATCCAGCATGAAATCGATCACCTCGATGGCAAGCTGTTTATCGATTATCTGTCACCGCTGAAGCGTCAGCGCATTAAACAGAAACTGGAAAAGCTCGCCCGCATGAATGCCCGCGAAGACTGAGTACTTATAGAAGGTTAAACTGTGTCTGCATCGCTAAAAATTATCTTTGCCGGTACTCCTGACTTTGCAGCGCGTCATCTTGACGCGCTACTTGCTTCTGAGCATCAGGTGGTTGGCGTATTTACCCAGCCCGACCGTCCTGCAGGACGCGGCAATAAACTCACTTCAAGCCCGGTAAAAGTGTTGGCGCAGGCACATGACATTCCTGTGTATCAGCCAAAATCACTGAAGCCAGAAGAGAATCAGCAACTGGTCGCTGGCTTGCAAGCCGATATCATGGTGGTGGTAGCTTATGGTCTGATTCTACCAAAGGCGGTTCTCGATATGCCGCGACTTGGTTGCATCAATGTCCATGGTTCACTCTTGCCACGCTGGCGCGGTGCAGCGCCCATTCAGCGTTCACTCTGGGCTGGTGACAGCGAAACCGGCGTGACTATCATGCAGATGGATGTGGGCCTGGATACGGGTGACATGCTGCATAAGCTCTCCTGCCCTATCACGCCTGAAGACACCAGCGCATCACTGTATGACAAGCTAGCCGAGCTTGGTCCTCAAGGTATGCTCGACACGCTCGATCTACTCGCAAATGGCAAATCACAGCCGGAAATGCAGGATGAAGCACTGGTTTCTTATGCTGAGAAGTTGAGTAAAGAAGAAGCTCGTCTTGATTGGTCACTTTCTGCTGCACAGCTTGAGCGCTGTATTCGCGCCTTTAATCCTTGGCCGGTGAGCTTTTTCCTGATTGAGGATCAACCCGTCAAAGTGTGGCAGGCCAGCGTTTTACCTCATCAGAACAAGCAGCCGGGCGAAATTCTCCATGCCGATAAGAATGGCATTCAGATTGCCACCGCTGACGGCGTACTCAATCTACTTTCGCTGCAGCCTGCGGGCAAGAAAGCCATGTCCGCGCAAGACCTGCTTAATTCGCGTCGTGAATGGTTTGCCACTGGCACCCTTCTGGCCTGATCTCTAGCCCGGTTTAACCGGGCTTTTTGTTTGATGAATGAATATGAAAAAAGCAACTAACCTGCGCAGTCTCGCCGCGCAATTGATTGAACGCGTGGTAGATAAAGGTGAATCACTCAGTGCCATTCTGCCTGGCGCGCAAAAAACATTGGCTGATAAAGATGGCGCGCTGTTGCAGGAACTCTGCTTTGGCGTAATGCGCACTCTGCCGCAGCTGGAAGCTCTGATTGGCAAACTGATGGAGCGCACGTTAACGGGTAAGCAGCGCGTGCTGCACTATCTGATTATGGTTGGGTTGTATCAGTTGCTGTATACGCGCGTGCCGGCTCATGCCGCATTGGCCGAAACAGTAGCAGGTGCAGAAGTCCTGAAGCGTACGGCGCTGAAGGGATTGATCAACGGTGTGCTACGTCAGTTCCAGCGTCAGCAAGAAGCGCTGGTTGCTGCAGTGGATCAAGGTCCACAGCGCTACTGGCATCCAGGTTGGTTACTCAAACGCTTGCAAGCAGCCTGGCCAGAACAATGGCAGCAGATCGTTGACGCCAATAATCAGCGCCCGCCGATGTGGTTGCGCGTCAATCGCCAACATCATAACCGTGATGCGTGGCTGAGTTTGCTACAGGCTGAAGATAAAACGGCCTTTGCCGCAGATGCGCAGGATGCGTTGCGTCTCGAATCCCCTGCCCCTGTCAACCAATTGCCAGGCTTCGATCAAGGATGGGTGACAGTACAAGATTTGTCTGCTCAGCGCTGCGCCCTGCTGCTTGAACCACAAAACAATGAAACCATTCTCGATCTCTGCGCTGCACCCGGTGGAAAGACCACGCATATTCTGGAAATCGCCCCCCAGGCAAACGTGCTAGCAGTCGATATCGATAAACAACGTTTGACCCGCGTGCATGAAAATCTGCAACGCCTGGGCATGCAAGCAGAAGTCCGTCAGGGCGATGGCCGGAAACCTGCAGATTGGTGCGGCGAAACACAATTCGACCGTATTTTGCTGGATGCACCTTGTTCAGCAACGGGTGTAATTCGCCGTCATCCTGATATCAAATGGTTGCGTCGTGACCGTGATATCCCAGAACTGGCCGCACTGCAGCGCGAAATTCTAAATGCAATTTGGCCACGCCTGAAATCCGGCGGCACCATGATTTACGCGACCTGTTCAATCTTGCCAGAAGAAAACCATCAGCAGATCGCGGCTTTCCTGGCTGAGCACTCTGATGCTGTCGCGGAAAAGTTGCCGGAAGGCCAAATTAACGGGTGGCAAGTCTTCCCCAGCGCTGATGGCGGTGACGGATTCTTTTACGCTAAATTAATGAAAAAATAGTGCGGCGCATTCTGACAAGAGCGATTCAACGATGAAAATTATTATCCTCGGCGCCGGGCAGGTTGGCGGCACGCTTGCTGAAAACTTGGTGGGCGAAAATAACGACATCACGGTTGTTGATACGGATGCTACTCGTTTACGTGCGCTGCAGGACAAATTTGACCTGCGCGTAGTGCACGGCCATGGTTCACATCCACGCGTCTTGCGTGAAGCCGGCGCTGAAGATGCCGATATGTTGGTTGCTGTCACCAATTCCGACGAAACCAACATGATTGCCTGTCAGATCGCCTATTCACTTTTCAATACGCCGAACAGGATTGCTCGTATTCGCGCGGCGGAATACTTACGTGATGCCGAAAAGCTGTTTGTCCCAGAGGCAGTGCCGATCGATCATTTGATTTCACCGGAACAGTTGGTGATCGACAACATCTATCGCCTGATTCAGTATCCGGGGGCATTGCAAGTGGTTAACTTTGCCGAAGGAAAAGTGAGCCTTGCAGTGGTTAAAGCCTATTACGGCGGACCTCTGGTGGGCAATCCATTGTCGATTCTACGTGATCATATGCCGCACATTGACACGCGCGTCGCGGCTATCTTCCGTCAGGACCGCCCTATTCGCCCTCAAGGTTCAACGATTGTGGAGGCAGGCGATGAAGTCTTCTTTATTGCCGCAAGCCAGCACATTCGCGCGGTGATGAGCGAAATGCAACGTCTTGAGAAACCCTACAAGCGTATTATGCTGGTCGGCGGCGGCAATATCGGCTTTGGTCTGGCCCAGCGGCTGGAAAAACAGTACAGCGTGAAGTTGATTGAACGTAATCAACAACGTGCAGCCGAACTGGCTGAGCGTCTGCATGACACCATTGTGTTTTACGGTGATGCTTCGGATCAGGAGTTGCTGGCTGAAGAGCATGTGGATCAAGTGGATCTTTTCATTGCCGTCACCAACGATGATGAAGCCAATATCATGTCGGCGATGCTCGCCAAGAAGATGGGCGCTAAAAAAGTAATGGTGTTGATCCAGCGCCGTGCTTATGTCGATCTGGTGCAAGGCAGCGTGATCGACATTGCCATTTCGCCGCAACAAGCCACAATTTCAGCCCTGCTGAGCCATGTGCGTAAAGCCGATATTGTCGGTGTATCTTCTTTGCGCCGTGGCATCGCAGAAGCGATTGAGGCTATCGCACACGGTGAAGAGACCACGTCGCGCGTGGTAGGGCGCTTGATCGAAGATATCAAACTGCCGCCCGGCACCATTATTGGTGCAGTGGTACGTGGTGATGAAGTCATTATCGCCAATGACAATGTGCGTATTGAACAGGGCGACCACGTCATTATGTTCCTGACAGATAAGAAATTTGTACCTGATGTTGAACGCCTATTCCAGCCTAGCCCCTTCTTCCTCTAAACCACTGCGGGCATTTGCTCGCGGTGATAATTATGCTTAATCCGCTGTTATCATGGCAAATGCACAAAGGTTTGTTAGACTTTAGCCATTGGCCAAGGCAAGGAGATAACAATGAGTTTATTCAAAGAGTTTCGTGATTTTGCAATGCGTGGGAACGTGGTTGACCTGGCAGTCGGTGTGATTATCGGTGCCGCTTTCGGTAAGATTGTTTCATCACTGGTCGCGAATATCATCATGCCACCACTGGGATTATTAATTGGTGGTGTCGATTTCAAACAATTTAAGTGGGTCCTAAAACCCGCTGAAGGTGACATACCTGCTGTAGTGATGGAATACGGTAACTTCATTCAAACTATTTTTGACTTTGTCATTGTAGCTTTTGCCATCTTTATGGCTATCAAGCTGATGAATAAGATGTATCAAAAGAAAGAAGTTGAGAAACCGGTCGCTAAACCTACGAATGAAGAACTATTACTGACTGAAATCCGCGATTTATTGAAGCAACAAAATAATAAAGTCTGATAAAGAAAAGCTGCCTAATCAGGCAGCTTTTTTGTCCGCAAAGCAGAAGGCCAGTGATAAACTTTTCTGCTTATCACTGGCCTCCCAGTTTCCACCCTTCGCATGTTTGTCTTTACGTCGGTAGCTGCCTTTGCCTTTGGTGTTTTGCTCTACTCGCTGACGAAACAGCGGGTCATGCAATAGTGCCTCAAGGGCGTTATCGTTAATCTTGCCTTTACGATGCTGATAGCGACTCATAATATCCTCCGGTTAATGATGGCGAAACTATAGGCCTTCCAGTGGGGAATTCAATCCTTGCTACAACAAATTTCCGCATGTGGCTCTTCACCCTTTTCTAGTGCTTCAAGAATGGAGCAGCAGGCGCTGCTGTGCAGATCGCCGCAGCAGGTCTCGGCCAGTCGCTGCAACGATCGCTGAATGGTTTGTAGTTCAACGATCATGCCAGTAACTTCACTCAGGCGCTTAGCCACAATGGCTTTGGATTCCTGGCAAGTATGATGTTCAGGATCGATACGGATCGATAATAAATCGCGGATCGATTCCAGACTAAAACCAAGCTGCCGGCCGTAGCGGATGAAACGCAGGCGTTGAAGATCGTCATCACTGTAGAGTCGGAAACCGCCTTCCGTGCGTATCTCGTGATCCATCATCTGCTGCTTTTCATAAAAACGTATGGTGTCAGGTGTGACGCCCGCGAGCTTGGCAAGCTGGCCAATTTTATACATATCACTTCTCCTGCAGCAGACGTTGCTCAATAGAGCCAAGGTACTCACTGCGTAAAAAATCTGTGTTTATCCCAGCCTGCTGTAACTTCATCTTCAATAAAGCCAGCTTTTTGCTCAGGTCGTGAGCTTGTTGATCGGTCGGATCTAATTGACCTAATAGATCGTTGAGTTGCAGCGCTTCACGACGTATTTCGAGTTCGGGAGGAAGAAAACCTGAGTTTTTCAGCAATCGATATGCCGTACGCAATTCAGCGGGTACGCCACTATCGTCGTCAAGATTCAGAGGTGCGCCTTCACCAGGCAAATTACTGAGTTCACCTCTTTCCTGCGCAGCGCGAATCTGTTGCTCTACCAACTGATCGATTAACCACATAATGAACTCCTGCTACTTACAACAGCGTTCAGCATAGCGAAAGATGGGGGAAAGGGGGAATGACAGGCAATAAAAAACCCGCCGAAGCGGGTTTTCTACGTTACTGCAAATTACTCTGCAGCAGCTTCTGCTTGAGCTTCTGGACGATCAACCAGCTCGATGTAAGCCATCGGAGCGTTGTCACCAGCACGGAAGCCACACTTCAGAATACGAGTGTAACCACCGGCACGGCTCGCGAAACGCGGGCCTAGCTCGTTAAACAGTTTTGCCACGATCTCGTTATCACGAGTGCGGGCGAATGCCAGACGACGATTAGCTACGCTGTCGGTCTTGGCAAGAGTAATCAGCGGCTCAACTACGCGACGCAGTTCTTTGGCTTTCGGCAGAGTCGTTTTGATGATCTCATGACGAACCAGAGAACCGGCCATGTTGCGGAACATAGCCTGACGATGGCTGCTGTTGCGGTTCAGTTGACGACCACTCTTACGATGGCGCATGACCTTATCCTTCTCAGTGAAACCTTAACCTGTGATCTGATTATTCATCAGCAATGCTTGCAGGTGGCCAGTTTTCCAGGCGCATGCCCAGAGACAAACCACGTGAAGCGAGCACATCTTTAATCTCAGTAAGAGATTTTTTACCAAGGTTAGGCGTTTTAAGCAGCTCAACCTCGGTACGCTGTACCAGATCACCGATGTAGTGGATAGCTTCTGCCTTAAGGCAGTTAGCAGAGCGGACAGTCAATTCCAGATCGTCAACAGGGCGCAGCAGGATCGGATCGAATTCTGGTTTCTCTTCTTTCACTTCCGGCTGACGTACATCACGTAAGTCAACGAAAGCTTCCAGTTGTTCTGCCAGGATGGTTGCCGCACGACGAATCGCCTCTTCAGGATCGATTGTGCCGTTGGTTTCCATTTCGATGACCAGCTTGTCCAGGTCGGTACGCTGTTCTACACGCGCTGCTTCAACATTGTAGGCAATACGGTCTACAGGGCTGTAGCAAGCGTCAACCAACAGACGGCCGATTGGGCGCTCATCTTCTTCCGAATGAATTCGGGCAGAAGCCGGCACATAACCACGACCACGCTGAACTTTGATACGCATACTAATAGATGCATTCTCATCGGTCAGATGGCAGATCACATGCTGCGGCTTGACGATTTCGACATCACCGTCGTGGGTGATATCGGCTGCAGTCACAGGGCCAATGCCAGATTTATTCAAAGTAAGGATGACTTCATCTTTACCCTGAACTCTTACCGCCAGCCCTTTCAGATTGAGCAGGATTTCCAGGATATCTTCCTGTACGCCCTCTTTGGTGGAGTACTCGTGGAGCACGCCATCGATCTCAACCTCGGTCACCGCGCAACCCGGCATGGAAGAAAGCAGAATACGGCGCAGTGCGTTGCCAAGAGTATGGCCAAAGCCACGCTCTAACGGCTCAAGGGTCACCTTGGCGTGCGTCGAACTCACTTGCTCGATATCTACCAGGCGCGGTTTTAGAAACTCTGTCACAGAACCCTGCATTGTGTCCTCTCTTTGGTACTAAGCTTTACTTAGAGTAAAGCTCGACGATCAGGTGTTCGTTAATGTCCGCAGACAGATCAGTACGTTCAGGAATACGCTTGAACACACCTTCCATCTTGGTCGCATCAACTTCCAGCCAGGTTGGCTTTTCACGCTGCTCAGCCAGCTCCAGAGCGGCCTTCACGCGAGATTGCTGTTTGGCTTTCTCACGGATGCTAACGACATCATTCGGAGATACCTGATAAGAAGCGATGTTAACAACGCGACCGTTTACCAGGATAGATTTATGGCTAACCAGCTGACGTGCTTCTGCACGAGTGGCGCCAAAGCCCATACGGTAAACAACGTTATCCAGACGACCTTCCAGCAAAGCTAACAGGTTTTCACCGGTGTTGCCTTTCAGACGTGCTGCTTCTTTATAGTAGTTACGGAACTGACGCTCCAGCACGCCGTACATACGACGAACTTTTTGCTTTTCACGTAACTGGCCGCCGTAGTCAGACAGACGCGGTTTACGCGCACCGTGCTGGCCAGGTGGTTGTTCAATTTTGCACTTGGTATCGATCGCGCGAACGCCAGACTTAAGGAATAAGTCGGTGCCCTCACGACGGCTCAGCTTGAGCTTAGGACCCAAATATCTTGCCATTTTCTTTCTCCAACTAACCTAAAAACGGGCGTTAAACGCGACGTTTTTTTCGGCGGACGACAACCGTTGTGAGGGATTGGAGTCACATCAGTAATATTAGTGATGCGGAAACCAGCAGCGTTCAGAGCACGAATTGTTGATTCGCGGCCTGGACCTGGACCCTTAACCATAACTTCCAGATTCTTAATACCGTAATCTTTCACTGCTTCTGCACAGCGCTCTGCAGCTACCTGAGCAGCAAACGGAGTAGATTTACGTGAACCGCGGAAACCGGAACCACCGGCGGTTGCCCAACCCAGTGCGTTACCCTGACGATCAGTAATAGTAACGATGGTGTTGTTAAAAGATGCATGGACATGAGCCACGCCATCTGAGACTTGCTTTCTTACACGCTTGCGTGCACGAACTGGTGCCTTTGCCATTATTTACTCACCCCGATTATTTCTTGATCGGTTTACGCGGACCCTTACGGGTACGTGCATTGGTCTTAGTACGCTGACCGCGAACTGGCAGACCACGACGATGGCGTAAACCACGATAGCAACCAAGGTCCATAAGACGCTTGATGCTCAGGGTGATTTCACGGCGCAGATCACCTTCAACAACGAATTTACCAACCGCTTCACGCAGTTGTTCAATTTGTTCTTCAGACAGCTCTCTGATCTTAACATCTTCGGCAATACCCGTTGAAGCGCAGATGGCTTTAGAACGAGTCTTACCAATTCCGAAAATCGAAGTTAATGCGATTACGGTATGTTTCTGATCAGGAATGTTAATGCCTGCTATACGGGCCACTATGCACTCCTATTATTTAATAAATGCGTCCCATGCCGAAAAGCCCGTTTTCAGGATACTCAAATGGCAACGCATCGACATACAAAAGATTGGCTGGCTAATCTAGCCAGCTCAACCCGACTTTGCAAGAAAAATATGTGACAATATCAGCCTTGGCGCTGTTTATGCTTTGGCTCGGCGCTGCAGATCACACGTACGACACCGTCGCGGCGAATGATTTTGCAGTTACGACATAATTTCTTGACGGAAGCACGAACTTTCATTTTTACTCTCCGTAACTTCTCAAGCACCTGAATTAACGGCCGTAGCCCTTCAGGTTAGCTTTCTTCAATGCAGACTCATACTGACTCGACATCATCAGAGTTTGCACTTGAGCCATAAAGTCCATGATGACAACCACTACGATAAGCAGCGATGTGCCGCCAAAGTAGAAGGGAACCTTCATGGCATCACGCATGAACTCCGGGATCAGGCAGATAAAGGTAATGTACAGTGCGCCGATTAAGGTCAGACGTGTCATTACTTTATCGATATACTTCGCCGTTTGCTCTCCCGGACGAATTCCCGGTACGAATGCTCCAGACTTCTTCAAGTTATCAGCTGTTTCACGTGGGTTGAAAACCAACGCCGTGTAGAAGAAACAGAAGAAGATGATTGCAGTCGCATAGAGTAGCACATAAAGCGGCTGTCCTGGTTGCAAATACAGCGAAATTGTTGTCAGCCAGTTCCAACCGGTACCGCCCCCGAACCATGACGCGATGGTTGCTGGGAACAGAATAATGCTGGAAGCAAAAATAGCCGGAATTACACCCGCCATATTCACTTTCAACGGTAAATGTGTGCTCTGTGCAGCATATACACGACGACCTTGCTGACGTTTAGCGTAGTTGACCACAATGCGGCGCTGGCCACGCTCAACGAAAATAACAAAGAACGTCACTGCAAATACAAGAACTGCAACCAACAGCAACAGGAGGAAGTGCAGGTCACCTTGCCGCGCTTGCTCGATGGTATGGCCAATGGCCGGCGGTAGACCCGCAACAATACCCGCGAAGATAATGATCGAGATACCGTTACCGATACCTCGTTCAGTAATCTGTTCGCCCAGCCACATCAAGAACATTGTCCCGGTGACCAGACTTACAACAGCGGTAAAGTAGAATGCGAAGCCTGGATTCATTACCAGACCTTGCATTCCAGGCATATTCGGCAGACCGGTAGCAATACCGATCGACTGGAATACAGCCAGAACCAGGGTGCCATAGCGAGTGTACTGGCTAATCTTACGACGACCAGCTTCACCCTCTTTCTTAATCTCGGCCAACGCTGGATGAACCACCGTCAGCAACTGGATAATAATAGAGGCCGAAATATACGGCATAATACCCAGCGCGAAGATTGAGGCACGACTGAGAGCACCACCAGAGAACATGTTAAACATTTCAATGATGGTGCCACGCTGTTGCTCAAGCAATTTGGCAAGTACGGTGGCATCGATACCAGGGATTGGAATAAAAGAGCCAATACGGAAGACAATGAGTGCACCGATAACAAACAAAAGTCTGCGCTTCAGTTCACCAAAGCCACCTTTGGCACTTTGAAAATCTAATCCCGGTTGCTTTGCCATCTGCTACTTATTCCTCGATTTTACCGCCAGCAGCTTCGATTGCAGCACGCGCACCTTTAGTGACACGCAGACCACGAATCGTTACCGGTGCAGAAACTTCACCAGACAGAATCACTTTCGCGAACTCGATCTGAACACCGATGATGTTGGCTGCTTTCAGAGTATTCAGGTCAACAATACCGCCTTCCACTTTCGCCAGGTCAGACAGACGAACTTCTGTAGTGACCATTGCTTTGCGAGAGGTGAAACCGAATTTCGGCAGACGACGATACAGAGGCATCTGACCACCCTCGAAACCGCGACGCACGCCACCGCCAGAACGAGAGTTCTGACCTTTGTGACCACGACCACCGGTTTTACCGAGACCAGAACCGATACCACGACCCAGACGCTTAGAAGCGTGTTTAGACCCTTCGGCCGGAGACAGAGTGTTTAAGCGCATCTCTTACTCCTCCACTTTCAGCATGTAGGAAATCGCGTTAACCATACCGCGTACTGCTGGCGTGTCTTCACGCTCAACGGTATGACCAATACGGCGCAGACCCAAGCCAATCAAAGTGGCTTTGTGCTTAGGCAGGCGGCCGATTGAACTGCGGGTTTGTGTAATTTTAATAGTCTTAGCCATCGTGATTACCCCAGAATTTCTTCAACGGATTTACCACGCTTGGCAGCGACCATTTCCGGAGAATTCATATTGCCCAGGCCATCGATAGTTGCACGAACCACGTTAATCGGGTTAGTAGAACCATACGCTTTAGCCAAAACGTTATGTACTCCAGCAACTTCTAAAACAGCGCGCATTGCACCGCCGGCGATGATACCGGTACCTTCAGAAGCTGGCTGCATGAACACACGAGAACCCGTGTGAGCACCTTTAACAGGGTGCTGCAGGGTGCCGTGAGTCAGCGCGACGTTAATCATGTTGCGACGGGCTTTCTCCATCGCTTTCTGGATCGCTGCTGGAACTTCACGCGCTTTACCGTAACCAAAACCAACGCGGCCGTTACCATCACCCACTACAGTCAGTGCGGTGAAGGAGAAAATACGACCACCTTTTACAGTTTTAGATACACGGTTTACCGCGATCAGTTTTTCCTGCAGTTCGCCAGCTTGTTTCTCGATGTTTGACATCTTAGACCTCTACCTTAGAACTGAAGGCCAGCTTCACGGGCAGCATCTGCCAGTGCCTGGACACGACCATGATATTGGAACCCGGAACGGTCGAAAGAAACATTAGTAATGCCTTTCTCGACAGCGCGCTCAGCCAGAGCTTTACCTACGGCTGCAGCAGCGTCTTTGTTACCGGTGTACTTCAGTTGTTCGGCAATAGCTTTTTCTACAGTAGAAGCAGCAACCAGAACTTCGGAACCGTTCGGGGCGATCACCTGTGCGTAAATATGACGCGGGGTACGATGTACCACCAGGCGAGTAGCACCCAGCTCTTTGAGCTTGCGACGTGCACGGGTCGCACGACGGATACGAGCAGATTTCTTATCCATAGTGTTACCTTACTTCTTCTTAGCCTCTTTGGTACGCACGACTTCGTCGGCGTAACGAACACCCTTGCCTTTATAAGGCTCAGGACGACGGTAGGCGCGCAGATCCGCTGCAACCTGACCAATCAGCTGTTTATCAGCGCCTTTCAGCACGATTTCAGTCTGAGTTGGACATTCAGCAGTGATGCCGGCCGGCAGTGCATGGTCAACAGGGTGAGAGAAGCCCAGGGCCAGACTCACAGAGTTGCCTTTAACAGCTGCACGATAACCAACACCAACCAGTTGCAGCTTCTTGGTGAAGCCTTCGGTAACACCGATAACCATGCCGTTCAGCAGCGCACGAGCAGTACCTGCCTGTGCCCAAGCGTCCGAGAAACCTTCGCGTGGAGCGAAAGTCAGGGCGTTGTCTGCATGCTTAACTTCTACAGCACTGTTGATAGTACGAGTCAGCTCGCCGTTTTTGCCTTTGATCGAAACTTCCTGACCGTTGAGTTTTACCTCTACGCCCGCAGGAACAACGACAGGTGCTTTTGCAACACGAGACATTTTATCCTCCGATTACGCTACGTAGCAGATAATTTCGCCACCAAGACCAGCTTGGCGCGCTGCACGATCAGTCATGACACCTTTAGAGGTAGAAATTACAGCGATGCCCAGACCAGCCATTACTTTTGGCAGCTCATCTTTTTTCTTATAGATGCGCAGACCTGGACGGCTAACACGCTGAATGCTCTCTACCACAGACTTGCCCTGGAAATACTTAAGAGTCAGTTCCAGTTCAGGCTTGGTGTCGCCTTCGATTTTAAAATCTTCAATGTAGCCTTCTTCCTTCAGCACGTTGGCAATTGCCACTTTCAGCTTGGAGGAAGGCATAGAGACCGCAACTTTGTTCGCGGCTTGACCGTTACGGATACGGGTCAGCATATCCGCGATCGGATCTTGCATGCTCATCTGTGTTACTCCCGTGATTCAAATGGTGACAATTACCAGCTAGCCTTTTTCAGACCCGGGATTTCACCGCGCATGGCGGCTTCACGGACCTTGATACGGCTCAACCCAAACTTCCGCAGGAAACCGTGCGGACGACCTGTCTGACGGCAGCGGTTACGCTGACGGGAAGGGCTGGAATCACGCGGCAGACTCTGCAGCTTGAGAACGGCATTCCAACGATCTTCGTCGGATGCGTTCACATCAGAAATGATCGCTTTCAGTTCAACACGCTTAGCGAAGAACTTGTCTGCTAATTTCACACGCTTAACTTCGCGTGCTTTCATCGATTGCTTAGCCATTAAGTAACCCTACCTTACTTGCGGAACGGGAAGTCAAAGGCAGCCAGCAGTGCACGGCCTTCATCATCAGATTTCGCAGTAGTGGTAATGGTAATATCCAAACCACGAACGCGATCGACTTTGTCATAGTCGATTTCTGGGAAGATGATCTGCTCACGAACGCCCATGCTGTAGTTACCACGACCATCGAAAGACTTAGCAGACAAGCCGCGGAAGTCACGAATACGTGGAACAGCAATAGTGATCAGGCGCTCAAAGAACTCCCACATGCGCTCGCCGCGCAGAGTTACTTTACAGCCGATCGGATAGCCCTGACGGATTTTGAAGCCTGCAACTGATTTGCGTGCTTTGGTGATCAACGGTTTTTGACCGGAGATTGCTGCCAAGTCAGCTGCTGCGTTATCCAGCAGTTTCTTGTCAGCGATCGCTTCACCAACACCCATGTTCAGGGTGATCTTCTCGACCCGAGGGACTTGCATGACAGAATTGTAGCCGAACTCAGTCATGAGTTTCTGGACTACTTCGTCTTTGTAGTAATCATGCAGTTTCGCCATCGTACTACTCCAAATTACTTGATAGTTTCGCTATTAGACTTGAAGAAACGGACTTTTTTGCCTTCTTCGAATCTAAAGCCTACACGGTCAGCCTTGCCGGTTGCCGCATTGAAGATTGCAACGTTAGAAACCTGAATAGCAGCTTCTTTTTCAACGATGCCGCCTGGTTGGTTCAGAGCCGGGACAGGCTTCTGATGTTTCTTAACCAGGTTGATACCTTCAACGATGACCTTACCAGAAGTCAGGACATTCTTTACTTTACCGCGTTTACCTTTGTCTTTACCGGTAATCACGATAACTTCGTCGTTACGACGGATTTTCGCTGCCATTGCTCGCTCCTTAGAGTACTTCTGGTGCCAGAGAGATAATTTTCATGAACTTTTCAGTACGAAGTTCACGAGTTACCGGCCCAAAAATACGCGTACCGATAGGTTGCTCGCTGTTATTGTTTAAAATAACGCATGCATTACCATCGAAGCGAATGACAGAACCGTCCGGGCGACGAACACCCTTCCTGGTGCGCACCACTACCGCCTTCAGGACATCACCTTTCTTAACTTTACCACGTGGAATTGCTTCCTTGATGGTAACTTTAATGATGTCGCCGACGCCTGCGTAGCGACGGTGCGAGCCACCCAGAACCTTGATACACATTACGCGACGTGCACCGGAGTTGTCGGCGACGGTCAGCATAGTCTGTTCTTGGATCATTTTAGTGCTCCGCTAATGTCAACTACTACTTCGGGACCCAAACCTCAGGTCGTTAAAAAGCCCCATAATTGAGGGCGCGGCATTATAACACCGGATCTCGCAGATGGGTAGAAAAAATGAACGGCTCAGACGAGCCGTTCATTTTATTTTTTAGAGGAAGCAGATTCTATTACAGAACCGCTTTCTCTACAACGCGAACAAGTGCCCAAGACTTAGTCTTAGACAGCGGACGGGTTTCGCGGATTTCTACCACGTCACCAATACCGCATTCATTGTTCTCGTCATGGATGTGCAGCTTAGTCGTACGTTTGATGAATTTACCGTAGATCGGATGCTTCACAACACGTTCGATAGCAACAACTGCAGATTTCTGCATTTTGTCACTAACAACACGACCCTGCAGAGTACGGATTTTATCGGTCATTACGCCGCCTTCTCAGTCAGTAAAGTCTTAACACGTGCAACATTACGGCGCACTTGCTTCAGCAGATGGGTCTGCTGGAGCTGGCCGGATGCTGCTTGCATGCGCAGGTTAAACTGCTCACGCAGAAGGTTAAGAAGCTCAGTGTTCAGCTCTTCAACGCTTTTTTCACGCAGCTCATTTGCTTTCATTACATCACCGTCTTAGTAACAAAGGTGGTTTTGATAGGCAGTTTTGCTGCTGCCAGCTTGAATGCTTCACGGGCAAGCTCTTCCGGAACGCCGTCCATTTCATACAGGACTTTACCCGGTTGGATTAGGGCAACCCAATACTCTACGTTACCCTTACCTTTACCCATACGCACTTCAAGCGGCTTCTCGGTGATCGGTTTGTCCGGGAATACACGGATCCAGATCTTACCTTGACGCTTAACTGCACGGGTCATAGCACGACGTGCTGCTTCGATCTGACGTGCAGTCAGACGACCACGGCCAACAGCTTTCAGACCGAAAGTACCGAAGCTGACATCCGTACCCTGCGCCAGACCACGGTTGCGGCCTTTGTGCACTTTACGGAATTTCGTACGCTTTGGTTGTAACATCAGCGACTCTCCTTACTTACGGCCTTTACGCTGCTGCTTTTTAGGTTGAGCAGCCGGTTCCGGTTGTTCAACAGCAGCCATACCACCCAGGATCTCGCCTTTGAAGATCCATACCTTAACGCCGATTACACCATAAGTGGTGTGCGCTTCAGAGGTGTTGTAGTCAATGTCTGCACGCAGTGTGTGCAACGGTACGCGACCTTCACGGTACCATTCGGTACGTGCGATCTCGGCACCGCCCAAACGGCCGCTGACTTCAACTTTAATACCCTTCGCGCCCAGACGCATTGCGTTCTGTACAGCACGCTTCATAGCACGACGGAACATCACACGACGCTCCAGCTGTGAAGTGATGCTATCAGCAACCAATTTAGCGTCCAGTTCCGGTTTACGGACTTCGGCGATATTGATCTGTGCAGGAACGCCAGCGATTTTCGCGACGACCGTGCGCAGTTTTTCTACGTCTTCACCTTTCTTACCGATAACGATACCCGGGCGAGCGGTGTGAATAGTCACACGGATGCTCTTAGCCGGACGCTCGATAACGATACGAGATACAGACGCTTTAGCCAGTTCCTTAGTCAGGAACTGACGTACTTTAAAATCGCTGTCCAGGTTGTCAGCGAATTCTTTGGTGTTCGCAAACCAGGTAGAGTTCCATGGTTTTACAATACCCAGGCGAATACCATTAGGATGTACTTTCTGACCCATTGCTAGTCTCCAGAGTCTCAGCGATCGGACACAACCACAGTAATGTGGCTGGTGCGCTTCAGGATGCGATCTGCACGACCTTTCGCACGCGGCATAATGCGCTTCATGCTTGGGCCTTCGTCTACGAAGATTTTCGAGACTTTCAGATCGTCGATATCAGCGCCATCGTTGTGTTCGGCGTTCGCAATGGCAGATTCCAGGACTTTCTTAACCAACACAGCAGCTTTCTTGTTGGTGTAGGTCAGAATATCCAGAGCCTGCGACACTTTCTTACCGCGAATCAGGTCAGCAACAAGGCGGACCTTCTGAGCAGAAGAACGAGCATGGCGATGTTGAGCAATAGTTTCCATCTCTTCCTCCTACTTATTTCTTCTTGGCTTTCTTATCTGCAGCATGGCCGCGATAAGTACGTGTCGGTGCAAATTCACCCAGTTTGTGGCCGACCATTTCGTCGGAAACAAAGACAGGAACGTGCTGACGACCATTATGGACAGCGATGGTCAAACCGATCATGTTAGGGAAGATCGTTGAACGACGGGACCAAGTGCGCAGGGGCTTCTTGTCACCGCTTTCCACCGCTTTCTCTACCTTCTTCAGCAAGTGCAGGTCAATAAAAGGACCTTTCTTGAGAGAACGTGGCATGGCTTATCCTCTAAAATTATTTGCTACGGCGACGTACGATAAATTTATCAGTACGCTTGTTGCTACGGGTCTTCTTACCTTTGGTCTGAACGCCCCACGGAGTTACCGGGTGCTTACCAAAGTTACGACCTTCACCACCACCGTGCGGGTGATCGACTGGGTTCATCGCAGTACCGCGAACGGTAGGACGAACACCACGCCAACGGGTTGCACCAGCTTTACCCAGAACGCGCAGCATGTGCTCAGCGTTACCGACTTCGCCCAAGGTCGCGCGGCAGTCAATTTCGACTTTACGCATTTCACCTGAACGCAGACGCAGGGTTACGTAGGAACCATCACGCGCAACGATCTGCACGTAAGTACCAGCTGAGCGAGCAATCTGACCGCCTTTGCCTGGTTTCATTTCTACGTTGTGAACGGTAGAACCCACCGGGATGTTACGCATTGGCAGGGTGTTACCTGCTTTAATCGCAGCATCAACGCCAGATTGAACCTGGTCGCCGGCTTTCAGGCCTTTAGGGGCCAGGATGTAACGGCGCTCGCCATCTTTGTACAGAACCAGTGCGATGTTCGCAGAACGGTTCGGATCGTACTCAAGACGCTCAACAATTGCTGGGATACCATCTTTGTTGCGTTTGAAGTCAACAATACGGTAAGCCTGCTTGTGACCACCACCGATATGACGGGTAGTGATACGACCATTGTTGTTACGACCACCGGATTTGCTGTTCTTTTCTAACAGCGGAGCAAAAGGTTTGCCCTTGTGCAGCTCTGGGTTCACCACTTTAACTACGTGACGACGACCCGGAGATGTCGGTTTACATTTAACAACTGCCATTGTCTTTCTCCTCCGACTTACTCAGCGCCGCCGACGAAGTCCAGATTCTGGCCTTCCTTCAGGGTGACGTAAGCTTTTTTCCAGTCGCTACGACGACCGATACGCTGTCCTTGACGCTTAACTTTACCCTTAACAACCAGGGTGTTTACGTCTTTAACTTCAACTTCGAACAGTTTCTCAACAGCAGCAACGATCTCTGCTTTGGTCGCGTCTTTAGCAACTTTGAGAACGATGGTATTGGTTTTTTCCATCGCAGTAGATGCTTTTTCAGATACGTGCGGTGCACGCACTACTTTCAGCAGACGTTCTTCACGGATCATGCCAGCATCTCCTCAACTTGCTTAACTGCTTCCGCAGTCATAACGACTTTGTCGAAGGCGATCAGGCTAACTGGGTCGATACCCGCTGCATCACGCACGTCAACCTTGTACAGGTTACGCGCAGCCAGGAACAGATTCTCATCCAGTTCGCCGGTAATGATCAGCACGTCTTCCAGCGCCATGTCTTTCAGTTTCTGTGCCAGCAGCTTGGTTTTCGGTGCTTCTACAGAGAACGTCTCGACAACGATCAGACGGTCTTGACGTACCAGTTCGGACAGGATGCTTTTCAGCGCGCCGCGGTACATCTTTTTATTAACTTTTTGACTGTGGTCTTGTGGACGTGCAGCAAAGGTCACACCACCTGAACGCCAGATTGGGCTCTTTACAGAACCTGCACGCGCACGGCCGGTACCTTTCTGGCGCCAAGGCTTTTTGCCTGAACCAGTTACTTCAGCACGAGTCTTCTGCGCACGAGTACCCTGACGAGCACCTGCGGCATAAGCAACAACAACCTGGTGAACCAGCGCTTCGTTGAAGTCACGACCGAAGGTAGTTTCGGAAACAGTCAGCGCGCTCTGCGCGTCTTTCAGTACTAATTCCATTGCTATCCCCTTACGCCTTCACAGCTGGTTTAACGATCAGGTCGCAGCCGGTTGCACCCGGGACAGCGCCTTTGACCAGCAGCAGGTTGCGCTCAGCGTCAACACGTACCACTTCCAGGCTCTGAACGGTTACGCGCTCGTTACCCATCTGACCAGCCATTTTCTTGCCTTTGAACACTTTGCCCGGAGTCTGGTTCTGACCGATAGAACCCGGAACGCGGTGAGACAAGGAGTTACCGTGTGTAGCGTCCTGGGTACGGAAGTTCCAGCGCTTAACGGTACCTGCGAAACCTTTACCTTTAGAGGTACCGGTAACGTCTACTTTTTTAACTTCAGCGAAAATCTCAACACTGATGCTCTGACCTACTGAGTACTCTTCACCTTCGGTGCGGAATTCCCACAGACCACGGCCAGCTTCAACGCCAGCTTTAGCAAAATGACCTGCTTCCGGCTTGCTCACACGGTTTGCTTTTTTAGCACCGGTGGTCACCTGGATAGCTTGGTAACCGTCGTTTTCCAGGCCTTTGACCTGAGTAACGCGGTTTGCTTCAACTTCGATAACGGTTACTGGGATTGAAACGCCATCTTCAGTGAAGATACGAGTCATGCCCACTTTTTTACCGACTAAACCAATCATTGTATCAACCTCTCAATCGCTCGATGACCTGATTAACCCAGGCTGATCTGCACGTCAACACCGGCAGCCAGGTCCAGACGCATCAGTGCATCAACGGTTTTTTCAGTTGGCTCAACGATGTCTACCAGACGCTTATGAGTACGGATCTCGTACTGATCACGCGCGTCTTTGTTAACGTGCGGAGAGATCAGAACGGTGAAACGCTCTTTGCGAGTTGGCAGCGGGATCGGACCACGTACCTGCGCACCAGTGCGCTTGGCAGTCTCAACGATTTCCGCGGTTGATTGATCGATCAGGCGATGATCAAACGCTTTAAGACGGATACGGATTCTTTGGTTCGACATGAGACCAAGGCTCCAAACATTTTATAGACAAAAAGAATTACTACCCGCATCCATTACGATTGATGGAGGAGTGTAATCGTTCAGCATATAACTCCACAATCGGGAGTATTGTCAGGCGATACATAACAGGCTATCACCTACGATTCTGCTCGAATCGCGCCATACCAATATCGGTAGGCCCGCGCATTATACGTAAATCAGTTTAGGAAGCAACCCATGATGCGTTTTTAACCACATCAATTGTGCTCTGAAGACTAAAAAGCCTGCCATGGTCGCAATTTTACCAGGCAGGCTTAGTGACATTGCTCATTCGGCGCGGGATTAACCAGCGCTCTCTTCTTTTAATTGTGCCTGCAGATAGTTTTGCAGACCGAGTTTTTGTACCAGATCGAGTTCGGTTTCCAGCCAGTCAATGTGATGTTCTTCTTCACTCAGAATCTCAATCATCATGTCACGGCTGACGTAGTCATGTACTTTATCGGCATACGCAATCGCTTCGCGTAAATCCTTCGCCCCTTCCAGCTCCAGCGTCAGGTCAGACTGCAACATTTCTGGCACATCTTCACCGATACGCAGTCGCCCTAAATCCTGCAGGTTAGGAATGCCCTCGAGAAATAGAATGCGTTCAATGTATTTGTCCGCATGCTTCATTTCATCGATGGATTCATGATATTCAACATCGTTGAGGCGAATAAGCCCCCAGTTTTTGAACATGCGCGCATGAAGAAAGTACTGATTAATTGCAACCAGTTCATTTCCCAGCAGTTTATTGAGATGAGTTATGATTTTACTGTCGCCCTTCATTTTGCTTCCTCCGCTTCCAGGTAAATAGATCGTAGATGCGGATAAAAAGAAGTCAAAAAAACATGACAGTTTTTGTGGTTATTGCCGGAAGATGTCGAGTCGGCCTAAGCGATTTCTTTGTACAACGGGACCTTCTGCAGCTCATCATCCATAATCTCGCGTGCAAAACGAATACACTTACCACACTGTTTTCCAATAGGAACCAGTTGACGAAGATGTTGAATAGATTTGGGCTGATAGCGACGCACTACTTCACGGAGGGTTTTGTCACTCACGGCATTACACAGACAGACGTACATTTACTGCGACTCCAGTACAAATTCCGATCAAAGTGTAAATGAGAATGGTTTTTATTTCAAACGTAGCTTTTGTGTGGGATTGGTTTGAGGTGGCAAATCTAAGACAAAAAAAAGAGCACCGAAGTGCTCTTCTTTCGTGCTGTGGTGGCTACCTAAGCAGACACCACATTATCGCAATTAAGCGATAATTTCAGCAACAACGCCCGCACCAACAGTACGGCCGCCTTCACGGATTGCGAAACGCAGACCCTGATCCATAGCGATTGGCTTGATCAATGTAACGGTCATTTTTACGTTGTCGCCTGGCATTACCATCT
>NZ_MLFR01000050.1 GCF_002095475.1 Pantoea rwandensis
CAGCAGCAGAGGTGCTGTGGCCCGCACACAGGCACAGATGAAAAAAAAGCCGTCACTCATTGAAATGACAGCCTTACTCGACTTTTACCTAACTAACCTCACACCACCATGATAGCGAGCTGATGGTTACGCTTTCTCTGCCTCAAAATGGGTTTTGAACTGCTCATAGATAGAAATCATATTAGAGGCATCACCTTGCAGCGGGCTCAGTTTGCCTGCGCGTACCAGTTCAATGACCAGTTGCAGTGCGGCTTGTTTTGGGCTGCTGGCCGGGTGGGCAATTTCGTTCGACATCGGTCATTCACTCATCATTTTTGTCAGGGCCGCACAGTTTAGCCCAGATCGTGCTGCTGTTGCGCGCCTGTCTGGTTATAATCTCGTCGCTCAAACCAAAAAGCCGCTCAAGGAGATAATTGACTCCCGTTGCGTTTGGCTATACTGGATTAAAAAAAGGAACGAACAGCCACCGATTCCGTACCATCAGGAACGTGTTAAAGGAGTCCGATCATGCTGATTGGTTTTGTGTTATTAGTGAGCGCGTGTGGACACGATGCCTGTGACGCTCTGCCGGTGTCAGAACGCATCTACCCCACCAAAGTGGCCTGTGAGCAAATGGCCGACCGCATCCATAAAGTTCGGCCGAATGTGGTCCTGCTCTGTGGTGAAGTGCACCGTTAATTCGGTGCCATTTTTATGACGACTGTACAAAAATAAGCCAGACGGCATTGCAAGATTGGCGCATAGCGTCCAAAATATAAGCTGCTTTACACTATTACCGTTGTGAATCCCATGAAGAATACTCGCCCCCGTCGTCCAAACGGACGCTGGGTTTATTACATTTTGTATGATGGCATTCTCTGGCCCTGCCCGGTGCGGTGGGAGTGGGAAAGCAGCTTCGGCGGCTGGTTGCCATTCTACTATTCGCCCACATTTGAGTTTGTGGCGGGAGACCCACGCAAGGCATATCGCATTGCGCGCAGCAGTGTGCGTAACGTGCGTCAGCCAGACAACGAATACGCGTAAGGGATCACCCCAACTGCCACGGTAACCAAGACGCCGTGAGCAGGTAATGCACCCCTTCCAGTACCAAAATAACCATCACTAACACGCCGAGCTTATGGCGACAGACCCAGTCCTTCATCCCCATATCATCGCAGCCCAACGAATCAGCATCAGCGCGCCGCAAATGCACAGCAGCACCACAATCATTTTCCAGTGTTTAGTTGCAGCCAGTTTTTTCCCCACGCATCCTCCAGACGGCAGAAAGCAACGATGCGCCCTGGGGCGCATCGCTATTCTACCGCTGGTAAAGCGTAAGGGCGATTAATTATTCAGCGTATAGTCCAGGCTAATTTCTGCATTCAGGACTTGTGACACCGGGCAACCAGCTTTGGCTTTCTGAATAATCTCATCAAATTTGGCGCTATCGATGCCTGGCAGCGCGATAGTGCTGGTCAGTGCAATTTTAGTGATGGCAAAACCTTCACCTTTCTTGTCCAGTGACACATCTGCCGTGGTATCGATACTTTTCGGCGGATGGCCCGCCTGACCGAGCATCAGTGACAGTGCCATGGAGAAGCACGCCGCATGTGCCGCACCAATCAGCTCTTCCGGATTTGTGCCCTTCTCACCTTCAAAACGGGTATTAAAGCCGTAAGGCTGGTTGCTCAGCACACCACTTTCGGTACTCACTGTGCCTTTACCTTTGATGTCGCCTTCCCAGTGGGCCGATCCTTTCTTGTGAATGGTCATGTCATTCCTCCTGTTAGTCAGACAGGAGATCAGTATAGACATCACCTCTCATTTTGCTTGCCGCGCCTCAGCTCACTGCACGTGATCGAGCCGGATGTAATCCCGCTTCGCTAAGCAGCGCATTCGCCTGCACCAGCGAGTCCTGAGTGATCTCGGCAATGGTTTTTGCACCGGTCAGTGTCATCGCCACCTTCATCTCTTTTTCGATCAAATTCAGCAAATTCTCAACGCCGCGCTGCCCGTGGGTAGCCAGTGCATAGATAAAGGCACGGCCGAGCAGCACAGTATCAGCACCCAGAGCAATCATGCGCACCACATCCAGCCCATTACGGATGCCGCTGTCAGCCAGAATGGCAATATCACCTTTCACCGCATCGGCAATCGCCGGTAATGCGCGGGCTGACGACAGCACACCATCCAGTTGGCGTCCGCCGTGGTTGGACACCACAATACCGTCGGCACCAAAACGCACCGCGTCACGCGCATCTTCCGGGTCCAAAATGCCTTTGATCACCATCGGACCATCCCAGAACTCGCGAATCCACTCCAGATCTTTCCATGAAATGGAAGGATCAAAGTTGTTTGCCAGCCAGCCGATGTAATCTTCTAATCCGGTCGGTTTACCCAAATAAGCGGAGATATTACCCAGATCGTGTGGACGCCCGTGCAACCCGACATCCCATGCCCATTGTGGATGGGTGACCGCCTGCCAGTAACGGCGCATAGCGGCATTGGGACCGCTCATGCCTGAGTGAGCATCGCGATAGCGAGCGCCTGGCGTGGGCATATCAACGGTAAACACCAGTGTGGAACAGCCTGCGGCTTTGGCGCGCTCCAGCGCATTGCGCATAAAGCCACGATCGCGCAGCACATACAGTTGGAACCACATCGGGCGATTTATGGCGGGGGCCACTTCTTCAATCGGGCACAGTGACACGGTAGAGAGCGTGAACGGAATGCCTTTCAGCGCAGCCGCGCGTGCCGCCTGTACCTCGCCACGACGCGCGTACATACCGCACAGCCCCACCGGCGCAAGCGCCACCGGCATCGACAGCGTTTCATTGAACAGCTTGGTTTCCAGGCTGAGATCGGACATGTTTTTCAGCACGCGCTGGCGCAACGCTACGTCCGAAAGGTCTGACACATTGCGCTTTAGCGTGTGCTCCGCATAGGCGCCACCATCAAGATAGTGAAACAGGAACGGAGGCAGGATACGTTGCGCCGCGGCGCGGTAGTCACTGGCTGCAGAGATGATCATCAGTTGTTTTCCTTACGATTATCCAGAGACTCGCCCGGCAGACGGGTGATACGCGCCTGCCGCGCTTCATCTTCATGGAGTGATTTCAATGTGGTATGCACGAAGCCGAGGTGATCCATCGCCGCATGACGTGCCGCTTCGGCATCGCCCGCCATCACTGCATCAAACATCGCCTGATGCTGTTCATTGAGACGATTAAAAATCACCGGCTGGGTATACATGCGCTGACGGCTGTGAAGCACCGATGATTGCAGGAGATCGAAGAAGCCGCGCATGGTTTGCAGCAGCACAACATTGTGGGAGGCTTCAGCGATAGCAAGGTGGAAACGTAAATCGGCCTGCGCAGCGAGGTCGGGGTCATCACAGTCGTGCATCTTTAACAGCGCATCAAACGCCAGACGCAGCTTCTCTTTGTCGGATTCGGTGGCGCGCAGCGCCGCATGCCAGGCGGTGCTGGCCTCAATGGCGTGGCGCGCCTCCAAAATATCCCAGCGGTAATCCGGGTCGTCAGCTAACAACTGGCGAATCGGCTCGACAATGCGCTGTTCCGACCAGGGTTCCGGCGGCTCACACAGCCAGGTGCCGCCACCGCGTTTACTCATCAACACGCCGCTACTGATCAACTGCTGGATGGCTTCGCGCAATGACGATCGCGATACCCCAAACTCAGCCGCCAACTGACGTTCAGCAGGCAAGCGCATGCCCGGCTCCAACTGGTGTTCATCAATCCAGGCGCGCAAGCGCGCCCGTAACGTATCCGCTAAACGCGGCGTGTTTTCAGTCATGGAATCATCCAGGTTAAAACGTAAGCCTGAAGCGTGGTGATCACGCCCACCATGCAGGTGAAAATCAGGCTATGTTTGACGGTAAATCGGAACAGATCCGACTCCTTGCCCACCAGACCCACAGCGGCACAGGCAATGGCAATCGACTGCGGAGAAATCATCTTACCGGTCACGCCCCCCGTAGTATTGGCAGCCACCAGCAGGACATCTGACACGCCAATCTGCTGCGCGGTAGTGGCCTGCAAAGCAGCGAACAGCGCATTGGAAGAGGTATCAGATCCGGTGAGGAATACGCCAAGCCAGCCGAGGAACGGCGAGAAGAAGGTAAAGGCATTACCGGTATGCGCTAACGCCAAGGCCAACGTCGCTGACAAGCCGGAGTAATTTGAGATAAAGGCGAACGCCAGTACCATGCCAATCGAGTAGATCGGCAGTGCCAACTCTTTCAGCGTCTCACCAAATGTCTGAATCGCAGCCGCAGGTTTCATGCGTAGCCAAATCACCGACAGCACCGCAGCCACCAGAATCGCCGTGCCGGTCGCGGAGAGCACATCAAATTTAAATACTGCCGCATACGGCGTCGCTGCACTCACCACCGGCGGCATACGCGCGACCAACTCATGCAACAGTGGCACTGGCACGCTAAACACCCAGTCATACATTGCGCCACCTTTGGCAAACAGCGCTTTGAACGGCGGAATACTCCATAAGGTCACCGTGGCCGTGAGGAACAGGAAAGGCATCCACGCGCGTACAATCTGTCCCAGCGTGTAGCGCTTGTTCGTTTGCGTGGGATCGAGTGCGGTTTTCTCATCAAAGCGGAAAATACGCACCGGTTTCCAGCGGCGCAGGAACAGCGTCAGACAGATCAAGGAAGCCAGAGACGAGATGATATCCGGCAGTTCAGGGCCGAGGAAGTTGGAGCTGAGGAATTGGGCGATAGCAAAGGATCCGCCCGCCACGATCACCGCTGGCCACGTCTCTTTGACGCCGCGCCAGCCATCCATGATCGCCATGATCCAGAACAGCACAATAATGGTGAGGAACGGCAACTGACGTCCGGCCATTTGACCAATCTGGAAGCTATCCAGTCCCGTCACTTGCCCAGCAACGATGATGGGGATCCCCATGGCACCAAAAGCTACGGGTGCCGTATTGACGATCAGACACAAACCAGCGGCATACAGCGGATTAAAGCCCAATCCCACCAGCAGTGCCGCCGTGATCGCCACAGGCGCACCAAAACCAGCAGCCCCTTCGAGGAATGCACCAAAAGAGAAGCCGACAATCAGCATCTGTAAACGCTGATCTGGCGTGATAGAAAGTATTGAGGCGCGAATGATATCGAACTGACCGGTTTTCACCGAGATTTTATAAACAAACACCGCCGCGACGATGATCCAGGCGATGGGCCACAGGCCATATAAGAAGCCATAAACCACTGACGCCAATGCCTGACCCAACGGCATGCCATACAAGAACAGCGCCACCAGCAGCGCAATCACTACCGTGGCTGTACCCGCCTGATAGCCTTTCAGTTTGAGCTTAATCAGCGCGAAGAAGAAAAACACAATCGGGATCACCGCCACCAGACTGGAGAGCCACAGATTGTTGAGAGGATCGTAGTTTTGTTGCCACACCGGCATGCCGTTATCTCCAGAGGTTACCAGATGAATACGGCGCAACGGCAATGCAGGTTTGCGCCGCAGTTCTTGCCCTTCTGCTCACTGAAATTGGTAGGACCAAAATGCAGAGCGGGGCTTTCTGGCTCCAGATAGTTAATGTATTGTTAACTTAAAGCAACGAAGCTGGCGTCATTTTTCCCGTTATGTGACGATGTGGCAACATTTAAAACGATTTGGTAGGACCAATTAATCCACTGTCCGACCAAAAGCCCGATGATAACTGTGGGGATGGAAACGCAGATTTAACAGGATCAACCCAATCGTTACCGCGCTCTGCATTATCCATACGCTTGTAAAACTGTGGGTGAATGCCTGCAACTGTCCGGCGATAAAGGGCATGCAACCGGCAATAATAAAGCCGACACCCTGCATAAACGCCACCAGGCGCGCACCGGCTTGCGGATGCGGTAGATGATCCAGTGCCAGTACCATCGCCAGCGGAAATGCCGCGCCCAAGCCAAATCCGGCAATCGCTGCCCACAACCAAGGTGCCAGCAGCGGCGCAAACAGGAATCCGCTCATGCCCACCAACTGACAAACCAGACTGATCATTAACTGAGGTCGGCGGTCTGCTTTGCGCGCCAGCAGCGGCATCAGTAAAGCACCTGCCACCTGACACAAGATCATCACGCCTAACAGCGAACCACCCGCCTGCGCCGTCCAACCTAAACGATGATAGGCATCCGGCAACCAGGCCACGCAAGTGGCATATCCGCCATTCACCAAACCAAAACTCAGTGCTAACGACCAGGCGCGCGGTTTGCGCCACAGCGGCGGGAGTTCAATCCTCTCAGCGTGATGAGTTGCAGGTAAGCGCACCACCAGCCAAAGCATAATCGCCAATAACACCGGTAGCGCCCAACCCGTTAACGCCACTGACCAGCCAAAATGCGCACTCAACCAGGGCGAGAGCGCCGCACCTAAACCGCCACCGCCCATCAACGCGCCCGCCCACAAGCCGGTCATCGGCGCGCTCCGCTGGGCAAAGCGTTGGCGGATCACCCCCGGCATTGCCATCTGCACCACGCCGACCCCGAGGCCGGCAAACAGCGCACTGACCACCAACCATTGACCGTCGTGGATCACCCCGCGCGCGGCCAGTGCCAGCAGCAAGAGTGTCAGTCCGGCAATGAGCAGACGTTGCAGCGGCACGCGTTGCATCAGCGATGCGCTCAGTAGCGCCACCGCGCCCATCATTACCATCGGAACCGCGGGCAACAACGAGGCGGCCAGTGAAGAGAGGCCCATGGCCTGACGCAGTTGCCCGAGCAGTGGACTTACGGAAGTGAGTAACGGACGCATATTCAGCCCTGCCAGCACCAATGCGGCGAGCGTCAGTCCGTTGGAGTGTCGGTTCATACACAATCCTGTCGTGAAAAGGTTGTCAGGATCGCAGCAGTCAGTACTATTTGGAAATGAAATAACACCATAGCGACCAGTGGAAAAATGAATCGTCAGCCCATGTTTACCCCGCAGCAACTCCTGAGTTTTGTCGCTGTATGCGAAACCGCGAGTTTTACCCGTGCCGCCGAACGGGTGCATTTGTCGCAATCCACCGTCAGTCAGCAAGTCAGGCGGCTGGAAGAGATGATTGGCAAAGCGCTGCTGGAGCGCACCTCGCATCAGGTGGTGTTAACCGAAGAGGGAGAAAAACTGCTCGGTTATGCGCGGCGCATCATTGCACTCAATGGTGAAGCGCATGATGTGCTGAGTGATAAATGGCGCGACGGGGTGCTGCGCTTAGGGGTGCCCGAAGATTTTGCCGCCCCCACTGCTGGCTTGCTGGCCCAGTTCAGTCGCGAGCATCCACAGTTACGCCTCGACGTGATGAGCGGTATGTATGTTGATTTGCACCGGGCTTGGCAGCGTGAAGAGCTGGATATCATGCTGATTAAGCAACCGGGCGGTGAACGCCCACTCGCCTCGCGCCTGGAGCCGCTGCTGTGGCTGGATAGCGCCGAGCACCCCTGTTTTGAGCAGACGCCAGTACCGTTGGTGGTGTTTCCACAACTGGGGTTGTACCGCGATGAGATGAGCCAGACGCTGGATACGTTGGGACGCAGTTGGCGTATCAGCTATAGCAGCGCCAGTTTGGTGGCACTCGCCAGCGCCAGCGCCGCCGGATTGGGCTTGACGTTATTACCTGCCAGTTGCCGCCTGCCGGGTCATCGTGTGCTGGATGAATCCGATGGCCTGCCTCCGATCAGTCACTTTGAACTGGCGCTGTTTTGCCGCTTACCCCAGGATGATCTACAACAAGCGCTGGCTGCAGCCTTGGTGGAATTTTGCCATTTGAAGTGGCAGTGATTTTTCCACTGTTAAGCAGTGGGAAATATCGCAGCGCGGCGACGCGCGTTTTGCCAGATTAACGTTTTCACTGTTGACTGGAGCCTCTGATGCACCTCACTTCTCCCAGCCGTCGCGATTTTATCAGCCAGGGCGTGCGTCTCACCGCCGCCGGTAGCCTGTTGGCTGCCGGAATGAGCGCAGCCGCACAACCCGTTTCCGCGCCGCAGTTGCAGACGCCACCTCCGCGCGTAGCCCACTATCAGTTGCTCAATGTACGCCTCGAAGAAGGCTTTGAGCATGACGGTAAAGAGGTGATCGCCACACGCACCGCGTTGTACGACATCACCATTAAAGACGGCAAGTTCGCCGCCATTGATGCCGCGGGCAAGGCGCGCAACGCCAACATCCCGCAGTGGAATGCCAACGGCGCATTACTTCTTCCCCGCACGCGTGACATGCATATTCATCTGGATAAGACGTTTTACAGCGGGCCATGGGAAGCCCCACGACCGCGCCAGGGCAAAACCATCATGGATATGATTGCGCGTGAGCAGGTGCTCATCCCACAACTGCTGCCCACTTCACAAGCGCGTGCCGAAGCTTTGATCGGCCTGCTGCACAGCAAGGGCACCACCGAAGCACGCAGCCACTGCAATATCGACCCGGTGAGCGGCCTGAAAAGCCTTGAACACCTGAAGCTGGCGCTGGCCAATCACCCTGAATTCCCCTGTGAGATCGTCGCCTTCCCGCAGCACGGTTTACTGCATTCGAAGGTCGATGGACTGATGCGTGAAGCGATGCAGATGGGTGTGCAGTATGTTGGCGGCTTGGACCCTACGAATGTGGATGGCGCCATGCAAGCCTCGCTGGATGCCATGTTCCAGATTGCACTGGATTTCAATCGCGGCGTTGATATTCACCTGCATGAAACCGCACCGTCCGGCGTGGCAGCCATTCAGTATATGGTGGACACCATCGCCAAAAACCCAGCGTTGAAAGGCAAAGTGACGTTGAGCCATGGTTTTGCGTTGGGTACGCTGGAGGGCAAAGCCTTGGATCAGATGATTGCGGGCATGGCCGAGCAGCAGATGAGTGTCGCCTCCACTATTCCGATTGGCAAACTCACCATGCCGTTGCCGCAACTGCAGGCGGCTGGTATCACAGTGATGACAGGAACCGATAGCGTGATTGACCATTGGTCGCCCTTTGGTACCGGTAGCATGCTGGAGAAAGCCAACCTGTATGCGCAACTCTATCGTGGCTCCGATGAATTTGGGCTGAGCCGTGCGCTGCATATCGCCACCGGCGGCATTCTGCCGTTATCGAATCAAGGCGAACGCCAGTGGCCGGAAGTACGGGATGACGCCAGCATGATGCTGGTTGACGCAAGCTGCTCCGCTGAAGCTGTGGCCCGCATCTCACCAGTCACGGCCACCTTCCACAGTGGGACACCAGTGTTCAGCATTTGAGATCAAAAAAGCCTCCGAGAGGAGGCTTGATGAACGAAAAAACATGGGCGGCACGCGCCCCATGCGAGTTGCTGGATTTACGATAACATCTGAATAGCCAGCGCATATAAGCGCTGGTTTTCATCGTCACTAACAGGCTCTTCTTCCGCGTAACAGGCAATCATGGAACTGACTTTATCCGATGATAAAGTTTCTCCATGCAGATGCAGCGTTAACACGGCGCGGCCGACGATTTTCAGAATGTCTTCGTTCTGTCCCTGGACATAAAGACTCAAAACTTGACCTCTGAATATATTATTGTTTGCCAAATGGCGCGCTAAATATAAAGCATAGCGGTGGGTAATTTTAATCGGAATTTTACCCATCTTAAGTGACACATAAGCGTAACATGAGCAAAATACCGCAAAAATGACGTTATATAGTCTCTTTATCAACGCTAATTGCACCTTTTCGTTAAAGAAAGCGCTTCTAACTTGCACAGCCCAACTTTGTTACTTTCAAAAACTAATTAAAATTTCACATCAATTACCGTCTATAAAAGTAGCAATCGATCATAATGCTAACTGTTTTCGTTGCGTTATCAGTTGCGCAATTTGCATTGCCGATAGCGGCCCTTTCTGCCAGACTGGCCGCCGCAATCCTGACCGTTATCTGAGACATTCCCGTGACCGCTTTTTCTACCCTGACGCAACTTCCAGCCAGCCAACTCGACAACCTGCGCGAGATGGGTTTCGACGCCATGACGCCGATTCAGGCCGCTTCCCTGCCCGCCATTCTCGAAGGGCGCGACGTGCGTGCGCAGGCGAAAACCGGCAGCGGCAAAACCGCCGCCTTTGGTATCGGCTTGCTGCAACGCATTGATATCAGCCGCTTCCAGACTCAGGCGCTGGTGCTCTGCCCGACACGCGAATTGGCCGATCAGGTCAGTAACGTGCTGCGCCAACTGGCACGATTTACCCGCAACATCAAAATCTTGACGCTCTGTGGCGGCCAGCCAATGAGTGCGCAGCGTGATTCGCTGGTGCATGCGCCACATATTGTGGTCGGCACGCCGGGCCGTATTCTGGATCACCTCAAGCGCGATAATCTCGACCTTGGCCAATTGCAAACCTTGGTGCTGGATGAAGCCGACCGTATGCTGGAGATGGGTTTCCGTGACGATATGGAGGCCATCATTGGCTTTACGCCGGAAGCACGCCAGACACTGCTGTTCTCAGCAACCTGGCCAGACACCATTGCCAGCCTGAGCCAACGTTTTCAACGTGATGCCTTGGCGGTCGCCACCGAAGATAAAGCTGAACTGCCTGCTATTGAGCAGCAGTTTATTGAAGCCAGCGCCCACGAGCGCGGCAATCTACTGAGTGCATTACTCAGCCAACATCAGCCCACTTCCTGCGTGGTGTTCTGTAACACCAAACGTGAGTGTGATGACGTCGCCGCGGCGTTGAACGACCGTCAAATCAGTGCACTGGCACTGCATGGCGATCTGGAACAGCGCGATCGTGAACGCGTCCTGATCCGCTTCGCCAATGGCAGCATCCGTGTGCTGATTGCCACCGATGTCGCCGCGCGTGGCTTGGATATCAAATCACTGGCTTTAGTGGTGAATTTCCAGCTGGCATGGGATCCAGAAGTGCACATTCACCGCATTGGCCGTACCGGTCGTGCTGGCGAGAAAGGCATGGCCGTGAGCTTCGTCGCACCCGATGAAATGGCGCGCGCCAATGCACTTGAAGAGTATCTGAGCCAGAAACTGAACTGGGTGTCATCCTCCACCTTAAAAGGCAAATCAGCGCAAGCCCTGCCTGCCACCATGATGACGCTGTGCATTGATGGCGGCCGTAAAGCTAAGATCCGTCCTGGCGATATTTTGGGGGCATTGACCGGTGAGGCGGGTTTCAGTGGCGATCAAATCGGTAAGATCGATCTGACACAAACCCATGCTTATGTGGCGATCAATGCCGCGCAGGCGAAGAAGGCGCTGATCAAGCTGAAAGAAGGCAAGATCAAAGGCAAAAGCGTACGTGCCATCCTGCTGAAGTAATGGTTCCTGCGCGAGGGCGTTCGCTCTCGCGCTAAAATTTCTGCCCTCCCCCTTCATTTTTTCTCTCAGCTGCCGATAAGTTAATCATTGCCCCTTTACCCCGCCCAGATTCCGCTTGAGGCCATGATGGATAATTTTCAGAAAGAGATCGATGAACGCGCCAACCTTGCGCTTTCCAATAAATTCGAACTGCTGCTATTCCGCTTGGGCTCCGATCAGCTGAAAGGCAAATCTGAGTTGTACGGTATCAACGTCTTTAAACTGCGTGAAATCGTGCCGATGCCCACCATTACGCGTGCTGCCGGTATGCAGTCACCGCTGCTCGGCATGGCCAGCATCCGTGGACAGTTTATTCCTGTTATCGATCTACCTGCGGTCACCGGCTGCAAACCAGAGACGGGCCTGAACCTGCTGCTGGTCACGGAATATGCGCGTAGTACACAGGCGTTTGCGGTGGAGTCGGTTGAAAACATCGTGCGACTCGACTGGAACCAGGTTCACACAGCTGAAGCCGGTATTGGCAGCCGCAATATCACCAGTATTGCCTGTCTTGATAGCGATGGTGAAAGCAACAATCTGGCGCTGGTGCTCGATGTGGAACAGATTCTGTATGACATCATTCCTTCGGTACGCGGCGTCGAACCGAGCGAAGAGACAGCAAAAGATTTCAACCTGAAGCCAGGCCAGGTAGCGATTGTGGCGGAAGACTCGAAAGTGGCACGTCAGCTTTTGGAGCAGGGGCTGAAAAGCATGGGGATTCCAGCCATCATGCACAATACTGGCTTGGAAGCGTGGATTAAAATCAACGATATGCAGAAAGAAGCCGTCGCAGCAGGCGAGTCAATTCACGATAAAATCGCGCTGGTACTGACCGATCTGGAAATGCCGGAAATGGATGGCTTTACCCTGACGCGTAACATCAAACGTGATGAAGCCTTACGCAAAATTCCGGTGGTGATCCACTCGTCGCTCTCGGGTAGCGCCAACGAGGATCATGTCCGCAAAGTGGGTGCTGATGGCTATGTCGCTAAATTTGAGATTAATGAGCTCTCGAGCGTGATTCAAAACGTATTGGCGAAAAAACGTTAATTCCTCCTCATTTTTGAAAGCATAGAAAGGCGCGATTATCGCGCCTTTTTTGCATTCTGCCTGCGGCTTTTTCGCTGATGAAATCGTACCAACGATTAATGATGTTAACGATTTTGTGACGTACCTCTAAAAAATTAAAGTTAAAACATTAACAACCGATAACTGAAGCGCTGAAACCCGCGCTGCCATACCAGATTAATCACGCCGGGAAAGCATTTTCATCTTATAAAACATTAACCTGATGCAGGCAGCACGCCTGCTTTTCCGTCTTGAAAACAACACTATTTGGCATTACGGGGAGAACCAATGTTGAGCTTTAAGAATATGAAGGTAGGCGTCCGTTTGGGCATTGCCTTTGCACTGGTCGTGGCACTGCTGGGCGTGATCGGAGTGACATCGATCATGAAAATCAACAACATCAAAAATGGCATCACCTCCATTGTGGAAGATCGCTATGTCAAAGTGCGCCTCGGTTTTGACGTGCGTGATGGCGTAAACGACCAAATTAAGTACCTGCGCGGTATGGTGATTGACACCCTTCGCCCGGAATATAATGTTCAGCGCTTTAAGCAGTTAGATGAAGCCACGGAACGTACCAATAGCGCGATGAAAAAGATTGAGGCGATTCAAGTTACCGAAGTAGGTAAAAAGAAAATCGCCGGCTTACTGGCCGCAAGCCAACTCTTTGAACAACAAAAGAATGAATTGCTGGATCTGGTGCGCGCAGGTAAGCAAGAGGATGCCGGTACTTTTGTATTGAAGAAAATTACCAGTACGCAGAATACCTACCTCGACAGCGCGGTCGCTTTTGCCAACTCACAATCTGACCAGTTACGCAAAGAGGGTGTAGGCATTATCGATGACGGCTCTACCGCCATCGAAATCACGCTGATCTTCTCCGCGATTGCCATTGCCGCCTCGGTGCTGCTCGGCTTTATGCTGACACGATCCATCGTTCGCCCACTGAATGAAGCGGTCGAAATTGCGGAGAAAGTCGCCGCAGGCGATCTGAGTTCGCACATTGAAGTGAGTGGCAAAGACGAAACCGCCGTACTGATGCAGGCGCTACAGGCGATGAACGATAACCTGCTGACCATTGTGTCCAATGTACGTGCCGGTTCCGATACTATTGCCGTCGCTTCAAATCAGATCTCCAGCGGAAACATCGATCTCTCTTCACGCACTGAGCAGCAAGCCAGCTCGCTGGAGGAGACCGCCTCAGCGATGGAGCAAATGACCGCCACCGTGAAGCACAACGCTGAAAATGCGCGTGAAGCCAATCAACTGGTCGCTTCTACATCCTCTGTCGCTAAAGAAGGCGGCGCCGTGATGGAACAAGTGATCGAGAAGATGGAAGCCATTACCCTCTCCTCTAAAAAGATTGTCGATATCATCAGCGTAATCGATTCGATTGCCTTCCAGACCAACATCCTGTCACTGAACGCAGCGGTAGAAGCGGCACGGGCGGGTGAACAAGGTCGTGGGTTTGCGGTCGTTGCCACCGAAGTCCGTAATCTGGCACAGCGCTCGGCTTCTGCGGCGAAAGAGATCAAAGTGCTGATCGAGGATTCAGTGTCGAAGGTGGATGAAGGCAGCCGCTTAGTCACGCATGCCGGTTCAACCATTGGTGAAGTGGTGAACAGCGTGAAGAGCGTGGCGGATATCATGAGTGAAATCACCATTGCCAGCAGCGAGCAGAGCAGTGGGATTAGCGAGATTAATTTGGCCATTACCCAGATGGAAGCCGTCACCCAGCAGAATGCCGCATTGGTACAGGAAGCTTCAGCAGCTTCGCAGGCATTACAGGAACAAGCGGATCGTCTGGCGCAGTCGATGAGTGTCTTCAAGACCGCATCAGTGTAATTCCAACTCCTCTTAAACGTAGCGGCGCGATATATCGCGCATTCTGAAGCGGCTAGCCAGCTTCCAATACGCGAGATGGATCGCGCCGCTACTAAACGTTCTTAATTCACCAGCGAATACGCAATCGACGAAATCGCTAACAAACCGACAATCACCACGAAGACGTTGCTGATCTTACCGCTGTACTGACGCATTGCCGGAACTTTCTGGATGGCATACATCGGCATCAGGAACAGAATCATCGCGATGATTGGCCCACCGAGCGTTTCAATCATACCGAGAATGCTTGGGTTCCAGGTCGCCACCAGCCAGGTGGTCAGCAGCATAAAGATTGTCGTCAGGCGATTCAAACGCTGCGGCATCACACTTTTGCCACGGCTACGCAGTGACTTCACCACAATGCCGTTGAAACCTTCACGCGCACCAAGATAGTGACCCAGGAACGATTTGGTAATTGCCACCATCGCAATAATGGGTCCCATCCAGGCAATCATCGGCACATCAAAGTGGTTTGCCAGATAAGACAAAATCGTGATGTTTTGATCTTTTGCTGCCTGTAAATCAGCCGGTGACAGGCTCAACACACAGCTGAAAACAAAGAACATCACCGTCACGACCATCATCAAGTGTGCACAGGCAAGAATGCGCGAGCATTTCTGCTCCGCACCGGCACCGTACTCATCACGCTTGGCGACCGCGAAGGAAGAGATGATCGGCGAGTGGTTGAAGGAGAAGACCATGACGGGAATCGCCAGCCACAGCGTCATCCAGATGCCGCTGCCGCTGGTGGCTTGGTTAAAAGAGAGCGTTTCCAATGCCGCGCCATGCCAGTGTGGCACGAGGTAAGCAGCCATCAACATCAATACTGCGACAAAGGGGAATACCAGCACGCTCATCGCTTTGACAATCATCTGCTCGCCGAAACGTACCACCGTCATCATGCCAATGATCAGTATCAGCGAAAGTAAGGCACGCGGTGGCGATACCAGACCGAGTTGATGCACGATAAAGCTATCCACGGTATTGGTGATGGCGACGCTGTACATCAACAAGATCGGGAAGATAGCGAAGAAATAGAGCAAGGTGATGATCTTGCCAGCCCCAACACCAAAATGTTCCTCAACCACTTCCGTAATATCTTCACCCGGATTCTTACCGGAGAGCACGAACCGCGTCAGCGCACGGTGCGCATAAAAGGTCATGGGGAATGCGAGGATCGCCATAATAATCAGTGGAATTAATCCGCCCGCACCCGCATTGATGGGCAGGAACAATACGCCTGCACCAATCGCAGTTCCGTACAGACCCAGCATCCACACGGTATCACTCTTACGCCAGCCTTTTGCGCTGACCTCAACCGTGCTTTGAGCAACGGTTTGTGAGTTGTCCATCTGTCTCTCCAGAATTTAAAGCTTTATCAAAATGCAGCCGGAACGACAGCTGCTAAACATGCCATTAGCGCGAACGGGCACATGCTACCCGTTTTTGTCCGGTTAAGGTTGCTTCAACGCAAGACATGCATCACAAAGGCGATAAAAATGCGCATTGTGGTGATTTTATCATCAAAAACGCACAAAACATGCACGCAAACGTTTGCATGGGGCGCTATTTGACCTGAGACAGGGAGAGAGTGCAAGCGAGGAGATTAAGCGTGCGTAGAAAGGTGAAACTCCCCCGGCTACTCATCTCTGGCGCAGCAATCGCTCCACTCTTTCCTTAAGGAATAACAGCAGCAGACAATTACAGAGATGAATTCCGGGGGAATTTCAAATCAAAATACGGGTGCTCGATTGAGTGCATAATTAAATAAGTACGCTATGACAGCATTCCAATTCATCGCTGGGATTTCATCTCCCTCGCAAAATGCAATGGTGCAGGAGACATTGCTTTTACGATCGGGCTATCCAGCGCCAAAACGCGTTGAATGAAGCCTTGAAAGAATAATCAAGAAAGTTGCCATGATTTTTATAAAGGACGGAATCACATAACGCCATGGGGAACGGTTTTCCCTCTTTCAATCTGGTAGGGAGGACTTGACGTCTGGGCAGGGAAGCGGGCGCAATCTCATCACGATCGGCACTACCTGTCGCAACCAAAAAATGGCTAACAGAGCTAAAGAACCTCAGGTTGAAGAGCAGTGCTCCACTCATGGAGACGCCTTCCATAAAACGCAGATTTAAATCACTTAGAATTTGACGGCGGTAACATTTGTTGTGCAGATAAACAATATTATCGCTCATTTCCAATTCGCCCAGGATGTAGGGGATATCCTCATTGCTGAACAGACCCGCTTTTGAGATGTGGCCGATACGATAATCGGTGAAGTTGCCAACCATCAAATCAACGGATTCTGCTGGCCATGCTTCCAGATTGTTCTTGAAAATCATCAAGAAGTTATCTTTCAAACAGTCATCAGCCTCAAGGAAGAGGACATATTCCCCACGCGCCTGCTCTAGACCACAATTTCGCGCTGCACTGATACTGGTATTGGGGTTATTCATCACCGTCACCTGCGGATGATGAGCAAAAGAGGCTAAGATCTTCGCCGATGAATCTGTACTGCCATCATTCACCACCAGCACCTCATAATTGCGATACGTCTGATTCAGCACGCTGAGCAATGTGCGCTTTATGGTTTTTTTGGCGTTAGAAACAGGAATGATAATACTAAAAAGTGGTTTTTCATTCATGATTAACTCTCTTGGCTGTTTGTTGTTTTATCATTGTTAAATTGCCATTACTACCTGGGTTGCAGAACATCTTCATGATTCCCGTTTATCAATTTCTTTCGCATCGCTTAACATTGGCATTACGTAAATTTAGGAGTTTCCTCACCAATTAAAATTGGTCTTTTAGAGCGAAATTCATCTTAATTAAAATAGGATTTTCGCTATGAATTTAATGCTATTTATTTATTCGCTTTCTAAATATACCGCTAAGCTACCGCCCTTGGCTTACAGCTACCAATGAACTGAGCGCATGAGGCCCTTAAATATAGGTTAAGCAAAACCACCTGCTCTCCAACGAGAACAGTTGAATATCAATCAGTTAAAATGTTCATTCATACCGTCATCATAAAGGGCAACGCAGATGCGCAGCATTTAAACATAATGGAATCTGGGACATGCCGACCGTGGCTGAAAGGATCATCTTTAGATAACCTTCTCAACGAACGTCACGGCATTAACGATTTTGCTGTGTGCCCTGCCCCTTTATTGCCTCGGTACGTTTTTCACCTTCCGAGAGGGCAAGTGGCGTTAATCCAGCACGGCTCTCGCAGCCATGCTGCAATGGGCATTGAGCCCTAAAATTCAAAATCTTTTCCAACATTCTTACCATGCGCCGTTTTCAGGTCAATCTTCTTCAGAGCCAAATAAAAGAGATACCGTTGGATATTTTCGCGAGGTATCTGGAAAATATTAGCCACGATGAATGGAAAAATTAAAAATTGTTAAGACTAATGCCCATAGGTTCTCAGGAATAATCAGATGAAATCATCACTACCAAATCAACTTTAGTTAACCCTCTGTTATTCAACACTTCAGCTTTATTCCCCTCGCCATTTAAACTGAAAACAACCTTAAGTTAATATCGGACCTACTATATTTAGTAGTTCTTAGCTTATTCACCCACAAACCTTTAACAACCTCACCACACTCAAAGTAAAGATGGAATCAAACGCAACTTATCAGAATAAAACTCTGAAAATTTAAGCGAAGCGTAGCCAGAAAAGACTACCTGACTCAAATAGGATCTAAAGAATAAAATGACATGCCGATAATGCTTACAGTGCATTTTTCTGTGAGACCAGGAATGTACAGAGTCAGATCATCTTAAGTCGCGTACAAATGTCGTCAGCGCGTTAAGCGCAGGCGGCACCAGCCGATGGCCGGGATAATAGAGGCAAAGCGCCCCCAGATTGACATGCCAGTCCGGCAGTAATCGCACTAACCTGCCCGCCTGCACATCTGCCGCAATATGTTGTTCCGACAAACAGGCAATCCCTAATCCGGCCACCGCCGCTTTGTGCATTGAGGCTAAATCGCTCGCCGCAAACCGGGGTTCACCCTGCAATTTGTAAGATTGCTGCTGATCGGTCAGCTCCCAGCGATAAAGACTGCCGTCGGACATGCGCATACATAAGGTTGAGTGTTCGCTGAGCTGCTCTGGCTGAGTGGGCGCCTGGACACGATCAAGATAATCCGGCGCAGCGACCACAATCATCCGCAAGTCTGCCGTCAATTTGACCGCAATCATATCGGCAGGAATATCCTCCGCCAGACGTATGCCGGCATCAAATCCCTCGGCCACAATATCCACCCGTTCTCTCTGGCTAGAGATATCGACGCGAATACGCGGATAACGCTGCAAAAAGGGGATGAGCACCGACTCGTACCATAGCGAACAGCTCTCCGGCGGCACATTGAGACGCAGAATGCCGGCCGGGTCATTGGGCTCGCTGCTCACTTCCTCCGATGCGCTACGGATCATTTCCAACGCTGGCGCGATTTTCTGCATAAAGCGGCGCCCCGCATCCGTCAGCGCGACACTGCGCGTGGTGCGGTTGAACAGACGGACGCCCAGACGTTTCTCCAACGCAGCCACGGCGTTTGTGACAGCAGAGGGCGACATCTCCAGCTCACTGGCAGCGCCTTTGAAGGTTCCACGCCGCGCGACAGCCAGCATGATTTCCAGTTCTGTAATACCGGTTCGGCTCATTGATTATTCCGTTAAACGTAATACCCCTTGCAGGGTTTAGCGGATTATTCCCGCGCACAGGACATGATAATTTTCCTGCCTATTCACCTCAGGAGTAGAGTCATGCACGTTATCGAACACCTCTATATTAATGGCGGTTTTGTTACCCCTCTAGGCGACGAGTGGCTGGATATTATCAAACCTGCCGATGGCAGCGTCATTGGTAAAGCGCGTCTGGCAAATGAACAAGATGCCGACCGTGCGATTGCCGCCGCTCATGCAGCCTTTCCCGTTTTTTCTCGCACTTCGGTGACAGAACGTATCACGCTGCTGGAGCAGATGTATGACGCCGTAAAACACTGTGAAACGGATCTGCATGCCGCCATCCTTGAAGAGTATGGCGCACCCTCTTCACGATCGCAGTGGATGGCAAGCTACCCAGCGGACGTCATTCTCCAGGTGATCGAAGAACTGAAAAAGTATCCATTTACCCAGCAAGCTGGGCGCGCCAGTGTCCAGATGTTACCCCTCGGTGTCGCCGGGCTCATTACCCCTTGGAACAGCAACGCCGGTTTTATTTGCCATAAGCTGGCCACTGCGATGGCAGCAGGTTGCACGACGGTGATTAAGCCCAGTGAGTTTAGCCTGTTACAGACTGAGGTGATCACTCAGGCACTGCATCGCGCCGGATTGCCTGATGGCCTGTTCAATATCATCACCGGTCGCGGCGCTCAGGTCGGTGATGCGATTAGCCGTAGCCCGCAGGTGGCAAAAATTTCCTTCACCGGATCAACCGCCACTGGCAAAGCCATTTTGCGCACCGCTGCCGAAACCTTCAAACGCGTCACGCTGGAGCTGGGCGGCAAATCACCGACGCTGATCTTGCCAGATGCAGATGCCCTTACTGCAGCAAAACTCGCGGTTCAGGCGGGGTTTATCAATAGCGGGCAAGCCTGTATTGCCGGTACGCGCATTCTGGTGCCTGAAGCCCGTAAAGCAGAGTTCGAACGTGCTTTGACAGCAGAAGTCGAGGCGCAACATTCCGGCGATCCCGCCGATGCCAGCACCACCATTGGCCCGATGGTTAATGAGAAACAGTGGCAACGAGTACAACACTTTATCGCACTCGGCGAACAGGAAGGTGCTCGCGTGTTGACTGGGGGCTTGGGCCGCCCGGAGGGATTAAGCCGTGGCTGGTATATCAGGCCCACGCTGTTTAGCGATGTCACCCAGCAGATGCAGATAGCCCGCGAGGAGATCTTTGGTCCGGTGCTCAGCATCATCAGTTATCGGGATGAAGCCGAAGCGATTGCGATTGCCAACGACACGGAATACGGCCTGTCCGCACTGGTGATCGGCGCAGATGAGCAGTATGCGCGTGCCGTGGGTGAACAAATCCTGGCGGGCCGCGTGATGATCAATACGCTGGCACATGAACCCCGCGCCCCATTTGGTGGCTTTGGTCACTCTGGCATTGGCCGGGAAATGGGGCCATGGGGCATCAGCGCCTTTCTGGAGCCACGCGCGGTGACGGTTGCCTGAATGAATAACACGGCATGCATGTATGCTTCGGATGATAACGCAGTCTGCATTAGTTAAGCATGTGGTGATAATGCAGTCTGCATCAGTTAAGCATGTGGTGATAACGCAGTCTGCATCAGTTAAGCATGTGGTGATAACACAGTCTGTATCAGTTAAGCATGTGGTGATAACGCAGTCTGCATCAGTTAAGCATGTGGTGATAACGCAGTCTGCATCAGTTAAGCATGTGGTGATAACGCAGTCTGCATCAGTCAAGCATGTGGTGATAACGCAGTCTGGGG
>NZ_MLFR01000051.1 GCF_002095475.1 Pantoea rwandensis
GATTACCGATCAATTTGGTGCGCATAATGCGCACCCTACAATGTAGGGGCGCCATTTATGGCGACCACAACGCGCAACTGAATTAATGAATCGCCTGCACCGTCATCGGCGAGTCATTCTGATTACCGATCAATTTGGTGCGCATAATGCGCACCCTACAATGTAGGGGCGCCATTTATGGCGACCGCGACGCGCAACCGAATTAACGAATCGCTTGCACCGTCATCGGCGAGCCGTTCTGATTGCCGACCAGTTCGGTGAGCAAGTTGTTCACGCCGTCGCTCATCGGTGTGAAACGCGACAACGGTGAACGAGTGACCACCACAAACACGCCAACATTGTGCTGTGGCACCATCGCCATATAGGTAATGAAGCCGCCGCCGCCGCCCGTTTTCTCGATGATCCCCGGACGACCCTCTTTCGGTCCCATATAAACCCAGCCCATGCCCAACGCATCAGCGCGACCTGGTACATCCATGCCTTCAACTTTGGTTAGCTGATCGCGGCGATAGATCAGCGTCTGCAGGCGATCGATCTGTGGCGTGCGATGGTTCACCGCAGAGTTCAGGAACTGCTGCATCCAGCGGCCCATATCATCTGGCGTGGAGTAAACGCCACCGCTTCCCACTGCGGCCAAGGTGTTATTGCACGGGCTGGCGCCTTTTTCTGGGATCATCAGGCGCTGGCACTGATCCGGTGACGGCGTGAAGGTGGTGTCTTTCATGCCCAGTGGACGCGTTACCAATTGTTGTAACAGCGCGGGATAAGACATTCCGCCCGCTTTGGATAAGGCATCACCCAGCAGATCAAAACCGAGGTTGGAATAGGACGCTTGCGAGCCTGGCGTGGCCTTCAACTGTGCGCCCTGTAACCACTGCCAGCGATCGGCTTTCGTCGGCCAGACAAACACCGGACGATGCGGTTTGCCGCCCGGCTGTTCGCGCGGCAGGCTACCGGTGTGCGTAGCGAGGTTGATCAGGCGAATCGGCTGGCCATTATAGTTGGGGACGCGCGCGCCCGGCGGTGCATATTTGCTAAGGGGATCATCCAGACGAATCTGCCCGCGCTCGGCCATTTTCACCATCACTTCGCTGGTCATCAGTTTGCTGAGTGAAGCAATACGGATCACTGAATCGAGCTGGGGACGCACATTATTGCCGGGGCTGGTATCACCAAAGCTGGCGAATACGCGCTGATTGCCATCAATTGCGACCAGCGCCATGCCGGTTGCACCACTGCCATAGAAGATATGTTCAGCGTAACGATCAACGATCTGTGAAGCCAACAGCGGATCGGCCACCGTCTGCGCCATGCTTTTTAATGGAAGCACGGAGACCATTAAGGCCAGTAAAAAGGGAGTACGTTTTTTCAACAGGAAAGCGTCCGCAACAGGATTCGGAGGAAAGCCTATAGTAATCAGTTTGCGCGGGGCGTGAAGGGGGAATACGGGATTTTTTTCTGTATCAGGCTGTGATCAAAAAACGGCCCTTACGCCAAATGACGCAGGGCCGGATCGATTAGTGAGGCTTGAGTAAGGCTTCGGTGTGGCTGACGATGTTTTCCACGGTAAAACCAAATTCCGGGAACAGCTTGCCCGCTGGTGCAGACTCACCAAAGGTCGTCATGCCGACAATGGCACCGTCCAGACCAACATACTTGAACCAGTAATCAGCAATTCCGGCTTCTACAGCCACACGCGCTTTCACGCTGGATGGCAACACGGATTCGCGATACGCCGCATCCTGCTTATCAAACACGTCAGTGCTTGGCAGCGATACCACACGGACTTTGTGACCGCTGGCCCCGAGTTTATCTGCCGCACCCAACGCAATTTCAATCTCTGAACCGGTAGCGATGATGATGGCTTCTGGCGTACCGTCGCAATCCTGCAACACATAGCCACCGCGCGAAATATCGGCCACCTGCGCCTTGCTACGCTCGGGTTGCAGCAGGTTTTGACGTGAAAGAATCAGTGCCGTAGGGCCATGATGGCGTTCAACCGCCGCCTTCCATGCCACGGCGGTTTCCACCTGATCGCAAGGACGCCACACGCTCATGTTGGGCGTGACGCGCAAACTGGCCAACTGCTCCACCGGCTGGTGCGTTGGGCCATCTTCACCCAGTCCGATGGAGTCATGGGTGTAGACCAGTACCTGACGTGCCTTCATCAATGCCGCCATGCGTACCGCATTGCGCGCGTATTCGACAAACATCAGGAAGGTGGCGGTGTAGGGGATAAAGCCACCGTGCTGGGCCAAGCCATTGCCGATCGCCGTCATACCAAATTCGCGCACGCCGTAGTGGATGTAATTGCCCGCGATATCGTCTTTGATCGATTTCGAACCTGACCAGATGGTGAGGTTACTTGGCGCGAGGTCAGCGGAGCCGCCCAGCAGTTCTGGCAGCAGTTTGCCGTACACTTCCAGGGTATTTTGCGAGGCTTTACGGCTGGCAATTTTTTGCGGATTAGCCTGCAACTGATCAATAAAGGTCTGCGTTTCATCCGCCCATTTTGAGGGCATTCCGCCCTCTAAGCGACGGCTGAACTCTTTAGCGAGATCGGGATTCGCAGCTTTATAGGCGGCAAATTTGTCATCCCAGGCTTTTTCACGCTGGCTACCGGCTTCTTTCGCATCCCACTGCTGGTAAATTTCTTTCGGGATTTCAAACGGTGGGTGGTGCCAGCCCAGTTTTTGACGGGTCAATGCTACTTCCTGCTCGCCCAACGCCGAGCCGTGCGACTCTTCTTTACCGGCTTTGTTAGGCGAGCCAAAACCGATCACGGTGCGACAGATAATCAATGAGGGTTTGTCCGTGACGCTCTGCGCTTCTTTAATTGCAGCAGCGATAGCCTCCGGATCGTGACCGTCAATGCCTTCTGCACTGCCGACCACGTGCCAGTTGTAGGCTTCGAAGCGTTTGTGGGTGTCGTCGGTGAACCAGCCTTCGGTTTCACCATCAATGGAGATGCCATTGTGGTCGTAGAACCCAATCAGTTTGCCGAGGCCCAAGGTGCCCGCCAACGAGCTGACTTCATGCGAGATGCCCTCCATCAGGCAGCCATCACCCATAAAGACATAGGTGTAGTGATCGACGATATCGTGGCCCGGACGGTTAAACTGTGCGGCCAGCGTGCGTTCGGCAATCGCCATACCCACCGCATTGGCTAACCCTTGTCCTAGCGGGCCTGTGGTGGTCTCAACGCCTGGGGTGTAGCCGACTTCTGGGTGGCCCGGCGTTTTTGAATGCAGCTGGCGGAAGTTTTTCAGTTCTTCCATCGGCAGATCGTAGCCCGTGAGGTGCAGCAGGCTGTACTGCAGCATCGAACCGTGGCCGTTGGAGAGGATAAAGCGGTCGCGGTCCGCCCACGCCGGATTGTTGGGGTTATGTTTGAGGACATCGCGCCACAGCACTTCGGCGATGTCCGCCATCCCCATCGGCATACCTGGGTGACCAGAATTTGCTTTTTGTACCGCATCCATACTCAAAGCACGAATCGCGTTAGCCAACTCTCTGCGTGAAGACATAGGGTACTCCCTTGTGATTGGGCAATTGAGGACGGGCAGACACCCGTCCGGCATGAAAATTTTGGTTTTTACAGGCGGGAAGCCAGCACATCTTCCAGTTTCTGCTGGTCAATGGCGAACTGGCGGATGCCGTCAGACAGTTTTTCTACTGCCATAGGATCCTGATTATGTTCCCAGCGGAATTCCGCTTCAGAGAGCGAAGCCGGTTGATGGAAGCCTTCGGTAGACGGCTCCAGTTTGCGCTCCAGAGGCGCATCACTGTTGGCCAACTCTTCCAGCAGGTTGGGAGAGATAGTCAAACGGTCGCAGCCTGCCAAGGCCTGAATCTGCTCCACTTTGCGGAAGCTGGCACCCATGATCACGGTGCTGTAACGATGCTTTTTGTAGTAATCGTAGATACGACGCACGGATTTCACGCCGGGATCTTCATCAACCACATAAGGGTCGAGCGGTTTGCGGGTGTTGTACCAGTCGTAGATACGGCCGACAAACGGTGAAATCAGGAACACGCCCGCTTCGGCACAGGCACGCGCTTGGGCAAAGGAGAACAGCAGCGTCAGGTTGCACTGAATGCCATTTTTCTCCAGCTCCTCGGCGGCTTTGATGCCTTCCCAAGTGGATGCCAGCTTGATCAGGATACGGGAGCGGTCAATGCCGTTCTCTTCATACATCCGTACCAGTTTTTCTGCTTTGGTCACACACATGCCACGATCGAAGGAGAGGCGCGCATCCACTTCGGTCGAAACACGGCCCGGTACGCTTTTCAGAATTTCCATACCGAGATTAATCGCCACTTTATCGCTGGCGTTGATGATTTGCGTTTCTTTGCTGCCGCCCTGTTTTTTCGCATAGTCGATGGCGTCATCAATCAGGTGTTTGTAAGCGTCGAGGCCGGCAGCTTTCAGGATCAATGAAGGGTTGGTGGTTGCGTCTTCCGGGTGGTAATGGCGAATGGATTCGATGTCGCCGCTGTCCGCCACCACGGTGGTGAACTGTTTCAATGCATCTAGCTGGTTCATCGCTTAACTCCTTGATGAGCAATAATGTGGGCAAATAAGTCGTGCCCTTTCCTGTTGAGTCATGGCCCAACACAGTGCTACAGACGTTGCACGAAGAAAATGCGTTTTCTCTGATTGTGGCGCCGAAGGACATCTGTGACAGAAGGGAGTGCCTGATCGGTTCAGCTACGCGTTTTGCCATCCTTAAGGATAGCAGGCTGTGTCAAAGCCGCAGGCGAAGCCGTAGCAATCTGTGCCCTTGTGTCTGTGTGTTCTTTGAGCGCCTTCACCCTCTTTTGTGCCGCAGATTTCTATACTGATGACTTTCCAGCTGCGCCAAAGGATGTCTAATGGACGATCAACTCAAGCAAAGCGCTCTCGATTTTCACCAATATCCCATTCCCGGTAAAATTCAGGTTTCCCCGACCAAACCGCTGGCGACGCAACGCGACCTGGCATTGGCCTACTCGCCCGGCGTGGCGGCACCTTGTCTTGAAATTGCTGCTGATCCGTTGGCGGCATACAAATACACCGCACGCGGCAATTTGGTGGCGGTGATTTCCAACGGTACGGCAGTGTTGGGCCTTGGCAACATTGGCGCACTGGCCGGTAAACCGGTGATGGAAGGTAAGGGGGTGTTGTTTAAGAAGTTTGCGGGCATCGATGTCTTTGATATCGAAATCGATGAGCTGGATCCGGATAAGCTGATTGAGGTGATCGCCGCACTGGAGCCTACGTTTGGTGGCATCAACCTCGAAGATATTAAAGCGCCCGAGTGCTTTTATATCGAGCAGAAGCTGCGTGAAAGGATGAAGATCCCGGTGTTCCACGACGATCAGCACGGCACAGCGATCATCTGTACTGCGGCAGTGCTTAATGGCTTAACCATCGTCAAAAAGGCTATCTCAGATGTGCGGCTGGTGGTGTCCGGCGCGGGGGCATCGGCAATTGCTTGCCTCAACCTGCTGGTGGCGCTGGGCATGCAGAAGCACAACATCGTGGTGTGTGACTCTAAAGGCGTGATCTATCGCGACCGTGAACCGAACATGACGCCAACCAAAGCCGAATACGCCATTGAGGATAAAGGCGCGCGCACGCTGGATGAGGTGATTGCGGGTGCGGATATCTTCCTTGGCTGCTCCGGCCCGAAAGCCATGACGCCGGAGATGGTGAAGAAAATGGCGCAGGACCCGCTGATTCTGGCACTTGCCAACCCTGAACCGGAGATTATGCCGCCGCTGGCGAAGGAGGTGCGGCCGGATGCCATTATCTGCACCGGGCGTTCGGATTTCCCCAACCAGGTCAACAATGTGCTCTGTTTTCCGTTCATCTTTCGCGGAGCGTTAGACGTGGGTGCCACGGCAATCAACGAGGAGATGAAGCTGGCGGCGGTGCACGCCATTGCCGCGCTAGCACAGGCCGAGCAGAGTGATGTGGTGGCATCGGCGTATGACGATCAGGATCTCAGCTTCGGCGCTGAATACTTGATCCCCAAACCGTTTGATCCACGTCTGATTGTGGAGATCGCCCCAGCGGTGGCGAAAGCGGCAATGGAATCGGGCGTAGCCACCCGGCCGATTGCCGACTTTGATGCCTACCGCGAACAGCTCACCGAGTTTGTGTATAAAACCAATCTGTTTATGAAGCCAATCTTTTCGCAGGCGCGCAAAGATCCCAAGCGCGTGGTGATGGCGGAAGGGGAGGAGGTGCGGGTGCTGCACGCGACCCAGGAGTTGGTGTCGCTGGGACTCGCCAAGCCGATTCTGATTGGTCGTCCGAACGTGATCGCGATGCGCATCCAGAAGCAAGGATTGAAAATCGAAGCGGGTAAGGATTTTGAGATCGTCAATAACGAGTCCGATCCGCGCTTCAAAGAGTACTGGAACGAGTATTACCAGATCATGAAACGGCGCGGGGTCACCCCGGAAACGGCTCAGCGGGCAGTGATCGGTAATCCCACGTTGATTGGCGCGATCATGGTACATCGAGGCGAAGCGGACGCGCTGATTTGCGGCACCATTGGTGATTACCGTGAACATTATGATGTAGTGGAGAAGGTGTTTGGCTTCCGTGACGACGTGAAAGTGGCTGGGGCGATGAACGCACTGTTGCTTCCGAGTGGGAATACTTTTATCGCCGATACCTATGTCAATGAAGACCCCAGCGCAGAGCAGTTAGCCGATATCACCTTGCTGGCGGCCGAAACGGTGCGCCGTTTTGGTATTGAGCCACGTGTGGCGTTGCTGTCGCACTCCAGTTTTGGCACTTCGAACGCACCGGGGGCACGCAAGATGCGCGAGGCGTTGGCTCTGATTCAAAGCCGTGCGCCGGAGTTGGAGATTGACGGTGAGATGCACGGCGACGCCGCGCTAGTGGAGAGTATCCGTCGTGAGCTTATGCCAGATAGTCCGTTGAAAGGCACCGCCAATCTGCTGATCATGCCGAACGTTGAGGCGGCGCGTATCAGCTATAACCTGCTGCGGGTTTCGTGCTCGGAAGGGGTGACCGTGGGGCCGGTATTGATGGGCATCAGCAAACCGGTGCATGTGTTGACGCGCATCGCATCGGTCAGGCGGATTGTGAATATGGTGGCGTTAGCGGTGGTAGAGGCGCAGACCGAGCCATTGTGATGACCCGGTCGCCATAAATGGCGCCCCTACAACCGAGTAGGGTGCGCATTTATGAATGGCGTCCCTACAGCCGAGTAGGGTGCGCATTTATGGATGGCGACCCTACAAATTCGTAGGGTGCGCATTTATGCGTACCGGTTTATTCACCCAAACCTAACCAATCCTTCACCGGCAGGAAATCGCTATACAGCGCGGCTTCTGGCGAGCCCGCTTCGGGCTGATAATCATATTCCCAGCGCACCAACGGCGGCATCGACATCAGGATCGATTCAGTGCGACCGCCGGTTTGCAGGCCAAACAGCGTGCCGCGATCCCACACCAGATTAAACTCGACATAACGGCCACGGCGATAGAGTTGGAACTGCCGCTCGCGCTCGCCCCATGGCAGCGCTTTGCGTTTCGCCACGATGGGCAGATACGCATCCTGATAGCCTTTGCCGACCGCCTGCATAAAATCAAAGCAGTGATCAAAATCGGGTGTATTCAGGTCGTCATAAAACAGCCCGCCAATCCCACGTTGCTCATTGCGGTGCTTAAGGTGGAAGTAATCATCACACCATTTTTTGTAACGGGCGTAGACGTCCTCGCCAAACGGCTGGCACAGGTCAAACGCAGTTTGATGCCAGTGCAGCGCATCTTCTTCGAAACCGTAATAAGGCGTCAGATCGAAACCGCCACCGAACCACCACACCGGATCGGCACCGGGTTTTTCGGCGATGAAGAAGCGCACGTTGGCGTGGCTGGTGGGGATATAGGGGTTTTCCGGGTGCACGACCAGCGATACACCCATGGCTTCAAAACTGCGGCCCGCCAATTCTGGACGATGTGCGGTGGCGGAAGCGGGCATCTGATCGCCGTGTACGTGCGAGAAGTTCACACCGGCCTGCTCAAATACCGCGCCATTTCGCAATACGCGACTGCGTCCACCGCCGCCGCCAGGGCGCTGCCAGTCATCTTCGGCAAAGGAAGCCTGGCCATCGGCTGCTGCCAGTTGGGCGCAAATGTCATCCTGCAGCGTCAATAAAAACGCTTTGACGCGGGAAATATCGGGATTGCTCATGGGTCACTCGGTCCGGAAATTTGCCGCGATTCTATCACAGGAAAAAGCTACGCCTGGCGACGATCGTACTCGTTAAAGTAATTGACGATGCCATCGGCAATCGCACTGGCGATTTTCTGACGGAAAGCGGTGGTACCCAATAACTGTTCTTCACGCGGGTTGGTAATAAAGGAAGTTTCCACCAACACAGAGGGAATGGATGGCGACTTCAGCACGGCAAACGCCGCCTGCTCGGTATGCTGACTGTGCAGATGGTGCACCGGGCGAATCTGATCCAACACGTGTTTACCCAGTGTCAGGCTGTTGCGGATGGTGTCGGTTTGCACCAGATCGAACAGAATTTGGTTGAGATAGTTATCCTTTTCCTGCACTTCTGCGCCGCCCACTTTATCGGCATCGTTCTCACGCTGCGACATATAACGCGCCATGGCACTGCTGGCTCCACGATTGGAGAGCGCAAACACCGAAGCGCCATTGGCATCTGGGCTGGTGTAGCCATCGGCGTGGATGGACATGAATAAGTTGGCGCCGTGCTGGTGAGCAATCTCAACGCGTTGATACAGCGGAATAAAATGATCGCTTTCACGCGTCAATCGCACTTCAACTTTAGGGTGATTTTGCAATAGCGAACGCACCGTGTTAGCGATGGCTAACACGATATGTTTCTCTTCTGAACCCTCTTCGCCCACTGCGCCAGAATCGATACCGCCGTGGCCGGGGTCAATCATGACAATACGTTTGCCACTGGTGGCCGGTTTTGGTGGTGTGTGGCCTTTGCTGACCCGTAAATCGGCACTCTCTTCCTTTGCCATCACCGCGCGGGGTGACAGAACCGCCAGCGCCAGACCAGAAAGAAGCAATTGGCGGCGATTGGTCAGGCGTTTTAGCAGTGAAATCTTACTCATAATAGTGTCCCTGACAGAAATTCCTGCCCAGTGTTATATCGTAACAATTGCCTCGCGGCGACCTCACAACCATTTCAGCGCATTACTTTGTATTACACCGTACTAACAGCAATTTAGCCGCTTTTTTCCGCCGTTGCGCGGTGTGAGGGTTGCGCGAGACAAATAATGCGTGATAATCAGCGAATTGTGCCTAACTGCAAGGTAACGTCGATGGAAATCCGCCCATTCCGCCAGGAAGATTTTGAAGAAGTGATCACGCTCTGGGAGCGTTGCGATCTGCTACGCCCGTGGAACGATCCGGAACTGGATATCGAACGCAAAATGAACCACGATCCGGAACTGTTTTTGGTGGCGGAAGTGGGTGGCGAAGTAGTTGGCTCATTGATGGGCGGCTACGATGGCCATCGCGGGGCGGCCTACTATCTGGCGGTACATCCCGATTATCAGGGCCGTGGCTTTGCTAACGCATTGATGAATCGCCTCGAGAAAAAACTCATTGCGCGTGGCTGCCCAAAAATCCATCTGATGGTGCGCGAAGAAAACGATCAGGTACTCGCCTTCTACGAAAAACTCGAGTACGAGCCAGTGGATTCGGTGCTGCTGGGCAAGCGTCTGATCGAAGACCGCGAGTATTAAGCCGTCGATGATGGGCTTGAAATACTTGCCAGAAGAGTACGATGCAAAAGGGCAGCTGCGGCTGCCGTTTCTTTTCTGGCTGATCCTGTTGTTGCAGGCGCGCACCTGGCTGTTGCTGGTGATGGCCGGTGCTTCACGTCAACAGGGCAACGATTTGCTGGCGCTGTTCTATCCCGATCGACAAAGTTTCTGGCTCGGCTTGGCTCTGGGGATTCCTGCCGCATTGGGCTTGCTGCTCACCGGTTATCGTCAGCGTTGGCCGCGCGTGTGGCAGAGTTGGCGCCATGTGTTGAGTGCATCGCTGCTGATCAACCTGCTGTGGCAAGGCTATGGCCTGTTACAGGGAGCATTCCCTGATTCCCCGCTGCCCCTACTATTGACGCTGTTTGACCTGCTGGCGCTGGTCTGGCTGCAAACCCATCATCGGCTGCGCGACTGTTTTCTGCCGGAACATCAACATATCGAATAAACTTTTTGCCGGTTTACGACTCCAACAGGCACGCCAATCGGCATAGAAGATCAAGGAGTATTCATGAAAGTTGTTCGTCCCGCACTGCTGGTTAGTGCCATGATTCTGGCGGGTTGCGCCAGTTCTGGTTCCTCTTCCCCCTCCAGCGCGAGCGAAAGCCATTGGTATAATCCGCTGAGCTATCACTGGTCGGCACTGAATCCAATGAACTGGTTTGGCGGTTCGTTAACCGTGACCGAGCAGGGTGTGGCTGGACTCAGCAGCACCACGGCGATGTCGGAAGCGGCGATTGGTAAAGCGCTGAACAGCGATTACTCACTGCGTCAGGGGATGCGCACGCAAAATGGTCAGGTGGTGGATTTCTGGCAGGCATTGGATGACGGCAAAGTGAAGCTGGTGATTAATGGTCAGAGCAGCGTAGAGCGCATCGAGGTATTAGACACGGCAGCCAAAAGCGCCGATGGCAGCAAAATCGGCGATCTGTTTAGCGACAAATTCAGTAAAGCCTTCGATAACTGCAAACTGGTTACCGGCTTAGATGCGCGCGATGTGGAATGCCGTGCGCCGGGTAGTCAGCATATATCCTATATCTACAGCGGAGAAGGGCACGGGCCCGAAGGTTTGATGCCGGCTGACGATACCTTAAAAAGCTGGAAAATCAGCAAGATCGTTTGGCAGCGCTAAGCGAAAAAAAGTTGCGTTAACGCACAACCTCAGTGTGGCTTTCCGGTATGATACGGGCGAAAAAAAAACGTCTTAACTTATCATGCCGGAGAGCAGTGCAATGTCTCAATTTCAGAGCGGGATCCTACTGGAACACCGCCGTTTCGCCATTTGGCTTGAAGCCCGCGTCACGGGTGACCTCAATGCGCTGCGTCAGGGCAGCAAAACTTTTCTGCAGCAACTTGATGCGCTACAACAGAAATTCGCCGATGCCGGATTGGGCGCGGTGATCGCCTTTGGTGATACGTTGTGGCGCGACCTACAAGGTGCTTCTTCCGCGCCGGAATTGAAAGCTTTCGCGCCACTGGGGAAAAGCATTGCGCCTGCGACCCAGCGTGATTTGCTGATCCATATCCAATCGTTACGTCATGACGTGAACTTCTCGCTGGCGCAGGCCGCACTCACCGCCTTTGCCGATGCGGTCGTGATTGAAGAAGAGACGCACGGCTTCCGTTGGGTTGAGGAGCGCGATCTGTCGGGCTTTGTTGATGGCACCGAAAACCCGCAGGGTGATGCACGTCAGCAGGTGGCGATTATCGCTGAGGGGCCAGATGCGGGCGGTAGTTACGTGTTCACGCAACGCTGGGAACACAATCTCAAACTGTGGAACCGCATGGCGGTAGAGAAGCAGGAAGCGATTATAGGTCGCACCAAAGTGGATAACGAAGAGTTGCCAGCCGACCAACGCCCCGCGACCTCGCATCTGAGCCGCGTTGATCTGAAAGAAGAGGGCAAAGGCCTGAAGATCCTGCGCCAGAGTTTGCCGTACGGCACCGCCAGTGGCACGCACGGGTTGTACTTCATCTCCTATTGCAACCGCCTTTATAACATTGAGCAGCAGTTGCTGAGCATGTTCGGTGAGCGCGATGGAAAGATGGACGCGATGCTGCGCTTCACCAAACCGGTCACCGGTAGCTACTTTTTTGCCCCGTCACTGACCGCGTTGCAGGCGCTGTAATCCGCTGATGGACGGCCTCTCGCGCCGTCCTTTTTTTCCCATATCCAGCATTAACTCTCCCGCCGTCTTATGCCTTTTTAGACTTTGAAATCCCTAAACGATATATAAAACCGTTACAGCTTTGCCCTGAGTTATAAATACACTGACAGCATCTAATGGCATTGGCGTCATCGCCGAAATTCAGGGTGCAGCATGACATCTCCGATTGCGAAAAAATGGATGAGCGGAATCGCATTGTCACTGGCGCTAGCCGGTGCGGCGCAGGCAACAGAGCTGCTAAACAGCTCGTACGATGTCTCACGCGAGCTGTTTGTCGCCCTGAATGCACCTTTTGAAAAACAGTGGGATGCCGCGCACCCGAATGACAAGCTGACGATTAAACAATCGCATGCTGGGTCATCAAAACAGGCGCTAGCGATTTTGCAGGGCTTACGCGCGGATGTGGTGACCTACAATCAGGTCACTGACGTGCAGGTGCTGCATGACAAAGGAAACTTGATCCCGGCGGACTGGCAAACCCGTTTGCCGAACAACAGCTCTCCGTTTTACTCCACCATGGCGTTCCTGGTGCGCAAAGGTAATCCCAAGCAGATTCACGATTGGGCCGATTTGGCGCGGGATAACGTGAAACTGGTGTTCCCGAACCCCAAAACCTCCGGCAATGGTCGTTACACCTATCTTGCTGCGTGGGGCGCTGCTGACCAAGCGGATGGCAAAGATAAAGCCAAAACCGAAGCCTATATGGCCAAATTCCTCAAGAACGTTGAAGTGTTTGATACCGGCGGACGCGGGGCGACCACGACCTTTGCCGAGCGAGGCTTGGGTGATGTGCTGATCAGCTTTGAATCGGAAGTGAATAATATTCGCAATCAGTACGGCAAAGATGAGTACGAAGTGATTGTGCCGAAGACCAATATTCTGGCGGAGTTTCCGGTGGCGTGGGTCGACAAAAAACGTCGAGCACAACGGAACCGCAGACGCTGCCAAAGCCTATCTGAACTTCCTTTACTCTCCTGAGGCGCAGAAAATTATTACCGGCTACTACTATCGCGTGAACAATCCGCAGCTGATGGCGGAACAGAAAGATCGCTTCCCGCATACCGCGCTGTTCAATGTGCAGGATGCCTTTGGCGGCTGGGATAACGTAATGAAAACCCATTTTGCCAGCGGCGCTGAGCTGGATAAATTACTGGCAGCGGGGCGCGGTTGATGTTTGCCTTAGCTCAAAAGCGCGTTTTACCCGGATTCGGCCTCAGCCTCGGCACCAGCCTGCTGTTTACCTGCCTAATCCTATTGCTGCCGATCAGCGCGCTGTTGATGCAGCTCTCCAATATGACGCTGGCGCAATACTGGGATGTGGTGACCAATCCGCAGCTGATTGCTGCCTATAAAGTGACGCTGATTTCAGCCGGCGTTGCGTCGATCTTCAATGCACTGTTTGGCATGTTGATGGCTTGGATTCTGACCCGTTATCGCTTCCCAGGCCGTGCACTCTTGGATGGCCTGATGGATTTGCCCTTCGCCTTACCGACTGCGGTGGCAGGTCTGACCTTGGCAGGCTTGTTCTCGGTGAACGGTTGGTATGGTCAATGGCTGGCGCATTTCGATATTAAAGTCTCTTACACCTGGTTAGGCATTGCAGTGGCGATGGCCTTCACCAGCATCCCGTTTGTGGTGCGTACCGTGCAGCCGGTGTTGGAAGAGTTAGGCCCAGAATATGAAGAAGCGGCAGAGACGCTGGGTGCGACGCCATGGCAGAGTTTCCGTCGCGTGGTGCTGCCAGAAGTGGCGCCTGCCCTGTTGGCCGGTACGGCGTTATCTTTTACCCGCAGCCTCGGTGAGTTTGGTGCAGTGATCTTCATTGCCGGTAACATCGCGTGGAAAACCGAAGTGACTTCGCTGATGATTTTTGTCCGCCTGCAAGAGTTTGATTATCCCGCCGCGAGTGCCATTGCTTCAGTGATTATGGCTGCATCTCTGCTGTTGCTGTTCGCGATTAACACGCTGCAGAGCCGCTTTGGCCGCCGCTTAGGAGGCCACTAATGGCGGAGATTTCACAGATTAATCACGCGGAGCGTCAGCCGGTGAACTGGGGGAAATGGGTGTTGATTGGCGTGGGCGCGCTGATCTCCTTCCTGTTGCTAGTGGTCCCGATGATCAGCATCTTCTGGGAAGCGCTGAGTCAGGGGATAATCGCCTCGCTCTCAAATTTGAAAGATGGCGACATGCTGCATGCCATTTGGCTGACCATCCTGGTCGCGTTGATTACTGTGCCGGTTAACCTGGTGTTTGGCACCTTGCTGGCATGGTTGGTGACGCGTTTCACTTTCCCAGGTCGCCAACTGCTGTTGACGCTTTTCGATATTCCCTTCGCCGTGTCGCCTGTGGTGGCGGGTTTAATGTATCTGCTGTTCTGGGGCATTAACGGTCCGGCAGGCGGTTGGCTGGATGCGCACAACATCCAGATTATGTTTGCCTGGCCGGGCATGGTACTCGCAACCATTTTTGTCACCTGTCCGTTTGTGGTTCGCGAACTGGTACCCGTGATGCTGAGCCAGGGCAGCAATGAAGATGAAGCCGCGGTGCTGTTAGGCGCTTCCGGCTGGCAGATGTTCCGCCGTGTGACATTGCCGAACATTCGTTGGGCACTACTCTATGGCGTGGTGCTGACCAACGCCCGTGCGATTGGTGAATTTGGTGCGGTCTCGGTGGTCTCGGGATCGATTCGCGGCGAAACCTATACCTTGCCGCTTCAGGTTGAATTACTGCATCAGGATTACAACACCGTTGGCGCCTTTACCGCCGCCGCGCTGCTGACCCTGATGGCAATTGTGACGCTGTTTCTGAAAAGCGTGGTGCAGTGGCGATTAGAGCATCAGCGTAAGCGCCTACAGGAGGAAAATCATGAGCATTGAGATTAAACAAATTAACAAATCGTTTGGCCGCACCCCGGTGCTCAACGATATCTCTCTGGATATTCCTACCGGCAAAATGGTGGCGCTGCTGGGGCCTTCCGGTTCGGGTAAAACCACGTTGCTGCGCATTATCGCTGGCTTGGAGCATCAGAACAGCGGGCAAATCCATTTCCACGGCAAAGATGTTAGCCGCATTCATGCGCGCGATCGTCAGGTCGGATTTGTGTTCCAGCACTATGCGCTGTTCCGCCACATGACGGTGTTCGACAACATCGCATTCGGTTTGAGCGTGCTGCCGCGTCGTGAACGTCCTTCGGCTGCTGAAATCAAACAGCGCGTGACGCGCCTGCTGGAGATGGTGCAGCTTGCGCATCTCGCCAACCGTTTCCCGGCACAGCTTTCCGGCGGCCAGAAGCAGCGCGTGGCATTGGCGCGTGCGCTGGCAGTGGAACCGCAGATCTTGCTGCTGGATGAACCTTTCGGCGCACTGGATGCACAGGTGCGTAAAGAGCTGCGTCGCTGGTTGCGTCAGTTGCATGAAGAACTGAAATTCACCAGCGTGTTTGTCACCCACGATCAGGAAGAGGCGATGGAAGTCGCTGACAGCGTGGTGGTGATGAGCCAGGGGAATATCGAACAAGTTGGTACGCCTGACGAAGTCTGGCAGGAACCGGCCACCCGCTTTGTGCTGGAGTTCCTCGGTGAAGTGAATCGCTTTGACGGTGAAGTGCACGGTTCGCAATTCCATGTGGGTGCACATCGCTGGCCATTGGGTTATACCCCAGCGCATCAGGGTGATGTCGAACTGTTTCTGCGTCCGTGGGAAGTGGATGTGTCACGTCAAAGCAGCCTGGAAACCCCGCTGCCGGTGCAAGTGCTGGAGATCAGCCCGCGTGGCCACTTCTGGCAGCTGGTGGTCCAACCCAGCGGCTGGCAGGGTGAGGTGTTCTCCGTGGTGTATGACGGCGATCATACGGCACCGATTCGCGGCGAACGGTTGTTTGTTGGCCTGCAACAGGCTCGGCTCTATCAGGGCACGACACCGCTGCGCCCGGTTGCCTTTGCCGAAAGCGCCTGATATTTTTGACACTCCTTCGGGCGGGACTTTCCCGCCCGATTTCTTTGCCTCTCTTCTGTCTGGAATCAAACCGTGACCACACTGGAAAATACTATCGGCAATACGCCGTTGATCAGGTTGCAGCGCCTGACGCCCGATAACGGCAGTGAAATCTGGTTAAAGCTGGAAGGCAACAATCCGGCCGGTTCGGTAAAAGATCGCGCAGCCTGGTCGATGATCCATCAGGCGGAGCTACGCGGTGACATCAAACCCGGCGACACGCTGATTGAGGCCACCAGTGGCAACACCGGTATTGCGCTGGCGATGATTGCCGCGATGAAAGGGTACAAACTGCGTTTGCTGATGCCAGATAATATGAGCCAGGAGCGTCAGGACGCCATGCGTGCTTATGGTGCTGAGTTGATACTGGTGACGCGCGAGCAGGGTATGGAAGGCGCACGCGATTTAGCGCAGCAGATGGCCGATGATGGTGAGGGCAGGGTGTTGGATCAGTTCAACAATCCCGACAACCCACTGGGCCACTATCTGACTACTGGGCCCGAGATTTGGCAGCAGACGCAGGGCCGCATGACGCATTTTGTCTCCAGCATGGGCACCACCGGTACGATTACCGGCGTAGGGCGTTACTTAAAAGAGTTTGCACCGGCGGTGAAAGTAATCGGCTTACAGCCGCAGGAAGGCAGCAGTATCCCTGGTATCCGCCGCTGGCCGGAGGCTTATCTCCCCGGTATTTTCCGTCCGGACCTGGTGGATGAGGTGATCGATATGGCGCAGCAGGAAGCTGAAGAGACGATGCGCGCCTTGGCGCAGCGGGAAGGTATTTTCTGCGGTGTTAGTTCAGGCGGTGCTGTCGCGGGTGCACTGCAGGTGGCGGCGGCGCAACCAGGCAGTGTGATCGTCGCTATCGTGTGCGATCGCGGTGATCGTTATCTCTCCACTGGCGTGTTCCACTGATCTCCTCGCTTACCGCATTTTATCTGGCCTGAGCGTACCGTTGTGGTGCGACCGGGCCATTTTTGTCTATAGTCTCCCTAATTATCCTCTGGTGTTGGCTCTGTAAGGATCGAGTAAAATCGGCTGCGCTCGCTGCCAACTCAGGCCAAAATAGCGGCAATTTTGTACGAGAGAAAAAGATGAAAATTCTGCTTGTTGATGACGATGTAGAACTTGGCACCATGCTGAGCCAGTACCTGATTGCGGAAGGCTTTGAAACGCAATTGGTTTTAACCGGAACCGCCGGCATTGAAGGCGCGTTATCGGGTAATTATACCGCGATGATTCTCGACATTATGCTGCCCGATATGAGCGGTATTGATGTGCTGCGTCAGGTGCGCCAGAACAGCCGCTTGCCTGTTATCATGCTGACGGCGAAAGGCGACAACATCGATCGCGTGATCGGTCTGGAAATGGGCGCAGATGATTATGTGCCGAAACCTTGCTATCCACGTGAGCTGGTGGCGCGTTTGCGTGCCGTGCTGCGTCGCTTTGAAGACCAAGCGCCGGTGCCAGACAAGAAAGAAGTACTGCGCTGGGGTGAGCTCTGCCTCAATCCTGCCACCCGTATTACTGAATGGCAGGGCAAAGCTTTCGACCTGACGGCATCCGAATTCAATCTGCTGGATCTGCTGTTACGCGCACCGGATCGTGTTGTGTCTAAGGATGAGCTGTCTGAGAAAGGGCTGGGTCGTCCGCGTGAGGCTTATGACCGCAGCGTGGATGTGCACATCAGCAACATTCGTCAGAAGTTAGCGGCACTCACCGCTGATAGCGTCAACATTGAAACTGTACGCAGTATTGGTTATCGCATTCGATGAAACACAGCTACCGCGGCCGCATGTTTTGGAAGATCCTGCTGGGCTTCTGGATTGTTTTTGTCATCATCAGTCAGCTGCTGTGGCTTGGTTTTACCCTTTCCGGTAATCGTCATGAGCCACCAGAGATTGTGGCTATCCGCCGTATTGTGAATCTACAAATGGCCTCGGCCGTCTCGGTGCTTGAGCGCGGCGGACCGAGTTCACTGGATGACATGATGGCCGATTGGGAACCCAACGACCGCCAGTTCTTCTCGGTGATTCAGCATGATAAACCCGCAGCTACGCCAAGCAATGCGCCCCCCGAGACCTTCAATGAACCCTTCCACGGTCCGTTCCCCAATATTATTGTGCGTTGGGTGAAAGGGCAGGATGGCAAAGAGTACGAGCTACGTTACGACGTTAAAGGTCTGCGTGAAGACAGCTCAATGGGCGGCGGTGGGCCGCGCCGCATCCTGAATATTCCCGAGCCGATGTTTACCTTTGCCGGCGCGCTGGGTCTGCTGTTCAGTTTGTTGCTGGCCTGGAACCTGACACGACCGATGCGCCAGCTGCGTGAAGGCTTTGCACGCGTCTCCAGCGGCGATCTCTCAGTGCGGCTCTATCCGGTGATGCGCAAGCGTCATGATGAGCTTTCCATTGTGGCGCAGGACTTTGATGCCATGGTGGAGCGTCTTGATACGCTGGTGAAGGCGCGTGAGGAGCTGCTGCACGATATCTCCCATGAACTGCGCTCGCCACTCGCCCGTTTGCAGCTGGCGACCGGACTGGCGCGGCAAACGCCGGAGTCCGTTGAATCCTCTCTGAATCGCATTGATGAAGAAGCCCGCCGCCTCGATAAGATGATCGGTGAGCTGCTGACGTTGTCGCGCGCTGAACATGAGAGCATGCCGGGTGAGCAGTATTTTGATCTTACCGGTTTGTTACATGCGGTGGTGACGGATGTGCGCTATGAAGCGCAAATTCCTGGCGTGAAAGTCGATTTCCAGGTGGATGAGAACGCGGATTACACCGTGCACGGTAATGCCGAGCTGATTCGTCGCGGTGTGGAAAACGTTTTACGTAATGCGCTGCGCTTCTCGCATCAAGGGCAGCATATTAGCGTGCGCTTGCAGGCGGAAAATCAGTGGTTAGCGATTCGCGTACGCGATCAAGGGCCCGGCGTTGATGAAGAGAAGCTGTCCAGCATCTTCGATCCTTTTGTCCGCGTGAACTCTCCAATGATGGGCAAAGGCTACGGCTTGGGGCTCTCCATCGTGCGTAAGGTGATTCTGGCGCACCACGGCGAAGTTCAGGCAGTGAATCGCCCTGAGGGTGGTTTAGAGCTGACCTTAAGGCTGCCCCGCTGGAAGCAGGATTGAAGCACTAAACTTCTGTGCGGTCGGTCATGACCACCGGGCAGATCGCAAAGACGGCATAAACCATCCCTGGGCCTCGGCCCTCGCCGTCCATGGCGAGG
>NZ_MLFR01000052.1 GCF_002095475.1 Pantoea rwandensis
GGAAACCGTTGCGGCACGATTCATCGTGCTGAACCGAAGCTGCGTCGCAGCTTAAAAACGCGCAATGAATGAATTGCGCCGCTACAGCCTGGCACGAGCGTCGTAGGGTACGCATTTATGCGTACCGCCATCCCAAGGAGCCACAATGAAACCCCATCCCGACAGTTTCAACGGCTGGCAGTCGCGCACGCAACAGCGCATCACCACTCAGGATGAGATGCGCCCCAGTTTGCTCGATCGCCTCACTGACGATCATCCCGAACAACAAAACATTGAACTGGGACGTCAGTCGGTCAGCCATCAGACGCTGCGCACTCAGGTACTGCGCGACCTGCAGTGGCTGTTCAACTGTATCAACAATGAAAGCCAACATGATCTGCGGCCCTGGCCTGACGCGCGCATGTCGGTGATCAATTTTGGATTGACGCCGCTGGCGGGTAAGCGCATGTCGGAGATTGAGTGGGATGACGTCCGCGCCGCACTACGCCGTGCCATGTTGCAGTTTGAACCGCGCATAATCCCGCATGACCTGCAGATCCGCTGCCTGACGGATGTCAACGCACTCAACAATCACAACACGCTCTCCATCGAAATCAGCGGCAATCTCTGGTGCATTCCCTGGCCGCTGGCGTTTGTTTTTCGTACCGAACTCGACCTGGAACACAGCCGATTTGACCTGAAGGACGCAGATGCATGAATCCTCAACTGCTTGATTACTACAATCGTGAACTTAACTATCTGCGCGAGATGGGCGCAGAATTCGCCGAGCACTACCCCAAAGTGGCTGGGCGCCTGGGCATGCAGGGTATTGAGGTTTCCGATCCCTATATCGAACGCTTAATGGAAGGATTTGCATTCCTGACCTCGCGCGTGCAGTTGAAAATGGATGCCGAATTCCCCCGTTTCACTGAACAGCTGCTGGAGATGATCTACCCCAATTACCTGGCGCCCACGCCGTCAATGGCGATTGTTGAGTTTCAGCCCGATCATATGAAAGGCAAAATTAGCAGCGGCTTCTCTATTCCGCGCGGTTCACTGATTGAAAACCAGGCGATGAAGAGCAAAGGGGTCAGCTGTAAATACCGCACAGCCCACGATGTGACGCTACTGCCGCTGCAACTGCGCGAAGTGTCGCTGGGAGGTATCCCGGCTAACTTGCCCGTTTCCGCGGCCCAACTTGCCCAACGTGGGGCGGTGCGCGCCTTACGCATTCGCCTGCAAACCACCGGGAATATTCCGCTCCATCAGTTAGAGATAGAGGATGTGCGTTTCCACCTGAGCGGCGCAGATTTGACCGCCAGTGCATTGATGGAGTTACTAATGGCGCACTGTGTTGGTGTGCTCTATCGCGGCATCGACAATGCACAACATCTACTGCTGGAGGCTGACGCGCTGCAACAGCAGGGATTCGCCAGCGAAGAGGCGCTTCTGCCTGACGACTTACGCAATTTCACCGGCTATCGATTGCTGCAGGAGTATTTTGCTTTCCCCGCCCGCTTCCTGTTTTTCCGTACCAGCGGATTGCAACCTCTGGTGAAACAGCTGCGCGGTGCCACCGAGATGGAGATTGTGCTGCTGTTGGATAAAGCGGAAGACGACCTGGAAAGCCTGGTGGATGTGTCACATCTGGCGCTGCACTGCACGCCTGCCATCAATCTGTTTCCGCGCGTGGCGGAACGTATTCAGCTTAGCGAAGGACGCAACGATTATCATCTGGTGGTCGATAACACTAACCCGATGGATTATGAGGTGTTCAGTGTCAGCCGCCTTTATGGCAGTGGCCAATCGCTGCATAAAGAGCAAGTGTTCCGTCCTTTCTGGCACAGTTTTGGCCGCGATAATGGCAATTATGGGGCCTATTTTTCGCAACGGCGTGAGCAGCGCACCCTGTCGGACCAGGCCAAAATATACGGGACGCGCACCGGCTACGGCGGTTCTGAATTGTTTGTCACCCTCGTGGATGAACAGCAATCGCCTTGGTCCGAAGAGGTGCAGTACGTGATGGCCGATGTGTTGTGTACCAACCGCGATTTGCCGCTGCTGTTGAAACAGCAAGGTATGGATCAATTCACCCTTTCCACCTCCGCGCCCGTTTTGGGCATTCATCTGCGCAAAGGCCCGAGCGCACCACGCCCGGCGCTGGCAGCCGGTGCCTCAGCCTGGCGTCTCATTAGCCAGTTGCAGCTCAATTACCTGAGTTTACTGGAGAGCGAAGGCGATGAGGGCGCGGCCTCACTGCGCCAACTGCTGGCGCTGTATGCCGATACCGCCGAAGCGGCGACCTCGCGCCAGATTGCAGGCGTCAGACAATGTGAGCTGCGCCCGGTCTTTCGTCGCGTGCCCGAGCCTGGCCCCATTGTCTTCGCACGCGGTATTGCCATTACCCTGACCCTTGATGAGCAAGCGTTCGGCGGTGCCAGCCCGTGGCTACTGGGCAGTGTTCTCGCCACGCTGTTTCGCCGCATGGTAGCCATCAACACCTTTACCGAACTGACGGTGAACAGCACACAGCGCGGGGAAGTGGGTTACTGGCCGCCGCAGATGGGCAAGAGGTCACTACTATGACTGCGATGCAACAGGGCTGGCGAATTGCCCGTCGTCTGCCCGATGATTTTTGGCAGCAGCGTCGTGCAGCCCCTTTCCAGCACGACCTTTTCCAATTGCTACGACGCCTTGATGCCCAAGCAGGGAGCGCGTGGCAACTTGGCCGCGCCCCGCTACCGCGTCATGAACCTTTGCGGCTAGGACAATCACCTTCTCTGGCTTTCGCCCCCGCCACGCTTGCGGGGATACGCCAGCGTAATCACGATGCGCTGCATGAGGTCGATATCTGGAGTTTTGGCCTGTTTGGGCCAAATGGTCCACTGCCGCTGCATCTCACTGAGTATGCCCACGAACGCGTGACCCACTTTAGTGATCGCAGCATGGTGGCGTTCTGCAATCTGTTTCATCACCGCCTGATCCTGCTGTTTTACCGCGCGTGGGCCGATGCCCAACCTGCTATTGCGCTTGATCGCCCGGACCGCCATCAATTCAACCATTACCTCTCCTGTTTGACTGGGGTGGGCCAACCGGCACTGCAGCAGGATCGTGGCAGTCTCAATGAGCATGCACGCTATGCCTTAGCCGGGCATTTCACCCGGCAAACCCACGATGGCGAGGGATTAACCCGCAGCCTGAGTTGGTATCTGCAGGTGCCTGTGGCGCTCAAGCACAATATTCCGCAATGGATGCAGATAGGCGAACGCGAACAAGCCCAATTGCGTGCCGGTAAACATGCACCGCGCCTAGGTGAAACCGCATTTCTCGGCGGTGCCGTTCGCGACATTCAACACAAGTTTCGTCTGCGGTTTGGCCCGCTGCGCCTGGACGATTATCAGGCTCTGCTCCCCAAGGCACGCAACGCACAGCAGGTGGTGGACTGGGTTCGTCACTACCTCGGCATTGAGTACAACTGGGAGGTGCAACTGGAACTACATCAAGAGGATGTTGCGGGTGTGGCGCTCGGTGGCAACCAGCCGCTCGGTTATACCAGTTGGCTCGGTGAGCAGCCTGCGCCACGTCATCGTGATGATTTGATTTACCAGCCTGATATGCAGCACTAAAACCAGGTGCGCATAAATGCGCCCCCTACGAACACATTTTCGCTCAGACCCGTAGGGTCGCCATTTATGGCGACCTGGGACTACGAATCCATTCGCTCAAACCTGCAGAGTCGCCATTTATTACGACCTGGAATTCGAACGCATTTCGCTCAGACCCGTAGGGTCGCCATTTATGCTGACCTGAGATGACGAATCCATTTCGCTCAGACCTGTAGGGTCGCCATTTATGGCGACCTGGGATATGCACATTAATAAGGGAACACCATGTCAGATATCCGTCGCAACGTGCTGTTTAGCAAATTGAATCGCACCCTGTTTACGTCACTAGAAAGCGCGACCGCGTTTTGCAAACTGCGCGGTAATCCCTATGTCGAAGTGGTGCATTGGCTACATCAGCTCTGGCAACAGCCGAACGGTGACTTACAGCAAATTACGCGTCGCTTTGAAATCGATGAACGTCAACTGAGTGCTGACCTGTTACAGGCATTAGATCGTCTGCCGCGCGGTGCCAGCGCGGTGGCGGACCTTGCTGAACACATCGATAACGCCGTCGAGCGCGCGTGGATATATTGCTCACTCAGCGTCGGCGAAACACAGATTCGTGGCGGCCATCTGCTGCTCGCCTTATTGAAAACAGTGGCGTTACGTCACGTTTTGCTGGCCATCTCCAGCGAATTTGGCCGTATCAGCGCCGATCGCCTGCTGGAAAGCTTCAGTGATTGCGTCCAGGGAAGTGATGAGCAATTAATCGCTTTAAGTGACAACGTCACTCAAGCTACCCCCATTCCCTCAACGGGTGAGCATGTGTTGGCAAAGTATGGTCGCGATCTCACCGCCGAAGCGCGAGCCGGAAACATCGATCCCGTTGTCGGTCGCGATGATGAAATTCGTCAGATGGTGGATATTTTATTACGGCGTCGCCAGAACAATCCTCTGCTTACCGGTGAGGCCGGAGTCGGAAAAACCGCGTTGGCCGAGGGCCTGGCGCAGTGCATTGCCAGTGGCAAGGTGCCACCACCGCTACAACAGGTGCAGCTGTGGCTGCTGGATATCGGCCTGCTGCAAGCCGGTGCCTCGGTCAAAGGAGAATTTGAGGCGCGCCTGCAAGCGGTGATCAATCAGGTTCAATCCAGCCCGCAGCCGATTGTGTTGTTTATTGATGAGATTCACACGCTGGTCGGCGCAGGTGGTCAGCAAGGCACGGGCGATGCGGCCAACCTGTTGAAACCGGCATTGGCGCGCGGCCAACTGCGTACCGTGGGCGCCACCACTTGGGCAGAATATAAAAAATACATTGAGAAAGACCCGGCGCTGACGCGGCGTTTTCAGCCCGTGCAGGTGGCAGAGCCGGATGAGCAAACCGCCATTCTCATGCTGCGCCATTTGGCCAAACCGCTATCACAGCACCATCAGGTGCTCCTGTTGGATGAAGCATTACAGAGTGCCGTGCGCCTTTCCCAACGCTACATCCCTGCCCGCCAGCTACCGGATAAAGCCATTGCGCTACTGGATACCGCCTGTGCGCGCGTGTCCGTGAGCTTGCACCATCAACCGCCACAGCTGGCCTTTTGTCGACAGCAACTCGCCGCACTGCAACTGGAAATCGAGATTGCCGAACGCGAAGCACGCCTCGGCTTTGACTCAGCGACGACTCGGATTGCCAATGCCCAGCAACAGCAAGCCGTGTTGCAAGACGAAGAGCAGCAATTAGATCTGCGCTGGCAGCAAGCACTCGCGCTAACACAGCAGCTGAGTGCGCTGCGCGCTGAGTTACTCACCGATGAAGACGCGGAACGTCGCGCACGTTATCAGGCATTGCAACAACAGTTAGACCAACTGCAGGGAGACATGCCTTTAACCTTCCCGGCAGTGGATAGTAGCGTGGTGGCCAGCGTGGTGGCTGACTGGACCGGCATACCGCTGGGTCGCATGTTGCAGAGCGAGCGCGATGCCGTACTGAATCTCGCCGCTACGCTGGCAAATCGGGTTATTGGCCAGCAGCACGCGCTGAGTGCCATCGCGCAGCGCATTCAAACCTCGCGGGCTGGGCTTGACGATCCCGGCAAACCGATTGGCGTTTTTATGCTGTGCGGCCCTTCAGGCACCGGCAAAACCGAGACCGCGCTGGCGCTGGCTGAGACGCTGTACGGCGGTGAACAGAATTTAATCACCATCAACATGAGTGAATTCCAGGAGTCGCATAGCGTTTCCACCCTCAAAGGCGCACCGCCTGGCTACGTCGGTTATGGCGAGGGCGGCGTGCTGACCGAGGCCGTACGCCGTCGTCCCTACAGCGTGGTGCTGCTGGATGAGATCGAAAAAGCGCATCCTGACGTCCATGAAATCTTCTTCCAGGTATTCGATAAAGGCTGGATGGAAGATGGTGAGGGGCGCCGTATCGATTTCCGTAATACGGTGATCATTCTCACCTCCAATATCGGCAGTGATGAAATAGCGGCTGCTTGCTCCGATAACAGCAACCCAGCCGACGCAGAGTCGTTAAATGCCCTGCTGCGCGCACCGCTCCGTGAGGTATTTCCCGCCGCTCTGTTAGGTCGCTTATCAGTGATCCCTTATGTCCCGCTGAGCGATGCCATGCTTATTCGCATCATCGATCTGCGTCTGGAAAAAATTCAACAACGCTTGCTTGAACGCCATGCCATCACAGCGGAATTTACTCCAGCGGTGGCTCAGCAAATCATGCAACGCTGCACCGAGGGTGAATCCGGTGGACGGATGGTCGATGCCGTGCTGTCACAGACGCTATTGCCGCAAATCAGCTGCCAGTTGTTAAGTGAAGCTCCGGCAACCACGCCACGCGCATTGCAAGTGGATTACCACCAGGCAGCGTTCCAATTGCGCTTCAGTACGGAGAACTATCATGAGTGAAGCCAGCAACAAAACGGCGTCTCAGGCATTGCCGGTCGGTTACCGCTTTAACGAGTATGAAATTCAACAGGTGATTGGTGAAGGTGGCTTTGGCATCGTGTATCGCGCATGGGACAGTGAATTAGACCGTACCGTGGCCATCAAAGAGTTTATGCCCGCCTCCATTGCTTTACGTGATGAGAACCATCATCTGCTGTTGCGCAGTGAACGCTTTTTGCGCCTCTACCAAGCGGGCTTGAACAGTTTTATGCAGGAGGCTAAAACGCTCGGCCGCTTCAACCATCCCCATCTGCTGCATGTCCTGCGTTTCTGGCAAGCCAACGACACCGCTTATATGGTGACGCTGTACTATCAAGGGGAAACCCTGAAAAGCCGCTACCTGCGTGATTTCACCCCCTGTAGTGAAATCGTGATTCGCGACATGTTGCCACCTTTGCTCAGCGCGCTAAAAACCCTGCACGACCATGATTATCTGCATCGCGATATCGCGCCAGACAATATCCTCATTCAGCAGGATGGTTCGCCGGTACTGCTCGATTTTGGTTCGGCCTGCAAAACCATCGGCCACCTGACGGATAAAACCGAAATTATGCTCAAGCCCGGCTACGCGCCCATCGAACAATACAGCGAAGGCCGCGATGGCGATCAGGGACCCTGGACCGATATCTATGCACTGGGTGCCGTGTTGCATACGCTGATATGTGGCGAAGCGCCTCCGGTCAGCGTCGTGCGTTCACTGAGTGACAACTACCCACCGCTGGTCGAACGAGGTCTGAATGGCTACTCCAGCGGATTGCTGCGCACCATTGATCGCATGTTGGCCTGCGAACCGCAGCAACGACCGCAGTCCATTGTCGAACTGCGTGACTTGTTAGTCGCCAACGATCAGGACGTGCAGTGTGATGCACCAGAGCCTGAACTCACACCAGCGAGTGAAGAGATCTATTTACCGGTGCCCGTGGAACACCTCGTTGAATCAATGCCCGCCGTTGCCAAAACGCGCGATCGCCGTCCGCTGTGGATCGGTACTGGCATCGCAGCTGCGGTATGCGTTGCCCTGCTCAGTACCCACTGGTTCAGCGACAACAACACGCCAGCCATGACTGTTGCCCCGACAAAACCCGCCGTTGCTGTAGCAAAGCAACAAGTGACAATGTCACCTAATCCTGCAATCGCAACGAAAGCCCCCGTGCCCGCACAAATCTATTTACGCGCATCGGATGCGGCGCAACTAAGCCGGGTTGAGATTAATGGCAAACCGCAAAACACTCTGGATCAGGATGGCATGAAACAATTTAGCTTAGTGCCGGGTGACTATCAGTTGCAGGTCACGCGCAAGGAGGGAGGCAGCTGGCAACATAAACTGCATATTGATGAAGGGAGTGGCACCTGGTTGGTGAATGTGCCGTCTCCCGAGAGCTAATTCACTCGACGACGTTGCCGTTTTCGCTAAACAGCACCTTGTCGCCTTGGGCATGGTGCTGTGAAACTTGCAACGTCCAGACGTGGTTGTCATCGTTGCCCGCGCCAGCCGCTGGTGATAGCACATAGCTGTAATCGCCGTTGCGGAAAATATAACCACGAAAATCGTGTGAGGGTCCAATATTCAGCGTCGAACCCTTAAGCGTTAATTCGTGGTGATTCTTTTTATTGATCGAGTGGTAAACGATGCCATCACACTCCACATCTCCCTCAACGCATTTGCTGGTATCAAGAAACACTTGATAACTTTTGCTGTCGAAGAACGGTTTTTTCGTAGCTGGCGTCTGCGCCATGGCGTGGAATGAAAAACAGACCAGTGATAAAGCGAGGAGCTTTTTCATAATTTGATATAAATTCCTTTGTGATAAACGTTCAGTTCGCTTTTTCTGCGATTCACTAATCCCTTCATGCGTACTCCACGCGAATAGACAAACTGCATCCATGCGCGATCCAAATCCTCCGGCGATTCGCCATTAATCACTTTCAACGCCGTCGAGTAATATAATCCTTTATGGTTCAGATTATCTCGCGTACCAATATTAAATGCCAGCATCACTAATGCATCAAATTCATTTTGCGTCAGAGAAACTTTGACATAATTACGCACGGCATCGACGAACCGTTTTAAATCCTGGGAGAAGAGTGTTTCTGCTGCCTGCTCTGAAATGCCATCTTTAAACTGATCGAATTCACTTTGGCGACTTATCCAATGCCCGTAGCCAATGGTCGCGCCCGCCGTCCAGTTGCTGATGGTGCTTGACGAGTGATCGTCATAGGGCAGCGTATGCAGTTGTTCATATTGCATCATTAACTTAAGCACCTGAAAACTCGGGTACATCGTCATGGGGTTCTTGCGCGCACCATTCGGATTGCTACCCGTGGATCCGTGTGCGCGTGGCAGCGCGCTACGTTGTTCAGAGGTTAACTGAGTGAGTGTTTTCTTACCGGGTGACACCAGGCCATCGGGATGGTGATAAAAATGTTTCTGGTAGGTGATAATCGCTTTGGTAGTATTATTTCCGCAAATCCCATCAACTTGTAATTGCGGAAAACCATTCTGGTTTAATAATTTCTGTACCAATCTGACATCTTGCGGTCGATTTGCTCCGCGCAAGCCAACACTGTCCTCTATTGTTTCCATTGTTCGCCTCAAAAATTCTTTATGGGAATAATTTTATTGACGCCTGAAAGCACGTAGCAGGCAATTATGCAGTAATCATCATCACTATAATTCATCAAGATAGTAAGATTGTTCTTAAAGTCTTAAATGACATTTTCATGACAAACCCTGAAGGATGGAAATATTGCTTGCGGATAGTGGAAGGGAAAAATATTGTCATGCGTTGACCGACATTAGGACCAATATCGTAGCGGTTTAGTTTATTACGCGACTGTTAGCAGCCGGCTACTTAGGTGGCGTGATAAACCGCACCGCTACGACACATTCATGCCTTGGCTATATTACTCATCTATGCGCGCCACACTCTCCAGTTTGCCCGCTTTGGTGGCCGCACCGTCATTTTTCACGGTGACAAACAGCGCGTGGTTCGCTCCATCCAGCGCCAGGCTGTTGGGATGCGGAGGCAAGTCCAGTGTCTTTAGGCGTTTTAACGATCGTGCATCAAATACCGTGACGGTCCCCGTGCCTTGCTCGACCCTCACCCCATTACGGTTGGTGACATAAATGCGCTGCTGCTGAGGATCCAACAGCAGGCCAATCGGCACCTGATCGGTATCCGCCTTTGCCAGCACCTTGCCACTGTCTGCGTCTAATGCAAACAGCTGATGTCCGCTACTGCGGCGGGTGTAAGTACGTCTAAGATAGTTATTACGCGGCTTATCGCGATCAATGCCCTGATCCACACCCAGCACTCGGTTATTCTCTGGGTCATACGCCAGATTTAGCAGTTGATCGGCCTCGATTTCCTGCGTCTTCGTCACCTGTAATGTATCGGCATTCACGGTTATCAGTTGCCCCTGCATATTGGAGACAAATACTCTGCGCCCCACCTCATCAATCGCGATGCCTGTGGCATAGAAACCAAAACCGGGGATCACTTTTTCCAGTTGCAGCTTGCGGGTGTCCACCACAAACAGCACGCTTTCCACGCCGTAGCCCAAACCGGGTAAAAACAGGCGTCCGCTCGGTGCGTCATATTTTACTTCGCGGACTTTATACAGATAGTCGTCACTGATACCGAAGCGCTGCAACTCTTCAAGTAAATAGGCTAAGCGCTGGCCGCCAATCCCCGCATCACGATAGGCTGCAGCCAGATTGACTTTAGGCTGCAAGGGGATATCGCCAAGGGGTTGATTACGTTCGATATCGACTACGCCGACTGCGCCATTGAAACCTTGGCTGACATAGAGTCGGTTATGGCTATCATCCAACGCCACCCCGAAAGCTTTAACCTTTTGCGCAATGGCGGCCTCTGCTTTGAGTGTGAGTGGATTAAGCCGCAGCACGCGGGATTTATCCTCCTGCTTCCAGTCCGGCGCGCTAACAAACAATGCATTTTGCTTTGGACTAAAGGCTAATTCTACCAGCGCCGGTGCCAGCGCTTCACGCACGGTTGCCGCACTCACGGACACACTCGCGATGAGCATCAATGAAGCCATGACTTTTCCTTTCATTATCTCTCCTTAGAATGTCAGTTCCAGCGCCGCACCCACCATGCGTGAGCGTTGCAGTGTTGCGCCATACACGTCATTACCGCTGACCATGGTTTTGCGGTCAGAATCAAACAGGTTTTGCGCGTACAGCGTGGCGCGACCGTAAAGGAAGTTGTAAGCCAGTTGCGCATTCGCCGACCAGTAAGAACCAATACGTCCGCGTGAGTCGTTGTCATAGGCGGAGTAATAAGAGTCCGAGAACGCCACATTGCCACTCACCTCCCAACCCGCTGCGACTTGCCAGGTTGCCCCGAGATTAGCGGTATAAGCTGGAGCACGAGCCAGTTCATGTCCTTCGACGCCGCTATCCGCAAACTTCTTGATTTTGGTTTTCAGTAAACCGACATTGCCGAACAGATTCAGATCCCAACGTGGGGTCCAGTTGGCCCCCAGTTCCGCGCCGTAGGTTTCGACTTTATCGGCATTGCGAATCACTGATGAACCGCTTGCCAGATAATAGGGAAGCTGCATGTCCTTATAATCGTTATAGAAAATATTACTGGTGAGCACCAAATTCTCAGTGGCCTGATGACGGCTATACAGCTCGTAGTTCCATACATATTCTGAGTCGTAGGTGTAGCTGGTGATCGGCGCGCTGAGGGTGATACCCGCGCCTCCGGCGTTATAGCCTCGGGCAATGCGGGCACCGTAGGTCTGACCAGGCTGCGGCTTCCAGGCGAGATCCAGTTTCGGTAGGAAAACGTTATAGGTCTCATCCAGATCAACACGCACACTGTTGCTACCGCCCACACGCCGGCGATGCTCACTCTCAAGACGGCTGGCGGCGGTGATATCCACCTGCGGCGTGATGCCGTAGGTCATCTCTGCGTAAGCAGAGCTCGTGCGCGTCGAGTCTTTGAAGGTCGAACCCCCGAAGATATAAACCGATTCGTCTTGTGAAGCATCAAAGTAACGTAGCCCTGCCAAACCGCGCAGACGACTGTCACCGTCACCAAAATGCAGCACCGGCTCTACGTGGACCTCGCGCCCATCAATTTTTGCATGCGGCTGAGTGAGTGCGGTGTAGCGATTGATATTGAAGCCGGTATAAATCAGCTTATTCTCGAGCCGTAAGGTGGGACTGGCCTCCCACGCAACGTCCCAGATGCCACTATTGACGTTGCTTTTAAATACCGGTCGCCGCCATTCATAACGTGAGTTAGTGGGATGCGGCATCGGGTTAAGGCTCTCATTTTGCGGCGCGCCGGCATCCGAGTGATTAAAGGTGAGCTTGGTGGTGAGATCGCGTAACCCAGCTGGATTCAGCAGCAATTTAACGCGCGCATCGGTGGTCTGCACCTCGCGGGGATCCCCCACCGGAGTATAAGCCGGTAGATCGATATCGCTACGGCGGCGTTGGCGATCGACACTGACACGGAACGCCAGTTGCTCATCAATCAACGGCCCACTCGCCATGGCGGCCAGTTGCGATGCGTGCTGATTACCGAAGCCACCTTTAAGCGCACTCTCCCATTCAAAGCTGGGGTCTTTGGTGGTCATGACAATGGCACCCGCGATGGCATTGCGGCCCTGAATGTAGCTTTGCGGTCCACGGAAGACCTCAACGCGATCCAGATCCCACAATGATTGCGGTCCGTAGGCCTGTTCGTTATAGGTGAGCGCTCGACCATCGAGCGATAAACCGAGACGCGGACGGGTTCCGCTAAGGAAAGCCCCTGCGCCAGTGGAAGGGCCAGAACCGTCAACACCCCGCACGGTTGGCAAGTCATTACCGATACCGACATCCACGGTGTTGGCGGTCATACGGAGCAAATCATTGACGGTGTTTGCGCCTGGCAGCGCCTCCATACGCCGGCTGTCAAAAACTTCAACGCTCGATCCGGTATCAAAAATGGATCGTTCCGTTTTCTCGCCTGTCACCACCAGTTCCTGTTCGTCCTGATAATTACGTTCACGGCTTTTGGTCGCTTCTTCCGTATCGTTTTCTGCGGCAGCGGCACCTGAAATGCCGATACAAAGACCGATCGCAATACTGATAGCTTTACGACGAACATAATAGCCGTGGTGTGTGGCCATAGACTGACGCATCTTGCGTGTCTCCTTTATCCCAAAGGTTTGAAAAAACATTCATGTTTATTGACACAGCCCACATTATATTGAGTGTCGCCTGCATTAATGTTCCTGACAGACGACAATAGCCAAGCCTCCTCTTTTGCAGAGGTTTTTATAAGAAGATGATCGCTAAGCGTAAAAAAGTGTTGCCAACCATAATCACTAATAAGCGCTGATGCAAATAAATATTACGGTTTTATGAAATGGCCTCGTTATTAGCGGATCTATTCAATTCCCTATCCCAAAGGCTATTTTCGCTTAGCCAGCAATTGCACTAAAATAATCTCACAACAGTGTGATTTTTTATCACAGGCTGACTGTGAGACTGAATGGGCAACCACTGATTACGCTGCAGGAGAAAAACATGAATATGATGGCTTTGATTCAGCACACACCTGTGTGGGTGTGGATTCTTTTCATCTATCTGATTTTTCGTGGTTTAAAAGCGTTACACCCGCGAGAGGTGGCCGTACAAAAACTGTTTTATATTCCACTACTTTTTCTGATTTGGGGCCTTTTCGGGGTATTTCGTGAAACAACCTGGTTGGCTTATACCCTATTAGCGATGATTGCAGGGGTATTGGTCGGTGGTGCCACAGGTGCTTTATTGAGTCGCGCCACCGCAAAACCTTTAGCGAGCGGTAATCGCGATACCATCACGAGACCGGGATCGGTGCTTCCGCTTATTTTTATGCTATTGGCCTTTGTGATTAAATATACGCTTTCAGTCGCTGTGGTTATCCATCCAGAATTAACCGCCTCACTGCAATTCAATCTTATACACGGTGCATTAAGCGGGCTCACCATTGGAATATTTTGGGGCAGCATGCTGGTTTATTTTATTCCTTGGTATCATCACCGGAAAAAATTTTTATCATAAAATACCCAGAGATTGGAGCCTCGATGAATCGTGACTCCATCGTCCGGTTAAATGACTGCTTTTAATGCCAGTTGCGGAATCGTTAATGGCCGCGATTCGGCACTGATGCTTTTTGCGGCGGCTGCCATTGAAACCTGCGCCAGAGCGACCTGCTGTGCGCCCTGCTCACGCCCTTGTGCTACCGCTTCGGCAATCAATGCATGATATCGCTGATGATCACCGGCCTTGAATGCGGCCCAGGCATCAGGAATAAGCGCCACCTGCGGCTGCTTATCAGCAGGTAAAGACGCGGGACAGAACAATGCGCGAGTTGCGGCCAACGTTGACTCCGCAGCGCACAACACCAATGCAGGTCCTGCGATTTGATGCAGGTGATCGGCCAGCATGCGATCGGTGCGATAAATGGGACAGTCGTGCTCATCGACGACAAAGCTATCCGCCACTGGGCCAAGGGTAGAACAGGTGATCAGAATCGCGTCGAACCAGGGTGTCAACGTGTGTAAAAACTGATCTAAGCGTTGCTGTTGATGAGTTGTCATGCCGCCACTGCTCTCCGCTTCAGCGAGCAGATGTGGCATCACAATATGACTCAGCGCGGTAACCGGTAGCCCGAGCGCATGTGCCGCATCATCGAAGAGTGCGATATTACTGGCGGCAGTGTGTAGACAGGCAATCGTCATAATAATCCCTTACGTTAATTCATGATGTTAAGTGCGAGCAGCCAGAACAGTATTGCTTTACACCTGATTTTTATTCAAAATTATTTAACATTCCTTTGCAATTACGTCGATGAATTTGCACCTGCTCGCCTTCATTATTGCGATCTTACCGGTGGCCTTGTCGCCGGGAGCAAGCTTTACGCTCGCAATCAACAACACTCTGGTGGCAGGCGCTCGCGGACTCGCGGCGATCATCATTGGCACCGCGCTGGGAATTTACACTCATGCGCTTCTGATTGGCTTAGGCATCAGCGCCCTGCTGCTGCACTCGCCGATTATTTTCAACCTGCTGAGTTTTGCTGGCGCAGCGTATTTGCTGTGGCTCGGCATGCAATTAATTCGTCGAGGTCGTCACATCTCGCAGCCGGTTGCCTCACATCGCACTGCACGAATCGGCATTAAGGATGCGTGGCTCGCGAATGTGCTTAACCCTAAAGCAGTGATGCTCTACCTAACCGTGGTATCGCAGTTTGCGGCGCGCGATCATGCATTAGCTCACTATCTTCTGCTGGCTTCGATTCATATTGCCATTATGAGCCTGTGGCTGGTGATCATCTGTTTTACGCTGCTGACCTCAGCGCGCGTTATCAATATACGTAAGCTGGCCATCGCCATTAATATCGGTGGTGGGTTGATACTGGTGTTTTTTGCTATCAGTAATCTGGTTCAACTCATCATGACGTTAAAGCATTAACTATCCCGTCTTCTCCCGCTTCGCCTGCAAGTTTGGTCGGTACTGCTACCTTTAGGGGGTTGCATTACCCTTACAAAAGCTGGAGATATTATGAGCAATGACGATCGTAAACCGACCACCACGGATGCTGGCATTCCGGTTGCCAGCGATGAGCACTCTCTTTCCGTTGGGCCTGATGGCCCACTGGTGTTGCACGATCACTATCTGATTGAGCAGATGGCCAACTTTAACCGCGAACGTATTCCTGAGCGCCAGCCCCATGCCAAAGGCAGCGGCGCGTTTGGCCACTTCAAAGTCACTGAGGATGTCAGCCGCTATACCAAAGCCGCGGTGTTTCAGCCCGGCACCCAAACCGATGTTGTTATGCGCTTTTCCACCGTGGCGGGAGAGCGCGGTAGCCCGGACACCTGGCGCGATCCGCGCGGTTTTGCCCTCAAGTTTTATACCAGTGAAGGCAATTACGACATGGTGGGCAACAATACGCCGGTGTTCTTCATTCGTGACCCGATGAAGTTTCAGCACTTTATCCGCTCGCAAAAACGCCGTGCTGACAATAACCTGCGCGATCACGACATGCAGTGGGATTTCTGGACGCTCTCGCCGGAATCGGCCCATCAGGTCACCTGGCTTATGGGCGACCGTGGCATTCCCAAAAGCTGGCGTCATATGAATGGCTATTCAAGTCACACTTACATGTGGGTGAATGCGCAGGGTGAGAAGTTTTGGGTGAAATATCACTTCAAAACTGACCAAGGAGTTGAGTTTCTAGCCCAGGAGAATGCGGATACTCTGGCGGGACAGGATGGTGATTACCACACCCGCGATCTGTTTAATGCGATTAAACAGGGCGAGTTCCCCAGCTGGACGCTTTATATGCAGGTCATGCCGTTTGCCGAGGCAGAAACCTATCGCTTTAATCCATTCGATCTCACCAAAGTATGGCCGCATGCGGATTATCCCCTGATCAAAGTCGGCACGTTACAGCTCAACCGCAATCCTACCGATAATCATGCGCAGATCGAACAAGCGGCGTTTGAGCCAAACAACCTGGTGCCGGGTATTGGTTTGAGCCCTGACAAGATGCTAATTGGACGGGTATTTGCCTACGCTGATGCACACCGCGCACGCCTAGGCGTGAACTACAAACAAATCCCGGTCAACGCGCCACACGCTCCGGTACACAGCTACAGTAAAGATGGCGCGATGCGCATCAATCCCGTGTCCGATCCGGTGTATGCACCGAACTCAAAAGGCGGTCCCGTGGCGGATGGCGATCGCTACCCCACCGACTCAACCTGGGAGTCCAGCGGTAATATGGTGCGGGCCCCCTACACGCTGCGCAAGGACGATGATGACTTCGGTCAGGCGAATACCTTGGTGAATAATGTGATGGATGACGCCGCGCGCGACCGTTTAGTCAACAATGTCAGCGGACATCTCTTGGATGGCGTAGAGGAACCGGTGTTATCCCGTGCGTTCGAATATTGGCGCAACATCGATAAAACCATCGGTGACCGCATTGCACAACAGGTGCAAGCAGAGCGAGCGAAACGTTAATCACACGATTGTGTTTAGCCTGTGATGATAAAGCAGTCTGGTATCGCTCAGGGGCTGGCGGTATAGGTGATAACGCAGTCTGGTGCTGCTCAGGGGCTGATGTTCAGGTGATAACGCAGTCTGGTGCCGCTCTGGGGCTGGTGTTCAGGTGATAACGCAGTCTGGTGCCGCTCTAGGGCTGGTG
>NZ_MLFR01000053.1 GCF_002095475.1 Pantoea rwandensis
CGGCAACTGAGGGGATTATGGGGCACGATTCGGTCGCCATACATGGCGCCCCTACGGCAACTGAGGGAATTATGGGGCACGTTTCGGTTGCCATACATGGCGCCCCTACGGCAACGGATACTTTTATGGCAACCGTGTTGCGACAGATGTGATTTCCGTAGGGTGCGCATTTATGCGCACCTGGAATTAAGCAGCACTCTTCACGCTGACTTCGCCGCTTCAAGCGCCAAACGAATGTCCTCAATCAGATCGTCGGCATGCTCAATACCAATCGACAAGCGCACGGTGGCATCGGTGATACCGATACGCTGCCGCACCTCCTGCGGCACCCCCGAATGGGTGGTGCTGCCTGGGTGGCTGGCGAGTGATTCCGTACCACCGAGGCTTACAGCCAGTTTGAATAACCCCAGCGCATTGAGAAAACGAAACGCTGCCGGTTGACCGCCTCTGATATCAAATGAGAAGGTTGATCCCGCTCCGGTACATTGCCGTTGGTAGGTTTCTCCCGCAGCGCTATCGCTAGCGAGATAGGGCAGCCAATGCAGTTTCTCAACCTGAGCGTGCTCGCGCAGGAAGGCCGCCACTTTCTCCGCATTGCTGGTGGCTTTCTCCATCCGTAACGACAGCGTTTCTAACGAACGGCCAATCATCCAGCTTGAATGCGGATCAAGTTGCGTACCAATGGCGCTGCGCAGCGAGCGCACTTTGCTCACCAGCGCTTTGCTGCCCAGGACCGCACCGGCTATCAAGTCAGAGTGACCGCCGACATATTTGGTCAGTGAATAGAGGGATAAATCAGCGCCATGCTGCAAAGGCCGCTGAAACAGCGGACCGAGCAAGGTGTTGTCGCAGGCTAAAATCGGCCGCGAACCTTGCTGTTGCGTGATCACATCCGCGACCTGCTTCATCAACTGTATATCGACCAAACTGTTGGTGGGATTGGCGGGGGTTTCAATCAAAATCAGCGCGACACGCCCGCGTTGCCATGCCAGCTTGGCCGCCTCATACACTTTGTCCTCATCGGTGCCATCACTGAATCCCACAGCTTTAATTTCCAGATCGTGCAGGGTTTTACTGAGCAGCGTTTCCGTTCCGCCATACAAGGGTTGCGAATGCAAAATGACTTCGCCGGGACGGGCGAAAGTTAAAAGCGTGGTGGCAATGGCAGACATCCCTGAAGAGAATAGCGCTGCGCTCTCGGCACCCTCGTAAATCGCCAGCCTGTCTTCAACGATTTCACTGTTGGGGTGGTTAAAGCGCGAATAGACCAGGCCGCCGCTTTTGCCTTCCGGCGGCTGTTTACGTCCGGCGACGAAATCAAAGAAATCCTGCCCCTCTTCAGCGCTGTTAAAGACAAAGGTGGAGGTGAGAAAAACCGGTGGTTTCACTGCGCCTTCGGATAGCCGCGGATCGTAACCGTAGTTGAGCATTTGCGTTTCCGGATGCAAATCGTGCGTGCCAATCTGCGTTTTTTTACTGGATGAAGCGGCCATAGGATCTCCAGAGATACCGGTATGAGGGCGGGGGAAGTTTCCTGTAGTTAAGGTCAGGGCAATAAATTTTGCCACGGTATCGTTTGCGTTTTGTGCGCCGCGTTAGACCTTGCGTCGTCTATGATAGACTTCGTGGCTTTCTGAAAAACCTTAACCAGGCGAATGCAATGAAACACACCGTTGACGTGATGATCTCTGAGCAGGAGATCGCAACCCGTATTGCCGAACTGGGCAAGCAGATTAGCGAGCATTACCGTAACAGCGGCAGCGAAATGGTATTGGTGGGCCTGCTGCGCGGTTCCTTTATGTTTATGGCCGATCTGTGTCGCGCGATCGATGTTCCCCATGAAGTCGATTTTATGACGGCATCGAGCTACGGTAGCGGCATGTCATCCACCCGCGATGTGAAGATCCTTAAAGATCTCGACGAAGATATTCGCGGTAAAGATGTGCTGATCGTGGAAGACATCATCGACTCCGGCAACACCTTGAGTAAGGTGCGTGAGATCCTGCGCCTGCGCGAGCCAAAATCTCTGGCGATCTGTACGCTGCTGGATAAACCAGAGCGTCGTGAAGTGGAAGTCACGGTTGAATACGTCGGTTTTACTATCCCTGACGAGTTCGTAGTGGGCTTCGGTATCGACTACGCGCAACGCTATCGTCATTTGCCGTATATCGGCAAAGTTATCCCGACCGGTGAATAACCGCACAATCTTCCAAGGCTAATCCCCTCAGCCTGCGATAAGATGCGCAGCCCGCAAGTCAATGGCTTACGGGCTATGCTCGCATTCCCCTGCAACCTGCAGAGTGGTAAAGTGTGGCGGGCGCTTCATCTTTGATTTTTCACTCGTTATCTCTGAATAACCCCGCATGCTTGGCGTGAGCGCACTATCATTTCATAGGGCTTTGATGTCACTACAACAGGGTATGGATTCGCAATGACTTATGCACTGGAAATTTCCGGGCTCACTAAAACCTATCCCGGCGGCGTTCAGGCGCTGAAGAAGCTTGACCTCAATGTTGAGGCTGGCGATTTTTACGCGCTGCTCGGGCCAAATGGCGCGGGCAAATCCACCACCATCGGCATTATCAGTTCGCTGGTCAATAAATCCGGTGGCAGCGTACGTGTGTTCGGCTATGACCTGTCAAAGGACGTGGTCAATGCTAAACGCCAGCTCGGGCTGGTACCGCAAGAATTCAACTTTAACCCGTTTGAAACCGTGATGCAGATCGTGGTGAATCAGGCTGGTTACTACGGCGTGGAGCGTGCGGAAGCCAACAAGCGCGCTGAAAAATACCTCAATCAGCTCGATCTTTGGGGAAAACGCAACGAGCGTGCCCGCATGCTCTCTGGCGGCATGAAACGCCGTCTGATGATTGCTCGCGCACTGATGCATGAGCCAAAGTTGCTGATCCTTGATGAACCTACCGCCGGCGTCGATATTGAACTGCGTCGCTCCATGTGGACCTTCCTGAAAGATCTCAACATCAAAGGCACCACCATTATTCTCACCACGCACTACCTGGAAGAAGCCGAAATGCTGTGCCGTAATATCGGCATTATTCAGAGCGGTGAGCTGGTGGAAAATACCTCGATGAAGGGCTTGCTGTCGAAGCTGCAATCGGAGACCTTCATTCTTGATCTCGCGCCGCGTAGCCCATTACCGCAGCTAGAAGGCTTCCAGTATCGTCTGGTTGATACCTCTACTCTGGAAGTCGAAGTGATGCGTGAGCAGGGCTTGAATAGCGTGTTCAGCCAGCTGAGCGCGCAGGGCGTGCAGGTACTGAGTATGCGTAACAAAGCGAACCGCCTTGAAGAGCTGTTCGTCAGCTTGACCCAGGGAAAAGGAGCAAAAGCATGACACATCTTTACTGGGTAGCGCTCAAGAGTATCTGGGCTAAGGAGATCAACCGCTTTGCACGCATCTGGATTCAGACGCTGGTGCCGCCCGTGATCACCATGACGCTCTATTTTATTATCTTCGGTAACCTGATTGGTTCTCGTATCGGTGATATGCACGGCTTCAGCTACATGCAATTTATCGTGCCGGGCTTGATCATGATGGCGGTTATCACCAACGCTTACGCTAACGTGGCATCCTCGTTCTTTAGTGCTAAATTCCAGCGCAACATTGAAGAACTGCTGGTGGCCCCAGTGCCGACGCACATTATCATCGCCGGTTATGTGGGCGGTGGTGTGGCGCGTGGCGTGTGTGTCGGGATTCTGGTGACAGCGATTTCACTGTTCTTTGTGCCTTTCCACGTTCACTCTTGGTCGATGGTGGCCCTGACATTGCTGCTAACGGCGATTTTGTTCTCGCTGGCGGGGCTGTTGAATGCGGTGTTTGCGCGTACCTTTGACGATATCAGCTTGATTCCCACTTTTGTGCTGACACCGTTAACCTACCTGGGTGGTGTGTTTTACTCGCTGACGCTGCTGCCCCCCTTCTGGCAGGCGGTGTCGAAGCTGAACCCCGTGGTGTATATGATCAGTGGCTTCCGCTATGGTTTCCTTGGCATTAATGATGTGCCATTGGTATTCACTTTATCCGTTCTGATTGCCTTCATTGTGGTGTTTTACGCACTGGTGTATACGCTGATTCAGCGTGGGCGCGGATTGCGCACCTAAGCCAATCTGATTTAAAAAATGCAGCTTAGGCTGCATTTTTTTATATCTCCCTCTCCTTATTCCTGCCCTGCAATTCCCTCTCCTCGTTAAGATTATTACGTTAGTCATTAGTACCAGAGTGATTCCATTAAAATATCAAAACAACGTTTGATTATGATTATTAATATTTTGGGTTTTTTTCTGATAAATAAGACGGGAGAAATCGTAAGCACTTAATCTATAAGCTGTAAAGAATCCGTTATGTTTTTCGCAGGATTTTAGTCTTGTCATTAATCTGCAGTGAATGGAATATTGCCCTGTTTATTATTTTTAGATTTAACCATTACAGCGTAAGTATAACGAGCGCGCCCCGATTCATCGGTCAAGGCGTAGACAATTATTATCTTTGATAGGCAGGGTAAAATATGAATCGAATAACGTGGGTGGATAATCTACGAGGTATAGGTGTACTTGTTGTTATTCTGCTGCACTGCGTTATTGCGGTAAACGGCAATGTTGGACACTTTGCACCGCTGATTTCAGTGTTGGATCCTTTGTTGATACCGGTGTTTCTGGGGCTGGTGTTCTTTGTATCTGGTTTATTTGTTGATGCCGGTTTACGAAAGGGACTCGGGCCATTTATTAATAACAAGATCCAGACCATTTTATATCCGTTCATCGTGTGGGTTGTGGTGTACGGTGGTCTTAAAATTTTGTTCAGCTCAATGGCGAATAACCCACAATCACCCTTGAATGTTATCGCGATGCACCTGAGCGGCGGCGGGGATATTACCTGGTTCTTACACTCACTGTTCTTTTTCTTCCTCGCGATTATTGTGGTGCGATATTTACCGTTTTGGTTGGTGATTCCTGGGTGCTTGCTGCTCAGCTATCTGCTGCCAGAGTTTAGTGCAGATGGCATGTTTGCCAGCTTCGACAATGCGCATATTAATAAGTCCATCAACCTGTTTATATTCTTCTACGTGGGCGATCAGTTGGTGCGCAAGCAGTATGATGTGCCCAAGCTGGCAGAGAATTCATTGTTGGTACTGCTTTCGTTGGCCAGCGTGATTCTTTTCGTCTGCCTCAATATGCTGGGCGAGCATCCGCCATCACATGTTCTGCTTGCAGCCCTGGCGCTGTTGTCCATTCCGGTTTTCGTCTGGATATCACTGAAAGTGAATTCACGGCTGGTACATTACGTGGGGGTGAATTCCATTGTCTTTTACCTGTCGCATTATTTGGTGATTCAGTTCTTCAGTAAGATCGTCAAACTGCATACCCAGTCGCTTTGGATATATGACTTGCTGTTTGTTCTGGCGTTTGCGGCTGCGATGATTCTGCCCTGGACGCTCTGCCTGTTGCGGCAGCGAGGCTGGTTTAACTTCCTGTTTACGCTGAAGTCTCAGCCGCGGGTGAAGGTGGTAAAACCGGTGTGAGGGAGGAGCGGAACCTCTGTAGAGAGGTTCCGCGACGCATTGGATCAGGCAACCTGAACCGGCAGCGCTTTAGCGATGCGTTTCATCTCGTTGTCACCTTCGAAATAGGCGACTTTTGGCTGCCAGCTGCGCGCGACTTCATCTTCAACCTGCACATACGAGCAGATGATCATGATATCGCCCTCGCAGGCGCAGCGTGCGGCCGCACCGTTGACGGAAATTATCTTCGAGCCACGCTCAGCGGCAATCGCGTAGGTGGAAAAACGCTGGCCGTTGGTGACGTTATAGATGTCGATGGCTTCATATTGCAGAATGCCGGAAGCATCGAGAAAATCCTGGTCAATGGCGCAGGAACCCTCATAGTGCAAATCTGCCTGAGTGACTTTCACGCGGTGCAATTTGCCCTGAAGTACGGTACGAATCATAACGGGACAACCTCATTAAGCTGCAATACAACGACGGAAATTACTCCATCAGATCCACTTGTTGATTATCAATCAGGCGCGCTTTACCCAGCCAGGCAGCCATCAGAATCACTGCTCGCTGGCTATCAACCGTGAGTGGCTGTAGGTTATCGGCATCGCAAATAGCCAATCCATCGGGACGAAACCCTTTCTCGCGCAAGGCAAGTTCGGCGCTTTCGATAATCTCTTCCACATGGCGCTCGCCATTGCTCAGGCGCTCCGCCATGCTGTTCATCACCTGGCTGAGGCCAGCCGCGATACTGCGTTCCTCACTGGTGAGATAGCCGTTGCGTGAACTCAAAGCGAGACCATCTTTGGCACGTACGGTAGGCACGCCGACGATCTCAATATCGAAGCCCATGTCGGCCACCATCTTGCGGATAATCGCCAGCTGCTGGAAATCCTTCTCGCCGAAACAGGCGATATCAGGCTGCACCAGGTTGAACAGCTTGCTCACAATGGTGGATACGCCACGGAAATGGCCAGGACGACTGGCGCCTTCCAGCAGCGAAGAGAGACCCGGTACTTCAACGAAGGTTTGGCTGTCCAGCCCTTTCGGGTAAACATCGGCAGGGGCTGGCGCAAACACCAGGTCGACGCTGTGGCGATTGAGTTTTTCACAATCATCCTGCAGGGTGCGAGGATAACGTGCCAGGTCATCAGCATGTTCAAACTGCATCGGATTAACGAAAATCGACACCACCACGATATCCGCACGCTCACGTGCTTCGTCAACCAGCGTGAGGTGTCCATCATGCAGGTTACCCATGGTGGGCACCAACGCGATGCGTTTGCCTTCTTGTCGCCAGCGACGAATTTCACGACGTAACATCGGCAAGGATTCAATAATCAGCACTGCAAATCTCCTGATTTACTGGAAACTGTGTTCGGCGGCAGGGTAGATGCCCGCTTCAACGTCGGCAATATATTGGCGAATGGCTGCGCGAATGTCGCCGGTTTCCGCGAGGAAATTTTTGGCAAATTTCGGGATGTGACCGCCGGTGATGCCGAAAGCATCGTGCATCACCAGAATCTGTCCATCCGTTACGTTTCCGGCGCCAATGCCAATCACCGGAATGCTCAGGGCTTGGGTCACTCGTGCGGCAAGCGCCACGGGGACACACTCCAGTACCATCAGCTGTGCGCCTGCCGCTTCCAACGCCAGCGCATCCGCCAGCAGACGTTCTGCGCCCGCTTCATCGCGGCCTTGGACTTTGTAGCCACCGAAGATATTTACCGATTGCGGCGTTAAGCCAAGGTGACCACAGACAGGTACTGCACGTTCAGTCAGCATCCGCACGGTGTCTGCCAGCCATTCGCCGCCTTCCAGCTTCACCATGTTGGCACCGGCACGCATCAGCTGTGCAGCGTTATCAAAGGTTTGCTGTGGGGTGGCGTAACTCATAAATGGCAGGTCAGCCATCACCAGCGCCAGCGGTGCACCACGACGCACGGCGGCAGTATGGTAAGCAATATCCGCTACGGTGACGGGAAGAGTCGATTCATGGCCTTGTACGGTCATGCCAAGAGAGTCGCCAATCAGCATCACCTGGATGCCTTCATTGGCAAACAGACGGGCAAAGCTGAAATCGTAAGCTGTCAGGGTAGCAAATTTGCGACCACTGGCTTTCAACTGGCGTAAATGGGAGATAGTTGTCGGTTTCATCGCGCTCTCCAGCGTTTTCAGATGCGCGCAGTGTACTGGATTGACAGGGAAGGTGATACGACACCTGTGCGATTATTGCAGGCTATTCAGACCACAAACTGATGGCGCTTTGGTCGAGGGTCGCAAGAATACCCGCCAATGGCTGACCATTTGGCATACGCAAAGCAGGGGCGATCTCTAACAGCGGAACCAACATAAAAGCACGGTTATGCATATCGTAATGCGGGACGGTGAGGCGCGGGGTGTGAATCGTCTGTAGCCCATACAGCATGATATCGAGATCAAGTGTGCGAGGTCCCCAACGTTCCGCTTTGCGTACTCGCCCGTGCTCCAGCTCAATACGCTGGGTATGATCCAGCAGCGTTTCGGCTTCGAGCGTGGTATCCAGTGCCACCACGGCATTCAGATAGTCAGGTTGATCGGGTGGGCCGTAAGGTGGCGTACGATACAGTGAAGAGGTCGCCACGCGCGATGTTTGCGGAATCGCATCGAGCGCGGCGAGCGCTGCATCAACCTGATGCAGCGGATCGGCCAGATTACTGCCTAGCGCGAGATAGACGCGAATCATGATGCACTATTCGTGTCGCGACGCGGGCCAGTCGGACGGCGGCGCGGACGGCGAGGTTTACGGCGTGGCACCGGATCGTCGCCCAGCGTGTTCATCATGGTTTTCTGCTCGACCGGAGCCGCAGCCTGGAACTCGCCCCACCAGTGGGTCAGGCTTTGCAGTTCGCGATTGTTTTCTACGTCAGCGCGCAGCGCCAGCAGATCATAAGCGGCACGGAATTTAGGGTGCTCCATCAGCTTCCATGCACGTTTGCCATGTCGACGTGACATGCGCAACTGCAACTGCCAGATATCGCGAATCAGAGTAGTGATACGCTTAGGAATGGCCAACGCGCGGCAGGCTTCATCCAGCGTTTCATTCATGGATAACGCAAAAGCATCGTAGTAGGTCAGTCCACTTTCCTGCGCGATGCGTTGAGCAGACTCAAGCTGCGGATACCAGAACATCGCGGCAAACAGGAAGGCCGGATTGACGCGCATATCGTTTTGAATACGGCTGTCAGTATTCTTCAGCACTTGCGCCAGCATCTTCTCCATCAAACTGTCGCTCTCGGCAGTGAAGCCACGCGTCAGGATAGGGAACAGCGGCTGAAAGAGTTGATACTCTCGCATCATCTGATAGGTACGGAAGCCGTAACCGGCTTGCAGCAGCTTGAGGGATTCTTCAAACAAGCGAGCAGGCGGAATGTCATTCAGCAGCGTTGCCAGGCGTGGAATCGGTTCGGCGGTTTCAGCGGCAATGCGCATCTCCAGCTTGGCAGCAAAACGCACGACGCGCAGCATACGCACCGGGTCTTCGCGATAACGTGTTTCCGGGTCGCCAATCAAGCGAATCACACCGTCTTCAAGGTCCTGTAAGCCACCGACGTAATCACGGACCGAGAAATCCGCCACGCTGTAGTAAAGACTATTGATGGTGAGATCGCGGCGCTGTGCGTCATCTTCGATGCTGCCAAAAATATTATCACGCAGCAGCATGCCATTCTGGCCACGTTGGGAACTGTTGCGATCGTCTTCGCTTTCTTCCTGATGGTGACCGCGGAAGGTGGCGACTTCGATCACTTCCGGACCGAACATCACGTGCGCTAAGCGGAAACGACGACCAACCAGCCGGCAGTTGCGGAACAACTTGCGCATCTGCTCAGGCGTAGCGTTGGTGGTGATATCGAAGTCTTTCGGCTTTTTACCCAGCAGTAAATCGCGCACACCACCGCCAACCAGGTAAGCTTCGAAACCGGCTTTATTCAGGCGATACAGCACTTTAAGGGCATTTTCGCTGATATCTTTGCGTGAGATGTTGTGGCTTTCACGGGGAATCACGGTCATTGATAGACTTTCAGTTTCCACCTCTTCAGGCGCCTCCTCGTCACGCTTGAGGACTCTCCGGCAAAAATTAGCGACTCGGGTAAAAATGGGACACCTCGACAGTGAGAAAAAGGGTGTTAATAAATCAGCGGCTAATCATAGCCTGTTGCGAACCATTTAGGAATGGCGATGTCGCTTCATCCGGTATAAGCGCGTTCTGCTGCGGGATCAGATGGATACTCCATTGTTCCACCGCATGCTGCAGCAGCGCTGTCAGCGACGCATCTTGCCAGCATTCAATAATGGGCTGACCAAGAAAGCGTAGCGCTTGCACGAGTAATGGCCTTGCATCGCCCGCCGGTAAGGCTGGCGCGTGATTCTGCTTCGATAACTTATTGCCGTCAGGATTGATCGCCAGCGGCAGATGCAGATAGCCGGGAACAGTCCAACCGAACTGCTGGTAGAGCGCAATCTGACGTACTGTGGGCTCAATCAAATCTGCGCCGCGTACGATTTCTGTCACGCCCTGATCGTGGTCATCGACCACCACCGCCAGGTTATAGGCAAACAACCCATCTCGGCGATGAATAATAAAATCTTCCTGTGCCAACTCTGTGTCAGCCGCGAGATAACCGCGCAGACGATCGTCAAAGCCAAATACGGGAGCATGCTGGCGTAAGCGGAGCGCAGCATTGTCAGCAGAAAGATGAAGGGCCCGGCAGTGCCCATCGTAACAGCCACCGAGCTGATGAATGCGGCTGCGTGTGCAGGTACAGAAGTAGCTTTGACGATGTTGCTGCAACCAGTCCAACGCTTCGCGGTAGGCGTCATGCCGCTGCGATTGCCACAACACTTCGCCATCCCACTGCAGGCCGTACTGCTCCAGCTGCGTTAAAATGCGCGTTGCGGCCCCTGCGACTTCACGTGGCGGATCGATATCTTCAATACGCACCAGCCAACGGCCTTGTTGCGCACGTGCGCTCAAATAGCTGCCGAGTGCGGCTATGAGCGAACCAAAATGCAGATCACCAGAAGGAGAGGGAGCGAAACGCCCAACGCAGGAGGAAGTTGAAATGTTCATCTCGAAGTGCACCGCACGTCGGGAAAACAGTGGTTTCCCCGGCAATGCGGTGACAGTCTGCTCACGGCCATTAGCCTGCCATCTGCTTCTCGCGGATTTCAGCCAATGTTTTGCAGTCAATGCAGAGATCGGCGGTTGGACGCGCTTCGAGGCGACGAATACCAATTTCTACACCACAAGAGTCGCAGTAGCCGAAATCGTCGTCATCCACTTTCTTCAGCGTTTTCTCGATCTTTTTGATCAGTTTACGCTCACGATCGCGGTTACGTAATTCCAGGCTGAACTCTTCTTCCTGTGCGGCACGGTCAACCGGGTCCGGGAAGTTAGCAGCTTCGTCCTGCATGTGCGACACAGTGCGGTCTACTTCATCCCGAAGTTGGTTGCGCCAGGCTTCCAGAATCTTGCGGAAATGGACCAGTTGGGCGTCGTTCATATACTCTTCGCCCGGTTTCACCTGATACGGCTCCACACCAGCAATGGCGAGGATACTCAGGGACGATGTTTTACGGTTTTGCCCTTCTTGCATGTTGCTTCTCCTGGATAACACGCACTACCCACCATGTTTCAAGCGGCTTGTTAATGGCTGCGTTCTTTGATTTGCTGCCTGCAACTTGAACGATTTAGGGTTTATCGATTCCCATCAGGGAAAAAAACAGGCCGCTATAAATAACAGAAGCCGTCAAGGTTAGCAATTAATCCTGTTCACACCTTGACAAGCCTCTGAATAACCGGGTATTCAGCGCACCGCCCAGAACATTCCTATCACAGCTAATTGTTATAAATATTACAACTCTGTTTAAATTGATACCTCAATTGAACGAGTGAGTAACATTTGAGCAGATGACAGTTGAGCCTGGTACGCTAACACTTCGACACCGCAGCGCTTTGCCTGTTCCAGTAGTTCTGCGTAATGTGCATCGATATGGCGAGCCGGGGCGACGTCCTCAATCCCCGAGTGCAGAACCGCAAACAATAAGACGGCTCGATGACCTTCTGCCACGATAGTGCTGAGTTCGCGCAGATGCTTCTGTCCTCGAGTCGTCACCGCATCCGGAAAGTAGCCTTTACCCTGCTGTAAAAGGGTGACGGACTTGACTTCAATATAGCAGTTTGATCTCCCCTCCGCTTGCAGCAGGAAGTCAATTCGGCTTTTTTCCGTGCCGTATTTCACTTCGGGCTGGCAGTGGCTGTAAGCGGATAATTCTGGAATCGCGTCTTGGGCTAAAGCCTCGCGTACCAGTTGATTGGCGCGCAGGGTATTGACGCAGATCCAGTGGCCTTGTTGGGTCTCGGTGAGCTCCCAGCTGTGCGGATACTTACGTGTTGCACTATTTGATGTTGAGTACCAGACGGTATCGCCCGGTGTCGCGCAGCCTGTCATGGCACCCGTGTTAGCACAGTGAATCGTCATGGTTTCACCTTCCGGCGTCACCACATCGGCGAGAAAACGCTTGTAACGGGCAATCAGTCGGGCGGGTTTCAGTGGCGGATCAAACTGCATTTATACTCCTGCGGAAGATAACAGTGGCCAGCGGGCCAGCCGCCGATAACGCGTACGGCCTTGGGTAAAGGTCGAGGAAAACAGCGCGAAGTGACTCACCTCAAGGTGCCAGTGAAAGCCGCGTGCAGGCAGGGCCACTTTTTGCGTGGCATTTCGCAATAAGGTGATATGCGGATGAAAAGGCTGCGCACTCTGCGCACATCCGTGACGTGCCGCTTGGGCACGCAGCAAACTTGCTAACTGCAATAAACCACGTGGTGCACGCTGACAGCCGAGCCACACCACACCAGGGCGTGGCCAGTGTCCGGCGTCATCCAGGTCGAGTGTGAAACCAGGCTGAACGATACGCGCGGCCAGCTGCTGTAATTTCTGTGAGGTCTCGCTACTGACCTCGCCGAGAAACGCCAGCGTTAGGTGCAGATTGGCGGCCGCCACAGGTTTTCCGTCATCCTCGGCGAAATTTTCCGCACGCCACCGCACCAGTTGTTGCTGGAGTGGATCGGGCAGTTCGAGCGCAAAAAACAGACGTTGCGTGGCCATGATGGAGTTGCCGTTGGATGCTACAATGCGCGGCATCTTAGCACAGGCGGAGTGGGAGTTGAGCGTGAGTGAATTACCGGTAAGCGAGGTGCTGCCAGCCTTGCTGGATGCGCTGGCACAGTCACCGCAGGTGTTGCTGGCGGCACCGACCGGCGCAGGTAAGTCCACCTGGTTGCCATTACAACTGCTAAACAAGGCGCAGCTGCCGGGCCGTATTATTATGCTGGAGCCGCGTCGACTGGCTGCGCGTAACGTGGCGCAGCGGCTGGCAGAACTGCTGGGTGAACAGCCGGGCGGCACGGTGGGCTATCGCATGCGTGGTGAAAATTGCTGCGGACCCGCCACAAGGCTTGAGGTCGTCACGGAGGGCATTCTCACGCGTATGTTGCAGCGCGATCCGATGCTTGAAGGTATTTCACTGGTGATCCTCGATGAATTCCATGAACGCAGCTTACAGGCTGACCTGGCCCTGGCACTCCTACTGGATGTTCAGCAGGGTTTGCGTGACGATCTGAAAATCCTGTTGATGTCGGCAACGCTGGATAATGACCGCCTGCGACAGTTACTGCCTGAGGCCCCGTTTATCGCTTCTGAAGGGCGCAGTTTTCCGGTGATACGGCGTTATGCCTCGCTGAACCAACAGCAGCGCTTTGAAGAAGCGGTAGCGCGAGAAGTGGTGCAGCTGCTGCGCGAGGAGTCAGGTTCGCTGCTGCTGTTTTTGCCTGGCGTAGCAGAAATTGAACGCGTAAAGCGTGAGCTTGAATCTCGGGTGAGTGAGGACGTCGATCTCTCTCCTTTATATGGCGCGCTATCACTGGATGCGCAACGCCGTGCCATTTTGCCTGCACCTGAAGGGCGTCGCAAAGTCGTCCTGGCGACCAACATTGCTGAAACCAGTTTAACCATTGAGGGCATTCGGTTAGTGGTGGATAGCGCGCTTGAGCGCTCAGCGCAGTTTGATGCGCGCAGCGGCGTGACGAGGCTGCAAACTCAGCGTATCAGCCAGGCTTCAATGACCCAGCGCGCCGGACGAGCCGGCCGACTTGAGCCGGGTATCTGCCTGCATTTGTTGCCGCAGGAGCAGGCCGCGCGCGCTGCCTCACAAAGTGAACCAGAGATACTCAACAGCGATCTCTCATCGCTGCAAATCGATCTGCTGCAGTGGGGCTGCCATGATGCCTCACAGCTCAGCTGGCTAGATGCGCCTCCTGCGCGCAGCTTACGCGCGGCCAATGAGTTACTCCTGCGTTTAGGTGCGCTGGAAGATAACAGGCTGAACGCGCGAGGGCGCAAGATGGCCGCGCTTGGCAGCGACCCGCGTTTAACCGCCATCCTGTGTGCGGCCCAAGACAATGATGCTATCGCCAGTGCCGCGCTATTGGTGGCAATTCTGGAAGATCCACCGCGCAGTGGCAGCGCCGATTTGCGTGATGCACTCAATCGGCCGCAACCACACTGGCTGCGCCGTGCACGCCAGTGGCAGCAAAGATTGAACACCCGCGGCGGTAAAGCCAATCCTGACCTTTTCCCCGGTTTGCTGGCGGCAGGCTTTGCCGATCGCCTTGCGCTGCGTCGTGGTGAGAGCGCGCGCTATCAGCTGGCCAACGGCATTGGCGCGATGCTGGATGAACAGGATGGTTTAAGCCGTAACGAATGGCTGATTGCGCCCACGCTGTTACAAGGTGCCAGTGCCGCCGATGCGCGTATTCTGATGGCCTTGCCCGTGGAGATCGCGACCTTACGTCAGCAATGTCCAGAGCTGGTTACGCAGCGCATTGATGTTGAGTGGGATGAAGAGAAGGGCACCTTGCGTGCCTGGAAACGTGAAATGGTAGGTGCGCTGGTCCTAAAAGCACAGCCGCAGGCGCGCCCGGAACCAGATATTTTACATCCGGCAATGCTGCGCTGGATCCGCGAGAAAGGCCTCGCCGTACTCGGCTGGACGCCTGAAGCAGAACAGCTGCGTTTGCGTTTGCACTGTGCTGCCGAGTGGCTGCCGGAAGAGGCGTGGCCGCGCTTGGACGACGAAAGCCTGCTCGATTCGCTGGAACATTGGCTGTTGCCCGAAATGGGCAGCGTGCGCGATCTCAAGGGGCTGCAGGGCGTAAGTGTTGTCAGCGCATTATTACATTTGCTGACATGGTCACAACGTCAGCGGCTGGATACTGTGCTGCCAACTCATTACACTGTGCCGACCGGAAGTCGTCTGCCGATCCGCTATGCAGTGGATAAGCCCCCGGCGCTGGCAGTGCGTATTCAGGAGATGTTTGGTGAGGCACAAAACCCCCCGGTGGCCGAAGGCCGTGTTCCGTTGGTACTTGAATTGCTTTCACCGGCACAACGTCCGTTGCAGATCACCCGCGATCTCGCGGCGTTCTGGCGTGGTGCCTATCCTGAGGTGCAGAAAGAGATGAAAGGGCGCTATCCCAAACATCCCTGGCCCGACGATCCGGCAAACGCCTTACCGACAAGGCGCACCAAGAAATTTTCATCGTGACACTCTGTGGATCGAATTCAGAGGGTTCTGCCATGCGCAGCACGAGAAAGCAGTTAGAGTAGCGGCCGCAGCCGTAGCTATGCCTGGAGAATAAAAGCATGTCTGGGAATGATCGCGAACCTATTGGGCGCAAAGGAAAAGCGCCAAAGCCGCCGCGCAGCACTGCACGTCGGGGTCGCCGTAGGGAACTTGATGATGATATCGATCAGGACGATTTTGACGAAGATGATGAGGAGAGCACGCCGGTGCCACCAAGAGGTAAAGGTAAAGGAAAACGTCCGCCACGCGGCAAACGTCGTTGGTTAGGCTGGTTGATCAAGCTCTTCCTGGTCTTTGTTGTAGTGATGGTTGCCTGGGGCATCTATCTCGACTCCGAAATCCGCAGCCGCATCGACGGTAAAGTGTGGCAACTGCCTGCAGCCGTTTATGGCCGCATGGTGAGCCTCGAACCGGGCATGTCATACGACAAAAAAGAGATGATTGCGCTGCTGGAAGGTACGCAATATCGCGAAGTGTCGCGCATTACGCGTCCGGGTGAGTTTAGCGTTAAGGGCAACACCATCGACCTGTTGCGCCGTCCATTTGATTTCCCGGACAGCAAAGAGGGGCAGATTAACGCTCGCCTGACGTTCAGTAATAACGAGCTGAGCGAGATCAAAAACCTTGATACCGGCCGTGATTTTGGCTTCTTCCGCCTCGATCCACGTTTGATCACCATGCTGCAGTCGCCTAATGGCGAGCAGCGTCTGTTCGTGCCGCGCGCGGGCTTCCCGGACCTGCTGGTCAGCACGCTGATCGCCACCGAAGACCGTCACTTCTATGAGCATGACGGCATCAGTCCGTACTCGATTGGTCGTGCATTCCTTGCCAACATCACGGCAGGTAAAGCGGTGCAGGGCGGCAGTACCTTGACGCAGCAGCTGGTGAAAAACCTGTTCCTGACCAACGAGCGTTCACTGTGGCGTAAAGCGCGTGAAGCTTACATGGCGGTGATCATGGATGCGCGCTACAGCAAAGATCGCATCCTTGAGCTGTACCTCAACGAGGTTTACCTCGGTCAGGCGGGCAACGATCAGATCCGTGGCTTCCCGCTGGCGAGTTTGTATTACTTCGGTCGTCCCGTTGATGAGCTGAGCCTCGACCAGCAGGCGATGCTGGTCGGCATGGTGAAAGGCGCTTCGCTGTATAACCCGTGGCGCAACCCGAAACTGGCTCTGGAGCGCCGCAACCTGGTGCTACGTTTGCTGCAACAGCAGAACGTGATCGATCAGGAGCTGTACGACATGCTCTCTGCGCGCCCGCTGGGTGTGCAGCCGAAAGGTGGGGTGATTACGCCTCAGCCTGCGTTTATGCAGATGGTGCGTAACGAACTGCAGGCCAAGCTGGGCGATAAAGTCAAAGATATGTCCGGCGTGAAGATCTTCACCACGCTCGATCCGATCTCGCAGGATGCGGCTGAAAAAGCGGTGGAAGATGGCATTCCAGCGTTGAAAAAACAGCGCGGCCTGAAGGATCTGGAAACTGCTATGGTGGTGGTCGATCGCTTTAG
>NZ_MLFR01000054.1 GCF_002095475.1 Pantoea rwandensis
GGCCGAGGCCCAGTGGTCATGCCCTGTTTGAGATAGTGCCTGTGGCTAAACGACATCGCAAACAAAAACGGCACCCAGTGGGTGCCGTTTTTTATGATGCAAGCGCTGCTTACTTCTTAATGCGGATAACCGGGGTTTCACCCACAGTCACCTGACCGGAGAGTTTGATCAGGTCCTTGATTTCGTCCATGTTCGAAATCACGACCGGCGTCAGCGTGGATTTTGCTTTCTCTTCCAGCAGTGGCAGATCAAACTCGATCACCACATCGCCTTTTTTCACTTTCTGGCCTTCTTCAGCAATACGTTTGAAGCCTTCACCTTTCAGTTCAACCGTATCAATACCGAAGTGGACAAACAGCTCAATGCCATTGTCAGACTCGATGGAAAAAGCGTGGTTGGTTTCGAAAATCTTACCGATAGTACCGTCAACCGGTGCAACCATTTTGTTGCCAGTCGGTTTGATAGCGATACCGTCACCCACGATTTTCTCAGCAAAAACCACATCAGGTACGTCTTCGATATTTACGATTTCGCCTGACAGAGGCGCAACGATATCAATAGTCCCTGACGCGCTCTCTGATTTTTCGCCAAAAAGTTTAGAAAACAAACCCATGATCTTCTCCTAAGCAGTAATTTGGGGCCAGCATCTCGTGGATCAGCAGAGCGTTTTTTCTTTGATGAACTTGTTGACCAGATTCATCAAATCTTCCGCTGTGGGTTGAGCCAGAGCTTGCTCCGCCAATGCCTTCGCATCTTCGAAATTAGTATTACGAATAATCTTCTTGATGCTCGGGATTGAAATGGCACTCATGCTGAATTCGTCCAGCCCCATTCCCAGTAACAGTAGTGTAGCACGTTCATCACCCGCCAGCTCACCACACATGCCGGTCCATTTCCCTTCGGCATGTGATGCGTCGATCACTTGCTTGATGAGGCCCAAAACAGATGGCGTCATAGGGTTATAGAGGTGTGAAATCAAATCATTACCACGATCGACCGCCAGAGTATACTGCGTCAGGTCATTTGTCCCAATACTAAAGAAGTCGACTTCTTTCGCCAGATGGCGCGCAATCACCGCTGAAGCGGGTGTTTCCACCATAATGCCCACTTCAATAGTTTCATCAAAGGCTTTACCCTCTTCGCGCAGCTGGGTTTTCAACAGCTCCAGCTCGGCTTTCAGCGCACGCACTTCTTCCACAGAAATGATCATCGGGAACATGATGCGCAGTTTGCCGAAGGAAGAAGCTCGCAAGATAGCGCGCAACTGAGCATGCAGAATCTCTTTGCGGTCCATGGCGATACGAATCGCACGCCAGCCAAGGAACGGGTTGTCCTCTTTCGGCAGGTTCATGTACGGCAGGTCTTTGTCGCCGCCGATGTCCATGGTACGCACGATAACGGCCTGAGAACCCATCGCTTCCGCGACGGCTTTATAGGCCTGGAATTGCTCTTCTTCGGTTGGCAGCGAGTCGCGGTCCATGAACAGGAACTCGGTACGATACAGGCCGACACCTTCAGCACCGTTGCGCTCTGCACCGGCGACATCACGCACGGTACCGATGTTGGCGCACACTTCAACCTGATGACCGTCCAGCGTGATAGCAGGCAGATCTTTTAGTTTCGCCAGTTCATGTTTTTCGGACAGGTATTGCGTCTGGATGGCTTTCAGCTCTTCCAGAACCTCATCGGTAGGATTGACATAAATCTTGTTGTTTACGCCATCAATGATCAGGTAATCACCGTTTTTAACGGTGGTGGTCACGTTGCCGGTACCCACAATGGCAGGGATTTCCAGGGAACGCGCCATGATGGACGTATGTGAAGTACGGCCACCGATATCGGTGATAAAGCCCAGCACCTTCTTCAGGTTCAGCTGTGCGGTTTCTGACGGCGTTAAGTCTTTCGCCACCAGAATTGATTCTTCTGCGATAGCACCCAAGTCGACAATATGCAGACCGAGGATGTTTTGCAGCAGACGCTTACCGATGTCACGTACGTCAGCCGCACGCTCTTTCAGGTATTCGTCGTCGAGTTCTTCCAACGCCTTGGCCTGGCCATCAATGACAGAGTACGCCGCAGCGTCAGCCGTTGCGTGATCCTTCTTAATCAGGTCAATGATTTCTTGCTCAAGCTCTTCGTCTTCGAGCAGCATGATGTGACCTTCAAAGATCGCCGCTTTCTCTTCACCGAGGGTTTCACCGGCTTTGACACGGATAGCTTCAAGCTGAATGGCTGCTTTGCCACGTCCATCAAGGAAGCGCTGAACTTCTTGTTCAACCTGATCGTCGGTAATTTTTTTACGGCTGATGACGATCTCATCTTCCTTCAGCAGAAGTGCTTTGCCGAAAGCGAAACCTGGTGATGCTAAAATGCCTGAAATCATAACCCTACCTTTTAATCACGATGGCTCATTGACCCAATGCGTTGCCACTGTCGCGGAACAGTACTCTAAGGAAGCAAGAACGCGGACAGGTTGTCCGCGATCAAGATATTTGCACTCAATGGGGCAAAGGAGTCGGTTTAATTGCTTGCCTGAGCGGAATTACTCCAGCTCAGCCATCAGTTTCACCAGGTGCTCAACCGCTTGCTGCTCATCTTCACCTTCAGCAGACAGCGTAACAACCGTACCCTGAGTCAGACCCAGAGTCTGCAGTTTGAACAGGCTTTTCGCGCTGGCAGATTTGCCATTGGAGGTCACAGTGATTTCTGACTGGAAAGCCTTAGCTTCTTTAACAAACTGAGCTGCAGGACGGGTATGAAGGCCGTTAGGTGCGGTAATGGTAACTTCTTGCTGGAACATTCTATTTCCCCAACTTTATCAGGTTTGGTGTTATGGATCTAAAGTCTAGCCTGGAGCCGACACTTTAGCCTATGAAGGTGCGCGGGTATGGCATTAAGCTGACCAAAAAAATGCGCTTAAAAATGTGCTTCTTTCGGTGGCAGATCAAAAACTGCGCGAATTCGTCACCCTGCTAAGTATGCCGCGAATCGCCGTTTCGCCAAATCAGTAAATCAATTCACCTTGATCCACTTCAAAGGCTGATTAATTTCAAGCACCGAAATAATTGTGAGCTTAAATACCAGAGCCGCGTCATTGAAATCAATCTGCCTGGTGCTAAAAGTGAGATCTACGCCACAAAAAAGCACCCATTCGGGTGCTTTTTTCATCGTTTTAAGAGTTTGACGCTTACTGTTGCAGCTCTTTTTCGGTGAACAGATCGGCAAACAACGCGGTGCTGAGATAACGCTCTCCCGAAGAGGGCAGAATGACGACGATGTTCTTGTTCGCGAAGGCTTCGTCTTCCTGCAATTTCAATGCAGCGGCAACGGCGGCACCGGATGAGATACCGGCCAGGATGCCTTCTTCTTCCATCAATTGGCGCGCAGTGCTGATGGCGTCTTCGTTAGTGATGGCTACCACGAGGTCAACCAACTTCAAATCGAGGTTACCCGGAATGAAGCCAGCACCAATACCCTGAATTTTGTGCGGGCCCGGCTTGATTTCTTCACCTGCCAGCGCTTGGGCAATAACAGGAGAATCGGTTGGCTCCACCGCCACCGTAATCAACTCTTTCTTACCCTTGGTGTTCTTGATGTAACGGCTAACGCCAGTCAATGTACCACCGGTGCCCACACCCGCGATGAACACATCCACTTCACCATCGGTATCTTCCCAGATTTCTGGACCGGTGGTTTTTTCGTGGATTTCCGGGTTAGCGGGGTTGCTGAACTGCTGCAGAAGCACGAATTTATCAGGGTCGCTGGCAACAATTTCTTCAGCTTTGGCGATGGCACCTTTCATGCCTTTAGGGCCTTCAGTCAGCACCAAGTTGGCACCTAGCGCTTTAAGCAGCTTACGACGTTCAACGGACATGGTTTCTGGCATGGTCAGCGTCAGCTTGTAGCCACGCGCTGCTGCCACATAGGCCAGCGCGATACCGGTGTTACCGCTGGTTGGTTCAACCAGTTCAACACCCGGTTTAAGAATGCCGCGTTTTTCCGCGTCCCAAATCATGTTGGCACCGATACGGCATTTGACGCTGAAGCTCGGGTTACGCGATTCGACCTTCACCAGGATGCGTCCATTACCGATGCGGTTCAGACGAACCAGCGGCGTATGACCAATTGTCAGAGAGTTGTCTTCATAGATCTTACTCATAGCTCGTCCTTAACTGTATGAAATATTGGGAACCCTCAGAGCATACCTGTTCTTCTCGCCCGCGGAAGGAAAGAAATCGTATATCTATATAGCCCACAACCATAAGCCTTACGCAAAAATGCATAAGGCATTTTGAAGCATTATTAGTGACGCGCGTGCTGCAGACGGTAACGATCAACCCACATCGCGGTTGCCCCGCAAACGGCCACCGGCATGATGGCGAGATTCAGAATCGGAATCATGGTAAAGAGGCTCACCATGGCACCAAACTGCATATTGGCCGTTTTGTGCTGGCGAAGCGCATTGCGCATCTGGTGAAAGCTCACTTTGTGGTTATCAAACGGATAGTCGCAATACTGAATCGACAGCATCCAGGCACTGAACAGGAACCATAATACCGGCGCCACGGTTTGTCCAAATCCAGGGATAAAATAGAGCACCAGCAAACCTAGCGCGCGGGGTAAATAGTAGCCGAGCTTCTGTAATTCACGCTTCATGATGCGCGGAATATCTTTGAACATCGCCACCCAGCCGCTATCGGGTAGGGGTTTTCCGGTGAGCCTGCCTTCCAGCTGCTCCGCCAGCAAGCCGCAGAAAGGCGCAGCGATCCAGTTAGCCACGGTGGAGAAGAAATAACTAAACACCAGCACGATTGATATCACCGAAAGCGGCCATAGCAGATAGCTCAACCATTGAAGCCAGTCAGGTATGTGCGACATGAGGTCAGGGATCCATTGACCAAGGCGTTTGAAAAGCCAGATAAACGCCCCGCCCAATAACAGGATGTTGACCAGCAGCGGAACAATAACGTAGCGGCGAATACCGGGCAGACGCACCAGTCTCCAGCCTTCGGCAAAGTAATGAATACCACTCAATGTTGGGGCCGAATTCTCAGCAGGCATAACGAGCCGTTCTCCTTAGGGTTGTCGCGTACGCATCATAACCTGGCTTTTTGTCGGCGGCAGGCGTACTTTGCGCGAAAAAACAGCAAAAAAGCGTGGGACACCTATCTTATTTGTCAGAAAATACTGCACAGACTTGCACTTGTGTAGCTGGGCAAATACAGTTAGAGGATAAAGTTTGCCGTGGTGGCAAGGTATTGGAACAACAGAGAATACAATGATGCAGGATTTGCGTCTGATATTAATCGTTGTTGGCGCGATCGCCATAATAGCGCTGCTGCTTCACGGACTGTGGACCAGCCGTAAAGAGCGGTCTTCTGTGTTTCGCGATCGCCCTCACAAACGTCTGAAACAGCGCGAAGAAGCCGATGAAGATCTGCTGAGCGACGAAGATGATGGCGTTGGCGAAGTGCGTGTGAGCCGCCAACGTGACGCTCATGATGAGCCAGAATTCGACGCCCCTGTGGTTAAGCCTGCCAGCGCGCCACGTGCGCCTGAGCCTGCGCGTCAACCCTTCTCGCGCCATGATGCGCCATTGATGGGTGATCCGCTGCTGGATGATGAGCCAGAGGTGCGACAGCCTGCGCCGCAACCGCCTGTCGCTAAGCCAGCGCCACAGCCTAAACCTCAGCCACAACCTCAACCGGTTCAGGCCGATCCTTTGCTGGATAATGAGCCACTGTCTGCGACTCAGCCTGAACCTGCATTCCAGGCAGCAGAAGAGCCTGAATATGAAGAAGAAGCATCGGTTGCCCATGAAGAAGTGGCGAAACAACCTGCATCTACTCAACGTAAAAATGAAGCGGTTTTGGTGCTGCACGTTGCTGCACATGCCGGGGGCGAGTTGAACGGTGAAGCACTTTTGCAAGGTATCCTGCAGGCGGGCTTCCAGTTCGGTGAAATGAATATTTTCCATCGCCATCTGAGTCCAGCGGGTAGTGGTCCTGTGCTGTTTAGTCTGGCGAATATGGTGAAGCCGGGTTCATTCAACCCAGACACCATGGGCGATTTTAGCACGCCGGGCATTTCCATCTTTATGATGGTGCCTTCCTACGGTGATGCGAACCAAAACTTCAAGCTGATGCTGCAATCTGCGCAGCGTATTGCGGATGATGTTGGCGGGGTAGTGCTGGATGATGAGCGTCGTATGATGACGCCACAGAAGCTGGAAACTTACAAAGCGCGCATTCGCGAAGTTATTGGCTGACAGCCTCTTAACGTGATGAATATTAACTAAACCCCCGCATGTCGGGGGTTTTTTATCGGATAAAAGACTATGAAATCGGTTCAGGAGCAGATCACTGCGCTGCGCACCTCATTACGCCACCACGAATACCTGTATCACGTTATGGATGCGCCGGAGATTCCGGATGCAGAATATGACCGGTTAATGGTGCAACTGCGTGAACTGGAAACGGCGCATCCCGATCTCATCACGTCTGATTCGCCGACCCAGCGCGTGGGCGCCGCGCCGCTTGCCGCTTTTGAACAAGTCCGCCATGAAGTGCCGATGCTGTCATTGGATAATACCTTCGATGAAGCCGGTTTCCTTGCCTTCAATAAGCGCGTGCAGGATCGCCTGAAAAGTAGCGATGACCTCACTTACTGCTGTGAACTCAAGCTGGATGGCTTAGCAGTGAGCCTGTTGTACGAGGACGGTTTGCTGGTGCGCGCGGCGACACGCGGCGATGGCACCACCGGTGAAAACATCACTGCGAATGTTCGTACCATCCACGCGATTCCACTGCGTTTGCACGGTGACAACATCCCGGCGCGGGTAGAAGTGCGTGGTGAAGTGTTTATGACGGAAGCAGGCTTTGAGAAGCTCAATGAGGATGCGCGTCGAACCGGTGCGAAGGTGTTCGCCAACCCGCGCAACGCCGCAGCGGGATCGCTGCGCCAACTCGATCCGCGCATCACTGCCAAACGTTCACTGACCTTCTTCTGTTACGGCTTCGGCCTGCTGGAGGGCGGAGAAATGCCTGCCAGCCACTGGCAGCGCCTGCAGCAATTTAAAGCCTGGGGTTTACCTGTAAGCGATCGTATTCGCCTGGCGCATACGGCAGAAGAGGTGCTGGAGTTTTATCGCCAGGTCGAGCAGGACCGTCCGTCACTCGGATTCGATATTGATGGTGTGGTGATTAAGGTCGATTCGCAAGCGCTGCAAGAGCAGTTGGGCTTTGTCGCCCGCGCCCCGCGCTGGGCAGTGGCATTCAAATTCCCGGCGCAGGAGCAGATGACCTTCGTGCGTGATGTTGAGTTTCAGGTAGGACGTACTGGCGCCATTACCCCTGTCGCGCGTCTTGAGCCTGTACAGGTCGCTGGTGTGGTGGTGAGTAACGCCACGCTGCACAATGCCGATGAAATTGCGCGCCTTGGCCTGCGCATTGGCGACAAAGTGGTGATTCGCCGCGCGGGTGATGTGATTCCGCAGGTGGTTAATGTGGTGGAATCCGAGCGTCCGGAGGATTCGCGTGAAATCGTCTTCCCCAGCCATTGTCCAGTATGTGGTTCTGATGTTGAGCGTGTTGAAGGCGAAGCGGTCACCCGTTGCACCGGCGGGCTGATTTGTGGAGCACAGCGCAAAGAGGCGCTTAAACATTTTGTTTCCCGTCGTGCAATGGACGTTGACGGCATGGGCGACAAAATCATCGATCAGCTGGTTGAAAAAGAGTATGTGCACACGCCTGCCGATCTATTCCGTCTTACGGCTGGCAAGCTAACCGGACTGGACCGCATGGGGCCGAAATCGGCGCAAAATGTGGTGGATGCCCTGGAAAAAGCCAAGCTCACCACGCTGCCTCGTTTCCTGTATGCACTGGGTATTCGTGAAGTCGGTGAAGCCACCGCAGCCAATCTGGCCAATCATTTCGGCGAGTTGGAGAAGGTGATGAACGCCGATCTCGATGCGTTGATTGCGGTGCAGGATGTCGGCAAAGTGGTGGCGGCGCACGTGCGTAATTTTATGGAAGAAGAGAGCAATCGCGAAGTGATCCGCGAACTCACACAAGAAGTGGGCGTGCACTGGCCACAGTTGGAAGTGGTGAATGTTGAAGAGATCGACAGTCCGTTTGCCGGTAAAACCGTCGTGCTGACCGGTTCGCTCTCGCAGATGAACCGTGACGATGCCAAAGAGCGTTTAGCTGCGCTGGGCGCGAAAGTCAGTGGCAGCGTGTCGAAAAAGACGGACTTGCTGATTGCCGGTGAAGCGGCCGGCTCCAAACTGGCGAAAGCACAAGAACTCGGTATTCCGGTGATCGATGAAGCGGAAATGATTCGCCTGCTCGGAGCCTGACATGGATAAGTTTCAGCTGGTTGATATCGCCAATACTGCGATGCCGTTTGGGAAATATAAAGGCCGGATGCTGATTGATGTGCCGGAAGAGTACCTGCTATGGTTTGCGCGTAAAAACGAGTTCCCCGCAGGCAGGTTAGGGGATCTGATGCAGCTGACGCTAACGATTAAAATTGAAGGCTTACAGGGTTTAGTCATCCCTCTTAAGCAAAGTAAATAACAAATGGCCCGCATCTGCGGGCCATTTACTTAGGATTTCTGTGCTTCCACTTGCTGTTGCGCCAGCCGCTTCTCATTACCCGCTTTATAGCGCTGGGCAATGAAAGAACACACCATTAGCTGTACCTGATGGAAAATCATTAACGGCAACACGATAATGCCGACGGAAGCGGCGGGGAACAGAATGTTCGCCATGGGGACCCCATTCGCCAGACTCTTCTTGGAACCGCAAAACAGCACCACGATTTCATCGGCACGACTGAAACCAAACAGACGTGAAGCTCCAAGGTTAATGGCCAAGGCAATAAACAGGATCGCGATGCTGCCTACCAGAATCCACAGCAGCGTATCGACCCCTACGCGATGCCAGATTCCATTCACAACCGCTTCACTGAAGGCTGAATAAACCACTAACAGAATTGAAGTCTGGTCAGTTTTACCAATCAAACTGCGGTGCTTCTCAATCCAGCCGCCGATCCAACGGCGTGACAGGTGTCCAATGACGAACGGCACCAGCAGTTGCAGCATGATTTTACCAATCTGCTCCAGACCATTACTGGGCGCATCGCTGTGTACGTTCATCACCAGGTTCACCAGCAGAGGTGAAACAAACACACCCAGCAGGCTAGAAGCGGAAGCTGCGCACACAGCGGCTGCTACGTTACCTCCAGCCATAGAGGTAAAGGCGATAGCGGACTGCACGGTCGCGGGCAGAATACACAGATAGATAAAGCCGGTGTAAATCTCTGTGCCGACATTGACCGGGTGCCACCAAACCAGCAGCAGACCGAGGATCGGGAACACCACGAAGGTGCTGCACATAATCCACAGATGTAAGCGCCAGTGGCTGCTGCCCGCAATAATCTTCTCACGTGACAGCTTGGCACCGTGCATAAAGAACAGCAGGGCGATAGCCGCCGTCGTCAGGTATTCAAAGAAATCGACAAACCCGCCTTTGGCCGGGATAAAGCTGGCCAGCAGCACGGTAATGATGAGTTTCACCATCATTGGGTCGAGTCGTAAAAAGCCCATTGTTACAATCCGGTTAAATTAAAAAATTGATGGTGCTGATTGTGCGCTAATGGGGTTTAGAAATAAAATTGATTTATTGCATCAATCTATGAGTAATATCGATGAATTACAGCTTACGTCAGTTACGTACCTTTGTGGCCGTGGCGCAGCAGGGCAGTTTCAGCCAGGCGGGGCAGGCAATCGGTCTTAGTCAGTCAGCGGTGAGCCACAGCATTAAAGAACTTGAGGCTGAAATGGGCGTGCGATTACTTGACCGCACTACGCGAGAAGTGATGCTGACCGAAGCGGGACACCAGTTGGCCACGCGGCTGGAGCGCCTACTGGAAGAGTTGAACACCACGATTATGGACGTGCGCAGCTACGGCGAACAGCGCAGCGGAACAGTGCGGGTTGCCGCCAGCCAGACGCCTTCTGCTAATCTGATGCCGCAATGCCTTGCAAGCAGCCAACAGCGTTATCCCGATATCCGCGTGATTCTGCAAGACCGCGCACAACAGTCAGTGTTGCAGAGTGTACGCAATGCCGAGGTTGATTTTGGTATTGTCATTGGACCGCTAGCGGATGCTGATTTTGATTACGAAGCTATTTTGCAGGAACCGTTTTTGCTGTTGTGCCATGAGAATGATGAATTGGCGCTGGTTGAGCAGGCAGAGTGGACGATGTTGGCAGGACGAAATCTGGTGCTGCAGGATTATGCATCAGGTAGCCGTTTGCTGGTTGATGCGGCATTGCAGCAGCTGGCCATTAAAGTGCAGGTAGTGCAGGAAATTGGTCATCCAGCCACGCTGTTTCCAATGGTCGAAGCAGGAATCGGCATTAGTATTCTGCCAGCACTGGCGTTACCACTGCCATCTGGACGCAAACTGCGGGTGCGTCGACTCTACCCGGAGATCAATCGCAACTTGATGCTGATTAAACGAAAAAATCGCTCACTAACTCCGGCTGCCGAAGCGATCTGGCAAGAGGTGCGTCAGCAGGCAGCCCTGCTGACGCAACAACGCGCACTTAAACCCGCGTTTTAAACATAAACGTTGATTTGATTGGTATCAGTAGGGCGGTTGATACCATCGGCTTTGGTGGCGGTGGTAGCGCTTGCAGTAGTCGGTTGCTGAGCTTCCTGCTGCTGCTGTGCCTTTTCAGCGGCCTGCTGCTCAATTTGTGCAATCTGAGCTTCAACCATCTGAATTTGTGACTCCAACATCTGCTCCTGTTCAGATTTTTGCTCATCTGTCAGGGTATCGTCGTTGGAAAGATCTTTGACTTGCTGGGTCAGGCTTTGAATCTGTTTATTCAGGCTGGCAATTTGTGACGTTGAACCGCCACCGCTGCTCGCCGTACTGATACTGCTAACACTTGAGATAGTAGACATGGTTTTCTCCTTGCAATAGACCATTATCGTTATCGGCAAGGGAATCAAACGGCTTGAGCACACAAATCGTTAAGTGATTGAAAAGGTTTTGTCAGGATGGGGATTGGTGCAGAAACGAAAAAATCGTCTAAAGGCGCTTTTCTCTGAATTGGTGGGTCGTGCAGGATATGCCTCGGCCCATCCGGGGCCTCGCCCTGCGGGTGATGCTGTCGCATCAGCCTGAATCGTTCCTGACGATTCAGTCGAACCTGCGGCAGGTTCTCATCCTGCACGTTAAGCATCAGCGCGCAGAAACGAAAAAAGCGCCTAAAGGCGCTTTTCTCTGATTGGTGGGTCGTGCAGGATTCGAACCTGCGACCAATTGATTAAAAGTCAACTGCTCTACCAACTGAGCTAACGACCCGAAGTGGTGGGCGATGACGGGCTCGAACCGCCGACCCCCTCCGTGTAAAGGAGATGCTCTACCAACTGAGCTAATCACCCCCGCTGTGTGGAGTCGCATTATAGGGATCCTTCGAAGTGAGTCAACGCTTTTTAAAACATAAATGTGCGTTCGCTTTAAATTTAGGCATCATGTCGCGCTTTTAGCCAATGTGCTGGTTTTATTAGCAGAAAAACGCACTTCATTACGTGATGCCACCGCGACAGTCATTGAGGAAAGCGTCTCACCTGCTAGAATATGCGCACTGTTTTTTCGCGTTAACCCGTTTTTTTGTCATCCAGACAGAGAAACCTGCGCATCTAAGGCAATGCTGAATGAAAATCAAAACTCGCTTCGCACCCAGCCCAACGGGCTATCTGCATGTGGGCGGTGCCCGTACTGCTCTTTATTCCTGGCTTTATGCTCGCCATAACAAGGGCGAATTCGTTCTGCGTATCGAAGATACCGATTTGGAACGCTCTACGCCGGAAGCCATTGAAGCCATCATGGATGGGATGAACTGGCTGAACCTGCAGTGGGATGAAGGTCCTTACTATCAGACCAAGCGCTTTGATCGCTACAACGCGGTGATTGATGAAATGGTTGAAGCAGGCTCTGCTTATAAATGTTACTGCTCTAAAGAACGTTTAGAAGCGTTGCGTGAAGATCAGATGGCGAAAGGCGAGAAGCCACGTTATGACGGTCGCTGCCGTGACAGCCACGAGCATCATGCGGCGGACGAACCTTGTGTGGTACGTTTCCGTAACCCGCAAGAGGGTTCGGTGATCTTTGATGATCAGATCCGTGGCCCGATTGAGTTCAGTAACCAAGAGCTGGATGACCTGATCATCCGCCGCACCGATGGTTCGCCAACTTACAACTTCTGCGTCGTGGTTGACGATTGGGATATGGGGATTACGCACGTGATCCGTGGTGAAGACCATATCAACAACACGCCGCGCCAGATCAACATCCTGAAAGCGATCGGCGCAGAAGTGCCAACCTATGCGCACGTCTCGATGATCCTTGGCGATGACAGCAAGAAACTGTCGAAGCGTCATGGTGCCGTGGGTGTGATGCAGTATCGTGATGACGGCTATTTGCCGGAAGCGCTGCTCAATTATTTGGTTCGTTTGGGCTGGTCACATGGCGATCAGGAAATCTTCAGCGTGCCAGAGATGGCTGAACTGTTTACCCTGGATGCGGTAAGCAAATCTGCCAGTGCTTTTAACACTGAAAAACTGCAGTGGCTGAATCATCACTATATCAACACGCTGCCGCCAGAATACGTGGCAACGCAGCTGCAGTGGCACATTGAGCAGCAAAACATTGATACGCGTACCGGGCCAGAACTGGCCAAACTGGTCACGCTGCTAGGCGAACGTTGCAAAACGCTGGTAGAGATCGCGGCATCTTGCCGTTACTTCTATGAAGAATTTGACGCCTTTGATGCCGATGCCGCGAAGAAACACTTACGTCCAGTTGCGCGTCAGCCACTGGAAGTGGTGCGTGACAAATTGGCTGCGCTGAGCGACAGCGAGTGGAATGCGGAAAATGTCCACAACTCGATTCAGGGCGCAGCGGACGCACTTGAGCTGGGTATGGGGAAAGTCGGTATGCCGCTGCGTGTGGCGGTGACCGGTGCAGGTCAGTCTCCCGCGCTAGATGTGACCGTAGAAGCGATTGGTCGCAGCCGTAGCGTTGCACGTATTGAAAAAGCGCTGGCATTCATTGCTGAGCGTGAAGCCCAGGCATAATTGAACCCGCGGCAGCTCATAGGGTTGCCGCTACAATTATCACGGGCATTAAAAAAGCCGGGGGCAATCTGCACCCGGCTTTTTTTAATCTTCTTTAATCCCTAACCGTTCCAGTACGCCACTGATCCCTTCTCGCAGCAATAAGGCAGCCAATTGATCTTGTTCGGCTGTTGTCATTTGCTGGACAGAATTTATTAATAACGCAGGCAACGTATTTTGTTGAGCACCGTAATTGGCCACCGGTTCGGTCGCGTGGCGGGTTGACTGAACAAAGCTCTTTACACGCTCATCAATATGAATTAACCGCGCTTTACCACCCTGTACACCCGGCTTGGGCGTGGTTGTCCAGTTTTCGCGCTTGATCCACTTATTCACCGTTTGCCGACTGTAGCCCGTTTCCAGCGCGAGCTCCTCGGGAGTGAGCCATTCCTTTTTCACGATGCTTTCCCTGTTAAATACATTAGCTGTACATATTACAACAAAACGTAACGGGGAGAAGTCACCAGGCAGGAAAATGCCTTCTGTCAGATGACAAAAGGCATAATTCGATTACTGTGCTTCGCTGACGGAAGGCTGTTCAGGTCGGAAAGCGAGGAAATAGGTGAGGCCAACAAAAATTGCACCACCGACACCGTTACCAAGGAACACGGCAATCACGTTTGGTACAAATTCCGCCCAGCTCATTTGGCCAGCAAAAATGGCAGCAGGCACAATGAACATATTGGCGATAACGTGCTGGAAACCAATGGCGACGAAAGCCATTACCGGGAACCACATGCCAAAAATTTTGCCAACCATATCTTTGCTGGCAAAGGCTAACCATACTGCCAGGCAAACCAACCAGTTGCAGCCAATACCTGAGATAAAGGCATGCAGGAAATCAGCATTCACTTTGGCATGAGCGATGGCCACGGTTTTCTTCAGATAATCACCTTCAGTCATCCCGAGCATATGACCAAAGAACCAGGCGACGGCAACGCTACCAATGAAGTTGGCAATCGTGACCCAAAACCAGTTGCGCAAGACGCTGAAACCACTAATGCGGCGCGCGAACCATGCAATTGGCAACGTCATCATATTACCTGTCAGTAACTCGCCACCGGCTAAGACGGTCAGGATCAGACCTACCGGGAACACCGCAGCGCCGAGGAAGCCGCCAAAGGAGCCCCATTCAGCAGGCAGTTGGTTGATGACATGCAGGTCAAGCAGGAAACCGGTCGCGATAAACGCACCGGCCATAAAGCCAAGAATTAAAAGGGTGGAGACGGGCAAACGGCTTTTAGCCACGCCTGATTGAATCGCCAGTTGTGCGATTTCTTTCGGTGTATGCAGCGACATAATTCACTTTTCTTTTATTGGACAAGGGGAAAATGCTGGCCGATCAAAGAGTGATATACCCTGGAAGGTTGACCGGTTAATTAGCGCGCTAAGTTTTACACTTACCCGTAACGAACACAAGATTATTCCTAACATCTTTAACCGTGATTTAACCTTGGTTGTAGGGCATTAAATGCGAAATTGAGTTAACGAAATGCGCAATTGCGTTGAAAAAAAAGCCATTATGGTGTGCCGTTGCCGCCTTTTTCAGCGATCGCACACAGAACAAGAATTTGACGTTGACACTCAGGAAGCGGTTTCATATCATCCCGTCCGTCGAGTTCACTCGGCAGTTTTTCGGTGCTGGGGGTATAGCTCAGCTGGGAGAGCGCTTGCATGGCATGCAAGAGGTCAGCGGTTCGATCCCGCTTATCTCCACCAAATCGTTTCATACGATAGGCACTGAAGAATGATTTCCAGATGTGGG
>NZ_MLFR01000055.1 GCF_002095475.1 Pantoea rwandensis
CCAGCGCACCGGCTCAGGGCACCTAAAGCGGTAACGTCAGTGCACCAAGCCAGCGCACCGGCTCAGGCACCTAAAGCGGTAACGTCAGTGCACCAAGCCAGCGCACCGGCTCAGGTGCCTCAACCGGTAGCAGCAGAAGCTCAATCATCAGTTAGTACCGCGCAGAATGCGATGCCTACTCCCACCGTAAAAGATGAAAGATAAACATGGCCGTTGAAGATACCCAACCGCTCATCAGCCACCTGATTGAGCTGCGTAAGCGTCTGCTGAACTGCATTATTGCGGTGTTTGCTATCTTTTTGTGCCTGGTTTATTTCGCTAACGACATCTATCACTTGGTGGCATCGCCACTGATTAGCCAGATGCCGGCTGGCGCCAGCATGATTGCCACCGATGTTGCCTCACCGTTCTTCACGCCGATTAAGCTCACCATCATCGTATCGGTATTTCTTGCGGTACCGGTGATCCTGTATCAGGTATGGGCATTTGTGGCACCTGCACTTTATCGCCATGAGCGTAAACTGGTGATGCCACTGCTGTTCTCCAGTACGCTGCTGTTCTATGTCGGCGTGGCTTTCGCCTATTTCATCGTGTTCCCGCTAGCGTTTGGCTTCTTTGCCAAAACGGCACCTGAAGGCGTGACAATCGCGACTGATATCACTAACTACCTCGACTTCGTGATGACCATCTTCATGGCGTTTGGTGTAGCCTTTGAGGTGCCGATCGCCATTGTTCTGCTGTGCTGGACCGGTATCACCACACCTGACGATTTGCGCAAGAAACGTCCTTACATGCTGGTCGGCGCATTCGTTGTTGGGATGTTGCTCACACCACCAGATGTTTTCTCGCAAACTTTGCTCGCTATTCCGATGTACTGTCTGTTTGAAGTCGGCGTATTCTTCTCCCGTTACTATGTGGGAAAAGGGCGCAAAGCGTCAGAGGATGAGGAACAGAACACCGAATCCTGATGTCCTTTAAGCAGGGCATCCCGCGAGTGAGTGGGGTGAAAGTCATACATCTAAACCGCCCTCACATTGGGCGGTTTTTATTTGGGAGAGAACATGTTCGATATCGGTGTAAACCTGACCAGCACGCAATTCGCAAAAGATCGCGAAAAGGTAGTGAAACGTGCGCGCGAAGCGGGCGTCACCGGCCTGTTGATCACGGGCACGAATGCGCTAGAGAGTCAGCAGGCGCGGCAGCTGGCGGCACAACATGCGGGCTATTGTTGGTCAACGGCGGGCGTGCACCCGCATCATGCCAGTGAATGGTCAGCGGAAACGGCGAATACCTTGCGCCGTTTGGCTGAAAGCGAGCAGGTGGTGGCGATCGGCGAGTGTGGCCTCGATTTTAACCGCAACCTCTCCGCACACGATCAGCAGGAATATGCATTTGATGCGCAGTTGGCCTTGGCGGCGGAGTTGCAGCTACCCGTGTTTCTGCATTGTCGTGAAGCGCACGAACGCTTTGCTGCGGTACTGACGCCATGGCTTCCCAAATTAACGGGTGCGGTGGTGCACTGCTTTACCGGTACGCGTGAAGAGTTGGAAGCGTGCCTGGCAATGGGGTTATCCGTGGGCATTACCGGCTGGGTGTGCGATGAGCGTCGTGGCATGGAGCTGCGTGAGATGTTGCCGCTCATTCCTGCTGAGCGACTGTTGCTGGAAACCGACGCTCCCTATCTGTTACCGCGTGATATGCACCCGCGTCCCCCTTCTCGTCGCAATGAGCCGTGTTTTCTGCCGCATATCGTGCAGCAAGTGGCGAACTGGCGTGGGGAAGAGGCGGAGACGCTGGGGGCGCGTGTTGAGAGCAACGCACGCCAGCTGTTTAAGCTGGCTTAAAGTTTACGGAACTGTTTGTTATCAACACTGCGCATCACTTGTTTGTTGAGCAAGTTGAGGAGTAATACGGAGCGTGTCTCGCCATCAGGCTCGGCAAAGATAGCGCGCAGTCCTTCAAAGGTTCCCTCGGTGATGATCACTTCATCACCGCTTTGCGGCGTTTCCGGATCCAGCAGGATTTGCGGAACATCGGTCTGCAGCGCTTCAATCACTTCACTGGAGACGGTGGCAGGTTGCGCACCAAAGCGTACGAAGTGGCTGACACCGCGTGTGCTGCTGATGGTGGTGGTGTGAATCGATTCTGGATCGAATTCGATGAACAGATAGTTAGGGAACAGCGGCTCACTTACCGTCGTGCGTTTGCCGCGCACAATCTTTTCCAGAGCGATCATAGGGCTGAGGCAATTCACCTCTTGCCGCTCAAGATGCTCTTTCGCGCGCAACAGCTGTCCACGTTTGCAATAGAGTAAGTACCAGGATTCCATAACTGCTCCCAAATATTGGACGCTAAGAATAACAAACCTGTTGTCAGAGTTATAGCGCATCGGCCAGCGTAAACGGGGCTGTGAAAGAAAAATCACTGCGATTTTTCCGATTGGTGCGGCTTCTTAACACATTCTTGCAAGAAAATTGACGGCTGATGACCATCTGTATCAGACTCCTTCACCATCTCTCGCTTCAATTTGAAAAGGACTGGCTGATGGAACTGTTCTTGTTAAGTAACGGCAAAGTGGCTGATGATGCGCCACTGCTGAGCTACGCGCACCCTCAACTCCACGCAATGATTGCGCAACGCGGCATCATATCGGCGGTGCTGGTACCGTATGCCATCATTCGTGGCGACCACGCACAGCGCGCGCAAGACTTGTCTGACTCCCTGGGCATTGAAGTGAAAACCGTGCATGAGTTCGCCTCACCGGTGGCGGCAATCGAGCAGGCAGAACTGATTTTGGTGAGCGGCGGCAATACCTGGTTCCTCAACCAGATGCTGCATGAACAGGGGCTGGTTGTGGCGATCCAGCGTGCGGTGCGCGAGCGCGATGTTCCTTATGTGGGTTGGAGCGCCGGCTGCAATGTCGCCACGCCATCGATTCGCACCACCAATGATATGCCGGTGCGCAGCAGCGTCGTATTGCCTGCGCTGGGGCTATTCCCGGTGCAGATCAACCCGCACTATCTCGATGCACACGTGAGTGGCCACATGGGGGAAACCCGTGATGAGCGCCTGGCCGAGTTTTGCGCGGTCAACCCGCATGAATCGGTCATTGCGCTGCGTGAAGCCAGCTTCTTACACGTCAGCGAAAACCGCCTGCGTTACTACAGCGCCCGTGGCGAAGATTTTAAGGTGTTCCGTCACGGCGAACCTATCATGGCGTACCATGATGTGCTGGCAATTCAGGCACTGGTACCATTCTCCTGTCAGTCTGTTTAATGTTTGGGTATATACTTCCCGATTCACTTTGGCTGGAAGCTAACGCCGCATGAAATATCAGGATTTACGAGACTTCCTCGCGTTGCTTGAGCAGCGTGGCGAGTTAAAGCGCATCACTCAGGAAATTGATCCTGAGCTGGAGATGACGGAAATTGCCGATCGTACGTTACGTGCGGGCGGCCCGGCACTGCTGTTCGAAAACCCAAAAGGGTACGACATGCCGGTATTGTGCAACCTGTTCGGCACACCGAAGCGTGTGGCGATGGGCATGGGCCAGGAAGACGTCAGCGCGCTACGTGAAGTGGGCAAGCTGCTGGCGTTCCTGAAAGAGCCTGAGCCGCCGAAGGGTTTCCGCGATTTGTTCGACAAGATGCCGCAGTTTAAACAAGTGCTGAATATGCCGACTAAGCGCCTGCGCAATGCGCCGTGCCAGGAAGAGGTATTCAGTGGTGATGATGTCGATTTGTCGCGCATCCCGGTAATGAAATGCTGGCCAGGTGATGCCGCACCGCTGATCACGTGGGGATTAACCGTCTCCCGTGGGCCGCACAAAGAGCGCCAGAATCTCGGTATTTATCGCCAGCAGGTGATCGGCAAGAATCGCGTGATCATGCGTTGGCTGTCGCATCGCGGCGGCGCGTTGGATTTCCAGGAGTGGTGCAAAGCGCATCCGGGTGAACGTTTCCCGGTATCCGTTGCGCTCGGCGCTGATCCTGCCACCATTCTTGGCGCGGTGACGCCCGTACCGGATACTCTGTCCGAGTACGCCTTTGCCGGCTTGTTGCGTGGCAACAAAACCGAAGTGGTGAAGTGCCTCTCAAACGATCTCGAAGTTCCCGCCAGCGCGGAAATCGTGCTGGAAGGCTATATCGAGCCAGGCGATCTGGCACCGGAAGGACCCTATGGCGATCACACTGGCTACTACAATGAAGTAGATAGCTTCCCGGTATTTACCGTGACGCACGTAACGCAACGCCGCAACCCCATTTATCATTCAACCTATACCGGTCGTCCACCGGATGAGCCAGCGGTTTTAGGTGTGGCGCTGAATGAAGTGTTGGTGCCGATTTTGATCAAGCAATTTCCGGAAATTGTGGATTTCTACTTGCCGCCAGAGGGATGCTCGTATCGTCTCGCGGTGGTAACCATTAAGAAGCAGTATGCCGGTCATGCTAAGCGCGTGATGTTTGGCGTGTGGTCTTTCCTGCGCCAGTTCATGTACACCAAGTTTGTGATTGTCTGTGACGATGATGTCAACGCACGTGACTGGAACGACGTGATTTGGGCCATTACCACCCGCATGGATCCGGCGCGGGATACGGTGATGGTGGAGAACACGCCTATTGATTACCTCGACTTCGCCTCGCCGGTTTCCGGTTTGGGTTCGAAAATGGGACTCGATGCCACGAATAAGTGGCCCGGTGAGACGACGCGCGAGTGGGGCACGCCGATTGTGAAAGACCCGGCTGTCACGGCGCGTATTGATGCGATTTGGGATGAGTTAGCTATCTTTGCCGAGCCGCCGCAGCGCTAACGGCGGCACAGAACCATAAAAAAGGGCACGTATGACGACGTTAAGCTGCAAAGTCACTTCGGTTGAAGCGATTACGGACACGGTTTACCGCGTCCGTTTGATTCCGGCAGCGGATTTTAGCTTCCGCGCGGGACAATACCTGATGGTAGTGATGGATGAGCGTGATAAGCGCCCGTTTTCGTTGGCATCAACGCCAATGGAAAAGGATATTATCGAATTACATATTGGCGCATCGGACATCAACCTGTATGCCATGGCAGTGATGGACCGCATCAAGAATGATCGTCAAATCACGGTGGATATGCCGCATGGCGATGCATGGCTGCGTGAAGATAGCGATCGTCCCATCATTTTGATCGCCGGTGGCACAGGCTTTTCATACGCCCGCTCGATCCTGTTGACTGCCCTGGCGCAGCAGCCGGACCGCGACATCGCCATTTACTGGGGTGGTCGTGAGCTGATGCACCTGTACGATCTGGATGAATTGGATGCGTTAGCGGTGAAGCATCCTAATCTCAAGGTGATTCCGGTCGTTGAGCAACCCGCAGAGGGTTGGGAAGGGCGCAGTGGCACGGTGCTGACTGCGGTGATGCAGGATTACGCGACACTTAGCGAACACGATATTTATATCGCGGGACGCTTTGAAATGGCGAAGATTGCGCGCGAACGCTTCTGCGCGGAGCGCGGTGCCGTTGAAGCGCAGATGTTCGGCGATGCGTTTGCCTTCATCTAATACCGGCATGTCATAATGCACTAAGTTTGTAAGGTGGCTATTTGAGGCCACCTTTTTTTGGTTTTATCGCCGTGGATGGGGTGCGTTGGCCCAAAAAAAAAGCCCGCCCAGTTGGGCGGGAACACATGCAACATTCAACGTATTAAACGCGTTCGAACACCGTCGCGATGCCCTGACCCAAGCCAATGCACATGGTGGCCAGACCAAAATGTGCATCGCGACGTTCCATAAGATTCAACAAGGTCGTGCTGATACGTGCACCAGAACATCCCAGTGGGTGTCCTAATGCAATCGCACCGCCGTTCAGATTCACCTTCTCATCCAGCTGATCCCGTAGCCCTAAATCTTTAATGCAGGGCAGAGTCTGCGCAGCAAAAGCTTCATTGAGTTCAAACAGATCAATATCCTGCACGCTTAAGCCTGCGCGTTTCAGCGCCAGTTTGCTGGCAGGTACCGGGCCGTAGCCCATGATGGATGGATCACAGCCGACCACCGCCATGCTACGAATACGTGCACGTGGCGTCAGGCCAAGTTCTTTGGCGCGGCTTTCACTCATGATCAGCATGGCTGCTGCACCATCAGAGAGGGCGGATGAGGTTCCTGCTGTGACGGTGCCATTGACGGGATCAAAGGCGGGACGCAGCGCAGCTAACCCCTCCAGGGTGGTATCTTCGCGAATCACTTCATCCGTGTCATAGCGTTTCAACACACCATCGGCGTCATGGCCATAGGTCGGCACGATTTCGCGTTTGAAATCGCCACGTTGGGTGGCAGCCCAGGCGCGCTGATGTGAACGTAAGGCAAAGGCATCTTGTTGCTCGCGTGTGATGTGGTGCATACGCGCCAGCATCTCAGCGGTGAGACCCATCATGCCCGCCGCTTTTGCCACGGTACGGCCTAAGCCCGGATGGAAATCGACACCGTGGTTCATTGGCACATGGCCCATATGTTCCACACCCCCAATCAGGCAACTGTGTGCATCGCCTACCATTATGGCGCGTGCCGCATCGTGTAGCGCCTGCATAGATGAGCCGCACAGGCGGTTTACGGTGCTCGCCGGGACACGATGGGGAATCTCCGCCAGTAATGCCGCATTACGCGCAATGTTAAAGCCCTGTTCCAGCGTCTGCTGCACGCATCCCCAGATGATGTCATCCAGCGAAGCGGGATCAACGCCTGGATTACGGCTCAGCAATTCGCGCATCAAATGCGCAGAGAGATCTTCCGCACGAACCTGTCGAAATGCGCCGCCTTTTGAACGACCCATTGGTGTACGCACCGCATCAACGATGACTACATTTTCCATTCTCTTCACCTCAGGCACTTTGTAATGCCGCTTCGTCAATCGGCTGAACCGCGGGATACCAGCTCTGATGCTGATGGGCTTTCTGCACTAATTGTTCAGGCAACGTATAGAGTGGGCCTAGCGCGATATAACGTTTCGCTTGATCAACCACGTTGCTGTTGCCCAACGTATCCATATAGCGGAAGGCACCGCCGCGGAACGGAGGAAAACCAAGGCCATAAACCAAGGCCATATCGGCTTCCGCAGGCGAAGCAATGATGTTCTCCTCCAGGCAGCGGACGACTTCGTTGAGCATCGGTAGCATCATGCGGTTAGCAATATCTTCGTCGCTGAACACGCGTTTCGGCTCACAAATCGGTTCCAGCAGGGCATCAACAGCCGGGTCGGCTTTTTTCTGTGCTTTGCCTTTTTTGTCTTGCTCCCACAGGTAAAAACCTTTGCCATTTTTCTGACCGAAGCGTTGCGCATCGAACAGCACGTCGATGGCATCGCGGTAGTCTTTCTGCATACGAGTGGGGAAACCCTGCGCCATCACTTTTTGTGCGTGGTGGGCGGTATCAATGCCCACGACATCCAGCAACCAGGCAGGCCCCATTGGCCAGCCGAACTGTTTCTCCATCACCTTATCGATTTGGCGGAAATCGGCACCGTCGCGCAGCAACAGGCTGAAGGCGGCGAAATAAGGGAACAGAACACGATTGACGAAGAACCCAGGGCAATCATTGACCACAATCGGGGTTTTGCCCATTTTGCTTGCCCAGGCGACGACTTTGCTGATTGTTGCTTCAGAGGTTTTCTCACCGCGAATCACTTCTACCAATGGCATGCGTGGGACCGGATTGAAAAAGTGCATACCACAGAAGTTTTCCGGGCGTTGCAATGATTGCGCCAGCAGGCTAATCGGGATGGTCGAGGTGTTAGATGCGAGAATCGCATCCTCGCGTAAGTGTTGCTCGGTTTCGGCCAGCACTTTGGCTTTGATTTGAGGATTCTCAACCACCGCTTCGACCACCACATCGGTCCGCTCAAACCCGGCGTAATCCAGCGTGGGTTGAATCGTTGTGAGTACACTGGCCAGCTTGGCACCGTCGATTTTGCCGCGTTCCAGCTGCTTATTAAGCAATTTGCTGGCTTCGGTCATACCCAGAGTCAATGCCTGCGGATTGATATCTTTCATTTTTACCGGCACGCCTTTCCATGCCGATTGATAGGCAATACCGCCGCCCATGATCCCTGCGCCCAGTACCGCCGCTTGTTGTGGTGCACCGGCTGCGCTGCTGTGTTTCTTCGCCAAGCCTTTGACGTATTGGTCATTCAGGAAGATACCAACCAGAGCCCGCGCCACATCGCTTTGTGCAAGCGGGACAAAGGCAGCGGTCTCCAGTTTCAGCGCATCATCACGGTGTAAACTCGCAGCGGCTTCGATAGTTTTCACAGCCGTGATAGGGGCTGGATAGTGCTTGCCCGCAGTTTGCATGACCATGCTTTTGGCAATGGTAAAGCTCATCGCGGCTTCTATAGGGCTCAGTTTCAACGGGTTAAGTTTGGGAGCTCGTCGCACCTGCCAACTGCCTTGTGCTATTGCATCCTGCAACATGGTCAACGCCGCCGCACGAAGTTTGTCGCTGCTGACCACCGCATCGATTAAACCGAGTTTGAGTGCGCTGTTACCATCAATATCTTTTCCGGCGGCAATGATCTCCAGTGCGCTATCTGCTCCTAGTAGGCGTGGCAGGCGCACGCTGCCACCAAAGCCAGGCATGATGCCCAGTTTGGTTTCCGGCAGGCCGATGCGTGCTGTAGGTGTGGCGATGCGAAAATCAGTGGCGAGTACGCATTCACAACCACCACCAAGTGCATAACCGTCAATAGCGGCCACCGTGGGAACGGGTAAATCTTCCAGACGATTAAAGATGCTATTGGCAAATGCCAACCACTGGCTCAATTTCTCTTCTGGCGCATCAAACAGCGACAGAAATTCAGTGATATCGGCGCCGACAATAAAGGCGGGTTTGGCTGAGGAGAGCAACAGACCACGCAGCGCGGGTTGTTGCTCCAGTATGCCTAGCGCTTCGCCTAATGAGGCAACAGTTTTCGTGTCGAGTTTGTTCACTGAACCGGGTGCATCGAACACCAGCTCGGCAATGCCGTCATCGAGCCAGTGAACTGAAAGGGTATCGCCTTGGTAGAGCATGTCCGTCTCCTGAAACGCGAAAGGTGATCTGGTCATACCAGATGAATTGGAGTGTGGGCGGCATGTTAATTTTTTGCAAACAGGTCTTTGCTTATTTGGTACGCCGATCACAGCGTGTGCTACACGGCAACGCACGGTCGGCTGTGCTACACTGCGGCCACTTTCGCGACATCGGAGAACAAGTCCATGGATTCACTGAAAACCCTGTATCACGCGCATATCAATACGCTGCAGCAGCGAGCGCAACAGGTGCTGGCACGCTTTAAACTTGATGCGATGCTGATTCACTCAGGCGAGCTGTTAACTGTTTTCCTCGACGATCACGACTACCCATTTAAGGTGAATCCGCAATTCAAGGCTTGGGTTCCCGTCACGCAAGTGCCTAACTGCTGGTTATGGATCGATGGCGTGAATAAGCCAAAGTTGTGGTTCTATTCGCCGGTGGATTACTGGCACAACGTTGAACCGCTGCCTAACAGCTTTTGGACGCACGATGTCGACGTGGTGGGGCTGAAAAATGCGGATGATATCGGTCAACTGCTACCTGCTCAGCGCGACAATGTCGCGTATATTGGTCCGGTGCCTTCACGTGCAACTCAGCTCGGTATCAATAGTGACCGTGTCAATCCAAAAGGCGTGATCGACTTCCTGCACTATCATCGCAGCATCAAAACTGATTACGAGCTGGCCTGTATGCGTGAAGCGCAGAAGCTGGCGGTAGCGGGGCATCGCGCGGCGAAAGAAGCCTTCTTCTCCGGCATGAGCGAGTTCGATATCAATATTGCCTATCTGACTGCAACGGGTCACCGTGATATTGATGTGCCTTACGGCAACATCATTGCGTTGAACGAACACGCTGCCGTACTGCATTACACCAAACTTGATCATCAGCCACCGGCCAAGCGCCACAGCTTCCTGATTGATGCGGGTGCGGAATACCTTGGCTATGCTGCCGATCTGACGCGCAGCTATGCGGCGCAGAGTAAATCGCGCTATGCCGAAATGGTAGAAGCGATGAATAAAGAAGAGTTGGCGCTGATCGCCACCCTGAAAGCGGGCGTGCGCTATACCGACTACCATCTGCAAATGCATCAGCGTATTGCCCGACTGCTGCTTAAGTTTGACCTGGTCAAAGGCCTGACCGAAGAGACGCTGGTGGCGGAAGACTTGACCGGTCCATTCATGCCGCACGGTTTGGGCCATCCATTGGGCTTGCAGGTACATGACGTGGCGGGCTTTATGCAAGATGAGCAGGGCACACACCTCGCGGCACCGTCGCAATATCCTTATTTGCGTTGTACACGTGTATTGGAGCCAGGCATGGTGCTGACTATCGAACCCGGCTTCTACATTATTGATTCACTGCTGGCGAAACTACGCGGTGGTAAGTACAGCCAGTACTTTGACTGGCAGGCGATCGACGCATTGAAACCGTACGGTGGTATTCGTATCGAAGATAATGTGGTGATCCACGCGAATCGCGTTGAAAATATGACGCGCGACCTACATCTGGCCTGATGAATGCTTACGATATTCCCGTTGAGGCCGTGAGCCTCAACGAGGAAACCATCAAGAAAAGCCGCTTTATTACTTTATTAGCGCACACCGATGGCGTTGAGGCGGCGCGTGCTTTTGTACAGCAGGTGAAGCTCGAACATCCTGCGGCGCGTCATCACTGCTGGGCGTGGGTTGCCGGTGCGCCGGATGACTCGCAACAACTGGGTTTCTCCGATGATGGTGAGCCTTCCGGTACGGCGGGCAAACCGATGTTGGCACAGCTGATGGGTAGCGGTGTCGGTGAAATAACCGCTGTAGTCGTGCGCTATTATGGCGGCATCATGTTGGGTACCGGCGGATTAGTGAAAGCGTATGGCGGCGGCGTGCAGCAGGGGCTGAAGCAACTGGCGCGTACGCGTAAAGTGCCGATGCAATCTTTTACCCTGCAATGCGATTATGCCCAGTTAAGTGATATCGAGCGTCTGTTGCAACGTTTTGACGGCATCATCGAAGAGAGCCATTATCAGGATCGTATTGCGCTACGTCTGGCGTTGCCGCATCCGCAGATTAATGGCTTTCGGCAAAACCTTTCTGATTACAGCCGGGGCGCGCTGACGCTCAACCCGCTGGACAACTAAAGCATCTGTTTAAAGGAACGGCTGAATGCATTTTCGCGCCATTACCCGCATCGTGGGCCTGTTGGTGATTTTATTCTCGGTAACCATGATTTTGCCGGGGCTGGTGGCCTTAATTTATCGCGATGGCGCCGGACGCGCGTTTAGCCAGACCTTTATGATGGCGATTGTGATTGGCTCGCTGCTATGGTGGCCTAATCGCAAAAAGAAAACCGAGCTTAAACCGCGCGAAGGGTTTCTGATTGTGGTGTTGTTCTGGACGGTGCTGGGCAGCGTGGGTGCGATGCCTTTCATTTTTGCCGAGCAGCCGCACCTTTCGGTCACCGATGCATTTTTTGAATCCTTCTCTGGGCTGACGACCACCGGCGCGACCACCTTAGTTGGCCTCGATACGCTACCCAAGGCGATTCTGTTTTATCGTCAGATGCTGCAGTGGCTGGGCGGTATGGGGATCATCGTGCTGGCCGTAGCCATCTTGCCGATTCTGGGCGTTGGCGGCATGCAGCTCTATCGCGCGGAAATGCCGGGGCCGCTGAAAGATAACAAAATGCGCCCGCGTATTGCCGAGACGGCTAAAACGCTGTGGCTCATCTATGTATTGCTTACCGTGGCGTGTGCGGTGGCATTGTGGCTGGCAGGTATGCCGGTGTTTGATGCTATTGGTCATAGCTTCTCCACCATCGCGATTGGTGGTTTTTCTACGCATGATGCGAGTATCGGCTACTTCAACAGTCCTACCATCAATACCATTGTGGCGGTGTTCCTGCTGATCTCCGGCTGTAACTACGGCCTGCATTTCTCTTTATTAAGCGGTCGTAGCCTCAAAGTTTACTGGCGCGATCCCGAATTTCGCATGTTTATTGGCGTGCAGCTGACGTTAGTGCTGATCTGTACGGTAGTGCTGTGGTTCCACAACGTCTATGCCAGTGGTTGGCAAACATTGAATCAGGCTTTTTTCCAGGTGGTGTCGATGGCAACCACCGCTGGCTTCACCACGGATAGCATTGCGCGCTGGCCATTGTTCCTGCCGGTGCTGTTGCTCTGTTCTGCTTTTATCGGCGGTATGGCGGGATCGACGGGTGGTGGCTTAAAGGTGATTCGTATTCTGCTGCTGTTTAAGCAGGGCTCGCGTGAGCTGAAGCGTTTGGTGCATCCGAACGCGGTTTACACCATTAAGTTGGGCAATCGCGCACTGCCGGAACGTATCCTCGAAGCGGTGTGGGGATTCTTCTCTGCTTATGCTCTGGTGTTCTTACTGAGCATGCTGGCGATTATCGCGACCGGCGTGGATGACTTCTCCGCTTTTGCTGCAGTGGCCGCCACGTTGAACAACCTCGGGCCAGGTCTGGGCGTTGTGGCAGACAACTTCGCTTCAATGAATGATGTCGCTAAGTGGATTTTGATTTTGACCATGCTGTTTGGGCGTCTTGAGGTGTTCACATTGCTGGTCCTGTTCACCCCAACCTTCTGGCGTGAATAAGAGAAACAGGATTATCTAATGAAAGCTTTAATTCTATATTCCAGTCGCGATGGGCAAACCCGCGAGATCGCGGCGCGTATTGCGCAGACGCTAGCGCCACAGCAGCTGTGTGACGTCATTGATTTACTGGAAGCACAGAAGGTTGAATGGATGCAATATGACCGCGTGCTGATTGGAGCATCGATCCGTTACGGGCATTTCCATCCGGCATTGATGAAATTTGTTACCCAGCACAAGGCTGAGCTGCATCAGCGTATCAGTGGCTTTTTCAGCGTCAATCTTACGGCGCGTAAAGCGGATAAGTGCACGCCAGCAACCAACGTCTATACGCACAAGTTTCTGGAACAATCGCCTTGGCAGCCAGATTGCTGTGCAGTATTTGCTGGCGCGCTGCGTTATCCCCGATATCGCTGGTTTGATCGTGTCATGATTCAACTGATTATGCGCATGACGGGCGGTGAGACCGATACATCTAAAGAAGTGGAATACACCGATTGGAATAAAGTGGCGGTTTTTGCCCAGGATTTTGTGCAGTTACCAGGCAAATCGTTGTGAAATAGAGCGTTGTGGCTAAATTTAGGTCGAACGATCATTTTTTTGCAATAAACCCTTGTCAGCCAGAATCAACTCCCTATAATGCGCATCCACTGAGACGGCAAAGCGGCAACGCAGACGGCTCAGCAGGGAGTGAAGAGATTCATCCCGCCAGAGAAAAACGCTGAAAAAAGTGTTTGACTCTGAAGGAGGAAAGCGTAATATACGCCACCTCGCAACAGCAAGCTAACTCGCTGATTGCAAC
>NZ_MLFR01000056.1 GCF_002095475.1 Pantoea rwandensis
GAAGCGCGCACATTCATCGTAGGGTTGCCATTTATGGCGACCAGAAGCGTGCACATTCCTTGTAGGGTTGCCATTTATGGCGACCAAACGCGCTTAGGTGACTCGAATTATCTGGCTTGTTGCGCCGCCACCGCCTGTTTTTCACGACGGTAGCGGCGATATCAGGTTATCAATATGGCACGAATATCATTCACATTGGTGAGTGTCGGGCCAGTAATCACCAAATCTCCGGTGGAATGGAAATAGCTGTAGCTGTCATGGGCATCCAGATAGGCTGAGGCACTTAGGCCGTTGATCTTGCCGCGCGCCAGCGTATCAGGGTACACCAGCGCACCCGCCGCATCTTCGGTGCCATCGATACCATCGGTATCCCCCGCCACCGCCCAGATGCCACTTTCACCCTGCAATGCACAAGCAAGGCTGAGCAGAAACTCGGTATTGCGCCCGCCTTTGCCCGCCCGCCCGTTTGCCACGGTGACCGTGGTTTCGCCCCCGGAAAGCAGCACGGCGGGCCCGACAACGGGATGACCGTACTGCTTTACCGATCGGGCTATACCGGCCATCACTACCGCCACTTCACGGCTTTCCCCTTCGATGGCATCGCCGAGGATCAAGGGTGTCAGGCCATGTGCGCGTGCGGTCAACGCTGCCGCCTGCAAGGCGAGAGCAGGCGCCGCGATCAGCCTGACCTCACTGTTCGCGGCATTTTCCACAGGGCGGGTCGGCTGGTTCAGCACCTTACGCACCGCTTCCGGTACCGCAATGCCATAGCGCTCCAACACCCTGAGTGCATCACGCGGCGTACTCTGGTCGGCGACGGTCGGGCCAGAGGCCACATCCGTCGGGTTATCACCTGGCACATCGCTGATAATCAGTGACACGATGCGCGCCGGTTGGGCCAACGCCGCCAGCTTGCCGCCTTTCACCGCCGAGAGATGACGACGAACCAGATTCATCTCTTTGATGTTGGCGCCGCTGTGCAGCAGGGCGCGGGTAATCGTCTGCTTATCGGCCAGCGTTAATCCCGGTGCGGGCAGCGCCATCAGCGCCGATCCTCCACCGGAAATCAGCGCCAGCACCAAATCATCCGAAGTTAACCCGCGCAGCGTCTCCACAATCAGCATGGCGGCAGTTTCGCTCATGGCATCAGACACCGGATGTGCTGCCTCAAGAATGCGGATGCGGCCCGCGGGTACGGCATGGCCGTAACGCGTCACCACCACGCCCGAGACATCTACATCCGGCCAGGCCGCATCCACCGCCGCCGCCATCGCCGCAGAGGCTTTACCGGCACCAATCACCACGCAACGTCCGCGTGGCTTTTCCGGCAGGTTGGGGGGGATCACCGGTCCGGCGCGGGCGCTGTCGACAGCGTGCTGAAAGATATCGCGCAGGATTTCTGCGGCCTGTTCATTTCTCATGATTATGCGGTCTCGGCGACGTTGGCTTTGGCTTCGATGAATTGCACTACGGCACGCGTCACGTCAGCTGTATTGGCGGTGCCACCGACATCGGGCGTCAGAATGCCCTGTTCGCACACGTACTCAATGCCTTCCATGATCAGCGCAGCCGCATCAGGTTCGCCCAGGTGCTCCAGCATCTGCACGGCGGTCCAGAAGGTGGCAATCGGGTTAGCGATGCCTTTGCCGGTGATATCAAACGCGGAGCCATGAATCGGTTCGAACATGGAAGGGAAACGGCGTTGTGGATCGATATTGGCGGTCGGTGCCACGCCCAGACTGCCCGCCAACGCACCGGCCAGATCGGAGAGGATATCGGCGTGCAGGTTGGTGGCGACAATGGTATCCAGCGTCTGCGGATGCAGCGTCATGCGGTGCGTCATCGCATCAACCAGCATTTTGTCCCACTGCACATCCGGGAACTCCAGCGCCACTTCAGCGGCAATCTCATCCCACATCACCATGCCGTGACGTTGGGCGTTCGATTTGGTCACCACGGTCAGCAGTTTACGTGGGCGCGACTGCGCCAGTTTAAAGGCATAACGCATGATGCGGGTGACACCAACGCGGGTGAAGATCGCCACTTCGGTGCCCACTTCTTCTGGCAAGCCACGGTGCGCACGACCGCCGTTACCGGAGTATTCACCTTCCGAGTTCTCACGCACGATGACCCAATCCAGATCGCCTGGGCCACGGTTGCGTAGCGGCGAGGTGACGCCCGGCAGAATTTTGGTTGGACGCACGTTGGCGTACTGGTCGAAGCCCTGGCAAATCGGCAGACGCAGGCCCCACAGCGTAATGTGGTCAGGCACATCCGGTGCACCCACTGCGCCGAAGTAAATCGCATCGAATTTTTTCAGTGTGTTCAGGCCATCTTCCGGCATCATCACGCCATGTTTTTTGTAGTAATCCGAGCCCCAGTCAAACGTCTGCACATCAAACTTCAACTGTGGATTTTGACGCGTCAGCGCATGCAGCACTTCCACGCCCGCTGAAATCACTTCCGGGCCGATACCGTCGGCAGGAATCGCGGCAATTTTGTAGTTACGCATAGTTAATTCTCCAATCAATGAGTATGAGGATGAGGAATCTCTGCCGTTTGCGGTTTATTCGCTTTGGCAGACAGAATCAGAACCACGAGGGCTGAGAGCGCCAGTAGTCCGGCGACAAAGTACAGACCCCAGGTGTAGCTACCGGTTTGCTGACGGATGACACCAATCATCATCGGGCCGACAAAACCGCCGAGGTTGCCGATGGAGTTAATGGTGGCGATACCCGCTGCGGCTGCCGGGCCGCTGAGGAACAGGGTTGGCATGCTCCACAGTGGCGGTTTCGAGGCGCTAATCCCCACGGTGACCAGCGTTAAGGCGATGATTACGGCAAACAGTGTGCTGACGTTACCGGCGTAAATCAGTCCGGCTGCGGCCAGTAAACAGGCACCAATCACATGCCAGCTACGCTCTTTGGTGCGGTCGGAATGACGTGCCCACAAGATCATCGCGATGACGCCAATCACTGCCGGGAAGGCGTTGAGGAAACCGATCTCCATGGAGGAAGCACCAAAGCTGCGGATGATTTGCGGTGACCAGATGCCGAGCGTGTACAAGCCTGCGGAGGTGCCGAAGTAGACCAGCGCCAGCGCCAACACGCGCTTATCCGCCAGCCCGCGCCAGGCGCTGCTGTGGCTCTGTTTTGCCGCACGCGCCAGCTCCTCAGCCTGCATGGTGTTTTCCAACCACGCCCGCTCTTCGTCAGTCAGCCATTTGGCTTTGGCCGGACGATCGGTGAGGAAGAACAGCACCACCACGCCGAGCAGCAAGGCGGGAATGGCTTCCAGTACAAACATCCACTGCCAGCCCGCGTAGCCCAGGAAGCCATGCATCTCCAGCAAGGCAGCGGAGATCGGCGATCCCAGTGCGGTCGAGAGGGGAGCCGCGGCCATAAAGATGGCAGTAACCTGTGCGCGTTTTGCTGCCGGGAACCAGTAGCTGAGATAGAGGATGATGCCGGGGAAGAAGCCGGCTTCCGCCACGCCGAGCAGGAAACGCAGGGTGTAGAAGCTGGTGGTGCCTTGCACAAAGGCCATACAGCCAGAGACTAAGCCCCATGTGATCATCACGCGGGCGATCCAGATTCTCGCACCGACTTTATGTAGAATTAAATTCGACGGGACTTCAAACAGGAAATAACCGAGGAAAAAGATACCCGCCCCGAAACCAAATACCGTGGGTGAGAAACCTAAATCCTGATTCATGGTTAACGCGGCAAAGCCAATGTTGACGCGATCGAGAAATGCGATGAAGTAGAGCAGCATGATGAAGGGCACAATGCGTAACGTCACTTTACGCATCACCCTTTTTTCGAGGTGAGAGTTCATATTAAAGTGCTCCAGATTGTGTAGGGTAGTATTATTTTTTTGTATTCGAGTTCAGTATGCAGTTTTGACTTGGCGGATCATTAAGAGTGGATTATATAAAGTATTTGAAGAATCAAATGGCGAGGAAAATGTGGATATAAATCAACTGCGTTGTTTTGTGGCAGTAGGTAAAGAGCTCCACTTTGGCCGCGCAGCCCAAAGAATGGAAATGATGCCTGCGTCACTTTCTCGCTTTATTCGATTACTCGAAGAGGACCTTGGCGTGCGGTTGTTAAATCGATCGACACGCAACGTCTCATTAACGGCGGAAGGGGCAATATTTTTTGACGAAGCCAGCAAACTTATCGATCAATTTGATGTGCTAGCGCTGCGTTTTAAAGTGGGACTAAAAGATGAGCGCCGTACTTTACGGATTGGCGCGATTGACAGTGCAGCGCGAGGATTGGTTCCTGCCTTGCTGAATTTATTTGTGCCGCTGCATCCAGCCAGTGATATTCATATTATTGAAGATAAAACTATCAATCTTATTCCAAAATTGAAATCAGGCTGGCTGGATATGATTATTATTCGGGCACCGCAAATGATTGACTCTTCACTGGCTATTCGTTTTATTACCCGAGAAAGTTGTGTGCTGGCCGTGCCGCTAAATCATCCGCTGGCAGGAAAAACGCAAGTAGCAGTAGAAGACTTTCAGCATGAGGCAATGATTATTCCCGATCGACGCACCCGTCCACACAGTCACGATCTCACCATGAGTTTATTTAAACATGCAGGATTAACCCCGCACATTGCGCAGTTCGCTGAAGAAAAACAGACTATTTTAAGTTTAGTGTCGGCCGGTTTAGGTTTGGCTGTTGTGCCTGCTTCTTATCGCACGATGAATAGTGAAAGTGTCAGCTATATTGCACTTGAATTGCCTGAACAAATAAAAGGCCTGCCGCTGAGTATTGCCTGGCAAAAAGGCAATGAAGATGAGTATTTGCGCGAGATGTTGCGTCTGTTAAATGAGAATAAGCGCGAGCTTACGGAAAAACTTTAGCATTTTAGTGCGAGCGGGCTCATGCACCTTGAGCCGCGCATCAAACGTATTCATTGCCGTCAATGCAGTAGCGAATAAGCAAGACTCTCTCTATGATGGATTTTTTCCCGCCATATTGCCGGGGACAATCAATGATTTAGGGAAGTAATCACGCATGACCCTGTTAAACGACCTCGATCTGCGCCAGTTGGAAGCTTTCTCCGCTGTGATTTCAGCAGGCAGCGTGACAGCGGCGGCTAAAGCGCTGAACCGCTCGCAGCCTGCAGTATCGCGTTTGATTCAGGAGTTGGAGCAATCGCTGGGTTACCCCCTGTTTATTCGCAACGGTCCGCGTATTCATCCCTCTGAAGAAGCACTGCAACTGCATCAATATGTACAGAAAGCCTTGCTGTCGCTGCAACAGATCCGCCTGCGGGCACAGGAGATCGCGCATCAGCAGCATCGTCCGCTGAGCATTGCTGCCACACCCGCACTGGCTGCCGGTTTACTACCGCAGGCGCTGGCGGCGCTGAATCTGCAAAACAAAGTCCAAATAATCAGTGAATCGGCGGAACAGACCGCGCATGCCGTGATCACCGCTGAAGTCGATATTGGTCTATGCAGCTTGCCGCTGGAGCATCATGCGGTGGAGTTGCATTGGATTGGGCAGTCGCAATGTGTGATTGCGTTGCCTGAAGAAGATGCGTTAGCGGCGCATCAAGTGTTATCGCTCAGCCAGCTGGCAGGCCGCCACTTAATTGCTCCCTGGAGTCCACAACGCCTGCGTGGGCGCTATGAAAAAGCGTTGAAGAAGGTGAAAGTACCGCTGCTGGAAACCATTGAAACCAACTCTTCAGCGAATATTCTTGGCTGCGTGCGTGCCGGATTGGGCGTCGCGATTCTTGAACCGGTGACGGGTTGGGGCATGCCGCTGGCTGGGGTAGCAATCCGCCCGATTGAGGAAGACATTCCCTATTTCTTTGGCGTGATCACCCCGCAGGGTCGCCAGATCTCCAGCGCCGCGCAGGCACTGGTGGAGGCGCTGGCAGAGGTTGCGGCCAAGTTGTTACCCGGCTTCGAACGCCTGCCCGCCAGCGAACATCCGCGCATTATGCGGGTGATCAATCAGGAGTCGTAGCGGCATGCAACACAGCACGGGATGTGTCTACCTCGTCGTAGCGGCACGATTTATCGTGCATCTCACCACGGCATCATCGCTTCAATAAGCGCGAAGAATTACCCCGCCATTCAACGCTTATAACTTTTTCGGCATAAGATATAAGAAATCCATTGGTCAAATCCTGAGCGCAATTCTTGACTCTGTTTTAGGGCAAGAGGATTATGCGAAAACTTAGCTGTTATTATGCGTATTGATGATTGTTGGTCGCCTATTATGCGTTTTATGGATAATGAAAAGGGCGGTTTCATCAGCGCGTTTTACGGGTTTTCGCTCGCTCTCACGGCGATCGCTGACACCAGGGAAATCTCTCTATGACGTATTCCGCCAAAGGTCTTGCCGCGCTGGAAGCTCAGCTTCAGCAGGATCTGGAATTTCTGGAACTGCCTGCCAAATCATGGGTGCCTGAACGCACTTATCAGAACACACCGGTTCGCGATGTGGTGGTGATAGGCGCAGGCATGTGCGGTTTGGCGGCACTGGCCAAATTACAATTCACCGGCATCAGCAATGTCGTGGCCTATGACGCCGCACCCGCCGGATTAGAAGGCCCGTGGATCACCTTTGCGCGTATGGAAACCCTGCGTTCGCCGAAAACATTGCATGGTCCGGCGCTTGGGCTGGCACAGCTCACCTTCCGCGCCTGGTTTACCGCGCAGTGGGGCAATGAAGCCTGGCAAGCCCTCGACAAAATCCCCAAAGATCAGTGGATGGATTATCTGGTGTGGTACCGCAAGGTGCTGAATCTGCCCGTCCATAACAACGTACGCGTCAGCAACATTGCACAAGCAGGCGATCTGATTGCGCTCGATCTGGCGGGTGCCGAAACTGGCCGTGTTTACACACGTCGTTTGGTGCTCGCCACCGGACGTTCCGGCCTCGGCGGCTTTGCTGTACCGGATTTCCTGCAAGGCATTGACCGCCGCTTCTGGGCGCACTCCGCCGATGATATCGACTTTGCGGCGTTGCAAGGCAAACGCATCGCGGTGATTGGTGCAGGTGCTTCTTCAATGGATAACGCCGCCACGGCGTTGGAACAGGGCGCAGGTGCCGTTGATTTGCTGATTCGCCGCAAAGAAATGCCGCGCATCAACAAAATGACCGGGATTGGCAGCCAGGGTGTGGTGCACGGCATGCATCAGCTGCCAGACGCGTGGAAATGGAAGTTCGTCGATTATACCGCCGCCACCCAAACGCCACCGCCGCGTTCTTCAACGCTGCGTGTCTCGCGCCATGAAAATGCGCGCTTCTTCCTCGACTGTGGCATTAACGCCGTCAAACAGGAAGAAAATGGTCTGCTGATTGAAACCACTCAAGGCGCACTGCGCTACGACTTCCTGATCGCCGCCACCGGATTTACTAACGACTTCCACGGCCGCCAAGAATTTGCCGCCATCGCACCGCACATCCGCAGCTGGTCCGACGGTCGCTATCAGCCAGAGATGGGAACCCCACGTCACAGCCTGCTGGAAGCGCCGGACCTCGGCCCTTCGTTCGAGTTCCGCGAATTGACGCCCGATGCCTGCCCAATGCTGGCACACATCCACTGCTTCAACGATGCCGCAATGCTGACGCACGGCAAGGTCTCCGGCGATATTCCTGCAGTGAGCGCCGGTGCCGATCGTCTGGTGCGTGGGATTACTGCCTCGCTGTTTGCCGAGGACGTTGAGCAGCACTACGCCAACTTACAAGCTTTTGACACCCCTGAATTACAGGGCGATGAATGGGTGGATTCAACCCCCTTACTCAAACAGGAGAACGCGTTGTGAGCGACGCTATTGATCAAGCAGCCGGATTAACACCAGAAGATGCGTTGTATCAGACGCGCCGCCTGCGTCCCGAATTTGTTGAGGGTGCGGAAGCGTGCCGTGTGTCAGTACTGACGCCGGAAGACGATCAGGGTTTACCTGCAGATCTGCGTCTGGCACTGGCGCAGCGTATGGCGGTGCTGAACTACGATGCGCCGCTGCAACGTGATTACCAAGCGCAGCTGGCGGCGTTAAACCCGTCCGAATCCCTACTGGCGCTGGCGTCAGGTTGCACTGTCGCGGGCGAACCGCTGGCGACGATTGCGCGCCATGCTGACATGGTCACGCAACAGCCGACTCAGGCCACCGAGCAGCACATCCGCTTGCTGGAGCAGGCCGGTTTAACCAATCCACAGATTGTCGCGCTGTCTGAACTGATCGCCTTTGTTAACTTCCAGACGCGCGTCGCGGCTGGCTTACGTTTGATGAGGTCCGCATGATTCCGTCGGTTAATCTCAAGCCGCTGCACTGGCATCCGTATATCACGCCAGTGGATGTTGAACAGGCGACTCCAGCGCAGCTGGATGCGATGAAAGTGACGCCTTCTAACAAGAAGATCTCCGAATACGTGCGCACACTGGTGCACGATCCCGAGAGCTACACCGCACGTACCGGGCTGTTCAACGCCATTATGTATGTTGAAGGTGGGTTGGATCGCGCCGATCGTGAACTGGGCGCCTTGGGTGCTTCGATCGTTAACGGCTGCCGCTATTGCGCGGTGGTGCATGCGCGCCGCCATGTGCAGTTGGCTGAGAATGACAGCGTCGTCAGTGCCATCTATTTTGATAGAGCGGACGTGCTGGGTGAACGCGATGCGGCGATCTATCACTTTGCTCGTCGTTTATCGGTCACGCCGTCTGAAGCCACGCCAGAAGATGTGGCGGCACTGCGCGCCGTCGGCATGAACGATCAGGAGATTATCGATCTGATCCACGCCATCGCCATTTTCGGCTGGGCCAACCGCCTGATGCATGTGCTCGGCCATGCTGACCTGAACAAATAAGGGCTGCACCGGATGTTAGAACTCAACAATATTACGCTCGCTTACGGCAGCAATCCGATCCTGAAAGGCGTCGATCTGTCGGTAAAACGCGGCGATGTAGTGTCGATCATCGGGCCAAGTGGCACCGGGAAAACCACGCTGCTGCGCTGCATTAACTATCTGGCGAAGCGTCAGCGGGGACGATTCAACTGGATCAGATCCGCATGGATTATCAGTCACCCGACAAAGCGGCGATCCAGGCGATCCGCTTGCGCACTGCTATGGTGTTCCAGCAGTTTAACGTGTTCAAAAACATGACGGTGTTGGAAAACGTGATGGATCCGCTGATCGTTATCCAGCGTAAAACCAAACAGCAAGCGCGCGACATCGCCGTGCAGGAGCTGGAACGCGTGGGTCTGGGCGCCAAGCTCGATCACTATCCGTCGCAGCTGTCTGGCGGCCAGTTGCAGCGTACTGGTATTGCTCGTGCTTTGGCCGTACGCCCGGATGTGATGCTGTTTGATGAACCGACCTCATCGCTCGATCCCGAGCTGGTGGGGGAAGTGCTGAAAGTGATTAAAGATGTGGCGTCATCCGGCATTACCTCGCTGCTGGTAACGCACGAGATGCAGTTCGCGAAAAGCATCTCGAATCGCATCGTGTTTATGGATCAGGGTGTGGTGGCTGCGCAGGGGACCCCAGCAGAGATGTTTGATAACCCATCCCTGCCGCGCCTTGCCCAGTTCCTCAACTCAGAAAAAGTATTCTAATAATTAAAGGAATCAGAGACATGCCTGCAATCAAAACTACATTACGTCGCCTGGCCGCGCCTGGCATCATCGCCCTGGCTTTAATCAGCGGTAACAGCTTCGCTGACGCGGTTCGCACCATCAAAATCGCTACCGCTGCTGAATCCAAACCGTTGTCATGGGGCGCGATCGGCCATGAACCTGAAGGCTACGAGCCAGACGTGCTGAAAGCCATCAACGCGAAACTGCCACAGTACAAATTTGTGATGGAAGGTGCGGCGGATATCGCGCAGGAAACCGGCTTAGTGACCGGCAAATACGACATGGCGACCGGTGGCTACTACAAAGCGCCTGCGCGTAGCAAACAGTTCCTGATCCCGGATGCGCCAATCGGTGCCAGCCTGATGAAGATCTACAGCCGCAGTGACAGCAATATCAACGGCATGAAGGATCTGGTCGGTAAGAATATCGTGCCGGTGACTGCAGGCGGCGGCGTGTATAAGTTCGTCACCCAGTGGCAGCAGGATAACCCGAACGACAAAATCACCATCAAAGCTTCCAGTGCCGGTGTGCCTTACCCGGATCGTCTGAAAGAAGTGCAGAACGGTAAATACGATGCGCTGATCCTGCCTTCAAACCTCGGTGAGCAGACGGTGATCGACAATCAGAAACTGGCGATCAAAGCCAGTGAGCCAGTGGTGATCAACAACACCTATGTGCTGATCCACCGTTCGGCTGAGAATCAGGCGCTGAACGATGACGTGAACAAAGCGCTGAAAGAACTGAAAGACGACGGCACGCTGGATAAGCTGGCGCAGAAGTGGTTTGGCGAAGACGTTAGCAAGTACATGAAGTAACAGATTCACTGCGCCCGGTGTTGAGCCGGGCGCATGCTGTCCTTTTTAGCAGGAGTGTTTCACCGTGAATCTATCCTCCATGATTCCAGAACTGCTGTCGGCGCTGCCTTTAACGCTCGGCATCATGTTTGTGGCGATGATTGTCGGGTTCTTTCTGGCGCTGATCGCGACATTTTTCCGCGTACGCCGAATTCCCGTGATCAGCCAGCTGGCCGATCTCTATGTTTCTTACGCCCGTAGCGTGCCCGTGGTGCTGCAGCTGTTTGTGGCCTTCTACGGCATGCCGCTGATCACCGATAACTTTGGCTTTGGTGACTTCTTCACCGCCAACGTGGCGGCGATGATTGGTTTGAGCCTGTATCACGGCGGTTATCTGTCGGAAGTGATGCGCCCGGCGTACCTTGCGGTCGAGCGTGGTCAGCATGATGCCACCGACAGCCTTGGCTACAGCTTCCGCCAGAAAATGCTGCGTGTCATCGGCCCGCAGGCGGTGCACTTTGCGCTGCCGGGTTACGGTAATGCGATTATTTATCTGATTCATAACGTGGCGCTGGTGATGTATATCGGTGCGGCGGATGTGATGGCGACCGCGCACTTAATTATGGAACGCGATTACAACCAGTATCAGTTTGGCACCTATCTGGTGTTGGCGGTGCTCTATTCACTGCTGTGCGGTGTGGCGTGGCTGGTTATCCGCTTCTTTGAACAACGTCATGCCAAGTACAGCTCGAAGTCTGCGCCGCGCGTGAAGTTCACCACCAGCGTCTGAGTGAGGGAGAAAAACCATGTTTGATGCTGAGGTTTTGCTGCCAGACTTCTGGAGCATTCTCGATGCGGTGCCGGTGACGCTGTTGATGGCGGTGACGGTGTTTATCTGTTCGACGCTGTTGGGCGGGCTGTTTGCCTTTATCGAGCATCGCCGCATTCCGGTGCTGCGTCAGTTCGTTATTGCCTACAAAATTGCCTTCAAAGGCGTGCCGATGGTGGTGGTGATTTTCCTCGCCTATTACGGCTTGCCTCCGGCGCTGCACTTTGTCGCCACGCTGTTTGGTGTGGAGGTCAATGCCCACTCATTGCCGAATTGGGTGATCATCATTGTGGCGCTGAGTGCCTGCGTGGCGGCGTTCCAGGCTGAAGTGTGGAAGGGCGCACTGAACTCGTTCGACAGCGGACAATCCGATGCGGCTTTATCGCTGGGCTACAGCGGTGGGCAGCTGTTCCGTCGGGTGATGTTCCCGCAGATTATCGTGGCAGCGATCCCCGATCTGGCGAATGCGTTTATGGTGATCATGAAAGCGCTGTCGCTGGCCTTTGCTATCGAAGTGGTGGATATCTTTGCCCAAGCGCAATTGACGGCGGCACTGAATTTCTACTATCTCGAAGCGTTCCTGATTGCGGTGGTGTTCTACATGGTGATTGCCTATGTGGTGACCAAAATCGCCGACAAGATCGAGGCAGCGCTGCGCGTGCGCACCTGATGATGGACGCGTTTTAACGAAACGGCAGCCCAATGTGGCTGCCGTTTTTTTTGCCAGGTGCGCATAAATGCGCCCCCTACGGTGGAAGGGTGATTCAAAGGTGCGCATAAAAGCCCTCTACGGTGGAAGGGTGATTTCAAAGGTGCGCATAAAAGCCCTCTACGGTG
>NZ_MLFR01000057.1 GCF_002095475.1 Pantoea rwandensis
AATAGCGGCTTCAACCGCTGCTTTGCGCGGATCGACTTCAGCAGCAGGAGCTGCAACAGCGGGTTCAGCTGCTTGTTCGCCAGCCGCAGCCGCGGCTTTCTTCGCCTTAGCACGCGCAATGGCCGCTTCAACCGCCGCTTTGCGTGGATCGGCTTCTGCAGCAGAGGCCGCATCAGCAGCTTCAGGCGCTTGTTCTGCGGCTGCGGCTTTTTTCGCCTTAGCACGGGCAATCGCGGCTTCAACCGCCGCTTTGCGTGGATCAGCCTCAGCCAAAGGTGTTTCAAGAACTTCGTTCGCAGATTGCTCGGCCGCACCAGACTTCTTCGCTTTAGCGCGAGCAATCGCCGCCTCTACCGCGGCTTTACGCGGGTCGCCAGACTGGCGACTCAGCGCCTGTGTTTCAGACTGTTTCTCCGCCTGCTGAGCTAAAGCCTGCGCATGGCGGGCCTCGCGCTCGGCGGTTTCCTGCTCTGGTGTTTTGGCGGCACGCGCTTTTACGCGGGCGATGGCTGCGTCACGTTCACCTGGGTCGGTCCGCGCCACGCGTTGTTTAGCTTCTTCATGGCGCGCTTCACGTGCCAGTTTTTCCCGCTCTAAACGTGCCTGACGCGCTTCAAAACGCGCCTTCGCTTCGGCGGTACGCTTCGCTTCAAGATCGATCGCACGCAGTTCTGCCTTTTCCTGGCGATAATATTGCACCAGCGGAATATTACTCGGGCAGACATACGCACAGGCACCGCACTCAATGCAGTCATCGATATTGTGGGCACGCGCTTTCTCATGATCGCCACCCTGGCTGTACCAGAATAGCTGTTGAGGCAGCAGCTTCGCCGGGCAGGCATCTGCACAGGCACTACAGCGGATACAAGACTGTTCTTCTTCGTTATTGCCCATCTCGCTGGCAGAGGGCGCAAGAATACAGTTGGATATTTTTACCAGCGGCACATTGAGTGATGGCAGCGTAAAGCCCATCAGCGGGCCGCCCATTATCACCATCTGACGCGAACCCGGCGCAAAACCCACCTGATGCAACAGATGACTTACCGGCGTGCCCAGGCGTCCCCAAACGTTACGCGGCTGCGCAATCGCTTCGCCGGTCAACGTGACAACACGTTCGGTAATCGGCTCGCCATCGATAATGGCGCGCTTTACCGCCCAAGCCGTGCCGACGTTTTGCATCAGTACGCCGATGTCGGTCGAGCGACCGCCGTGTGGCACTTCAATGCCGGTGAGAATCTGGGTCAGCTGTTTAGCACCACCGGAAGGGTATTTGGTGGGAATAACGCGCAGTTGTAACTCGCGATCGCCGCCCAAAGCCTGCTTCAGCGCTGCAATGGCTTCGGGTTTGTTATCTTCGATGCCAATCAGCACGCGCTCTGCCTGCAGAACCCAGGCGAGGATGCGACACCCCTCCAGCACTTCAGCTGCGCAGTCTTGCATCAGGCGGTCATCGGCCGTGATGTAAGGCTCGCACTCTGCAGCGTTGATAATCAGGGTTTTGACCCCGCGCAATCCGCCGCGCAGTTTGGTGGCGGTCGGGAAGCCTGCACCACCTAGACCGGCAACGCCTGCCTCATGAATACGCTTAACGACATCTTCACGCGGCAGCGCACGAAAGTCAGGTTGTGGATCGAGCGTGGTCCAGCGGTCTTCACCATCGGCGCGCAGGAAAATGCACAGTTCGGAAAGACCCGAAGGGTGCGCGGTCATATGTGGCGCAATTGCTTCGATGGTGCCGGAAGTCGGCGCGTGAACAGGCAGCATGCGTCCGCTGCCAAAAGTCAGCGGTTGACCACGCAGAACGTGATCGCCAGGCGACACACAAATCTCGCCTTCATGGCCGATATGCTGTTTTAACGGAATAATGAATTGTTCAGACAGCGGCAATTGGCTTAACGGCGTGCCGTTTGACTGTGTTTTCATTTCCGGCGGATGAATACCGCCCTGAAAATCCCACAGTTTTTCTTTGCGGAACAGTTTTAGCAGATTAAGCATGAGTTTCTACCGGGATCACTCTTACAGGAATGGTTTCGAGATCCCATTTCCAGTTGGCCGTGGTGGTGGCAACCGGACGCATTTCAATACAGTCGGTCGGGCAGGGCGCAACACACAAATCGCAGCCGGTACAGACATCGCTCAGTACGGTATGCATGGCACGTGTGGCACCTACAATCGCATCTACCGGGCAAGCCTGGATACATTTGGTGCAGCCGATGCAGTTAGCTTCATCAATCCACGCCACCGTACGAATCGGTTCCTGCACGTCCTCACCGCCATCCAGCGGTTGCGGTTCAACGTTTAGCAGCGCGGCCAGTTTGAGCATGGTTTGCTCGCCACCGGGGGCGCATTTATTGATCGCTTCACCGTTATTTCCCACCGCATCCGCGTAGGGACGGCAGCCGGGATAACCGCATTGGCCACACTGACTTTGCGGCAGAATACTGTCGATCTGTTCAACGATCGGATCTTCTTCCACCTCGAATCGACGCGAGGCGTAGCCGAGCAGGGCGCCAAAGACCAGGCCCAGCGCGGCAATAGCCACAATAGCAATCCAAATCGCGGTCATTAGAATTTCACCAGACCGGTAAAGCCCATGAAGGCCAGCGCCATCAAACCTGCGGTCACTAATGCAATCGAGTTGCCCTTGAACGGCGCAGGGACGTTGGCTAATACCAGGCGTTCACGCATACCGGCGAACAGCACCATCACCAATGAGAAGCCAAGCGAAGCACTGAAGCCATAGACTGCGGCCTGTAAAAAGGTGTGGTTAAGATTAACGCTCAATAACGGCACACCCAGCACCGCACAGTTAGTGGTGATCAGCGGCAGGAAGATACCCAGCAAGCGATAGAGTGACGGGCTGGTTTTGCGCACCACCATTTCGGTGAACTGCACCACCACGGCGATCACCAAGATATACGCCAGAGTACGCAGGTACACGAGGTCGAGCGGCACCAGAATCAGATGGTTCACCAGCCAGGCGCAGATCGCCGCCAAAGTGATCACGAAAGTGGTGGCGAGTCCCATGCCAATGGCCGTTTCCAGTTTTTTTGACACGCCCATAAAGGGGCATAGGCCGAGAAACTTCACTAATACGAAGTTGTTCACCAGCACGGTGCCAATAAAGAGAAGTAAGTAGTCGGTCATTTTTAAACCTGGGAAGCCGAAAGGCGTCTATTATCCGGAATTGAGAGCTGCATCTCAACCTCTACACAAAATGTGTGGGTGTTGAGAGCACTCAGAATTAAATTCCTGACGAAACTCACGTCGTTACGGCTGAATAAACGTCTGTTTAACGCGCTGTGAGCGCTTGAAATAGGGGACAAACACCGCGGCGGCCAGCAGCGAAAGCAGCAAAGTTTGGATCGCCTTGCTGTCTGCCACAGGCGTAAAGGCAAAGGTTTTCAGCGCCAGCAGCACTGTCATCAGTAACCACAAGATGTAATGACGCGGCAAGCGGCGCGAACGTTTACAGAAAATCCAGCATACCCAGATACTGTAAGCCCACACCGCACCTGCGGTAAGCAGAGAGATTGACCACTGGGTCAGCAGCATGCCACCGTGAGAAAACAGGGTGGTACGTAGTTCCGTGTTAAACAGTGGGCTCAGATACATTGCCACTACCAACGCGCTGGTGAGCATCGTCATAATCAGCCATGCCAACGGCAGCAGCAGCCAGCCAGCAATGCGCGGCGGGTTTACCGATTCGGTCATCTTGCGGATCCTGTTACGAAAGAATAAGGGCGTTTCATGTCCAAACGGGGCACGCCCGACATGGACAACGCAATAGTGCAGAAAAAGGCGGGAAAAACCAATTACATTACATAGCGCCAGACAGATTTAGGGACACGGCCCATATCGAAGAGGCGACCGCCGGAAACGAGTTCAGCACGGCGGTGATCGGCAGCGCGATACATATTGATGATGTCATTATCATCAGTCAGCGAATAATTGAGATGGTCATAGAGTTTTTCCAGACTATCGAGATTATTCACTTTGCGGAATTTCAACAGGTAATCTAGCGCAGTCATGATTGCCATTAAAAAAATAGAGAACGAGGAAGTGCCCAAGTATAGGGAGCACACCGCCATAGTCCATACACCAATGCTAAAAAAATTCAAAAATCAGACAAGGTGAGCTAATTCGCTCATGAAAAGACACTTTTTCTTCCTTTTATCTTTTTAAACGCACATTTCTTAACGCTCCTAAGGCAAATTAAGCCCAGATTAGATGCAGGGTGTGAAAAAAACTCACACACTTATTTTCACTCAATGCGCCAACTGTTTTTCTGCCTTTTCGACCTTATTTATCAATCATGGTGCGGATATTTTGTTTATTTATTACCAACTGGTCTGGTGTTTTATGCACACGTCGTGAAATTGCAGATCACATAGTGTGCGAATAGTCACAATTCTGATCATTTCTGCAGGGTTCACCGCATAACCATTCTTTACGCAACAGCTGTAATCGCTTCCAGTTCTCCCACACATAACCGATTCTGTTTATTACATTTATTTAACGGCGGCTGAAATAAATCACAGGTAATTTGTCCATAATGCTGGTACGACTTGTTAGCGCGTTAATTCTGTAACTCCTTTAATTCATTCCATTTTGTGAGGCATGTCGCGCTTGTTTTCTCGCTTTTGCGCCAGGCTTAATCCGCGTTTTGTACCCCTACAACACACTCCCTTCAGAGGAATGAAATTATGTGGAAACGTTTACTCTTGACCGCCATGGTGAGTTCAGCACTGAGTACTTCAGTGCTGGCCGCGGATATGACGGTAGGCTTCTCACAGGTTGGCTCGGAGTCTGGCTGGCGTTCAGCGGAAACCAATGTGGCGAAAAGTGAAGCGCAAAAGCGTGGCATCACCTTGAAAATCGCCGATGGCCAACAGAAACAAGAAAACCAAATCAAAGCCGTGCGTTCATTTATCGCGCAGGGTGTTGATGCCATCTTTATCGCGCCGGTAGTGCAAACCGGTTGGGAGCCGGTATTAGAAGAAGCCAAAGACGCCAAGATTCCGGTGTTCCTGCTTGATCGTGCCATCGTGGTGAAAGACAAATCGCTGTATATGGCGGTGGTCACGGCGGACAACGTGCTGGAAGGCAAGTTAATTGGCGACTGGCTGGTGAAAACGGTCGGTGACAAGAAGTGTAACGTGGTGGAGTTGCAGGGCACCGTGGGCGCCAGTGTGGCTATCGATCGTAAGAAAGGCTTTGCCGATGCCATCGCGGGACACAATAACATCAAAGTTATTCGCTCACAGTCAGGCGACTTTACGCGCAGTAAGGGTAAAGAGGTGATGGAGAGCTTCATTAAGGCGGAAAACAACGGCAAGAACATTTGCATGGTTTACGCCCATAACGATGACATGGCGATCGGTGCCATTCAGGCCATTAAAGAAGCGGGCTTGAAACCGGGCAAAGATATCCTGACCGGTTCTATCGACGGCGTGCCGGATATCTACAAAGCGATGCTGGCGGGTGAAGCCAATGCGAACGTCGAGCTGACGCCGAACATGGCGGGTCCGGCCTTTGACGCGCTGGAGAAATTCAAAAAAGACGGCACAATGCCGCCAAAAATCATCAAAACCGAATCGAAGTTGTATCTGCCAGACTCTGCGCAGGCTCAGCTTGATACCAAAAAAGGCATGGGTTACTGATCCCCGCGACCGCCCTTCGGGGCGGTTTTTCATGACGTAAGGCGAGGTAGAACCTGATGAACACCTCCGATGAATCCGCACTTCTGACCCTCAACGGCATCAGCAAAGGCTTTCCCGGCGTGAAAGCGTTGGATAACGTTTCGTTCAGCATCCGCAAAGGCGAGATCATGGCATTGCTGGGTGAGAATGGCGCGGGCAAATCCACATTGATTAAAGTACTGACCGGCGTTTACAGCCGTGACGCGGGATCTATCACCCTGAATGGCAACAGCATTTCACCGCACAATACCGCTGACGCGCAGCAAATGGGCATTGGTACCGTTTATCAGGAAGTGAATCTGCTGCCGAATATGTCGGTGGCGGACAATTTGTACATTGGCCGCGAGCCGCGTCGTTTCGGCATGATCGACCGTAAGCGGATGGTACGTGATGCTGATGCGCTGATGCGCAATTACGGTTTCATATTGGATGTGACGCGCCCGTTGGGCCATTACTCGGTGGCGATGCAGCAGATCATTGCGATTTGCCGCGCCGTCGATCTCTCGGCTCAGGTGTTAATCCTCGACGAACCCACTGCCAGCCTCGATGCCAGTGAAGTCGAAATGCTGTTTACCCTAATGGCGCAGTTAAAAGCCAAAGGGATGAGCCTGATTTTTGTGACTCATTTTCTCGACCAGGTGTATCGCATCACCGATCGCATCACCGTGTTACGCAACGGGCAGTTTATTGCCACGCGTGATACGGCATCGTTGCCGCAAATCGAATTGATCAAACTGATGCTGGGCCGTGAGCTGTTAGAGACCGCTTTGCAGCGTCAGGGCAGCACGCTGAAGAGCAATCAACCGGTCGTATCATTCAAAGATTATGGCAAGAAGGGCACGATTGAGCCTTTCAATCTGGAAGTCCGACCGGGTGAAGTGGTGGGTTTGGCCGGATTACTCGGTTCAGGTCGTACTGAAACTGCTGAAGTGCTGTTTGGCATTCGTCGCGCAGATCGGGGTACTGCCACCATTAAAGGCAAGGTGCAGCACATTCGCACACCGGCGAAAGCGTCTCATCTTGGCATGGGCTTCTGCCCGGAAGATCGTAAAACCGACGGCATTATCGGCGCGGCTTCAGTCCGCGAAAATATCATTTTGGCGTTGCAGGCGCAGCGCGGCTGGCTGCGCCCGATTAAGCGCCGCGAGCAGCAGGCGATTGCCGAACGCTTTATCAAAAGTCTGGGGATTCGCACGCCGCACGCCGATCAGCCCGTGGAGTTACTTTCCGGCGGCAATCAGCAGAAGGTGTTGTTGTCTCGTTGGTTGGTGACGAAGCCACAATTTTTGATCCTCGATGAACCCACGCGCGGCATTGATGTGGGTGCGCACGCCGAGATTATTCGTTTAATTGAAACCCTGTGCGCCGATGGACTGGCGCTGTTAGTTATCTCCTCTGAACTGGAAGAACTGGTGGCTACGCCGATCGCGTGTTGATCATGCGCGATCTGAAGCAAGTGGCCGAAATCCCGCTGGAGCAGCTGTCGGTGGCGTCGATAGTCAACGCCATCGCTGACGGAGGAACACAACATGCTTGAATCCCCTATGACACAGCAAAAACCTGAACGGCGTAAGCCGAAGCTGCCACCGGGCATGCCACAGATCGCCGCACTGATTCTGGTGCTGCTGGTGGATAGCCTGGTGGCGAACAATTTTTTTGCCGTCCACGTGCAGGATGGCCGCTTGTTTGGCAGCCCGATTGATATCCTCAACCGCGCGCGCCCGTCGCACTATTGGCGGTGGGCATGACATTAGTGATCGCGACCGGTGGCATTGATTTATCTGTGGGCGCAGTGATGGCGATTGCCGGTGCAACGGCGGCCACGCTGACCGTAGCCGGGCACAGTTTGGGTTTTATTATTCTTGCCACCCTGGCGACCGGACTCGCCTGCGGTTTGTGGAACGGTGTGTTAGTGGCGTTACTGAAGATCCAGCCGTTTGTTGCCACGCTGATTTTAATGGTGGCGGGGCGCGGCATTGCCCAGCTGATCACGCAAGGTCAAATTGTGACCTTCAACAGCGACAGTTTGGGATGGTTTGGCAGCGGCTCGTTGTGGCTGTTGCCGGTGCCCGTCTGGATAACCCTACTGGTGGCGTTGCTGGTGTGGCTGCTGACACGCAAAACCGCGCTGGGCCTGTTTATCGAAGCGGTGGGGATTAACCTGCGCGCAGCCCGCAATGCGGGGGTGAATGGTTGGCTGGTGGTGATGTCCACTTACGCCATCAGCGGGGTATGTGCCGCTGTGGCGGGCTTGATAGTCGCTGCCGATATTCGAGGGGCAGATGCCAATAACGCCGGTTTGTGGCTGGAGCTGGATGCAATTCTGGCGGTGGTGATTGGCGGAGCGTCATTGATGGGCGGTCGCTTTAATCTGGTGCTGTCGTTGATTGGCGCATTAATTATTCAGTCGATGAATACCGGTATTTTACTTTCAGGCTTTCCGCCGGAGTTGAATCAGGTGGTGAAAGCCGTAGTGGTGATGTGTGTGCTGCTGCTGCAATCCCCGCGCTTTATCGCCATGCTGAAAGGGAGACGTCCAAAATGATCAAGCGCCATCTACCTTTAATGATTACGTTGCTGGTGTTTGTCGCCGGCTATTTGTTCTGCCTGAGCCAGTTTCCAGGTTTTGCCTCGACGCGCGTGATTTGCAATATTCTGACTGATAATGCGTTTCTCGGCATTATTGCCGTCGGCATGACTTTTGTGATTTTGTCGGGCGGGATCGATTTATCAGTCGGCGCGGTGATTGCCTTCAGCGGTGTTTTTCTGGCACGCATTATCGGGGATTATCATGTCGATCCGATTCTGGCGTTTGCCATTGTGCTGGCGATGGGCGCGATGTTTGGTGCCATGATGGGCTGGCTGATTGATGCGCTGAAGATCCCGGCGTTTATCATTACGCTGGCGGGGATGTTTTTCCTGCGTGGCTGCAGTTATTTAGTGTCAGAAAACTCGATTCCCATCGATCATCCGTTGTACAGCACGTTATCGAGTCTGGCATGGAAGATCCCCGGCGGCGGTCGCTTGAGTCTGTTAGCGGTGATTATGCTGGTTGTGGTGCTGGGCGGCATTATCCTCGCGCATCGTACCCGGTTTGGTAATCAGGTTTACGCCATTGGTGGCAGCTTGACCTCCGCGCAGTTGATGGGGGTTTCAACGCGTGCGACCACTATCAAGATCTATATGCTTTCCACCACCTTGGCGACCTTAGCTGGGATTGTGTTCTCTATTTACACTTCGGCTGGTTATGCGTTAGCCGGATTGGGTGTGGAATTGGATGCCATTGCTTCCGTGGTGATTGGCGGTACGCTGCTGTCTGGCGGTGTTGGCACCGTGCTCGGCACGCTGTTTGGCGTATTGATTCAAGGGCTAATTCAAACTTGGATCAACTTCGATGGCACCCTGAGTTCATGGTGGACCAAGATTGCGATTGGGATTCTGCTGTTTGCGTTTATTGCGTTGCAGCGTTTACTGACCGTGATGTGGGATCGCCAAAAGAATGCACCGGTTAAGCGACTGACTTCTTAAACATTTTCTCCTGTCTTTTGTGGGAGCGCAGTGATGCGCTCCTTTTTTTTGTGGGATTTCTTGGGGGCATTACTTCATTAGAAGGTGCATTGATGGGCATCGATGTGCATTTGTGGAATTCGCTTTAGGTTCAGCGCAAGACCAACAAAGGCCAGCCCGATCGCAAAGAAATCTCGCATCCATGCAGATCGGCCGCGCCTCCCTGGCGCGGACGCTTTGCTCTTCGGGCTGGCCTTTGCTGGTCCGTTAAGATTTGCATGGCTGTAGAGACTGCGGACTGAAACACTTTGCTCGGTTTTGAGTGTTAGCAGATCGCATTACGCTTTCATTAAGGAGACGAAGGTGGGCAGTGGAGTAAAGCGTACGCCGCATGGATGCGGCGTACGAGGCTACAGGGATGTATTCACGCCGACTTTACGTAACGCCTGCCTTTGTCGACTGGAAAGCACGGGACCGTTTTTATCGACCGCAGCGCACATTGAAATTCCAGCAAATGTGTCTCTTTATCCATCACCAGTTTCGTGGGTTTCGCTGTGGGGCTAGGAGCTCAGACCAACAAAGGCCAGCCCGATCGCAAAGAAATCTCGCATCCATGCAGATCGGCCGCGCCATCCCTGTCGCGGACGCTTTGCTCTTCGGGCTGGTCTTTGTTGGTCCGTTAAGATTTTCATGGCTGTAGAGGGTGCGGACTGAAATACCCTGCGCGGTTTTGAGTTTTAGCAGACCGCATTACGCTTTCATAAATGGGACAAAGGTGGGCAGTGGAGTAAAGCGTACGCCGCAGGGATCTATTCACGCCGACTTTACGAAACGCCCGCCTTTATTGACTGGAAGACATGTTTTTAGCCCTTAATACTTGTCACTTAAGAGCGTTTCGGTCGCCATAAATGGCGCCCCTACATCGTTCGGTGCGGTTTTCGTAGGGTACGCATTCATGCGTACCGGGTTAAATGAGCACGCATTGGCTTAAGTGAGCGGCATTACGCCATAAATGGCGCCC
>NZ_MLFR01000058.1 GCF_002095475.1 Pantoea rwandensis
GGTAGAGCAACGCAGCATCAGCACAAAAGACACAGGGCATGGCACCAAGATTTGCCTGGCGGCTTTAGCGCGGTGGTCCCACCTGACCCCATGCCGAACTCAGAAGTGAAACGCCGTAGCGCCGATGGTAGTGTGGGGTCTCCCCATGCGAGAGTAGGGAACTGCCAGGCATTAATTAAGTGAAGAAGCCCTGAACGGAAGTTCAGGGCTTTTTTACGTCTGGAGATCGGTGAAATCCACATTAAAACCCACGAAAACACCCCACCCGTGACTAATTGATCGGGTAAACTACGGCCAGATAAATCAGTAAAGGCCGTGAAATGTCCAGCCCCCACACTTCTCTAAAAGCATTCCATACACTGGGTCTTGAGATCAGCGCACAAGCACTGTATATCTCAGACACACCCGAAGCCATTGTTACTGCATGGCAAGCTACTCAACAGGCGAATCAACCTTTTATCATTTTAGGTGAAGGCAGCAATGTGCTTTTCCTGGAAGATTTTCAGGGTGGCGTGATCATTAATGCCATCAAAGGTATTTCACTGGAGGAAGAGGCTGAATCATGGCATCTACATATTGGAGCCGGGGAGAACTGGCACGAACTGGTTGAACATACTTTAAAGAAAGGTATTACCGGCCTGGAAAATCTTGCGTTGATTCCCGGCATGGCCGGTTCCGCGCCTATTCAGAATATTGGTGCGTATGGTGTGGAATTCAAAGATATTTGCCACTATGTCGATGTTCTTCATCTACCAACACAAAAAGTAAGTCGCCTGCATCGCGAAGCGTGTCAGTTTGGTTATCGTGACAGTATCTTCAAACACGAGATGAAGGAGAATTACGTCATTATTGCTGTCGGGCTCCGTTTGGCTAAGCAATGGAAGCCAGTGCTGAGTTACGGCGATTTAGCGAAACTTAATCCAGCCACCGTATGCGCATGGGATGTTTTCAATGCAGTTTGCCAAATGCGTCAGAGCAAATTACCCGATCCACGAGTAACGGGCAATGTAGGCAGCTTCTTTAAAAATCCCCTTATCACTCGTGAGTTAGCTACCGCTCTGTTAGAGAGATGGCCAGGGATGCCACATTATCCGCAGGCAAATGGTGATGTTAAATTAGCGGCAGGTTGGTTGATCGATCAATGTCATCTTAAGGGATATCAAGTAGGCGGTGCGGCGGTGCATCGTCAGCAGGCGCTGGTCTTGATCAATGAGAACCAAGCGACGCCAAAAGATATCGTTGATTTAGCACACGCAGTCCGAAATCTCGTAGGTGATAAATTTAATGTTTGGCTCGAGCCAGAGGTACGCTTCATTGGTGCTCAAGGCGAACGTAACGCCGTTGAGGTTATTTCATGAAAGATAATAGTGTTCCGCTGAAATTGGTCGCGCTATTGGCTGATGGAGAATTCCATTCTGGCGAGCAACTGGGTGAAGCATTGGGTATGAGCCGTGCAGCCATCAATAAGCATATCCAAACCCTGAAGAGTTGGGGTTTGGATGTCTACACCGTCACAGGTAAAGGGTACAGTCTGCCTGCACCTGTTCAGCTGCTGAATGAAGCCGATATTCTCTCGCATTTGCATCAGCCGGACTTAGATGTCATTCCTGTCATAGATTCTACCAACCAGTATCTGTTGGATCGAATGGATCAGTTGCCCTCGGGGCATGCCTGTATTGCGGAGTATCAGCAAGCAGGCCGTGGCCGCCGTGGCAGAAAATGGTTCTCTCCTTTTGGTTCAAATCTTTATCTTTCAATGTACTGGCGTCTTGAGCAAGGCCCCGCTGCAGCAATGGGTTTGAGCCTGGTCATTGGTATCGTGATGGCAGAGGTCATCCAGTCATTAGGCGTACCCGATGTGCGCGTTAAATGGCCCAATGATCTCTATCTGAATGATCGTAAATTAGCCGGTATCCTGGTCGAACTAACTGGAAAAACGGGTGATGCGGCGCAAATAGTCATGGGCGCAGGAGTCAATCTGGTGATGCGCTCAGAAGGAGCGTCCGAGATTAATCAGGGCTGGATTAATTTGCAGGAAGCGGGCGTAGAAATTGATCGCAATGAACTGGCCGCCAAAATCATCAACAGCCTGCGAGAAGCCCTGCCGATTTTCGAGCGCGACGGGTTGGCACCGTTTGTCGGACGTTGGGATGCACTAGATAACTTTATCAATCGCCCGGTTAAACTGCTGATTGGCGATAGAGAAGTTCATGGCATTGCACGTGGTATTGATAAGCAGGGTGGTTTACTACTTGAACAGGAAGACGAACTTAAATCCTGGGTTGGTGGTGAGATTTCCTTACGTCCTGGTAATTAGTGTGCGCTAACTTGAAAATAAAGTGCCCTGATAAAACAGGGCGCTTTAATATGTATCTTTATTTTCTCAGACGAACACTCTGCACGGCATGATCAGCAGATTTGGTCATAATCAGGCTGGCGCGCTCTCTGGTAGGAAGAATATTTTCATTAAGATTCAGCCAGTTAATTTCTTTCCATAATCCACGTGCAATATTTTCAGCCTCATCTTTGGGCAATTGGGAATAATGGTGGAAATAAGAATCTGGATCGCTGAAGGCACCTTCACGGAATTTTAAGAAACGATTGACGTACCAACGTTCTAATAATGTTTCGGGTGCATCGACATAAATTGAGAAGTCGACAAAATCAGAAACAAATACATGATGCGGATCGTGGGGATAATCCATGCCACTTTGCAGCACGTTTAAACCTTCCAGAATAAGAATATCAGGCTGCTGTACCACTTTATCGCCATCCGGGATCACATCATAAATAAGGTGTGAGTAAACCGGTGCTGTGACCTGATTCGCACCTGATTTTAAATCGGATACGAAATTTACCAGACGATGCATGTCATAAGATTGCGGGAAGCCCTTCTTCTTCATCAGCCCCCGTTCTTTCAGTACTGCATTGGGGTGTAAAAAGCCGTCAGTGGTAATCAACTCCACTTTGCGATGTTCTGGCCAGCGGCTAAGCAGCGCCTGCAGCACGCGCGCAGTTGTGCTTTTACCTACGGCAACACTGCCAGCAATACTGATGATATAAGGGATCTTTTGCCCGTTGGTGCCCAGAAACTGCTCCAGAACGGCCTGACGACGCAGGTTCGAACTGATATAAAAGTTTAGCAGGCGAGAGAGCGGTAAGTAGATCTCAGCCACCTCTTCTAATGAGAGATCTTCATTAATACCGCGCAGTCGTTCAATTTCGCCTTCAGCGAGTGTCATTGGCACTGAGTCGCGCAGGGCGGCCCATTGCGGACGGTCAAACTGCAAATAGGGCGTAGTCAGTGGTGTCGTTTTTTTACTCATAAGTGTGCATCTGACCGCAAATCCAGACTCATCAACACCTTGTAGCGTCTGGCATACAAGGATGCGTCGAGCTTAGTTGCACGTCATAGGGGGTAATTAACGAGAACAATGGGCTGGAGGGTAACACCAGTGTCACTTTAAAAAGAAGCAAATTGATAAACCTGAGCACGCTTTCGTAAGCGTGCCCGCATTTTTATTATTGCTTAGTTGCTTGTTACAACAGTTTTTGTTGCACCGACGCGTAAAGACTTTTCAGATTATCCCTCGCTAACAACTTTGTGCGCCGTCAAACAACGGATAATGCTTCTCTCATGACATGTCGAAACTGGCATCAGTTAACAAACAAACCTAAACGGTAATATGTTGGCGAAAAAATGTGCAATCAATCCCAGCTCAATAAAAAAGTTGCGATTTTTGAAATGCAGAATGGCGTTGTGTTTCTCAAGTGCGAGTGTCAAACCATAATAAGCCGCTGTGAATGACATAGCTAGATGGTGTAAAAACACACTATATTTGGGCGAAAATACTACAAATGATTGGCGGTTTGCGAGGTTTTGCACAAATAGTAAGCGATAGAACAATTTTGGCGATTTTTTTGTTGCATCCTGGGCTCGGTCTTCCCATAATGCGCTCCACTTGATGCCGGCTTAGCTCAGTTGGTAGAGCAACTGACTTGTAATCAGTAGGTCACCAGTTCGATTCCGGTAGCCGGCACCAATCAAGTAGGTGGGATTCCCGAGCGGCCAAAGGGAGCAGACTGTAAATCTGCCGTCACAGACTTCGAAGGTTCGAATCCTTCTCCCACCACCATCTCAACCTCTTGGTTGAGCGTCAGATAAAGTCTTTGTCTGGCGGGTGAGTTCATCTCTCTCACCTTCGAATTCAGATTGCGGAGTAACGCAATCAAAGTCGGTCAGAAACTCTGACAGGCTCGAATAATAGAAGGTCTTCTTTTATTATTCATAAGCTACAGAAAGAACAGGTAGCCGAGTTCCAGGACGCGGGCATCGTATAATGGCTATTACCTCAGCCTTCCAAGCTGATGATGCGGGTTCGATTCCCGCTGCCCGCTCCAGATGTGCTGATATGGCTCAGTTGGTAGAGCGCACCCTTGGTAAGGGTGAGGTCCCCAGTTCGAATCTGGGTATCAGCACCACTTCCTTTATCTCTCTCCTGATTCTCTCTCTGTAAACCAAACAGTCAGGCATTGCCTGGTTGATATGACGATATCTTCGATATATCCGTGTCTTAGAGGGACTAGCGATGGCTAAAGAGCAATTTCAGCGTAACAAACTGCACGTAAACGTCGGCACCATCGGTCACGTTGACCATGGTAAAACCACTCTGACTGCAGCTATCACCACCGTTCTGGCTAAAACCTACGGCGGTAAAGCAAGCAAATTCGATGAGATCGATAAGGCGCCAGAAGAGAAAGCACGTGGTATCACCATCAACACTTCTCACGTTGAATATGAAACCCCGTCACGCCACTATGCGCACGTTGACTGCCCAGGCCACGCCGACTAC
>NZ_MLFR01000059.1 GCF_002095475.1 Pantoea rwandensis
TTGCTCTTTAACAATCCGGAACAAGCTGAAAATTGAAACGACGTGTTGGTTCATTTCTCCGTAATAAGAAATGAATAACAACATGTTCGAGTCTCTCAAATGCTTGCGATTCGCATGCGTTGCAAAACGCCTGTGGGTTGTGAGGTTAAGCGACTAAGCGTACACGGTGGATGCCCTGGCAGTCAGAGGCGATGAAGGACGTGCTAATCTGCGTAAAGCGTCGGTAAGGTGATATGAACCGCTACAGCCGACGATGTCCGAATGGGGAAACCCGGTGCACTCAGTGCATCATCGCAACATGAATACATAGTGTTGCGAGGCGAACCTGGGGAACTGAAACATCTAAGTACCCAGAGGAAAAGAAATCAACCGAGATTCCCCCAGTAGCGGCGAGCGAACGGGGAACAGCCCAGAACCTGAATCAGTTTGTGCATTAGTGGAAGCGTCTGGAAAGTCGCAGGGTACAGGGTGATACTCCCGTACACAAAAATGCACATATTGTGAGTTCGAAGAGTAGGGCGGGACACGTGGTATCCTGTCTGAATATGGGGGGACCATCCTCCAAGGCTAAATACTCCTGACTGACCGATAGTGAACCAGTACCGTGAGGGAAAGGCGAAAAGAACCCCGGCGAGGGGAGTGAAACAGAACCTGAAACCGTGTACGTACAAGCAGTGGGAGCCTTGATTTATCAGGGTGACTGCGTACCTTTTGTATAATGGGTCAGCGACTTATATTCTGTAGCAAGGTTAACCGTATAGGGGAGCCGCAGGGAAACCGAGTCTTAACTGGGCGTTAAGTTGCAGGGTATAGACCCGAAACCCGGTGATCTAGCCATGGGCAGGTTGAAGGTTGGGTAACACTAACTGGAGGACCGAACCGACTAATGTTGAAAAATTAGCGGATGACTTGTGGCTGGGGGTGAAAGGCCAATCAAACCGGGAGATAGCTGGTTCTCCCCGAAAGCTATTTAGGTAGCGCCTCGTGAACTCATCTTCGGGGGTAGAGCACTGTTTCGGCTAGGGGGCCATCCCGGCTTACCAACCCGATGCAAACTGCGAATACCGAAGAATGTTATCACGGGAGACACACGGCGGGTGCTAACGTCCGTCGTGAAGAGGGAAACAACCCAGACCGCCAGCTAAGGTCCCAAAGTCATGGTTAAGTGGGAAACGATGTGGGAAGGCACAGACAGCCAGGATGTTGGCTTAGAAGCAGCCATCATTTAAAGAAAGCGTAATAGCTCACTGGTCGAGTCGGCCTGCGCGGAAGATGTAACGGGGCTAAACCATGCACCGAAGCTGCGGCAGCGACGCTTATGCGTTGTTGGGTAGGGGAGCGTTCTGTAAGCCGTTGAAGGTGAACTGTGAGGTTTGCTGGAGGTATCAGAAGTGCGAATGCTGACATAAGTAACGATAAAGCGGGTGAAAAGCCCGCTCGCCGGAAGACCAAGGGTTCCTGTTCAACGTTAATCGGAGCAGGGTGAGTCGACCCCTAAGGCGAGGCTGAAAAGCGTAGTCGATGGGAAGCAGGTTAATATTCCTGCACTTGGTGTTACTGCGAAGGGGGGACGGAGAAGGCTAGGTTATCCGGGCGACGGTTGTCCCGGTTTAAGCATGTAGGCGGAGAGTTTAGGTAAATCCGGACTCTTTTTAACGCTGAGGTGTGATGACGAGCCACTACGGTGGTGAAGTAACTGATGCCCTGCTTCCAGGAAAAGCCTCTAAGCTCCAGGTAACACGAAATCGTACCCCAAACCGACACAGGTGGTCAGGTAGAGAATACCAAGGCGCTTGAGAGAACTCGGGTGAAGGAACTAGGCAAAATGGTGCCGTAACTTCGGGAGAAGGCACGCTGGCGCGTAGGTGAAGGGACTTGCTCCCCGAGCTGAAGCCAGTCGAAGATACCAGCTGGCTGCAACTGTTTATTAAAAACACAGCACTGTGCAAACACGAAAGTGGACGTATACGGTGTGACGCCTGCCCGGTGCCGGAAGGTTAATTGATGGGGTTATCCGCAAGGAGAAGCTCTTGATCGAAGCCCCGGTAAACGGCGGCCGTAACTATAACGGTCCTAAGGTAGCGAAATTCCTTGTCGGGTAAGTTCCGACCTGCACGAATGGCGTAATGATGGCCAGGCTGTCTCCACCCGAGACTCAGTGAAATTGAAATCGCTGTGAAGATGCAGTGTACCCGCGGCAAGACGGAAAGACCCCGTGAACCTTTACTATAGCTTGACACTGAACATTGAGCCTTGATGTGTAGGATAGGTGGGAGGCTTTGAAGCGTGGACGCCAGTCTGCGTGGAGCCAACCTTGAAATACCACCCTTTAATGTTTGATGTTCTAACGTAGGCCCGTGATCCGGGCTGCGGACAGTGTCTGGTGGGTAGTTTGACTGGGGCGGTCTCCTCCCAAAGAGTAACGGAGGAGCACGAAGGTTGGCTAATCCTGGTCGGACATCAGGAGGTTAGTGCAATGGCATAAGCCAGCTTGACTGCGAGAGTGACGGCTCGAGCAGGTGCGAAAGCAGGTCATAGTGATCCGGTGGTTCTGAATGGAAGGGCCATCGCTCAACGGATAAAAGGTACTCCGGGGATAACAGGCTGATACCGCCCAAGAGTTCATATCGACGGCGGTGTTTGGCACCTCGATGTCGGCTCATCACATCCTGGGGCTGAAGTAGGTCCCAAGGGTACGGCTGTTCGCCGTTTAAAGTGGTACGCGAGCTGGGTTTAGAACGTCGTGAGACAGTTCGGTCCCTATCTGCCGTGGGCGCTGGAGAATTGAGGGGGGTTGCTCCTAGTACGAGAGGACCGGAGTGAACGCACCACTGGTGTTCGGGTTGTCATGCCAATGGCATTGCCCGGTAGCTAAGTGCGGAAAAGATAAGTGCTGAAAGCATCTAAGCACGAAACTTGCCCCGAGATGAGTTCTCCCTGACTCCTTGAGAGTCCTGAAGGGACGTTGAAGACTACGACGTTGATAGGCCGGATGTGTAAGTGCAGCGATGCATTGAGCTAACCGGTACTAATGACCCGTGAGGCTTAACCTTACAACGCCAGAGGCGTTTTTTGAGAGACGCAGAAGTCGATTTTCAGC
>NZ_MLFR01000060.1 GCF_002095475.1 Pantoea rwandensis
ACAGGCTGTGTAAAAACTCGGTTTTTGTAGTATCTGAGGACTAACACCAGCAGGGATGCAAGATATTCCTGATATGGGCTGTATTCGCAGTGATTTGTATGTTGAGGCAAAACGAGACTTTGTGGCTTGATATGGAGTACTAATGGCCGGTTATTCGGGGTTAAAGCGGCCACTGCCGCTAGTTGCATCGTTCTCGCAGCTTGTCGGCCAATCCTTCGGTACCCCAGATGGACATCATCCTCTTAAGGTTATAAGCCAGTACATGCAGACTGATTTCTGTGCTGACGTTTTTAAACCGTTGCGTCAGGAAGTGAGTCGCTCCCATCCACATCTTAATTGTCCCGAACGGATGCTCTACCGTTTGCTTTCGCACGACAGCTGTTTGTGGCGATGCATTAAGCCTGGCTTGCATATCTTCCATTTCGGCTTCATGAACCCAGCGCCTTATACGCCTCGGATCGCGTTTTGATGTGGTGCACCTTGACCGCTGACTGCAATCGCGACAGGCAATATTGTTAAAGTACATTTGCTGTTCTAAACCATCCTCAACCATCGTAAATCGGTTCTGAAGCTCGTTACCCATCGGGCAAATATAAATATCTTTTTCTTGGTCATATTTGAACAATGAACGATTGAAAAGACCTTTACGGTCAGCGCCAGAGGTATCACCTTTTGGTACTAAGGCTACGGCACCTAAGTCCTGCGTTGCTTTAATATCTCCTCGGCTGTAATAACCTTTATCAGCCAGTACGTTAATATCCGCTTTGCCAACTGCTTCCTGCGCTAATTTGGTCACCGCTGTTAGCTGCCCACGGTCTGGTGTATTCGTTACTTCATGCGCAACAATCAGGTGATATTTAGCATCAACGGCAGTCTGAACGTTATAGCTCACCTGGCGGTTAACATTGTTTATCTTCATTAACCGGGAATCAGGATCTGTCAGTGACAACTGCTTATCAGGGTGCTGCACAACGGCCTGCTGAATTTTCTTGAGTTCTTTCAGACGCTTTTGCAGCCATGCCAGTTTCACAGTTGTTAAACATGCATTTTTTTGGGCTCCGCAGCCTTGTCAGCTTCATCGAGCTTATTCAGGTAAAGAGCGATACTTTGCTCAACCCTTTCAATGTGGCCTTTTGTTTTCTGGGGCGTGAAATTGTTCGATTTGCTGTTTACCGCCTTAAACTTACTACCATCAATGGCAACCACCACATCGGTGAACATCTGCATCTGCCGACACAGATCAATGAAAGTGCGGCAGGCATTTTTGATGCCTTTACCATTGTTTTTTCTGAAGTCTGCAATGGTTTTAAAATCAGGTGTTAATCGCTCAAGTAACCACATCAATTCAACGTTACGATGGGCTTCTTTCTCTAACCGGCGGGATGACTGGATGCGGTTCAGGTATCCATAAATGTAAAGCTTCAGCATGGTTGCGGGGTGATATCCCGGCCGCCCGGTTTGTTTTGCATTAACGCGCTCAAAGCCAAGTGCATCAAGCTGTAATTCATCAACAAAGACGTCAATAACCCTGACAGGGTTGTCTTCTGTGACAAAATCATCCAGCACTTCAGGGAACAACGTCACCTGATGTCTGCCTTGACCTTTGATATGCTGAGTCATACCTGCACCCGCTTTATTTAACCGTATGATTCTAATTTTATTAAATAAAGTAGGTTTCCGCATGGGTTTATCAAGAATGGTTGATCATATAAAGCCACTACTTAGACCAAAAAGTGATCAGTGGTTTTCACACAGCCTGGGCACACAGC
>NZ_MLFR01000061.1 GCF_002095475.1 Pantoea rwandensis
GCTCTTTAACAATTTATCAGACAATCTGTGTGGGCACTCGCAGGATTGATATCAACGTCTCCGGACGTAAAAAATATCAAGTCTCACGAGTGAACACATAATGAAATTCATTATGACGTTTTACAGATGAGCATCGCTGAACTTGTTTCAGCAAATCAAACTTAAATTGAAGAGTTTGATCATGGCTCAGATTGAACGCTGGCGGCAGGCCTAACACATGCAAGTCGAACGGTAGCACAGAGGAGCTTGCTCCTTGGGTGACGAGTGGCGGACGGGTGAGTAATGTCTGGGAAACTGCCCGATGGAGGGGGATAACTACTGGAAACGGTAGCTAATACCGCATAACGTCTTCGGACCAAAGTGGGGGACCTTCGGGCCTCACACCATCGGATGTGCCCAGATGGGATTAGCTAGTAGGTGGGGTAATGGCTCACCTAGGCGACGATCCCTAGCTGGTCTGAGAGGATGACCAGCCACACTGGAACTGAGACACGGTCCAGACTCCTACGGGAGGCAGCAGTGGGGAATATTGCACAATGGGCGCAAGCCTGATGCAGCCATGCCGCGTGTATGAAGAAGGCCTTCGGGTTGTAAAGTACTTTCAGTGGGGAGGAAGGCGATGTGGTTAATAACCGCATCGATTGACGTTACCCGCAGAAGAAGCACCGGCTAACTCCGTGCCAGCAGCCGCGGTAATACGGAGGGTGCAAGCGTTAATCGGAATTACTGGGCGTAAAGCGCACGCAGGCGGTCTGTCAAGTCGGATGTGAAATCCCCGGGCTCAACCTGGGAACTGCATTCGAAACTGGCAGGCTAGAGTCTTGTAGAGGGGGGTAGAATTCCAGGTGTAGCGGTGAAATGCGTAGAGATCTGGAGGAATACCGGTGGCGAAGGCGGCCCCCTGGACAAAGACTGACGCTCAGGTGCGAAAGCGTGGGGAGCAAACAGGATTAGATACCCTGGTAGTCCACGCCGTAAACGATGTCGACTTGGAGGTTGTTCCCTTGAGGAGTGGCTTCCGGAGCTAACGCGTTAAGTCGACCGCCTGGGGAGTACGGCCGCAAGGTTAAAACTCAAATGAATTGACGGGGGCCCGCACAAGCGGTGGAGCATGTGGTTTAATTCGATGCAACGCGAAGAACCTTACCTACTCTTGACATCCACGGAATTCGGCAGAGATGCCTTAGTGCCTTCGGGAACCGTGAGACAGGTGCTGCATGGCTGTCGTCAGCTCGTGTTGTGAAATGTTGGGTTAAGTCCCGCAACGAGCGCAACCCTTATCCTTTGTTGCCAGCGGTTCGGCCGGGAACTCAAAGGAGACTGCCAGTGATAAACTGGAGGAAGGTGGGGATGACGTCAAGTCATCATGGCCCTTACGAGTAGGGCTACACACGTGCTACAATGGCGCATACAAAGAGAAGCGACCTCGCGAGAGCAAGCGGACCTCATAAAGTGCGTCGTAGTCCGGATCGGAGTCTGCAACTCGACTCCGTGAAGTCGGAATCGCTAGTAATCGTAGATCAGAATGCTACGGTGAATACGTTCCCGGGCCTTGTACACACCGCCCGTCACACCATGGGAGTGGGTTGCAAAAGAAGTAGGTAGCTTAACCTTCGGGAGGGCGCTTACCACTTTGTGATTCATGACTGGGGTGAAGTCGTAACAAGGTAACCGTAGGGGAACCTGCGGTTGGATCACCTCCTTACCTGAAGATACCTTCCCGCGCAGTGCTCACACAGATTGTCTGATAGAAAAGTAA
>NZ_MLFR01000062.1 GCF_002095475.1 Pantoea rwandensis
CTCGATAGCCGATTCAACCGGTACTTCGATAACAGCCCGCTGCGGCTCGATAGCCGATTCAACCGGTGCTTCGATAACGGCTTGCTGCGGCTCGTTAGTCGGCTCAACAGGCGCGTCGATAACCAGCTCTTCCGCCTGCGGCTCTTCTTCAATTGGCGCCACTTCAGGATGCGTTTCCTGTTCTGGCAGCACCTCTTCTTCGATAGCCGTAATCGGCTCGACACCATGCTCTTCCGCATGCGTCTGTTGTGCTTCGGCAACCTGCTCAGTGACGGAAACGGTCTCTTCTGCCTGCGCTTCGGCGCTTGCTAATGCGCTCTCTTCAGCGATGGGCTCCTGCGCCACGTCGGTGGATTGCTGCTGCTCTTCCGCAGGCTGCTGCGTCTCTTCTTCTTTGCCAAAGCCTAGCCAGGAAAAAAAGCCGCGTTTTTTCTCTTTTGCCATTGTGTAACCACACTCCTCGATGGCTTATTCCCGGTTGCACGCTGTTCCCAGGGGATAAAAAATTCAATTTTTGACGCGCGAGCGGCGTAAAAATCAGGCAATTACGCGCGCCATATCAACTCAGTAGTCTAACACTTTCCAGCCAGCGCACCACAGCACCCTTTTTTACGTTTCTTCTACCTGCTGCGCCCGTTAAACTACGCAACAAATTATGACGAGTTGTGAGCGAAATGAGTAAATCCCCCCGCAACAGCGGCGCTGCTGGCCAAATCCGTATTATTGGCGGACAGTGGCGTGGCCGTAAATTACCGGTGCCAGACAGCGCGGGCCTACGCCCGACCACCGATCGCGTGCGTGAAACCCTGTTCAACTGGTTGGCGCCAGATATTCAGGAAGCGCGCTGCCTCGATTGCTTCGCCGGTAGCGGCGCGCTCGGGTTGGAGGCGCTGTCACGCTATGCTGCATCGGCAACGCTGCTTGAAATGGAGCGCTCGGTTGCTCAGCAGCTGTCGCAGAATCTGCAAACGCTGCGTGCGACACAGGGCAAAGTCGTGCAGACCAACACCTTGCAGTGGTTGAGCCAACCGGGTGAGCCGTTTGATGTGGTGTTTGTTGATCCGCCATTCCGTAAAGGACTGCTGTTAGAAACCCTGACGCTGCTGGAAAATAACGGCTGGCTGGCGGATAACGCGCTCGTTTATGTCGAAAGTGAAGTGGAGCATGGCACGCCTGTTGCACCCGCCAACTGGGATTTGTATCGCGAAAAGATTGCTGGCCAGGTGGCCTATCGCCTTTATCAACGCCAACAGGAGACGCACGATGTGGCTTAATCTGGGTCGTTTATTGATGATTTGCGTGTGGGCATTCCTGCTGTTGAATCTGGTGCATCCCTTCCCCACGCCGCTGCGTTACTTTGTTCACGTGGCGTTGTTCTTCATGGTGATCATGCACGGTTTGCAGTTGGTATTACTTCGCGCGACTCAACCAAAAGACGCACCCAAACTCAGTGGTGCGACGCAGGCAAAAATTTTCTTCTTTGGCGTGTTTGAATTGCTGGCATGGCAGAAAAAACATTATCCGAAAATGTAATTAAAGGGGCCGCATTAGCGTTAATACTGCTCACTTAAGCCAATGAGTGCGTATTTGAACCGGTACGCATGAATGCGTACCCTACGAAAACCACGTTGAACCCCATAGGGGCGCCATTTATGGCGACCGAAACAGTGCGCTGAACATTGCAGGTGCGCCATTTCTGACGTAATGCCGCTCACTTAAGCCAATGATTGTGAATTTGAATCGGTG
>NZ_MLFR01000063.1 GCF_002095475.1 Pantoea rwandensis
GTGAAAAACATGATCACCGGTGCTGCGCAGATGGACGGCGCGATCCTGGTTGTAGCTGCGACTGATGGCCCAATGCCACAGACCCGTGAGCACATCCTGCTGGGTCGTCAGGTTGGCGTTCCTTACATCATCGTGTTCCTGAACAAGTGCGACATGGTTGATGACGAAGAGCTGCTGGAACTGGTTGAGATGGAAGTACGTGACCTGCTGTCTGCATACGACTTCCCAGGCGACGATACTCCAATCATTCGCGGTTCTGCTCTGAAAGCGCTGGAAGGCGAAGCTGAGTGGGAAGAGAAGATCATTGAACTGGCTGGTCATCTGGATACTTATATCCCAGAGCCAGTACGTGCAATTGACATGCCGTTCCTGCTGCCAATCGAAGACGTATTCTCAATCTCAGGCCGTGGTACTGTTGTAACCGGTCGTGTTGAGCGCGGTATCGTGAAAGTCGGCGACGAAGTTGAAGTTGTTGGCCTTAAAGATACTGTTAAGTCTACCTGTACTGGCGTTGAAATGTTCCGCAAACTGCTGGACCAGGGTCAGGCAGGCGAGAACTGTGGTGTTCTGTTGCGTGGTATCAAGCGTGAAGATATCGAGCGTGGTCAGGTTCTGGCTAAGCCGGGTTCAATCAAGCCGCATACCCAGTTCACTTCAGAAGTGTACGTACTGTCTAAAGAAGAAGGCGGCCGTCATACTCCGTTCTTCAAAGGCTACCGTCCTCAGTTCTACTTCCGTACTACTGACGTGACCGGTGACGTTCAACTGCCAGAAGGCGTTG
>NZ_MLFR01000064.1 GCF_002095475.1 Pantoea rwandensis
TGTCACCGATGCGGCAGGTAACGTCAGCGGTACCACCACAGCCAGTGTGATTATCGATACCACTGCTCCAACCGGTCTGACAGTCGCGGCAGCTAACAATAACGGCACTACGGCGGTGCCGATTGCCAACGGCGGCACCACCAATGACAGCACGCCAGCGCTGAGCGGTAGTGCAGAGTCGGGCAGTCTGGTCATCATCCGTGAAAACGGTGTGGCGATCGGCTCTACAACGGCTGTTAATGGCACCTGGAGCATTACGCTGGGTACGCTGTCTGACGCGACTCACACCCTGAGTGTGACGGCAACGGATGCGGCGGGCAACGTGGGTACGGCTTCAACCTTCACCCTCACCGTCTCCACCGTCGCGGCGACAGCACCAACGCTGGTGGTCAACAACGACGCCAACAATACGCTGACGCCAGTTGCCAACAATGGCACTACCAACGACAGCACCCCAACCCTGACAGGGACAGCAGCGGCGGGTAACGTCATTACCATCTATGACGGCACCACGGTGCTGGGTACCACCACGGCAGTGGCGGGGAACACCTGGAGCTTTACTTCAACAACCCTGAGCAACGGTAGCCATGCCCTGAGCGTGACGGCAACCAATGCGGCGGGAACAGTGAGTTCTCCGGTCGCTTCAACCGTGGTGATTGATACCGTCGCGCC
>NZ_MLFR01000065.1 GCF_002095475.1 Pantoea rwandensis
TCCATGTTCCAGCCCCACCTTTCGCCCGCATCCATGCGTGCTCTCCTGGCAGCCTCACTCTGTTCAGCGCTGCGGAATGCCTGCCCCTGAGCGGCCCCAGCCTGCTCGCTAGCTTATGTGCGTTCTGTAACAAAGGGCGCAAGTGTATCTGCGATAGCGGTTTTACTGTTACAAAGGGCACAGTGTCTGAGGCCACAGCGCCTCTGCTGCTGCAAGGGCTATTCGCAGCGCTGAGGCGGAGACGTTGTGCCAGGAGCCTGTCGCATGGATGCGACAGGCAGTTCGGGTCGGCCATGGATG
>NZ_MLFR01000066.1 GCF_002095475.1 Pantoea rwandensis
TAATACTTCGCAGCCTACCGTTTCCGGTCTGCTCTGAAGTATTGTTTTGAGTCACTGTAATGGTGGAGCTAAGCGGGATCGAACCGCTGACCTCCTGCGTGCAAGGCAGGCGCTCTCCCAGCTGAGCTATAGCCCCATACAGTTACTGCAGAGACCATCTACTACCACTCACCAGGAGTTACATTCTTTGCATAAGGAATGTAATTTCTTCTCAGGCAAGGCATGCGTAAGGGAAGTTTACTGTTGGGTAAACGACCGCGCGCATAACGCAGCATGAGGA
>NZ_MLFR01000067.1 GCF_002095475.1 Pantoea rwandensis
TTCTCATGCTGCGTTAAAGCGCCGCTCGTACAGTGAACTGTACGTCGCGACCCTTTGCCTTGCCTGAAAAGAAATTACCGTTTGAAAAAGCGGAACTCCTGGTGAGTGGTAGTAGTGGTCTCTGCAGTAACTGTATGGGGCTATAGCTCAGCTGGGAGAGCGCCTGCCTTGCACGCAGGAGGTCAGCGGTTCGATCCCGCTTAGCTCCACCATTACAGTGACTCAAAACAATACTTCAGAGCAGACCGGAAACGGTAGGCTGCGAAGTA
>NZ_MLFR01000068.1 GCF_002095475.1 Pantoea rwandensis
GGTGAACTCAACGCTGGTGATTGCCAACGACAACGGCACCACGCCGGTGACGGTGGCGAACGGCGGTTCCACCAACGACACCACGCCACTTCTGAGCGGTGTGGTGAGTACGGCGGAAGCGGGCGATATCGTCCGGGTGTACGACAACATCAGTGGCAGTGCAGTGTTGGTCGGTTCGGCGGTGGTTCTCGCGGACGGCACCTGGAGCACCAACAGCACCGTGCTGGCAACGGGAACCCATCCGCTGAGTGTGAC
>NZ_MLFR01000069.1 GCF_002095475.1 Pantoea rwandensis
ACCGGCATTCCCTGGTTCGAATCCAGGTATCCCAGCCATCTTCGGATGCAGTAAGCAGTAAACTCAGGCTACGTAGCTCAGCTGGTTAGAGCACATCACTCATAATGATGGGGTCACAGGTTCAAATCCCGTCGTAGCCACCAAATTTTTTGGGGTGTCGCCAAGCGGTAAGGCTCTGGTTTCTGATACCAGCATTCCGGGGTTCGAATCCCTGCACCCCAGCCAATTTAAAAACAATTTGAACAG